>NC_012108.1:1397268-2794536 GCF_000020365.1 Desulforapulum autotrophicum HRM2 | reverse complement strand
ACGATCCTTTAAATAGATTTTAATTAAATTGATACCTGACATGGCCGGAGCTTGATATCGGCTCCGGCCATACCCACCCATTGATGCCTGCCCATTTAACCATGGGAAAAAAGATTTTGACATTTCATGTCATCGGCCTTTAAATTTTTCCTTGAGCCACGCCTTTGCCTCGTTGTTTACCCCCATAATTTTTCGTGGACGACCCTTTAAGACGCCCTGGGTTTTTAGATCCGCAAGGCCCAGGGGCTTTCCCAACGTTTTCACCTGGACAAATTTAATCACCAGGGGACTTTTTCGGCAGAAACGAACGATTTCACTATAACTCCAGGCCGTTCTTGTGCCAAGAAACCGGACTATTCCAAGGGGAGACGTGGCAACAAGGGTTTCCTTCACCACCCCCATGGCTGTGATGGCGCAGGGTCCCTGGGTACGAAAGATCAGAAGCGTGTCTCCGGGGGTAATTTCTGGTGCAGGGGTATTGACCAGGCAGACTCTCTCCATGGCATTGCCCTGGGGACCAAAATATGGGAACAGGGGTAATTGCATCTCAAGTTCCGGAAAAAGCGTCCCATGAAAAAGGGGCGTCAGCGGCAATACCCAGGTATTGTTATCCATCAATGGTGTCACCTGGATTGACATCGGGTCAGTCCACTTAAACCCAACGGATTGCACCAATTCTGCAATTTTATTGTGACCGGGAAACGCAGAAAAACGGATCTGTTCGTCCCCATGGACTGTTGCCCTGTCAAAAACAGCCTTGAGCAGCAGTGCACCATACCGACTGAAGGGATAGGGATCGGCCACATGGAAAAGGCGTATGGCAGGTCCTTCCAAGGTCTGTTCAACTACGCATATGCCGGCAATCAAGGATTTATCCCCATCCCGGATCACAAAGGCATTGACCTGTTCTTTCCTCAATCGTGCAAGCAGGGCCTTAAAAGTGTTATCTTGTTCTTTTGGACTTGCCATTGTCCAGAAAATCGAGTTTTGCTCACGGATTAATGAGAAGCAAATTTCTTCAACCCTTGGCCTGTCCGGGGCCGTAATTTCAAAGAGATCCTTAACAAGCCCCAGAGCATCACTCAGGAACAGGACCCGCGTAGAGAGACCCAGGCGCCCTGCCCTGGCATGCAGGGATGGTTTTTCCGTTACCAGAAAATCAACCCCATCGGTTTTAACTGCTGCCAGAAATGCGTTTTCCAAATAATCGACAGACCCTTTTTTCGGGAACCCCACCTGATCCTGTTCAAAAACCGACAGCGGGACCGTGTCATCGACCCTGTCATACGCGGCCATCTGTTCTTTTATCTGCGTTTCCCGGTCTCCCTGACACCGCAGACCCACGGTTTCAAGGGACAAGGGGTGGACAAAGAGGGTGCATCCATATTTTTTTGCAAGGCGATGAAAACATGCCGCAGAATAGGGGTGAACGCCCAGATCCTCATCACCCCACGGTCCAAGGGAGAGAATGATGTCGGTGTCAACTAAAAATTTCATTTGAACCTATCACTGGTTCGCCTGTTTAAGGATTTGTTCAAACCTTGATCGGATGGTTTCCATCCTTTTCCGGTTGACCCCAAGATCGCTGTAGCCTTTTCGTGAAGCAGATCTTACATGTATGACGGATTGTTCTGGGAAATAAAACTCCACATCATCCACAAACCCCATCAAGTTTGTGGTGAAGGTTACCCGAAGGTACCGTTCTTTTTTTTCTGTTATCTTGCTCCCCGCCATGGCCTGGACGGTAGATACAAGCGTGGAATATGCTTTTTCTGTTGCTCCCGTGTAGGCCAGGGGAGGGATAAAATGGGTTTTGTCGGCCGCATCTGCCTGACTGTTAACGCAGTTGGGTGAACCCGGGCAGGATTTTAATTGACCATTGTCTGTGCCCAGATCCGTTGGATACCTCCCGGTACACCCCCAGAACAAGCCCAGGGCAAGGGCTCCCAGTACCATGAAATGTCCGAATCCCATTGTCATTCCCCTTATTTTTGAATTCATACCTGTTTTTATCCATACTTACCCTATTACACGGCGTTTGAAAAGAAATAGCCTGCGTAAATCACCATGGACGGCGTCTATCAATCCATCTTTACAACCATTCCCTTACTTGATATAACCGGCATAACCTGGGAAGGGTATCTGCTATGGCTGCAACGAAATTTGTAACCAGAAAGTTCCACTGGTGTTTCTTCAGTGGGAGTTTTACATAAAAATTGCCCAGGATCTTTTTGGAGAACGTTTATATGAGAAAGCGACAAAAGGAAGCAATTCTAGTCACCTTTCTTAAGGAAAAAGAAAAATATGAGAAACTTGCTGAATATATCATTCAGTTCTTCAAGGAGGACCCGTCTTCGCCCAAGGAGAATCTCCATACCATCCTGTATCGAATCAAAGAAAAAAAACGATTGATCGAAAAAATCGACGAAGAAAACAGAGATCTTGAAATGGGTGTAACACCGATAACACAGCACAATTTTCAGGAAAGAATCAACGATCTGCTTGGCATCAGGCTGATCTGTCTTCGGCTTTCAGATATTGATAAAATCAAAGCCTATCTTGAGCTGCTGGTCGAAGAAAAAATGCTGAAATTTCTTCGAAAACCAGACCACAAACGATCATTTATTTTGCCCGTGGACCCCGGTGAAAGCATTCCTGATGGGCTTTCTCTTAGATATAGCGGGTACTCTTCCATTCATTTTCAGGTGACACTTGGAGAGCTTTCAGATGCACCTGCTGAATTAAAAAAACTGCAGATTGAATTCCAATTGCGCACCATACTTGAAGAGGCCTGGGGTGAAATTGACCATAAGTACCGGTATTCCCTCAGCCGAAGCGGCGTCAAACTTCCCGAGCACATCCACACGGGTTTCCAGAACCTGAGTGCCTATCTTCAGGCGGCTTCTCTCCATGCAGAACATTTGTGCCGGCAGACAGAGGCCCATCAGGTGGTGACCACACGAAAAACAAGAAAAAAGAGTGTGACCAGGGATAAATCCATCCAGGTGGTTTTACCACCGGCCTTTCCCGTTCTCATGGAACAGACCTTTGGCTTCAAGCCAACCGTGCGAACCCTTGCCTATCTCTTGAAACGCCTTGATGAGGCCGGTTATGCCGAAGAGCCCCAGGTGGTTTTCCAGAAAGTGCTTACGCGAGAGCGTTTGACAGAATTCAGCACTATTTTTCAAGAAGTGGTCAACCAAAAGCCATTTGAGGATAAAAACAAAAGAAACCTGGATGCCATAAATGCTGTTAACTTTGCCCTGTCCAATGAGGTTCAGGGAAACCGGGTTGCCGTTGAAGGGTTAAAGTCTATTTTGAGAAAAAAGAAAAAACGTTCCAGATAATCAACCGCCCTCTTTCACAGGTTTGAATTCTGGCCAACATGCTCAATATCCTGGATAAAATTGACAAAATGAAGTTTTTATATTTTTAATGGGATAATCAAATGAAAGCAATTTTACCACAAAATGAAGCAGAGCGGCTGGCAGATTTAAAAAGGTGTGAAATCCTCGATACTGCTCCTGAATCAGCCTATGACGATCTCACACGACTGGCTTCCCATATTTGCGGCGTGCCCATCTGCCTTATTTCCCTGGTGGACAGTGATCGGCAATGGTTTAAATCCAAAATCGGTTTAAATGTGGAGGAGACACCCCGTGATCAGGCATTCTGTGCCCACGCCATTCTTGAACCCGACATCATGATTGTTCCGGACGCCACCCTGGATAGCCGTTTTTTTGACAATCCCCTGGTACTCAAGGATCCCCGCATCCGGTTTTATGCAGGCGCACCATTGATCACGCCCAGGGGCAACGAACTGGGAACGCTGTGCGTGATTGATCAGAAACCGCGAAAATTGACGGTGGAACAGGTTGAATTGCTGGGCATACTGGCACGCCAGGTCGTCACCCAGATTGAATTGCGCCGCACAGGCATAGAACTTCGAAAGGCCTGGGAGGATTCAAATAACCTGTTGCTGCGGGTGCTTCCCGAATCCATTGTCGAGCGGTTAAAACAAGGAGAAATTCAGATTGCCGACAACTTTGAAAATGTGACCATCCTTGTGGCCGAGATTGACAATTTTGCGATGATAACATCGGAACTTACGCCAACCCGCCAGATTGAAATCCTTCGACAGATGTTCAGCCGTTTTGACGACATTATCACACAAACCGGATTGCAAAAGATCAAATCAATGGGTGTTACCTACTATGCCATTGGTGGCGCTCCGTTACCCCATGCCGATTCTATAAATGCCATGGCGGATGTGGCCCTGAAGATGCAGACTCAAATGCTTGACCTTAACGATGAAGGGGTTGGCCCCTTTTCCCTTCGTATCGGCATTGCCTGTGGTCCTGCCGTGGCCGGCGTCATCGGGACCAGTTTGCTGGGGTACGATCTTTGGGGGCCGGCAATCAGTGCTGCCCAGGCAATGGAATCCTCCTCACCGCCGGGAAGCATCCAGATTACCCAGGATGTGTTTGAACAGTTACACCATGGGTTTCTGACCGAATCCCGCGGCGGATATTATGTGGCTGACCTGGGCGAGATGGCTTGCTATCTGCTCAAGGGCAAGCAATGAAATGGCTCCGTGGGGGCAGGAAAACGGGCATGGGCAATCCCCTGTGGCGATTACTGGGCGCCCTGGGTAAATCCACCACCGCATTTGTCAGTATGGCTGTTTACCTGACGGCCCTGGCCTTTACCATACTGGTGCAGGCCACAAAGCCCCGGCACTGGCGCAGAACCGTTCGAAAAGCATTCAGCCGCCAGCTTCTGGAAACGGGTATAAAAACCATCATTCCCGTGGGACTGGTTGCCCTGTTTATTGGGGTCCTGGTCGTCATGCAGGCCCAACTCTGGCTGGGAAAATTGGGACAGACCGAATGGCTGGGGCCTTTGTTTGTGGTGGTTGTCGTTCGGGAACTGGCCCCGCTGCTGACAAATCTGATCATGATTCTTCAAAACGGGTCTAAGATGACATCTGAACTGGCAGGGATGACGGTGTCCGGGAAGGTCAGGATGCTTGATGCACAGGGGATTGATCCTTTGATCTATCTAATCCTGCCCCGTGTGACGGCAACGGTGGTTTCAACTTTTTGCCTGACCCTGCTGTTCATTGTTTTTTCCCTTGTCAGCGGATACCTGTTCAGTTTTGCCCTGGGACTCAGGCTGCTGGCGCCCCAGATTTTTTTAGATCAGATTCTGCGCGCCCTCCAGTCCAGGGATCTGTTGAACCTGTTGTTGACCGGTATGATCCCGCCATTGTTAACCACTGTTATCTGCTGTTCAGAAGGCCTTTGCCTGTCGTTGACCCGTGCCACGGTTCCCAATGCAACAAGCCTTGCCCTGACCCGCTCAACGGTCAGCTTGTTTCTCATTTCTGTAACCATTTCCGTCCTGACCTATCTGTGACACATGAAAGAAGAATTGAACCATGGTAAACCCTTTGGATTCTGATATAGACAAACAAACCCTGCTTGAATTTGATGATGTCACCTTCAGTGACAATGATGTGTATGATTCAAGTGTGTCCCAGATATCTTTTACACTTAAAAACGGTGACCTTGCCATTGTGCTGCTGGAAAAAGAGCATATCTGTTTGCCCCTGGCCGATCTTGCGGCCGGGATTGTAACGCCGGACAAGGGTGAGGTAAGGTTCCAGGGTTCAGACTGGAAAAAAATTTCCCCTGACGCGGCAGCCATAAAACGGGGCAGCATCGGGCGTGTGTTTGAGGGAAATCCCTGGCTGGATGATCTTGAAGTCCACCAGAACATCATGCTCAGCCAGCTCCATCATACGAGGCGGCCCTTTGATGAAATTGCCCGGCAGGCAGCCGAGTTGTCCAGGGTGTTCGGTCTGCCCGGTCTGCCATTTCATCTGCCGTCCACGTTCAGGGGCAAGGATCTTGCCCGTTGTGCCTGTGTCCGTGCATTCATGGGCAACCCCAAACTTGTGGTCCTGGAACGGCCGACCCATGGGGTATATCCGGAGATTTTACCCTCACTGCTCAATGTCCTTCGGGTGGTTCGCAGCCAGGGGGCTGCGGTTTTATGGTTGACGGACAACACGGCGGTCTGGAATAATCCAGGGGTAAGACCGACACTCAAGGCTCAGATGTATGGCGCACGCGTCCATGTGGACACAAAGGAACCCTCCTGATGAAAAAATTCACCCATCAATACATCAACCAGGTTACCGGTGCCTTTATCCTGGTAGCCCTGATAATTCTGGTTGCGGTCCTCTATGTTGAAGGACAGAGCTATCACTGGTTTGACCGGACTGTTGTCTATCATCTCATCCTGCCTGAAGAAGGCTCCCATGGGCTGAAAGCCGGTGCGGTTGTCATGGTCCTTGGAACCGAAGCCGGTGAAATAACAGATATTAAAATTACGCCCCAGGATCGAATGCAGGCCCGGATGATCCTTCGCCATGATTTTACCCGTTTTATCGGCACCGATTCCCGGGTTACCATCAAACGGGTGCTGGGAATGGCCGGAGATGCTTTTGTTGACATCAGCGGCCGCCCCGGAGATCCACTGGCCCCGGAGGCCACCATTGAAGCGGTGGTGGACCGGGCTGTCAGTGACCTGGTGCAGGAGACCCTGGAGCAGATCCGCAACGAAATTCTGCCTGCCATCCAGGCCATCCGGCTGGCAGCACAGGGCCATACCCGGCTGACTGCCCGCCTGGAAGAACCCGTCCTGCAGACTGTTGCAACCATTGGGTCCATTGCAGCAAAAATAGATACTGGCACGGGCATGGCCCATCGGGTTCTGACTGATAAACACATGGCCGATGATATTCAAACCCTTATCACCCACGCCGATGACATGGCCCAGGGAACGACCCGGGCAGCCGGTGCCCTGCAGTCTGCCGCCACCCAGATCGGCACGTCCACCCGGCGACTCCACGATTCCCTTGACCTGCTTCCCCAAACGATTCAAACGGCAGATACGACCTTAAGGAATATTGACCAAGTCAGTAAAAATCTGATACAGGTCACCGCCTCCATGTCCTCCACCATTGAACACATCGACGATCAGGTCGAGTCTCTGTCTTCTGTCATCTTCCAGGCGCAATCAACCCTGGGTGAAATTCAGCGCCTGGCACAGGCCGTTCAACAGCACTGGCTGATTCGCGGTTATGTTAAAGACGACCCGTCGACTGAACCGATATCTGCCAGGGAGGTGATGGAAACACCATGAGCGATTCTGGTTCTCGGTCAAACATGAACTCGGTTCTGCTGGTGTCACACAGGCAGAAACGACGGTAAAGGGAGTCAGGACCATTGGCCATGGAAAGGCGGATCTGCATTTCCTGCGTTTATTCACATAATTCTCACAAAATTTCCCCTCATTGTTCTGCCATTATAAAATCGTTGCAGAAAGTTGAGATGGAAATGTGTTATCAGGATAGGGGAATCAGCGTCGAGAGTATTGTATTATGGGCACAAAAACAGATAAATATTATCGAACCGGGCAAAGCAATCAAACCGGACAGCAAGATCGCCGAAGAAATCATGACCGGCGTATCATCAACGACCGTCGATCCAAAATGGAAAGACGTCATGATTTTCGGGAAGATCCCAATGACCAACCCCGACCCCTCCACATCTGGTTGCGCTCGTTGATGAAATCACGGCTGGGCGTTGACAGACGAAAAAGATATAGAAGACAAGGCGACAGGAGACGGCAACAATACAACGCTGTTCTTACCCCGGAAGAAATTGAAGAACTTCTTTCCCTGTAACGTTTTTTCGTTCCAGGCCAATCCAATCCAATCCATTTCATTTTTATTTATTGTTTTTAAAATGGTGTGAATTGCTATATCCTCTTGCCAGTGGGTCCTGTTTTCTAATCCTTTTAATTTGGTTTGGTCGCTAAAATAAAAGAAATTTCAAAGTATGACCCGTCTTTTTCATCCCCCCAACTGTGTTGGAGCTTGGGGCTGTGGACTGAACAGGCGATTAAAATGAATTCACACAATGGTTTATACACCAGTTTTTTAAATCTTAGTCCTTTCTTTCTGGCTGTCTTGCTGTGTATTGCCGCTGGACTGGGTCCGGGGTGCGCAGGGCCAAAAATGAACAAGCCGGCTGTTGAAGATAGTACCTACACCCAGTACTATACTGGGGCGCGGAATGCCTTCAGCCAGGGCCGCCTGGAAGAAGCGGTCGATTATTACACCCTTGCCCGCAAACGCGCCCTAAAAACAGCCAGGTCCGATGCCATTGCAAACTCAGCCGTCAGCCTTGCTGCCTGCCTGATCGGGCTTGGGCAATATGACCGCGCCCGCCCGCTTTTGACCGAAGCCTGCCTTGAACTTGTCCGCCAGGGACTGCCCATTGCCGATGTTCTGCTGCTCCGGGCAAAGGCAGACTATCTTGCAGGTAACCTTGCGGATGCCCAGGGTGCCCTCTATCAATTGAAAACTGACAAAAGATCCAGGCCCACTGCCGGACACATGATTCAGGCAGACTTTATAGCCGGTCGGATTGCATGCGATCGTCAGGACTGGTGCGCAGCCACGGCTATGATTGAAAAAATCCAGGCGTGTCCCACTCTTCCCACGGATAAACTGCTGCAGGCCCGGCTGGCATCATTAAAGGGACACCTGGCCATGGGAAAATCAATTCATGGAACCGCTGCCAGAATGTTTGAACAGCAGGTCGATCTGCTGCGCGAGTCCAGGCAGTTCCGTGCCCTGGGTCCAGCCCTTGCCAGGGCAGCAGATGCCCATATAGCCGACAACCAATTCGATCTGGGTGCAGACCGATTCTACCAGGCGGCCCGCATGGCTGAAGAATGGGGAGATGTCAATGGTGCAAGGCGGTTGGCCCAAAGGGCCCTGGATGCTGCTGTGAAAGCTGACAACCCAGACATTGAACTTCTTTCCCGATCAATTCTTATGCCTTGAAAACCATAATTCTGTAACGGGGATGAATAAAAAAACATAAACGTGCAATTTTAATTAGAGGGCCTGTTTAAATTAAAGACAGCTGGTGATTACCTTAAACTGGTGGATAAAGAGGAACGTGATTATCAGGAGGTATATATTTTTTTCAACCCATATCAAGAAATGTATTGTGCCGATTGACAATATTTCAACAATCAAGATTCTGAAAAAAATAAAGGCAGTTATGAAACCGTCATTCAAAATCAGCTGTATCATTTGTCTGGTGTGGGCTCTGTTCGTCTCTCCTGGAATCGCCTTTCAGCTGGCCTTTCAAAATGATCGGATAACCCTCCATGCGGATCAGGTAAAACTGCAGACCCTGATGAATGATTTTGCTGTAAAAACAGGCATTAAAGTATCGATTGATCCCGGTTTAAATCCTGATATTACCTCAGATTTAAACGACAAGGATCTTCAAAAGGCCCTGGAATCCATTTTAACACCATTACATTTAAGTCATGCCCTGAAATGGGAATCAACGTATGTATCTGAGGTATCCAGTACCCGGCTGACGGAAATACATATTTTCAAGCAGGGTCACAAACATCCGATGCTGCCCCGAGAAAAGGATCCGACCCTGGATCTTGCCCGCAACCCCAAGGACGGGTCTCTGTATGTCAAGGCAGAAATCCTGATCCGACTCAGGCCGGGGGTGGACCCCAACGCGTTGAATGCGATTTTGAAACAGTTTGGTGGAACACTGATGGCAGAAAACAGAGCCCTTGGCATTTACAGGATAAAACTGCCAGACCAGGCAAATGTCCCAGAACTGGTTGATCAAATGAAAGATCTTCCCGGCATTGAAAAGGTGGAACCCAATTATGCCTACCCCATTGCCCTGCCCTACCGATATCTGACCGGTTCGAAAATAACAGCCAACTTTAATTTCAAGCCCATATCCGATGGTTCTGTCCCCATTGCCGTTCTTGATTCAGGCCTGGCGTCGGGCAATCTGCCCGGCGAGTATCTTCTTGCTAGCCTGGATGCCTTTAATCCCGATGTCCCGATTTCTGATTCACTGGGCCATGGCACTCAGATGGCTCTATTAGCTGCGGGCATTGTCACTCCATTCGGAGCTGAAAAAAAAATTGACAGTGCTAATCCTGTCATTGCCATTCGCACATTTGATGAAAATGGATATACGTCCAGCACAGCACTGATGAACGGGATTGATTTCGCTTTGGCCAATGGCGCAAGGGTTGTAAGCCTGAGCTGGGGTTCAGACACAAAGAGCGATTTCATGAACGATATTTTTGAATATGGCGCATCAAAGGGCCTTGTGTTTGTAGCATCTGCCGGCAACGATGCCACGGGCAATCCCGTTTATCCTGCGGCCTATGGGTCTGTCATTGGAATTGGTGCCCTGGCACCGGATGGCCAGAACTGGGAGAACTCAAATTATGGCGACTTTGTGGACGCTTATCTTCCCGGGTTTGCCAATATGCCGGTGGGATACAAGGCCGATCCGGGCATTTACGCAGGCACCTCCATTTCTGCTGCATTTGCGGCAAACCAGATTGCCGCTTTTTTGTCCCAGAACCCCGGGGCAGACCCAAAAGATATTTCTAATATCTTTAGATCCTTTCCAGATTCCTTCCAACCTGTGCGTTAACGACGAACCCATCATTAACCATCAGGAAAGTGCTGGATCGTTGTCAAACTATACCGTCCATCAATCAGCACCAAAAGCTTTTTCGTAAAACGGTTGTTAACCCCCTGGCTGCTCACCGTCCACTTTTTGGAATCAATGCGGCCAACATGGAGTCCCGGCACCATGGGCAGTGCTTCGGGAATACTTGTAACCCCGGAACGCATCAAATCTTTGTTGGTAATAACAAAAATAGCCGCGCCACTGTCGAAAAGATTCTGTGGCCTCTTTGACAAATGTGGATTGCAAGTATCTTATGGCCTGGGTCTTAAAAACTAAATGTTGACATTAGTACACATATAAACAGATATAGGTAATATGTGCACTGTTTTTAAAAATACAACAATTCCAAAACAATCTATTAAATGGGGAGGAACATGTCTCAAAACAACCTATCCTCTGACAAACGGATTTTTTATAAACTCAACATTTCCCAGCGTATTTTGTTGAAATATGTTGATCGCGAAATAACAAACAGGCTTGGTGTTTCGGTCGTTCAGACGGCTACCCTGTTTTATCTATTGAAACATGATGGATGTCTTCTAAAGGATTTAAGCAGAGCATTTTTCCAGAACAAATCAGCCACCACAACCCTTGTGGAGCGAATGGTAAAAAACGGTCTTATTGTGAAAAAGCAATCGGAAACAGACGGCCGGGCTGCGCATATTTTTTTAACGGACAAGGGACGGGATATCAATGAAAAGACCCGGCCCCTGGTTGCCGAATACAACAGTGATCTGGTCGATGGGTTTACGGATACTGAGATTGGGGTAATCCATCGTTTTCTGGATCGCATTATCGAAAATTATAGCTGATTTCACGTGGGTGAAACCATCAACCCAATATACAAGGAACGACAAGTTATGACCACATGGAAACAAACCGGATGTGTCCTCTGTGCCCAGAACTGCGGGCTGAAAGTACAGGTTGAAAACGGCCGTATGGTGAAAGTGCTTCCAGACAGGGAAAACCCCAGAAGCCAGGGATATGCCTGTAGAAAGGGCCTCAATGTTCTCTATCATCAATACCAGGAAGACAGGATCTCCCAGCCGTTAAAAAAGGTGAATGGCAGATTTGAACCCCTCTCCTGGGACCAGGCCATGGATGAGATTGCCGAAAAAATGAAGGCGATAGTGGGTCAACATGGTCCAAGGTCCCTGGCCTATATGGGAGGCAGTTCCCAGGGTGGTCATATGGAAACCGGGTTTGGCCTCAGTCTGCTCCGGGGCATGGGGTCTAAATATTACTATTCTTCATCCGGCCAGGAATTTTCAGGGCACTGGTGGGTAACGGGCCGGGTCATGGGCAAGCAGTACAATATCAGCGGTCCTGACGAACATAACACCCAGATGCTGGTGGCCTGGGGATGGAACGGCATGGAAAGCCATCAGATGCCCCGGGCCCCCCTTGTTTTGAAACAGATTTCCAAGGATCCGAACAGAACCCTTGTGGCCATAGATCCTCGAACAAGTGAGACCGCACAGATTGCCGACATTCATCTGGCCCTGCGCCCGGGAACCGATGCCCTGCTCATCAAGGCCATGGTCGCCATCATTATAGACAATGGCTGGGAGAACAGCGCCTATCTGAAAGACCACGTGGATGGCTGGGACCAGGTTCTTCCCTGGTTTAAAGGGGTTGACGTCCACAAGGCGATCCAGGTCTGCGGCCTGGAATATGATGCGGTCCTGGAACTCTGCCATCTGATGACCACCAGACGCTGGAGTTTTCACCAGGACCTGGGTATATATATGGGCCGCCATTCCACGTTGAACTCCTATTTTCTCCACATCCTCGGGGCCGTGTGCGGCGTATTTCAAACACCCGGCGGAAATTTGATTCCCGGCATGGTTATGCCCATGGGGTTCCATGCAGACGAGCGGAACCCGAAAGTGTGGAAAACCATGACCACTCACATGCCGCCGGCAGCAGCGGGCGCGTTCCCACCGGCGGTGATGCCCGAAGAGATTCTCTCTGATCATCCGCAACGGTTGCGGGCAGTCTATGTCTCTGCCTGCAATCCGTTGCGGGCGTATCCGGATACAAAGGCCTATGAAAAGGCATTCAACCATCTGGATCTTTTGGTGGTGAATGATATTGTCATGACCGAGACAGCCTACCTGGCAGACTATATCCTTCCCTGCCGCTCCTTTTATGAATCCTGGGATACCACCTTCTTCCCCATGACGTATCCCAAGATTTTCTGCCAGCTCAGAAGACCCTTGGTTTCACCGCCTGGTCAGTGCCTGGAAGCCTCCCAGATTCATACCCTGCTGGCCGATCGCCTGGGGCTGATTCCTGAAATTCCGGAATCCCTTTTCAAGGCGGCTGCCAAAGGCGACCGAATGGCCTATGGGGGAGAACTGATGACCTGGGCCACCCAGGAACCCCGTGCCTTTAAGGCAATGCCCTTTGTTCTGGCGAAAACCCTTGGCAAAGAATGGGACAGTGCAGCCAAGGCGGCTTTCTGGGGAATGCTGATGACAGCCCCCCAGCCGTTCAGGGAACACGCTGCCCGGGCCGGGTTTGAACCCGATTTTGCCCAGGGCGATAAGATCTTCCAGGCATTGCTGGATAAACCCCAGGGACTTTGGGTGGGCAAGGTGAACACGGACAACCCCATGGCCTGCGTTAAAACTGCGTCAGGGAAGCTGGAAATTTATATTCCAGAGCTTGCAGACCAGGCAATGGCCCTAACCCCCGACGATGAAGCTGAAGATCTCAGACTGCCCGATGAATTTCCCCTTGTCCTCAATGCCGGCCGGCACACCCGATACACCATAAACTCTTTGATGCGCAATCCGGAATGGAATCAAGGGAAACGCGATTGCACCATAGCTGTAAATCATAAGGATGCCGAAAAGTTAAACCTGCGAGACGGTGCAATGGCAAAAATAACCACGGCTGCCGGCTCAGAGATTGGTGAAATTGAGATCAGTGAAGCGGTTGCAAAGGGCATGGTCCTGATTCCCCACGGATTTGGATTTACCCATAAAGGCAAAATCCATGGCATGAACGTAAACCGGCTTACCCAAAATACCCATAGAGATCCCATTGGTACGCCCCTTCATCGGTATGTACCCTGCCGGGTGGAAGGCCTGGAATGAAAGATTTCGACCTGTGCGGTTAGCTTTCCGGCTGGTACGACAAAAAATAAAATCCGATAACAAAGGTGAACGGGAACAGGTATTACCCGAAGCGGGTTAAATGGCAGCGGTCAGCAATTTCCCTGTACGGTTACCTGCCCGATAAGATCCATGTTTTCATATTCCTTGAACTCTGCGGCCAGGGCCTGATTGACAGCATTCAGGGTTCCTGGCGCAAGTCCGGTCAGGACAGTGGCAACCAGTTTGCCTTTTAAAAGATTCTTCTGGTGTCTGAAGGACCAGAATCTTTCAAGTAAGGCCTTTGTGAACCCGTCTATTTGTGAAGAGGGGATATATCCACCAATGACCAGGGCTTTAGCTGCTTTAATCTTTTCAGTCTCCTTTTTAACCGCCTGAACGGTTGATTCTGTCGTTTTAAATTTAAATCTATCCAAGCACTTCCATCAGTTTTTCCCGGAAATAATCAAGGCCTGTCGGCTGTGTCTCAATGGGCACTTGTATCAGGTCATAAAATGCAAGAAGTTCTTCATCTGACAGCGGGTTGACGCCGGTATCCAGCAGTAAAATTCGATCATAACGCCCCCAGTTCTGGCGAACATCCACTTCATCCCAGCCTGCCTCCGCCATAAGGTTGGAAAAAAAACGGATCCAGCCGGGCGTCATAATGACAGTTCGGTTCTGCTCTAACTCATCAACACGTTCATGGCAGAATGCGTCGATACAGTTTTTGGCCCCAAGGATTTTCCCGCCATGTCTGCTGATAATATTGCACATTTCCGGACTGCAGCCATTGCCGAAAAGGACCCTTGCATCTGCCCCTTCTGCCACGGCATTCTTTAACGCCTGTTCTATGGTGGTTTCGAGTTTTTCCATATTCATGTGCAGTCCGGGATCAAGCCAGGTAATTTCAATATCTTTATACACTTCAGGTAAAACAGCCAAAAGTTCATCGGCAAAAATCTGGCAGGCAATTAATTTTTTTTTGGCCATGACCATCCCTTTTTTTCAATATCCTGCAATTTTTTTTGGAAATGTTCTTTTTTAAATGATTTTCAACTACATAATCACCCCACTGGGCAATTGAATACAGCAACGGAACAAGTGTTCTTCCAAAATCAGTTAATGAATATTCTACTTTCACTGGGGGTTTTTCTCCGTCTACCTTAACTATTCTTGTAACTATAAAAAGTATAGCAAAAAAACAAATTATTACTACCTCAACTTTCAGATTGGCTGTTTACATGGGGTCAGGCCTGCATTATTGCACTTTTGTTCGGCTTAGAAAGCGGATAAGATGTTGTCAAAAACATGGAGCCTGATAAAAGATTCAGCCCCTAACAACACAAGCCTGCCCCCTATCATCAAAGTGAAGTCCGAAAGTTGTGCTGTTAAAATAAGGAGATAAAAAATGCAAAAGACCATCTTAATAACAGGAAGTACCGACGGTATTGGAAAACTTGCCGCTATCAAACTGGCCGAACAGGGCCATGGTATTTATCTGCATGGGCGAAATCCTGATAAACTTGCTGCAACAATTTCAGAAATAAGATCAAAGACACAAAACAAAACCGTCGGTGGATTTACAGCGGATTTTTCAGATTTAAATTCCCTGGGACAGATGGCCGACCAGATTAAAGAACGAGGTGCCGGAAATTGATGTTCTGATTAATAATGCCGGAATTTATAATAGTGCTGAATCCCGCAATAAAGACGGCCAGGACATACGATTTGCAGTAAACTATCTGGCGCCCTATGTCCTGACTGACAGGTTGCTGCCCCTATTGAAAAAAGCGTCTGATGCCCGTATTATCAATCTGAGTTCGGCAGCACAGGCGCTGGTGTCCCACGAAGCACTAACGGGAAAAGAAAATTTATCCGAGGGTGATGCCTATGCCCAAAGCAAACTGGCATTAACCATGTGGAGTTTCTATCTGGCCAGATCTTTGCGTGATAAGACTTAAAACCACCTGTGGTTAGGAACGCAAACAGGCCAAGATCAGTCCCTTGAATATATGAACAAAGGGTTAGCCTGAAGGATTTCTCTGAGCAACTGGAACGGTTGAACAAAGCTGGCATACGACACATTGATATTCTGATCTCTCGCTGTCCTGGCAGGCCTGATCTTATACACTTAAGTCCCTGTCAAAATTGCAGACCCGCGATCTGGTGGTGTAACCCCGTCTGGTAATATTTTTTAACTTCTACCTTGACAAAGAAGTATATTAGTTTATTCTAAATTAGAAAATACTAATAATAATCGGCGTAGATTATGGAACAGATGGATCCCAGAAAACTCGAAGAAAACGCGGAAAAGGCCTCAAGGCTGCTCAAGAGCATGGGCCATCCCAGCCGCCTGATGGTGCTGTGTCATCTGATGAAAGGAGAGTGCCCGGTCAGTGTACTGAACCAGGCCATCCCCTTAAGTCAGTCTGCCCTGTCCCAGCATCTGGCTGGATTGCGCCAGGCAGGCCTTGTGGAGACACGACGCGAAAGCCAGGTTATATACTACCGTCTCAAAAGCAAGGCTGTATCCAGAATACTTGAGGCACTTTACTGTATTTATTGTAACCCCAACGTTGAGGAGTAATACCTATGAAAGGACAATTGAACTGGTTTAAAGGCGGGCTCCTGCTGGGAGCCTCATTCCTTCTTGCAGTGGCTTTTGTTAAACCGATCGGGGTGTCCACCCAGTTTGTCATTGCCGACGGTATTGTGTGGAACCTGTTCTCAGACACAGTGGTTCAAAAAGATGCTGCAATCAAATCGGGCTACACGAGCTCCAACGCATATTTGAACAAGAGTGGCGGCAGTTATGCTAAAAACGTGGCCAATCCTTTCAATTACAGCTTTGTTTTTGTTATTGCCATGGTCGCGGGGGCGTTTTTATCCTCTCGTCTGGGCGGCCCCAGGCCCACAGCACTCGACCGAAGCGCCCCTGAAGTCTGGCGCCAGCGTTTCGGCAATAATTTTGCATTGCGCAACCTGACTGTTTTTTTTGCAGGCGTGGTTGTCCTCATTGGTGCTCGTCTGGCCGGAGGATGCACCAGCGGCCATATGATGAGCGGAATGATGCAGACATCCCTGAGTGGTTACCTGTTTGCCCTGGGAGCCTTTGCCGCAGCCGTCCCAGTAGCCATAATGGTTTACAAAAGGAATTAGGAGGTACTTTATGACGATTTTTCTTGCCATCATACTCGGAATTTTCTTTGGGTTTGCCCTGCAGCGGGTCGGCGCCACCAATCCCCAGAACATCATTAACATGTTGCGCCTCACGGACCTGAACCTTATGAAGGCCATCTTGTTTGCCATTGGTATCAGCAGCACCCTTTTATTTTTATTGATGAGTGTTGGTGTTATCGACGCCGGACATCTGTCTGTCAAAAGCAGCTACATCGGCGTTATTGTGGGCGGCGCGCTGCTGGGACTTGGATTTGCAGTGGCCGGATACTGCCCAGGAACAGGTCTGGTTGCCCTGGCAGACGGTCGGAAAGATGCCCTGTTTTTTGTAGGCGGCGGCCTTGTAGGTGCCTTGATTTACACCCTGTCCTACGACATCATCAAGGATTCATGGTTGTTTGACAAGATCGCTGGTGGTAAAGTTATGCTGGCGACAGGCTCGGACACCTTCCAGCCGCTGCTGCCCTTTATACCGGGGACTTTACTGGCCGTCTCCATCGGGGTTGTTTTCATGCTCATTGCATGGAAACTACCGGATAAGGTCTGATTCCAACTTTTAGGTTTTTTTTATATGAAACACTCACCGAAGCATTGTAAACAGAGGCGTTTCATCATTCGTTGTGGCCGGTGAAGATACCTCGCTCCGGCCATGCCGGTTTATAAGAAACGCATGTCGAAACATCATTGTGAAAGTCTCGACTTTCGAGCCCTCTTTGGTTTCCCTGATCGGAACATTGTAAACCAAAGGGGATAGGATTTTTGCCCTTCCAGGCGTTAAGAAGCGCAGGCTGTTTGAGGACTTTAGCCCGCAGTTCCTGCGCTTTAGTCTGGAAGGGCAGAAATCCCCCCGACGTTTACCGTTCCGGTCCGGGTAACCAAAGGGGGCGGAATGGTACTATCGCCTGCCCTGTATCATCGTGTTTCATATTTCGTTGTGGCCGCTAGGACATGTGGGTTTATATGAAACACTCGTCAAAGCATTGTCAATGAAGGTGTTTCAAAATTCGTTGAGGCCGGAGCCATACCTCGTTCCGGCCGTGCCGGTTATATGAAACACACTTCAAACCGGTAGGCGGAAACGGGTGTTACCCTTCTCTCATTCTCGCAGCCCGTCCGTGGGCTGCTCCGAGGAAAATGGCAACTCCTTGGGCGTCCATGCCCACCGTTGCCATTTAACCCGTTCAGGGTAACACCCGTTTCCGCCCGCCTATTCTGTCGAGTTTCTATCTTCGTTGTGTCCGTCAGGACATGTGGGTTATATGAAACACTCACCCAATTGAGCATCCCCCAGCCGGGCACAGAGACAACATGATCTGCCTGTGTCCGATTGGGGTCTTATTTCAGGTTTTCTACAATTTTTAATGCGTTTATTGACAAAAAACATCTTTCTGTCCTATCCTGTTTTCATCAGAAAAACGAAAATTTACGGGAAAAGTTACCTATGACGAAATCAAAAGACGGTCTCTACGTGGCATTATTAAGCATACACGGATTGATCCGTTGGCATAATCTTGAGCTGGGACGCGATGCCGACACTGGCGGACAAACACTTTATGTCGTTGAACTCGCCCAGGCCCTTGCCAGACAACCCGGCATAAAAAAGGTTGACCTCATTACCCAGCGCGTTGTGGATGAAAATGTCTCCAGTGACTATGCCCAGCCAATAGAAAAACTTGGAGAAAAACTTCGAATCGTTCGCATTGATGCCGGACCTGTGGCCTACCTTGCCAAGGAAGAACTTTGGGATCATCTCGATTTTTTCACAGACAATCTGGCGGATTTTTTCCATGGCCACGAATGTTTCCCTGATATTATTCATAGCCACTATGCCGACGCAGGGTACGTTGGTTCCCACCTTGCCAGCCTTCTTGGAATACCGCAAGTTCACACGGGTCACTCCCTTGGCCGCGTAAAACGAAGTCGGCTCCTGGCAAGCGGTTTAAAAGCAAAGGAAATTGACGCTCGCTTTAATATGAGCCGGCGAATTGAGGCAGAAGAATTGGCTCTGGCCTCTGCGGAAAGGGTAATAACAAGTACTCGTCAGGAAATTGTAGAGCAATATGAGCTGTATGATCACTATCAACCGGATCAGATGCGGGTTATTCCACCGGGGACGGATCTTAATCAGTTCACTCCCGGGAATGGTGAAGAGATGTTGACACCCTTTTTCAATGAGCTGACCCAGCACTTGAAAGCACCCGAAAAACCGATCGTCCTTGCCCTTTCCCGACCAGACAGGCGCAAGAACATCACCGCTTTGATCGAAGCTTTCGGAATATGCCCGCGGTTACAGGAACTGGCAAACCTTATAATAATAGCGGGGAACCGTGATGATATTGATGATTTGGAAGACGGTGCCCAGGAGGTTTTCCATGAATTATTGGTAGCAATTGATCGTTACGATCTTTATGGAAAAGTGACCTTGCCAAAGCATCACAAGCGTGATCAGGTGCCGATGATTTACCGGATTGCGGCTGCCACGGGTGGCGTTTTTGTCAATCCGGCTTTAACAGAACCTTTCGGGTTGACCCTGATTGAAGCCGCTGCCAGTGGACTACCAATCGTCGCCACTGAGGACGGTGGTCCACAGGATATCATTGCTAACTGCAAAAATGGATTTTTAGTCGATCCCCTGGAACCGGAAACCATTGCTGAAGCAATATTAAGGCTCATTGAAGATCAAGAGTTATGGCAGGAATTTTCCAGTCAAGGTTTGCAGGGTGTTAAAGAAAATTATTCATGGGATGCCCATGCAAAGCAATACCTTGCTGTTGTAAAACCGATTGCGGAACGCTCAGAGCAGTTATTGCGCGTTCCGGTCAAACAGCGTGCCGGCCTCTATCGAGACAGGGCGATTGTGAGCGACCTAGATCAGAACCTGTTAGGAAAGACACAGTCGCTTCAAAAACTTGCTGAAATCCTCAGGCAGAATCGCACCAGCAGCCACTTTATAATTGCAACGGGAAGACGCCTTGATTCCGCACTTAAACTGATGAAAAAGCACAAGATACCGGAGCCGGATGTGCTCATTACCAGTAGCGGCAGCGAAATCTATCATGCACCAACCCTTGCAGCCGATACTGCCTGGGCTAAACACATAGATTATCAATGGTCACCCAAAAAGATAAAGGCGCTTCTGATGGATCTGCCGGGATTGAAAATTCAACCCGGCAGTGAGCAGAGCCGGTTTAAGATCAGTTATTATATTGACCCGAATGAAATTGACGTTGAGGAGATCAAACAATCGCTGCACAGGGAGGAATTATCCTTCTTTATCCAGACGGCCTTTGGTCAGTTTCTTGACATTCTACCTTTACGCGCCTCTAAAGGTATGGCCCTGCGTTACGTGGCAGAGCAGTTGGACCTTCCCCTTGAGTCGTTTTTTGTTGCCGGCGGATCCGGAGCCGATGAAGACATGATGCGGGGAAATACCCTGGCGGCAGTGGTTGCAAATCGCCATCATGAGGAATTGTCACAGTTGGATGATATTGAACGAATCTATTTTTCAAGCCGTCCAAATGCCGCAGGCATCCTTGAAGCCCTTGAATATTACGATTTTTTTTCAACCTGTAAAGACCCCCAGGAAACCCCAAAAAAAGACAATGTCCAATAAATTACTGCTCTGTACAGATATGGACCGGACGGTTATACCCAACGGTCTTCACCCAGAACACCCCGATGCCCGGGCACAGTTTCGCAGGCTATGCAACTTACCTGAAATTGTTTTGGCCTATGTTACCGGGCGTCACCTTCAGCTCGTGGAAGAGGCCATAAAGAAATACAACCTGCCTGAACCCGATTTTATAATTACCGACGTCGGCACAAAAATATATCAAAAGACCTGTGACAACTGGATTTCCATATCACAATGGCAGAAGCAGATCGCAAAAGACTGGCAGGGAAAAACTCACTACCAGCTGCAGCAGGCACTCAGCAGACTGCCCGAGCTGAAACTCCAGGAAAACAGCAAACAGAACGATTATAAGCTCAGTTATTATCTGCCTCTGAGTGCCGACCATGGAAAAATTGAGCACCAGGCGAGTCTGATTCTGGCAGAACTGGGCGTTAATGCCAGTCTGATTCTGAGCATTGATGAACCAGAGCAGGTCGGGTTACTTGATGTCCTCCCGAAAAACGCAACAAAACTGCATGCCATCATATTTCTCCAGGAGTACCTTGATTTGGGTCTGGAAGAAACCATATTTTGCGGTGACAGCGGTAATGATCTCCCTGTGCTGGGAAGTCAGATACGCTCGGTTCTTGTGGCCAATGCTGACCGGGTGATTAAAAAACGATCCCTTGAACTGGCTGAGAAAAATGGCAGTAAAGGGTCTCTTTATGTGGCTGAAGAGAACGATTTTCCTTTAGGTGGTAATTACTGTGCCGGTGTTTTGCAGGGGATTGCCTTTTATGAACCCCAGATAATAAAAAGGCTGAAGATATCATGACAAACCATGCTGGACTTTACATCTTTGGAGAGGTACTTTTTGACTGTTTCCCAACCGGAGAAGAAATTCTCGGCGGGGCGCCGTTTAACGTTGCCTGGCATCTACAGGCCCTGGGCAATCAGCCCGGTTTCATCTCACGCGTGGGAAAAGACTCATCCGGCAGCAAGATTCTTTATGCCATGGAAAAATGGGGGTTGGATACCACCCTGGTTCAGATTGATAACAAACACCCGACGGGGAAGGTTCAGGTGACAATCGAAAACAACGAGCCGTATTACGAGATTGTTGAAAATTGCGCCTATGACTTTATCTCTGATGATATGTTGTCTGGAAAAATCACCCAAGGTATTTTGTACCATGGAAGTCTGTGCCTGCGAAATCCGGTCGCTCGCTCAGCATATAGCTCTATTATCCAGAATACGCGGCTGAAAATTTTCATGGATGTCAACCTGCGTGCACCGTGGTGGAAGAAGGACGAGGTTTTTTCCTGGCTCCAGAAAGCGCATTGGGCAAAGATGAACCAGGATGAATTAAAGCTGCTGGTCGGGGCAGAAAAAGAGATCGAATCCCAGATGGCAGAACTGCAGACAGCCTGTGGGTTGGAGCAAATAATCGTCACCCGGGGTGAACAGGGCACCATGGTCAGAACAGCACAGGGAAAGATGCATTCCCTTGTGCCCGATAAAATTGAACTATTGATTGACACGGTAGGCGCAGGTGATGCATTTAGTGCCGTCTATATCCATGGAATTCTTGCAGATTTGCCTGTTGATCTGAATCTTCGTTATGCCCAGCAGTTTGCAGGCAAGGTAATCGGGTTGCGTGGTGCTACAACTGACGATTTGAACTTTTATAATGAATTTACCACCTCGCTTTAAAGCGAGTAATGCCTGAAGGAAAAATATGTACGAACAAGTCTCTCACACGCTTTTAAACGATATTCTCAACCGTATCAAACCTGAAATTTCTGAGCAGGATCTGCGCCATTTCTATACCCGGCTGGGTGCAAACTTTTACGGAATCCATTGTCTGTTTCAAAAACTGTACGGTAATCGAGATGATTTTGCAGAACAGGCGCAAAAACTGGTGGAAATCATGGCGATGCAGTATATCAAACGCCCGGAGAAACTCCGTCAGCTCGACCTTGCCAGGGAAAAAGATTACAACTGGTTTCTCAGTCAACAGCTTGTGGGAATGGCGCTCTACTGTAAAGGGTTTGCAGGCAACCTGAATATGCTCCAGCAGCGCCTGCACTACTTCCAGGAGTTAGGCGTCAACCTTGTTCATGTGATGCCGATTTTGCGCTGTCCTGAAGGAAGCAGTGACGGTGGATATGCAGTCAGTGATTTTCGCGAGATAAACCCGGAGGTCGGAACCCTTGAGGATCTTCAGTCCCTTGCAGACGAGATGAAAAAACGTGATATCCTGCTGGTGCTTGATGTTGTTGTCAATCACACCTCAAACAAACACTACTGGGCAAAGAAAGCCAAGGCAGGAGAAAAGAAATACCAGGACTATTACTATTGCTTTGAAACACGGGATGTCCCGGATATGTTCGAGCAGAGCATGCCCGAAATATTTCCTGAAACAGCCCCTGGAAATTTCACCTGGGATGAAGAGATGAATCGTTGGGTGATGACTGTATTCAACAATTTTCAATGGGATCTCAACTACAGCAATCCAAGTGTTTTTATTGAAATGCTCAACATCATTCTTTTCTGGGCAAACCAGGGCGCTGATATTCTCAGGCTTGATGCAGTTGCCTTTCTATGGAAAAAAATCGGAAGCACCTGTCAAAATGAGCGTGAAGCGCATCTGATTCTGCAGCTGCTTAAGGACTGCTGTCAAGTTTCCGCACCAGGGGTTATTTTTATTGCCGAGGCTATTGTCGCTCCAGTGGAAGTGATAAAATATTTCGGCGAAGATGCGGTCATAGCAAAGGAGTGTGAGATTGCGTATAATGCGACATATATGGCACTGCTTTGGGACGCGGTGGCAACAAAAAATGCCCGTTTGCTTAACCAGGGGATAAGGAGTCTGCCGGTTAAACTTGATGGGGCAACCTGGCTCAATTATGTACGCTGTCATGACGATATCGGATTGGGTTTTGATGATCGTGACATCCAGCTTTGTAACTATGATCCCAGTCAGCACCGAAAATATCTGATTGAGTATTTTACCGGACAGTATGATGATTCCCACGCCAGGGGTCTGCCTTTTGGTGAGAACCCGAAGACAGGTGACTCGCGTATCTCAGGCTCCCTGGCATCACTGGCAGGACTTCAACATGCCGTTGAAACAGGAGACAACGAGGCCATCACGGCTTCCATTAAATTGATTCTTTTACTGCATGGTATGATCCTCTCATTCGGTGGAATCCCTCTTCTCTACTACGGTGATGAAATTGGCACTTTAAACGATGACTCCTACCGTGAAGACCCTTTTAAGAAAGGAGATTCACGCTGGGTGCACCGACCATCCATTGACTGGGATAAAGCGGAACGGCGCAATACCCCGGGAACCATCGAGTTTGAGATTTTCAGTGCCCTGAAGCGGATGATTGCGGTCCGGAAGGAAATTGAAGTTTTTGCCGATTTTAATAATCGTGAATTAATTGAAGTCGACAATCCACATCTCTTTGTTTTCGGACGTTACCATATCCAACAGCCAAGTGAGCAGGTACTGGTGGTTGCCAACTTCAGCAATAAACCACAGCATCTCAATCTCGAAGATATTGGCAGCTGGCGGACTCAATATCGGTCGCCTGTCGATTTGTACAGGGGAGAAAGTCCCGAGATCTTTAAAAACACTCTGGTGATTCCGGAGTACAGTTTTTACTGGTTGTCTGAACGATGATTGTATGCTGAAGGGTCCCCTGCCCCAGTGCATTGTCCCCGTTTGTCGTGCTATCCTCCCTCTATCCCCACCATCCAGCGGTGATTGAATTGCGGTTCGACAGTGGGAGAGGAGGGAATATAAACGCTGAGGCCGCTCCTGTGCGGCCTCAATCCCCGATTTTACTTTGTTATGTCAAATCTTTTTTTGCACAGTGCATAGGCGTGCTCTGCCAAGGCGACATCAACGAAATCGTTTTGAATCACCACAAGGGACTTCTGCTTCTGGATGCTGGCAATCACGTCGCTCTGTGTCAACCAGTTGTAGGTTGCGTGGTCAAAAATCCCTTTGGTGTCCTGAAGGATATTACCGGTTTTGGAACCCACCAGGTCGTTGATCCATTCGGTACTGTTCATGGCGATGTCGCTTATATAATGTTTCAGCGATGCCGAACCGGTGTTCTGCAGCTGTAGCATTGTAAGGCTTTGCGAACTGCTGGTCTTTTGCACCGTTTCATTCAACGCCTGAATCACAGGCTGTGGATCAGTAAGCGATTTGGAATATGTATCATTGCTGTAGCTGTCGTTAACATCACTGATGTTATAGAGGAAAAACACCCTTTTGCCGGAGCCGGCTATGGCGCTTAAACTCTGGGCCTCAAAGGTTGACAGATTCGACGGGAAATCATAGCCGACGTCGCTGGTGATATTAGCCTTGGCAACGTCCTCAACCTGATCCTGGGTAAGCGGTGTGAATTTATCTTTGTCGATGCCGGAGCTTGTAATCCGGAACACTGCGATTTCGTTTGGATTTTCCCTTAGGAATTTATTCACATCCTGAAGGAAGGTAGCAAAGGGCGCCCCTGGGATGAAATTGTGAATGTGGTAAGTCTTATTGACGTCACCATTTTTTTTGTAGCCCGGCCGTAAATCGAAATAGCGAGTACCGCTAATCATTTGATTGTAAGCGGTGTCTTTCTGGGTAACCGAGAAATTTGCGAGGGCCACCTCGAATCCGTTGGCGGCCAACAAACCAGCGAGGGAGGTGTTGCATACCGGAACCGGTATCAGCAACGCGAGCAGCACGGCGGCAGCTTCTTCGATCCACAAAAAACCATCGACGTTGATTTCGTACATGCCGGCGTCGTGGGCTCCGGGCAACACCAGTTGATTGAAGCGGATGCCCGGGCAGGCAGTCGCCAGGTCGGTCAACCATCGAAGATTGCGCTTCCCCAGGTAATTGTACGATTGATCGGTGATGGGGGATGGTGCATGAGAGATGCCATAGTTCATCAGCCATGGCGTTCCCGCGCTGTCTTTAAACTGAACCACGGTCTGTTTCGATACGTCGTTTCCTGAAATACCACCGGTTAGCCGGTCTATTTTGTATTTGACCTCGGTCAGTTGCGCTCCCGCGCTTGAGATCGCCTGAAGATGGAAATCACGATGCTCAGGAAAGACCCCGGTGGTATCGTAGGCCTTGCCCTGTTTCATGGTTCCGGTGCTTCCCAGTCCGCTGCCTTGGTAGAAAAATGGGTGAAAAGTATCACCTTCCATATCGAAGCGTGGATATACGGGGGACGCGCCGGTGTACCCCCAAAGCTCGACGCCCTTTCCACTGTTGATTTCATTGGCGTACTTGATGTGGAACTCGTCCGAGCCGCTGGTATCCATAAAGTAGAAGTTGTTCAGATATCCGGACTTGTTATCCTGGCGGGCGAGCAGGTCAAAACTGCAAAAATGCCAGTTATTGCAGTTTGAATAGTGGCCCTGCCCGAAGCAGACATGGTACTTAACGTTGTCGATAATCAGCCAACCCTTGAGCGCGAGGTTCAACTTATCTGGCTTATTGCTTCCGCCGCGGGCATGCATCACGTAAAGTGTATCCCCGCCCACAAAACGCCTATACCAATCGGCAACATCAAAATTACCGCTGCGGCCCACATCGACCTTTATTTTCAGTATACCGGTACCACCCTCTATTTTTATTTTGCTGGGGTCGATTGGCTTGTCTTTTTTGATTCGGGAGTCTTCCAGCCGAAAGTCAATTTTCAGATCAGATGCTTTACCATTGAGTTTGAATGTTATGTCTTGGCTCATTTCTATTGTCCTTTCGTATTTATATGTGGCGGTTAAATTGATGAATACTTACGATTTCAGTCATTTCTTGTTCACTTCCTGCACAAAATCATGAACAGACTTAGGTATCATTCATGATATCCATAAGCGGGTCACCCCCCCATTTCTGAAACAAGTTGGAAGGTGACTTGATTTTTCCAGTCTCAGGCCTGTACCCAGGCAAGGTTCCAGCCTGTCATGGTAAAGAGGCCCCCCTTGTTTCTCGCTGATCAGACAAAAAGTAACCAAAAAATCAATGGGGGCCAGGGAATTATGAATTCAGACTAAAAGTTCAATGCCAGGTAAGCTATAGGAAGAAAATAGAGTATCGGCCGAAGCCCCTTTGACCCGAGGTGATTTTCCATGAAAATAGCCGCACAGAGACCGACAAATACGGATGCACCGCGAAGCCCCATGGACAGATAACTCCATTGAAGAATGGCCCTGTCAAAACCGGTGAATACAAAACCGGCAGAACTGATCAGTACTGCCAACGCACAAAACCTGGCCGCAGCAAGGCTATGGGTTGAATTTTTATCTTTACCCTGTATGGTCTGCAATCCATCCAGACACAGATTGGTAGCCACCCCGAGCACCAGGCCTGAACCGGTTCCAAGTATCACCAGCAGCAGGCCGGCAGAACAGAAGGCGGCAACGGCAGGCGGCAGGGCCAGTTTGAAGAAAAACGGCAGGGCCTGGGCACTGCCGCCTTCCAACTGCGGAAAATTGGCCCGGAGATAGAGCCCGATGATGACTCCCAGGATACCGATGGGCGGAATAACCATTGCGCTTAAAAACGCTCCGTTCCTGGCCTGTTGGACGGTCTTTGCCGAAAAGATGGCTTGAAGATAAATCTGGGTGGACAATACCCCAGCCACCATTGATCCCAGATCCACCAGGGTCGGGGTGACACCGGGAGCGAAAAAATCAAGATACCCTCCTGCCGCCGGTAAACCGTCAATTATACTTCCGATTCCACCACCGCGGTAAAGGGCCAGGCCTGCAGACAATATCATGATACCATAGAGCATGAAAAATTTGATTTTTCCCACAGCCCCTGCCCCGGCAATACCGCCGGACAGCACAAAAACGGCCATGAGAATAATTGTAACCCCCATGGACACCCCCTGGGAGAATCCGAACACTGATTCAAGAATGGCCATGGCCGCCAGGTACTGGGCAATGATATGAATGAACATGCCAAGGGAATTAAAAAAACTGGTATAATACCGGAACCGTTCACCAAAATACCGCCCCAGAAATTCCGATACTGTGGCCACCTGTTCCCGCCGCAATGCCACGGCAAAAAAGCAGCCCAGCACAAAGCAGGAAATCCCGCTGCCCAGGGTGAAAATCCATGCCGTTATCCCATGATCATAGGCGGTCTGAACAGTTCCGATGGTGGACACCCCACCCACCAGGGTCCCGATGATTACCCAGGAGACCTGGGTGGCGGTCAAGGAACGGCCGGCCAGGGAAAAATCCTGCCCGGTTTTTACCTTTCGGCTTTTACCCAATACTAGAATGCAAAAAGTAACAAAAGAAAAAATAAAAACTGCAATATAAAGATAGTACTCCACACGTCCTCCAGGTTCCCAGCAAAATTGATGCAGGAATCTGTATACTCTCGAAATTCTGTCTTTGCAAGACTCAAGTGTCAACTTTACTGTATTCCTTTATGCTGCCAAACATTTAAAAATTTCACCGAGATATTTTTTCAGCTGCCCATATATTGCTCGTTTCTGCATTTTAGAATTCAAATCAGATGATATTGGCAATTCCAGGTCGCATGGTTTAACTTTCCACCTTGATGCCTGGATTAAACAATATTCTCCGTCTACTTACACAGAAAATAACAATATGCTCTTGATCATCCATTAAAAAAGTTATTGTCCATATTGAATTTGATATTTTGTCAAAACTGATTTACAACTAACGCTCTTTCTTGGTTATTTTTCCTGTTTAAGATGGAATGGTTTGATCGTAAATGTTTTTCGATGGTTATGGTGGTAGTGAGTATTTTTTTAGCAAATATCGGGGTTACCCATTTTAAGAAAATTATTCTGGCCTGGGTGGTTCTGATCCTCACATCTTCAGCGGCTTTATCCGCGGATCTTCCCAATAAAAATATTCTGATTCTTCATTCTTTTCACAAAGGCCATACCTGGGATGACAGCATTTCAAAGGGCATTGACGAAACCCTTGCCAGTCAAAAAAACCTGGAGATGGACACAAATATTTATTACGAATACATGGATGTGGAGAGGGTTCAGGGCTCGGTGCATATCCTGAGTCTTTATGAATTCTTCAGAAAAAAGTATGCTCAAATCAGGTTTGATGTGATCATTGCCACGGATGATTCCGCCTTCCGGTTTCTTATGGATTACCAGAAAAAACTATTCCCGAAAACACCCGTGGTCTTCTGCGGTGTTAATTATTTTGAAGAGTTTGAAATGTTTGGCTATGAACAATTTACCGGGGTGGTGGAAAGAATTGATATTATACAAACCGTGGAAACGGCCCTTGGTCTCCATCCAAAAACAAGGGAACTTCTTGTGGTGGTGGATCGAACCGACACCAGCATTGCCATCATTAAGACCTTTATACGAAATTTCAAGCATTTTAGGGATCCGACCATGTTTCACTTCATTGGCGCCCAAACCAGTGAAGAACTCAGGCAAAGACTTGCAGCCCTGCAACCTGGAACCGTGGTGCTCTTTGTCAATTTTACGGTGGACAAAACCGGGAAAAAAATTTCCATGGGAGATGGATTTAAAAAAATTATCCAGGACTGTCCTGTTCCTGTTTATTCGTTTTGGGACAGCTATTTGGGAAATGGCGTCCTCGGCGGTAAAATGTCCAGCGGCAGTGCCCATGGGAGAATGGCGGCAAAAATTGCCCTGCGGATTTTAAACGGGGAGCTTGCTTCAACAATTCCGATTTTCAAGGAGAGCCTTAACCGGCATATGTTTGACTACAAACTGATGCAGCGGTTCAATATCCCTAAGGAAAAGCTTCCGTCAGGCACCCAGCTCGTAAACATCCCCTTTTCATTTTATGCCACTTACAAAAAGCTGGTTTTGAGCGTAGTTGCAAGTATTGCGGGCCTTTCTTTGGTCATTCTTGCCCTTGTTGTGAATACCTTCAAGCGAAAGCGGGTTGAAAAAACCTTGAACTATTACACAAATCAACTGAACCTCCTTCATCGGATCGACCGGGCAATACTGGCTGGGAAGTTTTCCCACGAAATCACCTGGGAGGTTCTTCAACATGTGAGAGATCTTAATGCCTGCCGCTGGGCCAGTGTTGTGTTGTTTGATTTTAAAAAACAGACCGCCACCCTGGCAGAGGTGAACTCTGATTCGGGAGTAAGAGCATTGACCAGTTCATCCTTTCCCATCAGTGAATTCAACCCCGGTATCCTGAACCAGGGACGACGGGTAACTGTGAATTGTAAAAATCTTTCGGCAAGCTCATTTGTTGCATTGACCTTTCCGGACGATAGGATCAACCATTTTACCTGCATTCCTCTTATTTCAAACGGCAAGTTGATCGGATCCTTGAATCTGTCAGAGGCTACCCGGTCTTATCCACATATGGTGGAAATTGATATTTTTGAAGAGGTAGCCGCATCCCTGGCAGTGGCGATTCAAAGCGTCAATCTGCAAAAATCGGAAAAGCGCTATCATCGAGATCTGGAAAGGCTATCTGCAAAAGTGTTCGAGATGCAGGAAGCAACCTGCAGGAAAATATCGTTTGAGCTTCATGATGAAATCGGTCAAGCCCTTACTGCTGCGAACATCAACCTGGCCGCCATTAAAAAATTGATTTTACCTGACCCTCAACAACGGCTTCCCGGACTGGTCAATGATACCCAGGCGATTATAAACCGCCTGACCGAACAGGCACATGATCTTTCCCTTAATCTTTGGCCGCCCATGCTCAGGGATTTTGGCCTGGAATCCACCATTCAGTGGTATCTGCGCCGTATTGGCGAAAAGGTGAATATCCAACTGATCTTTGACGGGTCTGATTTTCCGGAAAGACCTGCACAGGAGATCGAAACGACGCTCTATCGATTGGTGCAGGAAGCGCTGAATAATGTGCTTAAACATGCCCAGGCAACCCGGGTGGATATCTCCATTACCCAGAAACAAAACGGCATGATTTTTTTTATGGTTGAAGATAATGGGCAGGGTTTTGATCTTGAAACGACCCTGTCTGATGAAACAATGAACGACCGACTGGGAATCCTGGGGATGCGGGAAAGAATTGCCATCCTGGGAGGGAAACTCGATATCTGGTCCAGCCTGGACAAGGGCACGTGTGTTTCGGCAGAAATTCCATGGCAGGAGCGAAAATGAACAAAATCAAGGTGCTTGTGGCTGAAGATCATACCATCGTTCGAAAAGGGCTCTGTTCCCTTCTCTATTCAGAGCCAGACATTGAGGTGGTTGGAGAAGCTGAGAATGGAAGGGAAGCCATTAAAATGGTAGAAGAATTAGCCCCGGATGTGGTGCTGATGGATATCTCCATGCCGGAATTAAACGGCATGGATGCAACGCGTCAGCTCAAAAAAAAGTATCCGGATGTAAAAATTTTGATCCTGTCCATGCACAGTACTGAAGAGTATATTTTTGAAACCCTGCGGGCCGGGGCGTCTGGTTACCTGATCAAACGATCCGCCCCCACTGATTTAATCAAAGCGATCCATGCAGCCCATGCAGGAGATTGCTTTCTCAGCCCTTCCATTTCCAAAAAGGTGATTAAAAATTATGTCCAGCAAAAGCAGGGCCTCAGCCTTGAACCCAGGGGACTGGATCTATTGTCTGCCCGGGAAAGAGAGGTACTGCAACTGATAGCCGAGGGACACGCGAACCGGGAGATCGCAGGCCACCTCTATATCAGCCCCAAGACTGTGGAAGCCCACCGAAACCATATCCAAAAAAAACTTGGGCTCAACGGGACTGCGGAATTGACCAAATACGCCATCAGAAAAGGGCTGGTGGAGCTTGGATGACGGACCCGGACTGCTTCATGATCCCCTGGGCTGCAATTTGTTCAATTTTTTCAAGGATACTCCCTGCATTCCCGTTGACTGTAACCAGATTAACCTCTTTGATCCACTGGGCCTTGACCTTTTCAATTTCCTTGAGGGCGAGCCAGTCCTGAATATCTTTTTTTGTGGCGAAAGTTACCGTATATCCCGCCTTTCTCTGGTCTGAAACGATCTCGTCCAGCATGGGCCGATAGATGTTGGCAAATCTCTTGCTGGCGTTTTCAGATGCTAGCTCAATCACTGTTTGGATGTCCCTGGGTAAACTGTTCCATCTTGGAAGATTTATGGTGACATGGAAGGGAACGGGATTCCAGAGTTCCCGGAATATTACAATATGTGGAGCAATTTCATCCAGATTGATTCTGTGGATGGCATCTATATTGGTAAAAACCCCTTCCAGGGCATTGGTTTTAAGCGCCAGATAGCTGTCTTTCCAGGGGGTATCCACCGGGATTGCCCCGGCACCCTCGAGGATCTTTAAAAGCCAGCGGCTTGAGGCCCGGATTCTCCGGTCTTTAAAATCCCCAAGTGAGGTCGCCTCCCTGGTAAAGCAGCCTGCAAGGGGAAGCACGGAATAGGTGTATATGATTTTTTGCTTGTAGTTCTCAAATTCTGCACCCAACTCTGGAATATCCTGGTAGATCTTGTTATATACCCATATCCTGTCCTCGTAACGGTCCGGTCCCTGCTGTAAAAGAGTTATCCCACCGTTTTTGACCAGTCGCTTAGGATAATAATTTATGTTTACATGCCCCATATCCACGGTACCGTCCTTTACCCCTTCCAGGATTTCCTTGTCAATGAGGTAGGACTGACGCCAATATACCTTGATTTTAATCCTTCCTTTGCCCAACTTTTCTATTTCATCAATAAACCCTTTTTCGGCAATGCCCCGTAATCCTACGGGTTCTGTATTGGTGGCATAGGTGAGTGTCAATGTTTCAGCCCGGGCAATATAGTGGGTTTTAAAAATACCCCCCCACAGTAATGACAGAAAAAAGCCCATGGCCGCAATGGCAGTAACCGTTGTGGCGGTTCCCGACAATTGCAGCATTTTTTCCAGTATGTTTTTTTTCATCTCAAAAGGTTCCATCCCCGTTTTTTTGGCATCACAATTTTCAGGCAACCATTCAGATAAGTTCTTCTCTTCTTGATACTGCCTGCCTTGGAAAACAAATTGTTCTCAGATTCTCTTATCATTTCCCCAAAAAAAGCAAGGGGAAATATATCGATTTCCAAGCTGCTGTTCTTTTATTAAATAGGTGCTTTTAAATCTTTTTTTAGGGGTTTCCCCAATAGACAATGTACCCCAAGTTCCCTAATGTGATCGTCAGAAATAGACAACGAAATGATCAATTGTTACATCATCAAAAAATTATTATTTTAGGAGAATGGCATGAAGCTTAAACTTTATCACAAAATCATCATTGGTCTTGTTGCTGGTTTTTTTGCAGGCATCATCCTTGGGGAAAAAGCGGCTTACCTGAAACCCATTGGAGACATTTTTATTCGCTGTCTGAGACTCATCGTTGTTCCCTTGATTTTATCCACTTTAATTACCGGTGTTGTCAGTGCCGGAGATCCGAAAAAAATCGGTTCCCTGGGAATAAAAACTGTGATTTATTTTATAACAACCACTTTTTTTGCAGTGGTCATCGGGCTTGTGGTTGCCAATATTATCCAGCCTGGCATTGGGCTCTCCCTGGGTGAAGTGGCTGACATTACCCGGCCGACACCTGTTTCCCCCATGCAGATGATAGTCAACATGGTTCCCCTTAATCCCATTGAGGCCCTGGCCAAAGGTAATGTACTCCAGATTATTGTCTTTGCCCTTTTATTCGGTGGGGCCCTGGCCCTGGCAGGAGACAAGGGGAAGCCTGTGGCAGATTTCTTCCGTGCCATGGCAGAGGTAATGTTTAAATTCTCCGATATCGTAATTAAAATGGCACCCTATGGCGTGTTTGCCCTGATCGCCTGGACCAGTGGTAAATTCGGTCTTGCCATTTTACTGCCCATGGGCAAACTGATTGCGGCCACTTTCATCGCTTGCGTTATTCACATTGTTTTCACCTACTCCGGTGCTGTAAAGCTCCTGGGCCGCACAAGCCCCATTCATTATTTCAAAAAAGTCATGGAACCTGCCCTGGTCGGGCTGAGTACCTGCAGCGCAGCCGCAGCTTTTCCCTTTACCATGCGCGCCCAGAAACAGCTGGGTGTGGCAGACCGGGTGTCTGGTTTTACACTGCCCATGGCCCTTACCATAAACATGGACGGAACAGCCCTTTATCAGTCTGTCGGTGCAATATTTGTGGCCAATATCTACGGGGTTGATCTTTCTTTCTCCCAGCAGGCCACCATTGTGATGACAGCAGTGCTTGCTTCCATCGGAACCGCCAGCATACCCGGAGGCGGTCTGATCATGCTCACCCTGGTACTGGAATCCGTGGGACTCCCCCTGGAAGGCATCGCCATTGTGGCAGGAATCGACAGAATACTTGACATGTTCAGAACAACGACTAACATTTTTGGTGACAACTCTGCTGGTCTTGTGGTGGCTGCCCTTGAAAATGATCTGGACAGAAAAATCACAGCAATGCCCCTGAAGGATATGCTTGGTGAAAACCCGGCTTGAACATAAAACAACTCAACTTTCGGGATTGACTGTTTACATGGTGTTTGCATTATTGTTCTTTTTGCTGGTTTAATGTATATGGAGTCATTCTGATAAAAAGTGGAATATAACAACCGACCCCATCCACCAGGACTTAAGGGCTCACTCAAAAACAACTTTACATTTTGGAGGCCAATTCATCTAGCCCTGCCGCGTTGTGAAAATTCGGCGTATTCCTGATATGCCTGCATTTTCACGCCTTGCAGGGCAGGCGACTTGACCACCAAAATTGGTAATTTATTTTTGAGTGAACCCTAAGTTTAAAAGTTGAACAAAAAACAATCAAGACACAGGCGATTCAATGACAAACAAAAAAGTACAATTTCAGATTCAAGGTCTGCTCAAACTGGAAAAAGTGGGTGATTACCTCAACCTGGTGGACAAAAAGGTCAAACTGGTATTCAAGGAAAAAGATCCTGTACAGAACACCCGATTTTTCTTCAACGCTGATGTTGCTGACTTGTCAGAAACCGGAACCCATCTGGTATTGAGGAATGTTCATATCAAAAGATATCTTTTTTTTTCAACTCATATCAAAAAATGTATTGTGCCGATCAACAATATCTCGACCATCCAGATCCTGGAGAAGTAAAACGTTCCATAAACCGCGCGTGATCATGATAATAAATGCTTTCTACCGATGTTGAGCCTGATTGTTTTTTGTTCTGCCTATATCGGCATGGCCCTTGGAAAAATACCGGGACTGATTATCGACCGAGTTGGCATTGCTCTTCTTGGCACCATAGCCATGGTGGTTTCTGGTGTTGATACCCCGGAAGATGTATTAAAATCCATTGATCTGCCCACTATATTGCTGCTTTACGCTTTAATGATTATTTCTGCACAACTTCGACTTGGGGGGGGTACACCTGGGTTTCACTGGAAATTGTGCCATTTTATACCCATCCAAGACTGTTTTTATTGTTCACCATGGTTGTAAGTGCCCTGTTGTCACCATTATTGGCAAATGACATCGTGTGTTTTGCATTCACACCGGTGTTGGCGCTTTTTTTAATTTAAGCCGGATTAAATCTCCTTCCATTTTTTCATGGGGCTTGCTGTATCAAGCAACATTGGTTCAGCAGTTACCCTTATTGGAACCCCCCAGGGATGTGATGCCATGGTCAAGGCATGGATTTCAAGCCCTGTTCAACCGGCCATTTAAAACTTTTCTGACAATCTTTGCCAGATTTAATTTGGAGAATGGCTTCTGAATAAAAGTCACATCACCGTCAAGAACACCATGATGGGCAATGGCATCAGCCGTATATCCAGACATGAAGATACATTTGAGATCAGGGTGAAGGGATTGCAGCTTATTTGCAAGTTCAAGCCCATTCATCTCAGGCAGAATCACATCCGTGATGAGCAGATGAATTTTGCCTGTATGATTCTCAGCCCAAGTTACGGCCCCTTTCGGTGTATTTGAGGGCCACACATTATAACCCAATCCACTGAGGATCTGCTGGGCAAGTTTTAAAATAGCTGGATCATCTTCCACAAGCATAATTGTTTCACCGCTACCCTGGGGAATTTCTTCAGTGTTTTTTGTTTGAACCGTAATACAATCTCCCTCATGCCGGGGAAAATATAGCTTGAAGGTCGTCCCAATGCCGGGTTCACTGTATACGTTGATGAATCCGCTGTTTTGCTTGACAATGCCGTAAACTGTTGCCAATCCAAGCCCTGTTCCCTTGTCTTTACTCTTTGTGGTGAAAAATGGTTCGAAAATATTATTCCGGATCTCTTCATGCATGCCACAGCCGTTATCACTTAGAATCAGCATGACAAATTCGCCCGGGATAAAGCCCTGGTGATCGGCACAATAAGCTGTATCAAAAGTTTCCATCTTGGTTTCAATAGTGACTTTACCGACTTCGGTGATGGCATCCCGGGCATTAACACATAAATTAGCCAAAATCTGGTCAATCTGGGACGGGTCCATTTTGATGGGCCATAATTCAGGTCCTGGCAACCAGGCAAGCGTGATATCTTCACCGATGAGGCGCTGGAGCATCTTAAGCATGGCCTCGACGGTTTCATTTAAATCAACCACCTTGGGCGCTATAACCTGTTTGCGGGCAAAGGCCAGCAATTGTCTGGTAATATCTGTTGCACGTCTTGCGGCCTTGAGAACTTCATTAAGATCAGCATACAGTGGTTCGACTGGATCTATCTTATCTATAGCCATTTCAGTGTAACCCATGATCACACTTAATGCATTATTGTAATCGTGGGCGACTCCACCTGCCAGACGTCCAACGGATTCCATCTTCTGGGCCTGACGGTATTGAGCTTCCAATTTGGTTTTTTCTGCTTCCGCCCTTTTACGTTCAGTGATGTCTGTAATGATATGAACAGCTCCGGAAAACTGTCCTGCTGAATCCAAGAACGGGTCCACGGCAATTTCAAACCAACCTTCGCCGATCTGGAGATCCATGGTTTCACGGCGCAGGCTTTCACGTGCTTTGTTAAGAGGACATTCATCGATGGGCAGGTCTGTGCCATGTACAATTTCCCAGCATTGTTTCCCAATCATTTGATCAATTGATTTTTTGAAAAAATGCTCAGCAGTCTTGTTGGAGCGAACCACCTGCTGATTTTTATCAAGAATCCAGATTACGCTGTTGGTGGCATCGAAGGTGGTTTGCCATTCCTGGGATATTCTAAGTAACGAATCTTCCATCTGCTTGCGTTTAGTGATATCACGGCCCACCCCGATGATTTCTGTGATTTTTCCATCATCGTCAAGAACTGCCGTATCTACCCATGCAAGCCACCGCCAGCCCTCTTTTGTTAAAGCCCGCTGTTCCATGTAGGCGGTGTGGGGGGGAGAAAGAAGCGTTTCCATTGCCTTTGCTGTTGACTCTTGATCCTCTTCATGGACAAGGTGCATAAATTTTTGACCCAACAGTTCTTCTTCTTTTTTATCAAACACTTTGCAGTAGGATGGACTGACAAACAAAAACCGGCCCTCAGTATCCACCTTCACCACCATGTCGGTTTGATTCTCAACCAAAAGCCGATATTTTGCTTCGCTCTCTCCCAACGTTTTTTCCGCCTGCCGGCGGTCCGTCAGCATCTTGTCGGCATATTCCGCCATCTGATCAAGTTCAGTAAATTTAATATGTTCACGATCAATTTTTTCATCCGAATGCCCCACCCTGTTAAAGAATGAATTTAAAAGTTTAAAATCATTCCTGAGTCCCTTGTTCAACCGATTATAAAACAGAGAAAAAACCGTCAATATCACCGTGATCAACAGGATAGAATAAAGAATTTTTATTTTCATATGATTGTTTAACGCCGTTTGCATTAAACCGATATTTGTTTCTAAATCATCAAGATAAACGCCAGCACCGACAATCCATTGCAAACCAGGGATTCCGTAAACAAATGATATTTTTTGAGATTCTTTGCCTGAGTTAGTCAATTTAATATGTGAGTAATAAAGATAATCACCTTCAGATTTTAAAGCGGCACTATGTTCCATTTTAAAAATATCTTTCATCTTTTTAGGATTATCATCAAAAACCTTCCAAAGTTTTTTTGTTCCGGAAAAAAGTTGTCCATTTGAGACTAAAGCATCCCCATTGAATTTGTTGACAAAAACATATCCTTCTTTTCCAAACCGGATCCTGCTGATCGTTGATAGCAGGTCAGCTTTGATCTGACTCTCAACATCACCCACATACAAACCAGTCCCGACAAACCAGTCGTAGGGCTCAAATTGTTTGATAAAAGTGATTTTCTTAAAGTCGTTGCCTGGTGAACCCGGTTTTGTCCAGTGGTATTCATAAAAGCCTTCGTGGGATTGTTTTGCAATTTTGATCATATCTTTGTTGATATATCGGGCTCGTGTGTCTTGAATATTTAGCAGATTTAATCCTTCCATCTGAGGTTTGTGCGCAAAAAGGACTACTCTACCATCCAGGCGGATTGCAAAATAATAACCCCTTCCGTTTTCAAATCGGATGGGCCTTAATGCATCCAGAATCATTTGCTGAATTTTTGATTTACTTTCATTCTCCTGATTTTGCAGGTAAATATTATGTGCAATATCAAATGCTTCATAAACCCGCGATTTGATCTCTGCCCTTGTTACGCTTTCACTTTGTGCTTTTTCATAACGAATCATATCAACAACACGCATCACTTCCTGTTTGATGATTTGTTTATGCTGGGCAATGTAATCTGAACGTATTTGATCAGTACGGGAATTAAGATCACGATAAAAACTGATAATATCAATAAAAATAATACTAACGCCGAATCCGACTATAAAAATGATTCCCCATATCTGTATGAATTTGATCAGGTTGATTTTTTTTCTCATGATTGCTCCGCGTCAAAAAAAGCCCGCCTGCAAGTTTAAAAGCTGATTGATGTCAACCAATTTATAAAGAGGGTCTTATGTAAAGACTGATTTTTTCTTTATTTACGATACCTTTAAAAATTTTATTTTGCCAGATAAAACAACTTTTTTGTGTGGGATTTAGTCTCCTTTGGCCTTTTATAAGAAGTCTTTCATTTGATTGAATCATCGCTGCCACAGGATCCGTGTTTCTTCCAGAGGAATCGCAATGGCGTCATCATGTGGGATGACCCGAGGAGAGTAATCAGTCAACGGGCGGACCGCAGACACCGCCGCGGTGTAAACATAAGTATCCAAGGCTTCATGGGTTTGACGAATAAGTTTCATCTTCTGCCGTACCGGCATTTCTCCATCAATGCCTTCGGCATAAATTTCTACTCGTACTGCATCAGGGTCAAGATCATTGAGATAGAGAAAAATTTCAAATATATACTGTCCGTCGCGCGTCTCCACCTTAACCTCACCAAAATGCAGTGCATCCCATTTTTGTTCCCGCAGGTTGTGCCTATCGATAATCTGCTTGCCTGCCGTACCCTTATTCGCAGAGCGTTTACGGTATGCATTGGCCGCTGGGAGATAATGCTGTTCCGTGTATTCGCGAACCGTTCGATTTGAGGAAAACCGTGGTGTCAAGTGCGCCATACTTTCCCGCATCCGTGCAACCCATGCAGTGGCTATCCCGTTTGCGTCACGTGAATAAAATTCAGGGATCACTTCTCGTTCGAGCAGGTCATAGAGCGCTTCGGCTTCATCAGCATTCCAGGAAGGGTCATTGCCATGTTCCCTGCCGTCTCCCAGTGCCCATCCCGTTCCCGGTGTGTATGCTTCCGCCCACCAGCCGTCAAGCTCGGAAAGATTGATTCCGCCGTTAACAAGCACCTTCATGCCACTGGTTCCACTTGCTTCCCAAGGGCGCAGGGGGGTATTGAGCCAGACATCCACCCCCTGAACCAGACGCTGGGTTAAATGCATGTCGTAATCGCTGAGAAATATCACATGGGGTCGTACCTCAGGCCGGCGGGCGAACTGGGTCCACTGCTGTATTAATGACCGGCCGGCCTCGTCGGCCGGATGTGCTTTGCCGGCAAGGATGAGCTGCACCGGGCGCCCGGGATTGCTCAACAGGCGCAGCAGGCGTTCAGGATCATGAAGCAGCAGGTTTGGTCTCTTATAAGTGGCAAAACGCCGGGCAAAGCCCAATGTTAAAACCTGGGGATCAAACAAATGCATTGCATCATCAACCTCCTGTGACGATGCACCTGAAGCGGATAGCTGCAGGGATAAACGTTTTCGAACATATTCAACAAGAGATTTGCAACCATCGGTTCGAAATCGCCATAGTCTGGCATCCGTAATCTTGTGAATATTCTGTCCCAATGTTTCGCCCGCCCCAAGCCATCGGTCTTTCCCGCAGGCTTTTGTCCAGAGATCATCAGACGCTTCAGAGTCCCAGGTCGGCATATGGACACCGTTGGTAATATGTCCAATGGGGATTTCCACTTTTGGCCACCGGGGAAAGAGTGGTGTGAAAATTTTCTGGCTCACCTTCCCGTGCAAACGGCTGACACCGTTGACAGCCCCACTTCCCCGGACTGCCAGGTAAGCCATATTAAATGGTTCAGCCGTGTTGTTCGGGTCCTGTCGACCAAGGGCAAGCAGGTCGTGGAGCGGGATGCCGAGCTTGTTTTTGGCATACCAGCCTAGGTATTGGGCGATGAGGGCCGGTGCAAAACGGTCGAAACCCGCTTCCACGGGTGTGTGGGTGGTAAAAAGGTTGCCCGCCCGGGTGACGGTGAGTGCCACCTCAAAGGATTGCCCGGTATCATCCATAAAGGTTCGAGCCCTTTCCAGCACTGCAAAAGCCGCATGGCCTTCATTCAGGTGGCATACTTCAGGCTTTATGCCCAGTTCATTAAGCAAATGCCATCCACCGATACCCAGAAGAATTTCCTGCTTGAGACGCAGTTCTGGACCGCCGCCATACAGTTCACTGGTAATCCCGCGATGGGCGGGATAATTAGCCGCGTCATTACTGTCCAGCAAATATAATTTAACCCGGCCGACCTGGACCTGCCAGGTTCTCAGCCAAACGGAATAACCTGGCAACCGGATTTCCAACCGCACCCATTCGCCATTGGGCCGACGCAACGGTGTGATCGGTAACTGCCCCGGATCATTGTACGGAAAAAGTGCCTGTTGTGCGCCATTCTTGTCTATTACCTGGCGGAAATACCCCTGCTGATAAAGGAGCCCCACACCAATTACCGGCACACCCAGATCGCTGGCCGCCTTGAGTTGATCTCCGGCCACATTGCCCAACCCGCCTGAATAAATGGGCAACGCTTCGCTCAACATGAATTCCATGCAGAAATAGGCGACGACGGTCAGGGGAGACTTTGAATAATTTTGCTGAAACCATGCCGGTGATTTGGCTGCCTTGCGCCTGGCCTGCACAAGAGCGTCCACCTTCTTGCGAAAACCACGATCAGCCAGAACATGACTGAGTCGATCCTGCGAGACTGTTTGCAGAAGCACCCAGGGATTTTGTGTGAACTCCCAAAGCGGCCTATCAATCTGTCTCCATATGTCGTCTGTGCAATGGTTCCACGACCAATTCATATCCAGCGCAAGTTCGGCAAGGGAATCGAATCCTTGGATCTTGGTGGGGAATAGATCATTGATTTGACTTTTCAGTCTTTTTTGTTTTTCCATGGTTTCTCCTCTAATTTGCCTGAAAGCACGACCCGTTTCTTTTTACAGATACCATGAATATTACATTGGGCCAGTTGTGTCCTTCCACCAGATATACGCCCACGTGGAATGTCTGTCCAGACCTGGATTTTATCGGAACATTTTCGTCATTAATTTATTTTGAACAAGTCATGGAAAGAAAAGCCGAAGGTGCCCGTGCCCCCCCTGAGGTGCTGTGCTGATTCAGAACGATGAGAGGATGAATCTAAAGGGATTTTCTACTGAATTGAAGGAATTTGTGATAAAAAAATCCCTGCTGGGTAAAAGCACCGGGTGAACAAAAAAAAGCCCCGATGAAATTAACCAAAGGGGCTTTTACGAATCTATTTTCAACTAAAATCTGACTAACCCATCGGGGTTAAATGATTTTAAAGTTGCAAACTATACTACCGTGACATTAGTAGCAGCAGGTCCTTTCTGACCCTGCTCTATGTCAAAGGTTACCTTGTCTCCTTCGTTAAGTGATTTAAAACCCGAAGCGTTGATTCCTGAGTGATGAACGAAAACATCCTCTCCGTTCTCCTGCTCGATAAAACCAAAACCCTTTGAATCGTTAAACCATTTTACAGTTCCATTAGCCATGTGACAATCTCCTAAAAAATAAAGTTCAATTGTTTCGAACTTGAGGTAGTTGCCACAATGATGTGCTTATTCAACAATTTATTCTTCCCTTAAGTACAAAACATGCAGGCTGCTAAATTACAACCCAGCTAAATTATGGTGGTAACAATAACACCAAAGGCAAATTAAATCAAGCGCTATAACTTTTTTTTAAAAAGGGTTTTTGGGCCAGATTTCAGAGGCCATCATAACGCCATGGCAGGCGCAGGCGGTACTGAAGAGCACTGAAGTCTTTTCTGTTTTGATGCATGACAATGCATTATATAGAGCCTCGGGCGTGTATCCACCTACCCCCGGGGCCAGTTGGTGACTGCGAACAACGATGGACTGCCAGCCCGGTATCTTGATGGATCCCAGGCTCTGATAAAGAATCCGTGGTCTGGGTTTCTTTGTCACGGTGCAGAAATCCGCCGGTTCTGGACAGTTGTCAGGGCAAATGAAATCGGCGTTGCTCATGTAAAGGACCCCTTCGTCCCCCTCCATGGGATTGGGCAGCATATCAATAACCTCCGGTGGGGGTGGACATGGGTGCACCTGCCTATCCCCGGGAAGGTTAAGACGTACCCATTCCCAGGAAAGGTGGATGGGCACACACGGGACGATCCATGAAATTCTTTCCCGGTTTTTGTGGAGCAGTTGATCGAGAAACCAGACCCCATCCGCGCAGACTGTATGGGCACCTAAGACCGCGATTTTCTTGCAGTCACTAAAATTTTGATCCACCGCGATGATGGTGGTTTCCGGCATTTGTTCCCTCAACCTTTGGGCCGCTTTTCGGCCAAATTTACCGGCACCTACGATGAGAACCATTTCCCCCATATCGTTTCCCTTTTCCCTTTGATTAAAGTGGAACCCACGGCATTTTTCCAGTTTTGGTGACTCCGCAGATAAAAAGGTTATAACTTAAATAGATATCCAAAGTAAACCCTGGAAAAAAACTGTTAATGATTATTTGAATGGTTGTTCAAAATATTGTTGTAAATTATGGCACAGGCTGTATAATGGTTGTGAAATATCTGAAACCTAAAAAGAAACGAGGTTAACATGGCAAAAGCGCAATTTGACAGAAACGAAATTATTGATAAATCCATCGGCCTTTTCTGGCAAAATGGATTTAGTGCGTCATCAATGCAGCAGGTTGTAAAAACCACGGGTCTTAAACCCGGTTCAATCTATAACTCATTTGGAAATAAAGAAGCCCTGTTTCGGGAAGCGCTGGAGAGTTATGCTGAAAAATCCATCTCACGAATTCGCAACACCCTGGATACTGCAACAAGTGTCCGTGTGGGTATTTGTAAGTTCTTTGAGACGATTATACATGAATCAACCCGGAAAAATTATTGCAGCTGTTTTCTCATTAAAACCCAGCTTGAGATGGCTGGTGAGGACAACGCCCTTCATCACTTGGCATCCACCAAACTGGGGGAGATAGAAAAGGTTTTCCAGGCCTATCTTGAAAGAGAGTTCAGCAGGGAAATGAGCCGGCAGCGTGCCACAAGCATCATGTTTCACATTTTTGGTATAAGAATTTATGGATACCAGAAAGGATCTGCAGACCGCATGCGCCAGGGGGTAAGAGAGGGGTTGGCCTGGCTTCCCTGGGAAGAGAAATAGAACCTTCAGTGTTCTGGTCGTCATTTTTTTCTGTCGTGAAAAGACAATGCCTTCGGCGATTGTCGGAGACACTGGATACTGTCAACCGTTCCAGTGTAGGTTTTTAAAAAAGATGGGCATGGCTGTTTTCTTTTCACCTATGCCCACTGGGTTTCAGTTAATCGATACGATCAGGTTTTCCTGCTCTTTTTTTACAGGAAAACGGATGATTGGATGGGGTGCAGGACCAAAGATTTTTTCCCCGTCTGGATCGTAGGTTGACTTGCTAATGCTGCAGCATTGAACGGTGTTGGTTCCGGGAACCGGGTCCAACCGGCGATGTCCCAGATGGGTACAATAATTGTGAAAGGCACGATACTCACCGTCCTCCCCGTAAACAACGAGCACCCTTTTGGGAAGGTTTTTACCTTCAAACCGACTTGCACCACCAGGGGTTGCAAGCTCCAATGCCTTGCCCAGATCGATAATAAGCTTCCCGTCTGAATAGTCCCAGCAGTCCTCAATAATGGGCATGGTCGTTGCCGATATCCCCAGCAATCGTTGGAAAAAACTCCTTTCCAAGAATTTTACAGTCATTTTTTCTCCCTTGGGTTAGAAGCCCTGTTTATCTTCATTCGTATTTACTACATCAGAACCCTGTGCTTAATTTTCTGGGCAATTTCCAACCCCAACTGATTGGCTCTGTCCCAGATTTCAGTCTGGTCTTCAACTTTGCAGAATTTATCAGGGGTGACTTTCGTGTCATCCCCAAAGACCCAGGGCAAAGAGCTCATTGGGCAGGTTTCACTGAATCCGCAGACTAGACATTCTGTATTTCCGGTGATTTTCAGATTACCCAATATCTCCATTCCCTCCACCGTCAATGCATGCTCAATCTGTTTACTTGTCTCTTCAAGCCCAGGGGCTCCCCGGCCAATTCCTGAAGCGACTACAACCGCAAGCTTTCCCCGGTTCAGACCATTTTGATGTCGTAAAGAAAACAATCTTTCGAGAAACGCCTTTGTAAATCCATCAACAGAACCATAGGGTGAATATCCACCAACAACAATTGCATCTGCTCGTCGAACCTTTTCAGCCAATTGCGGAAAATCATCCTTGACCTTACAGATGTTGTCCTTTGTGCATCCAAGACAGGCGATACAGGGTTTTACATTGATCTTACTCAGTTTTACAAATTCGGATCTGAGACCGCTGCTGTTAAGCACAGCCTGAATTAAACGATCCGTGTTGCTGTTTTTTATCGGGCTCCCTGAAATTCCTAAAATTTGGGGTTGCATAGTGTATACTCCTTTTTTTATTCGATTTTGAATTGTTGACAGTATATGGCTTCTTTTCAAAGAATTCTGTAGCAGATGTTACAATTTACAAAAAAAACAAGTAGAAAAATATCAGGCCATTTCTAAGGTGGGCAGGATGAGTCGTTTGCCTTTAAGAAGAATTTTTCCCGATTTTTTTAGTGCTTTCATGGCCCGGGTAATGCTGACTCTATGGGCGCCGGTTAAAAACCCAAGATCCTCATGGGTCAGGGGAAACTGAATTACTATGCCCTGGGAACTTTTAGCACCATGCTCTTTTGCAACGTTGCATAGTACCCGATAGAGCCGGTCTTCAATATTTGACGCTGCAAGGCTGCCGACACGATCGGTGAGGCTGGAAATCCTTTCACTAAGAGTTTTAATGATCCGGAGGCCGACCTTGGGATACTGCAGCACAAGCTCTTCAAACTGATTCCGACTGAAACCGCAGGTCAATGTATCTTCAAGGCAAAAAGCACTCACCGGGTACAGGCTTTCTTCAGAAAACATATTTTCCCCAACAAAATCGCCTGGCTTTCGTATATCGAGCATCAGTTCCGTGCCGTCCGCAAGGACCTTGGAAAGCTTGATATGTCCCCCTTTGATCAGAAACATTTCATCGGCAGGGTCGCCCTGTAAGAAAAGGGATTGACCTTTGGTTAACTTTTTTCTCATGGCCTCGTGGCTTAGGGCTTTTATTTCTTCGGGCTCAAGGTTTTTAAATATCCAGTGATTCCCGATACAGACGGGTGATAGTTCAATATCATCACCGGCCAGTTGTTGACATAGACAGGTCATTTTTTTCCTCGGTTAATGCAACGCATTCATCTGATAGTATGTTTCAGTTCCCGTTTGGTTCTCGGGTTTCAAAAAACCATCCCCTGGATGATCTCTTTTAATTTTCATATTTTTTAATGACATGGATTGGGTCAGCAACCCATTGAGACAACATATAACGACTCCGGAAACCATCATGCTTAATCCAGAAGAAACGATGTAAAGGAGCGGTGGAAAGAAAATTAATTTTTAGCATATCGTGGTTCACCATAAAATTCCACAGGTTTATGTTATTATCGGTTTCAACTTTGATTGAACATTCAAGTTAAACGACATCCGGTTGGTTGTCAATATTTTTTTTGAATGATTGTTCAAGAAAAATATGGACAATCAATACCCTGGGTTTTAATTTGAACATTCATTCAAGATAAATGTGCCAGACAAAGAAACAATCCATGATAGTGGCCAGCTGAATAAATATTCAAAACAGGTTGTGAGGAAGCACAAACTCACCTTTCCCGTACTGGCTGATGAAGGTAACAAGGTTGCCGACAAATTGGGAATAAACGTTAAACTTCTTGAAAAACTCAGAGAGTTGTACAGTCGTGGATATGGTATTGATCTTCTGCGTTTTAATGGTAATAATTCCTGAGGACTGCCCATGACCGGAAGTTTTATTGTGGACACCAGGGGAATCGTCCGGAGCACTGAAGTGCATCCAGATCATCACACCAGGCCTGAGCCTGCTGAAATCGTTGCGTTTATGAAAAAGATCATATGATCGTGGGAACAGCCTGTCACTCAACGAACAACTTTGAAAACAGGCCTTGAATCATTAACACTTAAAAGGACATGGACAATGAAGAACCGATGTGTATGGTGTGGAAATGATCCGTTGTACGTCGCTTACCATGATGATGAATGGGGCACTCCTGTTCACAATGACCAACGCCTGTTTGAATTTCTGATCCTTGAAGGTGCCCAGGCCGGGCTGAGCTGGCTTACTATTCTGAAAAAACGGGAAAATTACAAAGAGGCATTTCACTCTTTTGATTGTGAGGCCATAGCCGGTTATACTCAAACAGATGTGCAACGCCTGCTTTCCAATCCCGGCATCGTGCGCAATCGCCTGAAAATCGAATCAGCCATCAAGAATGCACAGGGTGTTATTAAAATCCAGGAGGATTTCGGTTCATTGGGCTCATATCTCTGGCGCTATGTTGACGGCATCCCGGTTCAAAATGAATGGAAATCCATGGCAGAACTTCCTGTAAAAACAGAAATATCTGAAATGATGAGCCGGGACTTAAAAAAGCGTGGATTTAACTTTGTAGGCCCAACGATCTGCTACGCATTTATGCAGGCAACAGGCATGGTAAACGATCACACAACGGACTGCTTCCGCCACAAAGAAGTCAAATCTTACCAGTGCCCTGCCCCTTGATGTCGACAAACAGGTTAATGATAATCCATGACACCCCTTGACCAGTTTTTCAGCCGCATCAAGCTCTGCTTTATACCATTTAACTTTAACCATTTTTCCTGATTTGGCGTCCACTCTCCCCTGCCATTCTTTTTTTAGGTATCATTGAGTTTTACAAATTAGAGATATCATATTCAAAAAACAATCCTCATCAAAAGATAAAATCCATCTGATATACCCCCTAATTTTCTACACACTACGCAAATATGAATGGGTAGCTGTACCCCTCGACTGGTGCGGGTTTTGAGCTTCTGTGTGTCTACCGCTGTGGACCACAAGCTTCTGAGTGGAGATGAGGCTTTCGTGGTCGAGAAAATCTTGGGTGACAGCAGGATTGATTTTGTTTGCAGCCAGGATGGATGCTTTCATTATAATCCATAAAGTTAACGTCTTTATATGAAACACTCGCCAAAGCATTGTCAATGATGGCGTTTCAAAATTCGTTGAGGCCAGAGCCATACCTCGCTCCGGCCGTGCCGGCTATAAGAAAACTGATAGTTGAGTTATAGTCTGTTTTTAAAGAATATTTTAAATATCTCGACCTTGACATTACCACATCGTGGTATAATTTTTATACCTGAGTATAAATTAGAATAAAAATTTCCATTTTTTCAATCCATAATTAGATTAAGGTCTTTCAGGAGGTTTTATGAAGAATATGGCTTCCTTTACAAATTTTTTAGATAAGTTTCTCTCCTCAAAAAAGCTGAAACTCTGTTTGGAAAATGATACCCCCCGAGATATTAAAGATAATGTTACGACTGCTGAAAAGGCATTCTTTTTTGTTAAATCTGGATATAGCATTTTTATTTGTACAGCATGGGCAACACCATGAATTTTAACAGGCACTTTAGAAGTGTTTGGGTAAAAAGGAGACGGGTCAATGGCACAGAAAACATGGATAATTAAAGGAACTTTAAAACTAAGAGAACTCCCCCTTAGTTACAAAGATGGTGACAAGTGGGTACCGCTAAGTGGCGCTACAATTAAAATTTCTGCTAACGAAGGAATACGCTGGAATAGTTGGGGTACAGTAACTACCGCTGCAGATGGCTCTTTTGTTATGCGCAAGAAAAAGGATGCTAGCAAACGAAAGATAAGGGTTGAAGTGCAGTTTAAAAATAAGAATACGGTTGTCTATGGTGAGAATGCGAGCCTTTTATCTAAAGCACTCACCTTGTTAAAACCCATTGGTGTGGTAAACAACGCAAATAACATAGCATTGAATGGCATTCTTACCCATGTGTCGAGATTAACCTACAAATCAGATTTCTATACGTTAAAAGAATCCAATGAAAGAAACACGGGCGGTGGTGATTACGAATTTGACTATGGAACTATTAGCATAGGTAAAAAGGCCAGCGGCTATTTGTATGAGCATGCTTCTATCTTCTATGGATGTGAAAAATTACGAAAACATTTATCTCAAATGGGACAGCCATTCGCCAAAAAGATTGCTGTAAAATACCCACATAATAATGAACTGATACCCGATTTGGGTGAAATGTCGTATTGCAGTCCGATCAACAACTGTGTGTACTTAGTTAAAAACAGTCAAAGAAACAGCCTATATGCTGATGGTCAAATCACGTTTAATACTCTCTATCACGAGTTAATGCATCTTTGGGCTTATGGTTATTCTAAAGGTGAGGATAACCTTGCGTGGCAGCTGATTGTGCATGGAGGAACGCATGATGGGTTGCAAGCAAAAACATACACTGCTTTTCATGAAGCATGGGCAGAACATGGTTCAAATGTTATGTTAAAAAATATATTCAACCAAACGTCTGATATATATGGTGGCCATGATTATTGGAAAGGACCTTTTTACAAACCTGCGTTGATTGAAATGGGAATTACAAATATTGGCAAAGTTGATCGGCAGGAATTCGGTTGGATGCATGTTTTTAACTGTTTAACCTGCGATGGTTTAATCAATTTCAATACTCACATACCGCAAGAACATGCTCCGCTTTTCGCTAGGGTGGATCAATTGGCGAAAGATACTATACCGACCATAGATATATACGATCTTATGCAAGTCTTTCGTATGCCTGATCCTTATACTATTAGTGAAATGAATTTGGTTGACTTTATGGATCGTGTGCAAAAAGTGGCGCCTGAGATTAACTCTAAAATGAGAGCAGGCTATATGAAAGTGTTTGATCCTTCGGAATCAAAACCGCCGCGTGATTGTTTTTAGATTTAACTCTGGAATGACTTAACTCAAATTTCGGGATTGCCTGTTTGTATGAAAAGTTATTAAAATCCTAAAATATGTCCAAGCCAAACACCGGTAAAACATATTGCGTCGGTGTAGGCTTGGAAGCGTTGGTTAGTTGTCTGGGGGAACCGCACCTCTCTAAGTTCTCACAGAACCCTAAGTGAATCTATCGATTCATACGGCTCGTATTGTCCGTCGATTGTAATGGGAAGAACTGCCAACGGACCGATTGAATGAAATCTAAAAGTTGCAAGTGCCCTTTGGCCAGATATGCAAAGCGCCGACATACAGCTATAGTCGTCTACTGCAAATGTCCGGAAACGCAGCAGATTCGATCAAAGGGTGCTCCCGGAGGGTTCGTTTGTTTTGAGTTTTGATCTGCAGTAATTTTGGTGAGTATCGAGCCGCTTAGAACACATCCAAAATTTCCCTCAATAAAAAAGCACCTGAGCAGCATAGAATGGAGCTGAGCCCCTTGAAATAGAGGGGGTTGTCGTTTTCCTGTTTGTTTCGTCCTCGCTATATCCTTCCAAGTTGATAGAGTGCATCCAGAACAGATTAACCGGCAAAATGCACAAAACCAAAAAACGAGGAGAAAATCAATGCTTAAACGATTTTTCAAAATAGGCGAATCAAATATCAATTCTGTCATGGACAAGTTGGAAGATCCCATTAAAATGACCGAACAGGGCATACGGGATTTAAAAAAAGATCTGACTGCCGCCATGGAGAGCCTGGCACAGGTCAAGGCCATGGCCATCCGAACAAGAAAGGAAGCCAATGGAAAACAGCAGATGGCAGCAGACTACGAGAACAAGGCAAAAAAACTGCTCCTCACTGCCAAAGAAGGTTCCCTGGATACCGCTGAAGCTGAACGACTTGCAACCCTGGCCCTGGAGGAACAGGCAAAGCTCACATTGGAAGCCGAAAGACTGGGCAATGAGGCAAAAAATCATGAAGTTCTGGCAATCACCCTCAACACAGGGGTTGCAAAGCAAAAAGCGACCCTTTCAACCTATGAGAACGAGCTTGCCACCCTCAAGGCAAGGGCAAAGACAGCATCATCCACCCGACGAATCAACGCCCAGCTTGCATCCATTGACTCCTCGGGAACCATCGCCCTGCTCGAAAGGATGAAAGAAAGGGTAGAAGAGGAAGAATCCCTGGCATCGGCCTATGGGGATATTGCCGCCCAGACAGATACCATGGACAGGGAGATAGACCTGGCCCTTGTGGACAAACAAGCCAAGGGATCAGCCATGCTTGATGCACTCAAACAGCGCATGGAAATGGACAAACAAATAAAGTAAGGGAATATCAGGCCTGTTCATAACGCCATGTCAAAAAAACGGCCAAATAGCACAATGAAAATTGAGTCCTATCCCAAAGGCGAAAATAGTGATATGGTGTCAACCTGCAGATAGGGCAGATTGACGGGGTGCAGCTGAAATCCCAATTGAAAGAAGGAAGATTTTCCAAGGACCGGAAGTTGACCGGACAAACAAAAAAAGCTCCAGGAAATTTTTCCCGAGAGCCCTTGTTCTAAATGGTGCGCCTGGTAGGACTCGAACCTACGACCTACGGATTAGAAGTCCGTTGCTCTATCCAGCTGAGCTACAGGCGCAAACAAGAAATACTTATAGCAAATCGCCCCAGGTGTGTCCATAGAAAAAATGAATCCAGCTCTTATTTTTTTTAATCGATATTTAAACGTTTTTAGTATACTATAGTAAGGATACATTTTAACCCTAAGAAATAGTTACAGGGACACTTATGAGTAAAACAAAATCAGCTATACCCGTTGACGATACTGACGACACATATGTAAGAAGAGGTTACCTTGTACCCAAGGTTAAGAAGAATACTTCGTCCTCCAAGGCCCTTGTAAAGGCTGATCCCCTGCAGAGCTACCTTGCCGAAATAAATCGGTACAGGCTCCTTACAAGGGAAGAGGAGGTGAATCTCGGGACCAAGATACAAGAGGAAAACGACAGTGATGCCGCATATGTGATGGTGACGTCCAACTTAAGGCTTGTGGTGAAAATTGCCCTTGATTTTCAACGCATCTGGATGCAGAACCTTCTGGATCTTATCCAGGAAGGCAATATCGGCCTTGTCAAAGCCGTTAAAAAGTTTGATCCATATAAAAATGTTAAATTTTCCTATTATGCATCTTTCTGGATAAAGGCCTATATCCTGAAATTTATCATGGACAATTGGCGTCTTGTGAAAATCGGGACCACCCAGGGGCAGCGTAAGCTTTTTTTCCGACTGAAAAAAGAAAAGCAGAAGCTCATTGACGAGGGATTTGACCCGGGACCCAAGCTTCTTTCTGAGCGGATGGGGGTGTCGGAACAGGAAATTATTGAAATGGATCAACGGCTGGATGGCTGGGATCTCTCCCTTGACGAACCCCTCAGGAATGACTCTGATACTGAACGAATTGAATTTATCAATGTGGAAAGCGACTCCACCGAAGACAGGGTTGCACGCAAAGAGATCGAGGACATTCTCCATGTAAGGGTCAAAAAGTTTACCGCCACCCTGAACCCGCGGGAGATGGAGATCTTTTCCAAGAGAATTTTTTCAGACGAACCCCGGACCCTTCAGGAGATCGGTGAGGAGTACAACATCTCCCGGGAACGGGTCAGGCAGATCGAAAACAACATCATCAAAAAAATGAAAGAATACTTTAAAAATGAAATGCCCGATTTTGACGTCTATGACCACAGCCAGAATTAAATTTATTGGTCCGAACCTATTGCCCGGCGTTGAATTCGGCCGTGACAGGCAAAGACTGCCGTGGATTTGTCTGCATGTTGTTCTGGTGCTGGCCTTTCTGGGTGCAGGCTGCACACAGTCGCCCAAGATTGTCAAAGCTGTTGAATCCAAGGCCATTGAAACGCCTGCAATGCCAGCTGTAAAACCTGCCGTTTCCGCCGGGGAGGAAATTGAGGCGTCCTCCTACTATTACTACACCCGTTCGGAACTCTACAAGAGAACAGGGGAATTCGACAAGTCCATTGATGAGCTGCTCAAGGCGGTGAAGATAGATCCGGAATCCTCATTTTTAATGAAAGAATTGATAGCCCTTTATCTGCATAAAAAAGACACGACAAAGGCCCTTGAAACCGCACAGGATCTTGTGGCTATTGATCCGGAAGATACCGATTCCCTTTTCATTCTTGCCAAACTCAAACAGATGCTCAACCAGATCAGTGAGGCAACAGATATTTACCAGAAAATCCTGCAACTGAACCCAGATCAGGAGAACGCCTACCTGCCACTGGGTCAGATTTATATGGATGCCGACAACATGGATGAGGCGTTTAACCTGTATACGAACATGGTTAAGCATGTTCCCGACTCCTATGCGGCCCATTTTTTTCTCGGCAGAATTCATATTATAAGAAACAACCCGGAATATGCTGAAAAAGAGTTTTTAAAGACCATAAAGCTCCACCCAGAGCTTCTGGAACCACGATTTGAACTGATCAACATATACCAGACCCCGGAAACCAAAGACTCCATTCCAAGGATAATTAAGCTCTACAATGAAATTCTTGAAATAGATGAAAACAACATCCAGGCAGGACTTGAACTGCCGCTTTTTTACCACTACCATGGTGAAGAGGATAAGGCTTCAGACATGCTTGCCGCCATTGGCAAAAAAAATATGGAAGACCCGAGTTTCATCAGGTTTGCCTCACGGGAATTGCTGGGAAACAAAAGATTCAATGACGCAGCCATTGTTTTTACAGGGATGCTCAAGGGTGCTCCAGAAGATTCGACTCTTGAGTTCCTGGCAGGTGTCTCCTATGATTCCCTGAAACTGACCCGAAAGGCCATCCATCACTTTCTAAAGGTAAAACCCGACTCGGAATACTACAAAAAGAGCATTGTACACATTGCCTTTTCCTACAATGAAAACGAGCAGACGGAAAAAGCCATTGGGTTCCTGGAGGTCAAACATCGTGAACTTCCAGAGGATATGGATATCATTACCTACCTTGCCGCTTTTTACGAAGGGGAAGAGGCATATGAAAAATCAATCAACCTTTTAAACGAGGGAATCAATCTTTATCCAGACGCCGTGGACCTTTTTTTCAGGCTGGGGGTTGTCCAGGATAAGTTTGGGCAAAAGCAGGCCTGCATCCAGTCCATGAAACGGGCAATTGAACTTGATCCAGACAACGCAAACGCCCTTAACTACCTTGGTTACACCTATGCAGATCTTGGTGAAAACCTGGATGTTGCAAAATCACTTATCCTGAAGGCCTTGAGCCTTAAACCCGATGATGGGTTTATCACCGACAGCCTTGGCTGGGTCTATTACAAGAAGGCGCAGTTCGCAGAGGCAGTTTCCGTTCTTGAAAAGGCCGTTCAACTGACCCAGGGTGATCCAGTTATCATTGAGCATCTGGGGGACGCCTATCAAAAGGACAACCGCCTGGAAAAAGCCCTTGAAGCTTATAAAAAGGCCAGGTCAAAGTCAAAGACCGCCATGCCTGACCTGGACGCCAAAATTCGTAATATGGAAGAGCAGTTGAATGGGCCGAGATAGACAGTCTATTTTTTTCGTTCTCCTGGTGAGTACCATGGTTTTCCTTGTTTCAGGATGTGCCGGTATCATGACCGGCAAAGCAAGGGAGGAAGATCCCAGGGCGGCACGCCTTGCCCAGGAGGTCAGGACCCTTAACCAGGGGCTTGAAACGGTCAAAGGGACTGGCATTATCATCCTTGTCAACGGCAGCACAAGGCAGCGGTTTAAGATCGCCTGGGCCGCCCTGGTACCCGACAAAATCCGCCTTACCATCCTTGAAACCGGCATTCCCGTTGAAACCATTGTTGCAGACGGAGAAAAGGTTACCTTCATCTCCCACACGGGTAGACACCAGCGCCATACCGTCAAGGCTCCTAACCCTTCGTTGAAATCCATGGTGGATTTGCCGATTCACATCCGGGAGATCATCTCCCTTTTATCTGGAAAACTTCCCCTGGAACCCTTTGACCAGGAACGCCTGTCAACCACCATAAAACCCTTTGCAGCAAAGCTTTTATTGTCACGAAAATGGAGGGGAATCATTGGAAGGGTTCAATTTGATACCAATGATCAGGTCGTTGAATATGAAGTTGTGGGACGGGACGGAAATCTTGTATACCAGGTTAATCGATCAGAATTTAAATCCTTTGGATCCTATCTTGTTCCCGGGACAACCCTTGTCAAAGATCCTTCCGGTAGAACCATGACCCTTCAAATCAACAATTTTTACCCGGATCTTCCGGTAAAAGCATCGGTATTTGCCTTGACAGAAACTGAATAATGGTAATTATCATGGGGTTATTGTTTATAACCCTAAACCACCGGAGAGGTAAGATATTATGCTTTACGACAACATGGACAAGGCCAAAAAAGGCGGGGGATGCCCTTCCCAGCAAAAACAAAAATCCCAGGAAGATCAGCAGGAAGAGATGATCAAAACCTCCCTTTCAAAGATCAAGAATAAAATCTTTGTCCTGAGCGGTAAAGGCGGCGTTGGCAAAAGCAGCGTATCTGCCAACCTTGCAGCAAGCCTTGCCAAGAAAGGATTTAAGACAGGTCTCATGGATGTGGATCTCCATGGCCCCTCCATCGCCCAGATGTTTGGAATGACAGAGCTGCTGGATATTTCTCCAAACAAGCTTCTGCTTCCCAAAAAAATAGGGGAAAACCTGGAGGTCGTCTCCATCCAGGCCTTGATGCAGGACAAGGACCAGGCCATCATCTGGAGAGGCCCTGCCAAAACCGGAATGATCAAACAGTTTGTCGGCTCAGTGGACTGGGGCGATCTTGATTTTCTCATCATTGATGCCCCTCCAGGCACGGGTGACGAACCCCTGACCGTGGTTCAGACCATCAAGGACGCCAAGGCCGTTGTTGTTACCACCCCCCAGGAGGTGGCACTGGCAGACGTGAGAAAATCCATCTCATTTTGCCGTACGGTAAAGATGCAGGTGCTGGGCCTTGTGGAAAACATGGGGCCGTTTAAATGTCCCCACTGCAACGAAACCATAGAGCTTTTTAAGAGCGGCGGTGGAAAGGTGACTGCCGACAAAGAAGGCTTGAATTTTCTTGGATCAATTCCCTTTGACATTGAAGTCGTCAAATCCGGGGATGCAGGTGTTCCCCTTGTCATGAACGATCAGGGATCCCCTTTTTCCAAGGCGTTTGAAACCGTGGTTGAAAATATCACCAAACAGCTTTAAACCGAGGCTGATTGAAACCAACTGACACAAAACCGGGGTGGATGAAAGATCTCCTTGACAAGCGTGAAAGGAAATTTTTATCCCCCCTGGCCTCGTTTAGCGCAGATGCCCTGCGCAGATCCCCTGAACAACGTTCAGACAAGGTCTATCGCCAGTCGTTCAGCCTTGATGCGGATCGCATTCTTAACTCCCTTGCCTACACCCGGTACATCGACAAGACCCAGGTGTTTTCCCTTATAAAAAATGATCATCTTACCCATCGGGTTCTCCATGTCCAGCTGGTGTCAAGGATAGCAAGAACCATTGGTCGTTATCTCGGGCTCAACGAGGACCTGATCGAAGCGGCAAGTCTTGGCCATGATCTTGGCCACCCGCCCTTTGGCCATGACGGTGAGCAGATGCTCTCAAAACTTTGTTTTGACAATAGAGCCGGCTACTTTCACCACAACCTGCAGAGTATTCAGTTTCTTGAACAGCTTGAGCGCAACGGCAGGGGGTGGAACCTTACCCTCCAGACCCTTGACGCCATCCTGTGCCACAACGGTGAAGTCCACTCGGCCGATCTTAAACCCGAGCGTAAAAAAGATTTCACAGGATTTGACAAAACCCTTGTCCAGATGAAAACCATTGAACGGCCAGATCCCATTCCCATGACCCTGGAAGGGTGTGTCGTACGAATCGCCGATACCATTGCCTATGTGGGCCGGGATATGGAAGATGCCATACGCCTGGGCATGATAACGAGGAAGGAACTGCCCGGATTGTCCAGAAAGGTACTGGGTGATACCAACGGCACCATTGTATTTAACCTGGTGACAGACCTGATCTCAAACAGCTTTGGTGAACCCTTTCTTGCCTTTACCCAGGAGGTTTCAGAGGCCCTCAGGCAGTTAAAGGCTTTCAACTACGCCAGGATCTACTCGGATACGGATATCAAGGAACACCTCAAACCAGTCAAGCAGATTTATCTCTATCTTTTTGAGACCTACCTTAACGACCTTGAGACCAATAATCCAACCCTGCCTGCTCTGAGACATTTTTATGACGGCCTTGGCCATGGTTACCTGGCCACCCATTCGAACGTCGAGATTGTCAGAGATTTCATAGCCGGAATGACCGATTCTTTTTTCATTCGCCAGGCACCCGCTGCCATGCAGCCCGTCGCCATTGAGAGATGACCCCCATGTTCCAGAACCGGACCTATCGAAACCTGTCAAACAGAAAAGGGCTTGTATCGTTCAAGGCAACAGTTAAGGAGACGGATCTCCACATCCAGGCTGGAACGGATCTTGCTGAAATAGCTGTCCGGGCGGTTCTGCGGGCACGGCAGATGATCGAATCCTACATTCAAACAGACCCGTTGTTTTTAACCTCCCTTGTACCGGTCAAGGCAAAATTTCCCACACCCACCATTGCAATGGAGATGATCCAAGCTGCAACCCTGGCCAATGTGGGCCCCATGGCTGCGGTTGCAGGTGCTGTTGCTGAGTTTACCGGCAGGGTGCTCCTGGACGACTCTCCTGAAGTTATTGTTGAAAATGGGGGAGATATTTTCATGAAGCTTGAAAAAGAGGTTGTGTTCAGCATTTATGCCGGCGATTCTCCCTTGAGCATGCGAACAGGGGTTCGCATCCAGGACAGGGGTGTTCCCACGGCCCTTTGCACCTCATCTGGAACCCTTGGCCATTCAACAAGTTTTGGACAAGCAGATGCCGTAACCGTTCTCTCACCGTCCTGTGCCCTTGCCGATGCAGCGGCCACAGCCCTTGGAAATCTGGTTCAAACAGCCTCTGACGTTCAGGTGGCAATTGACAGGGGTGTTAAGATTCCCGGAGTCACCGGTATCATCATCATCAAGGGGCGAACCATGGGCGCCTGGGGAGACCTGGAACTTGTTCGCCTTTAAAGGAGACCTTTCATGAAAATTTATGCGGTTGCAGACATCCACGGCAAGGCCGAGCGACTGGAGCGGGTAGGAACAGCCATTGAACGACTTCAACCCGATGTTGTGGTTGTGGCCGGTGATATCACCAATTTCACCGGTGCAGGACCCGTGGTTCGCAAACTTGCAGCCATGGCGGTTCCCATGCTGTGCATCCGTGGGAACTCCGATCGTTCCCGCATTGATGGACTCATCAACAACACACCCGGCATGAGATCCCTTCATATGGCAACCGTTTCCATGGGAACAGTCAACTTTACCGGTATCGGCGGCACCATTCCCCTTCCCTTTCGGTCAAGAATCTGTCTGCGGGAAAACCATCTACTTAAAATTATAGCACCCCTTGTTTCAAAAAACACAATTGTGGTGGCCCATCCCCCGCCCCTTGGCACCCAGGACCGTGTGGGAGGTCGTTTCCATGCAGGCTCCAGGGGACTTTTAAACCTCATTCGCCATCGTTCTCCCAGGATGGTGCTATGCGGGCACATCCACGAGGACGCAGGTTTCAGTTCTCTTGGGCAGACCCTTGTGGTAAACTGCGCCCTGAGCCGGGAAACCAGCGGCGCGATTATTGATTATGACACGAACCACCAACCCCGGATAGAGATGGTTCATTTATAAACCGGTAAAAAACCGGTAAAAAAAGGAGAAGATCATGTGTGAATCCAATGTATATATCAAGAACAATGGGACCGAAACCCTTGTCATGGAAAATGTTGCAGCAATAACCCCCTGCGGTGAAAATCGTTTTCTCCTGAGAGGCCTTCTGGGAGATAGTCAAGAAGTTGATGGAACCATTGAAGACATCAATCTCATGGCCCATAAAATTGTCCTCAGGGCGCAGTAAAAACCAATGAAATTACCACCCATTACTGTTTACCTTGACACCATTGTCCGGATCAACCACCTACCTGTTTCAGATTCCGGGCAATGGTTTTTTTACCAGGGCATGCTTTTCTTAAGCAGGAGAAAATGGTGGGCGGATTTTGGTACCCGCCACGCCACCCACGAAGGCCTGGATATCGGGATATTTAAGAATCGATCCGGCAACCGGGAATGGCTGGACTCCTCAGCCCGGGTTCCGGTTATGGCCAGCGGCACGGTCATTAATGTGTGTGACGATTTCCTGGGCCGATCAGTGATTGTAAGGCATTGCTCAAACAAACAATCAAGACAGGTGAGTGTCTACTCCCATCTAAAAGTGCCTGGCACAATTTCTCCTGGGAAAAAGGTTGACCCGGGTGATATTGTCGGCACGATTGCAGACACCACCGGAAAAAAGTCGGGAATACATTGTCATCTTCATATTTCCCTCATGGAAATTGCACAACAGATACCCGACCCAAAGATCACCTGGCAGGTCATGGGAGAGCCAGACCCTGAAATGGTGAAATTGTTCAACCCCATGGTTTAGCATGGAATGAAAAGAGTAATTGAAAAAAAGAAAAATTTGATCTATGATCCCAATGCATTTTAACTTAGAAATTTGTCAATGAATAGAATGGAGATTGCTCATGAAAAAAATCAAACTGTTTTTGGGATTCATTATACTTGTATTTGCCGGGCTCATCGTCTACCAGAACCGGGAGTACTTCTTTGCCTTTCAGGCCCTCTCCTTAAGTCTTGGCATTGAAACCTGGCATTGGACAGCCCCTGCAGTCCAGAACATTGTCTATTACGGTGTGTTTATGCTGTTGGGTTTTCTGGTGGCAGGTTTTTATGGCGTGTCTGCAAAGCTTAAATCCAAAAAGGCCATTAAATCCCTTAACGCGACCATTGAAACCCATCTTGAAAAGATAGCTTCACTGAAAAAAGATCTCGAGAAATACAAGAATGACCCCTACAATCGGGAAGATGCGCTGGAACCGGAACCAGAGGGGGAAGAGCAAGAGAAAGAGGCGATTGTGATTGAGACAAAAAAGGAGACGGCATAATTTCAAGCGTTGTTTGCCATGACCGTTAAAAAAGAAACCCCCATGATGGAACAATACCTCTCAATCAAAAAGAGGTACCCGGATACTATCCTCTTCTACCGAATGGGGGATTTTTATGAAATGTTCCTTGACGATGCTTTAAAAGCAGCCCCTGTTCTTGAGATTGCACTCACCTCAAGGAACAAGACCCAGGAGGACCCCATTCCCATGTGCGGGGTTCCCCATCGAGCAGCTGACGTCTACATTGCGAAACTGATTGAAAGCGGTTTAAAGGTTGCCGTGTGCGAGCAGATGGAAGACCCCAGGTCTGCCCAGGGAATTGTCAAACGGGAGGTGGTCCGGGTGATCACCCCGGGCATGATTCTCAACGAAGATCTTCTGGATAAAAAATCCAACAATTTCCTTGCTGCCCTGTGCATCTGTCAGGGAGCTGCCGGACTTGCCTGCATGGATATCTCAACGGGTATGTTCAGGACAACGCAAACGGTCGCCGTCAACGGCAAAGTTCCCCTCTCCCTTGTTGACGAAGCCCTCAGAATTGATGCAAAGGAACTTCTTTTACCTGCCTCATTTAAGGGAGACCCCACCTACAGTCAGCTGATCAAGGCCTTTGAAACTATTCAGATCTCCTATGTCGGCAATGAAAACTTCAAGCTTGATTCGGCCCGGGAAAGGCTTAAGGAAAAATTTCGAACCAGGAGCCTTGAGGGGTTTGGATGCGAGGATCTTACGGCAGGAACAGCCGCTGCCGGCGCCATTTTATCCTATGTACAGGAAACCCAGCTCAGGGAGACAGACCATGTCCTCACCCTTGAACGGTATGAACTCAACACCTATCTCATCATTGACGATCGATCGTGCCGGAACCTTGAACTTTTAAAGAACATCCAGACCTCCGACAAAAAAGGAAGCCTGATCAGCGTCCTTGACTGCACCATAACGGCCATGGGCGGCCGGTTGCTCAAAGCCTGGATACGCTACCCCCTGATCAGCATGGACGGGATAGAGGCCCGGCTGGATGCCGTTGCTGAAGCAAAGGAAAACCCCGGCATTCGCAACAGTCTCAGAACTCACCTTAAAGACGTGTACGACCTTGAGCGCCTGGGCAGCAAAATTTCCATGGGCCATGCAAACCCTAGGGACCTTACAGCTCTCAAGATTTCCCTTTACAAACTGCCCCTTTTGTTCAAGGACTTAAACCAGCTTTCAGCTTCCCTGCTCCAGGGCCATGGCATTGAAGACAGGGAAAAAGTTTCCACCGAACTGTTTGAACTGGCTGATCTGATTAACCAGACCATCCGGGAAGATGCTCCCCTGGCACTTAATGAGGGCGGGATTATCTGTGACGGGTATAGCCCTGAGCTTGACGAGATCCTGGAGATTGCCAGAAACGGCCGATCATGGATCGCAAAAACCGGCGCCAAAGAAAAAGAAAAGACCGGGTTAAGCTCATTAAAAATCAAATTTAACAAAGTGTTCGGGTATTTTATCGAAGTTTCCAAAATTCAGTCCCAGCAGGTGCCGGACCATTACATCCGAAAACAGACACTGGTCAATGCAGAACGGTTCATCACGGACGAACTCAAGGAGGTTGAATCCAAGGTCCTTAATGCCCAGGAGAGACGGTCATCACTTGAGTACGCCCTGTTCTGCAAGGTCAGGGAAAGCATTGTTCAACGAACCCCTTCCATATTTAAGATAGCCCAGTTCCTGGCAGAGGTGGATGTGGTGCTGGCCCTTGCCACCACAGCCGAGGAGAACAACTACACACGCCCTGCCCTCAATAAAGATCAGGTCCTTGACATTGAGGATGGCCGCCATCCTGTGGTTGAAAAAATGGTGGTTGGTGAACGATACATTCCCAACTCCATCCGGCTTGACAACACAAGTGACCAGGTCCAGATCATCACAGGGCCGAATATGGCCGGAAAATCCACCGTGCTTCGCCAGGTGGCACTGATCTCCCTCATGGCCCAGATGGGTTCATTTGTGCCGGCAGCCCGGGCAGACCTTTGCATCATCGACCGTATCTTTACCCGGGTCGGCGCCCTCGACAACCTCTCCCTTGGCCAAAGTACTTTCATGGTTGAGATGGAGGAGACGGCCAACATTGTCAACAACGCCAAAGAAAACAGCCTTGTAATCCTTGACGAGATCGGCAGGGGAACCTCAACCTTTGATGGCATGAGCATTGCCTGGGCCGTTGCCGAGTATCTCCACGATCTTGACGGCAAGGGGGTCAAAACCCTTTTTGCCACCCATTACCACGAGTTGACACGCCTTGAAAAGCTCAAACCCCGGGTCAAAAACTTCAACATTGCCGTCAAGGAGTTCAACGACAATATCATTTTTCTGCGCCGTCTGGTCCCGGGGGGTACCAACAAGAGCTATGGCATCCAGGTGGCACGCCTGGCAGGTGTTCCAGATGCCGTGATTACAAAGGCAAAACAGATCCTTGCCTCCATTGAACAATCACCGGATCAGGTGGTGACCCAGGACAAAAAACAGGTCAAAAAACAGACAAAAAACAACCATTCCGCCAGGTCAGGGTCCAGGCAGCAGCAGATGGATCTGTTTGCAGGCCACGACTACGACGAGATCATCAAGGTACTTGACCAGACCGATATTTCCACCATGACACCCATTGATGCCCTGAACTTAATCCATGAACTCAAACAGAAAATCAGATCAAAGGCGATGATTTAAGACCATGGAGACGCTTCGTTCAACCATCACCGGCCTTTTTGTTCTCATTTTTTTAGGGGTAATGGTTCCATGCTCCTGTGCATCCCTGACGCCCCAGCAGCAGTACATTTCTGCAGACAGATGTTTTTTAGAATTAAAAAAAGACCCTGACAACCTGAAATCTCGAAAGGCCTGGGTCAACTGTATTGCAAGCTATCAACGGGTGTATTCAGACCATCCAGAAAGCCCCTGGGCTGCCGCCGGAATGTACCGAAGCGCCCAGCTTTACCTTGATCTCAGCCAGCGATCCTCGAATAAAAATGACAAAACAGAGGCCGTTGATCTGCTTAACCGGATTCAGGGGCACTATCCCAAAAGCGCTTACAAAGACAAAGCTGTTCATCTTTTAAAACTGATTGCGGTTCAGGAGAGTAAAAAAGAGCGACCCCAACAAAAAACCTCCCTTAAAAAGCGCACAATCAAGAGTCACAATACCCCTGTCACTGTAATTGCCCTTCCGCCCCCCAGGATAAAACCGAAACCCGAACCAAAACCTGAGCCGAAACCTGAACCCGTTCCTGAACCTGCTGCTCCAGTTTCCAATTCAACGGACAGCCGGGTGACAGGTCTTCGATTCTGGTCAAATCCCGAATACACCCGTGTGGTCATTGATGCAGATGCAAACAGGCCCTTTGTCCATAATCTGCTCAAAAGGGATCCTGCCCTCAAAAAGCCCCAGCGCCTCTATATTGACCTTGAAGGTACAAGGCTTGGCAAAGGAGTACCAAAGCACACGGCCATCAACGATGATCTTTTGATCCAGGCTAGAGCAGGTCAGCATACCCCCCATTCGGTACGGGTGGTCATTGACATCAAATCCTTTGACAACTACAAGGTTTTTTCCCTCAATGATCCGTTCCGGCTTGTCATTGATGTGTGGTCAAAGGCTGCCAGCAGCGACAGGACTCCTGTCGCCCAAACCGCCACTCCCCTTGTGACAACGGATAATATCCATAGTTCGTCCATTACAAAACAGCTGGTCCTTGGCGTTAGGAAAATTGTTATTGATCCGGGCCATGGGGGCAAGGACCCCGGTGCCCCGGGTTATCTCAAGGATGTCTGGGAAAAGGACGTGGTGCTTAAAATTTCCAAGCGCCTGGCTGCACGCATGCGAGACCGTCTGCAATGCGATGTCACCCTTACCCGATCAACCGACACCTACCTCACCCTTGAAGAGCGGACCGCCATAGCCAACACCCAAAATGCAGATCTGTTCATCTCCCTTCACTGTAATGCTGCCAAGAACAAGAAACTCACGGGCATGGAGACCTATTTTCTCAACCTTGCCACGGACGATGAGTCCATTACCATGGCGGCAAGGGAAAATGCAACCAGCCGTAAAAACATCAGTGACCTTGAATCCATTCTCAACGACCTGATGAAGAACGCAAAAGTCAACGAGTCAAGCCGCCTTGCCACAAAGGTTCAGGCGTCCATGTGCACAGGACTTGAAAAAAAGTATTCCAATATCAGAAACCTCGGGGTCAAGCAGGCGCCATTCTATGTGCTTCTCGGTGCCAGAATGCCGTCCATTCTCGTGGAGGCCGCTTTCTTGAGCAACAAGACCGAATGCAAGCGCCTTGTCTCTGCATCCTTCCAGGATCACCTGTGCGATGCCATTATTGACGGGGTCGAGCAATACATAAAGGCAACCAATCCCCAAACTTTGTAGTACTAACCTATTGCGTAAAGGAGTAGATCATGACATTCAAACACTTGAATTTTGACATTTCCGACACCATTGGCCTTTTGACCTTTAACAGACCCAAGGCCCTGAACGCATTGAACCATGAACTGGTCCAGGAAATGGACGCCGTCCTTGACTTGATAGAACAAGACCCAGGTGTAAGGGCGCTTGTCCTTACAGGTGCCGGCGATAAAGCCTTTGTGGCAGGTGCCGATATCTCAGAGATTACCAAGCTTGACTCCCTGGGTGCCAAAAAGTTTTCCACCCTTGGCCACAAGACTTTTGCACGCCTTGCAGCACTGCCCATCCCGGTCATTGCTGCAGTTAACGGATTTGCCCTTGGCGGCGGTACGGAGGTGGCCCTTGCCTGCGACTTTATCTATGCCTCAGAAAAGGCGGTATTTGGACTTCCGGAAATTACACTCGGCATCATTCCCGGTTTTGGTGGTACCCAGCGCCTGGCAAGGGTTGTAGGTCCCAACAGGGCAAAAGAGCTCATCTACACGGGCAGGACATTTCCTGCATCAGACGCCCTGACCTATGGCCTTGTCAACCAGGTGTGTGCACCTGAAGCGCTCATGGAAACAGTCATGAAAACAGCCAAAGCCATGGCCCTCAAGGGCCGGGTTTGCATTCAAGCGGCCAAAGAGTCCATAAACAGCGGATTGTCAACTGACCTTGAAACCGGCTTAAAAATCGAAGCCAATGCTTTTGCCCTCTGCCTGGCAAGCCCGGATGCAAAGGAAGGTACCCAGGCTTTTCTTGAAAAACGTAAGGCCAAGTTCCTATAGTATGGTTAAATGATTATTTTCCCTTGACACAGAGACCCATTCCCGGTAGGGAATACAAATTACTTTTTTTGAAAGGATTTTGTTAATGGAAAACAGGTTCGATTTTATATTTTTCTTTAAGGCAGGCTTTCGATTTATCAAGTCTGCCCATGGAAGGATTGTGTAAAGAACCAGACCATAATCTAAAAATAAAAACCATGGGTGGACTTAATCACAAACGAAACCCATGGTTTTATAATTTTAAGGGCCAGGGGTGAAACCCTTGTGCCCTTTTTTATTTTTTTAAACAACAGTATCACTGCCAAAGGAGATTTTTCTGATGCCGATTTTCAACATGGATTTTGAAACAATGCCAAGGGAGGCCCTGAAGGCCATCCAGCTTTCACGACTTAAAACCACCCTGGAACGGGTCAATGCAACGGTTCCATTCTACCGTGACAGTTTCAAAAAGGCCGGCATAACACCCTCTGATATCAAGACTCTTGATGATCTTAAGCGTATCCCTTTTACCACAAAACAGGATCTCAGGGACAACTATCCCTATGGCATGTTTGCCGTTCCCATGGAAAATGTGATCCGCATTCATGCAAGTTCAGGCACCACGGGAAGCCCCACCGTTGTTGGGTACACCCGGAGAGACATTGATACCTGGGCAGAACTCATGGCAAGGTGTCTTGCAGCAGGCGGCGCCACAAGCCATGATATCCTCCACAATGCCTATGGCTATGGACTCTTTACAGGTGGCCTCGGGGTTCACTATGGGGCCGAGCGCCTGGGGGCTTCGGTCATTCCAGTGTCGGGCGGCAACACAAAGCGCCAGGTGATCATCATGCGTGATTTTAAGCCCACCATTCTCACGGGTACTCCCTCCTACATCCTTCACCTTGCAGAGGTTGCCGAGGAGATGGGCGTCTCGTTTAAAGATCTGAGTTTTAAGGCCGGTATCTTTGGTGCCGAGCCCTGGTCTGAAACCATGCGAACGGAGATCGAATCAAAGCTGGGCCTTAAGGCCATGGACATCTATGGTCTTTCCGAAATTATGGGGCCCGGGGTGAGCATCGAATGCATCCAGGCCCAAAAAGGACTCCACATCTTTGAGGATCACTTTATCCCCGAAATCATTAACCCAGAAACCGGTGAGGTTCTCCCCTACGGCGAAACCGGCGAACTTGTGTTTACGTCCATCACAAAAGAAGCCTTTCCCATTATCCGATACAGAACCCGGGACATCTCCTCTTTGAACCCGGAACCCTGTATTTGCGGTCGAACCCATGTGCGCATGAAAAAGGTGTCCGGCAGGACCGATGACATGCTCATTATCAGGGGCGTAAACGTCTTCCCTTCCCAGATCGAAGACGTTCTCATGAAAAACGAAAATATCCTCCCCCATTACCAGCTTGTTGTTGACAGATCCGGTAATCTTGATACTCTAACGGTTAGGGTTGAGGTCAGCGACCGGATTTTCTCCGATGCGATCAAGAACCTTCAGATCATGGAAGGCAAAATTTCCAAAGACATCAAGGAATACCTGGGGGTTTCCGCCAAGGTCAGGCTTGTTGAACCCAAAACCATTGAGCGTAGTCAGGGTAAGGCCGTCAGGGTTATTGACAACCGAAAAATATGACCGGCATGGCCGGCAAACAGTTAATATTTTCATAAATTACCAGAAAGGAGGCAAATTATATGCGAGCCGAGCAGATATCCATATTTCTTGAGAACAAGGCAGGACGCCTTGCAGAGGTAACCGCAACCCTGAGGGATGCAAACGTTAATATTCGGGCTCTCTCACTTGCTGACACCACGGATTTCGGCATTCTGAGGTTGATTGTCAACGATAACGAAAAGGCTGAGAAAGCCCTTAAGCAAGAAGGGTTCACTGTCGGAAAAACCGATGTCATTGCCGTTGAGGTTGACGACAATCCCGGTGGGCTCAACCAAGTCCTTGATCCCCTCACCAGGGAGGGTGTCAATGTGGAGTATATGTACGCCTTTGCCAACCCCCATGGTAAAAACGCCATCATGATTTTCAGATTCGACAACATTGACAAGGCCATTGAAATTCTCTCGCGCAACAGCATCAATGTCATAAAGGGCAATGACGTCTACAGCCTATAACACGTTTTTGGGTGTAAGAGAGAAATCAAGCAGATAAAAAAAAGATCGGCTGTGGAAAATTTTTTGCAGCCGATCTTTTGTGCTAAAGCCTCTGCCCAATGCAGGGGGGTGTGTCAGGCGGCTGTACAGATTTTATTTTCGCTGTTTCCCTTGTTCCAGATTTTCATATGTTCAGCCGCTTTGATCAGCTCATCCCTGAAAGCGGGGTGGGCAATGCTGATCAGGGCTTCGGCCCTTTCCCAGGTGGATTTTCCCTTTAGGCAGACCCTGCCGTATTCCGTGACCACATAGTGGGTAATGGTTCTTGGCAGTGTGACAATGCTGCCGGGATCAAATACAGGGCGGATTCGTGATTGAAGTTTTCCTGTATTGTCTATGATGGTGGAAGAAAGACAAATAAAGGATTTACCGCCCTTGGAATGGTAGGCACCATAGGCAAAGTCAAATTGTCCGCCGGTCCCCGTAATCTGCCTGTATCCGGCAGATTCAGACGATACCTGTCCGTAAAGATCCACCTCAATGGCATTGTTGATGGAAATCACATTGTCGTTGGCCGAAATATTGCGCAGGCTGTTGGTGTAGTCAACGGAACAGCTTGCACAGCCAGGATTGTTGTCGATGAAGTCGTAGAGCCGCTGGCTGCCCAGGGCAAAGGTGTATACAAATTTCCCCGTATCCAGAGCCTTTTTGTGGTTGGTGATCTTGCCGGCTTCAAACATCTCAAGATAGGAATCGGCCAGCATTTCCGTGTGAACCCCGAGATCTGTCAGATCCGACTGTGCGATCATTGCGCCAACTGCATTTGGCAAGCTGCCGATGCCCAGCTGAATACATGCTCCGCTTCGAATTTCCTCAACGATCAACCTTGCAACTTTTCTATCCACCCCTGTGATCATTGGTGACGCCATGGTCATGATCGGTTCATTGTCTGTTTCAACCACATAATCGACATCTGAAATGTGGACAGATTCGTTCATGCCACCAAGACAGGTGGGCAGGGAGGTGTTTATCTCCACGATGACAGTTTTAGCATTGTTGATAATTGCCCGTTGAAAAGAATTGGCAATCCCGAAATTAAACCTGCCATGTATATCCATGGGAGTCGTCTGAAGCATGCAGACATCGGTCTTAAGATTTCCAGAATAGTGGCCTGGCCCTTCATTATAGATAAAGGGAATGTAATAGCAGTTATCCTGATCGTGGCTACTGCGATCTCCGCTTGATAAGATGCAAATACTCTAACGCTTTTTATCTGCCCTGTTTTTATAAAAAAGGCCTCAATAACATTTATAATCAGCTACTTGCATAGCATTGGCCCTAATCGTGTTTTCGCAAAATACTCTAACGCTTCAAATAAACATCATTTTTTACAGTAGGTTAATGCTATTTTATAGCAGTGTTGCACGGAATGTGTATTTCAAAAATCAGTCAATGAAGTTTGAGAAGTTGTAAACAAAAATAGACCATTCGCTAAAAAAGCGTAATGGTCTATCCTGATTTAATTATCTTGTCCGAGGTATCTAATCTGGACGATCTAAAGTTTTAGAACAGCAAAATCAGTCCTTTCTGGCCTCACATTATTTCTTGGTGAAATTTTTCCATGTGCCTTATGTTCGTTATTGAGGAGGAAGATCAGAGAGAAATTCCAAGGCAAGATTGATGTCAACAAAGGTGTATTTCAACTCCTTTGCTCTGTCCCTGCAGTCTGTACAAATTTCTCTGAATTTTCTCATATCGCCTTTGGTCGTCATATAAATCTGTTCAATGGCCTCCTGTTCAATATCCTTGTACTCGACAATGAAATCTTCTACCACAATCGGGTATAGAATAAGCGTTTTCAAGCGGCTGAGGATGTCTGGATGCTCGCGGGTTAAAAAGGTCCTCACCTTTGGTAATCCTGCAAATACAATGGGAACACCGGCATCGATAACCCTTTTGAGGTAGGGCCAGACCCGGGGATCAAGATCGTTTGCCTCGTCGATTAAAATAAAGCAGTTGGACAGACTGCATATCATTTCCAAATATTGAGGGGTTCGCCGGTAGGTGGCGATTGTGTCGTAATTTAGCTTCTTTAAAATCGATGCCAGGGTTTCATGTATGTTGAACAGTGACTCCACCCAGACGGCATGAAGTTTTTTCGGTTGCAGCAATTTCAAGAAACGGGTTTTACCCACGCCATAATCACCCTCGATCAAGACGCTCTGCCTACGATAGATTCGGTTATATGTGGCCCCCAGATAAGAAATGCGGCGTTTGTCATTTATAAAATCTTCTTTTCGTTTCATGTCATATTTCTCCAGAAAACGCATACGGTGCCACATGGATTCTTCGATAATGGCTTTCACAATCGAGAATAAAAGCATTGAACAGCACTGCCCCTTTTATATTCGTGGGTTGCTGCATCTTTTTTATATAGGTGGTGTATCTTTTCTGGTTATGCTGAAGGATTTGCTTTGCCATGGGCATGGAAAGACCTTTTTCATAATTTTTGATCAGGAGGGGTCGATCGACGACCATGCTGTTGTGCTCCAAAAAGTCGATGATCTGGTCCAGTTCATTTTTTTCCGGCAATATGGTCAATACTTTTAACGGCTTTTCAAAGGGCTTCCGGGCAAGGGCTTCTCCCCAAAAAATACCATCCTCCCTGGGCTCAAAAAGGAAAAGCTTGTCATTGTATCTGGATATCTGAACGGGTGTACTTTTATGGGAGCTGAACTTGTCTGCACCCATGGTCACATAGTAATCCTGATTTTCAAATCTGATGGTCTTCTGCTTTGATACCGTGGCTTTTGTTTTCCTAAATCCATATTTCATGTGCTCCTTAACCTGATCAGGACAAAAGGTCAGTGTGCTGGTAAATGTTTCAAAAAAGTCTGTAAGCTTTTTATCCGGCACCCAGGCATTGACTTTTCCTTTTTCAGAGAAATAGTGGCGTGTGCAGTTGTGTTCATGGCGATATTCCTCCATAAGTGAGCTTGTTTTTAACTCATCCAAATTTATGTCAAGGAGGGTAACGGTGATTTTTTCTTGTTTTCCTTTTTTGAAGATATACCCGGGCTCTGTCTTTACGATCCTTTTTTCAAACGCTTTGATGATTCGGATTTCAAAATTATGAAGGCTGCGGTGGGATGATTCCAGGTGGGCCTTATCCTTGGGAGCATGTATCCTTGAGAAATCAGGTTCCATATAAAACCCGTTCGGGGTGGAATGTTTCAAATTCAAGTCGTTGATGGGGCGCTTAAGATTCAAAAAACCCTTGGCATTATCGGGCCGGATACGAATCTTCTTTTGGGGAAATGGCCTGGCCAGTAAAAATTTGGTGAACAGGTTCACGGAGTTCCAACTGCTTTCGGAAAAATACGCATCCAGGATAAACATATAACGAGAGCCCGTATCATAAAATTCTATGACTTGGGGCTTTTGCCAATGACCCTTGTCGTTTCTGATCTTAAAATATCTAAAAACACAGCCATCCATCTGAATCAGGTCAAACACCGGCTCTGGTTTAAAACTGTTTTGGACCGGGACATCGTCCTCGAAATCTGGTTTGTTTAAATATGATTTGAGGTTTTCACGGTAGACACAGTGCCTGAGGGCATGGATGGAGATCCTCTTTTTGAACTCTTTTTCAAGCCAGTGGTGATAATTTTTAATGGTTCTTGCCTTATGGGTAATAAAGATGAACTGTTGGCTTGATGGATCACACGACTCTTTTACCATTTCTATAAAACGTCTGCGGACCTGTTCGGAGAAAGAGCGGGGACGTCCACTGCATTTGCGGCCTTCCATGACTTTCTTTTCCACAAGTAGGAGTGGCCCCGGAATAATGCCGGTTTTTTGATATTGATCTTTGTAATATTTTTTACTTGCTCGTTTGGCTGAGCCTTTTTTGTTCATGATCTTTTTATGGAGCAGAAGATTGAAACGGTCATCAAGCGTCAGATTAGGTATGACCTTCAGGTTATCCGTGTCCATTGTCGTTCTCCTTTGACAAGATTCTTTCCCGAATGACCCGGTTCCACAGCAGCCCAGCCTGGCGTGATGTCTTTTGCCAGTGATCCTGTTGGGCCAGTTGAACCTGGTCAAGCATTACCTGAACAGCATCCATATAGGCTTTGCTGACCTGATCGGTTAAATCCACAGGTTCGTCTTTACTGCCGGTGTCGTTTTTTTTTGCGGAATCAATGAACTGTTTGATGTTTGGTGCGGTTATCTCCATGGCGGTTTTTAAAAATGCCTTCCATATTTTACGCTGTTCGATGGGATCCAATGGGGCCAGGGGGCGCACCTGGGATTCATTGTTGGGAAGAATGTCTCCAATTGGAGACAGATTGTTGATAACCTTATAGGATTCTATCAGGCGATAAGCTTGGGCTCTGCCCATATCCCAGCGCACTCTGGCATAAGTTTCAAAACTACTGAAAAGATTGAGTTTATACAGCCGGGTATCTTTTATCTCTTTCAGAGCTTTGCCTATTTCATGGAAATGACTCTGATTACGGGCAATAAGATTCTCCAGACGGGTCAACCGATCCTGTTCCATTATCCTAATCCTCCCGGCATGGTCTGGCCGATGCCTCCGATAAAATTTTGCAACCCCTGTCTGGCATCTTTGTTCTGATTCGGAACTTTGACCATCAGGCGTTTTAAGAACAGAACGCTCTCTTTAAACCCGATTCTCTGAACAGTCATCACAAGATCGATGGTGTTGAAGTTTTTTTCACATCGAAAGCACCGGGCCAGGTTGGTGGCTGGGTTTATGGCTGTCTGGAATTCATTACAGATCGGGCACAGAAAACGGAAAAAGCCTTCACTGATTTTTGATGGCATTTCCAGTTGCTCCCTTATCAACATCTCCACAGGGATAAAATTTCTTAATTCAAACAACTCTTGGGATGAAAATTTTTTTGGCATGAGTCCTCACATTTGTCGGGGTTATCAAGGCACTTTGCCTTAAGCTCAAGGCAAGGTGTAAAAATCCTATTTTTAAACTACTATAATAGCCCCATCCTTGTCTGTTGTGTCTTAAACACCCTTATGTATTAGTCTGTTCGTATCTCCTTTATTTACAGAGGTTTAGGTTAATGATGCGTCTTAAAACCCTAAGTCGATTACTTTGTTGGGATATCAATGAATTACAGTTGGTTAAGTCTATGATGCGTCTTGAAACTCCGATTCGATTAGTCGAGGTTTTTATCCATAAACACCCCCCCCCTATCTGAACGCAGTTTTTGAATCGTATGACTGATTCAGAATCTGCCAAGCTACATATTGGATGACGATCATATTTCTTGTTCCATACTCGTTTTCTAAAATTTCATATGGCAATACGGGCTTTGCCAGGCAGTTGGGCGGGGGGTGTTCATGGGGAGGTATGCTGGATTTAAATTCCTTAGAAGATTCTTCCTCAATCTTTTCTAATTTTTTACCCAGATAGTTATTTTTAAAATATTCACCGTTTTTTTTGTTCCATTTTTGACAGTTTCTTCGGTGCTGTTCAGTTTTGCAGGCAGACCTTCCACATGTTGTCTGTCGTCCTTTTTGGCGGACATCCGGCTTAAACCATTTGCGGCAAATACAGCAGGGGCGTTTTCCACTTGAACTTTTTGCCATTATATTTTCTCCAAATTTAAATCTGGATGAAAATATAGCCCTAAAAATTGATTTTGTCGTAAAAGCGGCGGGGTAAGCGGGGTATGATTTATTTTCTATTTGGCGGGGTATTCGCGGCGGGCTGCCCTAATCATAGCGTTATAGTATTTTGCGAACGATTTTGGGGGTAGGCGTTAGAGTATTCGCATCTTAACATCCGCTGCTGAAATGCCAGTTGTTGTAGATCAGTTTTTTGTTCGTTCTTCCTGCAAGGGCCACGGCAGCCTTTCCGGGAAAGGCAACGGCCCTGATGTTAACATTTTCAAGTTCATCCACCCGATCGGCCAGGGCTTTGTCAAGGGTTCTCGGGGCTGCACAAAAGGCGCCATAGTCAACCCAATCTCCAGGCTTTACAATTCTAGCAGCTTTTTCTGCTGAGACTAATTTTCTCTGATATTGTTCTATTATCGGCGATGAATGACCCATTATCGTATATTCCTCCTGTCTATTTTTCTGATAAAACGTTTAAGAACTCAACTTTCGGACTTCAACTTTGATGTTTTAACTTCGTTTAGGTATTATACATGAGGAACGTCAGCTGTTAAAAGATACAGAAGCAAAAAAAATGCCATACAGAATGAAGTTTTGATAAGTGGCTTAAATTATAGATTCTTTTGGAGATGCTAAGAAAAAAAACTGGATGATAATACCCGTGTTGGAATGTTGCTGTTTTGCCACAAGGTAAAGAATAAGAGGGGTAACTGCTTAATAATTAAGATGTTTATTGCGGACGTGTCGAATCGGTTACTTTTTGTGCAGGATTGTCAACGTAAGGGCCATGATCGGAACAAAATCTTCCAAAACATGGCGTAGGATTTTAAGTCGTATTCAAGGCGCGTTAATGGGAGCATATTGAAATATGTGCCCATTAAGGCAACGAAGAAGACGGCTTAAAAGACACACCATGTGGGAGGTTTTATTTTGATCATGAGCCTAATGCTTGTCCTGGCATCAATAACCCATTTTAACAACTCCTGGTTGGTTCACATTGTAACGCGGTCAGGGCAGCTGTTTGAACTTTCGATGTCAGTATTTATAATTCAATGGGAATCAGGCTTGTGTTATCGTTCTTTTGACAACATTCTGTAATAACGCAAAAATCAACAAAAGCGTCAACAACGCAAGCCTGAGTCCCTTAAACCTTTTTATTGGTTGAAACGATGATCAAGGTCTCCGTTTCCCTTCACCGATTTTGAGTTGTATATCACTCATACGGCTTTTTTCCCGATAAATCCGATGCACTTTTTGGGACATTTTTCAACAGCTTCAAGGGCATTATCCGCAAGCTCCTTGCGAAAGGCGTCATGGTCTGCAACGGCAAGATCCTTGTTCATGGTAAACAGCTCCGACACTTTCACACAGGCCTTACATCCGATGCAACCCTTATTGCATACCTGGGTCACATCCTTTCCCTTGTCCCGGTTGGAACAAAGAACCATGGGGATTTCAGGTTCATGGAAATCGGCCATGGTAATGATCGATCTGGGGCAGGCCTTGACACAGGCGCCACAACCGATGCAGTGATCATAGTTCACAACTGCAAGGCCGTCCTCAACATGAATAGCGTCGTACTTGCACGCCTCCACACAGTCTCCAAAACCGAGGCAGCCAAAGGTGCATCCCTGCACCCCTGCCACAAGGGTGGCTGCTGCACATCGGCGTTCACCCTTGTACTCGGTTCTGCCCAGTCTATCTTCAAGGGTGGCACCGCAGTGGACAACGGCCCGGTGGGGGATGGTTTCACCCACCTCAACGCCCATAATTGCTCCAACAGCAAGGGCACAGGCTTCACCACCAACGGGACATTTGTTCACCGGTGCATTGTCCGTTACAATGGCTACGGCATATTCGCTGCAACCCAGATATCCGCACCCGCCACAGTTGGCACCGGGAAGGGTCTCAATAACAGCCTCAACCCTTGCATCCACCTCAACATGGAACTTCTTGTTTGCCCAGCCAAGGATGTATGACATGATCACCGCCATGCCGAGCATGGTTCCGGCGGCAATACCTATGGTTATTTCAATCATTGATCCATTCCTCCCTGGTTGAATTCAATCATAGCCGTTTGGGCAGGCTCCAGGGGAAGCACCATGGCCGTCTCCTGGGCCGGGGTCATGGCCTTTCTCAAGCCTGAATCAACGCCGGTAAATCCCATGAAGGATAGGGCCAGAATTCCACCAACCACCAAGGTGATGGCGGCACCCTTAAAGGGCTCTGGAATGTCACAGAGTTCAAGGTCTTCCCTGATGCCGGACATGATCACAATGGCAATGGTAAAGCCGACCCCGCCAAAAAAAGCAAGGGTAAGGGAATGCCACAGGTCCCAGGCATCCGCCGGGTTTTCAACGCCGACAACATTGCTCATAATGGTCAGACAGGCAAAGAGAATGGCGCAGTTGGTGGTGATCAGCGGAAGAAAAACACCAAAGGACTTGTACAGGATCGGAAAAAACTTTCTCACATACATTTCAACAAACTGAACCGACGAGGCAATGGAAAAGATGTAGACAATGTAGCTTAGTACCGTTAAATCGATGGTTGAGGCAGCCTCTTTGGACAGAAAAAAACCTGCGACAAACGAGGAGAGCGGCGCTCCCGGGATCAATACCATGGTGGTGATGGTCCAGCTTAAAAAGGCGGCAATGGTTATGACAAAGGTAACGGCGCATCCCATGCCAAAGGCCATGTCCACCCGTCTTGAAACGCCGATGAACGGACAAATACCCACAAAATAGTATAGTACAAAGTTGTTGATCAGCGCTGCACTCAGTGCGATCAGAATAATATCCACAAGGTAGTTCATATGCTTCCTCCAGATTTACGCATGCCAAGCCAGTTCACAAACCCAAGGAGCAGTCCCAGGGTGATAAAGGCCCCGGGAGGCAGTACCATGATGACCCAGTCAGGCCAGGCTGCCGGCAGAAGCTGGATGCCGAACAGACCGCCGGTTCCGAGGATTTCCCTTACTGCTGCAATGCTTGAAAGGGCAAGACCAAATCCAATGGCCTGGCCCAGGGCGTCCGATGCTGCAATGAACGGTGACTGTTTGGAGGCGCACACCTCGCAGCGGCAGATGATGATGCAGTTTACAATGATCAGGGGGATATAGGGCCCCAGGGTTTTGCTCATCTGGTAGAGATAGGCGGCAAGTACCCTGTCGGCAATGGTCACAAAGGTGGCAATGGTCAGGGTAAAAATAACGATTCTCAAATGGGGTTTTAAAAGGTTCCGGATGAGACTGATGACCACGTTAGCGCACACAAGTACAAAGGCCACAGAAACGGCCATTGTGATGGCCGGTTTCATTCCATTGGTAACGGCCAGGGTAGGACACAGTCCCAGGAGTTGGCGGTACACGGGGTTCTCCGGCAGGATACCCTGCAGGAACCGCTCGGAGGCGGTGGGTTGATCTGCCATTATTTCTCCCCCTTTTTTCCGGAAGTTTTAAGTTGAGCCACCTGGGGTTTCAGGTCTGAAACCGCCTGATTTACTAATTTTGTCACGCTTCTTGAAGAAATGGTGGCACCGGAAATGGCATCAATCTCGTTGACTCCGCCCTTACCGATCTTGACCACCTTAAAAGGTGTATCCGTGGACAGACCACTGAACTGAGCCCGCCATTCATCCTCAACGATCCTGTTGCCAAGCCCCGGGGTTTCTTTCTGGTCAAGAATAAAAAGCCCGGTGACTTTCTGGGCATTCCCGTCCATGCCGACAAGCAGTTCGATTTTGTCAGCATAGCCCTGGCCTGAGGATTTTGCCACCCAGCCTGCCGTGGTGCCGTCGGCATAATCGGCCCGGTACAGGGTGTAGAATTTTGTTATCCCGTTTTTGTCAATGGAAACGGTGTTGGGTGTGATGGTAAGGGGTTCACCCTTGGCTGCAAGATCGTCAGCAGCCGTCTGACCAAGGATCACCACCGGGACTTTTTCCAGGGTTTCTTTGAGTTTATTGTCTTCAATCCGGGGACCAAGGGCCGCCTGGACCCCGGCAAGGGAAGAGCCAAAGATCAGGGCCAGAAGCAGTACAAGCCATGCCTGGCCAAGGTTGGTTTGAAAAAAAGATTTCATATCAGGCGTCTCCCATGGGGCGAGGTATGGTCCATCGGTTAATGAGGGGGGTCACGGCGTTCATGAGGAGAATGGCAAACATCACACCCTCTGGATATCCGCTGAACAGCCGGATGATCATGATAAATGCGCCAACACCTGCACCAAAAATAAACTTACCCCTGGGGGTTAGTGGAGAAGAGACCGGATCCGTTGCAATGAAAAAAGCGCCAAACAAAAGTGCACCACCAAAGAGGTGGTGAAGGAGCAGGTGTCCGTTGGCTCCAGCTGAAAGGTCTGCAAGGCCGGCAAGCAGGGCCACACAGGCAATGACTCCCACCGGAATTTCCCAGGAAGCAGTGCGCCTTATGCATAAAAAGATACCGCCGATGAGGGCGGCCAGGGCGCTGGTCTCTCCAAGGGAGCCGTTGGTGAACCCGAAAAACAGATTAAAAATCGAGGTGGAAATGCCGCTGCCCTTGAGGGCGGTCAGTGGGGTTGCCTGGGATATGGCGTCAATGGCAGATGCCGGGTTCTCATAGGCACCGGCCCCCATGAGGCTTGCAAAGGCGATCATGACAAAGGCACGTCCGACCATGGCAGGGTTAAAAATGTTCATGCCCAGTCCGCCAAAAATGATTTTGCCGATGCCCATGGCAACCACCGAGGCAAGGCAGCCCACATACCAGGGGGCCGTGGCAGGAAGGGAAAGGGCCAGGATCAGCCCGGTGACTGCAGCCGAACAATCATTGAGGGTAATTTTTTTCCCGCGCATGGAGACAAAGACCGCCTCGGACGCAAGGCAGGCAACAACACAGACGGCAATCTGCTGGACCGCCAGCCACCTGAACATGAACACGGACATTGCCACAAGGGGGGTCAGCCCGATGAGCACATCGGTCATCATCCGTCGGGTGGTAAAGGACGTGTCAGCCACGTGGGGCGAGGGGGCCACATTAAGGGTAGGTCCCTGGGCCACCTTTTCCGCTGTTTCACTTAAATTTGACAATTATCTGGCTCCTTATCTTTTCATGGCTGCCGCCACCTGGGCCTTTCCCGTGCGAATCAACTGAACAAGCTTGATGTTGGCGGGACAGACATAGGTGCAACTGCCGCATTCAAAACAGGCATTAATGTTATACTGGCGGGCAAGGGCTGTATTCTTGTAGCGGGCCGCCATGGCAAGCCGGGTGGGGACAAGATTCATGGGGCAGGCTTCAACGCATCGTCCACAGCGTACACAGGCCGTCTCCTCTCCACTTGCAGTCTCGGCATGGGTGAGAATGGTTATGCCGCTGGTTCCCTTTGTCACGGGGGTTGTCAGATCTGAAAAGGCAAACCCCATCATGGGGCCCCCGGCAATGATTCTTGCCGCATCCTCGGTCAGGCCGCCGCAAAAGTCAATGAGTTCACCCATGGAGATCCCGATGGGTGTAAAGATGTTTTTCGGGGTGACAATGCCACCGCCGGTGACGCTAACAATCCTGTGGGTCAACGGGCCTTTTTTTATGACAGCCCTTGCAACCGCAGCCATGGTGCCCACGTTACTCAGGGCAACACCCACATCCGACGGCAGTCCCCCAAGGGGAACGTCAAGATTCAGAACTGCCTTTACAAGCTGCTTTTCACTGCCCTGGGGGTATTTTGTCCGGACAACGGCCACCTGGACAACGGTGTTACGGGTGGCAAGCTCCAGGGCTTCGATGGCCTCTGGCTTGTTGTCCTCAATGCAGATAAAGATTTCCTTTGCAGAAACGGCTCTACCCGCCAGCAGGGCACCTGCCACAATGGCGTGGGGAGCCTCTTTCATGAGACGGTAATCACAGGTGAGGTAGGGCTCACACTCGCACCCGTTCACAAGGAGGGAGTCAATGAGCCGTTTGTCATTGGGCATCACCTTGACGTGGGTGGGAAAGGCAGCGCCTCCCAGGCCGACAATACCGGCAGCATGGATCAGACGTGCAATTTCGTCGGGGGAGTAGTCAGGGATGGTGGAAAGTGACCAGTCTGTGCTGGTCATCTCTTCCCAGAGTTCATTACAGGGTTGCTGTTCGCCTTCGGTTTTGATTTCAATGGCCGGAAGATGGCGGCCGTTGGGAAGGGTTACCACGCCTATCTTTTTAACCTTGCCTGCAACAGGCGTGTGAAGGGAGGCTGAAACAAAGGCCTGTCCTTCACCCACCATCTCTCCACAGGCTACGGTTTGCCGTGGTTTAACCACGGGCTCACACGGGGCGCCAATGTGCTGTAACAGCGGAAGTACTACCTTGTCTGGAACGGTTATGACTTCGACCTGAGCTCCAGCAGAATAAAATTTATTCCCCGGGGGATGAATTCCATGGGGAAAGCTTCCCGTTCCAGGAAATTCTTTTGAACCGAAAATACCCATAATTTCTAATCGCTCCACAGATATTTAAATCTGTTGCTATGGTTAACAAAGAAATAATTTGCTTACCAGCAATGGGAGCGGGTGTCAAGCTCATTTTGGGATTCTAGTTGGAGCAAAGATCGCCCTGTATCTACTGCACGACCCAGACGACCTGGTTCCCTGCGGCCTGGAAAATTTTGTCGCCGACCCTGCCATGGAAAAACTGTTTTAAGAAGGTCAGGTTGCGTCGTCCAACAAGAATGCTTTCATATCCGCCCTCCCGTGCCCTGTTCACAATGTTTTCCGTGAGGTCCCCTTCGCTTGAAATGAGTTCACAGGTCAGTTGACCTTCTGTAAAACCGGCACTTGTGAGACACTCCACAGACTGCTTGAAAAACTGGTCGTTTTTCAGGGATAGGGGCTTGTCCATATCAGCGGAGTTTTTTGAGGCGTGGCAGAGTAGGAGTTGATATCCTCTATTGCTGATGAGACGACTCATCCTGCGAACAGCCTCAACCACCTCGCGGGTTCCGTCAAAGGCGATGAGCACATTTTTATGTTTGGGAATTCCGCCCACAACGATCAGAGGGATGCTTTTAATCTTTCCAAGAAGTTTCATGGGCACGGTTCCAAGCAGGATATCCTTGAGCCTTGAAAACCCCTTACGACCCACCACCACGGCATCGTATCCCTGACGGGACTCCTCAACAATATCGCGCACCACCCCCTGCTCTTTGGTGTGTATCTTTGTTTCAATGGATTCTGGAGGATAGCCATACCCCTCCAGGATTTTTCTGGCCTTTTCCATGCACTCTTTTACCAGCTTGTACCGCTCTGTCATGCTTGCCCTTATTTCAGGGGTTTTAAACCTGAAATCCAGATCTTTTTCCATTTCCCAGAACGAACGGGGGATTTTGGTCTCCACGTGAAAGGCAACCACCTCTGTTTTGTCAGGAGGAAACACCATACCCACGTATCGAGCCGCATCCAGAGCAAGTTCAGAACCGTCATAGGCCAGCAGTATTTTAAATTTTGTTTGTCCCATGTCTATTTTCTCCCAGCATAAAACATTAAAAAAAGTACCCTACCCTTTATAAGAAATTTTCTATTGATCGAACACCTGTGACATTCAACAGGGGGTAAGCATCAAAAACGAACATATAAAAAATTCTTGATCTCATCTTATATCCCAAATAAAAAGAAATCAAGGCATAGTGAAACGCAAAGTAAGCCCCCTAGGAAAGCTGCAGTGATTTTTCTTTACAAACATTGTAAATGCTGATAGCCAGAGCCAATACCAGACATCATGTTGATGGGTATATACAAACAACCAAAGGATGGCCCTGTCATGATGCCCCTGGTAGCGAACGCGCAAAAAAACAATTTCATGTTGACCCATATCCCGGAATTGCTTGAACGATTTTCACTTTCCTATGAAGCAAGTGATGACACCTGCATGGGTTACTTTTTGTACAGCAAGGAAAACTCAACCACAATTTCACGCAACCTGATTGTATCCCACTCTGTTTTTTCAAAGAGTCTATACGTGTCTAAGTTCTATCCGGAAATTTACAGGGAAATCAACAGCAGGTACCTTTCAGCTGCCTGCTTCTATTTGATCGCCCACCACGCCATTCAAAGATTTCATCTCGCAGACAACTGCTGGGTGAACCTTGAGACCGAGGATACGGTTTATGACTCGTTTTATTCGCGGTTGAATGATTTTGATTTCAAGATTCAATACCACCGCCCGGCAAACAGATCCTATGTCAGGGGTCGGTATCATCAAATATCCTTGGGTACGGAAATGATCACAGTCCATGTCGGGGAAATTTAAATTTACCATCTGCCTTGAAAAAACCTGTCAAGTCATTATCATATTTAGATACTGGAACTTGACCGAACTGCCCGCTTTATGCTGTATTTATATCGTACACACACAGAAGATTTAAAAACAGAGGCGATTCATTGTCCGTTATGACCTGGGCAGGTAACAGGTCATGGACGTGACGGTTAATCAGAATCGTTATCCGCATCTTTAAACATAAAGGAGATTTACCATGGCCAAAACCCAATTAGCAGGAAACAATGTTATTCTTGCAGGCGATTTTCCAGGTAAAGGCCTTCCTGCGAAAAACTTTACAGCCGTTCTCCAGGATCTTTCCGAGACCACCCTTGACGCATTTAAAGGAACAAAGGTGGTCCTTAATGTTTTTCCAAGCATTGACACTGATGTTTGCGCAACAAGTGTCAGGACCTTCAACCAAAAGGCTTCAGCCATTGGCAATACCAAGGTGGTCTGCCTCTCCTTTGATCTTCCCTTTGCCCTTAAACGTTTCTGCGGTGCAGAGGGCATTGAAAATGTCCTGACCGCATCCCTGTTTCGAAACCCCGAATTTGCCACCGATTACGGGGTGCTCATTACCGACGGCCCCCTCAAGGGACTCGCTGCCAGGGCTGTTTTTGTTGTGGATGAGGCGGGCAAAATCATCCATGCTCAGCTTGTGGATGACATCACCCATGAACCCGATTATGATGCAGCCTTGGCTGCCTTAAAATAAGGCTCCTAATCTGAATGAAATTTACCATTGATCATTTCAACATCAACGTGCTGGACCTTGAAAAAAGCCTTGCCTTTTACAACAGGGCCCTTGGTCTGAAAGAAGTCAAACGCAAAACAGCTGAAGACGGGTCCTATATCATTGTTTTTCTGGGGGACGGATCAACCGCCAACAAGCTTGAACTTACCTGGATAAAGTCACAAAAGGTCCCCTATAACCTGGGGGATGAAGAGTTCCACATTGCATTTAAAACCCCGGATTTTGACAAGGCCCATGCCCTTCACAAGGAGATGGGATGCATCTGCTTTGAGAACAAGGAGATGGGCATCTACTTTATCAATGATCCGGACGGATACTGGCTCGAGGTGGTACCGGTGCGTTAGTTAAATGGAGTCAGGCTTGCACAACGCAAGCCTGACTCCGATCATCAAAGTTGAAATCCGAAAGTTGAGTTATCCAGTTTGTTCAATGGATCTCGTTACCCTGTATTTCTTCACAAAACCAGACGGCTGATAGCTCATTTTGGCCTTTCTCAGCCCCGCATTACCCAGGTCCTGCTCCCGATTGACCGTGGTGTAGTAGTCGGTAAGGATTGAGGCAAAAGCCTGGTTGACAAATTGCCACAGTCCCTTGTAGCCCGGTACTGCCTTTTCAAAATGGACCACAAAGCTTGTGCCACAGGCAAGCTCCTCACCAAGGGAATAGGCCACAGGCCGGCCACCAACGTAGTACACCCCTCCGCATAACTGGAGATCGTTGCACTTTTCAAGGGCCTCCCTTGCCGCAATATAGTCTCCGTCATCCTCCCGGTTTTCCCGCCATTGGTCAAGAACCTCAAGGGCATGGGGGATATATTCGTCTAAAAGAGGCCGGCCTTCATACTCGTGATCCCGTACAAAGGCCTTGATCAGATTTCTTTTTTTGTGATATTTACGCCCGTCAAGGTTGGCAAGTTTCGCCTGGAGATAAAGGTAGTCAAAGTTATCTCGGTCTTCAACAACCTTAAAGGCCCCATGGGCAAAGTGGTCCACCTGTGTGACGGAAACGCATTTTAACACCCTGTGGGTTTGAAATAAACGATCAAGAACCTCTCGGTCTGGAATGCCAAAGGGAAGCATGAAAAAAGGATGTCCATCATCTTTTCCGGTGATGACAATCAGGGGTTCATTGGATTGATCCCTGCCGGTTTCAACCATTGAAACTGTGTACCCATGACTATTTCTGAATAGATAGAGATTTGCAAAGGTGAATTCAGAAATCCCCTGGGAAAGGGTCTTGAACATGGGATGAAGCATGGGTCTCAACCCGAGGTTTACGTTGACCGACATGGGATAATAAGGAATGGTCACCATTTAGAACGGCCAGAAATGGTTGTCTTCCCACACATCATCAAGCAGGGCCCGGTCAATCGCCATAAGGCTGTTCAAGTGTTCCCGTTCAAATGCGGCAAGCCAGGCATACACTTTCTTTTCCTCAGGATCCGTTGCAACCCCTGCCTGTTTTGAGTAAAGATCAACCGCACGCTGCTCCATGGCAATGGCTGCAGAAATGGCAGAGGCTTCAAAACCAGCTGCTGAGATTTTCTTCTGCATTTCCTTGTTAAGGACAGCATCAGAGACCTGGCTCTCCTCTTTACTGTCAAAAAGATCGATTTTAAAACTGCCGGTATTGTTGTAGGCCTTGAACTGGGCTGACAAAAGGGTTATATGGGATACCTCTTCCTTTGCAAGATCGTTGAAAAAAGACTGCACAACGGGGTCTTTGGCCTCGTCGGCCACCTTTTTGTAAAACGCATACCCCCGCCTTTCAAGCATGATGGCCTGCTTTAAGATATCCAGGGTTCCAGAAGTCTGAGCTGATTTGGTCATACAATCTCCTTTAATATGTTTCTGTGTGTTTTTCCCATGTGAAACCATTTCCAAAACAATTCAGTCAGGGGGTTTCATCATTCATTGTGGCCGTGGGCCTGTTCCCTGCTCCGGCCGTGCTGGTTCGTGTTTGAGTTTTCCAACCGGCGCCAGGTATATGGCAAACTCATCCTCGCCGTCAAGGCCTAGAAGTTCGTCCAGCTCTTCCTGGTTATAGGCCGCAATGGCACAGGTCCCGGCATTGATGGCTTCACAGGCAAGATATAGATTCTGGCACACATGGCCAGCATCCAGTAAAATAACCTTGTGGGCTGCAAGGCCATAGCGCCATTCCATCCTATAGGGAACAGCCGCCCAGATAAATGTAACCGCCGCCTTTCCCGGATAGGGCTGGCCAAAGCAGGCCTCAACCATTCTCAGGTCAAGATCCTTTTGTTTAGACTCAAAGACAAGCCCGTGGGTCAGGGGAAGATAACGGTAGATACCCGGCATCAACCCCTCTACATTAAGCACTGCAAGATAGGTTTCAAGGGCGTGGCGACACCCTGCAGAAGGAACGGTTCGGTAAGCATGGCCCTGGACCGGCTTTCCCCTGACGCCCTGGGTGGCCCATAAAAGATAGGCAAGCTCTACCAGGGAAAGGGGCGTTTGTTCATAGGTTCGGCGGCTTTTGCGTTGTTTCACGGCGCGGGTAAGATCCACCCCGGGAATTTTGTTCCATGCCCCGGGTGCAGATCCAGACAAGGGATCTGGTCCAGGCAGTCGAATACAGGCGGCATCCGGTGGGACATTTTTTTGAACCGGGGGTGCTGGAACCTTCTGGTTCTGATCGGTAAGTGCAAAATTGATTTTTTTCCGGATACTGTCCTTTAGAAAATATCTGTACAGATTTCGATCCTGCTCGATCATGGTTCATCTCCTTGCTTTGATTAATCTCAAATCTATCTGAAATCCAGTCAATTGGCAAGGAGGCAATGAAACATTATAGAGCCCTTGACTCTGGGACAAAGGTAATGGACAATGGCAAAAATCAACTTTAAAACAGGGCACCATACCGATGATCCTCCATGTCAAGATCCTCCTGCTTCTTGTTGTTATCAATGCAACCCCTGCTGTACTGATGCCCCGTTTGTCAGCATTCAGATCACTTGGAACCCCCATGGATCTTGGCCGTTATTTCTCTGATGGCCGACGGCTGCTTGGATCCCATAAAACCATGGGTGGATTTGCCCTTGGCGTACTGGCCGGAGCTCTCCTGGGCTATATCCTTGATTTTTCATTGGCCACTGGATTTGCCGCGGGTGGACTTTCAATGGCTGGAGATAGTCTGTCAAGCTTTATCAAGCGGCGATTCAGCCTGGACGATGGCAAAGAATCTCCTGGCCTGGACCAGGCGTTCCAGGGAGGCTGTCCCCTTGTTCTGTTCAAGGTTACCCATGGACTCTCCCTGGGAACCCTTGCCGCCTTGATGGCGGTATTTGTCGTACTGGGAATTTTCGGTGCCAGGCTTTATTGCAGGTTTTTTCTTCCATCCCAACCCCCAGGTAAACCCGTGGTTCGATCAAACACCGGGTTCAAACAATGGCGGGCCTGCCATATTGCCCTCTCCCCCGTGGCAAGGCTTTGTAACTTTGAAAGCGTGATTTACTACCGGATATTCATGCAGACGATTTTTAAACTCTCAGGACTCTACACCCGGGGAGTGAAAAATGCCTTGAACATCCGGGTCACAAGCCTGGGCTTTTCATTTAAAAACCTTCCTGAAGCCTTTGAGTGTTACAAGATTTTATTCATCAGTGATCTTCACATTGACGGCCTTGACGGCCTTGACCGGCAGCTCATTAAAATTGTAAGCAGGCAAAAGGTGGATCTTTGCCTCCTTGGCGGGGATTACCGCATGGAAATGTACGGTCCCTATGGAGCGGTTAAAAAGAAACTGGTGGCGCTGGTTCAAGAGATCAATGCAACGGACGGCATATTTGGGATTCTTGGCAATCATGACTGCATCGAGATCGCTCCAGATCTTGAAGACGCCAGGATCTGCATGCTCATCAATGAATCCATGGTGATCGAAAAAAACGGCCAGAACATTTTTTTGTGCGGCGTGGACGATCCCCATTACTACCAGTGCCACGACCTTGACACGACCATGAAGGATGTCCCTGGGGATGCCTTTTCCATCCTGCTTGCCCATTCCCCTGAAATCATTAACGGCCTTGGGGATCACCCTGTTGATCTTTGCCTGTGTGGCCATACCCATGGCGGCCAGGTGTGTCTTCCTGTTTTTGGTCCGGTGTTCAGCCACTGCCCGGTTCCAAGGCAGTTTATTTCCGGGAGATGGCGGTATGGCAACACCCATGGATATACCTCCTGCGGAGCCGGTTCGTCAGGGGTTCCTGTTCGGTACAACTGCCCGCCTGAGGTGGTGATACTAACCCTTACCCGAAAATTATAAGTTGCTTCCGGGCTTCAGTATTTATCCACTTTATCCGAAATATGATGTAGCGGCAAATAAACCATGGGATGGGGATTGATCATGAAACTCTACAACACCACCAGCGTTTTTCAGAAACAATTATTTACCATAAATCAGGGCATCACCTCCAAAACTATTTCCACGGACTATGCCGGCCGAACTTCTGCAAAAAAACAGGGAATGATTTCATTTGAAATAATTGAAACAACACGCCTGACCACAATGAACCAGGCTACCCTTGCCCGGTTTGAGAATTTCAGCCCCAAAGATATGCCGTATGCCGCCAATGATGCGCCTTCTTTTTCCAATATTACCCCCGGGGATGCCCAAGCCCTTATCAGCGATAACGGTTACTATGGGGTTGCAAAAACATCCAGGCGAATCGCTGATTTTGTCCTTGCCGGGTCCGGGGATGATCTTGATCGCCTCCAACAGGGTAGACAGGGCGTTCTTCAGGGCCTTGAGGCTGCTGAAAAAGCCTGGGGCGGAAAGCTTCCCGACATCAGCTATGCAACCATGGAACAAGCAATAAAGACCATAGATGAAAAAATCAGCGAACTTGGAGGATCAATTGTCAGTGTTCTCACCTAAAGCCCTAACTTGAAAGAAGGGTCATAGGTTTTACCTTCATCACCTTAAAGGTAGCAATCGAGGCCGTTGCCATGCAGATGGCCGTTGTCATGAAAAGGATCACAAAAGAGCCCCAAAGGTCAAAGGCCCAGAGACTGTCAAAAAAATACCAGGCCACAGCCCTTGAAAATCCAAAACTCAAACCAACGGCAAGCAGGGATGCTGTAAATCCCATGAACCCGAATTCCAGCAGGGTGATTCCCTGGATCAATTTAAAATCTGCGCCCAACACCTTCAAGAGATTGATCTGCCTCTGGTTCATCCAGGCCTCGTGGCGGGCAATGGAAAAAATCGAAACAAGCCCCGTTGCAATGGCAAGCCAGGCCATGAAGCCAATGGATACGGAAAGCTTGTCGGTTATGTTCATAAGGGTGGCAGCCATCTGGCTTACATCTATGACCGAGACGTTTGGAAAGGCAGTAACGATCGTCTGTTTTAACCCCTGGCGATGTTCAGGCGCCACCTGGGCGATGGCTGCCAGAAAGGTCTTGGGGGCCTGGTTTAACACCCCATCCTGGAACAGGAGGAAGAAATTGGGCTGAAAACTGTTCCATCTGACCTTTCGAATGTTTACCACCCTTCCCGTAAGGGGGATACCCTGGATATCAAACCCCATGGTATCGCCAAGGTGTATCCCGTACTCCTGGGCAAAGGCGTTTTCAACGGAGACCTCAAAGGGTGATCCTGAGCCAAAATTCCAGATTGTTCTGGAAAGGGGCCTTCCCTTGATAATGGTTTCTGAAACATCCAGCTCTGTTCGATGGGAAAAATTAAACTCAAGCCTGCGGCCCCGGCCCGAGGGCCTGGTCCGTGAACTGTTGTTCCCGGACGGATCCGGGTCCTGGGGTTTTCCATAAAAGGGAAGCTGGTTTTTCGTCAATATCCGCCCCCTGACCATGGGAGAAAGGTTGGTCAATCGACCTTCCTGACGGTCCATGAATTCAACAAGGGCGGATCGTTGCTCCTCCTGGATATCCACCAGGAAAAAAACCGGGACTTTCAACCCTTCCGGCCGCATGATCTCGGTTTGAAGCCCATTTTGAATCTGGGGCACCATTGAGATCAAAAAGCTGCCCATGGCGATGGTGACAAAGCAGGAAAGGGAAGACCACTTGTTCCGGTAGAGGTTCCTGAATGCAATTTTTCTGATAAAAGATCGGGTGGCGGACAAAAAACCGCACCCGGAAAAAACAAGCCGGCCAAGGACAGCCATGGAAAAAAGGGCAAGGCCAAACCCTGCCACAAATACAGTGGCCCTGGCAACAGAATCTGCCGCCAGGATTGATGCAGCCCAGAACGCTATAATCCCGGGAACAAAACCCAGGCCCCGCCACAGGGCAAGCCTTGTAGCGTTCTGTTCCCCGGCCTGGCTTTTCCTGAAAAGCACAATGGGTTTCACCCCAAAGATCTGAACAAAAACAGGCAGGCAGAACACAAGACTTCCTGCAACGCCCATGACCATGGCTAACACCAGGGTGGAGGGATCAAGAGTCAGCCGGATATGGGCCGGAATCAATCCCTGAAAGATCAGGGGAAACAGGGGGACAAGCAGGAGAGAGATTAGAACTGCGACCACCGAGGCAACAAGCCCCAGGAGGATGAGCTGAAACAGGATATAGAGGCAGATCTCCCCTTGTCTTGCCCCAATAGCCAGTAAAACGGCAATCTCACCCTGCTTGAGGTTCAGGTAACCCCGGAAAAGGTAAGCTGCTGCAATGCCTGCAAGGAAAAGGGCAACCACGCTGACAAGCCCCATGTAACCGGTAAAATAGCCGATGAGTTTGCCAATGCGCCGGTTCACATCCCTTGTGTCATACACGCTGATTCTGGGTTGACCCTGGCTCTTTTCATAGAAGGCCTGGTCAAGCTTTGCCGATAGTGCAGGGACATCAACCTTTGCTGTAAACCGGTAGTAGTAGTAATGGCGAATCCGGCTTCCAAATCCCATGAGACCGGTTCCGGCAAGCTGATGGATGCCCATGTAGATACTCGGGGCAAATTCAAGGGCAGTCAGGGAACGGTCTGGATCCTGGGAAAAAAAATCCTGGATAACAAAGGATTTATTCCCAAGCTCCAAAGGGGTGTGTGGTTGGTTTTCAACGCCCAGGGCCTGGGCTGTATCCCGGGTCATGAGCAGTCCCGGGCTGTTCTGGAGATCGAGACCTTTTTTTTTATCCTCAAGGGAAAATGCCCCATAAAGGGGGTAGCTGTCATCAACGGCCATCACCTGCACGAGGCGTGCATCCTTTGGGGTTTTAACCATGGTGTAAAAGCTGATGCGCCTGGCCTGAAGCTTGTCATTTCCAAGTACCCGGTCTGCCAGTTCAAGCTCATCCGGGGTCAGCTCGGTAGCGGCTGAAAGCACAAGGTCTGCCGTTAGGATGTCCTTGAGATTCCCATCAAAGTGGCGACTCAAAGAGCGGCCAAATGATCCCAGGGCAATAAATCCGGCAAGGCCGATGGAGAGGTTCAGGATAAAGAAAACAGAGAAACCCCTGTTCTTGAGGATCTCCCTTAGACCCAGTCGAATCCAGAGCATCACACAAGCCTGCCCCGTTCAAGTGTTTTGATACGCTGGCATTGGCGGGCAAGGTCGGGATTGTGGGTCACAAGGATGAGGGTTTTATTTTCCTGGGATACCAGATCAAACAGAAGTCGCACCACGGTTTCTCCGGTTTCCAGGTCAAGGTTTCCCGTGGGTTCGTCCGCCAGCAGCAGGGCAGGCCTAATGACAAGGGCCCGGGCAATGGCCACCCGCTGGCACTCCCCGCCGCTAAGCTGGCCTGGAAGATGGTTCCGGCGGTCGTTGAGCCCCACCTTTTCGAGCATGGCATCGGTTTTCCAGGCGATTTGGTCCTGCTTGAGAATTTCCAGGGGCAGACTGATATTTTCCCTGGCCGTCAAATGGGGCATCAGGTGAAAGGATTGAAAAATGATGCCGATCTTGCTCGCGCGATACCGGGCCAGCTGGTTTTCCTTCATGGCGCACAGGTCTTCACCGTCCAGCATCACCCGGCCCGAATCCGGGGTATCAAGCCCTGCGATCAGTGAAAGAAGGGTGGTCTTTCCACTGCCCGACTGACCAACAATGGCGCAGGTCTCACCGGGTGCAAGGTCAAAGCTGACTGCCTTGAGTACCTCAATGGGCCTGGATCTTGGCTGGACATAGGATTTACACAATGCGTCGATTTTGAGCATCACAGTTGATCCAGCAGATAGGGAAGCACTGTGGTGGCAATAATTTCCTGCCCAGCCTGGTTGGGATGGATCCCGTCTGCCTGGTTGAGGCTGGCAATACCCGCCACATCCTTTAGTAAAAAAGGAATCAAGGCAATGTTGTGGTGGCTTGCAAGGGACGGAAAAACCTTTCTGAATGCGGCTGAATACCGGGGGCCGTAATTGGGCGGCACCTCCATGCCCGCAAGAATGACCTGGATACCGTTTTCCAGGGCAAGGAGGATGGTCCGGTCCAGGTTTTGTTCCATTTCAACGGTGGAGAGTCCCCGCAATCCGTCATTGGCCCCCAGGGCCAGCACCAGGATATGGGGTTTAATTCTTAAAAACCATTTGAGCCGGGAAAGGGCACTGGCCGTTGTGGAACCGCTGATGCTCCCGTTGGTGATCTCGATATTGTTAAATCCCTTTTGGCGGAGCAGTTGATCCACAAGGACTGGGTAGCTCTGTTCAGGGTCGACGCCGAAACCTGCGGTAATCGAATCGCCGACAAAAAGAATTCGGGTCACACTTTCCCGGGCCGACAGGGGATCACGGATGCCGGCAAGGACGATAATTGCGGCAAGCAAAAAAGGCAAAGGTTTCATGGGCTGTGTCCCTTTTTTACTGAAGCAGGGAGTCGTTCATGGTGACCCTTCTGACAAGTTCCCGGTAGTCAACTGCACCTGAGCATCCCGGGGCAAACTCAAAAATAGTTTTGCCGAACGAAGGCGCTTCACTGAAATTTTCATTGTACCTGATAGGTTTGCAGATTTCTTTGGGATAAAGTTTCTTAAGTCTATCGTATATAATCTGGGGATTTTTAACCCTTGTATCCATGAAGGTCGGCACCACATACTTCAACGACACTTCCTTGCGATATTTCTGGATGGAACGAAGGCTTTTCATGAATTCCGACAGTCCATGCAGGGGCATCACTTCAAGGGCCACGGGAATCAGTATTTCAGTGGCGTAAAACAGCACGTTCACCGTCAGTTGATCCCATCCAGGTGAGGTGTCGATGAGGATAAAATCAAATTTTGACTCAAGGGGCTTAAGCGCCTCGGAGAGGGTCCACTCGGCGCCGAAACTCTTTCGGTCAATGATTCGTTTGACCCCGGCAAGGGATTTCCCCCCCCCCAGAAGCCAGAAATTTTTTCGTACCTGGACAATGGCCTCGTCCGGGGTAAGCTCCCCTGTCAAAAGTTCAGTCAGCCCTACGCCTGTTCGCTTGCCCAGGACATAGCCGGACTGCCCCTGGGTATCGGTGTCCACAAGCAGCACCCTGTATCCGGCAAGGGCAAGCCCTGCCCCGAGGTTTACGGAAGTTGTTGTTTTTCCAACGCCGCCTTTGCTGAGGGAGACACATATTTTTCTTGCGGCTTTGATCAGTTCTGGCGGTTCTGGTTTTGATAGCTCTGGTTTTGTTATTTCTGGTTCTAATGTTTCCGGTTTTGAAATTTCAGGTTTTATTTTTTCAGGGGTTGATATTTCAGGGGTTGGTGTATGGGGTGTCGGCCTGGTTCCATGGGTCTGGGCCTGCAGCCTGAGCTTATCTACTTCTACTGGAAATTTATGGCCACATGCCTTGCATCTGGCAACAATGGTCTTTCCTTCCGGAATAGTGTCAATGTTTACACGGTGCCTTCTGGAACAATGGGGACAGACAATAAGGGTCACGACTCCTCCTTTTTCAACGCTTCAACTCCAGATCCTGGTCCAGTGAAGTACGGCTGTCTGTAAACAGCTCTTTTCGAAAATTCTGGACAATGGCGGTCATTTCTCTGACGACATTGTCCGCCAGGTCTACCCAGTGAATACCACATTTCCAGGTTGTATCACTTAGAGGAGAGAGGTGGACTACCTCGGCCCTGAGACCCTCAAAAACCTGACCCCCAAGATCCAACAGGCATGTCTCAAGGATGTCACCTGGTGTGAATCCGGGCTCATATGAGACCTCAAAACCAACCCCGCCATTGGCTATATCCAAAAGGGGATATGGAAAATTTTTGATAACGACTACATATTTTCCAGGGTTATTAAGAGGCACGCGAAAAAAATTGCGAACCTGACTGGTCGATTGTGAATCATCGTTCAGTGCTTGAAATTCTATGGACTCTCCAAGTTCATCTTCCATGGTCCCACCCCATGATAGTTAATGTTGCATGACCCTGTCCGTTTATCCAGTACCCATGCTGTATTGAAGTTGAACTATATAACAGCATTAAATAACAGGCAAGAGAAATCCTCACTGTCCCTTCCCAGGGGCCAGGACAATAGCGGTTCGGGCCGGAAGGTAGAGACTCAGCTGTGAATTGTCGTTTTGGATCGCCCCCCCTTTGAGGGTAAGATGAACCTGGTCAGCCCTAAGCCGCCCATGGCCTCCAAACCCTGTGGCATCCGTGTCAAGGACCATTTTAAATCTACCGGTAGGTGCATTGACGGGGTAATCAACAAACGATTTATCTGGGTGAAAATTAAAGACAAAAATCATTCCTGCCCTCATGAATCCAATGGTCTTGTCTGCCTCATGGACAAAAATCAGCCTAGCCCGGGAAGCGTTCAAAATCCCGTGGTCCTTTGCCGTTTTGACCATGGCTCTGTCAAACCGGGCAAGGCAGGAGAACATCAGATCTTCATTGTCCACCAGGGACCACTGGCGTCTGGCATGCTGATATGACCAGTTATTGGCAGCGCTTGGAAAATCAATCCATTCCGGATGGCCAAACTCATTGCCCATGAAGTTGAGATAACCGTTGCCTGCCGTTGCAAGGGTGATGAGCCGGATCATTTTGTGGAGAGCCACGGCACGAAAGGTTGTGATGGAGGTGTTGGTTCGTTCCATGCACGAATAGATAGCCCTTCCCATGAGGTGCATCATCAGAGTCTTGTCCCCCACCATGGCCTGGTCATGGGATTCGGCGTAGGAGATGGTTCGTTCGTCTTCACGCCTGGAGTTGAGCTCTTGCCATAGAAGGCTAAGGGGCCATTGTTCGTCCCGGTACTCCTTTAACAGGCGAATCCAAAAATCAGGGATACCCATGGCGTAACGATAATCAAACCCGGTTCCCCCGTCGCTCTGGGAGGTTGCGATGCCAGGGTAGCCGCTCACCTCTTCGGCAATGGTCACGCAATTTGGGATCATGGCGTGAACAAAACGGTTGGCAAGATAGAGATAGGCAAGGGCATCCAGATCAACCGAGTTGCCATAGTAGTCATCATAGCAGGTAAAGGCCCGGCCAAGGCCATGGTCGTAAAACAGCATGCTTGTCACCCCGTCAAACCGGAAACCGTCCAGGTGAAATTCTTCGATCCAGTAGCGCAGATTGGAAAGAAGAAAGTTAAGGACCATGGGTTTGCCATAATCAAAGCAGCGGGAATCCCACAATCGGTGAATTCCCCGGTCCCCGGAATGGAAAAATTGATCCAGGCTCCCGTCAAAGCGGCTCAAACCCTCGATCTCGTTTGAGGATGAATGGGAGTGGACAACGTCCATGAACACCTTAAGATCCAAGCCATGGGCTGCATCCACAAGACTTTTAAACTCTTCAGGGGTTCCGAATCGAGAGGAGACGGCAAAAAAATTGGTAACATGGTATCCGAACGATCCATAATAGGGATGTTCTTGAACAGCCATGATCTGGATGGCAGTGTAGCCTGCAGTCTTGATCCTTGGCAGCACCCGGGTCTCGAACTCCTTGAAGGTTCCCACTCCCCACGTTTCCTGGGCCATGCCCACATGGGTCTCATAGATAAAAAGATCGGCAGGATCAGGAGAGGAGTGACGCCACATATAGGGGCTTTCTGGTTCCCACACCTGGGCATTGAATATCAGGGAATCCGGATCCTGGACAACCCTTGTGACAGCTGTCGGCAACCTGTCCCCCCTGCCCCCTTTCCAGGTGACAACCAGCCTGTAAAGAGCCTTGTGAAAAAATGCTCCCAAAGGGAAACTTGCCTCCCACACGCCATCGGCCGTCTTACGTTCAAGGCAGAATTCTGGATCAATCTGCCATTGGGTCATCTCCCCGATGATATGGATGGCCGTGGCATTGGGCGCCCACTCCCGGAAGATCCAGCCGCTGTTGAGACGATGGAGCCCGAATTCCTTGTGGTACATGGCAAATTTTTCAAGGGATCTGTGGCCTTTTTGGGTGATCCTTTCGTATTTTTGTTGACAATGTCCGATCCGCCTGAGAATTTCCTCCCTGTGGGGCAGGAGGAAACTGTCCCGAAAAATGCCAGGATCAGGGGAACATGGGTCTTTGCAGCATTCTTTCATAGAGTCCTATATATTTTTCAGCACAGGTTGTATGGTTGAACTCAAGTACGCCTTCAGTCATGATACGTCGAATCTGAACCTCCTTGGCATCCCCGTCAAGCCGATAAAACGCCATGGCCTGGTCAATTGCCCAGGCGAGACCGTTTGCATCGTGGACATTGAAAACAAAGCCATTACCCCGGTTGTTGTCGAGATCCAGGTGTTTCACGGTATCATGGAGTCCGCCCGTGTCATAGACAATGGGAAGCGTACCGTAGATGCATCCTGTCATCTGGGGCAGCCCGCAGGGTTCGAACCGTGATGGCATAAACAGAAAATCAGAACCGGCAAAGGCTTCGTGGGAGAGACTTTCGCTGAACTGATTGACACTCATTCGGCGTTTAATCCCGTGAAAGTTGGCAATATCCCTGAAATGTCTTTGATACTCCCCGCTTGCCACAAACACCATCTGAAGGTTTTCTTTCCAGTACCGCTGGATTACGGCAAAGGCAATATCAGCCAGAAGCTGACATCCTTTTTGAACAGGATCCAGGCGGGAGGGCCAGAAAAACAGCGGGGCTGTCTCGTCGGGTTCAAGGCCCAGGAGCTCCTGGAGGTAACGTTTGTTGAGCCGTTTTTTTTCCCGGTGATTTTTGGGACCATAGTTGTGGGTAATCATTTCGTCAATGGCCGGGTTGAACTCTGGATCAGGGGCATTCAACACCCCGTCTGCACACCCGGCGTGAAACTTGTTGGCAAGTTCCTGGCGCAGGCAGGGCTCCACAAACGAGTGGCGCTGGTCAATGATCTCTTTTAAAAAGGTCGGACTCACCGTGTTGACATAGTGGGCCGCAAAAACCCCGGAGGTTAGAAAATCCACAGCATTTTGATTCCTTGCATTCTCATAATTTCCCGGCGGGTTTCTGAAATAGAGGTGGTTCCAGAACGAGGCTGCATCTATGCCGCGATCCTCGATCTCGGCCAGGGTCGCTGTGACCGTGTGAATGTTGTGGACAGTAAACAGGCAGGGAATACCCATCTGCCTTGCCATGGCCGGTACAAGACCTGTCATCCAGTCGTTACAGTGGATGATGTCAGGATTTACACGTGGGATGATGTTGTTCATCACCTCCCTCTGAAAGGCCAGGGCAACCTTAAGGTTGATGTCGGAATAACCCGAGTACACATGGGTCAGATAGTAAAAGATTCTGTCTTCGGCAAGATGAATTCGTTTATCCTCAAGCCGGGCCTTGATCCTGTCCATTTCCCTGCTGAAAAAATCGGGCAGGTACCCGTTGATAATGGATCGATAATCGGGAAGGGCCACATGAACGTCTCCGCCAAGATCGAACAGAGCCGAAATCAGGGCCGCGGAAACATCGGCCAGACCACCAGCCTTAGCCGAATAGTTGGACATATTTCCCATGTCATCGGGAAGATAGGTCACTTCGGGTGTCACAATGAGAACACGTGGACGTTTCCTTTTCACCGTCATGTGATTTCCCTGTACTCCTTTATAATATCATGTGAAATATTGGAACACATGGTCATTTCTTCTTTACAGTCACGGTCTTTTTCTTTGCACTCACTTGGCCCAGGTCATGAGACCGGGGGTTGTCTTGAGGATTTCGTCACCCTGGGGAATCACCCGGGCCGTATAACCGAACCTGCCAGCATCCGAACAGTTCAGTTCACAGGTGTAGAGATAGATATTTTTCCCTGATTCCGCCTTTAAGGTCATGGTTTTGGTCCTGCCACCATCCAGGCGGTCCAGGGATTTGAGCCTGCCGAAATAAATCTGGACTTCCACATCTTCAGGTGTAAGGTCACCAAGGAAAACGGTTGTGGAAAGGGTAAAGGTATCACCGACCTTAAACCCAGTATCCGGGGGCATGGAGGGTTTCATCACCCGTAGGTTTTTCCACAGGGTCTTAAGCCGTTGTCGGCCCCTTGCAAGTTCAATTGCGCCACCGGCATTGTCAGCCGTGAGTCTGGCCATGTTGCAGGCAGCTGGGATGTAGAACCGGTTGGTATACTCCCGGACCATTCTGTTGCTTGAAAATTCCCCCAGGGCCATTTTTATGGATTCCTTCATCATCTGTACCCATCTCTGCGGCGGATTACCCCGCTTTCGGTCATAGAAACAGGGAATAACTTCGTTTTCCAGAAGATTGTAAAGGGCCTGACTCTCAACGGAGTCCTGATAGGCCGTATCCTTGTAATCGCAATTATCGCCAATGGCCCAACCTCTCTGGGCAGTATAACCTTCACACCACCATCCGTCAAGGATGCTCAGGTTGAGGCTGCCGTTAACGGCTGCCTTTATGCCCGAGGTTCCGCAGGCTTCATTGGGCCTTCTCGGGGTGTTCAGCCACACATCGGCCCCCTGGACCATGTAGCGTGCGATGTTGATATCATAGTCTTCAAGAAAAACCACCCTGTGCCTCACCTTATCCCTTTTGGCAAAGTTCATGATTCTCTGGATGATCTGCTTGCCCTCATTATCGTTGGGGTGGGCCTTGCCGGCAAATACAATCTGGATGGGGCGGGTCGTTGAATTAATCATGGCCTCAAGGCGTTCCGGATCCATGAGCAGAAGATCAGCACGTTTGTATGTTGCAAATCGCCGGGCAAAGCAGATGGTCAGTACATTATGGTCAAGAACCGACGAAACCGCATCCAGGACATCCCTTGGTGCATTCCGTCGTGAATATTTTTCAAACATCACTTTTCGGCACAAACGGATGAGTCGGGAACGGTCAATGCCATGCACATGCCAGAGATCTTCATCGTCGATGTTGTCTATCCGCTGGACCATTTCAGGGGTGCAGTTGATGCCTGCCCAGTCAGATGTCAGATATCGTTCAAACAAGGCCGCCTTTTGCTGGGAAATATACGAGAGGATATGAACCCCGTTGGTGATATGGGTGATGGGCACCTCGTCCACGGGCCGTCCAGGCCAGATACCCGTCCACATCTTCCTTGCCACGGTTCCATGGAGACGGCTTACCCCATTGAGATAACCCGAAAGGTTAATACCCAGGACACACATGTAGAAAAAACCGTTGTTTTGATCCCCATGGTTCATCTGCCCCCAGCCGAGCAGGTCAACCTCGGTGATGTTGAATTTTCGGGCAAAGGATCGAACATAGGGAAGTACAAGGGACGGCGGAAATTCATCATGACCTGCCGCAACAGGGGTATGGGTGGTGAACACACTGGTTCGTTTACATGTTTCAAAGGCAGCGTCCATGTTCACATGGAATTTTTTCATGATCTGGACGATTCTTTCAAGTCCGGCAAATGCACAGTGGCCCTCGTTCATGTGGATCACCGAAGGAAAGATATCCAGACGTTCAAGGGCACGCATACCTCCAATACCGAGCAGGACCTCCTGGGCCACCCTGGTTTCAAGGTTGCTCGTATAAAGGCGGGCCGTTATATCCCTGATAAACGGGCTGTTTTCCACAAGGTTGGTGTCAAGGAGAAGCAGGCGCAACCTGCCTACCTTTAGTTGCCACACCTGGGCCTTGATCGTTCCATGGGGACTTTCAACGGTCACACAGACCTCGTTGCCCTGGCTGTCAAGGGCCCGCTGGACCGGCAGATCAAAAATATCAATTTCAGGGTAGCGTTCCTGCTGCCACCCCTCAAGGTCAAACACCTGGCTGAAATACCCCCCCCGGAACAACAGCCCCACACCTGTGAGGGGAAGGCCCAGGGAAGAAGATGCCTTGAGATGGTCTCCGGCAAGAACACCAAGTCCGCCGGCAAACAGGGGCAAAGATTCGTGGATTCCGAACTCCATGGAAAAATAGGCAATGGTCTGGGTGGACCCGACTTCAAGCTTTTCAAAGCCCGGTGCAAAGGAAAACATGGCTTCAAACCTTGCCTTTACCTGTTCCATGTGGCCGATAAAACCGTCGTCCCGGGCAAAAGCCTCAAACCGCCGCTGGGAGATGGATGCCAGAAAGGCAACAGGGTTTCGCTGGTTTGCTTCCCATTGAACCGGGTTGATCCGTCTGAAAAGCTCAATCGCATCATGATTCCAGCACCACCAGAGATTTTTAGACAGGTAATCAAGAAACCGCACCGGTTCAGGTATGGATGGACATACCTGAAAAACCTGTAAATTCTCCATCGTCAACTCCTCAATGAAAGTTTATGCCAAACCCGATACAGTTCGCTTGCCCCCCAGGCCTGGGCATCACAACCCCTTGGTGCATGGGGCGCATCCCCGTCAACAATTTCAGGAACAAAGCCTGCGACCCCCTGTTCCATGAGTTTTACACTGCTGGTCAACCATGAAATTCCAGTCATGGCCCCTTTGCTGCCAAAGGTTTCTGCCCAGGCCTCACAGAACACGGGAAACACCCATGTCCAGGCCGTTCCATTATGGTAGGCAGGTTTTCTTCTTGTGTCCTCATCTCCCATGTAATGTCCCCAATAGGGACGATGGGGGTCATTCAAGGGGCCTGTCGGGCCCTCAATGACCAGGGGAAGATCCACCGGGCTGTCGTCAAGGGTCCGGATAGCACCGGGTACCAGAAGTTCCATGCAATGTTCAAGGGCCGGGATGCACAAATCTTTATCCCGGATCACCCCGAGGGAGATCAAAAAAAGCTGATTGGGTCTCAGGGCATCATCGACCACGGCACTGCCCGCAGGGGCCTTGCCCCGGGTGTGGAGACAGTCTGAGAAATAGCCCCTGGATTCCATGAAAAAAAGCGTTTTAATTGAATCTTTGACCTGGTCGGCAAGCCTGGCCCAGGCCTGGGTTCCGTTGGGATCGATCTTTGCCAGGAACTCAAGGCTGTAGGCCCACAGGGCCTGGATTTCAATGGGGTAACCCTCCCTGGGTGTTCCAGCGGGAAAGTTGGTGTCCATCCAGGTAAAATGGGACGGGCTGAAAACCAGGGCGGTTTCAGGGTCCATGGCGATACCGGTTTGCGTGCCGCGGACATAGGCGTCCCCGATGGAAACAAGGATCTCTTTAAAGGTTCGGCCGCCAAGGGTCTGGTCAAGCAGGGCCCCACCCTCCTTTTCCACCACCTCCCTTGCTGCTGCAATAAACCACAGGGGAGCATCCGATGTTTCCCTGTTCCTGGCATCATTACCGCTGATCATATTGGGAAGTGAGCCGTTCGCCTCAAACCGGCCAAACAGCCTGAGGATTTTTTTGGCATCGACCAGTCGTTCCCCCTGAATCAAGGCCCGACTGAAAATGAGGCTGTCCCTGCCCCAGTCAAGGAACCAGGGATATCCGGCAATGACGCTCCTGTCCTTTGCCCTGTCCACGAGAAAGGCATCAAGGCTTTTAGTAAGGGCTTCAGGCAGCGGCCACCCCCTGACAAATTCAGTGTCAGGCCCATCCGACCCGGTAAGGATGTCGTCCCGTTCCGGACCCTTACCGCAGGTCACACGGGCAGAAATACGGATGGTATCCCTGCCTCCAAGATTCGCAATAAAATATCCGGGGCTGAACAGATCTGAATCCGGGTCAAGGCCTCTTTCAGCATCAAGGGAACGGTGCACCATATACTGCCATTCAGGTTCCCATACAAAGGTGCCGTCCGAAGCTTTTACCCCAAGGGTACAGTGATTGGGATCAGGGGCAAATAAAAACCCGCCCGACACCATGGAAATTGACGATTTCCACTGATTTTCAGGCCCCTTCCACGCCTTGACGGTTTCATGGAAGCTGCGGTGTTCAAGGTCCGGGCGGATGATGATGGTAACCTGTTTATCATCCCCAAGGGGATTCCTACGCGGGGAACCTGCCGGTCGTGTGATATCCATCTCAATGGCGTTGGTCTGATCTACCATTTTAAGGGCTATTTCAATTGGACAATGGCTGCCTTCACTTGTGGGCAATCGAAAGCGCCAGAGTCCCCTGTTCCCATAGGAAAAGGTAAATGATTCCAGGCAGTCAAGGGTAAGTTCCCTTGAATATCCCTGGAACGTGGCCCAGATTCTAAACCGGGTAAGGGCCATCCATCTTTCCTCTGGAAAATCAGGCTGGATATTTGCTGCAAGCAAGGCATCGTAACGGCTTTCAAGCCTGCCCCACCAGGCAAAGGCCCGCATCATTGCCCCCCGATGATTTACGCCAAGAAGTTTTAGGGAAGGATTCTTTGCAATGGCCTTGCGGGTGTGCGTTGACGAAACAAAGGCAGTTCCCGAGCCTGGCAGAAAAACAAGGGGTGCCTTGGCCTTCTGGGTACCCTTGGCACCCAAGACCCTTATTTTCAAAGTGTGTTCCATGACTCTGCCCTGGGTGTCAAAGGGAAGGAAAACGGCAAAGAACCGGCCATCCCGGGTGGCCAGGGCCTCATTTTGCTCCAGGGTACGAACGGTACCCTGGGTCCGGGTTCTAATCTCAGCCCTGAAATTAGCGGGTGCAACCACCATGAGGAAAAAACCATGGGGCACCATGACCTGTCTTCGAACATCCCTGTTCCACTCCCAGACCACCACCCGGCTTTCGTTTCCGTCCGGGTTAAAGGATCTAATAAACGCCACAGGGTCGGCAACCAGGGCATCTGCCTCATAGTCAAGATCCAGACCAGACACATCCCCGTACCCAGCAAGGGTCGTGACGATCTTCAGGGCACAGGCGACCTGCTTTTGACGAACCACCCGCCAGGGGATGGGATCATTTTTCAGGTCAGCCGCTTGAAGCCGTTTTATATCCTGCCTGTCCCGGGTCAGGGCCATCACTCGGCCCGGTTCAACTTCAACACTGAGGATCTCTCCTTCAAGTTTGGCAACCACCTGTTGCTCAGTCACAAGGTCGAATAGAACTCCCTCTGGTTGATGCCTTGCCTGCCATAGGACCGTCTGGCTCATTTTACAGTCAAGGTTTGCAACTACGATGATCTCCCTGTCTGTTGCTGCAATCCTCCGGCAAAGGACCAGATAGTTTCCCTGACCCGTTTGCACTAGGTCCAGGCTGACATTATCTGCAAAGGCTGGGTGGGTCTTGAGAATAAGGTTTAACCGCCGAATATGATCGGTCTGGTTGATCTTTGCCCCCCAGTTCAGGCAGGTGGATTCATGGACGTTTATCTTTTCGGTGGCAAACCATTCCACCCCGTTGGCAAAGCCGAAACCGCCGCAAACTGAAAAAAGGGCACAAAGGGAGGTGCGCATTTTAGCATAGCGAGTGGAGGTGGCAGCCAACCGCTGATTATCATGGGTCTCGGCAAAATGGATCATATGGCCGAATTTCTCAGATATTGAAATGGCCGTTGGCAGATAGGCTTCCACAGCCTTTCGGTCATAGTTCTGGAACAGTTCGGAATAGGCCCAGTTGAAATTGGCCTGGCTGAGAATATCACAGGTGGCATCCAGGGGGCCGCCGAGCCCCTCAAGGAAGAACAGGGTGTCTGGATATTCTTTTTTTACCTTTGCAACAATATATTCCCAGGCAGGAACCGGAATCATATACCCGGCATCGCACCTGAATCCGTCAACACCTCTGGTGCACCATAGAAGAAAGATGTCTGCCATGTATTGCCACAGGGCTTTTTTGGAATAATCCAGCCGGGTCAGATCCGCCCACAGAACTCCCCAGGCACCTGGAACCGCAATTTCCCCCTCTTTATTTCTAACCAGCCACTCAGGATGTTTTTCATGGATGGAGGCTGCCCAGCCTGTGTGGTTGATGGCGATGTCAAGGATAAGGTAACCGGCACAGGAATGAATTTTATCCACAAGGGCTGAGAATTGTTCCATGGGGGTGGCACTTGAATCAAACTCGGCAAGTCCCGGATCCACATCGGTGAAATTCAAGGCTGCATAGGGGCTGCCGAACCGACCCATACGGCCGTAGGTCGTGGGGGTTGGATGGATGGGCAGCAGGTGAATGGCCCGGCAGCCCAGATGTGTGAGAATAAAATCTATCTCACCGGACAGGTCCCGAAATTTTCCCGAGCTGGGAATCACCGCATACCCTCTTTTGTCAAGGCACTGGATGCAGTCGGCCTCCTCTTGTGCAAGGGGTTGCCCCTGGGATCGAGTAGGACCGAACTGCCTCACAAAGGCGTTATAGACAATATTGGCGCAGCAGGTACCGGCAGGTTCCACGTTAATGATGGTATCTTCGCCCGGCGGCCACACCGGCGCATGGCTGTCTTCGGCCCAGAAAAAACACTTTGCCCTGAAGTGACCGGTTTCCGAAAGGGGCAGTGTAATGGCGAACACGGCCGGACCCTGACGGGTCATTTGAATGTCATGCCAGGCCTCGTCAAGTTTAATTTCGTTACGATCGACTTCATCAATAATTTCGTTCCTGGCGATGGAAGCCCGGCCAAGGTTTGTCCTGATCCACGCCATTCCACTGACATTGGAGGGAATGGAAAGGGTAAAGGTCAGGACATCCCCGCAGAACATCACCCGGGATGTGCCGGGTCTGGGAAGCTGTGAAATCATTTCCGAAACGTTCATGGCTGGACCCCCGTATGTTTAAATCTAACCGATAACTTCCTGAATAATCGCGAGGGCATAGTCAATGTCCTCTTTATTTATCACCAGGGGCGGAGCAAATCGAATGATATTCTCATGGGTCTCTTTGCACAATAACCCTTTTTCCTTGAGGGCTTCACAATAGGTTCTGGCCTTTATTTTTCCAGGCTCAAATTCAAGACCAATCATCAGGCCCCTGCCTCGGATTTCACGGATAAAAGGGTTCTTGAGGGATTTTAAACCATTTAGAAAATAGTCTCCCATTACAGCTGAATTCTCAATCATATTCTCTTCGACCAGAACCTTGAGAGCCACCCTTGCAACGGCACATGCCAGGGGGTTTCCTCCAAAGGTACTCCCGTGCTCGCCCGGATTAAGAACATCCATGATCTCAGTGTTGGACAGTACCGCTGACACCGGATAAAGTCCCCCGGACAACGCCTTGCCGATCAGCGTCATATCTGCCTCTATCCCCTCGTGGGCTTCGGCCAGAAGTTTGCCCGTCCGACCCAGACCCGTCTGAATCTCATCAAGGATGAGAACAACATTGTTATCCGTACAGATTTGCCGGACCTCCCTGAGATATCCTTCAGGCGGAATAATGACACCTGCCTCTCCCTGGATGGGCTCAACCATAAAGGCTATGGTGTTTTCGTTGATGGCTGCCTTTAACGCCCCAGCATCGCCAAAGGGGATACTCTTAAACCCAGGGGTAAAGGGGCCAAACCCGTCCCTTGCTCCTTTGTCCGAACTAAAGCTTATGATGGTGATGGTTCTGCCGTGGAAATTGTTATCACATACAATGATCTCAGCCTTGTTCTCCGCGACCTTTTTGGTTTTATATCCCCACTTTCGAACGGTTTTAATGGCCGTTTCAACGGCTTCGGCCCCGCTGTTCATGGGCAGCACCTTGTGGGAGTGGGTCAGTTCACACAACTCCTTGTAAAATAGTCCAAGCTGGTCATTTCTAAAGGCCCGTGAGGTCAAAGACAGCTTTGCGGCCTGCTCGGTCAGGGCCTTGACGATTTTAGGATGGCAGTGGCCCTGATTCACGGCAGAGTATGCAGACAGACAATCCATGTAACGGTTACCATCTACATCCCAGACCCAGATGCCCTGCCCCCTGCTTAAAACAACGTCCAGGGGTTTGTAGTTATTTGCGCCAAGCCTTTGTTCAATTTCCAGATAATCCATTGTAAGTGTCCTGTTGCTAAAATTTCAATTCTATTCAAGTAAAAAAGGAAGGTTGAAACGACCCGTTTAAACGGCATGGCCGGAACAGCGTCTCTGCCCTCGGTCACAACGAAATTTAAAACCCCTCCAGTGGTAGTACTTCTACACATATTTCATTTAAAACGTTGTTACTACAGTTTGTCAATCTCTTCCATGAGCTTCTCCATGGCAAGGGTTGCACGGTTTTTTAAAAAAACGTCGGTAATGGACCGGGTATACAAAGAGCTTGTTGTGTTGATCTCGATGATGACGGCCCCGCGTTCTTTGGCCATCCTGGGAATCAGGTTGGCCGGGGCCACTTCGCCTGTGGTGCCGATGAGAACGAAGCAGTCCGCCTGTTCACACTCTTTGAACGACCGTGAATGTGCAGGCTCGGGGATTGATTCTCCAAAGAAAACCGCATCGGGTTTCATTATTCCCCTGCAATGGTCGCACCGGGGAGGAAGAGCGGCAAGATCCGTCTGGTCGACCTTGACGGATTTGTGGCAGTTGAGACAAACCAGCCGCTTCAGGGAACCGTGAAACTCATGAACCACACTGCTTCCCGCTTCCGTGTGGAGGTTGTCAACATTCTGGGTGATGATGGCCTTGACAAGGCCCCTTTGCTCAAGCTCTGCCAGCGAATAGTGGGCCGTGTTGGGTTTGATGCCGGAAAAAAGGTTGTAAAAAACATCCCTCATCACCTCCCAGGATTGGGTGGAATGGCTTAAAAAATATTCTATATCAAAAGTGGCCGGATCGTATCTGTTCCAGAGGCCGTTTTCTCCCCTGAAAGGTGGAATTCCGCTCTCAACAGATATACCGGCTCCGGTAAATGCCACACAGCGACGTGCCGATTTTATCATCATTGCTGCCTTTGCATACATAGTAAAACGCTCCTTTTATCAGGTCAGTTCAACCGTGTCAAAGGAAAGGGCCATGAGATCAATGATGAGCAGCCGGTTTCTCAGCAACTCCCCCCGGTTGAGCAACACCTTGATGGCTTCGGATGCCTCGATTGCCGCAATGAACATGGCTGTATAAGCCAGGGTACCCATCTCTTGTTCAACGCCGTCTGACCGTGGGGAAGTTTGATCCCCATAGACAAGCGTCAGCCCCGGGTCCTGGGGAAAGATGGTGGTGACCTGGCCCAGGGTGCCTGCGATGGCGCCGGATACCAAAGGAACTTTTGCCCGTTTGCAGGCAGATTCCAGCAGAAACCTGGCTTCGATGCTGTCAAGGCAGTCGATCACAAGATCACATCCTTTAACCGTTGCATCTGCATTCTCGCTGTCCAAAAAATCATGGCAGGCTGCCACTTGAACAGTCGCATTTACAGCACCCACCCGAGCGCTTGCCGCACTGGCCTTTGAATGACCGACCAGGGCTTCAGTGGCAAGGATCTGCCGGTTGAGGTTGCTCGTCTCAAAGGAGTCACCGTCCATGAGAACCAGGGCACCCACCCCGATCCTTGCAAGCACCTCCACCACGGCGCCGCCAAGGCCGCCAAGGCCAATGACAGCCACCCTGGACTCGGACAGAACAGTTTGTTCATCCTGGGAAAGGGTGTTGAAATTGCGCCTGTAGCGCTCCATGGTTCAACCGCCTCCCACAGGGGGGAAGATGCCTACCCGGTCCCCGTGCTGCACCTCATGGGTCATGGGTTGTTTTTTACCGTTGACAAAAATGAGCTTGGTTTCCTCTTCAGGAATATTGAGCTTGGAAAGAAGCCCTGCGATGGTTGTCTTGTCGGGGAGTTTAAATGCATCTGATTCTTTGGGACGATATTTAACCAGGGTTGCAAACAGTTTGACTTCAATTTCAATCATTTTAGATTACCACTTTCCCACCGTGCCGTTATTTGATATTAGAAGTAATAACTATGACACAACCATATAAATCTGTGCAACAATAAACTTTAGGTGAAACAAGATGGGTCAAACCCAAAAAAAAACGATAGCCATAGAAGCGTTGGCCACCAATTTGTCAACCTACGCCATTGACCGTGATGATTTAAAAGCCCTTGTCCAGACCATCCCCAAAGAAAACGATCTTAACATGGCAACGGTGGAGTATGAACTTCAAATCCTTAGAATTTTGAGTGTTGGCTGGGCAATCGCCTTTTATCTGCCCCAGCACCCGGACAAAGAGCGGTTGAGTCTTCTTTTCTGGGAGCAGATCAGGGAGGTGGCAACCAAAATTTCTACCCTTCTTGCCACCACATCCGGCCAGTCCATTGATTATTTCAGTATCCTGAAAGAGCGCCTTGACGGCTATGTCCGGGCCATGCAGTCAAACCCGGATCAAGCGTCCGAACCCACCGTTGTTATGGGACCTGCCTTTGCCACAGCCTGCAATTGCCCCCAGGACCCCATCGCCATTCTTGTGGGCACAAAGATGTTCACCCTCTGCCTCGGCGGGGTTAAATCCTATATTGACTCCCTTGAAATCGAAACTGTCCAATGATGCAAAAAGAACGAATCACACCGGACCTTGTTGTCAAATACATCATCTATGTTAATGTGGCCCTTTTTGTGGCAAGCCTTGCCCTGAGCGGCAGGGAGATACAAATTTCCCTCAACCCCTTTACGGCCTTTTCACCGTCCATGAATGCCCTGATCTTTCTGGGTGCCACAGGAACCATTCCCATTGACCACTACCATGAGTGGTGGTCCCTTATTTCAGCCAACTGGCTCCATGGAAGCCTTGTGCACATCCTCTTTAACATGACGGCCCTTGTCCAGATAGCCCCCCTCATCATCCATGCCTATGGCATCAGCCGAATGCTTGCCATCTACGCCATTGGAGGAACATTGGGTTTCTATCTTTCATACCTTGCAGGGGTGGGCGTCACCATTGGGGCCTCGGCCGCCATCTGCGCATTGATCGGAGCGGCCCTTTATTTCGGAAAATCCCGGGGTGGGGACTTTGGCAAGGCCGTTTACAAGCAGACCACCGGATGGGTTGTCAGCCTTGCCGTCATCGGGCTTTTAATCCCCAGCATCAACAACTGGGGCCACGGTGGCGGTGTGGTTGCAGGTATTTTCCTGGGATGGCTGCTGGGATACAACGAACGTAAGCAAGAAAATGCCGGCCATCGTATTGCTGCAGGTGTTTGTATCTTCCTGACCCTGGGGGTCCTGACATGGGCCCTTGTGTCTGCCGTATATTTGAGCATTTGATGTTTTAGACATCTAAACCAGGGTTCCTAAAAATCAAACAAAAGTTTTTCAGAAAAATCAATATAGATAACAAGGTATGAAAATAAAAAATAGATTAGAAAACTCACAAATCCTGACCGGCTACCTTTTTGCCATTGCTGCAACGGCCATCTGGTCAGGCAATTTCATCGTTGCTCGGGGCCTTAACGAAACGATTCCCCCCATCACCCTTGCCTTTTGCAGGTGGCTGGTTGCCGTGATTGTATTTTTGCCCTTTGCATTAAAACCACTTATTGCCCAATGGGGTATCCTTAAAAAAAATATGGGATATCTATCTGTCACCTCATTGCTGGGAATTACCATATTCAACACCCTGATCTATTTTGCCGGTCACACAACCACCGCTGTCAATTTATCATTGATATCCATCACTTTTCCCATCTTTATTGTCATTTTTTCCAGAATTTTTTTCCGGGAACGACTCACCCTGAACAAGGGCATCGGCATCGTACTTGTTGTAACAGGGGTTGTCCTACTGATCACCCGTGGGGCCCTTTCAAGCCTGCTCAATATCTCTTTTGCCATAGGTGATCTCTGGATGCTTCTGGCCGCCATCATTTTTGCCGTATACAGTCTTTTATTGAGATCCAAACCCCAGCAGTTAAGCATCTGGGCCTTCCAGGCAGCCACCTTTATTCTGGGACTCATCTTTCTATTTCCCTTTTTTGTCTGGGAATATACCATCACACCTTCCATCCCATTTGATACAAAGGCCGTTGTATCCATTTTATATGTGGGCATCTTTGCCTCCTTTTTTGCTTTTGTTTTATGGAACAAGGCAGTCGTGGCGGTGGGTCCTTCAAAAGCGGGAATGGTATACTATACCTTACCCCTTTTTAGCGGTTTTTTGGCCCACTTCTTTTTAAAAGAAAATGTCACCATTATCCATTTTTACAGTGTCTTGCTCATTGCCTCGGGCATCTTTACCGCTAATTATGAATTCAAGGGTCTCAAGCGGATCAGCACCGCTCAAGCTCGACCATGAACGCCTGAACCTCCAAGGTGGGATGGCCTTTACCACGATGGGATCCCAAACCAAGGAAATGATTAAAAAACAACAAATGGAAACCCCTTTGGGCTTTTACATAAATTTTACATACCTGGCACTGCATTTAAAGGAGAGTATAACAATCTGTTTTTTTATCGTTTATGCCTTCCAGGCTTTTCCCCCCTTTCCATGGGCAACTGGTTTGAAATTGAGTTTCCCTTGTATTTAATCCCTTTCTCAATTATATGACCCAGTTATGAAAAACGCTGCCGATAACATCGCCGTAACGGGAATCTCCGGTATCTTTCCCGGTGCCCATACCATTGACCAATTTGCCGATAACATCATGGCCTGCCACGAGGCGATCGTGGATGTTCCAGACCATCGATGGGTTATCCCGCCCGACCGGGTTGTTTCAACCGTGTACAAGCCTGATGCTGCCTGCTCGAGAAGGGCCGGTCTTGTGGAGGGCTTCTCCTTTGACCCAGATGGCTTTTTGATCGACCGGGACCTTGTAGCTGCCCTTGATCCCGTGCACCAGATGGTGCTCCACACAGGAAGACTGGCCCTTGAATCCACCTCGCACTCCCAGAAGATAAGGGAAAAAACCGGGGTTATCCTCGCTGCAATCAGTCTTCCAACCCAGGCTGCATCTGATATTTCCCGAAGAATCATCATGGGTGACACCAGGACGATCTCCCGGGCCGACATCTTTTCCGCAGGCGTTGTCTCTGTGCCTGCCACGATATTGTCCCGGGCTCTGGGACTTTTTGGAGGAAGCTTTACCCTGGATGCGGCCTGCGCCTCGTCCCTTTACGCGGTCAAGCTTGCCTGCCGGGAGCTCACCCTTGGCAGGGCAGACATGATGATCGCAGGTGGGGTGTCACGACCCGATTCACTCTACACCCAGGTGGGTTTCACCCAGCTCAAGGCCCTTTCACCAACCGGGCGGTGCGCTCCCTTTGATAAAAGTGCAGACGGACTTGTTGTGGGTGAAGGCGCAGGTATTATTGTACTCAAGCGCCTTGAGGACGCCGTTGCAGCAGGCGACAGGATATGGGGGGTGATACAGGGGGCCGGGTGGTCCAACGACATCGAAGGCAACCTTGTGGCACCGGCTTCGGACGGCCAGATCCGGGCCATGGCAACGGCATTTAAAAATGCCGGGTGGTTACCTGGGGATATCCAGCACCTTGAGTGCCACGGCTCTGCCACCCCTGTGGGGGACAATATCGAACTCAATTCCATGAAGACCCTGTGGAACAATGCTGGTTGCGCCAATATCCCCTGTGCCATTGGATCCATAAAATCCATGACCGGCCATCTTCTAACGGCAGCAGGGGCTGCGGGGTTGATCAAAACCCTGGTTGCCATGGACAGGCAACAGCTTCCCCCTTCCCTCCATTTTAAGGAACCCACTGCCCATAGTCCCCTGTACGAAACGGGCTTCAGGGTGCAGACACGACCTGAGCCCTGGAAGGCAAAGGTTCCCAGGGCCGGTATTTCTGGGTTTGGTTTTGGCGGAATCAACGCCCATGTGCTTGTCGAAGGATACCAACCCAATGCATCCAGACAATTTTTTCAGCCCAGGAATGTTAAGGAAACAGCGCCGGAACCCATTGCCGTTGTGGGCATGGCAACCCTGACTGCAACGGCCGACACCCTTGAAAAATTTAAAGAACAAGTCTTTAACGGCAGGACCCGATTACCTGAACCGGCTGGACAAAGATGGCGGGTGATGCCCTCAGACACAAATAATATTCCAGAGATCAAAGGGTTCTGGATCAATCAGGTCACAACCTTTCCAGGGGAATTTCACCTTCCACCAAACCAGATCCCAGACCTTCTACCCCAGCATTTGATCATGCTCAAGGCGGCAAGGGATGCCATGAAAGATGCAGGTCTTTCCCTGCGACCGGGAAAGGAGCAAGGTCCAAGGGACAGATTTGGAGCGGCAATCGGCATTGAATTTGACTTTGGTGCAGCTGATTTCCACCTTCGCTGGTCCGTCGACAACAAGGCCCATGAAATACGAGACCTTTTCTCTCCTCCTTTGACGGCCAACCGGACCCTGGGCGCCCTGGGGGGAATCGTTGCAAGCCGGATTGCAAGGGAGTTCAAGCTCGGCGGCCCCTGCTTTACCGTTTCGGCCCAGTCGGCATCGGGTTTAAAGGCCATTGAGATCGGGGTTAACTGTCTTCAATCGGGTGAAACCGATCTTTTCCTGTGCGGGGCCGTGGATATGGCAGGCGACCTTCGACAGACCCTTTTGACCCATGGACTGACCCCCTTTTCCGGGCAGGATGAGACCCTGCCCTTTGACAGAAAAGCCAGGGGAACCCTGCCGTCTGAAGGTGCCTGCGCCCTTATTTTAAAACCCCTTGACCAGGCCATAAAGGACAAAGACCGAATTTATTCGATAATCCGGGGAACAGCCAATGCCGGTCCGGGAAGTTCAGAACAGGAAACGGCTGATGGTTCCAATCAATTTTCAGAAGAACCGTTGGTCCGGGATGGTGTCAGCAATTCAGGCAGAACAATGGTTGACGCCTATAGACGCTCCCTTGAGCGCTGCCTTACCCATGGAAACGTGGCTGCTTCGTCCGTGGGTCTCTACGAGGCCCATGGGAGTGCAGACCCATGGAATGATACCATGGAATTAGAAGCCCTTGAACACCTTCAGTTTGACTGCGCCGTTGGCAGTACCCGGGCGACCAGTGGAGACACCGGGGCCGCTGCAGGATTACTGTCGGCCATCAAGGCAAGTCTTGCCCTGTTTCACCATATCATTCCACCGGTTCCCGGTTTTAACACTCCGATCAAACCGTTTGACCGGAACAGCCCCATCCATATCCCGAAACACCCGGCATATTGGACAAAAACAGACAAGAATCTGCCCAGACGAGCCCTTGTAACGGCCATCACCCGGGACCGGGAGGTGGCACATCTTCTCCTTGAAGGGGTGGATTGCCCTCAACAAAGACTCAACCCCCTGGGTGAACCGGAAACCACCCTTTTCATCGTAAGGGCAGGATCAACTGCCGGTCTCAGAACCCGGCTCCTTGAGCTGGAGGATCTTGTGGTCCGGTTGATGTTGGAAGCTCCCTGCCCCTCCTGCCATGCCATTGGAGCCGCCTGGTTCAGACAGACCCGGCCATCAACAGGTCCTGTGCTTTCCATCCTTGCAAACAATACAAACACCCTCAGACACCTCATTCAAACGGCCATCCAGGCAGTCCAGGACAATCAGGCGTGTCAAATCGACGGATCTGAAGGAATCGTGTACACCCTCAACCCCATGGGGCAAAAGGGAAGGATGGCCTTTTTATACCCTGGATCGGGCAATCACTTTCCCGCCATGGGCAGGCAGATCGGCGTTCTGTTTCCTGAAATCCTTGACCAGATGGAACAAAGAACGACCACCCCTGCCTGCAATCTGATTTACAGCCAGGTCTTGTTTGGCGATCTCATGACCCGGGTGAGCCGAACCTTTGGCCTGACACCCCAGGCAGGCATCGGCCACAGCCTTGGGGAAACCGCCTCACTCTTCTCCCTTGGGGTGTGGAATGACCCTGACCAGATGCTGACCCGCATGGAGCAATCCGACCTTTTTACTGAAAAACTTGCCGGAAAGTTTCTTGCAGTCAAGCAGAGCTGGGGCCTTGGCGACGACGAAACACCAGACTGGACCGTTGCCGCAGTCAATCGCAGCGCCCGTGAAATTGAAACCCAGCTTTGCAACCATGAAAGGGTTTATCTGCTCATCAGAAATACGCCCGACGAGACGGTCATTGGTGGCAGCAGAGATTCGGTCAACGCCGTGATCAAGGCTTTGGGCTGCGGTGCCATGTTCCTTGAAGGGGTGATTGCCGTCCACTGTCCCATTGCAAAAGCCTGTGCCGAGGCCTATCGGGAACTGCACAAATTTACCTGTACCCCTGTCCCTGGCATTGATTTTTACAGTTGCAGCAGGGGCACAAGATACCTTCCCACCACAGAAACTGCGGCCCAGTCCATTGTTGACCAAACCATCAGGGGATTTGACTATGTCCGGCTCATCAACCAGGCATGGGAGGACGGGATAAGGGTCTTTGTGGAAATGGGACCGGGCAACTCATGCACCCGGGCCGTGGGGCGGATTTTAGAGGATCGGCCCCACCTTGTCCTGTCCTTGTCTTCAACTTCAGCTGGGGACAATGACCTTTGCGTCCTGCTCAAAGGCCTTGCAACCCTTGCGGCCCACAATATTGAACTTGATCTGGCACGGCTATTTATCCAGCCTGAAACGACCGCCCCAAAGCCACCGGTCCAGACATTATCCATTCCAACGGCAAGATCAATGGTTGAATGTGATACAATGGCTGCCGTTTGGGATAAACCGCAGCAACAAACCCAAATCGAGGCTTCCCAGTCTATTGAGAAACAAAAAACACCCGGGATGGAGCACCCTGCCCTTTTCGATTCCCCCCGATTGACTGCCCGGGCCCATGAATTGTTTTTAACCCTGACCCAGACAAACATGCAGGCCTATGAAATCCAGTTTGCCGCCCTTGCCGGGGCCGCGGCAGACACCATGGATGGTGATGTCACCTTTGTCAAAGGCCCTTCACCCACGCCTGGAACCGGTATCGCCTCTCCCAGGCTGCCAGAACCGATTTTTGACCGGGACAGCTGTCTTGAATTTGCAAGGGGACGGGCGGGGAACGTTCTGGGCAAAGCCTTTGAGATCATAGATACTTATCCTGTGCGGGTAAGGCTACCCGAGGAACCCCTCATGCTGGTGGACAGAATCATGTCCATTGACGGTGAAATGCTTTCAATGGGTCCGGGGCGCATCGTCACCCAGCACGATGTCGTTGACAAGGCCTGGTACCTGGACGGTGGAAAAACGCCGGTCAGCATCACAATCGAGGCGGGCCAGGCAGATCTTTTTCTCTGCTCCTGGCTCGGCATTGACCACCAGGTCCAGGGTAAACGGCGCTACAGGCTTCTAGATGCAAAGGTGACCTTTCACCGGGACCTGCCCTGTCCGGGTGAAACCATTGAGTATCACATTGAAATCGACCGCTTCCTCAAGCAGGGTGAAATCCACCTGTTCTTCTTCCACTACAGGGGATACGTCAACAACGATCTGCTGATTTCCATGCGGGAGGGCTGTGCGGGATTTTTCACACCCGAAGAGGTTGAAAACTCCGGGGGGATCATTCTCACAGCCCGGGACAGGGAAACCCATCAGCCCCCGAGTCCCTGGATTCCCCCGGTACAGATGGTCAACGAACACTATGACGATTCCCAGATCAACGCCCTTAGGAACGGGGATCTGAACAAGTGCTTTGGCCCTGTTTTTAAAGGCATTGTTCTTGGTAAAAATATGCGCCTTCCAGGACAGAGAATGCACCTTCTGGACCGGGTCACCGCCGTTGAACCCAGGGGCGGCAGATTCGGCCTTGGACGGATAACCGCCGAAGCAGACATTCAGCCTGATGACTGGTTTCTGACCTGCCATTTCATCGACGACATGGTCATGCCCGGAACCCTGATGTACGAATGCTGCGCCCATACCCTGAGAATTTTTACCCAGCGCATGGGATGGATTTCAACAAACGACGATGTTCATTACGATGTTGTCCCAGGCATTGAAAGTGATCTCAAATGCCGGGGTCCGGTGACCGTTCATACTAAAAAGGCCCGCTACGAAATTGAGGTCAAGGAGATGGGTTATAATCCTGAACCCTATGTGATTGCCGATGCCCACATGTTTTCCGACAATCACAGGATCGTTCTTTACAAAAATATGGGATTGAAAATCGCGGGACTTACCCGTCTGGAGATAGAACGAACATGGAGTTAAACAATCTATGAAATATACAAAGGTATTCATTGATGCCATCGGGTACGAACTTGCCCCCCATGCAGTCACAACCGATGAGATCGAGGCAAGGCTTGCCCCTTTTTATGAATCGGTCGGTTTTGGCAAAGGTCAGCTCCTGGCCCTGACTGGTATTCGGGAACGGCGGTTCTGGGATGTTGAGCACACCCTGGCCCAGGGGTCTGCAAAGGCTGGACAAAAGGCCATTGAGGCCGCTGGAATCGATCCTTTGAGTATCGAAAGCCTTGTGTTCTGCGGGGTTGGCCGGGACGGTTTTGAACCGGCAACGGCCTGTGCCGTTGCCAACGAACTCAAAATAAGCCCCTCGGCCCATGTGTATGACGTTTCCAACGCCTGCCTCGGGGTCATTACCGGCATGGTTCAGGTGGCCAACGAGATTGAGCTAGGCCACATCAGCGCAGGCCTGGTGGTGTCGTGTGAGACGGCCCGGCAGATTGTAGACGCCACGATTGATGAGATCAACGAACGAAAGAGCGTGGACTTTTACAAGCGAACCATAGCCACCATGACCGGCGGTTCCGGGGCCTGCGCAGTACTTCTCACCAACGGCACCCTTGGCAACGATGCCGTCCACCGCCATGCCCTCATGGGCGGTGTGGTTCAGCAGGCCAACGAGTTCCATGACATGTGCCGCTGGACCTTTGAGGAATCGGGCATGCCGACCCATTCACGGGTGTGCATGCGAACCAATGGCCACGGCGTGCTGGAAAACGGTCTCACCCTTGCAAAGATCACCTTTGACCGGTTTAAAAAGGAACTCAACCTCGGGGACAACAAGCCGGACAAGTTCATCTGCCACCAGGTGGGCTCAACCCACCAGCAGATGTTTCATAAGGCCATTAATATCGACAAAGCAAAGGATTATGCCACCTTTCCCTATCTTGGCAACATGGGAACGGTATCGTTGCCCATGACGGCTGCCATTGCAGATGAAAGGGGATTTCTCCTTCCCGGCGACGTTGTGGGTTTACTTGGTATCGGGTCTGGTCTCAACTGCCTGATGATGGGGGTAAAATGGTAACCAGGGATCCAGCGGAGCAAAGCAGAAACATCAAAAGTCCGGGCATCAGAAGAAAGATCAACGGCACCATGGTCGGCACCAAGGATTTTTATGAAATATATCCCTTTGTTCCCCATTTCATGACCCTGGACCGGCACAAACTCCACTACCTTGACCTGGGTAAGGGAAGTCCAGTTGTCATGGTCCACGGTAATCCCACCTGGTCGTTTTATTTTCGCAGGCTTGCCCGGGATCTTTCGGTGAACCACCGGGTCATTGTTCCCGACCACATGGGGTGCGGCCTGTCTGACAAGCCGTCCACCAGGGATTACGACTATACCCTTGCATCAAGGGTCCGGGACCTGGACCGTCTGATCCAGAGCCTTGACCTTGGAAAAAAGATCACCCTGGTCGTCCACGACTGGGGCGGTATGATCGGCTGCGCCTGGGCCCTTCGTCACCTGGACAGGATAGACAGGATCATCATCACCAACACCTCGGGGTTTCATCTTCCCGGGGCAAAACGATTTCCCCTGCGGCTTTGGCTGATCAAATACCTTCCCTGGTTTGCCATTCCAGGGATTCAGGGCCTGAATCTCTTTGCCAGGGCAGCCCTTTACATGGCTCCGAAACAATCACTTTCAACAACGGTCAGGCAGGGGCTCACGGCACCCTACAACTCGTGGAAAAACAGGATCGCCACCCTCAAATTTGTCCAGGACATTCCCCTTTCACCCAGGGACAAAAGCTACGAACTTGTCAACTGGGTGGACACCCACCTTGAAGGTCTTAAAACCGTTCCCATGATGATCCTATGGGGCAGACACGATTTTGTGTTTGATCTGTCGTTCCTTGACGAGTGGAACAAACGGTTTCCCCATGCCCAAACACATATTTTCGAGGATGCAGGCCATTATCTGTTTGAGGACAAACCCGATGAAACATCAAATCTTATCAAAAAATTCATAGAGGAGTACTAAACTTATTATGCCAAAGGCGTGCGATTTAAAAAGAGGCAGTGTTGTTGAGATTGACAACCAGGTGTACACGGTAAAGCAGGTGGATGTGAAATCTCCTTCTGCAAGGGGTGCTGCAACCCTTTACAAGATCCGGTTCAACAATGTTAAAACCCGGCAGAAACATGAACAGACCTTTAAGGGCAACGACATGGTCACAGGGGTTGACCTTGCCCGACGCTCGGTCCAGTACCTCTACCCGGATGGACCCATCCATGTGTTCATGGACAACGACACCTATGTGCAATACATGATCTCCCAGGATGGTATTGAAGATGAGCTTGTGTGGCTCACCGACGGCATGGAGGGGCTTGTGGCTCTGATCATTGAAGAAGAAATGGTCTCCCTTGAAGTGCCCAACGCCCTTGTGTTTGAAATCAGCGAAACAGCACCGGGAATTAAAGGTGCCAGCGCATCGGCACGGACCAAACCGGCAGTTCTGGCCAACGGAGTTGAGATTCAAGTGCCTGAATACCTTGAACCCGGCGAACTGATAAAGGTTAACACGGAAACAAGAAAATTCATGTCAAAGGCCTAATCACGTTAAAATCAACCACCTGGGACGCCACAGGGTCGGTTAGGGGATGTTGATCATACCGGTTTTTAGATTGATCCTGTCCGATCTTCTCAACATCCCCCCAGGTGCACCCTTTTTTTTCTGGTAAGGATAACAAGTTCCCTCACGTGGGCCTTGATGAGTTCGTCAATTATTTCTTCATGGGAGATATTTTCACCCTGGGAAATCCTTTTTCAAGTAAAATCCTTGGGATATAGACAGCTTCATTATGGGTTAATTTATTGAGATTGCAGGCTTTAATGGCTTTTTTAAATTGTCTTTCTGTTATAAAAATTAGATCGTAATTTGATATCGCAGAAAATCTTCGTCCTGGATCTTTTTCAGTAACCATCTGTTTAATCGGGTGATATGGAACCTAAACAGGACTGCACCCATCTTTTTCCAGTCGGTGAAAGGTCAAAAAGAATTTTTCCAGAACTAAAATCATGGTTGTACCATCCAGCTTTGAAAATATTCAATTACCCGGTGTTGTAGAACATGGAAAGGCAAGGGTCAAGAAAGAATGATTTCCCATAAAAAAAAGAGAGTTCCCAGGCAATTTTCCCAGGAACTCTCTTTCTTTAAATTATCTCAAGCTGCCAAAATGGCTTTTCAAGAAAACGATAAAACGGTCGACTATATAACAGTTACATTTGTTGCAGAGGGGCCCTTAGGACCTTCTTCAATATCAAATGAAACACGGTCTCCTTCGTTCAGGGATTTAAATCCTGTTGCATTAATGCCGCTGTGATGCACAAATACATCTTTTCCGTTTTCCTGTTCAATAAATCCAAAACCTTTTGAGTCGTTAAACCATTTTACGATACCATTAGCCATTTGGCACTCTCCTGTTGTAAAAACCTGTTTTCAAATTAAGGGCAATGTTGCTTCTTTTCTCGGGGAAATTCACCTTGATAGGAAAAACCCTTATACGCAACCTATAGCGTATAACTAAAAAAAGGATTATACGCAAATGAACAAAAAATCAAGGAATAAATGAAGCAAAATTGATTTTTTTATTTAAAATGCAATTTTGACGAAATTCATGTAAAAAACAAGGAATGAAACCCATGCAGTTATCCCATACCGGCGTCATTGAAGAAAGCCTCCAGGGAATTGTGGAACGGGTTACCTTTCACAATGCCGACAACGGATGGTCCATTCTCAGGGTCACTCCCTTTGGCAATCCCCAGGGCCATGAGACGGTCATTGTTCACCAGACCAAGGTGTTTGCCGGTGCCACCATGGCATTTACCGGCACCTGGACTGTCCATCCCAAATTCGGACGCCAGTTCCAGGCAACAACGGCCCAGGAAAAAAAACCGGCAACAACGGCAGCCCTTGAAAAATATATTGGCTCGGGATTAATCAAGGGGGTTGGTCCAAAGACGGCAAAAAAGATAGTCCGCCATTTCAACGACCAGACCCTGGATGTGTTTGAACAGTCCATTGAACGGTTGACTGAGGTGCCCGGAATCGCACGAAAAAGACTCAAAACCATTGAAAAAGCCTGGATCGAACATCGGGCCATCCGAAACGTCATGATGTTTCTCCAGTCCCACGGCATCAGCACCCTTTTTGCCGTAAAAATCTACAAGTTATATGGTGACTCGGCCATTGACACGGTCAGCCGGGACCCCTATCAGCTGGCAAACGATTTTTACGGCATTGGTTTCTTTTCGGCGGACAAGGTGGCCCTGAGCATCGGTCTCAGCCTTGACAGCCCCCAGCGGATCATGGCCGGAATAGAGCATGTGCTGGCTGCGGGCAGAAATTTCGGACACTGTTTTCTAACCTTTTCCCAGATCAATCAGCAGGCCTCAGAACTTCTGCAGCTTGACCTTACCCATGGTCTGACCCGGCTTCTCGATCAGATGGAACAGGACAGGCTTGTCATGGTACGTCACCTGGTGATTGACAACAAGGTGGCAGAGCCCTGCTATTATTCCAGGTCCCTCTACTTTGACGAACGCTATGTTGCAAAAAGGGTTAAGGCATCCATTGGGCCGTGCCCGGTTGACCGACAAAGAGTTACCGCTTGGATCCACCGCTATTGCAGGGTAAACGCCATGGAACTAAGCCTTGAGCAGGCCGCATCGGTGGAGGGAATCGTGGGTGAACCCTTCTCTGTCCTCACCGGGGGACCCGGATGCGGCAAGACCACCACCACAAGGGTTCTGGTGGAATTGATCCGGGCCATGGGACGCAGCGTCCTTCTTGCTGCGCCCACGGGTCGGGCGGCCCAGCGCATGGAGGAACTCATCGGCCAGGAGGCAAAGACCATCCACCGGCTGCTGGGATGGCAAAACGGCAGTTTCAGGAAAAACGAAAAAAGCCCCCTTGATTGCGATTTTCTCATTGTGGACGAATGCTCCATGCTTGACATCACCCTCACTGCCTCCCTTTTAAAGGCCGTGCCGGCAGCGTGCCAGGTGGTCTTTATCGGAGATTCAGACCAGCTGCCCTCAGTGGGGGCGGGAAATGTCCTCAAAGACATCATTGCCTCCAACAGCGTGGCCTGCTTTCGACTGACAGAAATTTTCAGGCAGGCCCGGGAATCGCTGATCATCAAGTATGCCCACAAGATCAACCAGGGTGAAATACCCTGGATTGAATCGCCGTTTAAACGACCTGACGCATGGCAACAACGGGTGGACTGCCTTTTTGTGGATGCAGACGAGGCCACCCGCGAGCAGCTCACCTTTATCAACCGGGTTAAACGGCTGGTTGACGACCCCCGGGAGAATCAAACCAGCAGGGTGTCCAACCCCTTTGAATTCGGCGTCAACGACCCTGGGCTCCATGGAAACCCAATCACCATCCCGAAAAAATTCCAGCATGTGGATCTGCAGCAGGTCTGTGGTGCAAAAACAGAAATTGAAGAACTTAAAGCTGTGTTGAAAAAGGTTCATCCCTGGTCCTCCCTGCGCTATGGATATACAGCCCTTGATACGGTGAAAATGCTCTTTCAGCACTGGATACCCAAGTACTATGGCAGCAGCAGCGAAATCCAGATTCTCACCCCCATGACCAGGGGAACCCTTGGAACAATCAACCTCAACCGGGTCATCCAGGCGGCTGTCAATCCGTTGACACATGGAACGGCCCAGCTGAAAGTCGGAGAGAGAATTTTCAGGGTCGGTGATCGGGTTATCCATCGAAAAAACAATTATGATCTGGGGGTGTTCAACGGAGACATCGGCAGGATTGTCTCCATTGATAATGTCGAACTTACATGCGTTGTTTCATTCTTTCCTGACGGCCGGGAGGTCATCTACCAGAAGGAGGAGGTCATTGAGCTTGACCTTGCCTATGCCGTTACCATCCACAAATCCCAGGGCAGCGAGTTTGAAATAGTCATCATCCCGGTCATGACCCAGCACTATAAGATGCTGTTTCGCAACCTCATTTATACGGGACTGACAAGGGCCAGAACCCTGGCCCTGTTTGTGGGAACAAGAAAGGCCCTGGCCATGGCCGTGATGAACCAGGATACCGGTCAGAGACAGACAGCCCTGGAGCAACTTCTGGCGCAACCGCTGTTGAACTGAGCATTTAGGCCCATGATCAAAATAAAACCTCCCACATGGCGTGTCTTTTAATCCGTCTTCTTCGTTGCCTTAATGGGCACATATTTCAATATGCTCCCATTAACGCGCCTTGAATACGACTTAAAATCCTCCGCCATGTTTTGGAAGATTTTATTCCGATCATGGGCCTTATCTATTGAACATGGTGGAAAGTTCATGGTATCTCTTTAACTTTTCATGGACTTTTCCAAACAGCGTTTCGGGAGGGTAGACTCCGCTTTCGTCGGGTTCACCGGCCCTGACACCGGTCAGGACCTCAATGCCCTGTTCAATCCGGGTGACCTGATAGAGATGAAACATCCCTTGTTCAATGGCATCGACCACATCCTTTCTCAATACAAGATTTCTCATGTTTGAGGCGGGAATCATGACGCCCTGATTTTTGGTGAGGCCCTTTTTAACGCAGATGTCGTAAAACCCCTCGATTTTTTCGTTCACACCCCCAATGGCCTGGATTTCTCCTTTCTGGTTCACAGAACCGGTAACAGCTACTTCCTGGCGAATGGGGACCCCGGACAGGCTTGAAAGCACGGCGTAAAGCTCGGTTGAAGAGGCGCTGTCGCCGTCAATACCGTAATAGCTCTGCTCAAAGGTGATGCTGATGCTCACGCTCAATGGGTAATTGCGGGCAAACATCCTGCCAAGGTAGCCTGCAACAATCATCACGCCCTTGTCATGGGTCTCCCCTGACAGATCCGATTCACGTTCAATACTGATGATTCCGGGCGTTCCCATATAGGATTCCGCTGTAATCCGTGTAGGCCGTCCAAACGCGATTTCACCCATGTCATACACGGCAAGGGCATTGACCTGGCCGACAACACTGCCATGGACATCCATGAGGACTGACTGATCCTCAAATTGCTCGAGCATCTTTTCCTCGTAAAGGTTGTGGCGAAACCGGAACTGGTTCAAAGCCTTTGCCACATGTTCACCGTCGACCACTGGGGCTCCTGTTTTCTTTGCCCAGTAATCAGCCTCCTTGAGAACACCGAGGATCTGTCCAAACCTGAGGGAAAGTTTGTGCTGGTCCGCCACCATGCGGCTGCCATATTCAATGACTGCCTCAACCCCCTGGGCCGTAAAACCCAGCAGGGCCTCATTCCCGCAAACCCGGGCAATAAACCGTGCATAATTGTATAGGTTCTCGTCTGTCTTTTCAGCTTCGTAGTCAAAATCAGCCCTGACCTTGAATATCTTGTTGAACCGGGAATCCTCGCTCTGTAAAAGCCTGAACGGTTCGTAGCCCCCCACCAGAATAACCTTGACATTAAGGGGGATGGGGGCAGGCTTCAACGAGGGCATACCGTAGTCTGCCTGACCGGGCATGTCTTCAATCCTGAGTCTGGATTCCTGGAGTGTACTTTTCAAGGCTTCCCATACAGCAGGATTGACCAGAAGGGGTTCAATGTTGATGATCAGGTATCCCCCATTGGCTTTGAGCAGAGACCCTGCCAGAACCATGGTAAAATCAGTCTCAAACGAACCCATGGCCGGTTTTTTTTCAATTTTGCCAAACAGATTATGAAAGTTTGGATTGGGCTCAAACACCACAGGCGCCCCTCGTTCCTGTCTGCGATCCACAAGGACATTGACCTGATATTTTTTCACAAGGGCCCGGGTCATCTCAAGGAATTTTTCCTGTTCAAGATCCTCCCGGGTCTGCCTGCCCAGAAACAGGGAAATATTTTCAATAATATCCGCTGTGACCTTTTTCAGGTAGGTTTGGATATCACTGCAATCCTTGAAATAGTAACGAATCGGATCGATCTGTTCTGAAATCAACTCTTCGACTCTTGCGGCAACCAGGGTCTTCAGCTGAGCCTTGGTCTCTTCACCAAGGGTATTGATTTCCATGAGGCAGGTCTGGAGTTTATCTTGGACCTCAGCCATGCCATCGTCAATGGTTTTGCGCAGGCTTTCATCCAGTGCCTGGTAGGCCTCATTTGACATGGGTTGCCCATCATGGAGGGGTACAACCTGATACTCTGGATCAGCCCTGACGATGGAAACACCTTTTTCCCGGGCAAAGCGTTCAATTCCGTCAAACAGCTCTTTTTGACGGTCCAGGGTTTCTTTCTCAATGGCGTTCTGCTGTTCGTTGAACTGGGGAGTTTTAAACAGATCCAGGATCTTGGTCTTGAGTACTTCGATGAACTGGGTCATGCTTCTGCTGAAATAAACGGCCGATCCTGCCGGCATTTCAATGACAACCGGACGGTAAGCATCGTCAAAGTTATTGACCAGGCAAAGGTCTTGAGGGATCTCATGGTCCAGGGCATGTTCATGGACAAGTTTTTTGACAATGGTTGATTTTCCAGTTCCTTCAAGGCCTGTTACAAAAATATTATACTCTGGGCCCTTCATGTTCAAACCAAAGTCAATGGCTTCAACAGCTCTTTTTTGGCCAATTATCGTGTCCAGGGGGGGTAACTGGGACGTATCCTGAAAATCAAACAATCCCGAGGGTAATGCTTTGACAATATCCCGGGCCTGAATCTTGAACTTTTGCTGCATATTGTTTTCCTTCTAGTTTAGGGCCATGGGAGCCACAAATCCCTGGGCACGGGCCTTGTCCCGGAGAAATTCGAATACGGCAGGACCCTGGATCCATTGGGAGGGTTGCTCATTTTTTTCCATAAACAAGCTTTCAACCGCTCCGGGATCAAGTTTTTCAACAGATTCAACCCAGAGTACTAAGCGGTTTGTATCAGGATTGTAGATGACCATGGGGCCGAAGACAGTCTTTCCAGGAATGTCGGATCCAGATTTTCCCCAGACCCGGTGTTGCCTGATCTCAAAGGCAGGGATTGCCGGAACATATCCCAGAATTTCAGAAAAAAGCACGATTGCCTCAACTATCCCGTCCCGGTCACGGTCTGCAAGGGCTTTTACGGCCTGATTGAAAATGGACTCAAGATCTTCATCTGAAAAGGTCAGGTCAAGATCCTTGAGAAGGTCCTTGTGGAGAAAATCCAGACTTGTCTTTCTCCTGAACTTTACCACATCCTTATCGTTCAGAATTTTAAGGGCGTTGCGTATGCTGATCATCTCCTTGAGAGTGGGGTCCCTTCTGAGCAGAACATCATCAAGGGAGGTCTCAAACAGCGGAAGTTCATTGTCCAGTACAAGGATCTGATGAATTTTATCGTTCAGCGGCCTTATGTAAAGATCCATGTCCCGCTCCCTGTGAACAACAAAGGTGGACATTCCAAGGAGTTCCTTCATGGATTTCTTGTCCACCTTGGTGCCGCTTTCAGCCGTGCCAATGGTCCTATCTATGGTCCGCACAAGATTGTTTATGGTGATCCGTTTTAACAGATTGTCCCGAAATCCCATGGTGCTTCCTCCTCCAATTTTATCGATACCTGTTACAACCTCCCGGGAAAAGCATGGGAGATTTTTGAGACCCGGTCATACATGACAAGACTTCCTGCAACGGCAACATTCAGGCTGAACGCTCCGGGCAGTTTTACCAAACGATGGCATTTTTCCATCACCCCGGGTGACAACCCCAGCTGTTCATTACCCAGGAGATAGACGGCCCGTGAAGGGTGGTCAAAACGGTCCAGGGCAACCGCGGTATCCCCCATTTCAACCCCTATAAGCCGTGTGTCATGGGGCAGATGGCTGTAAAAGTCTTCAAAGGTGTCATGGTGAAACAGGGGAATCCTGGTCCAGGTCCGGGTGACATCCCCGGGTTGGCGGCTGTAGCGGTTTCCTATGGTAAAGATAAACGACGCCCCGAGAATATAGGCCGACCGCCACAGGGTGCCGATGTTGAGCCCCTTGACCGAGTGGATCAAACCAATTCCGTAGAAACCGTCCTGCTTGTATTTCTGCTTCACCCTTGACATTTTTATATCTTATCTCTGTAAACCAATACAGTCAACGCCATTGAATCCCGGGTATCAATTATAGTTGTGGCTGCATCGGTAAGTGATAGACGGTGTCCGTTGCTGAACATGGAGGCCGGAGGATTTTTGACTATGCCAATCTGCCTGTTTATGATAATAATTAAGCTGAATAACCCCATAATAAGCCGGTTCGTTTACCATCAGATCATAGAACAGGGGAGGTAGAGATGGAGCCGTCAATTATCATTTTCGGTAAAGATAGGTGCCCCTTTACCAGGGCAATGGCTGAATAGTATAGTCTTCGGCTGTGGGCCGGAAAAAATTTTTCATACAATCAGGAGAAATTATTTGAACCAGATGAGACAGAAAAAATCTTCCAATGGGAAATATCCCATTGACGACTTTAAAAGCGGTGAATCTTGGCGGCTTTTCAAAATCATGGGCGAGTTTGTCGAAGGAATTGACACCCTGCACAATATCGGCCCTGCGGTCACCATTTTCGGGTCAGCCCGAACCGCTCCAGACTCCCCCTACTTTAAAAAGGCAGAAGCCATTGCTGCCCTTTTTGTCAAGGCAGGATTCGGCGTCATCACCGGCGGCGGCGGCGGCATTATGGAGGCTGCAAACAAGGGTGCCAATTCAGCCGGCGGAACCTCGGTCGGCCTAAACATCAATCTGCCCCACGAACAGGCACCCAACCCCTATACCACCATTGAAATGGAGTTCAACTACTTCTTTATCCGCAAGGTGATGTTCATCAAATATGCCCAGGCCTACGTTATCATTCCCGGTGGGTTCGGCACCCTTGACGAACTATTTGAGGCAGTTACACTGATCCAGACCCATCGAATTAAACCCCTGCCTGTCATCCTGGTTGGCAGCGACTACTGGTCAGGCCTTGTGGACTGGATCAGGGCAAGTTTGCTCGACAATGGGATGATATCACCGGAGAACCTCGATATATTCAAAGTGCTGGACGATCCCCAGGAAATTGTAAATGCGGTTTTGGAATACAGGAAAAAGGAAAGTAATTGACAACAACCCGTCATCGCGTTCATTTTACCGACAGCGCCGACATGGGAGCGGTTGAATCCAACTCTGTCAACCTGGTCGTCACCTCCCCGCCCTATCCCATGGTGGAAATGTGGGACGACCTTTTTTGCTCCCAGAATGCAGACATCAAGGCCGCCCTTTCCCAGGGCAAAGGCATGCAAGCCTTTGAGATGATGCACCGCAAACTTGACCAGGTATGGCAGGAAACCTATCGGATCCTGGCCCCGGGATCCTTTGCCTGCATTAATATTGGAGATGCAACCAGGACTGTGGATGGCGTTTTTCAACTTTATCCAAATCATGCCAGGATTTTAACCGCCATGGTGAACCTGGGATTTTCCCCCATGCCGTTGATCCTCTGGAGAAAACAGACCAATGCCCCCAATAAGTTCATGGGATCGGGTATGCTCCCGGCCGGGGCCTATGTTACCCTGGAACATGAGTATGTTCTCATCCTGAGAAAGGGAGACAAACGTCAATTCAAAAGCGCGGGGGAAAAAGAGAACCGCAGACAAAGCGCGCTGTTCTGGGAAGAGCGGAACCAATGGTTCTCCGATGTCTGGTTCGACCTCAAAGGCACGGTTCAAAAGCTTGAAGACAAAGCCGTCAGAAAGCGAAGCGGATCCTTTCCCTTTAGCCTGCCCTATCGGCTCATCAACATGTTTTCGGTCAAGCAAGACATTGTGGTGGACCCTTTTCTGGGCCTTGGAACGACGACCCTTGCCGCCATGGCCGCAGGGCGAAACAGCCTGGGGTTCGAGGTTGACCCTGGATTCTGGGAACCCATTTCCCAGCGTATCGAGCGCTCAAAACCTCTTCTCAACCAGGAAATTCTCCAGAGACTCGAACGGCACCAGGCCTTTGTAAAGACCAGACGACAAGAGAAAAAAACGTTCAAGCACTTTAACGACACCCATGGTTTCGAGGTTGTCACAAACCAGGAGCGGTTTCTCCACCTGGACGGGGTCCAGTCCATAACCCGTGACCTGGAACAAAGGGCATTCCAGGTCGAATACACCCCATTCCCGGAACCTGAACCCGACCTGTTCACCCAGGTATAGGACGGTTACCCCTGAACATGGCCCCCCCGGCCTCAGCGATGAAAGGTTCCTGGATAATGAAAAAAAATCCTGTCCGGGAGAGTTTTCAGTTCAAGCATCGTCTTCAGCCGTTCCAGGATCTCGTCTCTTAAGACAAATCCCTGCTGGCTTGAAATCCGGATGCAGAACATCTCGCCCCAGGAGTTGAGATAGATGGCCGAGGAATCGTGGATCCGCCGTTTTTTTCTTGGAACGCACAGGTTGATGGAGATAAAAATTGCCGTTATCCTTGCCTTGGATAACAGGTTTTTGGAACCTGGTGATTTGCCGTTGTCATGGTTGAAGAATCGGTAAAGGGCCTGGAACAGCCCCTGGATGTCATTGGAACTCACAGGTGTGGGATTGGGAAGAAGGTTGATGATGGTCGAGGGTGAAAAAAGCTGGTTCTGGATAAACCATGCGGCTATTTCCTCAATGGTTTCGGCCTGTCTGATCACCTCCCTGGATTCTGGTGCTGACCGGGAAAAGCGGTTGACAAGGGCCCATTGGCTGGGTTTTCCCGTTTGAGAGAGATAGGTTAAAACCAGACTGGTAAAATGGCGATCGCTCCGTGATACCATCAGTGTTTTGGGAATTTTTCCCGGCTGACTGGAAAATTCCACAAACATTTTTCGGCCGAGAACCGTCCGGTCCTCCGGAGTGATCATGGCGCATTGCTCCCTGTCTATGGCCTGATTGATCCGGATGTAGGTTTTGACCATGTATTGTTGAATCTGACGGCTGAGCCGTGTAATGCTCAGGTATTGCCACTGCCTGAAGTTTCCGTTTTCAAATACCATTTTCCGGGTCCAGGCCCATTCGTCCATGGCCCGGGTAATAAAAAAAGAGCGCATGCTGAACAGGGTTTCATCCAGGTCAGAATCCTTTGTAATTCCGGTTTTAAGAAAAAAGCACTGCTGGACAAGCCTTTCCGCTGCAGGATTGTTGACCTGCCCATAATAGTCCACAAGGCTCTTTAAAAGAATGTAGTAGGGATCAATTTTTCCAAGGGGCAGGTAAAGCCCCGGGTCCATCCACTGGGCCTTGAACCGGTTGCAAAGCAGCTGTTTCTTTCCCCTTGCGTATAAAAACTCCTCCAGAAGCGCCATTTTAATCACTGATTTGAAAGGACTTTCCAGCAGTTTGAATAACTGCCAGATGGAAGCACCAAAATAGGCTGCCGAGGGAATCTCGTGTATATCACCAAAATCAATAAATCGGCATTGAAACCGGTTGGCACAGATCCTGGACAGAAGCAGGCCATAGTATTCCCGGCTGACTGAAACCGGCAGTGTACACCAAAAGGGGAGTTTTCCCGCCACATGGATCATGGTCCGGTAGAACTCCTCCTTGAGGATCATCCCCTGGGCCGAACCTGAACTCTCCCTTGTGGAGTCTCCGAAATCATCAATCCTTGCCCGGTCGATGTCCACAATAAAAAAATGAATCTCGGTTTTAAATTTCCCAAGTGCCCATTGTTCGAGCAGGGTAAGTTTCTGCTGAAACCTTTTTTCCTCCATACATTCAGGATCATACCCGCGGACACATACCCAGTAGTCAATGTCTGAATCCGGAGCCTGGGCAATGGTGCCTGTGCTGCCCATTGTAAAAAGTCCCTCCACATGGGGCAATTCAGAAAATCGGCATTCAAGTTTTCCAGTGTTCACATAACGTGATGCCGTCTTTACTGTCTGCTTACAGGGTCGATATTCTGCAATCCCCCGGGGGCTTTGTTCAAGGTCGGCCTGATAACCTGGAAAATCAATATTTTCGTGGATGAGCAGGGGAATGATTTCAAAAAGGTCGGCCTGTTTGGGTTTAAAGACATCCATTGCCGTCAAAATGGAGAGCCTGTTCTGGTTTAAAAATAGTTTTTCGCCGGAATGAATCAGGTCCGTGAGGATCAGAGAATCCAACTCAAACACGAGATCCTTTACAATACCGACACTGTTGGCTTTGGGATCAAACAAAAAATCAGGCAGGTCTTCTGGGTCGAACAGAAACATCCGGAAATTGAAGTTAGGCCTGTCCGCCTCAAGAGTTGATACGGTATGGGAGGGGAAACGGGTGAAACTTGCCTGGACCCCCGAAAAATCAGAATCCGCCAGAATGGATTCAACAAAGGAAACATCGGCTGTCCGGGTGCCGGCAAATGTAGACCCGGAAAGGTCGGCACGGACAAACAGGGAGGTAGAAATCTGGGCACCGGTAAAAACACAATCCGTCATCCGGGCCGATTCAAGGCTCACTCCGAAAAACGATGCATTTTCAAAGCTGCATTTGGTAAAAACCGCTCCATTGGCTGAAACATTCATGAAAACAGCACAATCAAAGCTGATGGCATCAAACCGGGAACCATTAAGATTGACCGTATCAAAAATGGCAGACCGGAACGAGGTGTTGGCAAACGATGAAAATGAAAAATTTGAATTTTTGATCATACACCCGTCAAATACCGTGGGTGAAAAAAAAGTCCCCGAGGAGAGGTCCAACTGATCAAGGGTTTTATCGCTGCAATCCAGGCGTTCAGTGGTTCGTCCCTGCTTGATATTTGACAGTTGTTTTTTTACTGAGCTAAAACGCATTTTATCAAGAAAACTCAGTTTTTTATCAGGGGCAGCCATGGACTTGAACCTGAGTCTTAATTTTGAACCGTCTGCGGTGATCTGCCGCCGCTCCTTTGAAAGGGTCGCATCCACCCCTGTGGCAATATTGGTTATGGCAAGGTGGATGGCCGTATCACCCCTGCGGCCAAAACGTTCTAAAAGCTTGACCACACGTTCCGGCCTTTTTTTAATCATTCCAAACACAAGGGCTTTGCAGATCTCCGGGTGGGACCCAAGCCAGGGCAGTTTGTCCATGGTGATTTCCTGGATAAACACAAATGAAATCTTTGACAGGGTCGCAAGTTCCTCACACAAGGGCCCAATTAGCTGGGGTGCCCGGGCTTTGACAGTGTTGATCAGCATTAAAAGGGGTAACGGCGTGGATACAATAAGGGCACGCAACCCGGCCAGGCCCTCTGCTTTGCAGGTGCAGCCCCATTCAAGCAAGGGTTCAAATATGTCGGCATAGGTCTTTTGGGGTGAAGCCTCAATAACTGCCAGAACGGCAGAGTGGACTACCCTGTCTTCATTTGAGGAGAGCAGGGCAAGAACAAGATCAGGATCAATCCGTGGAACCATCATGGCCAGGGCCTTTACGGCTGTGGCCCGCTGCTGGGGATCTGACAGGGGTAAATTTGTGCCAAGGTCTTCGGCAACCAGGGTTTCCGGGTCCCTGAGTTCGGGTGAAATATTCACAAGAAAAGGATCAAAGGCAAGGTGGCTGTCAAAAAGCCTTGCAAAAAAAACGGTCACCGCCTGCCGGCAAGTGATTCCCTTAAGAATAGCCTTGAACCTGGGTGCAAGGCGTCGCCTGAGGCTAGGGGCTGACTTCAGGTATTGTACCACAAGGGCGAGTCTGCCCGGTTCTGAGATGGTTAGAATCACGGCTTTCAAGGTGTGCTTCGGGATGCCACCATCCTGGTAAAACCGCCAGGCATAAAAAGGGCCCCGGCCTCCGGCTTCCAGGAGGATCTCCATGTACAGGCGAATCTCCTGCACGGGCAAGTTCGGGTTCAACAGTGCAAATATCCTTGCACTGAACACCGATGACTCCTGAATATAACCAAGGGGATCAGCCGTGGGGTGGGTCGCCTGGATGCGCTCAAGTTCAATCATCTTTGATTTGAACAGGCCAAGGGCCTCCCTTGCCCGATTTCGAACGGACAGATGGAGGGAATCGATGCCGGCAAGCACCGGAACAATGCCCTGGGCCGGAGAAAGTTGGGACGCCCGGTCGATAAAATCAAGTTTTACGGTCTCATCCCCGTTATCCCAGGCCCAGTCAAATCCCCTCAAGTCAAACCCGTTACTGTTCATCCCTGTTTATCACCCATTTCGATTCGTTGATTCTTGATCTCAATCCAAGGTTTGTTCGTTCTGTCAACCACCAGCACAGCAGGGTATGTCTTTTCTCCTGAAACAGCCTTCAGGGCCGAACGAAGGCCGGGAAAGTCCACCGTTTCCAGCAGGGCTTTCAGCAGTTCGATCACATCGGCGTCATGATCTGTAATTGTTTGACCCCTAAGGCAGGATTTCACCTTTGCGTTATAAAGTTTTCGGATTTCCGTTTCCACACAGTGGTTGTCAAGATTAAGTTTTATACGCATGATTCCCCATTCCCCAAGGTGTTTCACCAAATACCATGTCATATATTTTGTACACAATAAAATTGCAACCAAATAAAAACAATTGAATTTATACCCAAATCGTTTATTATATCAAATTTTACCATAACCCGAATATGCTAGTTTACTGGGCAAAATGAAACTATTTGATCAAGACACAAAGGGGATAAAGCACGGAACCCCCTACAACGCCGACTCCATTGAGGTGCTCAAGGGACTTGATCCGGTCAGGCGAAGGCCGGGCATGTACACGGACACCACAAGCCCGGACCACCTGGCCCACGAGGTAATTGACAACAGCGTTGACGAAGCCATTGCCGGATTTGCCAACAGAATCGATGTTGTCCTCCACGCGGACAATTGCCTTGAGGTGGGTGACAATGGCAGGGGTATGCCAGTTGACATTCACCCGGAAGAAGGGGTCACAGGTGTTGAACTGATCCTCACACGGCTCCATGCCGGTGCAAAATTTTCCAACAAGGATTACAACTTTTCCGGCGGTCTCCACGGGGTCGGGGTTTCAGTGGTCAACGCCCTGTCAAGCTATCTTGAAGTTAACATCCAGAGGGGCGGTGCCCTTCACAGGATCACCTTTAAAAATGGATACCGTGACCAGCCACTGACCCTGGTAAAATCCATCGGAAAAAACAATTCAGGGACCAACCTTAAGTTTTACCCGGATGCCAGCTACTTTGACCGGCCTAATTTTTCTAAAAAAGCGTTGAAACACGCGTTAAAGGCCAAGGCGGTCCTCTGCCCCGGTCTCATGATCACCCTTTTTATTGAAGAAACAGGGGAAAAACATGAATGGCAGTTTGAATTCGGGCTGCGGGACTACCTGACCGAGGCCCTGGCCGGGTGTCCCACCATATTCGGTTCACCGTTTACCGGGGATATCACTGCAGAAGAGGCAACCGTTGCCTGGGCCGTTGACTGGACCGAGGAACGACAGGCCAACACCTGCGAAAGCTATGTCAACCTCATTCCCACCCCCCTTGGCGGTACCCATGTCAACGGATTCCGATCCGGTCTTCTGGAGTCCATCAGGGAATTTTGCAAGTTCAGGGATATTCTTCCCAAAGGCGTCAACCTGGCCCCTGAAGATATCTGGGAAAACATCGCCTTTATCCTTTCGGTCAAGCTTGTGGACGCCCAATTCTCAGGCCAGACCAAGGAAAGACTGTCATCCCGCCACTGCACGGTGATCGTCAACTCGGCTGTCAAGGATGCCTTCAGCCTCTGGCTCAACCAGAATACCGATTTTGGAGAGCGACTGGCCAACCTGGCCGTTGATAATGCCCGGGAACGCCTTAAAAAAGCCAAAAAGGTGACCCGAAAACGAATCACTAACGGTCCGGCCCTTCCGGGAAAACTCAGCGACTGCACCAGCAGCGACCCAGAAAAAAGCGAGCTCTTCCTTGTGGAGGGTGATTCTGCAGGGGGATCTGCCAAGCAGGCAAGGGACAGAAGATTCCAGGCCATCATGCCCCTTAAGGGTAAAATCCTCAACACCTGGGACACGGACTCCTCACAGATTTTAAGCTCCAAGGAGATCCACGACATTTCCGTTGCCATGGGCGTGGACCCTGATTCTGAAGATATTTCAAGCCTTCGATACAACAAGATCTGCATCCTTGCCGATGCTGATTCAGACGGTCTTCACATTGCCACCCTCCTGTGCGCCCTTTTTTTCAGGCATTTCCGGGAGGTGGTCAGAAAAGGCCATATCTTTATGGCCATGCCGCCCCTGTTCCGCATTGACGTTGGCAAGGAGGTGTTTTATGCGCTGGACGACCCGGAACGAGAAAGCATTATCAAACGTATCCAGACCAAGAAAAAACACGGCAAAATCAATGTTCAGAGGTTCAAGGGTCTTGGCGAGATGAACCCGATTCAATTAAGAGAGACCACCATAGCTCCCGACACAAGACGCCTTGTCCAGCTGGTGATTGACAAGGAAGGTGCGGATGAAGATGGACAGGATGCGGAAAAAAGGGTGTTTGAAATCATGGACATGCTCCTTGGCAAAAAAAGGGCCCCGGACAGACGACGCTGGATTGAAGCAAAGGGTAATATGAGGGAGATCGAGTAGATGAAAAACAACGAATTAACAAGCCTTGAGGGATTTGAAAAACAACCCTTTGACACCTTTGCCGAAACAGCCTACCTCAACTATTCCATGTATGTCATCCTTGACAGGGCCCTGCCCTATATCGGGGACGGGCTGAAACCTGTCCAGCGCAGGATTGTTTACGCCATGAGCCAGCTGGGGCTCTCTTCCAGCTCAAAGCACAAAAAATCAGCCAGAACCGTGGGGGATGTTCTGGGAAAATACCACCCCCACGGGGACTCGGCCTGCTACGAGGCCATGGTCCTTCTGGCCCAGCCTTTTTCCTGCCGCTACCCCCTGCTTGACGGCCAGGGGAACTGGGGGGCGCCGGATGATCCGAAATCCTTTGCCGCCATGCGCTATACGGAATCCAGGCTGTCAACCTACGCAGATATTTTGCTGTCCGAGCTTGATCTGGGTGCCACCGAATGGACTCCAAATTTTGACGGAACCTTGAACGAGCCCACCCTGCTGCCGGCCCGGCTTCCCAACATCCTGCTCAACGGCACCACGGGAATTGCCGTTGGCATGGCAACCGATATTCCACCCCATAATCTCACCGAGGTGGCCCAGGCCCTTGTTCACCTGCTTGATCACCCCGATGCAACCGTTGACCAGCTCTGCGAATTTATCCAGGGACCGGACTATCCCACTGAGGCTGAAATCATCACACCCCTGTCTGAAATCCGGCAAATGTACAAAACGGGCAACGGCAGAATCAAGATGCGGGCAAAGTTCCATGTGGACGACGGTGACATCGTTGTCACGGCCCTTCCCCACCACTCGTCAGGGGAAAAAATCCTCGAGCAGATCGCGGCCCAGATGCAGGCAAAAAAGCTGCCCATGGTCGTTGATCTGAGGGATGAATCCGACCATGAAGAGCCCACCCGTCTGGTGATCATTCCAAAGGCCAGGACCAACACCACGGCCCTAATGGACCACCTTTTTGCCACCACGGACCTTGAGCGTTCCTATCGCATCAATATGAATATGATCGGAATCAACGGCCGACCCGAGGTAAAACCGCTGCAGGTCATTCTTTCCGAATGGCTGGCATTCAGAATCGATACGGTCAGAAAGCGCATAAGCCACAGGCTTGATAAGGTAAATGATCGCCTTCACCTCCTGGAGGGCCTGTTAACGGCCTTTCTTAATATTGATGAAATCATTGCCATCATCCGTAACAGTGACGAACCCAAACCGGTCCTCATGGAAAGATTCAATCTGAGTGACCGCCAGGCCACGGCCATCCTTGAAATCAAACTGCGTAACCTGGCAAAGCTTGAAGAGATCAAGATCCAGGCGGAAAAGGACAGCCTTGATTCCGAACGTCAGCAGCTGGAAAAAATTCTTGCCTCGGACAAACGCCTCAGAACCCTGATCAAACGGGAAATCCAGGCCGATGCAAAGACACACGGAGACCTGCGGCGCTCACCCATATTTGAACGAAAAGAGGCCGAAGCCTTTTCCGAGGAAGAGGTGATCCAGATTGAACCCATGACGGTAATTCTGTCAAAAAACGGGTGGGCCAGGACGGCAAAGGGCCATGACATTGATATTGAAAAACTAAAATTCAAATTTGGAGATGACCTCCTTGTCACCGCACCCACCATGAGCAACCGGCCGGCTGTTTTTTTTGATTCATCGGGCAGGAGCTATTCCATTGCCACCCACACCCTTGCGTCGGCCCGAACCATGGGAGAACCCCTTACCGGACGGCTCACCCTTAAGCCTGAAAATCACATTATAAGCCTTGTCACAGGCGAGGACGATGATCTGTTTCTCCTTTACACCAACACCGGGTTCGGGTTTATCACCCGGTTTTCAAACCTGATTGCCAAAAGCAGGACGGGCAAAGCCGTTCTGACTGTGGAGGAATTTTCCGAATTCATGGCACCCGAACCACTTAAAAACCCCGAAACCGACCTGCTGGCTGCCGTCACGACCTCTGGCAGACTGATTATTTTTCCGGTCAGGGAGATGCCCATCATGGAAAAAGGTAAGGGCAACAAGATCATCGGCATCCCCAAAAACCAGCTCAGTGTGCCTGGAACCGAACGGATCAAAACGTTAAAACTCTTGCCTGAAGGCGCTGCAATTGTTATATATGCAGGTAAACATTTTTTAAAATTGTCCGTGGGCAACCAGGACAACTACCGATCAAAGAGGGGGTACCGGGGTAAAAAGCTTCCCAGGGGGTTTCAGAACGTAAGCCATTTTGAGGTGCTATTGTCGGAAAAATAATTAAAAACAGTTTAAAACAAATCTTCTCCATAAATGCCCTGTTAGGGTATATGGTCATGGCTTGCTTTGCCCTTACCGCTGTCTGCGCCCAGGTGAACAAAAGCCATAACCTCTTTATCAAACCCACCACCCTGTTTCGTGTAAAAAAAACAGGCACCCTGCGCATGATCACCGCTGTGAACGTGAACTCCTACGATATATACCAGGAAAAACCCATTGGGTTTGAGTATGAAATGGCCAGGGCCTTTGCCGACTATCTCCACGTCCGGCTGGAGGTTGTCACCCCGGGCTGGAATCAAATCTACCGGTCCCTTTATCAGGACCGTGGAGATTTTATCGCTGCCGGTCCCGGCATGATCCAGAAAAAAACCAACCGGCTTACCATTTCCGTTCCCTACATGACTGTTCAGCAGAAGCTCATTCACCACAAATTGCTTTATGAAGTCCCAAACCTTACCGCCCTGGCAGGAAAAACCATCCATGTCCGGCGGGGAACTGCCTACCAGACGAGACTTGAGCAGATCAAACGCAGCGGAATAGATATCAGCATTGTCCTCCACGACAACACCCCCACCGAGGAACTGATCCAGATGGTTGCCGACCGGGAAATCAAATACACAGTGGCCGACATAACCATCGCCCGCCTCAATCGACGTTACCATCCAGACATCACCCTAGGGCTTGACATCTCCCCTGAGCGTTCCCTTGGCTGGGCTGTCAGATCCAATGACCCTGAGTTCCTGAGCACTGTCAATAATTTCCTGACCGATGGGAAAACCCGGGAACTTCAACAGAAAATCTTTAAAAAGTACTACAGCAATGTTGAGGCCTTTGACTATTACGATGTAAAAAAATTCCACCAGCGCATCGACACACGACTGCCCGACTATCAGGAAATCATCAAGCGAGAGTGTCGCAAATATGGATTTGACTGGCGAATGATTGCCGCTGTTGTTTACCAGGAGTCCCACTTCAACCCCTGGGCCAGAAGCCGGACCGGCGTGCGGGGGCTCATGCAGGTCACCACAGATACGGCGATGGAGATGGGTATCAGCAACCGGCTTCACCCGGAACAGAGCTTAAAGGCCGGAATCCAGTACCTGAATAAACTATATCAGCGGTTTGACGATATTCATGACCATTACCAGCGTCTGCTCTTTGCCCTTGCCTCCTACAACATCGGGTATGCCCATGTCAGGGACGCCCAGGCCCTTGCCCAAAAGCATGGATGGAACAAAAACCGTTGGAGTAACCTGGAAAAAACCCTGCCCATGCTCACCCAGGTTCGCTACTATCGAACCCTACCCCACGGCTATGCCAGGGGGTGGGAACCGGTCCACTATGTTAAACGTATCCTCACCTACTATGACATCCTGAGACAAAAGGCGTGATATTAATGGCTGCTGCGACCCCCGAGCGATTGTTGGACTGTACCATGGTAAACCGTGATTTAAGGTCAGCTGGTGCATTGGCAACCACAAACCCTTTGCCTGCCCACTGTAGAAGATCCAGATCATTGTAATCATTACCCACTGCCACCACGTTTTCCGGTCCCATGCCAAGACGCTTTACCAGCCAGGCGGCTCCATGGCTCTTGGAGACTCCCCTGGGAAAAACCTCAATCCACAGGGATTTGTGATCCAGGGGCGAGGTTGCCCGGACCACGCTTAATCCTGCAAGTTCACTGGATATCTGTTCAAAAACCCCAAAAGCCTCCTGTTCAGGCACAACTGCCAGCAACTGGGTGGCCCTGCCAAATCCGTTTATTCCCTTTGGGCCCAGGGGCGTTGCCCAGGGTTTGTAAAGATCGACCCTGGACGTGAAATCAGGATTGTCGCGGCCGTGGGAGTGAAACAGAAAATCCCGGGTATGGGGAATGGGCCGGTGGATCATATAGTCCATTTTCCGGGTATCAAAACAGCCGGCAATCCGATGGACCTCTTCCGAAGAAAGGGCATGGTCACATACAAGTTCCATGGATGGATAGGCCATGATGCCCGCACCCGTTGAAAAAATCACATAATCAATGGGAAAGGAATCACGGGGTCCTGACAGGTCCAGATTCTCCAGGGCCTGGATGAATGAGAACCAGGACCGGCCCGTGGCAACGACCCGGACAATCCCCATGTCGCCAAGGGCAGCAAGGGCAGCAAGATTTCTTGCTGAAATGCCTTTATCATCGTTGAGCAGGGTGCCGTCAAGGTCTGTTATAAACATTGCACAGGTCATGGTTCAATCCTTATCCAGGGCAAGGGCAGACTTGACCTGTTGGGCAGCGGCAAGGGTCATGCCCGGAAGAGAGGCAAGCTCTTCAACCGTTGCCTGTCCCATGCGGCTAATTCCCTTGTAGGTGGTCATCAGCACCTGTTTTCGTTTTTTTCCAATGCCCGGCACAGCATCCAGCACCGAGGTCCCTGCCCGTTTGGAGCGTCGTTTTCGCTGGAAGGTGATTGCAAATCTGTGGGCCTCGTCCCTGAGTCGCTGGACAAGGTAGAGGGCCTTGAGTGCCCCCCGGGTGTTCACGGGGTTGGCCCTGCCCGGCAGGTAAATTTTATCATAGACCTCCCCCAGTTTTGCATCTTTCTTGGCAAGGCCCGCCACCTGGAAGCGATTCTCAAGGCCAAGACTCTTGAGTACAGCCACAGCCATGGAGAGTTGTCCCTTGCCCCCGTCCACGACCAGAAGATCAGGCAGGGGGGCCTCGGTGCTGGAAAGTCGCCTGGTGAGCACTTCGGTCATGCAGGCGTAATCATCATTTTCCTTTGCATCCCGAATGATGAACTTCCGGTATTCAGACTTACAGGCAAGGCCGTCCACAAAGACCACCATGGACGAAACCGGGTCCGTACCCGCCATGTTGGAATTATCAAAACATTCGATCCTTCGTGGATACACAGACATTCCCAGGATGGTCTGGAGGGCAGTCAGGGTCTCCCAGGCCTCATTTTGGATCGATAGATTTTTTTCCAGTTCTTTTTGTGCATTTACAAGGGCCATTTCCACAAGACGTCGCTTGTCGCCCCGTTCAGGAACAACCAGACTGACCCGCTTACCCCGCTTTTCGATCAAAAGGTCCTGTACCAGACCATGATTTTCAATTTTTTCGGCAATCAGAATCTGCCCGGGAATAAACAGGCTTCGCTCGTAGTAATGTCGGACAAAGGCGTCCAGGATTTCAGGCACCCCGCTTAAGCCAGTGTCAAAGGGATAGTTCCTGGAGCCCACAAGGTTGCCGGAACGGACAAATAGAATGGTGACAACGGCCTTTTCCCCGTTAATGGCACAGGCAATGACATCCCGATCCGTCCTGTCCGTTGAAACGACCACCTGGCGCTCCAGGGTTGTTTGAATGGCAAGGATAGTGTCCCGGATCTGGGCAGCACGTTCAAAATGTTCAAGATCTGCCTCTGTCTGCATCTCGAACTTCAGCCGGTTGATCAGATCTGGAGCCCTGCCCTTTAAAAACAGAATCACATCCCCAACTACCCGGGCATACTCCTGCCTTGACACCCTGTTGCAGCAGGCGCCCAGGCATGCGTTTATCTGATAATTGAGGCAGGGTCTTGTGCGGTTGGCAAACTGAACATCCCTGCATTTTCTAAGCTTGAATATTTTGTTCACCTGTTTGATGGTACTTCTGACACTCTGGACAGATGAGTAGGGACCAAAGTAAACGGCATTGTCATCCCCGATTTTTCGTACCACCTCCAGGGCCGGAAAGGGTTTGGAAGTGTCGATCCTGAGGCAGGGATAGCTCTTTCCGTCTTTGAGGATCACGTTGTACCGGGGACTGTGCTTCTTGATCAGGGTCGATTCAAGGATCAGGGCCTCATGCTCGGTGGCTGTGACAATGAGATCAAAATCGACCACTTTTTTAAGCAGCACACCGGTCTTCATGTCATGGCCGGTCTCCCTTGCAAAGTAAGAGGCGAGCCGTTTTTTCAGGTTCAGGGCCTTGCCCACATAGATGATCGTACCCCTTTTATCCTTCATCAGGTAAACACCGGGATTCTGGGGGGCGGATTGATATCGCTCAAGCACGGATGGGGTCATTGGGTTACATCTCCAGGATCTTAGACAATTCCCGGATCCTGTCCCTGAGGGTTGCAGCTGTTTCAAACTCCATTTTTCTTGCCGCCTGTTTCATTTCAACCTTGAGGTTCGCAATGATTTCTGCCAGGTTGTCCGTGTCGGCATCATAGACGGTTGTCGACTCACCCACCCCAGGGGAAAGGTCGGCCAGATCCTTTTCCATGGTGTAGTCGAACATCTTAATCTCCTTGATGATGGTCGTTGGCACGATATTGTGATCCTGGTTGTATTGTTTCTGGATGATCCGGCGCCGATCTGTCTCGTCCATGGCTTTTTTCATTGAAGGGGTGATGCGGTCTGCGTACATGATCACCTTGCCGCATGCGTTTCTGGCTGCACGCCCAAAGGTCTGAACAAGGGATCGATAGGATCGCAGAAATCCTTCTTTGTCCGCATCCAGTACGGCCACCAGGGTCACCTCGGGGATGTCAAGTCCTTCCCTCAGAAGGTTGATGCCGATGAGAACGTCAAACACGCCCTTTCTTAAATCCTGGATAATGTCGATGCGTTCCACCGTGCCGATATCCGAATGCAGGTACTTGACCTTGATGCCGAAATCTGAAAAATAGTCGGTGAGATCTTCGGACATGCGTTTGGTCAAGGTGGTCACCAGAACCCGCTCTTCGGCCTCCACCCGCTTGACGATCTCCTCATAGAGATCGTCCACCTGGGTGGTCGCCTTTCTGACCTCAATGGCCGGATCAAGGAGGCCTGTGGGTCTGACGATCTGCTCGGCAACCCGGGTACCTGCCAATGAAAGCTCATAGTCAGCGGGTGTGGCGGAGACATAAATGGCCTGGGGAATCTTTTTTTTGAATTCGTCAAATTTCAACGGCCGGTTGTCCAGGGCTGACGGCAGACGAAACCCGTGCCCCACAAGATTTTCCTTCCTGGACCGGTCAGCTTTGTACATGGCCCCCACCTGGGAAACAGAAATGTGGCTCTCGTCAAAAAAACAGAGAAAATCTTCGGGAAAATAGTCGATCAAGGTTGGGGGTGGCTCACCTTGAGCTCTGCCTGTGAGATGGCGGGAGTAATTTTCGATACCGTTGCAGTAGCCGATCTCGTTGATCATTTCAAGGTCATACTGGGTGCGCTCTTCAATGCGCTGGGCTTCGATGAGTCTATTTTCGTTCCTGAAAAAATCAATTCTCACCTTGAGTTCCGCCTTGATTGTCTCCACGGCCCGCTGTCTGGTCTGGTTCAGGGTGACATAGTGGGAGGCCGGAAAAACAGCCGTACCCTTTATCCGGTTAAGGACATCCCCCTTGAGGGGGTCTACCTCGAAAACGCCGTCAATGGTGTCACCAAAAAAATCAATCCGAAGGGCTTTATCCGTCTCATAAGCCGGAAAGACTTCGACCCTGTCCCCCCTGACCCGGAAGGTTCCCCTGTGGAAATCCACATCGTTTCTCTGGTACTGGATGTTGACAAGTTCAGCCAGAAGTTTATCCCTGGATTTTTCCATCTCCTCGTTAATTTCCACCCGCAGTGCCAGGTAATCCTCAGGAGCGCCCAGGCCGTAGATGCATGAGACACTTGCCACCACGATCACATCTTTTCTTGCCAGCACGGACCGGGTGGCAGAATGACGCATCTTGTCAATCATTTCGTTGATGGAAGAGTCCTTCTGGATATAGGTGTCACTGGTGGGAATGTAGGCTTCGGGCTGATAATAGTCGTAATAGCTGACAAAATACTCAACGGCATTTTCTGGAAAAAGCGTCTTGAATTCGTTGTACAACTGGGCTGCCAGAGTCTTGTTCGGTGCGATCACAAGGGCGGGTCTGCCCGTTCTTGCAATGATGTTGGCCATGGTAAAGGTTTTTCCCGACCCGGTCACCCCAAGAAGGACCTGGTGTTTTTTTTTTTCGAAAATTCCCTTTGAAAGAAAGTCAATGGCCGAAGGCTGGTCCCCGGTGGGTTGAAAGGGCGATTTGATATTAAATTGAGTCATGGAACCCTATATACCAGAGATCCCCCTTTTTTTAAAGAATTATTGCTTTTGCAACCCCAGGGAATGTGGTAAGCATTAGGGTTTAAACCACCATACATTTACCTGTATTAAGAGAGGATTCAATGGAAGATCAAAATATAACCAGCCATTTTATAAAATCCATCATTGACGGTGACATGAAGACCGGCAAGTTTGACGGACGGGTGGGAACAAGGTTTCCTCCCGAGCCCAACGGGTTTCTTCATCTGGGGCATGCAAAATCCATCTGTCTCAACTTTGGCATGGCCCGGCAGTTTAACGGCACCTGCAATTTACGGTTTGACGACACCAACCCTGCCAAGGAAGAACAAAAGTACGTTGATGCCATCATTAAGGATGTCGGCTGGCTCGGTTTTGACTGGGGCGATACTGTTTATTACGCCTCAGATTACTTTGAACAATTGTACGACTTTGCCGTGGATCTCATCAAGGCAGGTAATGCCTTTGTCTGTGAGCTGACTTTTGAGCAGATGCGGGAATATCGCGGCACCCTCACGGAACCAGGCAAAGAAAGTCCTTATCGCAACCGGTCTGTGGCAGAGAACCTTGACCTGTTCGAGCGGATGAAGGCAGGGGAGTTTGACGAAGGCACCCACGCCCTCAGGGCCAAGATAGACATGACATCCCCCAACATCAACCTGAGGGACCCGGTGATTTACAGAATCAAGAAAATGCCCCATCCCAGGACCGGGGATGCCTGGTGTATCTATCCCATGTACGACTTTACCCACTGCATATCAGACGCCCTGGAAAACATTACCCACTCCCTGTGCACCCTGGAGTTTCAGGACCACCGCCCCCTCTACGACTGGATTCTGGACCGGCTTGATGTGCCCTGCCATCCCCAGCAGATCGAGTTTGCACGCATGAACCTGAACTACACCATCATGAGCAAGCGAAAACTCCAGACCCTTGTGAACAACCACCTGGTCGAAGACTGGGACGACCCAAGGCTACCCACCCTGGCTGGCATCAGACGGCGGGGCTACACTCCCCGGGCGATCCGGAATTTCTGCGCCACCATTGGCGTGAGTAAAAAAGAGAGCCGCATCGACATGGGGTTGCTGGAAAATGTACTCAGGGAGGATTTAAACGAAACTGCCAACCGGGTCATGGGCGTGATCAATCCCCTCAGGGTGGTCATTGAGAACTGGCCTGAAGATACCGTTGAGGCCCTTGATGCCGTAAACCACCCCCAGAAACCGGAAATGGGCCAGCGCCAGGTGATTTTTTCCCGGGAGATCTACATTGAGCAGGAGGATTTCATGGAAGATCCGCCGAAAAAATTCTTCCGCCTGGGACCCGGACGTGAGGTACGCCTCAGGTACGCCTACTTCATCACCTGCAAAGAGGTGGTCAAGGATGACGCCGGACAAATTTCCCATCTTATCTGCACCTATGACCCGGCAACCCGGGGCGGGGATGCCCCGGACGGACGAAAGGTCAAGGGAACCCTTCACTGGGTATCGGAACAAGGATCAATCCCGGCCAGGGTAAGGCTCTACGATCGGCTGTTTTCAACCGAAGACCCGGAGGCGGACGGTGAGGATTTCATCAATGACCTCAACCCCGATTCCCTGGTCTGCCTGGAAAATGCCCGGGTGGAAAAAAGCCTTGCCCAGGCAACTGCTGAAAACGTTGTTCAGTTTGAGCGCCTGGGCTATTTCTGCCTGGACGCCAAAGATTCCACACCGAACCTGCCGGTGTTTAACCGGACGGTAACCCTGAGGGACAACTGGGCAAAAAAAAGATAGCTCCCGGCAACAACCATGATCATGGAAGGCCAGCAAAAGCTAAATTTGATTCAACGGAGCCAGACGGTCTGCAACTCTGGCTCCGTCAACCCACTATCCGATCTTCCAGGTGGTGCCGTCGGGTCCGTCCTCCAGGACAATGTTCATTGCATCAAGTTCGGCACGAATCTCATCGGCCCGGGCAAAATTCTTTGACTGCCTTGCCGCAACCCGTTCCTGGATCAGCCTCTCAATGGCATCACCATCCAGGTCCTTGCCGGCAAGGCCACTCTCCTTCTTGGCCCTGAAGTAGTCTTGGGGCTCCTGGGCAAGGATACCAAGGATGGAACCCATGCGTTTGAGATCGGCACACAGGGTTGAAACCGCAGACAATGTCTCCGGGCTCACGGTTTCCCCCTGCTGGTCAAGGATGCGGTTGCCGGTCTTGACCGTGTCAAACAGGGTCGCCATGGCCCTGGCCGTGTTAAAGTCATCATCCATGGCAGCTTCAAAGCTGGCCCACTCTTTGCCTGGCTCTACCCCGTTGACCGTGGCCCCTGCACCCTGGGCCCGCTCAACAAATGCATAAAGCCTGTCAAGGCCCGAGATCACCTCATCCATGGAGGTGTCATTGTAGTCAATGGGACTTCTGTAGTGCTTGGACAGAAGAAACATGCGCATCACTTCTGGGTGGTAATCCTTGAGCACATCCTTGATCATGGTGAAATTGCCAAGGGATTTGGACATCTTTTCGTTGTTGATGTCCACAAAGCCGTTGTGAATCCAGTATCGCACAAAAGTCTTGCCAAAGGCCGCCTCGGACTGGGCAATCTCGTTCTCATGGTGGGGAAAAATCAGATCCTTTCCACCACCGTGGATGTCAAAACTCTCTCCAAGGTATTTGTAGCTCATGGCCGAGCACTCAATGTGCCAGCCGGGCCTGCCGTCCCCCCAGGGGCTGGGCCAGGAGGGTTCACCAGGTTTTACCGGTTTCCACAGGGTGAAATCCTTGGGGTCGCGTTTTTTATCATCCACGGCAATTCTGGATCCGGGCATCATGTCGTCAGGGTTCCTGCCCGACAGTTTACCGTATTCGTCAAAGGACTGGATAGAAAAAAAGACATCGCTTCCCGGCACATGGTATGCCTTGCCCTTGTCAATGAGACGCTGGATAAAATCGATGATATCCTGGATATGCTCGGTGGCCTTGGGCTCAATGGTGGGCCGCAACACGTTAAGGGCGTCCATCTCATTGTGGAACTCTTTGATGTAGCGTTCACTGATCTCCTTTGGATCCTGGCCCAGTTCATTGGCCCGGTTGATGATCTTGTCATCCACATCGGTGAAGTTTCTGACGTAGCACACATCATAGCCTGAATGCCTGAGCCACCGGAACACCACGTCAAAAACCACCACGGAACGGGCATGGCCGATGTGGCTCGTGTCATAGACAGTGGGTCCGCATACGTACATCTTGACCTTGTTTTTTTCCAGGGGAATAAAGGTCTCTTTAGTTCTGGTCTGGGTATTATAAATTCGTAGGCTCATATTTTTTTCCTGATCATTTTGTAATTATATGTGTGAAGAACAACCGTGTGTGGGCCATCATACTCGCGGCTGTGCCGCTATTTCTGTGATTAAGACAACGGTGTGGGCACCAATGCCCTCCCCCCTTCCTGCAAACCCCAACCCTTCGGTTGTGGTTGCCTTTACGTTCACACGGTCGGGCGCAAGGTCAAGGGCTGCTGCCATGGTTCGTTCCATGGCCGACCGATGGGGCGCAAGTCTGGGACGCTCGGCCAATACGGTACAGTCAATATTTGAAACAACAAATCCTTTGGCTGCCAGGAGCTCCCTGCAGCGGGCCAGGAGAACCAGGCTTGATATGTCCTTGAATTTCGGGTCTGAATCAGGAAAGTGCTGGCCAATATCCCCAAGGCCTGCAGCACCCAGCAGGGCGTCACACACCGAGTGAACCAGCACATCTGCATCTGAATGTCCGAGAAGTCCCAACCCATGGTCAATGGCCACGCCTCCCAATACGAGTTTTCTGCCTGCAACCAGCCGGTGCACGTCATATCCTGAACCGATTCTCAATACGCCTCCCATACGTCAGTAAATAATCTTATCTATATGGCCCATTTTCAATAAAAAGTCAAAGAATCGAACGAGGACGCAAAGCAATTCGGATTATGGATTTAAACTGTGTGGATCAGTCGGTGTCCGTTTACTGAACATTAAGAAACAAAGGGGATTAGATTTTCGGACAAGGAGCACACGGATCATAATACGGAAAACCTGACCCCGTTTCGTCGTTCAACCACCGCCTCGGCAGCACTGGCAAGTCGAAACAAAAGGGTCTCCTGCCAGGGGGATGCCATGGCATGAATCCCCAGGGGAAGACCGTTATTATCATAGCCCCCTGGGAAAGTAATGGCAGGAAATCCGGTAAGGTTTGCCGGAAACACGTAGCGCATGGATCCAAGCTCATTGGAGATCGCAGACCAGCCGGCTGTTTCAAATCCCTGGGGAATCCGGGGAACCACGGTGGCCGAACCCGGAGATACAATGGCATCAACGGTTTTAAAAACAGTATTGAAAATTTTTATGGCCCGTGTTCGCATGCGCTGGGCATTGACATAATCTGTAGCCCTGAGCAGTCGTGCCAGGGAGAGGTTGATCCTCACCCCTGCCCCCATTTTTTTGAGATGCTTTTTGTAGGCCGACATGGCAGCTGCCATTTCAGAGAGGATCAGGATGGAATGGGCCACCCGCATGGCGTCAAGCTCGGCAATTTCAATCGCTTTGACCCTGGCACCGGCCCCCTTGAACTGTTCAACCATATGATCGCAGCTATTGCTGCACGGACCGTCACTATGGTGGTTCCAATCGTTGAACACGCCGATGCGAAGACCAGTAAGGTCGGCATTGTCCCACCCCTGAACCGTCACCTGGGGTTGAACAAGGGACCTTTTATCCCTGGGGTCCCGGCCTGCCACCACTGAATATGCAAGCACCAAATCCGCCACCGTGTCTGCAATGGGACCGGCATGGCCCACGCTCCAGCACAGGGGGGCGGCCCCATGCTCGCTTACCCGGCCAAAGGTGGGCTTGAGGCCAAGAACCCCGCAATACCCTGCAGGCACCCGGATACTGCCGCCACCGTCGGCACCGATTGCCACGGGCACAAGGCCTAGGGCCACTGCTGCTGCCGGTCCGCTTGAACTGCCGCCCGCATCATGGTCAAGATGATAGGGGTTGCGAACCGCGCCAAAGTGGACGTTGAGCCCGTTGGGATTAATGCCGATCTCGTGCATATTGGCCTTGCCCACCAGCAGTGCCCCCTGGCTTCGAAGTCGGGCCACCACAGTGGCGTCTTCAATGGCAGGTTTTTTTCCCAAAAACGAGGTGCCAACGGTTGTGGGATAGGGAACCTGATCAAATTCATCCTTTACGGCAACGGGCACACCGTCAAAGAGACCCAGGGAGGTTCCATGGTCGATTCGCTGTTTTGAGGCCTGGGCCTGGACCATGAGATCCTTTCTGTCCATGGCGATGAAAATATTCATGCTTTGGGGCTCAGCGTTGTTTTTATCAACGGCATTGACAATTTTTGACGCCACCTCTACGGGATCGCTCTCCCCCCTTTGATAGGCGTGAACATAGGCCATTACCCCGGAACGAGTACAGGGGAAATCAGCCTTGAGGGAGGATGTAAACTCGGCAATCGGATCAATTATCCCACCCACAAAATCAAGGGGCTGGTCCTCAAACCCATGAATGGGTGTGAAACTTGGATCTTCATCAAAGGCAAGGGTTCTGAACCTTGTGATCCCTGCATCCCTTAACAGCCGGGGTGCAAGTAGGCTTTGGAGCAGTGGATTTCCAAGCATTCCTGCTGAAAGTTTAAGTCCCAGGCCTGTAAGTTCTGGAAAAGAAGGGGTCTTAAGGTCATAAACCGACATGATCACCTGCCTTTGAGTCAAAGGTTGTTTTGATGGAATGGACAAATGTTGTTCAAAGGTATAAGAAACCATCAGGAAAGGTCAAGCAAAGTTTGGACAGACCTGGGGGATGCGAGGCCTATTTGTCAACCAGGACAGGGGTGCCAGATTGCCCTGTTGCCATCGTTCATGGATCATCGTTTTTAAAGCCGGGGAGAAACCATTGAAAAAAAGCAGCAATGTCTTTTCAACGCAGTTCTGGACAGACCAGTGGCGCAGGATCGACAAACACGATTCATTTGACGTTCACAAGGGGTTTTCAACGCCTGAATTCTGGGATCGGGCGTCCATAGCCTATGACAGGGGAGACAATGAAGTCGCATCCAGAAGGATAGACAAAACCCTAACGATGTTTGAAAACAAAGGCCTTCTGATGGACAAGATGGAGATCCTTGACATCGGATGCGGAACAGGCCTTCTGGCAACGGCCCTGGCAGACCGGGGAGCAAGGGTGACCGCCATTGATTTCTCCCGGGGTATGCTTGACCGGTGCCGGGAAAATATTCCTAAAGCCCTTGAAGGCAGGATCAAACTGGTGTGCATGGACTGGGACAGGGCCGATATCAAAGCCCTGGGGTGGCACCGGCATTTTGATCTGACCCTCGCCTTTATGTCGCCTGCCATTGCAACACCCGAGGCCCTCAACCGCATGATGGCCACATCAAAAAACGCCTGCGCCATCAGGGGATGGGCTGCAAGACGCACCCACCCCATCCTGGATGAACTATGGCTGAGAATTATGGGAACGCCCCTGGATGACAAGCCCCAGACCCTGATGATAAAATTCAACCTCCTGGTGGCCATGGGTTTTCTGCCTGAGCTTTCATGGGACGCCATCTCCTGGGAGCAGACCGTCACCATTGACGAAGAACTTGAGACCCGGCTTGCCTTTTTCCAGAAGGTGTCTGATCAGCCCGAAACTGTACTCAGACAGACCATCCGTTCCTATCTGGATTCCCTGGCCCACGGCAACACCATAAAAAAGGATCAGACCGGTACAACCGGCACCCTTGTCTGGAAACTTTTTCCTAAAGGAGCTGTTTGATCCTGTCCCAGGCCTTGTCCGGAACCTGGGCACCCACCACCTGGCAAACCTCATACCCACAGGCGGATCCGATCTTACCGCTTTGTTCAAGGGAATATCCGTGGGCAACCCCGTAGAGAAAACCCGAGGCCCATAGATCCCCTGCGCCCGTTGTATCCACTGCCTCTTTGCCCTTCTGGGGGTCAATCCGGATCTTCCGGCCATTTGCCGCCACATGGGAACCGCGTTTACCGACTTTGAGAACAGAGATATCAACATTCTTTGACAGGGCCTTGAGGGCGGCAGACTCGTCCGTAAAACCGGTATAGGCTTTTGCCTCGTCTTCATTGGCAATGAGGATATCAACGTAGTCAGCTATGATATCGGCAAGAATAGGCCTTGACGCTTCGACCACCTCAAAGCTTGCAAGGTCAAGGGCGATCTTTGCCCCGGCAGCCTTTGCGCTCTTCAGGGATGCCAGCATCAGATCAGGGTTGAACAGCAGATACCCTTCGATCACGGCAATGGCCGTGTCCGTGAACAGCTCGGGCAGCACCTTTAATGGGTCCATCTCAACCGAGGCCCCAAGGTGGGTGAACATGGACCGCTGGGCATCCGGGGTAATGACAGAAAGCACCCGGCCGGTTGTGCTGGTCGAAACATTAAACAACGGTTCAACATTGAACCGCCTCAGGGCCGCCTCATACTGGTCCCCATAGGCATCGGTTCCCCGCATGCCGATGAACCGGGCCTCGCCCCCAAGTTTAGCCGTTCCCACAATGGTGTTGCATGCAGCGCCGCCGGGAACTACCACCGGTTTTTCAGTGCTTCTTCCAAGAATTTCTTCCTGGTCATGGTGCTCAACCAGGGTCATACCCCCCTTTTCCTTGCCAAGGGCCTCAAGGAATCCATCTGTTTCATTGATCAAAAGATCCACCAGGGCACTGCCGATCCCCGTAATTCGTGTGCTGCTGTCCACCATCATCTCTCCTTGATTTTATTGAAAAAAATCCCACCCAGGGGTTATTTTCTTTTTATTATACATATCAAATGTGTTATAGGTGATAGCTTAATTTGAAATGATTATCAATCAAATAAGGAGTTGAACCATGACAGAACCCATATCCACGCTGTTTACATCCGAGTCTGTAACCGAGGGGCACCCCGACAAGGTGGCCGACGCCATATCAGACAGTATCCTTGATGCCATCATGGCTGAAGATAAAAACTGCAGGGTTGCCTGCGAGACCCTGGTAACCACCGGCCTTGCCATGATTGCAGGCGAGATCACCACAGACTGCTATGTGGACATTCCGGAAATCGTTCGCCAGACCATCAAAGAGATTGGCTACCACTCTTCCACCATGGGGTTTGACTGGCAGACCTGCTCGGTGGTCACAAGCATTGACCACCAGTCCCCGGACATTGCCCAGGGAGTGAATGAGGGTGCGGGCAAAGAGCAGGGGGCTGGAGACCAGGGCCTGATGTTCGGCTTTGCAACCGACGAGACCCCTGAACTCATGCCCATGCCTGTAAGTTACGCCCATAAACTGACCCAGCGACTCGCAAGGGTGAGAAAAAATGGGTCCCTGGATTTTCTGAGACCCGACGGAAAATCCCAGGTAACCATCGAGTATGTGAACGGGCATCCCAAACGGGTGGACACCATCGTGGTCTCGGCCCAGCACAAGCCAGATATTACCCATGAGGCCCTCAAGGACGCCATCATCACTGAGGTGATCCGAAAGGTGATCCCGGCCGAGATGATGGACGGAGACACAAAATTTTTCATCAACCCCACCGGTAAGTTTGTCATTGGCGGCCCCATGGGAGATTGCGGCCTCACTGGCAGAAAGATCATTGTTGACACCTACGGCGGACAGGGAAGCCACGGCGGCGGCTGTTTCTCAGGCAAGGATCCCTCCAAGGTGGATAGAAGTGCTTCATACATGGGACGTTACATTGCCAAAAACCTCGTTGCCGCAGGCCTTGCCAATAAATGTGAAATCCAGATGGCCTATGCCATTGGCGTGGCAGAACCAGTCTCCCTTCTTGTGGACTTCATGGGAACCGGCAACATCTCGGAAAAAAGGGCCGTTGAAATTGTTCGGGAGGTTTTTGAACTCAAACCTGCAGGGATTATCCGGACCCTGGATCTGAAGCGCCCCATCTACAGAAAAACAGCTGCCTACGGCCATTTCGGAAGAAATGATCCCGATTTCACCTGGGAAAGAACCGACAAGGTAGAAGAGATCAGAGAACGAGCAGGCTTATAACGCCTGTTTAACTTTAAGGAGTATATACATGACAGCAAACCCAACCAGGGTAATGCCCCTGGACCCAAATCTTAACTATAAGGTCAAAGACATTGCCCTTGCCATGGATGGCCACAAGGACATGCAGCTCTCGGAAAAAGAGATGCCCGGGCTGATGGCCCTCAGGAAAAAATACGGACAGGAAAAACCCCTCAAGGGGTTCAAGATCATGGGAAGTCTCCACATGACCATACAGACGGCCATGCTCATTGACACCCTTTACGAATTGGGTGCAGACCTGAGATGGGCCACCTGTAACATCTTCTCCACCCAGGACCATGCAGCGGCTGCCATTGCCGACAAGGGATCTGCGGCTGTTTTTGCCTGGAAGGGTGAATCCCTTGAAGATTTCTGGTGGTGCACGGAGCAGGCCCTGACCTGGCCAGACGGAACCGGTCCTGATCTGATCGTGGACGACGGCGGTGACGCCACCCTATATGTCCACCAGGGTTTCAGGGTGGAAGCGACCCCTTCCCTTTTGGACAATATTTCAGGCAGTGCAGACGAGATTGCCCTGATGAACCGGCTTAAACAGGGTTATAAAGAGAACCCCACTAAGTGGACCGGGATTGCCAAAAAAATTCGGGGGGTTTCAGAAGAGACCACCACCGGGGTTCACAGACTCTATCACCTTGCGACCAAAAAAGAGCTGCTTTTTCCGGCCATCAACGTGAACGATTCAGTGACCAAATCAAAGTTTGACAACCTCTACGGCTGCAGGGAATCCCTGGCAGACGGCATCAAGCGAGCCACAGATGTGATGCTGGCCGGTAAGGTGGTTGTGGTTGCAGGTTATGGCGATGTGGGCAAGGGTTGCGCCGCCTCAATGAAGGGATACGGTGCCAGGATTATCATCACCGAAATCGACCCCATCTGCGCCCTCCAGGCTGCAATGGAAGGGTTCCAGGTCATGACCATGGAAGAGGCTGCCCCCCAGGGAGACATCTTTGTAACCGCCACGGGTAACTACCAGGTCATCCGGGCCGAGCACATGGAAAAGATGAGAAACGAGGCCATCCTCTGCAACATCGGCCACTTTGACAACGAGATTGAGATGGCTTTTTTTGAGAAAAACCCGGCCAACACCAAGACCGTTATCAAACCCCAGGTGGACAAGTGGACCCTAGCGTCTGGTAAATCCATCATCGTTTTAGCCGAAGGACGGCTTGTGAACCTTGGATGTGCAACCGGCCACCCAAGCTTTGTCATGAGCAACAGCTTCACCAACCAGACCCTGGCCCAGATCAAGCTTGCCAAGGAAGACCTTGAAAACAAGGTGTACATCCTGCCCAAGGAACTCGACGAGGAGGTGGCCCGCCTTCACCTGGACATCCTCGGGGTTAAGGTGACAAAGCTCTCCCAGGAGCAGGCTGACTACATTGGCGTGCCAGTGAACGGGCCGTTCAAACCGGATCACTACCGGTACTAAACGGCATGGCAACAACAAAGCATGAAACTTGAATGTTCGACAGCAGAGGCGACCGGGGGGAGGTTTTGCCCGTAGCGGATTAAACGGCAGCGGTCAGCATGGACGCTGAAGGAGCTGCCGTTTCCCTCGGAGCAGCCCAGGACAGGCTGCGAGACTGAGCGGAGGACAATACCTTCCTTCGGTTGCCGGAATGATACGAGTTTCATTTTATTTCGTTTAGGGGGACAGATTTACATCTGTCCCCCTAAATGTGTTTATGGGGTCGGTTGCCGAGCTTGTGCATGTGCTCATGCTGGTGGACGCTGACCTCGTCATCCGTTAGTATTTTACCGTTTTCCATTGAAAAAACCCGGTCTGTCACGGAAGTAAGAAAGTTGAACTCATGGGAAATAACCACATGGGCAATATCAAGGCTGTTTAAAATTTTGACAAGGGTCGCTTTGACCTGGTTGTCAAGGCCGGCAGTGGGTTCATCAAGAAGCAGCACCCGGGGTTCCATGGCAAGCACCGCAGCAAGTGCCACCAGGCGCTTCTGACCGCCGGAAAGCCTGTGGGTAATAGCTGTTTCAAGGTCGGCAATCCCAAGGTCGGAAAGTATCTTTTGTGCCCTTAGCCGGGCCTTGTCCGGTGAAAGCCCGAGGTTAAGGGGGCCAAAGGCCACATCGTCCACCACCGTGGGACAGAACAGCTGGTCATCAGCATCCTGGAACAGGAGCCCGATCTTTGAACGGACCGCCTGGAATTCGTGTTCAGTTGATACCTGCCTGCCAAAGATTTCAATCGTTCCCGCATCAGGACGGCAGAGTCCCATGATCGTATGAAACAGGGTCGTTTTTCCACTGCCGTTGGGTGCTATCAGGCCGATGCGATCCCTGGCGTAGACCTCAAGATCAAGGGCGTCAAGAATTCTGACTGTTGAACCGGGATAGGAAAATGAAATCTTTTCAAGCTTGATGACGGGTTTCTTTATAATTTCCACAGATTTATTTCCACATGGTTTCCATCACAACGAGGGCCAGGGTCGCCACTGAAACACCCGCCATGAAAAATGGGTTGAGCCTGTTTTCAACCGGGGTGTCAAGGGTAAGAAATTTACCGCTGAAGCCCCGGCAAAGCATGGCCTTATGGACCCGTTCGGCCCGTAAGGACGCCCGGACAAAGAGCATGCCCGCAATATAGGCGTAGGTTTTGTAGGAATGAAGGTTTGTCCCTGGGATAAATCCCCGTAGTCGTGCGGCACGGACAAGCCGCAGATACTCCCCATGGATTACGCTAATGTAGCGGTAGGTCATGAGCAACAGAAACACCATTTTGTCAGGAATTTTGAGCCGGTGAAGTGCCTGTCCCAGGGTTGCAACGGTCATGGTCGCCAGCAATGCAATAAACACCAGCAGAATGGCGACAGACTTGATGGAAATCCTGAGGCAAAGTGCCAGGCCTGGACGGGTGATGGTGAGGGGGCCAAGATGGGCAAAGGCCTCCCCCTCAAACGTGAATGGCAGAATAACCCAGATCATCAGGACAAAGAGAAGCATGGGTTTGAGACGCTTAACGACCGCTTTGGGTTCCAGGGAGGCCAGCCATACCAGGGTCAGGGCGAAGAAGAAATAGAGTCCAAGCACGCCAAATCCGTTGGAAAGGGCCAGGGCAAAGGAAACCACAAAGGCTGATATCACCCTGACACAGGGATCGAGCCTGTGGATAAAAGAATCACCCAGGGCAAGTTCCTCGTCAATCATCCTTTCTCCTTTTTGTTCGCCGCCGGATTAACCGGCCATGGACCTTTGACCCCAAAAAAGCCAGAGCAAAAATAATACCGATCCCTGCAAAAATCCGGACAAAGGACGGGCCCTGTTCAAGTTCCTCCTTCTTGGCCATGGCCCGGGCATGATTTTTTTCTGAATCACCTGGGTCCATGGCTACTTGGATTTCCTTTAAGGCCAACGTCCAGGAGGCCTGGTGGCCCATGGAGGCATCAAGCTTTACAACCAGGTCAGAACTGACGCCAGACGGAATCGTAAAGGAAAAGTTTCCCTGGTCGTCTGTGATTCCGGTTGTTATGACGGTCCCAGCCTTGTCTTCCACCTTGATTTTGCCCTTGTTCACCCTGCGATCACCAAAGCTGCTTTCGGTATAAACCTTCCCCTTTTCGGCCCAGGCAAATACATACACCTTGTGGGCAAGGGCCAGGTTACTCCAGCCCAGTACAAGCAGAAGAACCAACAGGCAGATCGGCCCGATTCCCCGGAAAAAAAAGGTTTCAGACCGGTTTTTTAAAGTTTTACGATTCAAGTAACCCTCCTTTTTTGGGGCAGAATTTCAGGGTAAACCCTTTGCAGAAAGGTCACTATGAATCCTGTAATTACCCCTTCAATGATCATCACCGGAAGATTGGCCGTAATGATAAGCAGGGAAACCTCGAAAAAACTCTTTTCCGTAAAATAAAGGGCCAGGCCCAGCAACAGGCAGGATAAGAGCACGGACCCTGCGCCTGCAAGAAAAGAGGCAACAATCACCGTCCGTTTTCCCCTGTTTAGAAATGGAGAAAACAGGTAATAGCAAACAATGGCAGGGGTTGCCATGATCACGGCGTTACACCCAAGGGCTGTGATGCCGCCATACTGGAAAAAAACAGCCTGGAGAAAAAGGGCCACAACAATGGCGGGAAAGGCGGCCCATCCCAACAGCAGACCTACAACACCGTTAAGGATAAGGTGAACACTCGAAGGTCCCAGATTGACATGGATAAGGGAGGCCACAAAAAAGGCCGATGCAAGAATTGCCACATGGACGATTTTGTCATAGTCGATTTTTTTCAATCCCACTGCAGTCCCGGCAAAAGCAAGAACCCCGCCCGCAATGAGCAATTGACCAGATAAAACGCCCTCTGAAATATGCATTCTACTCCCCTGCCTGCCATTTTTGAAATTCAACCCACAACACGGCCCCCAGTTCTATATCCTTTTTTTCGCCATTATGCACCTTCTTTTTGTCTGAGGTGTTGAGTGCGGCAAACCCCCACCACCCGTCTGCGGGAACGCTATAGGCAAACACCCCGTTTGAATCAGCCTTGATCGTCTGGGTCACCATGTAGTCGGACGGGGCTTTGGCTTTCCCGGTCCGGTTGTAGTACTCGACTTCGACTTCAGCATGGGGAACGATCTTGCCGTCGAGGAGCACCACACCCTGGAATAAATTTCCGCCATAAAGCCCGTAAGGTTTAGACATGGGTACAATTTCAGTTTTAAGACCCACCGGTTCATCCCAGCCGTCCTCGCCGCCAAAGGCTGCAACAACCGTTTTTGTGTAGTGAACGATAAAGCAATCCTCGGACGGCTCCCAATAGGGCTCAGGGATCATGCAAAAAACATAGGCGCCGGGGCGTTTGATATTGTAGCTGGCGGTAAACGCTTCATGGTCCATGACCTTTGCAGGCATGAGGGTCGGCAGAAGGTCCTCTTTTTGACCATCCTTGACAACAAAAAAAGATGCTGGCTTTACAAGGGTCATCCCGTTTAATTCAAACGGATGGGAAAAGGACAAATCAAGGGTGACGGATTTGTCTTCCCCCTGCATCACCATGCTGTCCGATGGAATGACCATGCCAAAATGGGCAAATGCGCTACCTGCCATTGCCAACAGGCAAAAACTTGTTAATAGTTCAATTTTTTTAAACCCAGCGAGTTTTGCAAAAAAAGATCCCATTTTTCCTCCATACATAAAAAATAAAAAAACCACAAAGGATTGCGGGCCAAAGACAGATGACCGTTACATTGCAACCTTCGTGGTTTAAGTTAAAAGCAAATACAAATTGTTGTTTTACGCATCCGTTTCAGGCAGTGGCCTGGCCAAGCTTCTGCCTGGAATTGGGTTTATCCTTATACGCTCGTTAAGCGGGTGTCAATCATTTTTTATACCATACTCCAGCCTCGTTTTTCAGGTATTCTCCTTTCTGGGCCTGGCCTGCAATCTGGAGCGCCCTTCTTTTTCCCACGGTTTGAACATCAACACCCTGCTGGGCTGAAATGGCTGAATATACCGCCTTTCGGTCCTTGTTCTCGTCTGCAACCACATCCTTATTAGCGTGGTTGGCCGTGACAAACTCAAGAAACCCATCGGCATTTTCCCCAATTACCCCCTGGATCTTCATTTCAACAATCACGGGCAGGCGCTGCTTCATCCGATCTTTGATCTCGTTTGCAAAACCTGCCTGGGCAGCGACCAACAGGACCAGCAACATAAGAATTGCAAAAAAAGCTGTTTTTCTTGTCTTCATCTTTTCCCCCTGCTATTTTTTTATCTGACTCTCGGTTTTATCAATATCATCAAAAAAATTGTCCAAGGCCCTGTCCACCTTAACATTGACGTCAATGGTTATATGGATGGGCTTAATCTCCACCGGCGCCAGCTGCACCTCATGGCTTGTGCTGCACCCGGATGCCAGAAGAGATGCCATGACCATGGCCAGTATGGTTATTTGAATCTTCATCTGCGCGTTCTCCTTTGATTGTTGCCTCTTAAAATAGTTGTCACAGCCACACTGAAAAGTAAATACCCAGGATGTTTTTGCAGTCATCCCAATGATGGAAAAAAACGAACAGGAGACAAATGGGATAGCACCCTATTTTTTACCCCTGGGTCTGCCCTGTTTGGACGATTTTCCTGGGCGGAATTTAGATTCGGTTTTTTGGCCAGGTTTTTGGCTTGGTTTTGCCCCGATTTTCGAGCCGGGTTTGGATCGGATTTTTAAACCGGGTTTGCTGCTCTTCTTGGAGGCGTTTCTTTTACTGACAATCTCTTTTAAACCTTTGTCTGCCCGTTGTTCACTTATCGGGCTGTCCGGGCGCAGCAGAACAAAACTTGGAACCGCACTGTCCACGGTATACCCTTTGACTGTTTCCACGGGGATCTTTTGCTCAAGAAGGCTCTCAACAGATTTCAGAAAAACTTTTTCCTCCTTGGAGACCAGTGAGACGGCAACGCCCTGGATCCCGGCACGGCCTGTACGGCCGATACGATGCACATAATCTTCGGCAACAGACGGCATATCGTAATTGACCACATGGGGCAGGCCTGTGATATCAAGTCCCCTTGCCGCCACATCCGTTGCCACAAGGATGCGGATTTCACCGTTCTTGAACTCCTGGAGGGTGCGGGTTCTAAAGGACTGGCTCTTGTTGCCATGGAGGGCCGCGGCGGAAATTTTAACCTGGGCAAGCCGTTCAGCAAGCTTGTTTGCCCCGTGCTTTGTGCGGGTAAAGACCAGGACCTGACGCCAGTCGCTCCGGGTGATTAAATGAATGAGAAGTTCGCGCTTGTTGGATTTTTCCACCAGGTGAACCTTCTGGACGATGGATTCCGCAACCGTGGTGTTGGGCGTCACCTCAATCTGTTCGGGAGTCTTAAGCATTTTGTCGGCAAGATCCCTGATCTGCCGGGTATAGGTGGCGGAAAAAAGCATGGTTCTACGATCCTGGGGAACCAGTTCAAGGATCTGGGAGATTTCATCACTAAACCCGAGATCCAGCATTCTGTCAGCCTCATCAAACACCAGAAACTCTATTTTTGAGAGCTTTACATCCCGATTAAAGGCGGCAAGATCGAGCAGTCTGCCAGGGGTTGCCACAAGGATATCAACCCCCCTTTTAAGCCGGTCAATCTGGGGGTTGACATTAACACCCCCATAAACCACGGTACAACGAAGGGAGACCCGCCGGGCATAGGCCTTGATGCTTTCACCCACCTGGAGGGCAAGTTCCCTTGTGGGGGTGAGCACCAGGGCACGGGGATGGCGCCTGTGGGCCTTGCCCCGTGCCAGTATCTCAACGATGGGAAGGGCAAAGGCATCTGTTTTTCCGGTTCCGGTCTGGGCCCTGGCCAGGATGTCTTGTCCGTTTAAAATCGCCGGAATAACCCGGATCTGAATGGGGGTAGGCTCAATGTAACCCTTTGTTTTAACCGCTTTGATCAGTTCAGCCCTGAGGCCAAGTTCTTCAAATGACATGTGGTATCCTGATTGTGAAAGCAGACCTGCACAACTGGTCTGTATATAACCGGCATGGCCGGAGCAAGATATGGCTCTTGGCCACAACGACCGATGAAATGCCTCTGTTAGCAATGCTTTTGTAACATTTCATAAAAAATAAAAATTAAACAATGAGTATACCACGGTTTTGGGTCTCTAAACCAATTATTTCTTATGGCTGCCAACTTTCCTGTTTTTTTTAACGGCTGTATTCATTTTTAAGTTGCCACAATCACCTCGGCCCGTCTATACATATACATTAAAAATGCCCCTGATTGAGATTACCCCCTCAACTTTCATACCCATGGGTATTGGGTATAAGGATGCTAACCATGTTTTCCATATCTGAAATCATCGCCCTTGCCGTCGAGATTGAGAAAAATGCAGAAGAGACCTATCGAAGGGCCATGGACCAATCCAGGAACCCGGAGGTAAAGGCCTTGCTCCTTTGGATGGCCAACGAGGAAAAAGACCATGCCACCTGGTTTAACACCCTTAAGGACGAGATTGACAAGCATCAAGATTTGCCGTCGGATAAAACCATGGAAATGGATGGTGATTTTATTGGAGACCTCATGGAAAAACAGTCCTTTTTCCTTGGAGACACAGACCTTACCATCATTAAAGACAAGAACAAACTCAATGAAATATTTATTGAATTTGAAAATGACACGATCTTGTTTTATGAGATGATTAAAACCTTTATCACCCATGCCCCGACCATTAAACACCTGGAAAAAATAATCGAAGAGGAAAACACCCACATCAAACAGCTGGACAAGATTTCTCACCTGGATTGACCCTGAAAATTCCCTGTTGTCACCCTCAAATGGTTCTGGTAGAATACCGCCCCATGAAAACACAAATCCCCATAAAAACACAAAAACTGATCCTTGCCTCACAATCCCCCCGGAGAAAGTACCTGCTTGAACAGGCAGGAATTTCCTTTGATATCTTTCCCGCAGACATTAAAGAAGAAATAATAGATGGGGAAAAACCAGAATCCTATGTCAGGCGTCTGTCAAGGGAAAAGGCTGAATTCATCGCAGACAGTCACCCCATGGAGTGGATACTCGGCGCTGACACCGTTGTTGTCATAGACGACAGCCTCCTTGAAAAACCCAGCTCAAAAACCCAGGCCGTTGCCATGCTTAAGCGACTGAGCAACCGAACCCATACCGTATACACGGGGTTCACCCTCTGCTGTCTAAATGAAGATATTACCATTACCAGAACCGTGGCAACACAGGTGACGTTCAAACGGCTCACCGACCTCGAAATCGGATGGTATGCAAACACAAACGAGCCATTTGACAAGGCGGGGGCCTATGCCATCCAGGGGCTTGGTACCTTTCTGGTAAAAAGCATCAACGGCTCCTATACCAATGTTGTCGGTCTTCCCGTATGTGAGGTGATCGAAATTCTTCTGGCCCAGGGGGTCATTACCCTGTCTGAAATGGGAAATAACAATGAATGAAATAACAAATAGACTCAAGGCTATCCGCAACGCAATCAAAGATGCTGCCCAATCGGCCGGCCGTAACCCAGATGAGATTCTCCTTGTGGGTGTCAGCAAACGTCAGAGTGCCGCAAAAGCCATGGCAGCAGTCCATGCAGGCGTCACCATTCTCGGGGAAAACTATATCCAGGAAGCCGTGGAGAAAATAGAAACCCTGAAGGACCTGGAAGCTTCCTGGCACTTCATCGGCCACCTCCAGACCAACAAGGCACGTTTTGCCGTACAGCACTTTGACTTGATCCATACGGTGGACTCAATAAAGCTTGCCCGGGAAATCGACAAACAGGCGCAAAAGATCAAAAAAATCCAGAAGATCCTGATTCAAATCAACATCAGTCAGGAATCTTCCAAATCCGGTGCCCGGGCAGACGATGCCCTGGCCCTTGTTCGAGGGGTATCACTGTTGAAAAACGTTGCCATAACCGGATTAATGGGCATGCCCCCGTTTTTTGACGATCCAGAACAGGCCCGGCCGTTTTTCAGGGAATTAGCCCAGATACGATCAAAAATAGAAGATGCAAAAATCCCCAATGTCCTTATGGATCATCTGTCCATGGGAATGAGCGGTGACTTCAAGGCTGCGATTGAAGAGGGATCCACCATGGTGAGAATCGGAACAGCTATTTTCGGGGCGAGATCGTGAAGGTTCTCCTGCACTGTTGCTGTGGTCCCTGCACCATCTACCCCCTTGAACAGCTGAAACAAGAGGGCATGACAGTGATGGGGTTCTTCTATCGCCACAACATCCATCCGTTTACCGAATGTATGCGACGCCAGGAGACCCTGGAAGCCTATGCCGAATCCCAGGATCTGAAAGTGATTATCCAGCAGGGGTATGCCCTTGAACGTTTCCTGAGGGCCGTTGCCTTCCGTGAGTCAGACCGGTGCCGGTTCTGCTACCATGACCGCCTCAGGGCAACGGCAAAAATCGCCAAAAAGGGAAAATTTGACGGTTTTACCACCACCCTGCTCTACAGCAAGTTCCAGAACCACAGACTTATCTGTGAAACCGCAGAGGCCGTTGCAAAGGAAGAGGGAATTTCCTTTGTCTACCGGGACTTCCGGGAGGGCTGGAAGCAGGGAATAGAACAGTCCAAGCAGCTTGGAATGTACCGCCAGCAGTACTGTGGCTGTATCTACAGTGAGAGGGATCGTTTCTTCAACGACTGAGATTCTCCATATACCATTCAGCTGCAAGGTCAAGGCCCTGGGCCACTGAAAATTGAGGATCATACCCGAGCAGATTTTTTGCCCGTGAAATATCGGCAAGGGAATGGCGCACGTCCCCTGGTCTGAAATCCCTGTACACCGGCTGAACCCCGGCTATGTTCGGATATCGTTCCATCACCCTGTCCCGGATCATGGAAAAGAGCTGGTTCAGGGTGGTACGTTCGCCAAAGGCAACGTTATAGACCCGGTTTACAGCATCTTCGTCCGGGGCAAGGGCGGCAAGGAGGTTTGCCTGGACCGTGTTGTCAATATAACAAAAATCCCGGCTGGTCTCTCCGTCCCCGTTGATGAAGACCTCTTCTTCCTTGATCAAAGATGCAAACCAGAGGGGAATGACCGCTGCATAGGCCCCCCTGGGGTCCTGGCGTCGTCCAAATACATTGAAATACCTGAGCCCAACGGTTTTGAACCCGTAGGTTGAGGCAAACACATCGGCATAAAGCTCGTTCACGTATTTGGTAACGGCATAGGGAGAAAGGGGTTTGCCGATCTCATCTTCCCGTTTGGGAAGTCCAGGATGATCCCCGTAGGTTGAGCTGGAGGCGGCATAGACAAACCGCCTTACCTTGGCGTTTCGTGCCGCCACAAGCATGTTCAGAAAACCGGTGATATTGTTGGCGTTTGTGGTTAGGGGATCTTCCACAGACCTGGGAACAGAGCCCAGGGCTGCCTGGTGGAGGACATAATCCTGGTTAACACAGGCAGATTCACAGGTTGAAGGGTCACAGATATCACCTTTGATAAACGAGAATCGCTGCCACTGCCCGGGGGTGACCGTTGCCTCAACCGCATCAAGGTTATGCTGAAACCCTGTTGAAAAATTATCCAGACCCGTGACCTGCTGGTCAAGTTTCAAAAGGGTCTCCACAAGGTTTGAGCCGATAAAACCTGCGGCTCCGGTGACAAGCCATTGGCCCTTGACGGAGTTCAATTGTTGTTTGATTTGTTCAATTTGCATGGATTTTCCTGTAAATGGGGAAATATTTAAAATATTTCCCCTAATGAATCAAAGCCGCCAGAAATTGACATTGCTTTTTCTTACCTCGTTCATATCCACCATGGATTTAACGTCAATGAGGCAGCCGTCAACCCCAAGGGTTTGGGTGAAATCGGACAATTTTTTAAGCCTGTAGGCCCTGTGGGGAACGGCAATGATCAACGCGCCAAGGTCGGCAAGCTCCTCCCAGGCGCATAGCCGTATATTGTAATAGGCCATGGCTTCGTCCGGGTCTGCCATGGGTTCATGCACCAGCACCTCTGCCCCATAGGATTCAAGTTCCTGGACGATATCAACCACCCTTGTGTTCCTCAAATCAGGGCAATCCTCCTTAAAGGTGAGCCCGAGTACCCCGACCTTACCGCCCTTGATCTTTCTGCCGGCATTGATCATCATCTTTATGGTTTTTTCGACAACAAATCTTCCCATGTTATCGTTGATTCTTCGGCCTGCCAGAATCACCTCTGGATGATACCCCTCGGACTGTGCCTTAAAGGTCAGGTAATAGGGGTCAACACCAATGCAGTGGCCACCCACAAGCCCCGGTGAAAAGGGAAGAAAATTCCATTTGGAACCGGCCGCTTCAAGAACATTTTTTGTATCAATGTTGAGACGATCGAAAATAAGCGCAAGCTCATTCATCAGGGCGATGTTTAAATCCCGCTGGGTGTTTTCAATCACCTTGGCAGCCTCGGCTTCTTTGATGGTCATGGTTCTATGCACCCCGGCATGGATAATGGACTCGTAGAGAGAGGCGACCTGCTCCAGGGTAGCCTGATCATCGCCAGACACCACCTTGGTGATTCGTGTAAGGGTGTGCTCCTTGTCGCCGGGATTGATTCGTTCTGGCGAATAGCCCACATGGAAATCTTTTTTCCAGGTGTACCCGGACTCCCTTTCCAGGATGGGAACACAGATTTCTTCTGTCACCCCCGGATAAACCGTTGATTCATAAATGACAACGGCCCCTTTTTTCATGTATCGTCCCGCTGTCACGGACGAACTCTCCACAGGGCTGAGATCCGGCCGCCTTGCCTTGTCTATGGGGGTGGGAACGGCAACGATAATAAAGTCGGCATCCTTGATCATGGCAGGGTCGGAGGTTGCCGTAAAATAAACGGCTCGTTTAAATTCCTCAACAGAGACTTCACCCGTGGGGTCTTTCATGCGACTGCAGTTTTCCACAATTCGCTGTTTCAAGTCAAGACCGACCGTGGTGTACCTGGTGCCAAAATGGATGGCCAGGGGCAGCCCCACATACCCGAGACCAATCACTGCAATTTTCACATTACTATCTGTCATTGGAGATCCTTTGAATAATATCAGCAATTCTTTCCGAGGCCCTGCCGTCCCAAAACCGGGGACGCTGGCCAATTTTCCAGTCATTGTTCATGATCCGTTCAAATGAGTCAAGAATCTTTTGTCTGGACACCCCCATGAGGGCGTTGGTTCCCTCGGTAACGGTGATAGGCCGCTCGGTGTTTTCCCGAATGGTCAGGCAGGGGATGCCCAGGGCGGTGGTCTCCTCCTGGAGTCCGCCGCTATCGGTAAGGACCATCCTTGCATCCTTCCAGAGATTTAAAAACGCCATATAGGAGAGCGGATCCACAAGCCGTATGTTTTCCGACGGTACAATATTCCACGATTCCATGTTCTTTCTTGTTCGTGGATGGATGGGAAAAATCAATGGAAGGGTTTCAGCCACAGTTGAAAGGGTTTCCATGATCGACACAAGGGTTGCTTGATCATCCACGTTGGACGGGCGATGCAGGGTTACTACTCCGTAGGCCGGATGTTCCTGTTTAAATTCATTTCCAATAAAACCTTCCCTGCCCATGATTTCCAACTTTTCAAGCTGGTAGAAGAGGTTGTCGATCATCACATGACCGACAAAATGAATGGTGTTTTTATCCTTGCCCTCGTTGAGCAAATTTTCCAAGCCCTTGTCTTCAGTCACAAAGAAAATATCTGAAATGGCATCCGTCACCATGCGGTTGATCTCTTCGGGCATCCCAAGATCAAAGCTTCTCAATCCGGCCTCCACATGGGCCACCTGGATGTTCATCTTTTTGGCAACAATGGAACAGGCAAGGGTGGAATTTACATCGCCGACCACGATGACAAGGTCTGGTCTTTCCTGGGTGCAGATTTCTTCAAAACCGATCATAATTTTAGCAGTCTGCTGGGCATGGGACCCCCCACCCGCACCCAGATGATAATCGGGTTTGCGGATGCCAAGTTCCTGAAAAAAAACATCACTCATATTGTGATCATAATGCTGACCTGTATGGACAATCTTGTAATCAAGGTCATGGTGCGGGTCAAAGGCCCTTGCCATGGGAGCAATTTTCATAAAATTGGGTCTGGCACCTGCAATTAAAAATATTTTCATGGACACTCTCTCTAAGGTTTGAATTGGCTGTTCAGGATTGATTATGACTCTTTTTTCTTGATGCCCCGGATCATGTTCACCATGATCTTGTCGGCCCGGTTAAGCCGGCCGGCCAGAACTTCAAACAGATGCTTTGCCACTTCAGGGTATTTTTCGATGATCTCAAGGAGCTTATCCCCTGGAAAACGCTTGATCACTGACCTTCCCTTGGACACAATGGATGCGGACCTGGGTTCGCCTGTGATGGCTGCCATCTCTCCAAAATATTCGTTGGGCTGGGTGATCTCGGCAATTTTCTTGCCGCCTTTGACCACATGGACAGCCCCCTGCACAAGCTTGAAAAAATCAATATCCGTGTTTCCCTCCCGGATGATGACATCCTTGTCCTCGTATCGTTCCACATCGGGATTGACAAGATAGGCCGGCAGAGCTTCTTTGGTAATGGTGGTTTTCTTTAAAACCTCCTCAAGGGAGGTCTCCCCCTGGCGAACTTTGACAAGTCCCGCATCCCGCAGGGTTTTCATTCCCTCCTGAATGGCAAGCTTTCTCAATTGATCCTCAGGAACCGCCGCATTGATGGCTTTTGACACCTCATCGGTCACCTCCATAAGCTCATAAAGGCCAACCCTGCCTTTATACCCTGTTCCATTACAATTGGCGCACCCCTTGGGCCCATAAAATTTCAGATCAGGAATCTCGGCCTTGGAAAAACCGTAAAGTTCAAGGTCGGTTGGGTCATAACCCGTAACAACCTGCTTGCACTGGGGGCAGAGCCGCCGGGCAAGACGCTGGGAAAGGACCATGGAAACTGACGAGGCAAGCATATAGGGCGGTATACCAATATCCACGAGCCGGCCGATGGTCGACGGACAATCGTTGGTATGGAGGGTAGAAAACACAAGATGGCCCGTCATGGCCGCCTTGATGGCAATCTCGGCGGTGTTTATATCCCGAATCTCTCCAACCATTATGATATCAGGATCCTGGCGCAGAAAGGATTTCAAGGCCGCAGCAAAGGTCATTCCCACATCGTCCTTAACCGGCACCTGGTTGATTCCCCTGAAATTAAACTCAACGGGGTCCTCGGCCGTCAGGATTTTGGTGTCCTCCCTGTTGAGTCGGTTAAGGATCGAATAAAGGGTAGTGGTTTTCCCGCTGCCGGTGGGGCCGGTTACAAGCAACAGCCCATAGGGTTGGGAAATGCAGCGTTTGATCCCTTCAAAGGTATCAGCCTCAAACCCAAGCTTTGAAAGATCCACGTTCAGGGCGCTCTGGTCAAGGATACGCATGACCACGCTTTCACCAAAAAGGGTGGGAAGGGTGGAAACCCGGAAATCAACAGACTTGTTTTTGGCAAATCTGAGCTTGATTCTGCCGTCCTGGGGCACCCTTCGTTCGGCAATGTCGAGCTCGGCCAGGATTTTGAGTCTTGAAATAACGGCATTTTTAATGGTCAAAGGAAGATTCATGGCCTTGTAAAGGGAGCCGTCCAGCCGGTATCTTACCTGGAGGGAACGTTCAAAGGGCTCAATGTGAATATCACTCACACCGTCGTTGATGGCCTTGATCAATATACCGTTGACCAACTTTATGATGGGTGCATCCGATGCCCTGAACTCATCGTAATCACTGACATTGTCATCGGGCTCGATCTCAAGCTCACCTGCAGCCTCGGACACAAGGGATCCAAAATCTTCCACCGAGGTGACCGGCTCATCATCCTCTTTTTCATCGTCAAAATGGATGAATTCCCGGTACTGCTCTTCACTGATTTTATAAAAATCCCGGTAGGCCTGGATTACATCGTTTTCCGTTGATACTGAAATCTTCAGGGTTTTACCCACCTCCTGCTGAAGCTCCTCAACAGCTGTGGTGTCTGTGGGTTCGGTCATGGTGACTACAAGCTCTTCCCCTTTCATGCCCAGGGGAAAAACCATGTATCGTTTGGCAATGTCAAAGGGCAAAAGTTTTAAAATCTTCGGATCCGGCTTGATATCCGCGAGCCTCACCACGGGGTAATTATAAATCCGACCAAGCACATTGATGATGGTCTCAGGATCGATAAAACCCATGGTCAGAAGAACGCTCGAAAGTCTTGTCCCGGTTTTTTTATGCTGGGAAAGGGCACTCTGGAACTGGTTGCTGGTGATCTGCCCCTCTTTTGAAAGAAGTTCACCAATGCGGACCTTACCGGCCCCTGACTGATCCTTGATCGTTTTGGTCAAGGCCGTTGACCTGGAAGGTTGGCCTGTGCTTTTCATGGTTTACAAGGCTCCCGGGGCATCAAAGCCCTGTCGATTTCTAACCTCTGTTGTCATAAATCTTTTTCCCACCCCCATAGACCAGAAGAAACCCAAGCACGTAAAAACAGAATTTGACGACGCCCGGTGCCTGGGCAAACAGGGTAATGGTTTCAACCTTTGGCATCACCTGTGGAATCCTGTAAAATACGCCCAACCCGGCCATGACAAGAAGGGCTCCCCATACCAGTTGAATTTTTCGTCGTTCCATCCTATCTTCACCTTTATAATTCATTGAGTTGTTCGTCAAACCGTCTAAGCTGTTCATCAAGCTCATCTGAATACTTTTCCAGGGTGTCAAACAATTCGTCAATCCGGGTCTGATGCTCACCAATGGCACAGGAAATCCGGGCTATGTTTTTGCCGTCCTTGAGATCCACCGCAGACTGGATCTCAGCGTTCAGCCCTTCAAGGATTGTCTCATGTTCCTCAATTTCATCCTCTATTTTCTGAACCTTTTTCTTGAGGGGCCCCACCTGCCTGGAACGCTCTGCAATGATGTCACTCCTGACCTTGCGCAGTTCTTTTTTTGATATTTTTATTTCATTGAGTGTCTTTTCCGGCAGGTCCTGGGCTGCAACCGCTTCCTCGTCCCACCCCTCTTTGTCAAGGAACTCCCCATAGTTGCCCTCAAACAGGGTAATGGTGTCGTTTTTAAACACAATCAACCGATTGGCAAGGGCGTGGAGGAACATCTCATTATGGGTCACCAGAACCACTGCACCTTCAAAGTTATCCAGGGCCACCACAAGGGAATCACAGGACTCCATATCAAGGTGGTTGGTGGGCTCGTCCAGAAGAACAAGATTCAGCGGTTTTGCAAGGAGCTTACCCAGCATCACCCGACTCTTTTCTCCGCCGGACAGAACTGAAATGCGTTTCAGTGCATTATCTCCTTCAAACATGATGGCACCGCAGATATTTCTTGCCTGCTGCCGGTCAAGATCCGGATGGGACAGGAGGATCTCTTCCTCCACGGTGGATGTTGGATTAAGGCTCTGCACGTTGGTCTGCTCAAAATATCCCATTTCAACCCCGGGATTATAGGTAACCCGGCCTGAATCAGGGGTAAGCTTCTGGGCAAGAAGTTTTAAAAGAGTGGTCTTCCCCTTGCCGTTTTTTCCAATAATGGCGACCCGGTCTCCCGGAGCCAGGGTAAAATTAAAATCCCGGATCAACGGCAGGTCAGGATCATGGGCAAAGCACAGATCGTCCACCTGGATGACCTGTTTTCCGGCAAAGGCAAGATTGCGAAAGGAAAAAGCCAGGGATTCCATGCGGCTCAGGCTTTCACGTTTTTCCATCTTGGAAAGGGCCTTGATTCTTGACTGAACCATGCCGGCAAGCCTTGCCTTGGCCCTGAACCTTGTGATGAAAAGCTCCATTTCCCTGCGTCGTTTTTCATCGTTGAGCCTTGTCTTTTCATAGATCTCTTCGTCCTGGACAATCTGCTCATAGTACTTGTCTGTTGTGCCAGCAATCTTTCGGATGACCCTGCGATGGATGCCTGCAATATGGGTGACCACGGAATCCATGAAACTTCGATCATGGGTGACAAGGAGAATCTCCCTTGGCCAGGACCGGAGAAAGCCTGCGATCCAGCGGATGGAGGTGATGTCAAGATAGTTGGTGGGCTCGTCCAGGATCAGAAGATCAGGTTCTGAAACCAGCACCTTGGCAAGGGTGAGCCTCACCTGGAAACCGCCTGAAAAATCTCCAGGATGCTGCTGCATATCTTCGGGCGAAAATCCCAGGCCGGCAAGAATCTTTTCCGCCTTCCAGCTGTGATCCCGCTCATTTTCATTGAGTCCCTGCATGCATTCAGCAAGAACCGTTGGCTGTGAAAAGTCGATGTGCTGGGTCAGGTATCCCAGCCGGTAGTCCCCTGGGATACGAATGGCACCGGTTTCAGGTTCTTCCCGGCCGGTAATCATCCTGAGCAATGTTGTTTTACCATGGCCGTTTCTTCCCACGAGGCCGATCTTTTCTCCCGGGTTTATCTGCAACCCTGTGTCGGAAAAAAGCTCCTGGCCGCCAAAGCCCTTTGATATTGATTCAATGTTTATCATAATCCAGGTATAATACCACTAAGATCTAAAATTTTAAACCATAATTGATTGATTATGGTATATAGCAGTATGAAATTAAATCAACCTATCATCCATAACTATAATTTGGGGAGAATAATGAGCATATATATCTATGGCTTTGGTGACGGTAAGGCAGACGGAGACGCTTCAAAAAAGGACCTTTTAGGGGGCAAGGGGGCAAACCTTGCTGAAATGGCAAAGCTTGGCCTTCCTGTACCTGCCGGGTTTACAATTTCAACCGAGTGCTGTACCGATTATTTCAAATCAGGCAAACAACTGCCCCAGTCCCTTTATGCTGAAATCGATACTGCCATGGCAAAAATCGAACGCTCCATGAAAATGAAATTTGGAGATCCAGATAATCCGTTACTGGTTTCCTGCCGTTCCGGCGCAAGAAGTTCCATGCCTGGCATGATGGAGACTGTTTTAAACGTGGGGCTCTGCTCAACCACCATCCCGGGACTGATCAAAAATACGGGCAATGAGTGGTTTGTCTATGATGCCTACCGCAGGCTAATCATGATGTATTCAGATGTTGTCATGGAAAAGGCCGAAGGTATCGAACCCAGGGACGGTATGGGCATCCGGATTCACCTTGAAATCATCATGAACGAGCTCAAGAATGATCTCAACTATGAAACAGACACGGACATCAGCGCCCTGGAGATGAAGACCCTGTGTGAACGGTTCAAACGAAAAATCAAAGAAACCCTTGGATCGGAATTTCCAGACAACCCCAGGGATCAACTCATGGGATCTATTGGAGCCGTTTTTAAAAGCTGGAACGGTAAAAGAGCCCTTTCCTACCGACGCATCGAGCATATCCCCGACGATTGGGGCACGGCCGTCAATGTCCAGAGCATGGTATTTGGCAACATGGGCGACAAGTCCGCAACCGGGGTTGCATTTAGCCGGGATCCTGCCACCGGGGACAACAACTTCTATGGCGAATGGTTGCCCAACGCCCAGGGTGAAGACGTGGTGGCAGGCATCAGAACCCCCAACCCCCTGAACAATACGACAAAATCCTCCCACAACCGCCATCTTCCCTCCCTTGAGGAAGCCATGCCTGGGATTTACCAGGAACTTGCACAGATCAGAACCACGCTTGAGCACCACTACTCTGATATGCAGGACATAGAGTTCACAATCCAGCAGGGCACCCTTTACATGCTCCAGTGCCGGGTAGGTAAACGAACGGGAACGGCCGCACTCAACATGGCCATGGATATGTTTGACGAAGGTATAATCGATGAGATCACCATGGTCACGCGGCTCAACCCCAAACAGCTCGATGAGATGCTCCACCCTGTTGTGGATCCCGAGGCTGAAAAAAAGACAACCCCCCTTGCAGAAGGACTTCCGGCAGGTCCTGGCGGTGCCATCGGCCAGATTGTATTCACCTCCGAAGATGCAGTCCGGTGGGCAAGGACCGGAAAAAAAGTGCTCCTTGTCCGGGATGAAACCAACCCCGAAGATATCGAGGGTATGCGGGCAGCCGTAGGCATTCTCACTGCAAGGGGCGGCATGACAAGCCATGCGGCCCTTGTGGCAAGGGGCTGGGGCAAATGCTGCATCGTCGGTGCCGCAGCCTTTAAAATCAACCCTGAACAACGCAAACTCGTTATCGGTTCAAAGGTTTTTAACGAGGGAGATGTACTGACCCTGAACGGCACAAGGGGCCTTGTGTATGAGGGAGAACTGATGATGAAAAAGGCAACGGAGAACTCCAGGTTCAAGGCGTTCATGAATGTTGCCGACCGCTACCGGCGCTTAAAGGTAAGAACCAATGCCGACACCCCGGAAGATGCGGCCCGGGCCCTGGAGTTTGGCGCCGAAGGCATCGGGCTGTTCAGGACTGAGCATATGTTCTATGGGGCAGACTCAGCAAGGCCCTTGTTTCTGTTGAGAAAAATGATCCTCAGTAAATCCATTGATGAACGCCGGCGGGCACTTGACGAACTGTTTCCCTTTGTCAAACAAGAGATTCAGGCCACCCTTGCGGTCATGGACGAAAAACCCGTCACCCTGCGTCTGCTCGACCCTCCCCTCCACGAGTTTGTGCCCCAGTCCCTGGAGAATCAGGAAGAGCTGTCCCGGGAACTCTGCATTGACATTGACGAGATCAAGAAACGAAGCCTTGACTTGACCGAGTCAAATCCCATGATGGGTCACAGGGGCGTCAGACTCGGTATCACATATCCTGAAATCAGTGCCATGCAGATCAGGGCGATCTTTGAAGCTTCGGCCGAGCTGATCATTCAGGGGAAAAATCCCCTCCCGGAAATCATGGTCCCGGTAACCTGCAATGAAAAAGAACTCCTGTTCGTGAAAAATATTTCAGAAAAGGTGTACCAGGAGACCTTGGAAAAATACAAGATTACAGCCATACCCCACCAATTTGGCACCATGATCGAAATTCCCAGGGCAGCACTTAAGGCGGACCGCATGGCAGAGCATGCCGAGTTCTTTTCATTCGGCACCAATGATCTCACCCAGATGACCTTCGGGTTCAGCCGGGACGATATTGGATCGTTTATGAACGACTACATTGACAACGCCATACTAGACGCCGATCCCTTTGAAACCCTGGACCAGGATGCCGTTGGACGACTCATTGAAATTTCCGTTGCCCTTGGCCAAAAGACCCGGCCGGACATCAAGCTTGGCATCTGCGGGGAGCACGGGGGAGATCCCGCCTCTGTTGAATTCTGCCACAGGGCCGGACTCACCTATGTCAGCTGTTCGCCCTACCGGGTTCCCATTGCAAGGCTTGCTGCAGCCCAGGCCGCCATCAAAGAGGCTTAGAACTACTTTTAGGTTGAACAGAAACAGGATTAAATTTTGGTTCATCTACAAGGCGCATTAAAAGCTCAATAGCAGGTTTATTGGGCCTTTGAAGTTTTACTGTAGATGGGCCAAAAGGCAAACAATTTCGTTCAAGTTATAAAATTTGCGGTCCTTAACAGGACAGCTTGCCGCATCAAAAATCCTACCTGTAATGATCCCACTTAACCGTTATAATGGGTCTTTATCCATTCAAGGTATTCACCCGATTGAATCCTTCTGACCCAGTCCAGGTGATCCAGATACCAGGCAACACTTTTTTCCATACCCGTTTCAAAGGACTCTTCAGGTCTCCAGCCAAGTTCGTTTTTGAGCTTTGTACAGTCAATGGCATACCTGAAGTCATGGCCAGGTCTGTCCTTGATAAAACAAACCAGATCCCTTGACGATCCGCGGGCATGTTCAGCCAGCCCTGTTCTGTCAACCAAGTCACAGATACGATAAACAATCTGCCGGTTCTCAACCTCGCATTCCCCGCCCACATTGTAGGTTTCTCCTGATCTCCCCCGTTCCATGATCATCCAAATGGCACGGCAGTGGTCCCGAACATAGAGCCAGTCCCTGATATTACTGCCGTCTCCGTATATGGGCAGCGGTTTTCCCCCAAGGGCGTTGAGGATCATCAATGGAATGAGCTTTTCCGGAAACTGGAACGGGCCATAGTTGTTCGAACAGTTTGAAATGGTCACGTCAAGGCCATAGGTATGGCAATAGGCCCTGACCAGGTGGTCGGATGCCGCCTTAGAGGCAGAATAGGGGCTTGAAGGGGCATAAGATGTGGTTTCAACAAAGTAACCTGACTTGCCCAGGCTGCCATACACCTCATCCGTGCTGACGTGGTGAAACCTGGAAAATCCTTGTTGAACCCTGGAGGCTTCAAGCAGGGTAAAGGTTCCCTTGATATTGGTATCCACAAACACCTCGGGAGAGGCAATGGAACGGTCCACGTGGGATTCGGCGGCAAAATGACATACCGTGTCAACGGCATACCGTTCAAAAACCTGCTGAATGCCCTGGGCATCACAGATATCCAGTTTTTCAAAGATATAACGATCCGGATATTTGACAGCAACGTCTTCAAGGCTTGCAGGATTGCCAGCATAGGTCAGTTTGTCAACATTGATGACCCTGCCGGAAAAATCGGTATCCCCAAGAAGATAGCGGATAAAATTTGAACCGATGAAGCCACAGCCCCCGGTTACAAGAACGTTTTTCATTTGGAAATCACCTCTATTTCAACCCTTCTGTTCATCATTCTCCCCTGTGCAGTGTCATTGGTTGCAATGGGATTCTCACTTCCCATTCCCTGGGTTTTAATCTGGTCTAACCTGGCCCCCCTGCCAAGGAGGAAACTTTTCACAATGTTTGCCCTGAATTCTGATAATTTTATATTGTAGGTCTGATTCCCATTGGCATCGGTGTAGCCCTTGACAGAAACTTTTGCCCCGGGATGGGCCACAAGCGATCCGGCAAATTTTGTCAAGTCTTTCAGTGCCTGATCCGTGAAATCATTGTTGTTATAGCCAAAACGCACCACCACTTTTCTTTCCAGGGGCTGTAACTGTGTCGAAGGTGTGAATCCCGGTTCGGACAAATTTGACAAAGGGGGAATGAGAAATTGTTCGACCGTGGGTTCTGGAGAAGTTCTGGCGAAAAGATCAGTTGCTTGTTCAAGAGAGGGATCCGTCTGAGCATGGGCAACGGGTTCATCTTCTCCTTGAGAAGCTAAGTCAAAATTTAGGATATCGTTATCCTGGACAATTGGCTGGGGAACAGGCCGGGTGATGGAAGTGGCATCAAGTTCTGTGGCGGGTTGAGCTATGGAGTGGTCTATAGCCCCAGCCTTGGTACCAGTCAGATAATGATTTCCACGGACAAAAAAGATTTGAATTTGATCAGAAAAGAGCATGGCCCCGGCTAGAACAAGAAGCCCGATAAAAATAAAAACAAGGTAGGCCCAGGACCTGCCTTTTTGTCTTTCTTTCAGGAAATTTGCACCTGTCTGGTGATTCTCTGATGCGTTTGCCTGGGATTGAACAATGCCCCCCGGTGCAACCGGGGAGGGGTGTTTCTTTGGCACAGGGATATCGAGTTCGCGGGCACACTCAATGATGATGCGCTCATCGATAAGACGATGATCCTGGACATACCCCGTTAAGAGAGCATGGTCGCACAATACGTTAATCCGCCGGGGAAACCCCTGGGATTGTGCATAAATCTCCCGGATAGCCCCGGGTGTAAACAGGGCCTCTTCTGTACCTGCAACCTTAAGCCTGAATTCAATATATCCTGCAGTTTCCTCAAGCCCCAGGGCCTCAATATTGTAATTAAGGGTCAGGCGCTGCCTGACGGCCCTGTTAATGGGTTTTGCAAGGATTTCATTAAATTCATTCTGACCCACAAAAAAAATATTCAACAGCTTTGTTTCCGCAAGCTCCACATTGGACAACAGGCGAACCTCCTCAAGGAGGTCCTGGGTCAAAAGCTGGGCTTCGTCAATGATGAGGAGCACCTTCTTGTCCGCGTCGTGGGCTGTGTGGAGGAACCGGGTCAGCCAGAAAAGAAACTCACCTTTGGATTTAACCATACTTTGAGCGCCAAATCCGCTTGCAACAAAGTTGTAAAAATCAATCTTTTCAAGGTTGGGATCAGGGACAGCAGTACAGATTACATCATCGCCAAGGGAGCCGATGAGGGTGTTAATCAGAGTGGTTTTGCCCGTACCCACATCTCCTGTTAACAAGAGAAACCCTTTATTGTCCAGAATTCCGTAGCGTAATGTTGCAAGGGCCTCTTTATGCTTTTCCCCAAGCCACAAAAAAGCCGGATCCGAACTGATCTGAAACGGTTTTAATTTTAAATTATAAAAAGACCGATACATTTTATCCTTTTAAAGATTATGGAGGAATTCCATGTCCCTGTCCTGGCTGTTTTTTGTTCCAACCACGAGTATTTCACACCTGTTATGTTCATTTGTTCGAAAATAAAGCCTGCCGTTATAACCGAAAAGAACCTCAAAAGAAGGGGTTTTGTTTTTTTTACCGGCAAAAACCTTTCGCTTTACAATGACCTTTGTCATATCCTCATTGAGTTGGTGGATGAGTTCTTCCGCCTTTAACTGCATGTCATCACTGAGTTCAAAAATGCTGGTTAATGCCCTTCGGGTGAAGTCCAGGTTTTTATACAGCACGGCAAATCGTTTTTTAGATAACTCAAAGGAATGACGCTTTGACGAGGTTCCTTTTCTACGCTCCTGTTTATCAACTTTTTCCCTTAATTCAGAAATTTCCAGCTCTTTTTCACGTTGAAGCTTGGTATTTTCCTGAAGTTTTTTTTCCAGGGAAACAATCTCATCAAACATATCGTCTTCGGTAATGCTGGCTTTTTTTTGCTCCTCCTGGCGCGAAGCTGTCAAGAATTTCAGACTTTCAACCAGTTCACGCCTCTCTTTTTCAAGGTCCTTAAGAATCTGTTTAAACGCTTTTTCATCAGCCTTGAGCTTTTCCATCTGAAGACCCTTTTCCCAATCGTCAGACAGGGCTTTTGCCGTTCCCCTTTTATAGAAAAGATAAAAAAACAACAAAGAAAAGACAATCAGGGTTCCCAGAATAAGATTCGCCCCCAACGTGCCGTGGTCTATCCGGACGGTGATCTTTACGTTTAATCCCTTGTCCAGGAGTTCATAGTTTTGCCTGGCAACCACAGCAGCATCCCAGGTATACCGTCCCCCATTGTCCCCGATTTCAGGAGGCTCAAACAGTGGAAAAAGGACCACACCCCCTTTGCCCGTCACTAGGATATCCACATCAAAATCAAAAAAATTGATTAAAAAATCTTTAGCCAGCAGGGTGTGAATATTTTGCCCCACAGCATCTTGAATTCGAATCGTTCCATCCAGCAAAACGCTGGAGTCGCCAACCAGACGATTTTCAACCTTTTGCTGGTATACCGGCCCCAGAAACGACTCAAGCCCTCCCAGAACAGCCGTATATAAAAGCGGCGTAAACAGGATACAAAACAATGCTGTTTTCAGGGGGAAATATTTCATGCTAATGCTCAGCCACCTTGCCCAGAAAATCCCTGAGTCGTGGATTCTTGGGGCTTGAAAAAAATTCCCTGGGCGAGTTTTCTTCCTGGATCACACCCTGGTCGATGAAGATCACCCGATCGGCCACATCCCTTGCAAACCCCATCTCATGGGTTACCACAACCATGGTCATGCCTTCTGCGGCAAGTTTTTTCATTACTTCCAGAACCTCACCCACAAGCTCAGGATCAAGGGCTGAAGTGGGCTCGTCAAAGAGGATCACCTTGGGTTTCAGGGAAAGGGCCCTTGCGATGGCCACCCGCTGTTTCTGACCCCCAGAGAGCTGCTCTGGATAATTTTTTGCCTTGTCCGCCAGGCCCACCTTTTCGAGCAGGGAAAGACCCAGGGATTCGGCATTGTTACGAGCAATTTTTCTAACCTTGAGGGGGCCCAGGATCACGTTGTCCAGAACAGTCATGTGGGGAAAAAGGTTAAACTGCTGGAAGACCATTCCCGCTTCGGTCCGGACATGGTTAATGTCCGTTGAAGGATCCATGATATCCTTTCCATCAACAATGATGCGGCCGGAAGTGGGGGTTTCAAGTCGGTTGATGCAGCGAAGTACCGTTGACTTTCCAGACCCTGAAGGTCCAATGATACACACCACTTCACCTGATTTAATCGTCAGATCAATCCCCTTGATAACCTCAAGCTTAGCATAGCTTTTATGAAGATTTTCAATTTTAATCATTTCCATCTGCTTGTCTTTTCCGGCTGATTACCGTTTTGTTTTCATTTCAAGGTGGTGTTCGAGTATGCGAAGCCCCCGGGCAATGGAAAGGGTCATGGCAAGATAAACCACGGCCACGGAAAGATAGACTTCAAAGGCTTTGAAGCTGACCGCAACGATCTCCTGACCGGTCCTTAAAAGCTCACCAACGCCAATGACCATCAAAAGGGAGGTATCTTTGAGGCTGATAATGAACTGGTTGCCAAGGGGGGGAATCATGCGTTTGAATGCCTGGGGCCAGATGATGTAGGCCATGGTCTGGGAACGGGTGAGTCCGATGGATCGCCCGGCTTCCGTCTGTCCAGGATCTATGGACTGCACCGATCCCCGGACAATCTCGGCGATATAGGCCCCGGAATTAACGGCAATGATAATGATGCCTGCCGTTATGGGAGGGATTCTCAGTCCCATGGCCATGGGCACGCCATAGTATAGAAACATGGCCTGGACCAGCATGGGAGTTCCCCGGATGGATTCAATGTAGACAATGGCCAGTATTCTTGGAACGGCGTGGCGGGCAAGCTTGAGCAATCCGAACAAGGCTCCGAGGAAAAAACCCGCTCCAAGCCCCCCAAGGGCGATGATGATGGTAAACTTCAATCCCCGCATGAGCATGGGAATGGTCTCAAAAAAAACAGGCCAGTCAAAGTGAAAGCCCATGTTGACTCCTTGTTAAACAGATCTGGGCAGAAGAGGCATCATCCATCTGAAAGGTCCCTCCACTGCCCATGATTGTTATAAATCTATTTGGGCTCGGTGTTAAACCACTTGAGATAGAGCGTACGATAGTCACCATTATCTTTGAGTTTTTTAAGGGATTTGTTAACCTTGTCCACAAGGGGACTGCCTTTAGGAAAACCAATGCCATAGGATTGTCCCATGTAAAGGGGACCCACCACCTTTACCCTGTCCTTGCCCACCTCTCGCACATAATTGGCAATGACGGGAGAATCAAACATCACAGCATCTGCACCGCCCATCATAAGCTCCATGAACATGGCGTCATTGTTGGGATAGAGTTTGATCTCCTTTGCCTTTGCGTTTTTCTTTAAAAAATCGTCGCTGGTGGTGCCGAGTTTAGTGGCAACAACTTTGCCCTCAAGGTCCTCAACTTTTGTAATGTCTGTCCGGTCAGCCTTGACCAGGAGCAAAAGTCCTGCGTTGTAATAGGGATCGGAGAAATCCACCACCTTGGCCCGTTCCGGTTTGATGGTGATTCCTGCAATACCGGCATCAAGCTGTCCAGACTGCAACCCGGGAATAATACCGTTGAAATCCATGGGCTGAAGGTCATACTCAATCCCCATGTCCTGGGCAATAGCGTTCCACAGTTCCACGTCAAAACCCGTGTGGTGACCCGTTTTAGGGTCTTTGAATTCAAAGGGAGGAAAATTAGTGTCCGTTGCCACGGTAATATTCTTGGCAAAGCCGGTGGCTGCAAAGCAGCAGATCATCATCAGGGTGAGAACAAAAGCCGTCTGTTTTTTCATGGAAACCTCCTGGGTGTAAAATATAAAGTAATGCTCCCTCCCACCGATCAGGGCAAGGGGTTTAAGGGAGAGTAAATCTCTATTTTTAGTATGATCCCCTACCCCTGTCAAGATTTTAAACAGGCCGCCATGAAACAGGTTATATCAGCCGGCAACGGCAGAGCTTACCCGTTCCACTTGCAGTCTCCCTGATCAAACACTCTCAATGGTGTCCACGATAAAGGGGGTACACCGAATTGACACACTCTTTTTTTTTACCCAGATCCGGGTCATGGCTACGGAATCCCCGTCAATATTGGTTATATTGGCCAACTCTTCGGCAAAGCCGATATCCTTTATTTTGAATTCATAATAAAAGGTGTTGGCAGTAAACGGATCAGCAACCAGTATGATTTTATCCTTCTCAAAGGGGTGCTTTCGGGGAGAACCGGAAAAGGGAATGTGGTTGTGCCGGTCTATCTCTTTGGGTCTTGAATAATAGGTTTGAATTTCAAATTTTCCCTTTACATCCAGAAGCGTATTGATGGGCATATTCTTTCTCCTTTAGTAAAATCAAAACAAGAAAAGGGGGTTACTCAAAAATTTTTTCATCAACGGCATGGGCCTCGGCTGCATCTTCATCCATATTGCGAATTTTTCCACTCTTTTTCTTTAGCCAGTACTCCTTGTACCATTCATTGGCAATGATCATGGACATGACCTCGTTGGTCCCAGTCCAGATGGAGGCCAGACGAAGATCCCTAAAAATCCGCTCCACAGGGTAGATATTGGTGTATCCGATACCGCCCATGACCTGCATGGCATTGTGAACTGCCTTTTGACAGGATTCGGTGACGAATTTCTTAGACTGGGAGACCAGCCTGCGAATCTTTTTTTCATAGATTTTTCCATCAACGGCCCGGGCCGTGGTATAGATCATGGCCCGGGCGGCATCCAGCAGGGTGACTGCCTCAGCCACCTGGAAAGAGACACCCTGGAACGCTGCCACAGGCTTGCCAAAGGCCTTTCTCTTTGAGGTGTAACCGGTTGCCACATCCACGGCCGGTGCTGCAGCACCAATGGTCATGGCAGCCGTACCCAGGCGCTCCGGGATCATCATGGTGTTGAAGATTTTAACGCCCTGGTTGAGTTCTCCAACAAGGTTATACCTGGGTACCTTTACATCCTTGAAAACCATGCGGGCAGCCCCGCCCCCCCGGCAACCCATGAGTCCGTACAGGTATTGGGTTTCAACGCCCTCTTGTCTGTCCACGATAAAGCAGGAAATACCGTTACGGGGCTCAACATCAGTATCAGTCCTGGCATAAACCAAAAAATAGTCTGCACCCTCCCCTCCCACAATGAATCGTTTCTGACCGTTGAGAAGAAAGTGGTCTCCCATGTCCCGGGCCGTGGTGGTGGTACCGAAAAAATCCGACCCTCCCCTGGGTTCGGTCAGGCATTCGGCGGCAAAGATTTCACCCTTGAGCAACGGTTTGACATATCGTTCCTTCTGGTCGTCCGTACCGTGGAGAATGATGGCGTCACACACAAGTTCGGCCCCCACCCCAAAGGTGCAGGCAAAAATGTACCCCAACACGCCAATCTCTTCCATGACCATGCAGGTGGAGACCCAGTCCATGCCCCTGCCTCCCCATTTTTCAGGATAACGGCACCCCATGAGATTCAGCCTTCCCGCCTCCTGCAAAAATTCCCTGGGGAATTGGATCTTGTCAGCATCCATGTCCAGGATCATTTTTCTGGGGATGGATTTCACAAAGTCACGGGCCTGATCCCGCAGTGTTATCTGTTCATTGTTTAAAAGGTAGTCAAACATGGCTATCGTCCTTTTCCTTTTCAGTAAAGTACCAGTTATCAGAGGAGAACACACAACTAATAGCACTTCAACTTTCACACAATCAACTAAAAATTGCAAACTCCATCCAGGGGGACGCCACCAGATCATGACAATTTGGATTCTTCGTGAAACTGAAAATAATTTCTTGGACAAGGGGAATTATTTTAAAAAAATGGTGATAGGGGTAGAAATTTGAAACCATAAGATGATATATGGAACCCAGGTCAGGGGAAGACAATGAATTTTTAAAACCTTGCGGCGGCAGACACTTCTGCTGTCACTGTTTGATATGCATACGGGGTAATGAAATGGGCAACTCGTTAAGGGAGCAGCTTCTCAAGGCAGGACTTGTGGACAAAAAGCAGGTCAATAAGGCCAAGCATGATAAGCGCATCACCAGCCAGAAGACTAAGGGGCAAAAAACTAAAGGTCAAAAAACAAGGCAAGCAGCCCCTGTGGAAGACAGCGTCACCCGGGAAGAACGATTGGCCTATGAAGAGCGAAACCGTGAGCTAAACCGCCTGCGTAATGAAGAAAAAAAGAGGCGCGAAACCATGGCTCAGATAAAACAGCTGATCAAGACCAACCGGATAACCCTGAAAGAGCGTGATGACGACGCACCCTTTTACTTTGTCGTGGGAAAGAAAGTAAAAAAAATGTTTCTTTCCGAAAAAATTTCCAACGATCTCACCCATGGCCGAATGGCCATTGCCAACCTTGACGGCAGATTCGAGATCATACCCGAGAGTGCCGCCCGTCAGATAGCCGACCGGGATCGAAAGCCCCTGGTGTTTTTTAATGACGCCCCACCCCAGGACCCCGACCCCCAATCGGAACCATTGGATCTTTGAAAAAATAACCCCGTAACTGATTTATCAGACGCTTCCCGGACTTATTCCTAATTTTTTTTCAAGTTTTGCAATTGCCAGGGTCGTCTTGATAAGGGTGTCCGGCGTAAGGCTCATGGTCTGAATGCCACACTCAACCACAAACTCGGCAAATTCCGGGTAATCGCTGGGCGCCTGGCCACAGATACCAATGTACTTGCCTCGTTTGTTGGCAATTTCAATCACGCTCTTGACCATTTTCTTGACCGCAGGGTTGCGCTCATCATAGATGTTGGAGACAAGTTCACTGTCCCGGTCAACGCCCAGAATCAACTGGGTCAGATCGTTGGTGCCGATGGAAAACCCGTCAAACACATCCAGGAACTCATCGGCCAGGATCACATTTGCCGGAATTTCACACATGCCGATCACCTCAAGCCCGTCCTTGCCCTGTTTGAGACCATAGTCAGCCATGACATTGATTACTTTCTTTGCCTCGTCAACGGTCCTGGGAAATGGAATCATCACCTGGAGGTTGTCGAACCCCATTTCTTCACGGACTTTTTTTATGCCAAGACATTCAAGGCCAAAGGCCTCCCTGTAGTTGGGATCATAATATCGTGACGCACCGCGCCAGCCGATCATGGGGTTTTTTTCAACCGGTTCAAACTGTCGTCCACCAATGAGGTTCGCATATTCATTGGATTTAAAATCAGACAGGCGAAGGATCACTTTCTTGGGATAAAAAGCTGCCGCGATCATGCCGGCACCTTCGGCAAGTTTATCAATGAAAAACTGTCGTTTGTCCGTATACCCGTGGGTGATGGTTTCAATTTTTTCCCTGATTGCACTGTCCTCAACCTGATCAAAGTAGAGCAATGCCTTGGGATGAATTTTGATATAGCTGCTGATGATAAATTCTTCCCTTGCCAGGCCAACGCCGTCATTGGGAATAAAGCTTTGATTGAACGCCTGCTCCGGGGATGCAATGTTCATCATTATTTTTGTCTTTGTTTTCGGGATAGATGCAAGGTCTGTCTTCAGGATCTCGAACCTGAGTTCGCCGTCATAGACATAGCCCACATCCCCCTTGCTGCATACCACAGTGACCGCCTGACCGGGAACGAGTTGCTGGGTGGCATCGTGGCACCCGACCACGCAGGGAATATTGAGTTCCCGGGAGATGATGGCTGCATGGCAGGTTCTGCCCCCCCGGTTGGTCACAATGGCGGATGCGATTTTCATAATGGGCTCCCAGTCCGGGTCCGTCATGTCAGTAACCAGCACCTCGCCTGGATTGAACCTGCTGATGTCATGGACATCCTTGATTACATGTACCTTTCCCGCACCGATGAGTTCGCCTACGCTCTGGCCCGTGGCCAGCACCCTGCCCTCTTGTTTTAATACATATTGTTGAAGGGTATTCTGATCTTTCTGGGAGTGGACTGTTTCAGGTCTTGCCTGAACAATGAACAGTTCACCAGTCTTGCCGTCCTTGGCCCATTCCATGTCCATGGGTTTCAGAAAACCCGCTTTTTCAGAGTAGTGGTCTTCAATAATGCAGGCCCAGCGGGCAAGGGATAAAACCTCGTCATCGGTGATGCTCAATTTCATTCGCTCGTTGAGATCCACCATGACGTTCTTGACCAGATTTTTACTGCCGTCAGTTGAATAGATCATCTTGATTTTTTTTTCTCCGACCTTTCGATAGATGATCGGTTTTTTTCCCAGTTTCAAGGTCGGTTTAAACACGTAAAATTCATCAGGATTAACGGCACCCTGGACCACGTTTTCCCCCAGGCCATAGGCGCTGGTGATGAAAACGGCATCCTTGAATCCAGATTCAGTATCAATTGAGAACATCACGCCCGAAGAGGCCATGTCCGATCGAACCATTTTCTGAATGCCAATGGAGAGGCCAATGGAATAATGGTCATAATGTTTATCCTGTCGATAGGAAATGGCCCGGTTCGTAAAAAGAGAGGCAAAACACCGCCTGCAGGCATCCAGAAGTTGATCGTGGCCGCAGATATTGAGGTAGGTTTCCTGCTGACCGGCAAAGGATGCGTCCGGAAGGTCTTCGGCCGTTGCAGACGATCGAACCGCAACATCGGTATCTTCACCATACTGATTGCACAGGATGTCGTAGGCATCGGTGATGGCGGTTTCAAGTTCCAGGGGAAGGACGGCCTTGAGGATCATCTCCCTTACTTTTTTTCCGCGAAAGGCCAGATCGTCCATATCATAGGTGTTCAACCCATCCAGGGTCTGCCGGATCTGATCCTTGATTCCTGCCTTGCCGAGGAAATAGTGATAGGCATGGGCTGTGACGGCAAATCCATTGGGTAATTTCACACCCTTGGGTGTCAGATACTGGTACATCTCGCCAAGACTTGCATTTTTCCCGCCGACAAGGGGAACATCCGCGATTTCTAATTGGTCAAACCACAGGACAAATGGTTCTTTTTTATCCATGATTCATCTCCTCTTCCACCTTCATAGGTTGGGATTTTTCAGTCATCCCTTTCCTTAAATTCTATAGATATGAATTAACTTTTTGTAAAGGATATTAAAAAAAATTCTCGAACAACGATTTTACGATTTTGGTGATTTTTTCCATGCACGATTAAAAAGGTGGAAAGATGAAGCCATATAATAGTATATAATTTAACGAACTAACAACGCCCAAGTTCAAGGAGGCCCCATGGAAAAACTGGAGACTCGAAGAACCTTTTTAAAGAAAAGTGCCGCCCTGTCAACCGCTGCCGCAGGTACCATGATGTTTTCCGGCATTGACGCCCTTTGGGGGGCAATGAATCCCCAACTGCCCCCAGACCTTGTGGCCGTAAAAAACGGCGAACCCGCAGCCATGTTCGATGCGGCCATTGGCCTTGCCGGCGGCATCAGGCGCTTTGTAAAGCCCAACCAGACCGTTGTGATTAAACCCAATATCGGGTGGAACCGACCACCTGAATCCGGTGCCAACACCAATCCAGAACTGATTCAACGCATTGTGGCCCATTGTGTGGACGCTGGGGCCAAAAAGGTCCATGTATTTGATCATAGCGTCGAGAACGGTCGACGCTGCTATGTGGCCAGCGGGATTGAATCAGCCGCGAAATCAGCCGGAGCCGTCATTGTCCCGGGGGATCATGAACGATATTTCCAGGCCATCGACATTCCCAACGGTACCACCCTCACATCCACCCGGGTCCATGAGCTTGTCCTGGCATCAGACGTATATATCAATGTGCCTGTGCTCAAACACCACAGTTCATCGGGCCTGAGTCTTGCCATGAAAAACCAGATGGGTGTGGTTTGGAACCGGGGGACCTACCATTGGAAGGGACTGCACCAATGTATTGCAGACTTCTGCCATGCAAGAAAACCTGATCTCAACGTCATGGACGGCTACAGAATCACCCTGCGCAACGGTCCGAGCCGGGCCGGCAGGGATGATGTGGTGATCCGTAAAACCCTTTTACTGTCAACGGATATCGTTGCCATTGATGCTGCCGGTGCCCGGATTTTTGGTCTGGAACCCGAAAAAATAAATCACATCCTGTATGCCCACAGGGCAGGTATCGGAACCATGGATCTTTCGACCCTTAATATCCAGAAGATCGACCTCAAGGGATGAGGATCAAACGCGGAACTGTCCGGGCCTTTACCGCTGCCCTTACCCTGGTCTTGTTTTTGTTGTTCTTCATGAATCATGATCCGGGTATAACAAAATGGGTGGGAAAAACCCTGGGTCGGATTCAATTTTTCCCTGCCCTCACACGGGCCTTGTCCGGCGGCATTTCCGGGATTATCGTGCTTTCGTTCCTTGTCCTTGTCAGTCTTGCCTTTGGCAGGATCTACTGCGCCGTGATCTGCCCCCTTGGCATTTTCCAGGACCTGGTACGCTTTCTTGCCCGCAGGAGCGGCAGAAAACGATCAGCCATGCAGGGCAGAACCAGTAACGGTTATCCCTTTTTATGGTATGGGGTTCTGATCCTGACCCTCCTTGTGCTGATCCCAGGATCGCTTATCATGGTTAACCTGTTTGATCCGTTGTCGATCTTTGGCAGGTTCTGCACCCTTTTACTTGTGCCCGCAGGCGCTTCCATCAACAATCTCATGGTGGCCGTAACCGAAACCTTTCGCCCCTACCTCCTCTCACCGTCCCCGTCCCATACCCTTTCCTGGCCCCTCTTCATGCTGGCCTATGTCTGGCTGATCCTGGTGACTACCATGGCCTTTTTCCACGGCAGACTTTACTGCAATACCCTTTGCCCTGTGGGCGCTTTTTTCAGCCTCTTCTCCAGGAAAGCTTTGTTTCGGTTCTCCATTGACAAAACGCGGTGTAATGGTTGTGCAAAGTGCCAACGGGTCTGCCGGGCGGCCTGCATCCATCCGTCCCTGGGCGAGATTGACGGATCAAGGTGCGTGGCCTGCTTTGACTGCATGGACGTCTGTCCTGAACAGGCAATCCAATACCTGCCCCATGCACCGACCTCTGGAACCGCAACCCGGGCAGCCCTGCCCCACAGACGACATTTCCTGACCCTGGTTGCAGCAGGTGGCCTGGCCCTGTTGTTGCGAAAGCCAGCCACTGCAATCGTCAGACAGACCGTTGCCACCCCATTGCCCGTAATTCCACCTGGCGCCCTGGGCATTGACCATTTTTCGGCCACCTGCACGGCCTGTCTTGCCTGCGTTGCAGTCTGCCCTGAACGGGTGATTCTGCCGGGAATCAACAACTTTGGCCTGGCTGGAATTATTCAGCCAGGCCTTGATTTCAACCGCAGCCGCTGCGCATACACCTGCAACGCCTGCACCCAGGTCTGTCCATCGGGTGCCATTGTCCCCCTCGCCCTTGGTGTAAAACAGCGGACCCGCATCGGTCATGTGGTGTTTGAAAAGAACCAATGCCTGGTCTACACCCACAAACGTGACTGCGGGGCGTGTGCAGAGGTGTGCCCCACCCATGCGGTTTATACGATCAAGGAGAACAACGTCCACCATCCAAGACTTGCCCCGGACGCCTGCATTGGATGCGGCGCCTGCCAGCAGGTATGCCCGGTCTTGCCCAAGGCCATCCATGTGGTGGCCCTGGCGGCCCACGAACAATCGGGTCCCCCGTTTTTTCAAAAACAGACAGGGGATTTGCCAGAAAAGGTCATGGGTGAAAACGACGCGTTTCCGTTTTAACCCAAAAGTTTTAGGTTAAACACGGGCAGTTCTCATGAGCAGTTCTGGTTGAGTTTAAAGGATTCATTGAAGATTTCCAGCAGTTTTATATTCTGTTTGGCCATCATGACACAATTTCCGCTGATGGCATAAAAAAGGATGCTCAGCCGTGTTTTTGAAGAATCATCCCGGATTCGTCCAATCTGGTTTTCGTTATAGTCATCCACCAGTTCCTTGAGATAATAATACTGCTCCACCACCCCCTGGCAGTCTGCAATGCGTTTGTCCCGAAACGCGATCTCCACCAGCAGAAAAATGTTGAGAAATACTTTTTTGATCTCTTTGAGTTCCAGGATCTGCTCGTCCAGCAAACCGGTGTGGCGATTGCTGACGTGCATGCTGGACCGGATAATCGTATCCCTGAGACCGTCCGTGAGTTTTTGAAGCCTTCGGATGATCTGATAGTAATTGTAGGACACTCCCTTGTCTTCTTTGGTCAGAAGTCGCAGCACTTTGAAGATATTTGCGACAATGATATTCGCACTGTCCTGGAAATACTTGATCCGCATCCGTTCATGCCTGAGCGCATACAGATCTTCGGCAAAGAGTGCGTCAAAGGCCACATCAAAGGATTCCCTGATTCCTTTGAGCAGAAATGCCAGGTGATCAAAAGTCTGGGAAACCGAATCCTGGAAATCCTTCACATTGTGCAGGGTATAGATGGTCATCTCCTGCTTGTCCTTTTCCTGTCCTTTATGCTTCTGGTGATTTTTCCAGATCAGGAAACCAGAAGAGGCAAAAAGAAGGAAAAATCCCGGAATTTTCAGATAGTAGAGAATATTGGCAAAGATAAAGGCAACGATAAAGGCGATGAAGGCTGTCATGAACCATCCGCTGATCACGGTCAGGACACCGGTCACCCGGTACACGGCACTTTCCCGGCCCCATGCCCGGTCTGAAAAGCTGCTTCCCATGGCGACCATGAAGGTCACATAGGTGGTGGACAGGGGTAGTTTCAAGGATGTGGCAAACGAAACCACGGCGCTTGCCACCATGAGGTTGACTGAAGCGCGAACCAGATCAAACGAGGGTTGTTCTGCCCTTGAGGTTCTCTGGTTTACCTGCATTGGAACAAAGCGACGATCGATCATTTGCCTGATCGGTGCAGGCGTGAAGTTGCTTAATGTGCCAAACACGGAATCAAACATATTTACGATTCTCCTGGAGAGCCAGACAGATTCGAATTTTTCCGTGCCTTCATCCTGCTTGCCCAGGCCGATCTCTGTTTCAGTGACCGTTCGGGCCTTTTTGGACAGCCACAGGGTGGACACCATGATCGTACCGGCCGCAAGCATGATATGGGTCTGGGAATGGACCTTGTGAGCCAGGGCACCCATGGTGACGGTCAGGGGATTGCCAGCTGCCAGGGCCGTCTGAAAGGCGTTGAGCCCGGCAAGGGGAACGCCTATGAAATTGACCAGGTCATTGGCGGCAAATGCCATGGCAAGGGCAAAGGTTCCCACGAGAACAATGGGTTTTAAAATGTTGACCTTGAAAAAAACGATCAGGACCTGGAACGCCACGGCAGACACGGTAAAGATGGCTGCCATGATAACCGCAGAATGCCCCTTTATCCAGGCCACGGCCTGGGCATCCATGAAAGTAGCTCCTTTGGCTCCTTTGACCAGAATGAAAAAGGTGATGGCGGTCATGGCCATGCCCCCCCAGAGCGCTCCATATTTCTTTAATCTCTCCTGGTAATCAAAGGTGAAAAGCAGGCGGGACAGAAACTGCATTACAGCACCAGAGAAAAAAGCGATCACAATGGATAAAAGGATGCCACCCACAATGGCCATGGCCTTGGCCGTGTTGATATAATCCCATAACACCATGGTGGTGTCGGTTGAAGAGATGATTTTTATGGTGGACAGGGCAACTGCAGCACCGAGGAGTTCAAACACGATGGAGACCGTGGTCGATGTGGGCAGGCCATGGGTGTTGAAAAGGTCGAGCAACAGGATATCCGTGATCATGACAGCCAGAAAGATCGTTAACAGTTCGGGCATGGTAAAAAACTGAGGATGGAAAATTCCCTTTCTTGCCACCTCCATCATACCCCCTGAAAAGGTAACCCCGGCAAGTATGCCAAGGCTTGCAATGATCATGATCACAAAAAACGGTGCCGCCTTGGAACCGATGGATGAATTCAAAAAATTAACAGCATCATTTGTGACGCCAACCACCAGGTCAAGCATGGCAAACAATATCAGCAGGGCCACAATCAAATAATAAAATTCAAGTCCCATAATATTTCCCCTTTAACATTGAACCAACAATATGAACAAGCCGCCCCAGGGCGGATATGGTTCTATTCCTTATCTTTTTTTCCCCTTGAATCAAGCATCAAGGTCACGGGTCCCGAGTTTGTGAGGCTCACCTCCATCACGGTACGAAACCGGCCGGTTGCCGTGGGGATGCCAAGGCAGCGGCAGGTTTCGACAAAGTGATCGTAAAGGATTTCAGCCCGGTCCGGCGGGGCTGCCTTGACAAACGAGGGGCGTCTTCCCCTGGAGCAGTCTGCCATGAGGGTGAACTGGGAGACCACAAGGATTTCGCCGTTGATCTCCATGAGCGACAGGTTCATCCTTCCCCGGGCATCCTCAAAGATCCTGAGACCGGCAATCTTGGCGCACAGTTTTTCCGCATCCGTTGCGGTATCGTCTTGTCCTACTCCCAGAAGCACGACAATTCCTGCGCCTATGGTACCAGTTATTTTATCATCAACCCGGACTTCGGCCCGGCTCACCCGCTGAATCACTGCCTTCATGCGTCCTCTTTCCCCCGCTTTCGATTTGCGTACATGATTACCTTTCTTAAGCCACTCGTGGTTTTTGCCCGCATCCATTTTCTTTCAAACCTGGGATCCATGACAATCTGGGCGATTGCCGACAAAGCCCGAAGATGAAAATTTCGTTGATCCTTTGATCCCACAAGTACAAAGGCCGCATGGACCAGGGGCTGGGATTTTACGAATTCAATCCCCCGTCTGGACCGGGCAAGCAGGATGGAAAATTTTTCCCGGCCCTCAATGATAATATGGGGAACGGCAAGGCCTGGCGCCAGAACTGTTGTAACCTGTTCTTCCCTTTTGATCAACATCTGCTTTAAACTTTGAGCAGAAACGTTTAACGAAGGGGCCATGGCCCTGGCAACCGCCTGGAAAAACGCCTCCTGGTCCATGGGTTCCTTGATATCCAGAACCGTGCTTTGTTCAACAACACGGTCAAACCGGTCTTTCTGGGCGGAAGGTTTACGGGCAATGATTTCCTTTACTTCCGCCTTGACAGGGTTTTGGGTCAACTCAGTTGCAGCAGCCTTTTCAACCATTTGAACCAGGGCCTCCTTGCGATTGACATCAAATCGCAGGACAACCTCCGCCAGGGAGGTTACAGACCCGACCAGGGTTACAAGATCTCCTGCCTCAAGGCGTGTGTAATCGTGGGGGATGAACAATACCCCACGTCTTCGAACCGACATGATAACGGTGTCAAATGGCAGGCGCAAATCCCGGAGCGCCAGGCCAAAAAGGTCCGGGTTGCGAAGGACAACGTCCATAATTTTCCGATCCGTGTCCATGCCCATGAAAAGGGATGCCGCGGCAGGAGATCGCACAAAATGGTCCAGAAGATTTACAATGGCCGTTGACGGATCCACAATCAAAACATCCAGGCGCTGAAAACGATGAAAATTGTTCCGGTCGCCCAATCTGGCAATGATCGTCTGGGTGCCGAAATGTTCGTAGGCGATTTCACAGATGGTATAATTTTCTTCATCTGTCAGCATGGCCACAATGGCTCCCACCCGATGACAATTATTTCGTTCAAGCTCGGCAAGGGTCAACCCCCCAAGCCTTACCACCTGAATATCCGGGTTTTTATCAATGGTGTTGTTCTTATCTTCAACTGCTGTTACAGGGGCCATAATTTTCACCTGCCACCCCTTGGCTGACAGGGACATGGCCAGGGCAACGGCCTGGCCGTCGGTGCCGAAAATTATTGCATCCCTTGCGTCCTCAAACACCTCTGCCATGGCCTTTGGACGATCTTCGTTCATCAGTTTAATGGCGGCTTTAAAGGCAATGGGGCCAATGATCTGATTTAATATGATGACAGAAATCATGATGGTGGCAAAGGCGTCGCCCCAGCCGGGAAATTCAACAACCACCGCCTTTGCAAGCCCAAGACCCACCCCTGCCTGGGTAATGAAGGCCATGCCGCTGACCAGGTTGTTCTTCAACGGATTCTTTGCAAAAGATCCGCCCATGAACGAACCGGCAAAAATGGCAATTCCCCGTGCAAAAAAAAGCGCCACGGCAATGGGCCAGGTTGAAACCAGGACATCCAGTGACAGGGATGCACCGGTCAGGGTGAAGAAGGCAATATAAATAGGCGGACCAACGTCCAAAAGAATTTTTGAAAATTCGTTTTTGAACCGTGAATGGTTTGACACAAGAAATCCCGCCACCATGCAGGTGAGCAAAGGTTCAAGGAGCACGTCAAGACCCAGGGCGTCATGGACAAACCTGCGAAACGCAAAGGTCAACCAGAAGACCAGATACCCCGTGGTCAAGATAAAAACAGCCTTTACGGCCTTTTGAACCGGAAGTTTCATCACAGCCACAAGCGACTGAAAGACAAGGTATCCCATAACAATGGAGGCCCCTATTTCCGCAACCAGAAGAAGGACAAAGCCGAATCTGAGATCCACCCCGGAGAACAGCGCGTCTGCAACAGAAGTATTGGCGGCAAACAGAACGATGACCACCACATCCATGATAATGGTCACCCCAAGAACGGTCTGGGTAAACGCCCCCCTGGCCCTTAATTCGTTGACAACGGCAATGGCCGACGAGGGAGAGCGCGCAACCATGATGGCACCGGCAAGAACCGAGACTCCGATCCTTGCCGCCATGGGCATGGATGCCATGAATGGGATCCAGTCGGCAAGGAAAAAAGTGGTCAGGCTAGTCAGGAGAAAGGTAGTTCCAACAAGGCAAATGGTCATCCATGCAATGGTTTTAACCCTGTTTTTCAGCTCTTTCAGGTAGAGCTCGCCGCCTGCAGCAAAGGCAATGTATCCCAGGGAGAACTCATCCACAAACCGCAGGTTCACACACGCTTGACTGGAAATAATGTCAAGCACATGGGGACCTGCCACAATACCGGTGAACAAAAATCCACTGATCAGGGGCAGCCCGGTTTTAACCAGTTGCTGTCCGATCTGTTTTGATGCTGCGGCAACGATGGCAAAGCATGCCCCGAAGATAAGAATATCCAACTACACCTTTTCCCGTACGCTGGCCACCTTGTCGGCCATGGTCTGATCCCGGTCAATCCGGGTACCAGCCTTGATGGTGGTGGTTATCCTGGGCGCGCCCATTTCATGAATTCGTTCATGGCAGGTTTTTACCACACCGAATACCTGGTCCCACTCCCCCTCAATGTTGGTACCATAGGCATGGAGCTCTGATTTTAGCCCGGCCTGATTGATGATTTCATGGCAGGCGGCAACATATTTGGAAACTGAGACCCCCACTCCCAGGGGCACCACACAAAGATCGATGATTACCTTCATTTTTAGCTCCTTTGTTTTTTATGAAACTATCCGACAACGACCTTGTTTCTCCCGGTCTCCTTAGCCTGGTACAATGCCTTGTCTGCCTTTGCAATGAGGACCTCCCGGTTTTTAACATTTTTTTCATACCCGCTGACACCAGCACTCACAGTAAGGGCAAGACCTGGAAACCGATTGACCAGGAGTACTCCCAGGTGCTCTATTTCCCTGCGGATTCTTTCAGCATAGACAATGGCCTGTGATAATCCGGTATTGGTGAGGACGACGATAAATTCCTCACCGCCGTACCGACCCACATGGTCAAAGGGTCTGGAAAGTTTTTTTAATGTGTTGGCGATCAGTTTAAGGATGGAATCACCTGACTGGTGCCCGAAATTATCGTTGAATTTTTTAAAAAAATCCACATCGATCATCACCAGGGAAAGGTCGTTTTTCCCTTCCACAGCCCCCCGGAAGGCTTTTTCCAAAAGCCCATCAATGGCAATTCGGTTCAAAAGACCGGTAAGACCATCCCTGAGTGATGCCTTTTTTGCGTCTTTATAGGCCCCTGCATTTTCCATGGCCATGCCAAGCTCATTGGCAACAATGGCAATTGCGGAAAACACATCCGGGAGGATGGGTTTTTTTGAAACAATATTGTCCATGCCAAGGATCCCGAGCACCCTGTTGTGACTGTAAAAAGGAACGATAACCATTTCATCTATTTTAAATTGTTCAAGGGTCCTTCTTTCATCCATTGTCCTGCCCCGGATAATCACAGGTTCCTGACTTCTCAGGCAGTGAATAAATCCGCCTGCGCCCCTGTGAAGGGGGATTTCAATTGATCTAAGGTTCATTTTCGTACCGGATGTGTCCAGAGACTCAACCACCTTGAGGCATCTGGTGCGTTTAACAACACACATCACATAAAGCCGGTTGAACTTGAAATCCTTGTAAATGGCCTCTAGTGTTCCCTTGATGATTTCCCGGGGGTCAAGGCTCTTGTGGGGGGCAGTGAGGCTCTGTCTAATTTGTGACATATCAACTGTGTTTTCAGCTGTGTTGGAATGCCCATGATCCTGATAATAGTACCGTGTATTGATGCTGCAAAGCTTGAGATTTGCAAGGAGCAGATTTGCCCGTAACTGGCTTGGAGAAGGAAAAACAAAATTGTAGAATTTTGATATATTTCTCATTTCCCTGTCCATGCGACCTATGACTTTTATCACATCAATCCCATCAAGATCGATGTTTTCTTCAACTTCAGGCTGAAGCAGGGGCGGTCGGACAATATCCACAGACCCCATACCCTGGGTCCAGGACAGAAAATTGGCAAGGGAAACAATGGCGATCAGCTGGGATTCTTCCCGGGAAAGGTCCAGGTGTGCATACCGTTGATGGTGATATTTTATTGTCAGTAACAGGGTTCGAGGCAGATTCCATTGGGACGCGCAATAGGCACCCAGATCGTCATGTCCCATACCCATGAGTTCCCTCTCATCCGTGATCATGGGGTTGGTGGATTTTGCCAGCGTAGCGATGAAGTCTCCATAATTGACGCACCCCTGGAGATCGAAAAAAATCTTTCCGAAATCGTGCAAAAGCCCACAGGCATAGGCCTCTCCCGGATTAACCGACTGGGTTTGCTCGGCAATAGCCATGGCCAGGGTGGCCACGCTAAGACAGTGCCGCCAGAAAAAGAGCCGGTCAAACTGTTTTTGTCGTCCGGATTTAACTATTTTTTCAAAAACAGTGATGCCCAGGGCAAGCCGTTTCACCCCATCAACCCCAAGGTAAACAACGGCTTCAGAAAGATTGGTTACCGGGTGTGTCAAACCATACATGGCAGAATTGACAAGGCCAAGAACCCGGGCTGAGAGACCCGGATCCGTATGGACAACCTGGGAGAGCGCTTCCATGGAGGCATTCTCGTTGCTGAAAATTTCCAACAGCCTGGCCAGCACAGGTGAAAGAGTAGGAATTTCTTTAAAATCAAGGGTTAACACCCGTTTAACATCTGATTCAAGGGGCAGTCTGGGTCCGCTATCCATCATAATGACCTTATTATCAAAGAGTCCAGTGCTGGAAATGCTATTTCCCTTTCACCTAAACTTTAGGTTTCAGGCGATCGGAAAGTCCGGCAAAGGGATTATCAACAAAATCATTCTCTGAATCCGATGTATCGCCGGCCGTTACGGTATCATAGGCATCTGCCACCTCCCCCCGGGAGTGTTCATTGTCATGGCAGTAAATGCACAACAACTCCCAGTTACTGCCGTCAGGAGGGTTGTTGTCATGATTATGGTCCTTGTGGTGAACGGTCAGTTCCCGCAGTCGCTTGCCCTCAAATTCCCGGCCGCAATGGGCGCAGATCCAGGGAAAAAGTTTGAGTGCCCGCTCTCGATATGTATTCTCCCGCTCCTGCTGGAGTTTGTTTGCCTGTGTAACGTTCGCATAGGTCCTCGTATTTTTATTTAAGGCCATGGGGGCCTGTCTCCTTTTGTTATGGGGTGAAACAAATTGTTTAAATTGATAGCACAAGATCATTCAGTTTTAAAGGGTTGATTTTTTAACCCCAGGCCTGATAGAGTTGTTTTACATTCATGATCCTTTCACTGCCCTTTAATTTAAATCGAGGAGATAAACAATGGAAGCAATCCTGCAAAAGGTATGGGAACTTACAACCATTTATGGAATCAAGGCCATCGTTGCACTGCTGATTCTATTTTTTGGACGGATTATTGCGAAACTACTCACAAACGTTGTTAAACGTATCATGGGCCGAAGTAAAATTGATCCCACCATCATCAACTTCACAGGAAGCCTCACCTATATTGCCCTGCTGGTCTTTGTCATTATTGCAGCTCTGGGGCAACTCGGCATCCAGACAACTTCATTCATAGCCGTAGTTGGTGCCGCAGGTCTTGCCATCGGCCTTGCCCTCCAGGGATCGCTGTCTAATTTTGCAGCAGGTTTTTTGATGATCATCTTTCGTCCGTTCACCATTGGCGATTTCATCGAAGGCGGCGGTGTTGCCGGAACGGTTGAGGAAATATCCATTTTCACCACCATCCTGAAAACCCCGGACAATAAAACCGTTATCATTCCAAACGCCAAGCTCACCGAGGGCAATATCGTAAACTGGACGGTCAAGGGAACCCGCAGGGTGGACCTGGTCATGGGAATCGGCTATGACGATGACATTGACAAGGCCAAACAGATCATGGCGGATGTTCTGGCCCAGGAAGATCGTATATTAAAAGATCCAGCTCCCCAGATCGCCCTGACCGAACTTGCCGACAGCAGTGTCAATTTTGTGGTCAGGCCCTGGGTAAACGCTGCAGACTACTGGAATGTCTACTGTGCCCTGACGGAAAACATCAAAAAGGCCTTTGATGCCAATGGCATCAGCATCCCATATCCCCAAAGGGATGTTCATTTGTACGAGCATAAATAAGAATCAAGGCGGCTGCTGATATGGAAATCATTCTGGTTTCGCTCATCCTTGTGGTCACCCTGGCCCTGTTGATATCTGAAAAGCTGTCCGTTGACAAAACCGCCATCGGCATCATGGTGGTTCTTGCCCTGACAAGGATACTGACACCCAGGGAGGCCGTGGCAGGCCTTGCAAACCCTGCCGTGGTAACTGTGGGTGCCATGTTTCTTCTAAGCCGGGGGCTGATTCGAACCGGGGCCATCGGGTTTGTAACCACCCTGGTTCTCAAGCTTTCAAAGGGAAACAGAACCCACGCCCATATCCTTATACTTTTAACCGTTGCCATAGCCTCTGCCTTTATCAACAATACCCCGGTTGTTGTGCTGTTTATCCCCATTGTCATGGGGTTGAGTTGCGAGTATGATTTTTCCCCATCAAAGCTGCTCATCCCCCTCTCCTATGTGTCAATCCTTGCAGGAACCTGCACCCTGATCGGAACCTCCACAAATATTATTGTGAGCGATCTTTCAGCGGCCCAGGGATTTGAACCCCTTACCATGTTTGAGCTGGGAACCATTGGGCTGCCCATTGCCATTCTGGGCATGATTTTCCTGTTTTTTGTCTCTCCAAAACTATTGCCCGGCCGAACCGCGCCCGTGTGTGAACTCAACCAGGGCGAAGAAAAAAGATACCTGGCAGAGCTCATGGTTCCTGCCGAAAGTGACCTCATCGGCAATCGAACCATTGTTGAATACGCCGACGAGAATCTGGGATTGAACGTGATTGAGCTTTTTCGCAACAATCGAATCGTTGATCCGTCAAGGACATCCATAACTCTCAGGCAAGGGGATATTCTTCTGGTCAAAGCCTCGGCTGAAGCCCTGGTGTCGTGTCTGAAAAATCAAATTCTCGCCCTTGCCCATGGCGAAGAAGATATCACCTTTGGCGGTGAACTCAAGGAGGATCTGATTGTTGAACTGGTTGTGCCGCCCTTGTCAGCCATTCTGGGAGATCGCCTGGTCTCATCTGAACTTCAAAACGATCCAGACATTCGAGTGCTTGCCCTTAGAAGCCGCCGCAGCCACTATTCTGAACAGAAAATGCAAAAGGTGAAACTTAAAATCGGCGACATTCTCCTGGTGCGTTGTCCAAGACACAAGGTGGCAAATCTTCGAACCAGCCCGGATTTCATCATGATCGAAGATATTCACCATGCCATGATTGACAGGGAAAAGGCGGGCATTGCCATCAGCATATTCGCAGGTGTTGTGCTCTGCGCAACCTTTGGGCTGGCAGACATCATGGTCTGTGCCCTGACTGGTGTGTTTCTAATGACCCTCACCCGTTGCTTTACACTCAAAGACGCCTACCGATCCCTTGAAGCCGAGGTGCTGCTTTTAATCGTGGGCACCCTTGCCCTTGGCCTTGCCATGCAGAAAACAGGGGCAACCCAGTTGTATGCGGATTCCTTCCTGGGACTGTTCACGGGAATGAGCCCCCACTCGGTGCTCGTCGGTATTATCATCCTCTCCAGCGTCTGTACCCATATTTTAAGCAACAATGCCACGGCTGTTCTGTTGCTGCCCATTGCCGTGTCCACGGCTGTCTCCCTTGGCGTAAATCCCAAACCATTCATCATTGGCATCTGTTTTGGCGCAAGCGCCTGCTTTGCCACGCCCATCGGGTATCAGACCAATCTTCTGGTGTATGGCCCAGGCGGATACCGGTTTTCCGACTATCTGAAACTGGGCTTGCCGTTAAATCTTCTGGTCATGGTCTGTGCCTCTATCCTGATTCCCATGGTCTGGCCCCTGTGACAGACACCTGATCATCAGCAGTTCTAATTTTGGTTTTAATGTTTATAATGTTTATGCGGCAGTCGGTATTCCCTTGCTGAACCGAAAAAGTCGGGGGATTTTCGAACAAGGCAAACCCAAACTGCAAAAACTCGGTCGTACCTCCCTCAGACAATTTGCAGTTTGTTGGGTTTGCCCTGCCCGAAAATCTGATCCCCTTTGTTTCTCAATGTTCAGCAAAGGAATACCGACCGCCGTCACACAGACTGATACCTAAAATTAGAATTGCTGCCTGATCATGGGCCATATTGACAACCCGCTTCAAGCCCTGTAGAATTTATTATAGATTATATGAACACATTCATTCAGGGGGTTGAAATGGACACAAACCATCAACAGAACCTGTTTAAAGCCATGGAAAATCCCAGGTTTTATCCCCACCCGACAGGCCCGGTAACGATCGAGGAAACTCACATCTCCCGGGTATTTTTAACCGGCGATTTTGTATACAAAGTCAAAAAGAGCTTGGACCTGGGATTTCTTGATTTCTCGACCCTGGAAAAACGCCATTTTTTCTGTGAAAAAGAGGTGAGCTTAAACCGCAGGCTGACCCGTGATATCTATCTGGGGGTGGTTCCCATCACCCTTGACCATGGGCGTTACAGCCTTGGAAAAACAGGGAGCATCGTTGAATATGCCGTTAAAATGCGTCAACTGGATGAGTCCTGGTCATTGCAACAGAGAATAAAAACCCAGACACAGAAAAATTCAGCCGATATCAGATCAGATGTGATCGCCCTTGGCGAAAAACTTGGGCAATTTTATCTTACAGCCCCCACGGGAAAAGGCGATGACATGGGGGATGACGGGTGGAAAAACATTTTCCATGCCTGCAACGAAAACTTCAACCAGACCCAGGGCTTTACAAAAAACCTGCTGGATGAAAAAACCTGGAAAATGGTCAGGGATGAAACACTTGCCTTCCTGAAGGCTCGCAAACCCTGTTTCATGGCCCGGCTCAAATCAGGCAAGGTCAAAGATTGCCACGGGGATCTGCGCTGCGGACACATTTACTTCACCGACAGGAACATTCAAATTATTGACTGCATTGAATTCAACGACAGCCTGCGCCACATCGACATTATCAACGACCTTGCCTTTTTACTGATGGACCTTGACTTTTGTGACCAACAAGTCCTTGGAGATCTTCTCTTAGACCGTTATCTTGAGCAAACAGGGGATCTTCAGGCATTTATGCTCCTTGATTTTTACAAGTGTTACCGGGCCTTTGTGCGGTGCAAGGTAAACGCCATTTTCCTTGCATCCACACAGCCGACCCCCGGGGAAAAGGAAAAAAAGAAATCAGAGGCCCTCAAATATCTTGATCTTGCCCGGGACTATGCCCTGAGGTTTTCACATCCTGGGATATTTGTTATCCACGGTCTGCCGGCCACGGGCAAAAGTACCATGGCAAAAGCCCTGGGGTGCGCCCTTGAAGTTGAACCCATACGGTCGGATATTGTGCGCAAACAGATGTTTGGCATTTCACCCCATGACGTTGGCGCCAGACAATTTAAGGAAAAAATTTACACCCCGTCGGCAAGCGACCTGACCTATGAACGACTCATTGATCTTGCGCAGCAAAAGTTAGAAGCGGGCACTTCGGTAATTCTCGATGCAACCTTCAGCATGGAGCAATACCGGAAAAACCTTGTCCATCTTGCAAAGAGAAAGGGAATATCCCCGGTATTCATTGAGTGCCGCACCCATGACGACATCATAAAAAAACGGCTGTTGGAACGGGAGCATTCTTCGTCTGTCTCAGATGCCAGGATCGACCATTTTAAACCGTTGAAAAATGCGTATCAACCCCTTACCAGCAATAATGATGTCAGACAGATCACCATTGACACCACCGCTGGCCCTGATCAATGTATCCGAGAATTATTGATCAAAGCCTTTGGCAAAGAACAGAGAAAATAAGACTCACTCTTTGTGTTTTTGTGGTGCATTCAACCGCGCCGATTTATCCTGGGCAAAGGTTTCCAGGTCTTGCTTTTTACCAGCAGAGGGTCCATGTTTGCTTTTATTGTACTGGAGCTTCAGGGCCGTCATGGCTCCCTTGTCCTTGATCACATGGAAAAATAATTTACGCTGGTTCATATGAAAAAAACGATGTCCAAACCGCTCAAGGGCAGTGGGATCAATATCAAACCCAAGCCCGGGAAGCACAGATGGCCGTATGAATCCATGGTCGTGGACAAAGGGTTTTTTTAACAATCCGTCCCGTTTTTCCTCGGTCCATGATGGTGGATTCAAGGGGTATTCAAGGGGCTTTTTTCTACTGAAACCGCTTGCCAGAAGTACCTGGAGATTCACGGCAAAACCGATACCATTTGTCCAGGTATGGGGGGAAAAGCCAAGGCCATGTTCCCTGCAGCAGGCGGCAACATCCAAGGTCTGTCGGATTCCACCAGTCATGATGCTGTCGGGCTGGAAAATATCGTAGCATTTTCGTTCGATCATCATCCGCAACTCAGGGTATCCATTGGTCTGGATCTCTCCGCCGCTGATGGGCACCCGGCTGTATTGTGTCAAGCGGCTTAACTCCCCATAATCGTCCATGGGAAGGGGTTCTTCAATCCATGCAACCCCTAAGTCATAGCAGGCGTCTGCGAAATACTTTGCCCTGTCAAGATCCCACAACGGAGCGTCTTTAATGATCGTAACCCGCCAGCCCTGGTTGGCATCCACACCGATTTTTATTTTATTGCCAAGGGTTTTTGCAACGGCTTCAACCTGCCTGACATCCTCTTTTGGATCAAAATCATGGACCCGTAGTTTTATGGTCCTGAATCCCTCTTCATACCGTTGTTCCGCCTCTTCAATGCATTTTTCAGGCGTTTTGACCTCCCCTGTTGAGGCATAGAGCTCAACGGTTTCGGTCTTACAGCCAAAAAGCTCATAAACGGTCTTGTCCTTTATTTTTCCCTGGATGTCCCAGAATGCAGGTTCGATCCAGTTTGCCCGAACCCCCAGGTAGGCGACTTCCCTGAGTCGCTGGACGAGTAGATCCATGTCAAAAACATCCACACCCATGAGGTAGGGGGCAATCAGGTCCCCAAGTCCCCTTCTTTCGTTTGAGATGGCCGGGCCTGCAGAATACCCTTTAACGCCACTCCTGGTGGTAATGCAGATCAGGTCAAAACGATTGTCCGTTGAAGGGTAGCCCGGTATCCAGCTTGGATAGAAAGTTTTTTTCAACGGGATGCGCACATGGTACAGTTCTATCTGGCTTATCGTGGTCATAATCTGATCCAACTCCTATTAGAAACTTTATGTTACTACCCTTTTTGACTTCATAATACCCCAGGCACTTGAACCGTGATGAACCGGTCAGGCTTGTCAATTTAATCGAACTACATTCTCCACCATTTTTTAAAAAATTTCAAATCCAATCAACATATCTCAACAATTCATTACTATAATTGCGTTGAAAATCACTTTGAAAATTTAGAGCATGGGGTGAATAGTTTCTGACGGCTGTTTTATAGATGACGACAGTTTCCGAATGGCACCAGCATTCATGTTTGAAGACCTGGAAGAGGCCTTTCAGGGTGAATTATGCCCAAAATAATCAGAAATATTGATAATTTTCGATCTTTTTAAAGATAGTCCAGACTATTTCCATCTCCCACTTAATGCCTATATTTTATTCCAGGAATGTTTTGACTCAACCCGGCACTGGCACAACATGTTGTGCCAGTGCCGGGTTGAGTGCATATTTCAACTCTTAAATAATTTTTCATACTTTTCTTGACTAAAAGCATCTTCCTATCTGTCGGCCGCTTTCCGGAAAGTACTCAATCAAAACAAGAACCAGTAGCAGAATAAAGGCCGTTGACAACTTGGTTCTTTAAGTTTCATAAAGACCTGTTATCACAAATATCCCCTGGGATTCAAAAGCAATTTATAATTAGCACGATATTATAAGTGTCGCAAAAGAAATCTCTTTAAATTTATTGTTGTCTATTATACCAATTAGAAAAACATTCAACTGACTGCCGGAAAACATCTGCTCAGAGCAAGCAGAAGTATCAGCACCCTGGCAAATGTATTTTAACCCGGATTCAGCCTTAGGAGCTGAATCACTATCTCGTCAGGGGACGATCCATGTGCGGTATTGTTGGTATTTTGAACAGAAATAATCAACCGGTTGATTTTCATATTTTGCAACGAATGTCCGATAAACAGCGGCACAGAGGTCCGGATGACCAGAGCCTTGTTGGATTTTCTTTTGCAAAAAAAGACACCATCCGGTTGAATCATAAAGAGAAATCGCATAAAAGATCAGGCTTCCATGGCGGACTTGGGTTTAACAGGCTTTCGATTCTGGATCTGTCAATGAATGGCCGTCAACCTATGATTTCGAATAACCGCCAAGTGATCATTGCCTATAATGGAGAGGCGTATAATGCATTTACATTTAAGAAATTTCTTGTCGAAAAAGGAATCTGCTTTAAGAGTTCAACAGACACAGAGATTCTTCTGTATCTCTATCAAGAGTACGGTATAAAAAAATTACTGGAATTGATCAACGGGATGTTTGCACTTTGTATTGTCGATTTGATGATTGGAAAAATTTTTCTTGCCCGTGATCATGCCGGGATCAAACCCTTATATTGGTACACTAACGGCAATACAATTCTTTTTGCATCTGAGATTAAAGCCTTTTACAAACATCCTGACTTTATTGCTGAGCTCAACAATGAACATGTTGATGAATATGCGATATTGGGCTACACTGCCCATGATCGAACACTTTTAAAGAACGTGTACCAAATTCCGCCAGCCCATTTCATGACATTCAGCATGACGGACCAAAAGATTACCCGGTACTGGGAACCAGATCTTTCCGTGAAAGAAACAGGTAATCTGTATGCTGACCCCGACGAGCTTGAGTCTATATTGAAAAAAGCGGTGTCGTCACAGCTCATAAGCGATGTTGAAGTGGGGTGTCAGTTATCTGGTGGAATCGATTCTTCCCTGATTACAACCTTTGCCCGCCCCTATTTTCCGGGTGGAATGAATACCTTTTCCGTAATTCCTGAAAACAGTGATTTCTCAGAAGAAGACTATATTGATCAGGTGATCGAAAAGACAGAATCCAATGCCCATAAAATAGAAATAACGCCACAGTATTGGGTAGAGAATATTTGCAGCGCGACCTATCACATAGATGTGCCGCTGAGTTTTCCTCACGCACTGGGCATAAAAAAAATGGCCGAAAGAGCGAAAGACTATGTAAAAGTGCTGTTAAGTGGTGAAGGGTCTGATGAGTTGATGGGCGGTTACCGTGAATTTTACAGACATGCCTATCGGCAGTGCTATCCAGGAAGGATTCGCCTGATGTCTAAAATACCATTCAGAGGGAAAAGATATCGCAAATATTTTCTCCCGCATATGAGTAAAAATGAATATTTCATCCGTATTCGGAGTAGTCATTTTAACCATGCCCACTCAGTAAAAAACGACATCAACGACTCGGTTTTCTTTACAAACCAACAAAATTTGATTCCGGACAACCCGGATTCTCTAAAAAATATCAGGGTCTATGATATGAGAGGCAGACTGGCACATTTACTTTCAATGCAGGATCGAATGACAATGGCATACTCAATTGAAAACCGGGTGCCATTTCTCGATAAAAATGTTATCGATTACGTATTTTCAAAACCATCTGAATATTTCCTGCAGGCCAGCAATAATCCCAAAGAATACAAAGCACCCTTCCGGCATACTAAAATGCTGCTTAAAAAAATTGCCGCCAAATACTATAATTCGCAATTTGCATATCGAAATAAAATAGGATTTAATCAGCCCATTTACGATTATATGATATTTCCACAGATGAAAGAGATGATAAATGACATAATTTTGCCCGGGATTCGAAACAGGGGCGTTTTTAACTATGATCTGATATCGAAAACCTATAAAAAAATGGAAAAAAAGTCTTACCGAAAGCACAGCAGATGGCTCTGGTCATTTTTTGCTTTTGAATTATGGGCTCAGATATTCATTGACAGGAAATTAAGTCCCTGACCACTTTTTTCACAGTCCTCACAGCTTATTCTTTTGGCACAGGTTTTTTTCCAGCATTGAAGTTTCCGATATTTCTTTGAACTGGATCCTGGTGCATTTGAAATCGACCCCAGCACTATTGTTTTTCGTGGCGCCTCACTGTTTCGATGATTTCGGTCGGTCAAACCGGCACATGGGTCAAAGAGTTGGTGGGGATCATAGCTGTGGGAGTGAAGTTGATGATAATCTGGTTGCCTGCATCCATGTGGTGTTTCTGTGCAAACGCCGTTGTCTGGTTATGGGGTGTGATGTTTGATGATCTTTGCGGGCACACCCACCACGGTCACGTTGTCCGGGACATCTTTGGTCACCACAGCCCCGGCACCGACAATACTGTTTTCGCCAATGGTGAGCCTGGGCAGGATGGTACAACCAGCTCCAAGGTCAGCACAGTTTTTCAATGTGGTACATCCACACACCGTGACACCCGGGCTGACGTAAACGTAATCTCCAATGGTCACATCATGACTGATGGTGGAATGAAGACGGCAGGTGAAGTGCCGGCCAATGGTCACTTTGGATCCAACAGCAGCTCCTTCTGACAGAAGGCAGTTTTCGCCAATTGTCACATGGCCCAGGTCAATGTCGGGATGGATGAGCGAAACAATTGTGCAGTCGTGTTGGGCCAGGAAGACTTCTGCTTCTTTTACATCAGCGAGCGGCGAATTGATGTGATTGAAAAAGACAAGGTCTGCATGTTGCTCGAGCAGGGCCGGGATGGCTTCATACCCACCTATAACAGGGTGCCCCAGTATGGGCGGATCGTTATCAAATTCTTTGGTGATAAACCCGATGAGTTGATAGGTGGGGGTGTGTCTGTTGATTGCCTCGACGAGTTTAACAACAATATGATTTGTGATACCTAAAATAACGAGTTTTTTCATTGATTCCTCTCTGGTTTTACCCGGCCTCCGTGTCTGCAGGGTGCTGTTGGTGCCCGCAACATGTTCTATATAACCCACATGTCCTAGCGGACACAACGAAGCATGAAACACTTGCAAAAAATGAAAAATGGTCATAACTATCCAATTTTTTTTATCTTCCCAAACAAAAGCGAAAGGATAGTCATGACCAAGAGATCAAATAGCACATTAATCCAAATCGTTCACCCTATTTGTTGTGGTTTGGATGTTCATAAAGACAAAATTTCAGCTTGTTTAATCACTTTGAATAATGCAGGAGGTGAGCACCATGAGATTCGAGAGTTTTCAACATTCACTCACGATCTGCAAGAAATGAAAAAATGGCTGCTTGATAATAATTGCCCAATTATAGCAATGGAAAGTACCGGGGTATACTGGCATCCGGTTTATAATACCATTGAAGATAAAATTGAAGTCGTTTTGGTGAATGCCAGACATATTAAAAACGTTCCTGGCCGAAAAACTGATATCTGTGACAGCAAGTGGCTTGCCGGACTGCTTCGACACGGTTTAGTAAGAGGTAGTTTCATCCCTCCGGGGAATGTCCGGGAATGGCGAGAATTAAGCCGATTGAGAAAAACATACACCGAATCCCTTGCCGATTATAAAAGACGTGTTCACAAGCTGTTCATTACTGCAAATATAAAAATTGATTCAATAGTTTCGGATTTGTTTGGTTTGACAGGCACGAACCTGATCAATTTATTATGCAATAATAGTGAACTAAGCTTGGAAAAGGTCCAGGAGTGCACCAAAGGCGGCCTTAAGAAAAAAACGCAGGAACTGCATAAAAGCCTTAATGGATATTTCAAAGATCACCATCGTTTTCAACTTGTTGAGATGATGGAAATTATCAATATTTTTAAAAAAATGATTGAACAAGTTAATACTCGATTGGAATCTCTTACACGTGAGCACAAAGATTTATTGGAGCGTTTAGACGAAATTCCAGGTGTTGATAAAAAATCGGCACAATCCATTATAGGAGAAGTCGGGGTTACGCTAAATGAATTCAAAACTATGTCAGCATTTGTTTCATGGGCAGGCCTGTGCCCCGGGAATAATGAAAGTGCAGGAAAACGGAAAAGTGGCAGAAATGCAGTTAGAAATCATCCATTCAAAACGATTTTAGTCCAGGTTGCATGGGCAGCAATCAAGAAAAAAGGCTCTTATTACAAGGCCAAATATTACAAACTGAAATCCAGGAGAGGTGCCAGAAAGGCCATTGTTGCTATAGCCCATAGAATTGCAAAAGCCATTTACAGCATCATTAAAAATGCAGACACGTATAAAGATCTTGGCGAAGAGTACCTGAGCAAGCCCAACAAGCAAAGAGTATTAAAAAATTTAGCAAAAAAGGCTGATGAATTAGGCATGAAACTTGTGCCTTGTGGAAATTAATCGAATTGACAGCACGTTTTTAACAGGTATTGTTTAGAGAAGGACAGCAGACAAAGAAATTATTGATTCGGTAAACAAACGTCGGATGATCAAATGAAGCCTTAGAGCGCGAATATAACATGACGGGTCGGTTTTTTGCACAACAAACTGTTAGTCCTCCATCGGGGGAACTACGCATATAAAACTTATCTAAAATAAACCGACCACTACTGATGATTTAAAAACTTGTCTTCCGTGCCTGAATTATTAACCCGACAGGAAGAATTCTATCGATTTGATATTTTCAATCTGTAGCGTCAATCAAAGTGTTCTTGGGACAAGACCCAAAAACCAACAGGATACTATTCCCTTTTTCGAGGGGAGTGTTACATATAAACCGGCACGGCCGGAACGAGGTATGGTTCCCAGCCACAACGAACGATGAAACGCCTCTGTTTGTAATGCTTTGGTGGGTGTTTCATATAAATTTGTTTTAACGGAATGCTTTGAACCACTTGCGTCTGAACAGCATCCATGATCCCATTGGTGCCCCCTGGTTCAGTCGGTTTTCATGAAAACTGCAGCAGGCCTCAAAGTCTGACACCCAGGGGGCTGTGTTGCCGCGTTCCCTGGCAAAGGCGGCTAAAGCCTGGATGCGTAAAAGGCCGCTGGGCTTTATCGGCAGTAGCTGAAGGGCTTTAATTGTCTGTTGGATGGACCCCACATTTAAACAGTCCGGTATTGGATGCCGGGTTGCTGCAAAACAAAGGGCGGTGATCAGGCACTGGGCACAAACCCCACAGTTTTCATCTTTGTGCCGGCCCTTGTGACAGACCCTCAGATGCTGCACAGCAGGTTCCCAGCCGGCAATGGATGCGGCTTTCTGCCAGCGGGAGCATTCGCCGCCGTCATTGAATATTTTCATTTGTCTGCTGGACAACAGGGTGTCTGTCAACGGATTGGAACCCCACGGAAACCGCAGTGCATCATACGAATGGGAGCTTGCGATCAGGCCGGCTGAAAACCGCCGGTTGAACAGGTGCAGGCAGGATGCCAGGGCTGTGGCATGGGACTCTTCCCAATCGCCAACCACCTGCCGGAAATTATACTGAACAGGAATCAGCTCAAGGTCAATACTATCCGTGATCTGCCGGGCTTTTAAAAGCGTGTTTGAAAAGCCCCGGGTGTCGTCCAGCGGAATATCAAACCCATGCACCAGTATGGCGGCATCCGGTGTTCTCCGGGGAAAGGTCTTGGCTGCAATGGTGTGTTTCCATGCAGTAAAGCACGAATCCAGACCCCCGGAAAACATCATGGCGGTTTTTTGCGGTACTTGTGTGGCCTCATTGACGATCGAATCCGGCAGGATCTTGACATGGGTATAACGGTCCGGGTACCACTTTGTCCAGATCTGCTGAAAATCACTCAGATTTTCGATCAGGGACTTGCTGACCGGTCCCCGGACGATTACGTCGCAGCCGACCCGCATGGCCAGAAAAACACATGCCGTGACAAAGGGATCCAGCAAATCGGTGACCGCATTCTGGACTGTTGCGGGAAACTTGAACCAGAGCCGGGTTTTTGCTTCGAGGCTGTGGATTTCGACGGCCGTCTGCACTTGCTTGCCCTGCAGCACAGGGGAAAGCGGCACAAGTTCGATGGGGTGTTGAGTATGTTGTTTTCGTATTGTCGAATAAAAGGACTTCACGTTATTCCATGGGTGTTCTTTTACTGTTGCATGGGGTTCCCGGATCTGTTTCATGTGCCGCAACTGCTGCGGCCAGACCCCAGAATGATAAAAGGATAGGTAAATGCTTTTTTGCCTTTTGTCAAGATGAAGACAAATTTCTTTTACAAGCCTAAAAAATATTCTGTTGTTTGCCAATATTAGATTACACTATAATATCAGTATATTGCGGGTTCTTAAAACTTATTATCAATACCAAATGAACCTGATATTCAGTTGTGTCTCTTGCTTAAAATTAAATAAGGAGCACAAAAGGTATCGGGCCTTACTTAATTCGACTGATGACTTTTCAGTTCACAATAATACAGATCCTATTCAAATCAAAAAATGACCTTGTTTTGGAAACTATTGAACTGCGGCAGCAGATGGCAAAGAACAAAGGCCTTAAAAACATCACTGATCTGACCCGTTCGTTTTTAGTCTCGTTAAAAAGGGCTTGGCCAAAATCGATGGATGCTCTGATAATCGTTAAACTTGAGACTGTTATTGACTGGCAAAGGCGGCGTTTCAAGAAATATTGGACTAAAAAGTCAGATAAACATAAAAGACTTTGCAGGCCATCAATAAAACTGGAAATCCGCCAGCTTATAAAAAAATGGTAACTGAAAATTTTATCTGGGGTGCTCCCAGAATATATTCTGAGCTTTTGAAATTTGGCTATACTAAAAATCAAATTTCTCAAATAACCAGATCTCGATACCTTAAAAAAATTAGACCCGATGACCCGGATAAAACCAAGGGAAAAAGACAACAATGGAAAATATTTTTAAAAAATCATCGTCAATATATATTGGGTATGGATTTCTTTACCGTCCCAACAATTAGCTTCAAGACTCTTTATGTATTTTTCATTATTGATAATGCCAGAAGAAAAATTATTCATTTCAATGTTACTGAGCATCCTACAGCAGAGTGGGTGGTTCAGCAGTTGAGAAAAGCATTCCCTTTTGGCGGAGATGATATTCTTATTAGTGGAAAATCTGATCTGTAATGGCCCTGTACCTTGGCATGAGCCGTGCCAATGCCGTTTTAGGCCCATGATCGGAATAAAATCTTCCAAAACATGGCGTAGGATTTTAAGTCGTATTCAAGGCGCATTAATAAGTGCATATTGAAATATGTGCCCATTAAGGCAACGAATAAGACGGCTTAAAAGACACGCCATGTGGGAGGTTTTATTTTGATAATGGGCCTTATCCCTGATTATTTCAAAAAATCCGTGTCAATGCTGAACCGCAAGGGTAAGCCCGGATAATTTTTCCTTGAATTCAGGTGTCAGGGCAAGGTTTTTATCAAGTTTTACCTCTGATTCGCCAAGGCCCAGGGCCAGCCCCATGAGCTGGGGCAAATAAAGTATGGAGATGGAAAGGTCAATCCCGGCGTTGTGGGAAATCTTTGTCTGGAAGCCCTCAAGGTTGAGCTGGCACATGGGGCAGACAGTAACAATGGCATCGGCCCCCCTTGCCGCCATGAGGATCTTCTGGACAAGCTTTCGAGCGGAACCGGGTTTTGTGCTCATGTTTGAAGCGCCGCAACAGCTTGCCCCCATATCCCATTTAAAGACCTTTGCACCACAGGCGTTGACAAGACCTTCCATGGACACTGGGGCCTCGGGATCATCAAATACAGGATAGGGTCTGAGACACTGGCATCCATAGTAGGGGGCGATTTTAAGCCCGTTGAGGGGCCGGATTATTTTTTTGTAAAAGGTGTCAGTTGTAATATCGTTGACCAGGACATCCAGCAGATGACGCACCCCGGGCGGATTGGTGAGCGTAAGCTGTTCTTCAGCAAGGATGGTGTCGAGCTTTTGGGCAATTCCGGCATCTTCTTTTCTCTGGATTTCTGCCTTCTTAAGATTGAGGTAACAGGCGCTGCACGGTACAAGGATATCTGAATTGGGGTCTGTCTGCTCTGCAAGGGCAAGATTTCGTGCGCCAAGGGCAAGGCTTAAAAGGGCGCTCGTTGCCTCGCCAGCCGTGGCGCCGCAGCAGTTCCAGTCATTGATGTCAGTCAAAGACACCCCGAGGCAGGCCATGAGGGCACGGGTGGACACATCATACTCCATTGCAGACCCGGACAGCGAGCAACCCGGATAATAGGTGTAGTTCATGACGCCTCCTCAATTTCTGCAACCTTTTTAAAAAGCCCCTCAAGGTTGCCGGGTCCTGTCTTTGACGGCAGTTCAAAGGCCACCTTGTTTTTTTTCACAAGCTTGATGCCAAGGGAGGCAAAACGAAGGGGTAACATGGGATTTTTCATGGACAGAAAATAAAGTCCCATGAATTCACCCTCCCTGACCCTGCCGTGGCGGCGAACGCTCTCCATGAAACTTGCATAAAACCGGGTACTCTCCCGGTGTTTTTTAAGGTCTTTTTGGGTGGCAACGGCCTTAAGGGCAGCCATGGCTGCGGTCAGGGGCAGCCCCCTGGGGCATCGCAGGGTGCAAAGATAACACGAAGAGCAGAGGGTAAATGTTCGGCTGTCCAGGATGCTGTCGACCCTGTCCATGAGCACCATACGCCACAGTTTCCTTGGCACAAGGTCCATCTCATCGGCGTTGGGGCATGATCCCGTGCAGGTGCCGCACTGGATACAGGTATTCAGGGCCGCTTTTAACCTTTTCATTTCGTCCATAAAACCCCCTTTAAACGGCAGCATCGATGATTTCAAACATCTGCTGATCCAGAAAATTATTTACATAGGCGGCGCTGTTGGTGCAGACCGAGGCACAGGCCCCACATCCCTGGCAGATAATGGGATCGATCTTGATCCGATTGGTGTCAGGATCAAGGGTTCTTGCCCCAAAGGCGCAGGCATCAATGCACCGGCCACAAACACTGCACAGGCTTTGTTTAACGGCTGCAGTCACAGGGGAAGATGCAATCCCCGAGCTTGAGAGAAGCCGGACAGCTCCCATGGCCGCAGCCCCTGCAGAAGCTATGCTTTCTTCCACATCCCTTGGCCCCAGGGCAAGGCCGCAGGCAAACACCCCGCCTGTGACGGCGTCAACCGGCCGCCACTTGGGGTCTGCCTCTTTGAAAAAATTGTAGGAATCGACACCGGCCTTGAAAAATCCTGCCAGGGGTTCCACTCCCTTTGCAACAATACCCGTGGCAAGGACAACAAGGTCGGCCTGAATTTCCAGAATTCGGTCAAGTATGGGTTCATTGACCCTGACCATGGCCTGGTCAGACTCAAACGCCACCTCTGGTTTTTTGTCAAGGGTGTATCGGATAAAAATCACCCCAAGATCCCTTGCTTCCTTATAGTATGCTTCGGTAACCCCCTGGGTCATCATCTCCCGGTAGAGCACATAGATGTCAAGTTCCGGGTTGGCACGTTTTAACTCAAGGGCGTGCTTGAGAGATGAGGTGCAGCAGATCCTGCTGCAGTAAGGTCTTGCATCCATCCGTAACTCCCTTGAATCCACGCACTGAATCATGACCACCGCATTCAGGGTTTCAGGGTCAAGTTTTCCTGATCGAAGGGCTATTTCAACCTCCTGGTTGGTCATGACAACGGGACTTGTCCCATACCCGTAGGCCTTGGTTTCGGCCGCCTGACCACCTGTGGCAAGGATCACAGCCCCGTGAAAGATTTCCCTTAACCCCTTCGGGGATGGACCATGGGGATTCGGGCTGCCTGGGTTTGAGCCGTCAGGGTTTGATTCGGTATTGATGTTGATAACGGTTGAATATCGACCCGGACCTCCCCTTGTATTGTCCACCGTGGCATGGGTGTAAACGGTTATACCGGGTGTTTTCCCAATGCGCTCACGGGTGGTCTTCAACAACGCTTGTAGATCGTTTCCACTGATATTTTTATCAAGCCAGGCAAGATTCCCGCCAAGCTCGGACGATCGCTCAACAAGGACAACCTCAAAACCTGCCCCGGCAACCCCAAGGGCCGCAGTCATTCCCCCAATACCGCCACCGACCACAAGTACCCTGGGCACCATGGCAGGTGTATGGGTCTTGGGGCGGGCAAGGTGGCGAATCCGGGCAAGCCCCATCCTGACACTGGGGCCAGGTGGCTGGTCCCTGTGTATCTCAGCAAACTCAATATAGGCCGGATCAAGGCCCATGGCTGCAGCGATTTCCCCCTTTTTTTTAATAAAAAGCAGTGGGTCACAGGCCACAACAAGCAGTCGGTTAAATCGCGTTCCACCCAGGGTATGTACCAGGTCATCCCAGCCGGCCTGGGTACAGATGCGGTCAATTTTTATCATTTTTGAGACGTGGATGTCCTGTTCAACAATGGGGGCAACCTGCTGGGCAATATCCGGACCAAGTGGGCATTGACAAACTACTACGCCGATGTCGGAAATTTCAGACGAGACATCCCGAAGAACATTGGGCAAGGCAGGTTCTTTGTCCGGCCCATCCCCTGGTCCCGCGGCTTTGGCTGCCCGGATGGTCTTGAGAGCCAGGCTTGAGGCCCATGAGGCGTAAATCACGGATTCGCCGATCTCCTTTAGCCCGGAGGCGGAACCGCCGACAAACACGCCAGCCTTTTTTCCATTGTCCAGGAATAGGTCCTGGTAGGGAGAAGACAGAAAACCAAAGGGGTTCAGGTCAACACCCGTGGCAGCGGCAAGGTCATTTGTGTCTTTGCCGGGTCGCTGGCCCACAGAAAGGACCACCATGTCAAAAATCTCATCTGCTCGTTTACCCGAATCCTCGGAGATGACCACCAAGAGCCCCCCTGACTCCGGTGGTGTGCCAGGGCTGGCAGCGGCAACTGGAGCGGGGCAAACCGAATGGGGGCGGGCCCGTTTCAGAATCACGCCATACTCGTTTTCAGCCCGTTTCCGGTAGGCCTCAAAATCTTTGCCGGAACAGCGCATATCCATGAAATAAATAACCGTCTCAATGGTGCCGCAGGAACGCTGCCTCACAAGCACGGCCTCCTTAAGGGCGATCATGCAGCAGATTGACGAGCATATGGGAAAATCCTTCTGCCTTGAACCCACGCACTGAATCCAGGCCATGCGTTGGGGAACCCGGCCGTCCGAAGGCCGTTTCAACTCACCATTGAAGGGTCCGGTCTGGCTTAATATCCGTTCAAGCTCACTGTTGGTCACCACATCCGCAAGTGCCTTGTACCCAAAGGTGTTGGTCCCGGCCATGGGATCATAGTAATCAACGCCCGTGGCAAGGACAATGGCCCCCACGTCAATTCCGGCTGACTCCCGAAGGTCTGGCCGTTGCTCAAGAAAGACCTTTTTAACCAGGGAGACAACCTTTTCCGGGTCAAAGGGTTTGATCACATACTCAAGGGCCCCGGACCGCATGGTAGAGACTGCTGTTTCAACCGTGGCATAGGCCGTCATCATGACGGCCACAAGATCAGGGAACTGCTCTTTTGCCCTTGAAAGCACCTCTGTACCGTCCATTCCCGGCATTTTTATATCCAGGAACATCATGGCAAAGGGCGTGGCCTCAAGGCGCTCCAGGGCCCCTTGACCGGAAGTTGCGGTTTCCACCACAAACCCTTCAAACTCAAGCCAGTCCTTTAAACTTTCCCTTACAATCTGTTCATCGTCCACCACAAGGATCTTGAAATTTTTCCTGTGGTCGGCTGGAAGGGTAATGGCGTCAAAGGGACATGTCTGCTCACATTCGCCGCAAAGGGTGCAATGGTTCATGTCAATGGTATAGATATTTGGAACAGCATGGGGAACGGGCAGATAGATGGCCTTTGTCCGGGACAACCCATGGTTAAAGGGGTCGTCAATGGAAACCGGGCACACCTGGGCACACAGGTTGCATCCGGTGCAGCGGTTGGGGTCGACTATGGGCACTGGGCTTTCAAGGGTTGCATGGTAGTTGCCGGGTTCTCCCTCGACCTTGACCAGGCGGGTCAACAGTTTCACCTCAATATTTTCATGAATCAACCCCTTTCTCAGACACCCCTGGAAACAGCTCTCCCTGTCCGTGTTAGGCAACATTCGGCACATGCCACAGCCGTCGGTGGGAAACTGGTGCTCAAGCTTTGAAAGAACACCCCCCATGTGGGGGGCAGCATCAATCAAGGTCACCCTGCATCCTGCTTCAGCAAGATCAAGGGCAGACCTGATACCGCTGATTCCTGCGCCCACCACCAGTGCTTGACCCTGTTTTTTAATCATACCATCACCTTGAATTTCACATTTGTCACGTTTTTATCTTCATTGTGACCGCTATGCCATGGCGGTCAGATTCCGGTTACATCCTGAAACTCGTCTTCAAAGAAAACAGACAGGGGAAAAGGCTCAGCAAGGTTGGCGCCGGCACGGTAGCCAAACCCCTTTTGGGCCGCCTTGCCAACGGATGTAAAAAGCTCGGCAAGGGGGATGTCATTGGGGCAGGCATTGGAACACTGGCCGCACCCCACACAGGAAAGACCCATGTGGATCATCCGGGTCATATGAAAAAAAACCGTGTCCATGGGCATGCGAAGCGTACCCCTGTTCTTTGACCAGGTGGCGTATTGAAAGGGCTCATAATCAAACACATCCGTGTTAAACACGCACTCCCGGCAGAAGCAGACCGGACAGGCTACCCGGCAGTTGTAGCAGTTAACGCAGGCCGACAGATAGTTCCCGAGCCCCTCCAGGGTGGATGTGGTGGCGGTGAGGTCCTCAAACACCTTTTTTTCAACACTGACTCTTTGGGCCAGCACCGCCTTGAGGCGCTCTTTACGGGTTTTGGGAAGGGGACGTTCCCCAAGGGCAAGGCCCATGAGCAATTGTTGTCCCCTGTCTGTTCCGGCAAAAACACCCAGGGTGTCATCGGGCTGGTCAACAAGGGTAATGCAGATGTCGGCATTTTCCGGGAATGGGGAGGTGCAGATGGTGCAGGCGGTTGACAGCGGAAGGGCTTTGTCCTCCTCGAACCCGGATGCAAAACGCTTTGCCAGAAATTCAAGGGTGTGACTTCCCCCCCTTTCCGGCAGCTGGTTGAAGGTTTTATTTGGATAGGCCCCGGGGCAGTCAAACGAGATGGTGATAAGATGATCCATCCTGGCCTGCTTGATTTTTACAAGCTCAACCAGGGCCCTTAATTCACAGGGCCTTAAAACCACGGCAACGGTTTCATCCGTTGGCCGCTTGGTCAGTTTTGAGACAAGTTTTGCCCCGTTCAGGGGAAAAAACGGAGCAAAGGGGTCGGCCATGGCAAGGGCTGCCGGGTCTGAGACCAGGGTCGGCATGATGGCGTGGGTGGTTTCACTCTCCAGGGGAATCAGCATGGAACCGATATCATCTTTTTCGAACAGGGTTGCAAGAAAAACTCTAAGGGCGTCAAGCCGGTTTTTTCCTTTGATTTCATAGGCGTCTTCCATGTAGTCTCCCCCCTAAATCACCTGTTTCATATCGGTAACGGCAGGCCCAAGTGCCTTTAACTCGGCCACCATTGATCGGATCACCTTGGCAAATTCAATACCATCGCTTGCCCCGATCCAGGTGAGCCTGAGCCGCTCCCGGCCGATTCCGAACCGTTCAAGGATGTTGTGGACAAGATGTATCCTGCGCCTAGCCTTGTAATTTCCGTTAATGTAGTGGCAGTCACCTGGATGGCAGCCGCTGACCAGAACCGCATCAGCCCCGGAAAGAAAGGCCTTGAGCACATATTTTGGGTCCACCATACCCGTGCACATCACCTTTATAAGCCTTACATTGGGCGGGTACTTCTGCCGGCTTGTTCCGGCAAGGTCTGCGGCCGTATAGGTGCACCAGTTACAGACAAATGCGATGATAGTGGGTTCAAAATCCGCCATCCCTTTTCTCCTTTATAAACTGTTTATGCTGTCCATCACCCCGGAAAGCTCGGCAAACATCTGTTTTTCATTAAAATGCCTCACCTGGGCCGCCCCGCTGGGACAGAACCCGGCGCACGAACCACATCCCTTGCAAAGGGCTTCGTTGACCACGGACACCCCATGCAACTCATCAAAGGAGATGGCCGTGTAGGGGCAAAGCCCGATGCAGGTCTTGCAGCCCGCACAGATATCAGGGTCTATGTATGACACCGTGGAAGGAACAGTGACCTCCCCCCGGGAGGCAAGTAAGAGTGCTTTTCCAGCAGCGCCCGAGGCCTGGGCCACGGCATCGGGAATATCCTTTGGACCCTGGCAGGCACCTGCGATAAACACCCCGTCGGTTGCCGTATTCAAGGGACCAAGTTTGGGATGCTCTTCAAGGAAAAATCCGTCCGATCCCTGATTAATGCCAAGGACCCTGCCAATATCCCTTGCATCTGCCCTTGCCTCCATGGCCGTGCACAGCACCACCATGTCCACGGGCACCCTTATTTTTTCAGCCAAAAGGGTGTCCTCGCTGATGACCACAAGCTTTCCCTGTTCACTGTCTGTTTCGGCCCGGTCGGTTATTTCAGCCACCTTGCCCCGGATAAATACGGTTCCCTCTTGCTGGCATTTGGTGTAAAACTCCTCATACCCCTTTCCGAAACAGCGCATGTCAATGTAAAAATTATAGACAAGGGTGTCATGGCCCACCTTTTCATGGACCAGGTGGCCATATTTCAGGGCATACATGCAACACACCCTTGAGCAGTACTCGTGGTAATTCACATCCCTGCTGCCGATGCAGTGGAGAAGGGCAACACTTCGGGGACTTCGGGTCAACTGACCCTTGTCGTCCCGGATGAGAATCTCCCCGCCCGTGGGACCGGTGGCATTGCTCAAACGTTCAAATTCAAGGCTGGTAAATACATTGGGATACCGCCCATAGCCGTACTGTTTCATGGGGGTGGGGTCCAGGGGATCAAAACCGGTTGCCGTGATGATGCTGCCCACCTTGACCTCAACAATTTCAGCCCTCATTTCATGGTCAACGGCCCCTGGCTCACAGGCATCAACACAGAGCTTGCACTCACAGCACCCGCCGCAGTTGATGCATCGTTGGGCCTCAAGGGCAGCGGCCTCCGGGGTAAATCCGGGATCCACCTCGTCAAAGTTATTTTTCCTTGTTTCAGGATCAAGGAAAACAGGTGTCTGCCTTGGAAGCTGTTCAGGATCTTTCGGCATGGGAGCATAATCAGTTGACCGCTGTTCCTGGATCAAATCTGTTTTTCCGCCCGGGTCAGGCCGGTCCTTTTCCTGCTCAACCGCCTGTGATTGTTTGCTGTCCAGATATTGGGCCATGGCAGCAACCACCCGGTGGCCGGCAGCAACGGCCTCGATCACCGTTGCAGGACCTGTCACAGCGTCCCCTGCGGCAAACACGCCAGGAATACTTGTCTCCATGGTGGTGTGATCCACACTGACCGTTCCCCAGGAGGTGAGTTCAAACCCCTCATCAATGGTACCAAGGTCAAGGCGCTGGCCAATGGCAGGTATCAGGGTATCGCAATCCAGGGTGAAAAGGGTGTTTTCAACCGGAACAGGTCGCCTGCGTCCGCTCCTGTCCGGTGGGCCCAGGGTATTTTTAATGCACGTCACCCCTGTTACCCTGCCCTGATCAGCAATCACCCGGACTGGACCTGCAAGGACCAGAAAAAATATTCCTTCGTCCCTGGCACCCTGAATTTCCTCCCTGTCTGCTGGCATTTCCTGCTCGGATCGACGATAGAGAACCGTTACCCTTTGGGCGCCAAGTCGAACAGCTACCCGGGCCGCGTCCATGGCCACATTCCCCCCGCCAACAACCACCACATGTTTACCAATGGCTTTGCGTTCACCCTGGTTAACGGCCCGTAAAAATTCAACCGCATCCACCACGCCCAAAGCATTCCCATTGTCAATGCCAAGATCCACTGGACCATGGGTTCCCAGACCCAGAAAGACCGCATCAAACCCGTCAGCGTTAAGGCTTTTTAAGGTAAAATCCCGGCCCAGTGCCGTGCCTGTCCTGAGGGTTATTCCAGTTCCAAGGATATGATCGATCTCCCGATCAAGGACGGCAGGAGGCAGGCGGTAGTCGGGTATGCCCCACCGAAGCATGCCGCCGGGTTTTTCATGGCGTTCGAAAATCGTCACCTTGAATCCCTTTTGTCTGAGATAGTAGGCAACAGTGAGCCCGGCAGGTCCTGAGCCGACTACGGCAATTTGCTGATTCCGTTCCGGGCCCATGGCAACAGGAACCTGGGCAAGGTCCCCCAGGTCCGCTGCAACCCGTTTTAAGTCTCGAATGCTGATGGCGGTGTCGATCAGGGCCCTTCGACACTCGTTCTCACAGGGATGGGGACAGACTCGACCCAGCACCCCCGGCAGGGGCAGCCGTTCCATGATGATGTTAAGGGCCTGCTGGTAATTGCCCATCTTGACCATCTGCACATACCCCTGGACATTTGTGCCGGCCGGGCAGGCAATTCGGCAGGGTGGTGTGGCATACTTGTCAATGGCAAAGGTGATGGGAACGGCCTGGGGAAACGACCGGTAGATGGCCTTTCGTTTGAGCAGCCCTAAATCCCAGGGGCTGTCCATTTCCACCGGGCAGACGGACGCGCACTCGCCGCAGCCCGTGCAGCGATGGTTCACATACCTGGCCTTTTTCCTGATCCGCACCGTATAGTTACCGATATAGCCGGACACCTCTTCAACCTGGCTTAAGGTCATGAGTTCCACAAAGGGATTCTGGGCTGTTTCCACCATTTTGGGCGTTCCGATGCAGGCGGCACAGTCAAGGGTGGGAAAGGTCTTGTCGTACTGGAGCATGTGTCCGCCAATGGTGGTGTCCTTTTCCACAAGATAAACCTGCAACCCGGCGTTTCCAATGTCGATGGCCGCCTGCATACCGGCAATACCACCACCCACAATCAGCACGTTGGGATTGATGGTCACGGTTCTTGAATCAAGGCTCTCATGGAAGTTGACCCGGTTAAGGGCTGCGGCACTCAGGGTCTTTGCCTTGAGGGTTGCGCTGTCTTTATCGTCAGTCACCCACGAGACCTGCTCCCTGACCGATGCCATCTGAAAATTGTAGGGGTTCAAGCCGGCCCGCTGGCAGGCATTCTGGAAGGTCTTTTCATGGAGCCTTGGCGAGCAGGATGCCACCACCACCCGGTTGAGACCCAGTTCCCTGATATCACGTTCAATGAGTTCCTGGCCCGGATCCGAGCACATGAACTTATAATCCCTTGCCACAACCACGTTCTTGACCGAACGGGCATACTCGGCAACCTCCTCAACCCGCACCATCCCCGCAATATTGATGCCGCAGTGACACACGTAAAAACCGATTCTGACGGCCATCTTATCCTCCCATATCCATTGTGTCTGTCGTCCCGTTCCCACGAGTCTGTCTGCCATCCCGGATGCTGACCAGAGCATTGATCTGATCCAGTAGTTCGTCCTCCTGAAGGGGTTTTTCGATAAAGGGAAGTCCGGAAGTCTGTTTCAGGCCGTTATGGGCATGAATGAGCCTGTTGCGAAAAAAAAGAGATCCAAGGGGAACAGGTGAGATAAAAATCACCGGCCGCTTTGGATCGCAACCGCAAAAGGAAAGGGCCCCTTCGTCGGGCAAAAGAGCGTCCACGATCATCAGGTCCGGACAACAGTCGCGTCGCTTGCATCTGCCCTCATCCACCCCCTTTGCACAATGGACGACAAACCCGCGATTGGTCAACAGGGTGCGTAAGAAGGCACGTGTTTCCGGTTCCTGGTCCACGATAAGAATGGAATATGCCATGGCATTGTCTCCGTTTCTCAAACAATCCTGGCGGCTGATCTGCCTGCGCCTTGGAATATAAGAAAGCAGGATGCATGCCAGGACCACACAAACGCAATTAAAACCGGCAAAAACCTCGGTTTGAGCCTTGTTCAGGTTGTCAAGAGGGTTTAAATAACCGATTATGGAATGAATATATATCAGGAAACATTGAAACAAACATGCAACATAATCAAAGAGAATTCAGTTTAAAAAAATGAATTTAAAGGGAATTAATGTTGCAAAACAGACTGCAACTTGTATGCAACAAATCTGCAACATTATCTGAAATTCTGGGCTAGGGCGAGATCTTGAATTTTCTCATTTTCCGCCACAGGGTGGTCCGGTCCATGCCCAGGAGGTTGGCCGTTGTTTGCCTGTGCCAGCGGTTGGCCCTGAGGACATCCAGAATTTGTTGACGCTCCTGGGCTGTGCCGGAAAACCCGGGGTCTACCGTGGACGGGTCAGAAAAACCGTCCCGTTTCCCCTCAAGTCCCGAACAGTCAAGGATGTAGGCAGGCAGATGGCAGGAACGGATCACCTCCTCCTGGCAGAGGATAATAGCGTGCTCGATGATGTTTTCAAGCTCCCGGATATTCCCTGGATAGTGGTAGTTCAGCAGGATCTCCATGGCAGTCTCACAGATGTCTGGAAACGGTTTTTTCATGATGCCGGCCTGTTTTCGCATGAGATGGCGAATCAAGAGGGGAAGATCCCCCCGTCGATTCATCAGGGGAGGAAGATCAATCCTGAGCACGTTGAGCCGATAGAAAAGATCCTCCCGAAAAAGCTTTTGGGCAACCAGGGATTCAAGCTTTCGATTGGTTGCCGAGAGAATTCTCACATCCACCCGCTGGGTCTTTCTGCTGCCAAGGGGATAAAATTCCCGGTCCTCCAACACCCTCAATAATTTTGCCTGGAGGGCCAGGGGAAGATCGCCGATTTCATCAAGAAAAATGGTACCGCTATGGGCCTCGCTGAACCGACCGGGTTTGTCCCGGTCAGCCCCGGTAAAGGCCCCCCTGACATAGCCAAAAATTTCAGATTCAACCAGATTGTCGGGAATGGCTGCACAGTTGACCTTTACAAAGGGCCTTTTGCTTCTATTGCTCTCGGAATGGATGATCTTTGCCAGAAGATCCTTGCCCGTTCCCGTGGCCCCTTCGATGAGCAGGGTGGATTCAGTCTTGGCAACCACCCGGACCATGTCAAAGATACGCTGCATGGCTGGATCCTTGCCGATCATGTGGTGGAAGTGATATTGACCTTTGATGGCCTGGTTCAGCTGCTGTACCAGGGTCATGTCCTGGAAGGCGGCCAGGGCACCGATGACACCGCCGTGATCGTTGAGCAGCGGAATATAATCGCCACTAATGGGAATAACCTCCCCCTGAAAACTGAGCAGTTCTCCCCGGACGGCCGTTGCCGGAATCCGATCGGCAAGCACCTGCTTGAGGGCCTGACAGACCTGTTTTCCCTCACCGGCAAAAAGCGTTCCACAGGCCTTGCCCAGCAGATTCATACGGCTGAAACCCGACACTTTTTCAGCGGCCCGGTTAAAAAAAGTGATCAGCCCGCCCCGGTTGACGGTGAAAATCCCCATGTTCAGGCTGTCAAGGATGATCTTGAGGCTCTGCTCCTCATAGTGAATCCGGTTGACCAGCTCGTTGAACGGAGAATGGTCCTGGAGAACGGTGACGCACCCCTGCACCCGTCCCTGGTCATCGAGCAGTGGCGCCCCCACCCGGGTGACCCGGTGCTTTTCACCGGCCTCATCCAGGAACTCCACATCCATGTCCCTGACATCACTGGTTTCAGGGTCATGGAACGGACAGGTCGGAAAGCATGGCAACCCGCAGAAAATCTCCTGGCAGTCACCGCCAATAATTTCATCCTCACTGAGCCTTAGAAGATTCCTGGCGCTGGTGTTGCACTGCCTGATTCTCCGGTGGTTATCGACCAGGATCACACCAATATTGAAATGATCCAAAATCTTCAGCCACTGATCGTAGAGGTTATGCCCCATCATCGCTCCTGAAAAGGGTTCGGGTATACGTTAAACCCTAACGTATTCATCAACGCCAATGCAAGGAGAAAAAACCAGTATCAAGCTGGGGTCGTTAAGGTTAATTGACCTGTCAGCTCAATTAAAGACGATCGGGGCAGATGCAGGGAAACAACACAAATCATAAATCAAAGGTTTCATATTTAAAAAAGCTATAAATCGGCCAGAATTTTCACATTAACCTGCCGATTTCTCGGACCATCAAATTCGCAGAAAAATATTCCCTGCCAGGTTCCAAGGACCAGTGAACCCTCCTCAAGGGCGATCAATTCAGAAGGTCCAAAAAGACTGACCTTGATGTGGGCTGCAGAATTTCCTTCCAAATGCTTGAAATGATCATCCCAGGGAATCACCCGGTTAATAGTGGATAGAATATCTTGTTCAACGTCAGGGTCGGCATTCTCGTTAATGGTAACGGCTCCTGTGGTGTGCAGGGAAAAAACATGGACAAGACCATTTTTAATCCCGGATTCTTCAGCCACACGGCGCACCTGGGAGGTGATTTCGATCATTTCTGTTCGGGCATGGGTTTTGACGCTAATCTGCATGCTATCCTCCTTGGATAAAATTCAAAAAAGACTTGACTTACATCATACCATTTCCTTATGAATTAATATCAGTTCGCACGGTTAGGGACTCAGATGTAAACAATTCCACAAATGCAGAATCAACTATCCCCCACACCGACGCAATTGGAAAACCGTATGATTACCCATCCCACACACAGATTTGAAAAACAAGAATTTTCGCTGGTCATACGGGGAGAATCCATGCGCATTCCGGTGAAATTTTCAACACAGGCAAAGGAGGGTTTATGACAGAGAACCAGATCTCCCCGGACCTTCAAACCCGGCTCTATTCAAACATGGTCCTGACACGCAAATTTGAAGAAAAAATCGTTGCCCTCAGCCAGAAACCCCATCAAATGCCGGGGATGCAGATTCTGGCCAACGGACAAGAGGGTGTTTCAACGGGCATGGTTTCAGCCCTTACACCCGAAGATGTCATCGTCACCAACCACAGAAGCCACGGCCACCTCCTGGCCAGGGGCCTGGACATGAACCTCCTGATGGCTGAAATCATGGCCAAGGCCACGGGTATCAACGGCGGCAAAGCCGGCACCCTTCACCTTGCCGCACCAGAGGTCAATATCTTGATGACCTCCACGGTGGTTGGTGCAGGATCGCCCCTGGCTCTTGGTGCGGCCTTTGCACAGCAGTACAAACAAGAAAAGGCCATCACCGTGGTTTTCTTCGGAGATGGTGCAGCAGCCGAAGGAAGCGTGCATGAGGCCATGAATCTGGCCGGTATCTGGAAACTGCCACTCTTGTTTGTATGCGAAAACAACTGCTGGGCAGGCGCCCAGCGCCATGAAGAACATTGTGCGACACAACACATTTTCGAACGTGCCAAAGGTTATGGCATGCCCGGCCAGAGCGTGGACGGCAACGATGTGGAGGCTGTTTACTCCCTTGCAATGGAATTTGCTGAGCACTGCCGTTCGGGAAAGGGACCCGCCCTCATGGAGGCCTTGACCTATCGCATGCGGGGCCACGGCGAGCAGGACCACCAGCACTATGTGGACCCAAAAGAACTTGAGGCCTGGGCAGCCAGATGCCCCATCAGCCGCTACCGTACAAAGCTCCTGGACAGGGGTGTGCTTGATGAACAGAAAATTCAGGCCATTGACCAGGATGTTAACACCCGTGTGGCTTTGGCTGAAGCTTTTGGCAATCAAAGTCCCTATCCCGGACCAGACACCCTGCTGACCGGTCTATTTGTTCAACCTTCCAGGGGTTAAAGGAGCAATACCATGAGTCAAACGACATTTGGACAGGCCTTGAACCAGGCCCTTACCATTGCCATGGAAATTGATGACAACGTATTCATCGCAGGTGAAGGTGTGGGGGTTTCCATTCACCAGGACCCCAACCGGGCCACCCAGGGACTTCTTGAAAAATTTGGACGGCGCCGGGTAAAGGACACCCCGGTCAGTGAAGCTGCCATTGCAGGGCTCGGGGTGGGCGCTGCGTGCATGGGCCTGCGGCCCGTGGTGGAAATCATGTTTTTTCCATTCATCACCCTGGCAAGCGACATGCTGGTCAACCATGCCGGCAAGCTGCGTTATATGAGCGGCGGGAAATCAAGCTTCCCCCTGACGGTAAGGGTCAAGGCGGGTGTCGGCTTTGGTGCCGGGAGCCAGCACTCCCACAACCTTGAATCCTGGATCGCCCACAGCCCAGGCCTGAAAATCGTCTGGCCATCAACGCCGGAAGATGCCAAGGGGCTGCTTCTGAGCGCCATATTTGACCCGGACCCGGTCATCGTGGTCGAGGAGATGATGCTCAATCGAATGCCTGGTGAGGTGTTGCCCGGCGACATTCGTACGCCCCTTGGCAAAGCCCGCATGGTCTGCCTGGGAACAGACTGCACCCTGGTGGCCTATGGCGCAGCCCTGTACACGGTAATGGAGGCGCTTAAAACCTTGCACGAATTGGGAATTTCCTGTGAGGTGATTGATCTGCGTTCCCTTGTGCCCCTGGACAAACATACTGTCCTTGACTCTGTTTGCAAAACAGGTCGCCTGGTCGTGGTCCACGAGGCCAACCAATTCTGTGGATTTGGTGCCGAAATTGCCGCCATGGTAGCAGACGAGGCCTTTGAAGCCCTGAAAGGCCCGGTCAAACGGGTGGGTGCGCCCCAGATTCCTGTGCCAGCAGCACCCACCCATGAGCGGCTGTTTAAACCAGGCCCTGAAGACGTGGTCCTGGCCGTCAGGCAAACAATGAAAAAATAAAACCCGGCAATAATGGCGGGTAGAAACGGGGGGGGGCACCCGGATCAGATTAAGGCAAAAACTTAAACAGGAATTTCCAGGGTAAACGTACTTCCCCTGCCCGGGGTTGAATCAACCGTCACACCCCCCCCGTGCCGTTCCATGATGCCAAATACAATGGAAAGCCCAAGGCCCACCCCATGGCCCTCATCCTTTGTCGTAAAGAACGGTTCATAGATATGCTCAAGATTGCCGGCATCGATACCGGTTCCGGAATCGCTAACCTTGAGGGACACCTTTTTTGATTCCGGGCAAAAGGCGGCAGACACCCCAAGGCGCCCGCCCCCTTCCATGGCATCTATCCCGTTAAAGATAAGGTTGATCAGGCATTGTTGAAGCAGGTTAAAATCGCCCCTGAACAAAGGAATTTCCTTTTCAACGTGAACGCACAGCTCAATCCCGGACAGTTCAAGCCTGTGGCGGGCCAGCACCAGGGATCGTTCCACAAGTTCATCCATGGAGACAGGGGTAATGGTGAACTCGTTTTTCCTTGAAAAGGTCAGAAGACTTGAAACGATGGTTGAAATCCTTTCCGCCTCCGACGCCACAAGATTAAGATGGGCCGCGAACCGTATTCTTCGCTGGTCGTCGAGTTCGCCTTGTTTGAGCATCTTTATCATGAGTTTTGCATAGTTCAGAATGCCGGCCAGGGGATTGTTGATTTCATGGACCACACTGGCACTCAACCGCCCAAGGGAGATGAGTTTATCCCGGTGCATGAGCTTTGCCTGATTGATGTTCTCCTGCTCAAGGAATCGGGCGTAGTCCTTGAGCTGCTGCCTTGACCGGTAACGCTCCATGGCCCGTTTCAAGGCAAGGTGAATGGCCTGGTCTGAAACCGGCTTGGTGATAAAATCCGAGGCATCCAATTGAAGGGCACGGATGGCCAGATCAAGCTCACCAAAGGCCGTGATCACAATCACCTCCATGTCTGGAAATTTTTTTTTAAGGTGTTCGAGGACACCAATCCCGTCCAATCCCGGCATTCGGATATCCGTGATTACAATCTGGGGGCAGACGGACTCACACAGTTCGATTCCGGCCCGGCCATTGTCGGCGGTTTCCACGGCAAACCCGGCATCCTTTAATACAAGGGATACCACCTCCCTGATATCGGGTTCATCGTCAATTAAAACAATCGTCCATTCATTCATGCTAAGCCCCTCCAGAATCGGCCAGACACCTTTTAATCTCATCCATTGCCCTGTGACAGGCCTCACATCCCCTTTGCATAAGGGTTTCGCCCCTATGGAAATCGTCCCAGGCAAATCCCTGGACGTCTGGATAGATCACAACATCGGCCGCCTTGGAAAAACTGTTAATGGCTCGGCCATGGACAATGCTGATGGTCCTTGAAATGACCTTGAGCACACTCGGTTTTTTGCAGCTTGTGGCACTGCTCTGACCCTGGCTTTCCACACACACGGCAATGAGATGATCCGCCCCTTTTTGTTCGAGAATGTCCACGGGAACGGGGTTGAGAAGGCCGCCGTCCACCATCCATCTTCCCCGGTGAAAAAAAGGAACAAAGATGGCGGGAATGGAGAGGCTTGCCCGTATGGCTCCAGCCACGTCTCCCTCCTCCAGAAGAACCTCCTCGCCGTTTAAAATATCGACCCCGACAAAATAGGCAGGAATTAAAAGGTCCATGAAATCGGCATGGTCAACTGCGTTTGCCACAAGCTGCATGGCCTTACGTCCCCTCAGCAACCCCTGGAAAGGAAGGGTATAATCAAAAATTTTTCTCTGGGCAACTTTTTTTGAGGTAAAACGGTCAATGGTGACTTTTTTTAAATGATCCAGGGACGCCCTGGCAGCATAGATACCTCCCACAAGGGCACCCATGCTGGTTCCTGCAATCATGTCAATGGGAATTTTCTCCTCTTCCAGGACCTTTAAAACACCAAGATGTGCCCACCCCCTTGCCGCCCCTGCCCCCAGGGCAAGACCCACACGGACACCGGCAATCTCCCTTGCAACGGCTCTGGCACCTTGAATGGGCATTTTTTTTTCCATGTCAATTTCCATTCCAAAGGCCGCCTGGGAACGATCCACCCATATCCTGGGGGTTTCAGAAAGTTTGAGGGTCTGTTTAAGCTGTTTTCTGGGGACCCCCCAGGTACCTGAAAGATGACTGACCCCGACCCTTACCCTGTCAAGCCCGGGTCCTGCAATCTGATCAACAAGGGCAAGACGGTCCCGTACCCTTTCCAGGGCCTCCTGGGTATTGTTTATGAGTACATAATTTTTATCGCACAGGCGAATTAAAAGCCGTTCAAGTTTATTCAGGTGGTGGGAGAGGCTGAAAAGAATCAGGTCAAACCGATCCCTGAATCCCTCCATGAGATGGGGAAGGGCTGTGCACAAACGTTCAGAAAACCCCTGTTTAACCTGGAGCACAAGAAAACCAGCACCATGCCTGAACCAGTGAAAATCTTTTTCCCTGTAAATTCCAGGCGATAAAAGGCGAAACAGCCCGGGGTCAGGACAGGGACAATGGAAAAGCCCGAGGCGGTTCATGGCCTGGGATAATTCAAGATGGGGTTCCACCACCAGTACCCTTTTAACCGATTCAGTGGCAACGTGAAAACAGACTGAATAGAGAAAGTGTGACAGCCCAAGACCGGAATGGGTTGCTGAGACGGCATAAAACTTCGGTGTCCGTGATTTGCCTGGCCCCTCATGGGCAAGGGACATCCGCCGTGCATAAAACCTACTCAAAAAAAGCCCCATGCTTTTATTCCTGGCCAACAGTGCCTGGAAATCTTTTTTTAACAGATAAAAGAGCACTGCATCAAGGGCCACCTTTGCCGTTGCACTCCTGGGCGTGTCAGACAAAAGGGCCATCTCACCAAAAAAATCTCCCCGTCTCAAATCTGAAAGATAGATCGGTCCCCCAGGGTTTTCACCATAGATGCAGACCACCCCTGACCTTATGATATACATGGTATCACCAGGTTCTCCCTGGCGGCAGATGACGTCATCTTTTTTATATTCAACGGTTTGAAACAGCTGTGCTGTCTCCTGGATGTGAATCAGGGGAATTGAAGAAAAAAGGGGGACCGTTGCAAGAAACCGTATAAGATCCTGGAGGTGATCCAAGCGACCCTGATCATCGTTGTTAATCATGGCAATTTCCCTATTAGCTGGACCGATCAATTGTTTGATTTTAAATTAAACAAAATATTGACAATTTACAATCCCCAACACCCCTTTTCTGACATTTGACTCCTGGCATATCCCCGTAAAAAAGAATCGCCAACAGCCTTTTTATATGCTATTTCGTTGTTCAAGAATCGATAATTCCATACGGTCACAAATTACCCTGGAGGATATATCATGGCTCGCCGTCACCTTAACATGATCACCATTTTTTTCTGGATCATTCTTCTTTTATCAGCCTGCACGTCTGAAAAAGAAAAAGCAGGGGATTACCTGTCGTCGGGTAAAACCTATTTTGACCAGAAGGCATTTGACAAGGCAAAAATACAGCTGATGAATGCGGTCAAATCAAACCCGGAATCCGTTGAGGCCCACAAACTTCTGGCCATGACCTATTTAAATCTTGGAGACGGCCAGGAGGCATTCAAGGAATACCTGAGACTCGAACAGATGGAACCCGGCAATGTTGAAACGCTGAACCGGCTGGCAGCCTTTTTCCTTGCAGGAAAAAAACAGCCTGAAGCAGAACGCAGAATCAATACCGTTCTTGAAAAAGAACCGAACAATATTGAGGCCCGATACCTTGAAGCAGGACTGCTTGCCCTGAAACGAGAAAGCGTTGAAACCCTGATCGAACGCTACCAAAAGATTCTTGAAATCGATCCCAGCCAGACAAAGGCCCTTCTCAGTCTCTCCAGGCTGTACATGGTTGATAAAAAAGTTGACCTGGCTGGGGAGAGCATCAAAAAAGCCTTATCAATTGAACCTGAGAATACCCAAATCTACGCGACATTATACTTTTTTTATCTTTCTCAAAAGGACCTTGACGCTGCTGAAAAAACCCTTAAAGCCCTTGTCGATAAAAAGCCAGGCACCCCTGAACCCCTGATCATGCTGGCCGGTTTTTATGCAGGCAGGCAATCGTTTCAGCAGGCAGAAGAGACCTTTTTAAAGGCCATTGACCTCAATCCGAACCATGTAAAGGCCCGAATGCTTCTTGCCAGGCTTTACAACGCCACAGGCAGAGAAGACCAGGCCGAAGCTCAAATGCAAAAAGCCCTTGAAATTGAACCGGAAAACGTGGCTGTGAAAAATACCTATGCAGAGTTTTACATACTCCACCGGAAAAACAAAGAGGCAGAGACTCTGGTGGATGAGATCCTTGAACAAAGGCCCAATTATTCGCCTGCCCGGGAGTTGAAAGGTAAACTTCTGGCTTTGAAAAAAGATTATGACGGGGCGATCTCCATATTCCGGGACCTTGTCCAGGAAGAACCCGATTCTCCCAAGTTTAACTTTCTGCTGGGTTCAGCCCTGCTTGAAAAAGGTAAGGTAGACCAGGCCATGGCCTCACTATCAGAGGCATTGGAAAAAAAACCCGACTTTCACCAGGCCAGGTATTTGTACGCAACCATCCATTTTAAAAAAGGGGACCTTGCCCAGGCAGAAAGGGAAATCTCAAAGGTACTCAAAGCTTTACCCCGGCACTACAACTCAAACATCTTACTTGGAAACATTAACATGGCCAAGGGAGAATCGGATAAGGCAGCGGCAATTTTTAAATCCATGTTAACCCTTGATCCCAAAAGACCCGAAGCCCTGGTGGGTCTTGGAAGACTTTTCGGGATAAAAAGGGACAATGAAGCCTCCCTGTCTTACTTTGAACAGGCCCTTGCCATAGCCCCAGACCAGATGGATGTTTTTTCAAACGTGATTGCCATTCTGGTGTCCCAGAAAAAAATCGACCAGGCCCAGGAGCGATGCGACAAAAGATTGAAGGCAGAAAACATCACCCCTCTAACAGAGGCGATACTCTTCAACATAAAGGCCAACCTCTATTTGACAGCAAAAGATTTCACCAAAGCTGAAGATTTTTTTAAAAAAGCCATCGCAAGTGATCCGCAATTCATCCAGCCCTATCTATCCCTTACAAGCCTTTTAAAATTCCAGTCCCGGACGGATGAAGCCATCACCGAATACAAGGCACTGATCAAGAAAAGGCCTGAACTTGCCGCGCCTGAAAATTTACTTGCAACCCTTTTCGATGAAAAAGGAGAGTTTGACCTTGCTGAAACCCACTATAAACGAGCCCTTGAAATAGATAAGGACTTTATCCCGGCCCTGAACAACCTTGCATACCTCTATGCCCAGCAGGATAAAGACCTTAACATGGCCCTGGACCTTGCCCAAAGGGCAAAGCAAGAAAGCGCAAACACCCCTGCCATCATGGACACCCTGGGGTGGGTTTACTTTAAAAAAGAGCTCTATGACATGGCCATTGCCGAATTTAAGGGAGCCATTGAAAAGGATCCGGAAAATCCCATGTTTCACTACCACCTGGGTCTTGGTTACAACAAAAAATGGGACTATGCAAACGCCAGAACTTCCCTTGAACGTGCCCTTGAAATCGACAAAAATTTTAAAGAGAGTCAAATGGCCAGGGACATACTGGCACAGCTCAAATAGAGAGACACAAGCATACATGATCGGAGGTTAAGACCGTCCTTTGGTTGCCGAAATGATACAAGTTTCATATTAAAAGGAGCCCCAAATGAAGCGCAAAAAAATGATCAACGTATTAAATGATTCATCCAGGCGATGGGATATGATCATCATCGGCGGCGGAGCCACAGGGCTTGGCTCAGGGGTGGATGCCGCATCAAGGGGATACAGTACCCTTGTCCTTGAACAGGCGGACTTTGCAGAGGCAACCTCAAGCCGGAGCACCAAGCTGGTCCACGGTGGTGTTCGCTATCTCCAGCAGGGAAACATTGCCCTTGTCATGGAGGCGTTAAAGGAAAGGGGTATTTTGCTCAAAAATGCTCCCCACCTGGTGTACAACCAGGCCTTTGTGGTTCCAGACTACAGATGGTGGGAACGCCCCTTTTATGGTATTGGCCTGAAACTTTACGATGCGCTGGCAGGCCAACTGGGATTTGGACCCTCCCGGATTTTATCAAAAATAGAGACCCTGGAACGGATCCCCACCCTTAAAACCGACGGTCTAAAGGGTGGTGTAATCTATCATGACGGCCAGTTTGACGATGCCAGGCTTGCAGTCACCCTTGCCCGAACCATGGAGGATCTGGGCCAGTTCCCCGTCAACCACATGAAGGTGGAATCCCTGATTAAGGACAACAATGGATTTATCAGGGGGGTCACGGCCCGGGACCAGATCACAGGACAAACCTACGCCCTTAAATCAAAGGTGGTGATCAATGCCACGGGCATCTTTGTGGACTCCATCCGCAGGATGGACGATGACGACTCGATCAACATGATCTCTCCCAGCCAGGGAATTCACCTTATCCTTGACCGATCCTTTGCCCCTGGGGATTCGGCCATCATGGTGCCCCACACGGACGACGGCCGGGTAATTTTTATTGTGCCCTGGCATGACCGTGTCATTGTCGGAACCACCGACACCCCCATCAAGGAACCGATCATGGAACCGGTTCCCTTTCCAGATGAGATCACCTTCCTTTTGACCCATGCGGCACGTTATCTTTCCAAGATTCCCACGAAAACGGATGTGTTGAGTGTGTTTGCCGGAATTCGACCGCTGATCTCAGGGGAGCATGCCCAGGGAAACACCTCTTTTCTGTCAAGGGACCATCACCTGACCATCTCCCCAACGGGCCTTGTGAGCATTGCCGGTGGGAAATGGACCACCTACCGAAAAATGGCCGAGGATACAATAGATAATGCGGCCCGCCTTGCAAACCTGATGTTTCGGCCATCTGGAACCCAGACGCTTCACCTCCACGGCTGGACCCGGGAAGCTGACATCAGGGACCACATGCATGTCTACGGCAGCCAGGCTGATGAGATAAAAGAACTTGCCCTGGCGTTGCCCGATCTTGCCCAACCCCTGCATAAAAAGCTGCCCTACACCGGGGTTGAGGTGGTCTGGGCCGTTCGCCATGAATATGCATTGACCCTTGCAGACGTGCTTTCCAGAAGAACCCGTTCCCTGCTCCTTGATGCCCGGGTCAGTATGGAAATTGCGCCCCGGGTGGCCGCAATCATGGCAGAAGAGTTGAAAAAAGACCAGTCCTGGGAAGACAACCAAGTCCATGATTACTTGGAGCTTGCAAAAAATTATATTCCGAGTTAGGCCCATAATCGGAATGGAATCTTCCAAAACATGGCTTAACGTTGAAGCCATTGCACGGTCGGATTAAGAACCCTTGTTCCCCTTTAAGCGTCCATCCTTGCCAAGGAATCGTAACCCGTCCGAACAAATCTTGAGGAAAACTGCTTCCCCTTGCCTGGGAAGTTTCTTCCTGGGTGGTATGTCAAAGGCAAACACTTGATCGTCTGCTGTTTTAACCACAAGTCGCGTCATACTTCCCTGGAAAAACAGATCCAAGACCCTTCCAGACAAACGGTTCTCTGTCCGTTTAAACCATTCGTGTTCAGGAATGGGACTTGCGGCCCAGGGCAGGATGAGAAGATCACAGGCGTTTGCTTCGGGCAAAAATGCATCAGGCACGAACCGTCCCTGGGGGGTTAAAAAACATCCATGGTCGGAATCGACAGCCCCGGCAATCAGGTTCTGGAAACCCAGGAAGTCGGCCACCGCCAGGTTCTCGGGATGGTTATATAAATGTTCAGGGGTGTCGATCTGCTGGACCTGCCCCTGGGTCATAATGCAGATGCGGTCTGCCGCGGCAAAGGCTTCGTTCTGATCGTGGGTGACAAAAATAGTGGTCACCCGGGTTTGGGTAAGGATGTGACACAAATCGGCCAGCAACCGTTCCCGGAGAAGCCGGTCAAGGGAGCCAAGGGGTTCATCGAGCATCACAAGGTCCGGGGACGGTGCAAGTGTCCTTGCAAGGGCCACTCTCTGGCGCTCTCCGCCGGAAAGCTCATCCACCCGGCGATGGCCGTAATCTTCAAGATTTACAAGTTCCAGCATCTGGGTCACCCGACGGTTGATCACGGCCTTTTTCTCTTTTTTCATCTCAAGGCCAAAGGCGATATTGTCAAAAATATTTCGATGGGGAAAAAGGGCAAAATCCTGGAACATCATGCCAAAGTTACGCCGGTGGGGGGGGATCTTCATTATGCTCCCTCCCTGGAAAATCACATCCCCCGCATCGGGTTGCTCCAGGCCTGCTGCCACCCGCAGGAGTGTGGTCTTGCCACAGCCCGAGGGGCCAAGCAGACAGATCCGCTCCCCCCTATGGACGGCCAGGGTGATGTCTGTAAGGGCGCCGTAGGCCCCCATGCTCTTGCATATATGGCTTAAAACAAACTCATCCATCAGAATCCACCATGGCCAAAGGGTCTGAAGCGTTCAATGAAAAAAAACCCCATTGCCGTCACCCCCATGAGCATGGAAGAGACAGCCATGGCCTGGCCGTAGTTCATTATTCCTGGCTGCCCCAGAAAACGATAGATGGCAACGGGCATGGTGGCCATTTCAGGACGTGCAATAAAAAGGGTGGCCCCGAATTCACCAAGGCTCATGGTAAACGCAAACACGGCCCCGGCAGTTATGGCCCTTGCCATGATGGGCAAATCCACATGGAACCAGACCCTGGAAGGGACGGCTCCAAGAAGGGCTGCAGCCTCCCTCAGGGATTGGGGAATCGATGAAATGACCGGAAGAACCGAACGAACCACAAAGGGAAAGGCCACCAGGGTATGGGCGATGGGCACCAGCATCACCGAAGTTCTTAAATTCAAAGGGGGCCGGTCAAGGGTGATGATGATGCCGAACCCCAGGGTCACGGCCGAGGTTGACAGGGGCAACATGAAAATCGGATCAAGGATCGAGGCGAATCTGTGTCTGTTCCGGAGGATGGCAAATGCCGCACACACGCCTACAACCACGGCAAGGGCAAGGGTGGCAACCCCGAACATCAGGGAGTTGGAAATGGCCCGCACCGGCGAAACATAAAAAAGGGACCCCGAGGTGTTGTGGAAAAGTTCCCGGTAAAAAGCCAGGGAAAAATGGCCTTCCAGTACAAGGGATTTAACGACCAGGGCGGCCATGGGCCCAAGACAAAAGAGCAGTATAAACGCAACGCAGCCTGCAACCATGAACCCTTCGTTAATGGTTTTGACCGGTTTCAGGGACAGTGTTGCAGCCTGGGGCGTAAAGGTGGGCACCTTTCGTTGTAAAAGAGTGTATACCCACATCATTGCAAACGTACAGCAGATCTGAAACAACGAGAGAACGGCTGCCCCGGGCAGGTTAAACAGGTGGGCTGCCTGGCGGTAGATCTCCACCTCCACCGTTGAGAATCCGGCACCGCCAAGGATGAGGATCACGCCAAAACTTGAAAAGCAGAAAATAAAAACAAGGATGGCCGATGCTGTAATGGCCGGCCGCAACAGCGGCAGGGTAACGCTGAAAAAGGTCCGGGCAGGCGTTGCTCCTAGCATGGAAGCGGCCTCGCTCATCTGACTCTGCAAAAAAGACCAGAAGCTTGTGGTGATCCTCAGCACAACACTGAAGTTGTAAAAGGCATGGGCCAGGAAAATCATGCCCATGGTATGTTCAAGGTTGATGCCCTTAACAAGGCCGTTGGCTCCCAGCAACGCCTGGAATGCCGCAGCAACCACAATGGTAGGAAGCACAAAGGGAATGGTGGCAAGGGTCATGATCAGTTTTTTTCCCCTGAATCTGTAGGTTGCCATGACATAGGCGCACGGCAGGGCAAGGGCCAGGGTCAAAAGGGTCGAAACCCCGGCCTGCCACAGGGTAAACCAGACAATCCCTGTAATCCGTCTGGATCCTGCAAGGTCTAAAAACGATGCCAGGGAAAATACCTGTTCCTGGAAAAAACTTCTAAAAAAAATCCCGGCCAGGGGGTAGAAATAAAATACTCCCAGAAAGATTAGGGGAATAAGAGCCACACCCCATGGGATAAGGGACTCCAACTCACCCCTTAAAGCCTTAATTTTGTTTAAAGCATTAATTCTGTCCAATTGATTATCCAGGATTCCCGGTTTTTCGATATGATGTCATAGTCCAGTCTTGCAGGTTGATCAGTGATAACAGCATGTTTTTTAAACACATCGGGCAAAACGGCCTCCTTGTTTGCAGGAAAGACAAACATCTGCAGGGGAATATCTTCCTGAAAGGTTTTGGACACAAGAAAATCCATGAGTTTTCCGGCAAGTTCAAGCTTCTTTGTTCCCTTTAATATCCCTGCAAATTCAACCTGGCGAAAAGCTGCGCCATTGTCGACCATAACCCCGGTGGGCGCCTTGTCCATGGGATTTTTTGCATAATAGACCTCGGCAGCAGGGCTTGAGGCATAGCTGACCACAACGGGTCTTGTTCCCTTGGAGGCAGCGGTAAACTGACCCCAGTAGGCCTCTTTCCACCCGCTTGTGATCATCACTTGGTTCTGCTTCATCCCCTTCCAGAAATCAAGGTAGCCTGTTTGTCCGAACCGTGCCACCGTGGCCAGTAAAAAGGCCAGCCCCGGGGATGAGGTGGCTGGATTTTCCACCACAACAAGATCTTTAAACCTTGGCGCCAGAAGATCTTCCAGACAGACAGGGGGATCCAGGTTTCTCTGTTTAAACCAGGCAATGTCAAAGTTGATGCACACGTCCCCGAAATCCACTGGGATGAGCCTGTTCTCAGGATCAAGCCGTAACGATTCAGGCAAACGGTCAAGCAGGGGAGAGTCATGGGCAACAAAGATATTCTCTGAAAGGGCCCGGGTCAAAAAGGTATTGTCCACCCCGTAAAAGATGTCGGCAATGGGGTTGTTTTTTGAAAGAATCGCCTTGTTAAGCGCCTCTCCCGCATCCCCTGATTTTAAAAAAATTATTTTAGCATGGTTTGCCTGTTCAAAGGCCTGGATAACATCGGTACTTGCCGAGAAACTGTCATGGGTCATGAGGGTGATTTCCTGGATCCCATCGGCCTTGACGGCCTTGTCGTTTGAATCATCCTTTGAACAGCCGGTTATGGAAATAATCATCAACACTGAAATAGCTGCAAAAACAGCTGCAAGAATCGGTCGGTATGGGGACGTGCGAACGATGGGTATCATAAGATGAATCCCTCTTTGATAAAAAAACATAAAAAAAACCATCCCTGGTTCTGGTGACATAAAGAACCGGTGATGGCTGACTAATGTCTTCGGTTCCTACGCCGGCATTACCCGGATCAGGTCATGCGGTCGGGAATGATTCCCCTCTCAGCAAACAGCTTGCTCCCGCCTATCTATAAGTTGGTTAATTAAATCTATTTCCATGCACTGTCAAGAGCTAATCCAGTGCACAGGTATCAAATCCAATCGGTAATAATGGTTTCGCGATTGATATGATCATTACAAAATGAGAATTTTCATACCCCATATTCGGCCTTGACTTCAATGGTCCATGAAAATATAATTTAAATATAGATATGAGGAGTACGTAAGATACACCTGGTAAAAAACCCTTTAGGGAGGAATCTAACATGTACGAAATCATCGCAAATCCTGAAGACTATCAAATTGACGATCTGATCAAAGGAACCGGAAATGCACCGATCAATTTTTCAGGTGAAGAAAGAAAACAATGGGCCGTTGAAATTGACGCCTTTTCCAATAAGCTTGTCCAGTTCTCAGAACGATCCCAGGAACTTGCCAAAGTATTTAAAGGAACCGAAGCCATCACCGCCACCCCTGCATCTTTAAAAACGCTCAAGATTCAATTCTTTAAAATCAACGAGGCCCTGAACAAGGCACTTGAAATTTCAAAGAAACTCGAGTCAGACATCGTTCCGAAATAAATCTTCCACGACAACTCTTCTTTTTTATCAACCCCAGGGGAGCGGAGAGATCGTCTCCGCTTCTTTGCCTGTCACCTCAAATATAGACCCGGCAGTAGGATCTCGCACAAGAATAACTTGACACATAATTTATGCATGACTAATCTTCTTCAAGTTCAGTCTGAAATCATGGTCAAAAAATTTGACCGTTAAATTTACTTACAAGTGGAGGTGACCATGGGTGATCAAGACTCCATCATTCCTGAAGTTGTCAACGAAGAGAACGAAAATCAGAACCAGTCCAAAAATCCGTCAGGAACGCTGGCACTACCCCAGAATATACTACCGGACAAGCTTTACATACTCCCCATGCTTGAACGACCCTTTTTCCCTGCCCAGGCTCAACCCATCATGGTCAACATGGCACGCTGGAAAGAAACCATCAAACGAGTGGGTATGTCCGGTCACATGGTCCTTGGACTCTGCTATGTTGAAAAACTCGAAGAGGGAAAACTTTCAGCGGATATTTTCCCGGAAATCGGGTGCGTTGTTCAACTCCATCAAGTCCAGGAGGTCGAAGACAAAATTCAATTCGTTGCCCAGGGATTAAAACGGTTCAAAATCATTCAATGGATCAGTAAAGAACCGCCGTTCATGGCCCTTGTCAATTATCCCAAGAGCCCTGAAGAGGATGAGGAACGCCTGAAGGCCTACTCGATTACCGTGATCAAGGCCATCAAGGATCTGTTACCCCTGAATCCACTGTACAACGAAGAGCTCAAGCTTTATCTTTCAAGATTCACCCCCAACGAGCCCTCATTGCTCTCTGATTTTGCCGCAACCATCACCTCGGCCACGGGAAAAGAACTCCAGCAGATACTTGAAATACTGCCGATCACAAAACGCATGGACAAGGTACTTCTCCTTCTTAAAAAAGAGATTGAAATGCTTAAGATGCAAAAGGAGATCAGCCAGGAGGTCAACCGAAAGGTCAGTGAAAACCAAAGGCAGTTTTTTCTTAAAGAGCAACTCAAAATCATTCAAAAAGAGCTGGGGCTCTCCAAGGATGATAAGACCGCTGAAATAGAAAAATTCACCAAACGCCTTGAGGATATGACCGTACCTGAACATGTCCAGGCAAAAATCGACGATGAAATCGGCAAAATCAAGATTCTTGAAACAGGATCAGCCGAATATGGCGTCACAAGGAACTACCTTGACTGGCTCACCTCCATTCCCTGGGGGGTTTACTCAAAGGACAATCTTGATCTTGATCTTGCAAAAAAAATCCTGGAGCGGGACCATGACGCCCTGGATGATGTCAAGGACCGGATCATTGAATTTCTGGCAGTCGGGGCCTATAAAAAGGAAGTTTCCGGGTCCATTCTTTTACTGGTGGGCCCGCCCGGTGTGGGCAAGACTTCCATTGGAAAGTCCATTGCCGATGCCCTTGGACGTAAATTTTTCAGATTCAGCCTCGGTGGTATGAAAGATGAGGCCGAGATTAAAGGTCATAGGAGAACCTACATCGGTGCACTACCCGGAAAGCTTGTCCATGCCCTGAAAAATGCCAAAACATCCAACCCTGTTATCATGCTCGATGAAGTTGACAAAATAGGCATGTCCTACCAGGGTGATCCGGCATCTGCACTTCTTGAGGTGCTTGATCCGGAACAGAACGAGAATTTCCTTGACCACTATCTGGATCTCACCCTGGATCTTTCCAAGGTGCTGTTCATATGCACGGCCAATCAGCCAGACACCATTCCAGGTCCCCTGCTTGACCGGATGGATGCCATTCGACTGTCGGGCTATATCAGCAAGGAGAAGGTGGACATTGCCAAGCATCACCTCTGGCCCCGGCTGTTAAAACGGTCTGGGCTTAAATCAAAACAGCTGAAAATATCCGACGCAGCCATTCGTGAGATTGCCGAAGGGTATGCCAGGGAGGCAGGGGTCAGGAACCTTGAGAAACACCTTGCCAGAATCGTCAGGAAATCCATTGTCAAGCTCTTGAAAGAACCGACCCTTGAGCAGAAGATATCGTTGAAAAACCTTGAAGATCTCCTTGGAAAACCTGTATTTCAAAAGGAGCTGTCCATCACTGGAAAGGGGGTCGTAACCGGGCTTGCCTGGACCGCCATGGGGGGTGCAACCCTGAGCATTGAAGCGATCAGGGTCCATTCAAAAACCAAGGGTTTTAAACTCACCGGTCAGCTGGGAGATGTCATGCAGGAATCCGCTGAGATAGCCTACAGCTATATTTCAGCGAATCTAAAGGCATTCAAGGTTGACCCCGAGTATTTTGACAGCGCATTTATCCATCTCCACGTGCCGGAAGGTGCAACACCCAAGGACGGACCCAGTGCAGGTGTGACCATGGCAACGGCCCTTTTATCCATGGCAACAGGGAAAAAGATCGACCGAACCCTTGCCATGACAGGCGAGCTGACTCTCACGGGCCAAGTGCTTCCGGTTGGGGGCATCAGGGAAAAAATTATTGCTGCCAGACGGGTAAAAATTTTTGAACTGATTCTTCCCCATGCAAATCAAAAGGATTTTGACGAACTTCCCGATCATATCAAAGAGGGTGTCACGGTCCATTATGCAAAGATTTACAAGGATGTGGCAAAGGTAATCTTTTAAACTCAATAAGCCCTGACCTTAGGTAGTCAACCCAAGGTCAGGGCTTTGTATAAAGTATAAAATCAACCAAACCCACCAGCCCACTTTCAATTTTAATTGGCGAACAGGCAAACCCTTGGGACCTGCTCCAACCCCAGGATGTGATGAGCCGACATTGAGGTGCCAAACCGCACCGTCGATGTGAACTTTTAGGGGCGATAAGCCTGTTGTTATCCCCAGCGTACCTTTTTTCCGTTGAGCGACGTCCTTTCCATACTGAACCGAGTGTGGACTAACAGGGATAGTCTACAGTGCTCATTCGCCTGAAAAACTGAGCTTGTCAGACGAGTAGTCCGCGCCCCAAACCCTTGGGTCTGACCTGTCAAATTTTATGTATCAGGCCCCAAATAACAGATCAAAATAACGCCCTGTAAAAACCAAAATCCAGGAGATTAAATTCGCCCTTGCCATCCAAGCGGTAGTCAGGTTATTCTCCAATTAAATTGACTGCTGAATAACATCCCAATAATAATGTTATCCAAATTCATATAATCCCTTGGTTAAGCAAAAAAGAAATCCTGTATGAAACAAAAAGGTAAATTAGTTCGCTGGAATGAAAATCGTGGATTCGGATTTATAAAATCTCCCGCTATTAAAGGGGATTTGTTTATCCACATTTCCGAATTAAAAAAAATGTCCCGTCGACCGAAAGTTAATGACATCATATATTTTGACCATGTAACAGATGATACAGGTAAGAAAAAAGCAATTAATGCCAGAATTGAAGGTGTTGAAGAGGTTATTTATAGGCCAAGAAAAAAATCAAAAGGAAGGAGCTTTACTTCGAAATTGATATCATTGTTAATATTTGGGGGCTTAGCATTTGCAGTATATGCAACTTACCCATATTGGTCACAGATGTTTGTAAAGTCATTGCCAGTTGGTTTCATCGATGAAGACTTTACTGGTTACCGTTGTGAAGGAAAAAAATATTGTAGTGAAATGACTTCATGTAAAGAAGCAAGATTCTACCTTATGAATTGTCCAAATGTGCAAATTGATGGCGATAATGATGGTATTCCATGTGAATCTCAATGGTGCAACTAAAAAAAAATGGAGTTCAATCAATCGTTTCACCACAGTTCCATTGTACTCTACTGAATCCGCTGAAACTGAGGTATACGGCTTCAGTGCTAAAAAAGATGGGGGCTGACAGGGATAGTCCGGGGGATTTTTTGAACCCTCAAAAGGCAGTACTATAGCCAGTCGTCAACACCTAAAATGTTATCAAGATTTGATCTGGTATCATTGATACTTTTGATGTTTTGTTACAGTTATCCATAGGATAATTAGTCATAACTCCAGACAGGTGCAAAATTGGTATTCAGAATTCAAACGTTTGATGAAGACAAGGAAATCCTCGTATACCAGATGTTGTGGTTTAAAGAGTTCCCTCAAAAGCGACACATACACGTTAAAGTGCTCACCATGCCAGAACAAAGGACTTATAGACAAAGTCAACAGCTTTTCTGGCCCAAAATAAAAGGAAATTTAACAGTGACTGTCAAATATAATCTTCTATCTTCCCAGTGAATACCGTCAATGTTCGAATAATATTATACTGCCTTGGCAGGTCCTGAACCGCTTACATCAATGTTAATTCCATTCATATTTGCTGGAATTACATCTTCTTGTGCTAATTGAGAAATAGGCATTTTTATTTTGACAAAGACTACTAAACATTCTTCCGATGTCATTTTGCCGCCTCTTTCACGAAATCCAACGCCCACACCTACAAAGTTTTTTTTGGAACGATTTTCCGTTATTAGTTTTTCCAAAGCAATACTTATCTTTCTATCTATTACAGGCCTATCAACATCAGGAGAAGGTGATTTTTGACCTGGAAAGTATACTTCCAACTCTTCGATTATTTTGTCAATCGGATTGTAGAAAGAATGTTCACCTGAATTAGCAAACAACAATCCGACTGCCTTATTTGTATTTGTTTCATGAGAGATGAGAATTGACCCAACATCTCCCGGTCTTGCCATCAAGGTTGTCACGATTTGATCTTCAAAATAAGCAATCCGATCATTCCCATAATTCACTTTTAGGAATACGTGATGAGCTACAATAGTGCTTTCGGCATAATTGCTAATCCGACCTACCATTTTAACTTGCAAACCGAGCCGTGCAAATGTATAACCTCTCAATTCTCCAACACCTGGAATTGTAGTTGAAACCGTTACATTTTCACGTGGTCTTGCAAGTGCCGCATCAAATTTGTTTGATTTCTCAGAATCGAAAACTATGGGTTTAAATCTCTCAAGGTAAAAAGAATCATCTTTCCCTGCTTTCCCACCTTCAAAAGTCGGCGGATATATTATCGGATCACCAATTTTGGCAGCATTAACACATGTCAGAACTGAATTCGTTGAAAGAATGAGCTCAACATTTGTCTTTTTATCACGAACACTGCAACCCAGAGCCCCCCCTGTAACCCGATAGTGCCCGATGCTTTGCCCTGGATATAAGATTTGTTTTTCGTCAGTCGAATGATTAATTGTGAAACGTTTGGAATTCGGTATACGCAGCCCCTTAGGATCAAGAAAATTGATGAGAGAGATTAGAGCATGGTGCAATTTGACAAGACGTTCTGAATATTTGCCAGGGTTCACTGATAATGTAATCAAATCATTTCTTAAAATACTTAGCCATTCTTGAAATTGTTTATTATCTATTGCGAGAAAAGATGCAAAGCCAACACACTGATAATCGCCGCCATAACTCATAATCATCTGTTCGCCGATGGCTCGTTGCTCGCCTTTGAATACGAGAAACAGTTTTTCGAAACTGTCATTGGCAAACAAATGACGTATTTGATCAAGTAGATTAGTCATAGTTTGAGTTGCTTTTTCTTCGCCCAAATCTAAATATTGAACCTCAACTCTTATAATTTCAGTCCAGGCAAAGTACTGAGAAAAAAGGTACAATGTATTCTCAATTGAATATAGTTTTTCTCGTTCATTACCATTTACATAGTATATCTGTAAAAATTCTTGTCGTATAATATTATATATTCTACTTTGAAGGTCAAAAGCAGCTTGTATTAATGGTTCACGGTATTTTGCGATAATCAACTCAATCTGATCTCTTTTTTTTCGTTCATCGTCTCTTTCTTTTATCTTTGCTTTTTCTCTTTCAATTGTTAACTGGCCTCTAATCGACAAAATGGCACTGAATATTGCAACAATTGCTGAAATTATGGCTACTATTAATGAGAGTTCCATACTTTTCTCCAATTGATTTTTTACTTTACATTAACTTCTATGGCTTACACCGGCCACTGTTGAGTCGCGAGAATTGCAAGCCAAAATATCTCTTTTTTTTAACATTCTCGCCATAACTAATTGTCATTAGTCCCTGAGAAATGGACACTATCCAAACTATTTTAAACCAGATTGTATTTACCTAAAAATCAATATTCAAGATTATCCTACCTGCCTCCAGAATGCAAGGCAAAGAGATAGTGCTTGGGTCAACGCTACTGGTATCATTGGAAATGCCCAGAAAACTATTGTAATAGAATAATCTTCTTGATCCAAATGAGTAATACCGAGGTCACCAATGATGGTATTAGTCGTTGGTTGAACCTGGCCTCAAAAAGCAAGGACTTGTATTCATAGTCCGCTCCCATAATTGTTTCTGTCAGGGAGTGGACTATTATTAAAAGTCTGGGGGGGGGGGGGGGGACAAACTGTAACCAAGTATCGCATCTTTTTGGTTGGTGTGAATTTGGGCCTCATCAGATTAAGAAGAGCCTTCTTGACTTTGACCGGGTGATTGGTTGACCTATTCATCCACAGCTGACACAGACAAAGCACAGAAGTCATCCACAAAAGAAACCCCAAAAAGGCAGGGGCCTCTTTCCAAATAAAAAAAGCCCTGACCATACGGTTATGTATGGTCAGGGCTTTATAAAAATAACCCGGCGGCGTCCTACTCTCCCACAGGGCCTCCCCTGCAGTACCATCGGCGCTAGAGGTCTTAACTTCCGTGTTCGAGATGGGAACGGGTGTGGCACCTCTGCCATTGCCACCGGATTAAACTTGGCAATATACGGGACAGATTTTAAATCTGACCCTAATCTGCTGAAAGTATTTTCTGTATATCCGCATTAAAGCGTTCAAACCTAAAAGGGTTTGTAGTTAGTGGCTAAGCCTCACGACCTGTTAGTACCGGTTAGCTGAACACATTACTGTGCTTACACACCCGGCCTATCAACCTTGTAGTCTTCAAGGGGTCTTTAGTCACTTGCGTGATGGGATATCTAATCTTGAAGTTGGCTTCCCGCTTAGATGCTTTCAGCGGTTATCCGTTCCGAACTTAGCTACCCTGCAATGCCGTTGGCACGACAACAGGAACACCATTGGTTCGTCCATTCCGGTCCTCTCGTACTAGGAACAGATCTCCTCAAATATCCTACGCCCACGAAAGATAGGGACCAAACTGTCTCACGACGTTTTAAACCCAGCTCACGTACCACTTTAATTGGCGAACAGCCAAACCCTTGGGACCTGCTCCAGCCCCAGGATGTGATGAGCCGACATCGAGGTGCCAAACCGCCCCGTCGATGTGAACTCTTGGGGGCGATAAGCCTGTTATCCCCGGCGTACCTTTTATCCGTTGAGCGACGGCCCTTCCATACAGAACCGCCGGATCACTAAGACCTAGTTTCCTACCTGCTCGAAATGTCTCTCTCGCAGTCAAGCTCCCTTATGCCTTTACACTCTTAAGCTGGTTTCCAATCAGCCTGAGGGAACCTTCGCGCGCCTCCGTTACTCTTTGGGAGGCGACCGCCCCAGTCAAACTACCCGCCAGACACTGTCCGTAATCCCGGTAAGGGACCCACGTTAGAACCATAGTACATGAAGGGTGGTATTTCAAGGGTAACTCCACGAACACTTGCGTGCCCGCTTCAAAGTCTCCCACCTATCCTGCACATCATGTACCAAAATCCAATGTCAAGCTGTAGTAAAGGTGCCGGGGTCTTTCCGTCTTTTCGCGGGTAGACGGTATCTTCACCGCCATTCCAATTTCGCTGAGTCCCTGGTTGAGACAGTGCGGAAGTCGTTACGCCATTCGTGCAGGTCGGAACTTACCCGACAAGGAATTTCGCTACCTTAGGACCGTTATAGTTACGGCCGCCGTTTACCGGGGCTTCGGTTCAAAGCTTCGCTTGCGCTAACAAATCCCCTTAACCTTCCGGCACCGGGCAGGCGTCAGACCCTATACCTCGTCTTACGACTTTGCAGAGTCCTATGTTTTTAGTAAACAGTCGCTACCGCCGTTTCTCTGCGACCCTCCCACGCTTTGAAGAGCAAGTCTTCTAACACGGGGGGGCATACCTTATCCCGAAGTTACGGTATCATTTTGCCGAGTTCCTTAACCAGGGTTCTCTCAAGCGCCTCGGGATACTCTCCCTGCCTACCTGTGTCGGTTTTGGTACGATCACCTGTTATCTCGATAGAGGCTTTTCTTGGCAGCATGGGTGCAGTCAGTTTATGGGATCAGATCCCTCCTCATCGCTTCTCGGCCTTAAAAAGGAACGGATTTGCCTGCTCCTTAAGCCTACCAGCTTGAACCGCCTATTCCAGCAGACGGATGACTTGCCCTCCTGCGTCCCCCCTTCTCTCAAACGATAACTCGGTGGTACAGGAATATTAACCTGTTTTCCATCGCCTACGCCTTTCGGCCTCGGCTTAGGGATCGACTAACCCTGAGAAGATTAGCTTTACTCAGGAATCCTTGGGCTATCGGCGAGGGGGTTTCTCACCCCCTTTATCGCTACTCATGTCAGCATGGTCTCTTGTGTAAACTCCACATGACCTTACAGTCACGCTTCAATACTTACACAACGCTCTCCTACCATAGAAATAAATTTCTATCCGCAGCTTCGGTGCTATGTTTGAGCCCCGTTACATTTTCGGCGCAGAACCACTCGATCAGTGAGCTATTACGCTTTCTTTAAAGGATGGCTGCTTCTAAGCCAACCTCCTGATTGTCTGGGCATTTCCACATCCTTCCCCACTTAACATAGACTTGGGGACCTTAGCTGGCGGTCTGGGTTGTTTCCCTCTCGTCCGCGGAACTTAGCTCCCGCGGGCTGACTCCCACACTTTACATCATCGGTATTCGGAGTTTGGTTAGGTTTGGTAATCTGGTGAGACCCCTAGCCCATCCAGTGCTCTACCCCCGATGAGAAACATGTGAGGCTATACCTAAATATATTTCGGAGAGAACCAGCTATTTCCAGGTTTGTTTGGCCTTTCACCCCTAACCACAGCTCATCCCAATAGTTTTTAACCTATATGGGTTCGGTCCTCCACGCGATTTTACTCGCGCTTCAACCTGGCCATGGCTAGATCACCTGGTTTCGGGTCTACTCAATGCAACTTGCCGCCCTGTTAAGACTCGGTTTCCCTGCGGCTACACCTCACGGCTTAACCTTGCTACATTAAGTAACTCGCTGACTCATTATGCAAAAGGCACGCGGTCACTATGGCTAATGCCATAGCCCCCACTGCTTGTAGGCAAACGGTTTCAGGTACTATTTCACTCCCCTCACAGGGGTACTTTTCACCTTTCCCTCACGGTACTGGTTCACTATCGGTTGCCGGGTAGTATTTAGCCTTATGAGATGGTCCTCACAAATTCCCACAGAATTTCTCGTGTTCCGCAGTACTTGGGTGTCTGAAAAGAGAGAGCGATACATTTCGTCTACAGGGCTGTCACCTGCTATGGCCGGACTTTCCAGTCCGTTCGACTACACATCACCTTTGTAACTCTCCGCACCTTCCGAAACAGGTACAATTCAGATCCCACGACCCCTGACATGCAACGCCTTCGGGCTATCACACATGGCAGGTTTGGGCTGTTTCCCGTTCGCTCGCCGCTACTAGGAAAATCGTTTTTACTTTCTCTTCCTGGGGGTACTAAGATGTTTCAGTTCTCCCCGTTGGCCTGATCAGGCTATGTATTCACCTGAACATGTCACAGTATTTACCATGACAGGTTTCCCCATTCAGAAATCTCCGGATCAAAGTTTGTTAAGCAACTCCCCGAAGCTTATCGCAGCTTTCCACGTCTTTCATCGCCTCCCGGCACCAAGGCATCCACCGTTTGCCCTTTATAGCTTAGCCACTATAAAACCACAAATTAAGTTTAAACGCTTTAATGCAAATATACAGATACAACATCACAGAAAATTTCACCCCTGTAAAAAAATTTACAAAAGCTTCTATTCCTGTTTGTTATACGATACAACACCATTGGAATCCCTTGTCCAGATATTATCCGAACGCGACCATTCCTCTGGGTCATGTTGTTTCATTTTAACTTTCAACAGATTGTCAAAGAACAAAGAATCAATTAAATTGATCCCTCAAAACCGGTTAGTGACCAAGACTTGCATGTCTTCTGTATTGTATTTCTTTCCTTAGAAAGGAGGTGATCCAGCCGCTGGTTCCCCAACGGCTACCTTGTTACGACTTCACCCTAATTATCAACCATACCTTAGGCACCTGCCCCCCCGAAGGGTTGGCCCAATGACGTCGGGTACAATCAACTCTCATGGTGTGACGGGCGGTGTGTACAAGGCCCGGGAACGTATTCACCGTGGCATGCTGATCCACGATTACTAGCGATTCCAACTTCATGGAGTCGAGTTGCAGACTCCAATCCGGACTGGGATATGCTTTCAGGGATTCGCTCACCTTCGCAGGTTCGCTGCCCGTTGTACATACCATTGTAGCACGTGTGTAGCCCCAGACATAAGGGCCATGAGGACTTGACGTCATCCCCACCTTCCTCCCCGTTAACCGGGGCAGTCTCTTCAGAGTTCCCACCATGATGTGCTGGCAACTGAAGATAGGGGTTGCGCTCGTTGCCGGACTTAACCGAACATCTCACGACACGAGCTGACGACAGCCATGCAGCACCTGTCTCTGAGTTCCCGAAGGCACTCTAATATCTCTAACAGATTCTCAGGATGTCAAGTCTGGGTAAGGTTCTGCGCGTTGCGTCGAATTAAACCACATGCTCCACCGCTTGTGCGGGCCCCCGTCAATTTCTTTGAGTTTTAGTCTTGCGACCGTACTTCCCAGGCGGTATACTTAATGCGTTAGCTCCGGCACAGCAGGGGTCAATACCCGCTACACCTAGTATACAACGTTTACTGCGTGGACTACCAGGGTATCTAATCCTGTTCGCTACCCACGCCTTCGCACCTCAGCGTCAGTTTCGGTCCAGAAAGGCGCCTTCGCCACCGGTGTTCCTCCTGATATCTACGAATTTCACCTCTACACCAGGAATTCCCCTTTCCTCTACCGTACTCAAGTCTTGTAGTTTCAAATGCACTTCCAGGGTTGAGCCCCGGGCTTTCACATCTGACTGGCAAGACCGCCTGCGTGCCCTTTACGCCCAATAATTCCGAATAACGCTTGCACCCCCCGTATTACCGCGGCTGCTGGCACGGAGTTAGCCGGTGCTTCCTTCATGGGTACCGTCAATACGACATACTATTAATATGCAATAACTTCTTCCCCATTGACAGAGTTTTACGACCCAAAGGCCTTCTTCACTCACGCGGCGTTGCTGCGTCAGGGTTGCCCCCATTGCGCAAAATTCCTCACTGCTGCCTCCCGTAGGAGTCTGGACCGTGTGTCAGTTCCAGTGTGGCTGATCATCCTCTCAGACCAGCTAACCATCAATGTCTTGGTAGGCCGTTACCCCACCAACTAACTAATGGTGCGCGGACTCATCTTCAAACAACAGCTTTCAAGAAGAGGCTGTCTTTCATCAATCCTTCCAAGGAAAGACTGACTTCATCCGGTATTAGCGATTCTTTCGAACAGTTATCCCGGATTCAAAGGTAGATTATCCACGTGTTACTCACCCGTGCGCCACTCTACTCAGGATTGCAAGCAATCCCTTTCTCGTTCGACTTGCATGTGTTAAGCACGCCGCCAGCGTTCATTCTGAGCCAGAATCAAACTCTCCAGTTAAATTCTTTGAATATCTTTTGTGTGCTTTCACAGCACTCAAAAGACACGCTTCGTCTCTTTTGTCACTAACCAGTTTTCAAAGATCAACTATCATCCAGATACAAAATGTCTTTGTGGAAACGCTTCTCCCCAAAGACTCGATAAATCTACATGGATTTAATTACCATGTCAACTCTTTTTTAATCAAAAAATAACACAATCCATATCTATCTGAAATAAATCAGATAAAAATGACACAGGAATCAGAAAGGATGTGTCAAACGGTCACAACCTGTCCATAGTTTCTTGTCAACAGAGTTCACCGAAGGGTTTTCTGACGAAGAAGAAGATCTGCCAGCACAATGGCAACCATGGCCTTGCACACGGGATTAATCCGTGGAATGGCCGACACATCATGGCGCCCCCGGGTGGAGACAAGGGTCTGTCTGCCCGTTTCATCAACGGTTTGCTGCTCCATTGTAATCGAGGGTATGGGTTTTACATGGACCCTGGCAATAATTTCATCGCCATTGGAAATTCCGGCAAGAATGCCACCGCTGTTGTTGGTTTGAAATTGTTGTCCCACAACGGCGTTGACAATGTTTAAATGCTCTTTCGAGAAATCACCACCAGGGGGCTGGGTCTTACTCAATATCTGGTCGTTATTCTGTGAGCCTGTCATCTGTGCTGCCCCGCAGCCAGCCCCTATTTCAACGGCCTTGACCGCCCCAATGCCCATGAGTGCCCCTGCAAGCATGGCATCAAGCTTTTCAAACACCGGCTCGCCAAGGCCCGGGGGGACGTTGGTCACCCTGATCTCCACAACCCCGCCAATGGAATCGCCCTGCCCTTTTACCTCTTTTACCCTGGTCTCCATGGCCGCAACCATTGATGGATCCGGACATTCAAACCGGTTGTTTCGGGTTTCGTTCCAGTCGATCTTTTCAGCCCTTACCCCCCCAAGTGCAAGGGTGCAGGTATCGATCCTGATGCCGTAACCGTCCAGAATGGCCTGGGCCACGGCACCTGCCGCCACCCTTGATGCGGTTTCCCGGGCCGAGGCCCTGCCGCCCCCCCGGAAATCACGTATGCCATATTTGGCATGGTAGGTAATATCCCCGTGACCTGGCCTGAACACCCTGGCAATGTCTGAGTAGGCCCTTGAATCTGCATCCCTGTTTTTAATCTCGATCATGATGGGGGTGCCGGTGGTCATGCCTTCAAATACCCCCGAAAGAATAACCGGTATGTCCGGCTCTTTTCTTGAGGTGCTTGCAGACGTCTGGCCCGGTCTTCTACGATCAAGGTCCGCCTGGATCCTGGCCTCGTCCAGACAAATCCCGGGAGGACAACCATCTACAACCACGCCGATAGCCCTGCCGTGGGATTCTCCCCAGGTGGTCACCCTGAAACACGTTCCAAAACTGCTACCTGCCATTATCAAGTTTCCTTTTTATCGTTGCGGCTATTTCAGCAGAATCCGCCAGGTCAGTATCAATCACCATATCAGCTGCACTCCTGTAAAGTGGAGTCCGGAACTCCAGGGTTTCTATTATTTCAACTTCAAGGGATTTGTCCGTCAGGGATGGCCGTAATTCAGGTGTGGCCACATCCTGGGACATCCGCCTTAATATGGTGTCACTGGATGCCCTGAGCCAGACCACGGTCCCGGCCGAGCCCATGGCCAGAACGTTATTGTTGTCAAGGATAATACCCCCGCCCGTTGCAATCACCATGGATTCGGCGGCCAGGACACCCTTGAGCACCTGGGATTCAATTTTCCTGAACCGGGCCCAGCCATGGTCGGCAACAATGGCCGCAACCGTTGACCGCATGGTTTGTTCAATAATATGGTCCGTGTCAACGAACGGGATCTCCATGATGCGGGCAAGCTCCTTACCCGTGGTGCTCTTTCCAGTACATCGATATCCGATCAGAATTACATTCATTGCAGGGTTTCAAATACCTCCCAAAAGGTTGGAAAGGATTTACCCACACAGGATTCATTTTCAATGATGACATTGTCGACCATGAGTCCTGCAACGCTGAAGGCCATGGCGATTCTGTGGTCGTTGAATGTATCGATGGACGCGCCGTGGATTGAAAGTCCATGATTGAAATCATCCTGCCCTGAGCCCATACCACCTGTCCCATGCCCAGCAGCTGTGCCGGTAATCGAAAGCCAGTCAGCTCCCTGGTCGGCATGGACGCCCATTCTCCCGAGCTGAGACACAACCGCGTCAATGCGGTCACACTCCTTGGCCCTTAAATGGGCAACGTTAACAATCCGGGTGGTTCCCTCTGCAAAGGCCGCCACAACGGCAAGGGTGGGAGCCACATCCGGACAGTCGCCCATGTCCACCTCAATCCCCCTCAGACCATTGCCCTGGACCGTGATACCCCTGTCCGTTGTGTCTACCTTACACCCCATTCGTTCCAGGATATGGACAAAGGCAAGATCCCCCTGGGAAGAAGTTTGTGTGGCACCCATTACCGTCACAGGAGCCCCTGATACAGCCCCTGCCGCCCAAAAATAACTTGCATTGGACAAATCCGGCTCAACGGAAAAATGCCCAGGGACATAGACCTGACCGCCATTGACCTTGAACCGGGTCGGGGCGAGCCGCTGGCCCTTTACCTGGAACTTTGACATGACCTCCAATGTTAAATCAATATAGGGCGAAGACACAGGTAAAGATGTGAGGGTGATATCGAGCCCATCCTTGAAGAACGGACCGATCATCATCAAGGATGAAAGGTATTGGCTGCTGGTTGAACAGTCCAGGGTCACAGCACCTCCCCGACGGTTACCCCCCTTAATCACAACAGGGGGGCAGCCCTTACCATGGAGAGCTGCCGCATCAATGCCGATCATTTTCAGCGAAGACAACAACGCCTCCATTGGTCTTTGGGACATCCGATCATCCCCACAAAGGTGGTAGGGAGAATCGCCCAGGGCCGCAATCCCTGCTATAAGGCGCATGGATGTGCCTGAATTTCCGAGATAAATGGGGTCTGCAAAAGGACCTGGCATTCCGCCAAATCCTTGGATGGAATAAATATTTTCACCCTTGTTCTCAAAGGATGCGCCCATGCAGGCAAGGGCGTCCATGGTCAACCGGATATCCTCACTGTTCAACAAGTTATCCACCGTTGATTCCCCCGACGCCAGGGCCGCACAGATCACCATTCTATGGGAAATGCTCTTAGATCCGGGAACCACCACCGAACATGGGTTCAGTTTTCTCGTTTTTATCTGTTTCATCTTTTCTCCAAAGCCTTGAGCAACACAGACTTCATTGTTTGAATGGGTGCTTTTTTACCGGTAAAAAGTTCAAATTGAAGGGCACCCTGGTTGACAAACATGGCCATCCCGTCGATAACGGTGCACCCTCGTTCAGCGGCAGCCTTTATCAATGCGGTTCTCACCGGTGTGTACACGATATCCATGACAACCATGCCAGGTTTCAAAATTTCAGGGTCAAGGGGAATGGCATCATTGTCAGGGGCCATTCCAATGGCGGTTGCATTGACAATTATATCAGGATCTACGGTGGCAATATCCGCCTTTGGAATAAATGCAGCCCCAAGTTCATCTGCCAGGGTTCGGCCCCTTTTTATTGAACGGTTCACAATAAAGGGAATCGCTCCTTGTTGTCTGATCCCAAAGGCAACGGCTCTGGCAGCCCCGCCGGCACCCAAAACCACAACCCGCCGCCCCTTAAGGTCACACACTCCCTCAAGGGGGTCAACGGCTCCCATACAGTCGGTGTTATAGCCAAACAGCATGCCGTCCCGGTTGATGATGGTGTTTACCGCCCCCATACCACGGGCAAGGGGGTCTATCCTGTCAAGCAGGGGAATCACCGTTTCCTTGTGGGGAATGGTGACAGAAGCACCCGCAATACCAAGGGCTTTCATGGACGCAATGGCATCATCAATCCGTGGCACCCTAAAGGCAAGGTAAACCCCATTGATATTGGCCTTTTGAAAGGCAGCATTGTGCATGACAGGCCCAAGTGAGTGGGCAACCGGATCTCCGAAAAGGGCATATAAACGCGTATCTGAATTCAACATTTTTGCTCACACCTTATGTTTTTATTGTGCCTTAAATACAGGATATGAACCAAGAAGCTTCAGGTAAAGACAGTTTGCCTTCATCTTTTCAATGGTGGTACGAACAATTTCATCGTCCATATGTCCCTCAATGTCCATGAAGAAATAATAGCTCCAGTTCTGGTGGCGGGTGGGTCTGGATTCAAGCTTTGCCATGTTGAGTCCGGCAAGGTTGACCTGTTCAAGCACCTTAAACAAGGACCCGGGCACATGGGCGGTTGCAAAAATCACAGATGTTTTGTCCCTGCCTGTTTTTTTCACTCGATCCCGGCCGATCACAAGGAATCGGGTAACATTACCGGAAAGATCCTCGATACTGGACTCAACCACCTGAAGGTTATAGATGTGGGCAGCCCTGGAACTTGCAATGGCAGCCGCCCCCTTCTCCTTTGCAGCAATCCTTGCGGCCTGGGATGTGGAGGGGGCCTCCACGATTGTTACCCCTGGTAATCGTTTCTGGAGCCAGTTCCGGCATTGGGCAAGGGCCTGGATGTGGGAGTAAACCGTTTTGATGCTGTTAAGGTCACCGGACAGGGAGAGAAGATCATGGGAAATGGGTTCATAATGCTCGGCTTCAATGTTCAGGTCAAACTCATAGAACAGGTCAAGGGTATGATTGACCGCACCTTCAATGGAATTTTCAACAGGCACCACTCCATAGTTGCTCTCTTTTTTTTCTACCTGCTTAAACACATCCCGGATGGTTGTCTCATGGACAAACTGGCCTGAATGGCGGAAATGATTCAAAGAGGCAATGTGGGTGTAGCTTGCCTCGGGACCCAGGTATGAAATCCGCCGGGTCCGTTGTATCTGACGGGTTGCCGTCATGATGACACTGAAGAGATGACGGAGCAGATCGTCGTCACAGGGCCCCTGGTTGATGCGGGAAAGGCGTTCAAAAATCTTGTTCTCCCGCTGCTGATCTACAACCTCTGACCCTATGACCTGCTTGATTCCTCCGATTTTTTTTCCAATCTCAAGGCGTTGATTAATGAGTCCGACCATTGTATCATCAATGGTATCAATTTCGGCCCGAAATTGCGCCAGCTCTTTTTTCAGCCCCCTGGAAACTGGATCCGGTTCGCCTGTGCCTGACATGGTTCCTCCTTAAAAACAAAAAAGCCGCAGAGACCTTTGGTCTGCTGCGGCTTATCACTTTTGATTCTGATGATTATCGTCTCGTTCAGTGCACCACAGGCAGGCCTTTCTTAAAAAAGCTCCTAAAATAGAAATACATCATGCCTGTAAAAATAAAGTTCACTGTAAATTTATTTTCCTTTAAAAACCCATTCGCCTGCAATTACTTCAGTTGTGCGGAGCACGTTACAGGCACCTTTAAACAAAGTCAACCCCTTTTTGTTTATTTTTTAAACACAAAGGTTTTGATCCTGTTGCCGTCCTTTTCCTTGACCGTTACCGTGTAGGAATCAATTTGAATACTTTCCCCAACTTCTGGAATCCTTCCAATGCGCTCTAATATATAACCTGAAAAGGTGTCGTAATTGTTTGAATCTTCAATGGTGAGTCCGAGTTTTTTATTGACCTCATCAATGTCTGTCTTCCCAAGCACCACCCACCGTTTGTCCTTGAGTTTCACCACATGGGGATCAAGGTGATCGGTTTCATCACTGATCTCACCCACAAGCTCTTCAAGTACATCCTCCATGGTGACAAGACCTTCAACACCCCCATGCTCATCAATAACGATACCGATGTGGTTTTTCTTCTGCTTGAACTCGTGGAGCAGGGAATCGATCTTCTTAGATTCAGGAACAAAATAAGGACCCCTCATGATCTCCTTGACATCAAAGGAGGAGGTGTGATTTGACGTACAATATTTGTGGTAACTTGCAAAAAGGTCCTTGACGTTGAGGATGCCCACAACATTGTCAATGCTCTCCTCGATCACAGGAATCCTTGAAAAACCCGATCGAATGATCGCCTGTATATCAACAGGATCTTCAATATCAATCGTATACATATCGGCACGGGGTGTCATAATCTCTGAAGCACAGGTATCGTCAAATTCAAAGATATTTGAAATAAGCTGCCGCTCTCCCTCTTTAATCTCGCCCCCCTCTTCAACCACCTCCACCATGGTCATGAGTTCATCTTCGGTTACCGCAGGTTTATTAGTATAGGGGCCGAGGACCTTTGGAATAAAGTTCAAAATAATAATGATGGGGAAGAAAAGCTTTGACAGCCAGAAAATCGGATAGATGACGATCCTTGCCACAACCACGTTGTTATGGGTGGCAAAGGATTTGGGAAAAATTTCTCCAAATACGAGAATTAGAAAGGTCATGACACCCGTTGCAATGCCCACGGCATTGGAACTGAATTTTTCCATCACAATGGCCGTAGCAAGGGATGATCCACCGATGTTGACAAGGTTGTTGCCAATGAGGATGGTGGTCAACAGACTGTGAGAATCTCTTTTCATGCGAAGGATGAGCTGATCAAGTTTCCCGCCTTCCTTGGCAAGGTGAAGCGCCCTTACCTTGGAAATGGAAAAGAGCGCTGTTTCCGAAGACGAGAAAAAAGCGGACAAAATAAGACAGACAACAAGAAAAATTAACTGGGTGGCCATGGGTTTAACGCTTCCTATTTTTTAAATCAGGCATAAAGTACAGATCTGTTCCTGGCGCCCGGGTCCAGTGCAATGGTTATATCAGAAAATAGCGAAAAAAAACAATAACTTTCAAGCACAAAGCCTTCAACTTTTATTGCCCGAAAGGTTGCGGGATCTCAAAAGCTCCAGGGCAAGCCTTGCCGTGCGGTAGGCAGCGCCTTGCCCCCCGAGGCGTTTTCGGACCATCAACAGCCGTGTTCGCATATGCCCAAGGGTTTGCCTGTTTAAAAGAGTCAGGGCCGTTCGGGCAATATTTTCAGCAGTTGCATCGTCCTGGAGAAGTTCAGGCACAATCTGCTCGTTTGCAATGATGTTTGCAAGGCCCACATGTTTTATCCGGACAAAAATTCTGGCAATGAAATAACTCACCCGGGAAAGGTGGTAAACAATAATCATGGGAACGCCACAGATGGCTGCCTCCAGAGTGACTGTTCCAGAGGCTGCAATGAGCAGATCACACTGGTCGAATAGGGTCTGACAGGGGCCTTTGACTGCACCAAACAACGGCTGTTGGCCGGGAAATTTTTTATTGCAGGTATCAATGGTCTCAAGAATCCGACCCGGATCAACGGTTGCTGCCAGGGAAACAAGAAACCTGACCTTTTTATCTTGTTTCCGGATCAACAGGGCCGCTTGAACCATGGGCGCCAACAGGGCTGAAATTTCATTCTCCCTTGAACCGGGAAGAAGTCCAACAACAAAGGGGGCGTCATCTAAGGGGATCTGTCTTGCCGTGGTTTCAGGGTAACAATCCAGAAGGGGATGACCCACAAAGGTTGAGGCAATGCCAGCCTGTTTAAACAGGGGCAGTTCAAAGGGAAAAATCAATGCAGCATGGTCAACCACCCGTCTCATGGTCCTAAGGCGCGACTTTTTCCAGGCCCACACCTTTGGGGTGATATAATAGAGGACCGGCACTCCGTTCTTTTTGGCAAATGCCGCGGCCCGGAGGTTAAATCCGGGATAATCAATAAGAATGACAAGGTCTGGTTTTGTGGTCCTCACCCGTTGCCTGAAACGATTAAAAGCACGGTTAATGACCTTGAACTGACGGATCACCTCGGTCACCCCCATGACGGAGAGGCTTCTGATGTGAAAAAAAAGTTCCATGCCCTGGGCCGCCATCAGATCTCCGCCAATGCCGTTGATGGAAAGGGAGGGGTCAAGGCGTTTCATGGATCGGACAAGGTTTGCCCCATGGAGATCCCCGGAGGGCTCTCCGGCAAGAATCATGACATGAAAAGGTCGGGGTTCTGGACCCACATCTTGGGTCATTGGAACTCATCCTCGGCCATGGCAACTATGGCAATCCCATGTTCATCGGCAAGGGCCGTCATCTGTTCCCTGTCAAAGGAAATGCTCCTTTCCGCCTCAAGCACCAGAACGGACACACCGGAATCAACCATGGCCTGTATGGTTTCAACCCCGGTGGACGGCAAATCAAACCGCCGGTCCTGACCGGGTTTACAAAGTTTCACAAGAACGCTCCCCCCCCCTCCAAGGAGCCCCCCCCTACGAATGGTGGCGTCAGTTCCGTCTGCCGCTTCAACGGCAAGCACGGTACCGTTTCCGATGACAATGGCCTGACCCACATCCAGCCTGCCGATCTCCCTGGCAATACGCCAGCCGGTTCGAATGTCTTTTTTTTCCGACCGTCCCGGCCTGCGCTTTGTCCAGCACCCCCTGGGGGAAACAAGCTCGGGCAGAAGGAATGTCGAGGGTTTGATTGTGACACCCTGACTCTCAAGCAAGTCTGCAAAGGCCCGCAGAATGGAGTCATCGTGGGTATGGCCCATACGTGCAATAAAGGCCAGGGCCTTGAGATCCGGTTTGATATCCGTAAAAATCCGGGTTTTTTTAACGCTCCCGAGCATCACGGCCTGGGCAATTTCCTGACGTTTAAAAAACGTCAGCATGCGTCCAACCTGACCCAGGTGCATCCACTGAATGGTGTCCACATGATCAGAAAGGTCCGTGGAGGCCTCGTTAACATAGGCAACCGCATGGATTTCATATCCCTTGATTTTCGCCTTTTTTGCAAACAACAGGGGAAACTGACCGCCGCCAGCAATGAGTCCGATCTTCATGGCATTATCGGGTCACACCCCGGTTGGATTCCTGGATAAAGGTCATGAAATTGATCACCTCGGGAATCTGTTCGACCTCGGCTTTGACACGCTCTGTTGCCTGTTTCACGGTGAGCCCGATTCGAAAAACAATCCTGTATGCCTTTTTGAGCTCCTGAAGAGTGGCCTTGGAAAAATGATGCCGCTTCAATCCCACATTGTTCAACCCGTGGAGAGTTGCCCTGTCGCCTGCGGCAATCACATAGGGAGGAATATCCTTTACAACGGCCGATTTTCCGCCGATATAGGCAAAGTCTCCGACTCTGACAAACTGATGCACGGCAACAAGTCCACCCACGGTGACGTTGTCTCCAAGCTCAATGTGTCCGGCAAGGGTCGAATTGTTGGCAAGGATAACCCTGTTACCGGTTTTGCAGTCATGGGCAATGTGGGTGTAAGCCATAAGATAGTTTTCTTCCCCCACTTCGGTAACCCCTCCACCAAACTCCGTGCCCCGGTTGATGGTCACAAACTCGCGGATTACTGTACCACGACCGACCTTGAGGTAGGTTCGTTCACCGTGGTATTTCAGATCCTGGGGTGCCGCACCAATGGAGGCATACTGGAAGATCCGACAGTCACTTCCAATGGTAACATACTGATCAATGGTGGTGTAGGGGCCGATCTGGGTACCAGAACCGATACAAACATCACCCTTGATGATGGCATAGGGACCAATGGAGACGTTGGCATCGATTTCTGCTCCGGGATCAATGATTGCCGTGGGATGAATAAGCGTTGAAACACTCATGGGGTACTCTCCTTACTGTTCACCCGCTTTTCAAGGGCCAGAAGCCGCTTTCTGATATCGGGAAGTCTTGGGATTATTCGACCGACCTTGAGCCAGAGTTTATGGGGCATCTGGGGAACGCCTGAGACGATCTCACCCGGAGGAACATCCGATACAACACCTGCACCCGGACCAACAATGGCATTGTCGCCAATGGTAAGATGTCCGGAAATTCCGGCTTTGCCGGCAACAATGACATTCTTTCCAAGTGTGGTCGATCCTGCAATACCCACCTGGGCCACGATAAGCGTATTTTCACCGATGACCACATTGTGGGCAATATGAACCAGATTGTCGGTCTTAACACCACTTTGTAACCAGGTCCGTCCCAGGGTTCCACGATCAATGGTGTTGCAGGCACCAATTTCCACCTGGTCATCGATCTGGACAAACCCCGCATGGATGAGCTTTTCATGGATACCCCGGCTTGGGGTAAACCCGAAACCATCACTGCCGATGACCGTTCCCGGATGGATGATCACACCCTGACCGATCATGGTCTTGTCCATAATAGTGACATTGGGTTTGACAATGGTATAGCTACCCATGGTGACATTGTCGCCCACAAAGACCCCGGCCATGAGTTGGACATGATCTCCAAGGGTGACATTGTCGCCAATGGTGACCCCTGGGGCAATGGTGATCCCCTTTCCACCGGCAAAATTTTTACCAATGGTGGCCGTGGGTGCGATGCCGGGCACGGTCTTTTTCGCAGGATTAAACCGTTCAACGATCCTGAAAAAATGAAGCCTTGGATTTTTTGACCGAACAAGGGAACAAGTCAGGGTTTCACGATCAAAACCAGTGAAATCCCAGGGAACGATGACTGCACCGGCACGGGTCTGATCCAGCCGATTCAAAAACCTGGGGTCATCGGCAAAGGTAATGTCGAGATGGGCTGCCTCCCCAAAGGAAGCGCAGCCCGAAACCTCAAGTTGTGCGTTGCCTACCACCTCACCGTCAAGCATTGCTGCAAGGTCTTTTAGAATAAATTTAAAAAAAGATTTCATGGATCCGGTCTACTTGGCCTGCTTTGCACTGCTCTTGTTGAACGCATCAATAACCTTATCGGTCATATCAAGGGCGTCGGCAAAATAGACCACACCTGCAGCGTTCTGCTCAAGAATAAGGGTGTATCCCCCCTCTTTTCCCAAGGTCTGGGCAATGACCAGTACATCCTTGTTGATCTTTTTGATGAACCCGGCCTCAAAAGCTTTAAAGTCTTCCCTGTACTGGGTCTGCAATGTCTTAAAATCGTTGACCTTGATTCGGAACTCACGCTCTTTTTCATCCCGTTTTTCCTTGCTCATGACAAGGGCTTCACGTTCAATTGTTTTTTTAAGCTCCTCAAGCTCCTCGCCTTTAGCTTTAAGGGCGGTTTCCATCTCCTTACCCTTTTTATTGATCTCTTCTTTTGCAATCTTTCCAGAGCTTGAGGTGACAAGAATCTTCTGGAAATTAATGATGCCGATCTTAGATTTGTCTGCTGCAAAGGCTGAAACGATACCACAGAGAAACAAAACCGCCGTTGCCAAAGCTATTTTAGTCGTAATTTTCATGGTGCCCTCCCTACTTATTGTAAATAATCACGTTTTTTTAAATGAAACATCCACCGAAGTATTACAAACAGCGGCGCTTCATCGTTGGTTATGGCCAGGGCAGATACCTCGCTCCGGCCCCGGCCCTAACGGTTAAAATGAGCTGCCCATGGAAAACTCCCATCGGCTGTCTCCTGCACTTGACTCATCCGTGTCGTCCAGGGTGATGCCGTATTCGATCCGGATGGGCCCCATGGGTGAATACCAGCGGATCCCGGCCCCATAGCTTGACTTGAGGTCGTTGAACGTGATGTCCTCATCAGATGCAAACACATCCCCTGAGTCATAAAACAGCACGCCTGCAAGCCCCACATCTTCAAGAAGTGGAAAGTTGAGTTCAAAGTTGAACTGAACAAACTTGACACCGCCCTCGATATTGCCCTCACTGTTTTCACCGGCATTGATATCCTGCCAGTCATAGCCTCGTATAGAGTTGATGCCGCCCAGATAAAACTTTTCATAATCAATATCAATATCGTCACTGGATTGGTCATCCAGAAAACCGGTCTTCCCATGGACCAGGCCGGTCAGTTTACTGAAAATCGGAAAATGAACCCCGGATTCAGCAATGTATTTGGTAAAATCGATCTCTCCGCCCAGGAACCTGCCGGCATACTCCATGGAGATCGAATGCAGCATTCCCTCGGTGGCATTAAAACTCTTGTTCCTTGAGTCATATTTCAAGGTGGTGGTCAAGGAACTTGTCACATAAGTACCGGCATCAACAGAGGTGTAATCTGTATCAACATCGGAAATGGTAAAATCTTCAAAAGCATATTTGATACCGATGCTGGTAAAATCAAATATCATGTACCCGAGTCTCAGGGCCACGCCCTTGCTGTCCTTGTCGTAGTAGTCATACTCCTTGTCCCAGTTGTAGAGATCAAATCCTGCACTCAATGGAATATCAAACAGCCACGGTTCTGTAAAGCTCAGGGTATACTTGGTGGAGGAACCGGAAATTTCAGCCCTTACCGTCGCCACCTGACCCTTGCCGAAAAGATTACGCTCGGTCACGGAAACCATGCCGAACATGGAATCTTCACTGGAGTACCCCCCACCAAAACTGAATGTTCCAGTGGGTTTTTCCGTGATGTTCATGTGAACGTCCAGCCGGTCCGGCTTGCTCCCCTTGGAAGTGGTTACCTCGACATTCTCAAAATAATCGGTCCTCCTGAGGTTTTTCACGCTGTCCTGGAGCTTTGACATGGAATATAGCTCCTGTTCATAGACCTTGATCTGTCTTCTGATCACCTTGTCCCGGGTTTTGGTGTTCCCGCTGATCAGAATACGCTCAAAATAAACCGGTGATTTTTTGTCTAAATTAAAGGTGATGTTGACGATCTTTTTTTCCATGTCTCGACCAATGAGCGGAGAGACCTCGGCATTGGCATACCCCTTGTCTGCATAGATATCGGTAAGCGAGATCACATCGCTTCTCAGCTGCTTTCTGGAGTAAAGCTCAGTCCCCCTTGATTTAATTTCCGTTGTCAGGGTCTCAACCGGAACGATGAGATCTCCCTTGAAATCAACGGTGCCAATCCGATACTGAACCCCTTCATCTATCTTGAAATTAACGGAAATGCTTTCTTTCCCATACACAATCTCTGGGTCAGAGACCCTGGCATCCACAAACCCCTGGTCCTTGTAATAGGACTCCAACCTGAACACATCCTGGTCAAGTTCGTTCTGATCAAGGTCTCCAGACGAGGTGACCCAGAAGAAAAATCCTTTTTCCTTGGTCTTCATCTCCTTTTTGAGCTGTTTGTCTGAAAAGAAGCTGTTCCCTTCAAATACAAGGGATTCAATCCTGAGCTTGTTTCCCTCATCAATGATGAACTCAATGTCGGCCTGATTGTTGTCAAGGGGAGTGGTCTGATAACGAATATCACAATTATGGTAGTTCTTTTCCGTATACAGGGCCTTGACCCTTGCCACATCGGCATCCAGTTTGAAGATATTGAGAATGGAGCCGGTACTGGTCCTGATGACATCGGTAATTTCTTTTTCCTCGTACACCCGGTTTCCCTTGATCTTCAGCTTTCGAACACTGGGTTTTTCAACAACGGTAAAGATCAGTTCAATGCCCTTGTCCTGCTCATCACTCTCCACTCTGACATCGTCAAAATAGCCCATTTTATAGATCTTTTTAAGATCATCCGAAAGGGTGGCCGGATTAAAGATTTCTCCTGGTTTGACCGCCAATATCCTCAGAACGGCATCGGACTCGATCCTGCGGTTTCCCTCAAGCTTAACCCCGGTGATAAACTGTCGTTTAAAAATCACACTGGATATTTCACTGGAGAGTCGGTTGACGGCTGAAAAAAGATTTTCAAGTCCCTCAGCCTCAGCAAAATAGGCGGCCGGAAGCCGTGCATCAAAGGTGGCTGCCAGGCGGGCGTCAATGCTCAATCGGCCACCCACCATGAACAAAGAGCCCCATACCAGGTGATCTACCCCGTATTGAATCCCCAGCTCTTTGATCTTGTTATATCCAAGATCAATCCCTTCCGGCACCTTCTCAATAAGAACCGTTTCAGCCCCATCAGCCTGAAATTTTTCTGAAAGCATCCGTGGAATGCTCTTTTCGAGTTTATCCAGTGTCTTGTCGGCATGAACGGCAAAGGGAAGAATTCCAATGGTAATCTTATCTTTGGCAGAAACGGTAACACTGAAAAAAACAACAAAAAGCATCGCCATAAAGGCTGTTCGTTTGAAAATACCTGTATTCATAGTATCAGTCTCAACTTGGTGGTTGTATGGTTTATCGTTCATTGAACGGCCACTATTTCACTGTCTTTAAGGGTTAACCGCTGGTTCATGAGACCGGCAAGATCGGGGTTGTGGGTCACCACAATAACCGTCATGCCAAGTTCCCTGTTTAACTCCACGAGAAGTTCGTGAACGGCATCTGAATTTTTTCGGTCAAGGTTGCCCGTTGGTTCATCGGCAAGGAGCAGCATGGGTTCCATGACAAGGGCCCTTGCAAGGGCGACCCGCTGCTGCTCACCCCCTGAAAGATCTTCGACCCGATGGTCAAGACGAGCATTGAGACCGACCCTTTCAAGAATGGTTGTGGCCTTTTTTCTGGCGTCCAATCGTTTCATTCGGTCGATCAGGCAGGGAATCATCACGTTTTCCACTGCCGTGAATCCCCTTAGCAGGTGATGAAACTGGAACACAAAACCGATGGACTGGTTCCTGAACCGAGCAAGGGCCACCGGGTCAAGGCCGAAAAGATCATCATCGCCAAAAAACAGTCGCCCCTGATCGGGTCGGTCAAGGGTACCAATGATGTGAAGCAGGGTGGATTTACCAATACCAGAGGCCCCCACAACTGCCAGGGTATCCCCCTGTAAAATGGTGAAATCCACTTTATTGAGAATGTCAATCCGAGTGGTCTTTGTGTTAAAGCCCTTGGAGATGCCTTCAAGGGCCATGAGCCGCTCACCCTTTTGTCTAACCATAGCGAAGGGCCTCCACTGGATTCATTCTGGATGCCTTGTGGGCCGGATAGATCGTTGAAACAAAACAGATGGCAATGGCAGACAGGACAATGAAGAGAACGTCCATGGATTCAAGCTGCACCGGGATGGTTGAAAAAGGATAGGCAGGGGGAAGTTCAATGAATTTATACCGTTCAAGCAACAGGCAGACGCCAACCCCTGAAACCGTTCCCAAAAAAGTGCCGAACATGCCAACGACCATTCCCTGGACCATAAACACCTTTCGAACCAGGGCATCGGTGGCACCCATGGCCTTTAACACCGCAATGTCCCGGGTTTTTTCCATCACCATCATGATCAGGGCCGAGGCAATATTAAAGGCGGCAACCAGCACAATCAGGGTCAGGATCACGAACATGGCGGTTTTTTCAAGCTTCAGGGCTGCGAACAGGCTCTTGTTGATTTCCATCCAGTCCCGGCCATAAAAGGGATAATCTAATGCCGCCACAAGGGCGGTCTTGACTTTGTCTGCCTTGAAAAGGTCTTTGACCCATACGCCAAGGGCCGAAATCCTGTCCCCCATACCCATGAGTTTCTGGGCTTCAATGAGGTGAACATAGGCAAGGGAACTGTCATACTCGTACATACCTGATTCAAAGATGCCGGTCACCCGGAACCGCTTCAAAGCCGGGACATGCCCCACCGGTGAGATCATGCCACCAGGAGAAATAAGAACAATTTTATCTCCCACCGAAATGGCAAGGTTCTTGGCAAGTTCCTTGCCAAGAATAATTCCAGGCAAAACAACGCCATTTCCGTCCCGGGCAAGGCAGCGATCAAGTTCTTCCGGGGTAAACCCCTTGACCAGACTTAAGGAAACGGCTGGGTCCACCCCCCGAACAACTGCGCCTGAAAGCGAATGACTCGTTCGGATCATGGTCTGGGCAAACACCATGGGGGATACGTCGGCAACACCGGGAACGTCCATGGCCCTTTTGATGGTGCTGTTCACATCATAGGCCGTTCCCGAATGGTTCATCACGAGCACGTGGGGTTCCACACCCAGAATCCGCCGACGGAATTCAGATTCTGCACCGCTCATCACGGCAATGACAATCACAAGGGCCATGACGCCAACAGTCACACCTGCAACCGAAAGAAGGGTAATCAAAGAGATAAACCCCTCCCGCTGCTTTGCCCTGAGATATCGGGCCGCTATGAAAAATTCAAGGGGCATTGATCAGACAATATTTTTCATGTGGGGAAACAGAATCACCTCTCGAATGGAGGCAGAATCTGTTAAAAGCATTATAAGTCGGTCAATGCCAATACCTTCACCGGCCGTGGGCGGCATGCCGTACTCCAGAGCCTCCACATAGTCGGTATCCATGACATGGGCCTCCACATCGCCTTTACTTCGTTTGGCTGCCTGACCAAGGAAACGTTCATGCTGGTCAACCGGATCATTGATCTCAGAGAATCCGTTGGCAATCTCCCGGCCCGCAATGAACAGCTCAAACCGATCTGTAAGCTCTTGGTTTGCCTCACTTTTTCTGGAAAGGGGCGACACTTCCACGGGATATCCCGTGATAAAGGTCGGCTGAATCAGCTTTGGTTCCACCAGCAGATCAAAAAGCTTGGTGAGTATCTTTCCGTGGTGATCCTGGTCGGTCATATTAATGCTGTTCTTTTCTGCAAAGGCACGAAGGGCCGTCCTGTCTTCAAGGATGGCCGGGTCAACGCCGCCGATCTTGACCAGGGATTCCATCATGGGAAGACGCTCCCAGGATTTTGAAAAATCAATGGAGTCTCCCTGATACTGGATGGTTTCAGATCCTGTCACTTCAAGCGCTAAGTGCCTGAACATTACCTCGGTCATGTCCATGAGGTCTTCATAGGTGGCGTAGGCCTGGTAAAACTCAACCATGGTAAACTCAGGATTGTGCCGGGTAGACACGCCTTCATTCCTGAAATTACGGTTGATCTCAAATACCCGTTCAAATCCACCCACAACCAGCCGCTTCAGGTAAAGTTCCGGAGCAATCCGCAAAAATAGCTCCATGCCAAGGGCGTTGTGCCAGGTCTTGAAAGGAGTCGCTTCAGCACCTCCGGCAACGGGCTGCATCATGGGTGTTTCAACCTCCATGAAATCCCTTTGTTCAAAAAAAGTCCGCATCAGGCGTATGGTTTTACTGCGCCGGGTAAAAATAGCCCTTGCCTCCTTGTTCATGATAAGGTCAAGGTAACGCTGGCGGTATCTTTTTTCCGGATCCTTGATGCCGTGGAATTTTTCAGGCAGGGGCCGCATGGATTTGGACAGAAGCCGAAAGTTTTCAGCCAAAAGGGTCCACTCGCCGGTTCTTGTCTGGAACAGTGAGCCGGTAATTCCGACAAAATCGCCGATATCAAGTTTTTTAAACAGATCGTAAACCCCATCACCGACCCTGTTTTTCTGAAGATAGGCCTGAATCTGGCCAGTCCTGTCCTTGAAACGGATAAACGACGACTTTCCAAACTTGTTGACCGCCATCATCCTTCCTGCGACCGAAAACACAGGTCCATTCTCCCCAAGCCCTTCGGGATTTTCAGCAATGACGTTTTGCAACGCTTCCACGGTGTGGGAAACCTTAAAGTCATTGGGATAGAGAGGGATACCGGTATCCCGGATCTCCTTTAGCTTCTCTTGTCTTGCCGTCAATAGTGCGTTTGATTCATCCATACGTTCACTGTCTTTTATATTTGGGTTAATGATCAATAAAATTCACTAAACTATCCTATTCCATGGCAGAGTGTCAAGATTTTGTTGGCAATAAAATAATGTCAAACGCCTATAATAAATGAGGCACAGGCGTTTTATCCATGTCAGATGGGGATGTTATTACCTATTGCTGTGAGACCGGGAGATGGGCCTTTTGAGCCGAAAAAAACGGTGGGACCTCAAACAGGCAAAGAAAATTGACAGCAACCTGGGAGCCACTGCGTGGAGGTGGGGCTTCTTCCTGGAACTTTCATGTATGATGACAACCATTACTGATTTTTTTTTCTTTCCAGGGCACACCAAGGACTTCAAGCTCTTTGAGGACCATTAGAACGACATTTTCCACCTGGGCGGCAAGGGTCGATGTCAACTCTGCACTAAGGGTTTCTATATCCATGGGTTCCGCCCCCACAATAACCGTTTGGGGCACATGATCCAGAAATTGACAAAGGGTAAGTGCCTCCAGAAGGTCCACCTGGTGCAGGGAGTTTTTGGCAAGAATCCGGTTGGGGATGTCCGCACCTGCAAGGCGATGGAGGTCCCCGGGTTTTCCCTTGTTTAAAATAGTGTCCACCACAATGAGATGGTGTGCATGGGAAATAACGCCAAGGAGATTAATCCCTAAAACGCCGCCGTCAACCACGGAAACCTGGTCCGGAAATTGATAGTTTTCAAGCAGTTTTTCCACCACCCGGATGCCGAGTCCGTCATCGGAAAAAAGGATGTTGCCAACGCCGAGAATGAGAATTTCAGATGTCATGCCAGTTCTCCTTGATCTATTTTAATTCTAATTTTTCTACCCCCTTTTCACAGGGGGTAGAAAAAGACCTTCTCAAATAGAGGACAGGGATTAAACAACCCTGACCTTGTAAATTTCATTGGTATGGGGATCGATCACATGAACAGCACAGGCAAGGCAGGGATCATAGGAATGAACCGTCCTGAGCACCTCAAGGGGCTTCTTTGGATCTGCTATGGGTGTCCCAATGAGGGAACGCTCCACCGGCCCCTTGTTACCATGGGCGTCGGCAGGTCCAAAATTCCAGGTGGAGGGAACCACATACTGGTAATTCTTAATTTTACCGTCCTCAATTTCGATCCAGTGGCCAAGGGCTCCCCTTGGCACATCATTCAAGCCAAACCCCTTTGCCTTGTCCGGCATGGTCCAGGATTGATAAGTCTTTTTATCACCCTTTGCAATGTTGCTCCTGAGTTCATTCAGCCAGTTGCCCATGGCATCGCCTATTATAACTGTTTCAAGGCCCCTGGCCGCCGTCCTTCCAAGGGTTGAAAAAAGGGCGTCTGAACCCACACCCAGTTTTTTAAGGGTTTGATCCACCAGATTCTTTGCCGTGGCATCCCCCTTACCGTAGGCAACAAGAATCCTGGCCAGGGGACCGACTTCAGGTGCAAGCCCGTCATAACGGGGTGCTTTGATCCAGGAGTATTTGTCATCCGTATTATATGCTACTTCTCCCTTGATGGGTTCTGTCTTTCCGGCATAGGGATGGCTTGGAGTACTGTTTTCATACCAGGCACGGGTAACGTCCTCTGTGATAAGCTCAACATCCAGCTTTTCCACACCAAGGCCCTTTCTGATAAATCCGGGAGGCATGAGGAGGCGACTTTCTGAGCTGTTTTCAGCAAAATCACCATAGACGAGAAAGGCCTCATTATTACCACCAATAGCTCCCCAGTTCTTATAAAAAGATGCAATGGCCATGAGATCTGGAATATAAACCTCATCCACAAATGCCTTGGTTTCCTTCCAGATATCTTCAAATTCCTTGATCCTGTCTATGTTGAGATCCCTGACCGAGGTGACTCCACCCACCACGAGGAACTGGGGATGGGGATTTTTACCACCAAACACGGCATGCATTCTGGCAGCCTTGGCCTGGAGTTTCAGGGCCTCAATGTAATGGGCCGCAGCCATGAGATTGGCTTCAGCAGGCAAGGCATAGGCGGAATGCCCCCAATAACCATTGTTAAACGGCCCTAACTGACCGCTTGACACAAATGTCTTTAATTTATCCTGGATGGTTTTAAAATATTCGGAAGATTCCGGCCTTCCACTCACGTTGGCCGAAAGTTTTGCCGTTTTTACCGGATCGGCCTTCAAGGCATCCACAATATCCACCCAGTCCAGGGCATGGAGATGATAAAAATGAACAATATGATCGTGCTGAAACTGGGCTGCGTGGATGAGATTTCTGATGATACGGGCGTTGTCTGGAATGGCTATATTGCAGGCATCTTCCACAGCCCGGACAGACGAAAGGGCATGGACATAGGTACAGACACCACAGGATCGTTGGACAAAATGATGGGCATCCCTGGGGTCCCTGCCCTTTAACATCATTTCGATTCCACGAAACATCTGGCCCGAGCACCAGGCATCCTTTACTCGGTTATTCTCAATTTCAACTTCTATTCGTAAATGTCCTTCAATCCTTGTAATAGGATCGATCATTATTCGTTTGCCCATGGATTAATATTCCTCATAAAATGGAGTCATTGTATCCCAGAAATCTGGTTCACTGCACCCGATGCAGGGGTGGCCCGCCTGAATGGGGAAGCTTGTTCCATCGTTAAACTTAGCAGTGGGACAATTATTATAGGTTTCAGGGCCTTTACACCCCATATGGTAGAGACAATAGCCAAGTTCTGCCTCTTTAGAACCAAATTCTTCCACAAACTCATCATTTTCAAAATGTTTTAACCTGGGGCAACGATCGTGGACAGTCTCGGCATAGGCAAACAAAGGCCTGCCCAATTCGTCAAGCTCGATGGTTTCCTTGTTTAGATATTTAACAATGGTTGACAAAAGATTCAGAGGATTTGGGGGACATCCCGAGATATTGATGGTGGCAACACCAATGGCATCCTTTACCCCCTTGTAACCGCCGGGATTGGGAGCAGCAGAAGGAATGCCTCCATAGGCTGCGCAGGTACCAAGGGCAATGGTTACAGCAGCCTTGGGAATCACATCATTTGCAATCTCAAGAAAGGTCCTTCCCCCCACCTTGCCATAGGCGCCGTTATAGGCTGTAGCAATGGAACCTTCCACAACACAGATAAATTTTCCCTTGTGGGTCTTGATCGCCTGTTCCAGTGATTTTTCCGCCTGATGACCCGAGGCTGCCATAATGGTTTCATGGTATTCAACCGAAATGGTCTCAAGGATGATGGCTCCGACATTGGGCGTACGTAAAAATGCCTCAGAGCAACCCGTACATTCACCAAAATGAAGCCATACAACCGAAGGTCTCGTCCCTGAGGCTGCTTTTTCAATAGAACTTGCCACCTGTCCCACACAGGATGCCGACAGCCCCATGGAGGCTGTCATCACGGTGCAATACTTGAGAAAATCCCTTCGTGATACCCCTTTTCCTTCCAGTCGTTCATAAAAACTTTTTTCCTCAGTTTCTTTCATAGCACCTCCTTGATGCCGTTGTTTAAACTTGTTGTGGACGAAAGCCATACCTCGCTCCAGGCGTTTCGCTTACAAACCATATTCCGCAAGGTCAGGCCCGAGATAGGTTCTTTCATTTTCTCCCAGGATACCAAGACTCAGACAGATAATAGTCCATAGGTGAACTGTGTAATCCCCCCTGGGGTATTAATTCCCCGACCTTGTCCTTGAATCCATTTGGGGCGTATGAAATTTTTAATTGATCCAACATGGTTCGATCTCATCTGCATTTTTTTTTGATTGTATTGTTCAATCCAAGGCAGAGAAGGGCCAAAGAATAACTTTTAACGAGGAAACATTTTACAACAATCCCTGATCATCCTCACAATCCCTGGACGGTGAGCACCCGCCACAAACGGGCAGCATTTTTTATGGTCTGTCAGTATCTTCCAAAAACAGGATGCATGGGAATCTCCGGTAAAATCAAAATCTAAAATTATTATCAGCCCTTCAGCGTAAAAGGCCTGCAAACAAAGGCCTTGTGACATTATGCATATATGAGCCCTCAGGCAGAAGCAAATTGTTAGTTTCTATTGATATATGCCAAGGTATTTAGTTTACAAATTTTTGGTCAACAAAGGGAGTAAAGTTCGAATGTGTTATACAGAAGACTTCTGGGAGGAACCCATGAGAATAAGGGTAAATGTTGTTCCCTTGCCCGGACTGGTTTCAAGGTCAATAACTCCCTGGTAACTGTCGATGATCCTGTGGACAATGGAAAGCCCAAGACCGGAACCCGAGGGTTTGGTGGTAAAGAACGGATCAAACACGGTCTCCTGATCTGTCTCTTTAATGCCGCATCCCGTGTCGGATATGGTAAGATGAATTCGATCCGTCCGGGTAACCGCCATCCGGATCGTGAGGGTGCCTGTTTTTTCGATGGCTTCAGCACCATTTTTTAAAAGATTCCACAGCACCTGCTTTAAATGGCCGGGGTCCATGGCAATCCAAACGGGAGAATCAAGCTTAAGGTTGACCTCAATGCGGCCGACACAGATTGGGTCCAGCCGAAAAAGGGACACGACTTCGCCAATGGCAAGATCCAACCGCATTTCCTTGACCGTACCGCTCTTTGGCTTTGCAAACAACAGAAAATCCGTCACAATGGCACTCAGTCGCTGGGTTTCCCGGAGGACAATCTGCATGAGCCGCAGGTTGGGTGAACCCGGTTCCGTGTTCTCAGCCAGAAGCTGAATGGAGCCGGAGATGGAGGCAAGGGGGTTTTTGATCTCATGGGCCATACCGGCAACCATTTCACCCATGGCGGCCATACGCTCAACCCGTTTAAGGTGCCGTTCAACCACCCCGAGGTCCCGGTGGGCCCGCCTTGCCTGGAACGCCAGAATACCGCTCAAAAAGGCAACGGCTAAACAGGCAGATGCAATGATGACGACCCGATAAACCATCTGGGGCCAGTCGGCCATCATTGAAACGCTGGTCTGACCGCCCAGAAAACCGAGCATGCCCTGATTTTCAAAAAAGACAAGAACGGCATATTGTACGCTGGAACAAGCAGCGATCACCATGCTTCCCCCCCTGGGAAGCAACATGCTCGCACCAATGATGCCCACAAGGTAAAGAAAGGTGAAAATACTTTCAGAACTTCCCGTAACAAAAATAAGTGTCGTTATAAAAAAACTGTCAAGGAGGATCTGCCCATAGGCAAACATCACCTTGCGTCTCACCCGCCTGAGAACTAAAGCATACCCAAGGGAAAGAACGACAAGGAGGGCAGAAATAGAATAAAGAACCACAAAGGGGTGTTCAGTGGAGGAAAGATGCTCACCTGCGCTATAAACAAGGGTTGAAAGGGTCAGGATGGTTGCGAATGACACCCTGAAAACGATGAGCCAGCCAAGCCTTTTTTCCATGTCTGCGGCATCAACGGTGTCTGCCCCTGTTAAATTTTTCACTGTTTTCAGATTATCCTACGGCAGCCGCCATTTTAAATATGGGCAGATACATGGCAACCACGAGCCCGCCAATGACAACCCCGAGAAACACCAGCATGAAAGGTTCAATCATGTCTGTGAGGGTTTTTACGGCCTGATCCACTTCATCATCGTAAAAATCTGCTATTTTTCCGAGCATGTTATCAAGGGCACCCGTGGATTCGCCAACGGCAATCATGGAGCAGACCATGGAGGGGAACACCCCGCTTTCAAGAAGGGGATCTGCCATGGATCTCCCCTCTGAAATACCCTGTTTCACGTCATGGATGGCAAATTCAACCGTTTTATTTCCAGCTGTTTTTCCCACAATATCAAGAGCTTCCAGAATAGATACACCGCTTGACATCATGGTGCCCATGGTCCTTGTAAATTTAGCAACCGCCACCTTTCGAATCAGCATGCCAAACACAGGCAGCTTTAGGGCCAGATCATCCATGATAATATGGCCCTTTTCTGAGGCATAGACCCGCCGGGTGATAAAGGTTACAACGATAAACGCGCCAATAATATATAAAATATTGTTAATGACAAACTCACTCAGAAAAACCACCAAAAGAGTCGGGGCAGGCAGGGTGGAGCCGAAATCTGCGAACATCTCGGCAAAAACCGGAATAACAAAAACCAGAATAATCCCCACAACAATAACGGCAACGGCAAGGGTAATGGCAGGATAGGTCATGGCACCCTTAACCTGCTTTTTCAACTTTGCCATCTTTTCCATATAGGCGGACAGGCGTCTAAGAATGATATCAAGGATTCCGCCTGCCTCACCTGCCGCAACCATGTTGGTGAAAAGCTCGTTAAAGATATCTGGAAATTTTGCCAGGGCATCGGCAAAGGTTTCTCCGGATTCTACAGACTCCTTAATTTTTTTCAGGATTTTCTTGAATGTTACATTCTCCTGCTGGGCGTGGAGAATGTCAAGGCACTGGAGAAGGGGAAGACCTGCATCAATCATGGTGGAAAACTGCCTTGAAAAAATAATGACGTCCGATTCTTTGACCTTGGGCTGAAAAAATGAAATATTTTCAAACAAATCCTTGGGTTTGGGTTTAATCTTGCCCGGGGTAATTTTTCGACGGATCAGGCTGGACCGCACCTGTTCAACGTTCTCGGCCTCCATCTCCCCCTTGACCACCCTGTTTTTAGGATTTTTCCCCTTCCATAAATAGGCAACCATGATTGATCCTCACTGTTCAGGTTATCAGCAACAAACTGCGGTCAGGAGTAGACCTCAGCCAATATTTAGTATCATAGCCAAAGGGAGCGAACAACAAATTTTATCGCCTGTTCTGACCCGCCCAATGTAAAACTTTTGCAAAACACTCTTTTTCCCTTTACAGCCCCGGGTCTTTAACGAATATAGTTCACTCAACTTTCGGGGTTGGCTGTTTTCATGAGGGGCTTGCATTATTGCACTTTTGTCAGGCTTAGAAGGGGTATCAGATATTGTCAAACGTACAAAAACACAAGCCTGACCCCGATCATGAAAATTAACGTCTGAAAGTTGAGTCGTTCAAATTTTACAATGCAAAGATAAAGGATGGATTCATTGAATCACACGATTTTTGATACTCGTGGATGGTCATCATTTATGGTTTTTTTTTCCATGATCTGCCTGAAACTCAGCGGATGGAGGGTTCAAGGCAGACTGCCGGACATGAAAAAGGTAGTCATCATTGCTGCACCCCACACCTCAAACTGGGATCTGCCATTCACCCTTTTTGTTGCCTTTGTCATGAAAATAAATATCCATTGGATGGGCAAGGATACTATTTTTAAACCACCTTTTAACCGTCTGTTCAAATGGCTTGGCGGCATTCCCATTGATCGCAGCCGATCCAACAGTGTTGTGGGCCAGTCGATTGAACAGTTCACGACAAGGGAGCAGTTTGCCCTTGCCATCCCCCCCTCAGGCACAAGGGCAAAGGTCACATACTGGAAAACAGGTTTTTACCACATTGCCATGGGGGCAAAGGTACCCATTGTCCTGGGATTTCTTGACTACAGGCGAAAGATCGGCGGATTGGGGCCGATCATCACTCCAACGGGCAATCTGGATAAAGACATGGAGCGTATTCAGTCGTTTTACAGGGGCATCACTGGAAAACACCCCGAAAAAGCAACGGTCCTTGCAAAGATCAAAAAAAAACCACTGTAAACCAAAGGATCGCCTTGGATTTATCCGCCATTGGTGGTAAGAGGAATCACTTTGAATAGTCGGCATGGCCGGAGCATGATATCTGCCCTGGCCACAACGATCTTTGAAACATCACCACAGGGAATGCCTCGGTGGGTGTTTCATGCAAAAATAAAAGGCGGAGCCTCCGGGCATGGGCAAAAAAAAAATCAAGGCAGAAACGGTTATCACAAGCCATATGAATGCAGACTTTGATGCAGTGGCATCCATGCTTGCGGCTCAAAAAATCTATCCAGAGGCCGTAGTTCTCTTTCCAGGCTCCCAGGAGAAAAACCTGAAGGATTTTTTCATCTCCTCCATGAGCTATCTCTTTAATATGGCCGATGCCGGAACCATTGATTTCTCGAAAGTGAAACGACTTGTCATTGTTGACACACGCCAGGAGGATCGCCTCAAGCCCGTGGCAGGACTGCTCAATAAAGAGGGGATGGAGATTCACATCTACGATCACCACCCTGCCCTTGAAAACGACATCAGGGGCAAAGTTGAAGATATACGGCAAACCGGCGCCACAGTCACCATTTTAAGCAAAATCATCCAGGAACGAAAAATCCTCATAACCCCGGATGAAGCCACTGTCATGGCCCTTGGAATATACGAGGATACCGGTTCATTCACCTACGCCTCCACCACAGAACAAGATTTTCAAATGGCAGCCTTTCTACTCTCCTCAGGGGCAAACCTGAACACCATATCAAACCTTGTGACCAAAGAAATCAGCCCGGACCAGATCACCTGGATCAATGATCTGCTCAACGAAATGACCTGCCACAAGATCAACGGGTACGACATCAATGTATCGACCATCTCCTCGCCTGACTGGATCACAGACCTTGCCGCAATCGTTCAAAAGGTGGTCAAGATAGAAAACCTGGATGTTTTTTTCTCCATTGCACTCATGGGCAATAAAGTCCAGATCATTGCCAGGAGCAGGGTACCCCAGGTGGATGTGGGAAAAATTCTTTCAACCCTTGGTGGCGGCGGTCACCCCTTTGCCGCATCGGCCACCATCAGCAACATCCCCCTTGCCCAGATCGAACAGCAGCTCATTGACACGATCCAGCAGACGGTAAAGGTCTCCCTTGTGGCAAAAGAACTCATGTCGTCGCCGGCCATCACCATTGAGTCCCGGATCTCATGCAAAGAAGCAGCAACAACCATGGCCCGCTACAACATCAACGCCCTGCTCGTATTGGAACCCGGAACCCATCATATCCTGGGCTACACCACAAGGACTGTCATGGATAAGGTCCTTTACCACAAGCTTGAAGATCTTGACGTAAAAGAGTACATGACAACGGAAATCTCAACGATCTCACCCCGGGCTGATATCAGGGAAATCGAGGCCAAGATCATCGGGGGAAAACAGCGACTTCTGCCAGTGATTGAAAATGATGCCCTCCTTGGCGTCGTCACCCGCACGGATCTTCTCAACTTTCTTGTCCAGGACAACAAGGACGCACGAAACTTTCAAAAGGGAGCGGAGATCTACGAACACCATACAAGGAAACGAAATGTCAAACGACTTCTGGATGAACGGCTCAGCAAACAAGAGGTCGCCCTTTTACGAAAAATTGGCGCAGCCGGCGACAAACTCGGAATAAACCTCTTTGTGGTCGGCGGTTTTGTCAGGGATCTTCTGCTCTATCGCAAGGTCGATGACATGGACATTGTGGTAGAGGGAGACGGTATCTCCTTTGCAAAGTCCTTTGCCCTGATGTGCAAGGGGCGTTGCAATTCCCATAAAAAATTCGGCACAGCAGTTGTGGTTTTGCCCGACGGGTTCAAGGTGGATGTGGCCTCGGCAAGGCGGGAATACTATAAATTCCCAGCAGCCCTTCCCACTGTTGAAATGAGCTCAATCAAGCTTGATATGTTCCGTCGGGATTTCACCATCAATACCATGGCCATCCAGCTGAACCAGGAAAAATTCGGCACCTTGATCGATTTTTTTGGTGCACAGAGGGATCTAAAGGACAAAACCATACGAACCATCCACAACCTGAGTTTTGTGGAAGATCCAACCCGGGTATTTCGTGCCATAAAGTTTGCCAATCGGTTTGATTTCACCATTGGGAAACTTACCTCCAACCTCATTCAAAACGCCGTCAGGGTCGATTTTTTCAAGAACCTGAGCGGATTGAGGGTATTTTCCGAACTTAGACAGATTCTGGAGGAGGATGACCCTATTCCAGCCATTAAAACCCTTGAGACTTACGGCCTTGAACGGGTGATCCACCCCTATCTTGCCTTTGACAACCAAACCGTTGTCCTGCTTGAAGAGGTAAAAAAGGCCCTTGCCTGGCACGATCTTCTGTTCCTTGACACCCCTTACCTGAGATGGTCCATCTACTTTATGGTCATGATACGGCTGTGCAGCCCAAAGATCGTCCAGGAGATTGCCGACAGGCTCAAATTCTCTCCCACCCACCAGCGAATCATCCTCAACGATAGAATAAAGGCAGAACAACGGCTTGAAATTCTTGAGGCAAATCCGCCAAAAAGCAACAGCCGTCTGCACAGCATACTCAAAACCTTTCGAACTGAACTGATTCTTTACATGATGGCATGTGCCAAAAAAGATGAGACAAGAAAGGCATTATCTCTATTTTATACAAAGCTCAGGGATATAAAGGTGCTGATCAGGGGAGAACACCTCATCACGCTGGGCGTTCGCCCAGGTCCAGAATTCAAGAGAATCATGTCTTCGGTCCTCAAGGCCCGCCTGGATCACCAGGTGGCCACCCTTGAAAATGAAATTGATTTTGCAAAGGGGTATATCCGCCAGAACAAAATCGTTGATTAATCCCAGGGATTCTGTTAATCCCGATCCCTGATCTGAATTTTAAACAAGTAAGGGTAATTATGAAAAAAAGCGCAGACCTTCTCACAGGCATAACCACAACCGGAACTCCACACCTTGGCAATTACGTGGGAGCCATCCGTCCGGCAATAGATGCAAGCAAAGAAGCGAACAAAACCTCCTACTATTTCCTGGCCGATTACCATGCAATCATCAAGTGCCAGGACCCGGAAAGGATCAGACGATCCGTGGTCGAAGTTGCGGCAACCTGGCTTGCCATGGGCCTTGACACGGACCGATCCATCTTTTACCGCCAGACCGATATCCCGGAAATCCCGGAATTGTCCTGGATATTGAGCTGCATGACTTCAAAGGGGCTGATGAACCGGGCCCACGCCTACAAGGCATCGGTGGCCGACAACGAGGCCCGAGGCAAAAAGGACCTTGACAAGGACATCACAATGGGACTCTTCTCCTACCCTGTTCTCATGGCAGCGGACATTTTGATGTTCAACGCCCGAAAGGTTCCCGTGGGAAGCGATCAGATCCAGCACCTAGAAATGGCAAGGGACATTGCCGGTCGATTCAACAATACATATGGAACCCTGTTTGAATTTCCAGAGGCGGTGGTGGATGAAAAAACCGCCGTACTTGCAGGCCTTGACGGCAGAAAAATGAGCAAGAGCTACAACAACACCATTCCCCTTTTTGAGCCGGAAAAACGCCTTAGAAAGCTCATCATGAAAATCAAAACCAACTCCCTTGAGCCCGAAGAACCCAAGGATCCTGCAACCTGCACCTTGTTTGCCATTTACAAGGCATTTGCAACCCCGGAAGAGGTACAGCAGCTGGAAACCAGATATTTAAATGGAATTGCCTGGGGAACGGTAAAGCAGGAGTTGTTTGAATACCTCAATGAACTGTTAAGGGAACCCAGAAAAATCTACAATGAACTGGTTGAATCCCCCGGTGACATGGATGCCATTCTGAAAAAAGGCGCTCTCAGGGCCAGGGAGTATGCAACCCCCTTTCTTGAGAAAATCCGATCCGCCATCGGGATACAGCGGCTGTAATTTTTCAGCGACACCGTACTTGATTTTTTTTCAGATGAAACGTCCACCAATGCATCACCTGTGGACGTTTCATTGTTCGGCTTAGAAAGGGGACAAGGTCTTGTCCAAAGTACAATAACACAAACCCCGACCATCAAAGTTAAAGTCCGAAAGTTGAGCTATTTATATTCAGACGGCTGTATGTTATACTTTTTAACCTTGTAATGAATCGCACGCTTGCTGATGTTCAAAAGGTCGGCTGCATGTTTCTGCACCCCCTTTGTTTTTTTTAATGCCCGAATAATCGTACTTTTTTCACTCTCTTCTATGGAAAATTCCTGGTGTGCATCCGATACCAGGGTCGCACTTTGGCGAATATTTTCAATTTGAAGATCCCAGGGCTGTATGGTATGGTCCTGACAAAGAATAGTTCCGGCTTCAAGCATATTCTTGAGTTCACGGATGTTTCCAGGCCAAGGATGTTCAGTGAGCACCTTCATGGCTGTATCTGCAATCCGGGTCGGTTCAATGCCGTGGGCCTTGGTATATCTATCCACAAAAAAATGCGACAGCACCGAAATATCTTCTGCTCGTTCCCTCAGGGGAGGAATGGTCAGGGTAATGCCTTTTAACCGGTAATAAAGATCCTGTCGAAAATTTCCAGCTTCAATATCTGCCATCAAATCGGCATTGGTTGCAGCAATAACCCTGCAATCGATGATCTCATCTGTAACTGAACCCACCTGGCGGATTTTCCCGTCTTCCAGAAATCTCAATAATCGGCACTGCATATCCTGGGAGATATTACCTATTTCATCCAAAAAAAGTGTACCCTGGTCTGCAGCCTGAATCAGACCCTTTTTATCTTTTACCGCATTTGTAAACGCCCCTTTGCGATGTCCGAACAATTCACTCTCCAGTATACCGGCCGGTGTAGAGCCGCAATCAACAACCATATAAGGCTGATCCTGTCTGCTGCTGTTCTGGTGAATGTACCTGGCAATACATTCTTTACCTACGCCGCTTTCCCCAAAAATCAACACATTTACCTGGGTATTTGCAACCTTTTGGACCATGGAATAAAGAGATTTCATGACCCGGCTATTTCCCCAGTAATAATCTCCTTCAAAGGAGGTCGGACATTTTTTCTCTGTAGTCCTGTTCTGAGCAGCAAGGGTATCCTTGATTTTCCGGATCAGCATCCGACCGTCAAAGGGTTTTGAAACATAATCAACAGCCCCCTGCCTTATGGCATCCACTGCATCAGGAATGGTACCGTATGCTGTCAAAAAAATAACGGGAAGATCAGGAAGTGTTTTCTGGATCTGTGCAAATAATTCCATGCCACTTTTCCGGGGCATCTTTATGTCTGAGATTAAAAGGTCAATGGGCTGTTCCTTTAAAATTTGAATGGCAGTAGCTGCATCCTGGGCCCTTACTACTGAAAAATCTGACGCTGTAAGTCTTGCATCAAGCACTTCAAGAATACTTGGGTCATCATCAACGATTAATATTCTGGGAACGACTGTCATTGATTTTTCCTTTTTTCCTGAAGATCCTGGTCAATGCTTTCAAGGGTTGCAATCTGGTGCTGGAGAGTTTTCACAAGGGACTGTAATTTATGGATTTCCCTGTTTTGTTTTGCGTTTTTGGCTTTCAATCCGACAATTTGATTTAAAGTTGCCTCTTGTTCTGCCGTCATGAGGCGGCTGCCGTGTTCCAGGACTCGAATTAAAATTTCAGAACATTCAGGAGGAGCAACGCTTTTTCCGACAATGTCTGCCTGGGTGCTGTTCCGGTTATAATGCTGCAAAAATGAAACCAGGACCGTGTGAAATGCCGAGACATCCCCTGCGGTGACCAATTCCACACAGGCAAGTCCCAAACGCCCATAATTTTGATTTTCAGAATCTTCTGTCTGCTCTGACAGGACCTGAAATTGTTCTCTGGCAAGCAGGTAATCACCACTTAAGAAAGCCTGGCAGGACTGTTTGGCCATAATCATTTCATCGATAACCATATCCTCCTTGATCACCATATCTTCCTTGAATACACGATCTTCCTTGATCACACTCTCTTCCTTGATCACCGGATATATGCTCTGGTGTTGGCATCCAATCAGAACAAATCCCAGGCATAAAGATAAAACAGGCCTGTAAAACCACGAGAACAGCCCTGCATTAAATTCTAAAATGCCATCATTTACGTATAATCCAAGCATCAATCAAATCTCCTATACCGATATACTTTTTTCCACAGGCAGGGTAAACGTAAAGGTACATCCTTTGTCGATATTGTTTTCAACAAATATTTTACCACCGTGTGACTGTACAATTCTCCTGGAAATATTCAGACCGAGGCCTACCCCGCTCATATGGTTTCTAACTTCCTCTGCCCGATAATATCGCTTAAAAATCAAGCCGTGCTTTTCCCGTGGAATACCCGGACCGTTGTCTGAAATATTGAAACTCAAAAAACCATCCTCCCTGGATTTTGAAAGCCAGATATCCACCAGGCTGTTTTCATCTGAAAATTTTATGGCATTGCCGATAATATTCATCAATACCTGCATAATTTCCTTTTCTTCACCCATTACCCGGGGCGCTCGGATCAGCGTGTGTGCCTTGACAACCGTATGTTTTCTCTTGGCTGTGGTATCAAGGGACTGAATCGCTTCAACGATGAGCTGGTTTGGATCAAACGGAGCTGGATTTGATTTTTGAGTGCCGGCTTCGAGCATGGAAATGTCCAGCAGGTGGTTTAACAGGCTGGTAATCCGGGTAATTTCAGAACCGGCCAGTTTTAAAAATTTCTTTTGTCTTTCATTTACCGGCCCCAGGATCTCTTCAATAATCATATTCACCGACTCCTGAACAGAGGAGAGTGGGGTTCTGATCTCATGGCTCAAGGTGGCAATAAAATCAGACCGGATATCTTCGTCAGCCTTGAGTTGATGGCTCATGGCATTGAACGCATCCGCAAGTTCGCCAAACTCATCCCTGGATGAAACAACGACCTCGTGGGCGTAATTATCCGTTGAGATCTGGGTCAGCCCTTGTTTTAATTTATTCAGCGGGGTTAACATGGATTTTGAAATAAACAAAATCCCGAACAGTCCGACAACCATTGAAATACCGAATCCAATCACACCGTTCCTTACAACCTGCCTGGTTTGACGATTGATCTGGATAAGACCCTGTTTGATTTTAAGATCATTGGCTTCCCTTGCTTTTGAGATAAGGTCCATCCATTGAATGATCAGGTCTTCCTGCTCCCATTGTGACGGCAGGTCCATAAGGCTCTTTGGAGGACGAAACCCCGTAAATTCACCATATTTTTGCTGAATTTTTTTCCAGTCTTTCAAAAATCCCCAGGGATGTGATTCCAGGTGGATGATTTGATCCAGGTCCCGAAGATATGCCTTTCGTGCAGTTTCAAAATAATCAAAGTACAGGGGATTTTTCAACAACCTGAATTTTTTATCATTGACCTCCATATCCATGAGGCTGTCCTGGAGATTCTTGGACAATTCGGCTATCTGATTGTTTATGGTCACGATTCGGGATGATATCTTTGACATATCCTGAACCCTTATAAACATATCCACGACCGTGCCGTAAAAGATAAGAATAAAAAGGGAAAAAAATAAAATCAGTTTTCTTGAGATGCCTAATTTCATGGGCCTGGCCAATATCCAAATTTTACAGGTACCATTGGGTCAGCCTTATGCAAAGCGCATTGATCAGCTGATTATCCTGTACATTTTAAAGGCTTTTAGCATTTGAAGGATCACAAGTCAAACACGACAGGACGCCGACAGTAAGGTATTCAAAAATAAACGACTCCCCTGTATAGCTTATCTTTCAACTCGTATTCTGCACCAGATTGATGGACGTATTTACATCCGAACCCTTAGAAACAAAGGTCCCCCATGAAACAAAGGGTAATTTTCGTACCTGAGGGTGCAACTTCCGTAACTTTTTAAGGATCAAACAGGACGAAACCACATAAAGATCTACGATTATCAACACAATTAAGCCTTGGCATGGCTGTTGCTATGGTAACAGGCAAAGTAAATGTGGATACGGCAAAGTATGTCGTAAAAAAGACAAAATTTAGATCATATTTACCAAAAGAATGAAGCGTGGAGGATTAAAAATGGTATTACGCACAAATCCTGGATCGAAACTTAAAAAAACAAAAAGAATTGCAGCCCTTATCTGCATAGCCATTGTTGTATTTGCGGCCTATAAGAGTGTCATTCATGGCGCATCCATGGTGAATTTCCTCATGGATACATCATTGGGAAAGGTGTTTGTTCAATTTTGCGGGGTCTTCATGGTGCTTACCTTTGCCGAACTGGCATGGCGGGCTGTACTGGTTATGAAATACAGGCCCATTGAAAGCTGTGAAGATGAGCAACTTCCAGTCTGTACGGTAATTGTTCCTGCCTACAACGAAGGCAGGCAGGTTTTTGTAACCCTTGAGAGCCTTGCTGCCAGCGATTATCCTAGGGATAAAATCAAAATAATTGCCGTGGATGACGGAAGTGTGGATGATACCTGGAAATGGATTCAAAAAGCCAGGAGAACCCTGGGAGATAGGATTGTCACCATTAAGCAACCCTGCAATAAGGGAAAACGTCATGCGCTCCATGCCGGATTTAAAAAAAGTATTGGAGAGGTTCTGGTCACCGTTGACAGTGACTCAACGGTCGATACAGACACCCTGAGAAATATGGTGACCCCTTTTGTTGTGGATAAAAACGTGGGTGCTGTTGCTGGGAATGTAAGGGTTTTAAATATGGACAAAGGCATTATTCCCAAAATGCTGGATGTGGTATTTGTTTACAGTTTTGATTTTATCCGCGCCAGCCAGAGCATGGTTAAAGCCGTTATGTGCACCCCTGGTGCACTGTCAGCCTACCGCAGAAATGTGGTGATGGATGTATTACACGAATGGCTGAATCAAAAATTCTGTGGCCAGCCTGCCAATATCGGCGAAGACCGCGCAATGACCAACCTGATTCTCAGGCAAGGGCACCATGTCCTGTTTCAGCAAAATGCCAGGGTATATACGGAAGTCCCTGTTAACTATGTGACCCTCTGCAAGATGTATCTGAGATGGGCAAGGAGCAATATCCGTGAAACCATTGCCATGACCCGTTTCATCTTCAAACCCTTCCGCAAAGGATCCAAACTTGGCGCAAGAATCAATCTTGTGTCAGGCTGGATGGCGCTGACCAAAGCCCAGCTTTTTCTTGTGATCACCTGGGGACTGATGGTCTGGCACCCTTTGACCTTTGGAATAAATACCATGCTTGGAGTAATTATCTCCTCAAGTCTGGCTGCAACAATATATGCATGGAAATTTGGTCGTTTGGCCGCCCTCTGGTCTTTTGTTTATGGGTTTTACTTTTTTATCTCTCTGTTCTGGATCAAACCCTACGCACTTCTGACACCCCATAAATCAGGCTGGCTGACACGCCAGGTTGAAACTCGATCAGCCACTGCTGGGAAAACCGTATTTTTGCAAAAAGTCAAAACAGCAGCATGACAGATTGAATCTGACCGTCTTTAATAAGAGCGGCCTGTGACCGGGTTTATCTTAACCGGTCCCAGGCCGCTTTTGCTTCTGTGTTCATATTCCTTCTCCGGATTGATGAATCCCTGTTTCCAGTTCCGCTGTCCGAACCATGGCGTAGACGCGCAATCCGGCTCTCCAGGGGTGGATGGGTTGAAAAAAGGTTCATCAGGGTGGTGCCGGACAAGGGACTTACGGTAAATATGTGGGCGGTGGATGGATTGGCCCTCATGGGAATCTGTTTTGAATAGGTACCCAGCTTTTCAAGGGCACTGGCCAGGCCTTCAGGATTTCCTGAAATGGCAGCTCCAGTGGCATCAGCCAGATATTCCCTTGAGCGGGATATGGCCATTTGAATGACCATTGCAGCCATGGGGGCAATAATGGACAGGGCGATTAATCCAATAACACTGGATCCGCCTTCATCGTCACTGGACCTTGTCCCGCCGAAAATGGCACCCCAGCGGGCCATGCTTGCCAGCATCATGATGGCACCGGCCATGGTTGCCGCAATAGTGCCGATGAGAATATCACGGTTTTTCACGTGGGCCAGTTCATGGGCAAGAACGCCTGTAATTTCCTGCTCGTCCAAGAGGTTTAAAAGCCCTTCAGTCACGGCAACCACGGCATGGTCTGGATTCCTGCCTGTTGCAAAGGCATTGGGTGTGTCCTGGGGAATGATAAAAATCCTGGGCATGGGAAGATTAGCCCGTTGGACCAGGCGTTGTACAATCGCATACAGTCCATGGGCGCTTTCCGGAGTGATTTCCCGGGCCTGATACATTTTTAATACGATTTTATCAGAATACCAGTAGCTTGCAAAATTCATCACACCGGCAAAGATCAGGGCGATCATCATTCCCTGCCTGCCGCCCAGCATTTGCCCAATGATCATCATCAGCGCGGTCATGGCCGCCAGCAAAACGGTTGTTCGAATCTTATTTCCCATGGCTTTTCTCTCTCTGATAAATTTAATTTAAACGCGATGCTTATACCTGTACGACATTCATAATGTTAGGGCGGGAGGCTTTCTTGTCAATGGGACAGACGTGGATAATCCATCATTGCCCCAGGATCATTTCAGCAATGGCAGTGCCAAGGGTCCGATGGCCAAAGCCGTTCGGGTGTACATCACAGCCCTGGAAATCATCTTCATCCAGCAGGGTGTAGACGTCAGGCCCACACACCACACCCGCATGGGTATTGCATATGTCCCCCACAATGGTGCGATATGCTTCCAGACGCCTGACAACGTCTGCATTGGCAGATTCACACATGTGTGGCGGCGGCATCAACATCACTTTTCCAGCGCCATCTTTAAGCAGATGGGTCACAAGGTTGGCAAGGTTGGTACGGTACGCAACTGGAGAAATCGGTGCAGGCTCGTAGAAACCAGTGGCATCATTGGTACCCAGCATAACTGTCACCACATCAGCGGGAAGATTGGGCCGAGCGAGTGATTCATAGACATTTGGCTCCCAGAACCGGCCACCGCAAAAGGTTACTCCGCCGAGTAACGACCAATCCCATGTTGTGGCTCCCCCGCACCCGATCGCAGTGACTGTGAATCTTTGCCCCAGCACCTTTGCTGCAACGGTGGTGTAGGCCTCTGCAAAAGGACGGCTCTGCACCCCCTCGGTGATGGAATCGCCTATCATGAGGACACTTGTCTGGTGCCACTCTTTGACAGGGATCACTGTTTTTATTTTCTTTTGATTGGTGCAGGATATTGATGAAACAATTAGAACAATCATAACTGAATTTATGGTATTGAGTTTAAGTTTGAATTTCATTCACCCCTCTTTTCCAGCAACCATAGATTCAACCCGGTTACGCCCTTTTTCTTTTGCCAGGTATAATGCCTTGTCTACTTTATCGACAAGGGTATCCAGATTATCACCTTTTTCATAGACGGTAACACCGAAACTTGCTGTTTTTTCCCCAACCCCTGGAACAGCGATACTTTGCACGGCTATCCTCAATTTTTCCGCCAGTAAAATCAGATAATCCTTTATAGTTTCAGGGCATATAATCAAAAATTCCTCGCCACCCCATCGCCCTAGAACATCGACCTCACGAACGCCTTGTTTCAGCTGGTCAGCAAAGCGCTGCAGAACCTGATCACCGATCTGGTGGCCATGGGTGTCATTGACCGTTTTAAAAAAATCGATATCCACCATGATCAACCCAAATGAATTACCATATCGTCTGGAGCGTATTAATTCTCTGGACAACATTTCATCCAGTTTTCTCCGGTTAAAAAGTCCTGTCAGTTGATCAATGATCGCAATTTGTTCCAGTTCCCGGTTCTTTTTTTCCAATTCCCGGGTGCGCTCCATCACTTTTTGTTCAAGGGCCTGGTTAAGCTGGATGAGTTCTCGATTTTGCCGGTCAAGGAGCGTTTCCTGTTCATATGCGGTAATGGCACCACGGATCGTCAGAAGCATATCGTCATTAATCCATGGTTTTTCCAGAAAACGGTAGAGATGGGCCTTGTTAATCGCTTTTTTGACGCCGGTAATGTCGCTTTGTCCCGTCAGCATTATTTTTTTGGCTTTGGGAAATTTTTTGTGAATATCAACCAGAAGTTGATCACCTTTGACCCCCGGCATAATGTAATCCGAAATCACAACCTGCAAATCCACCCCATCTTCAATGAATTCTTCTATTACTTCCATGGCTTCTTCTGCGCTGTGGGCGATTTCGATGATTTCGACATTCTTCAGCGTTTGAGAAAACAAGGAGCGAAGACTTTCCGTGACTACCGGTTCATCGTCCACACATAAAACAGCGACTTGCACAGGGGAATTTTTAGTCATTTTTTACGTTCCACACAGAGACAACAGCGTTTTTTTCAATGCACGATTTAAATCGTTCAAGCCCTTTATCAATGGACTGGATCAATTGTTCAACATCCCAGGGTTTCCTTATGAATTCATACATATCCGCCTGGTCTCTGGTCCTTTGAACGGCGGCTTCGTCCACCTGACCGGACAACATCAGCTTGATGATATAAGGAAAACGGCGGTGGGCTTCGATCAGAAATTCATCTCCCTTCATGCCGGGCATCAGCCAGTCGGAAATGATGATTAAGGGAATGAACCCATTGGAGGAAAGCTCTTCCAATATCTCCAGGCCTTCTTCAGCGCTTTCCGCAATCTCGATGAGATACCTGTTACCATACACCTTGTACAGTTGATCCCGCAGTGAATGCAATACAATCTGTTCGTCATCCACACATAACAAAAGGCCGTTGATTATATCGTTCATTACGCATCCTCACTCTGTGGCAGTGACACCGTAAATGTCGTTCCTTTTCCCACTTCACTTTCCCAGTCAATCCTGCCGCCATGATTCTTGATAATCTTGTTGATGATATCAAGCCCCAGGCCGCTTCCTTCACCCCTTTCCTTGGTTGTAAAAAAGGGTTTAAAAATTTTCCCTCGATGGTCCGCGGGGATGCCGCAGCCGGTATCCGTGATGGAGACAACGATTTGATCGTTTATGTTTTTGACATTGATTTTCAATACGCCCTTATAATTCATGGCCTGAAGCGCATTGTGTACAAGATTGGTCCAGACCTGATTTAATTCATCCGGATATCCCATAATGAGTGGAACCGATTCATATTCCCTGATCAATTCCGTATTCAGTTTAATCTGATTATGGTAAATCGTCAACACCGTCTCAATTCCTTCAACAACATCTGTCGCTGTTTTTTTCTTGGAATCACTTTTCCGGATATACGATTTGAGCGCATAAATGATTTTACTGATTCGATCGACGGCCTGGTTGATGTTATGGGTATTGCTGGTTATGGTATGAAGTCCATAAGCGGTTTCAAAAATAAATACGGATTCCTCGTGCTGAAACAGCGGCAGAAACCGCCCCCACTGTTCATGGGCGTTCAACTGTACTATAAAAAAGGCCATATGCCGACTGTTATCAACACCGGCCCCGGCAAGATTGCCGCTGACTGCCCGTATCAACTTGCGCTCTTCACGACTGGTCAGCAGTGGATACTCTTCTTGAGACTTTTCCAAAAGTTCATGGAAAAGCAACAGGCTTTTTTGATCAAGCCTTCCCAGTAACACAGGCAAATCAACCAGCACCTTTTTCATCGCATCTGAAATATTGCAGCCGCTGGACTTGATAGCGCCCATGGGGGTATTGATTTCATGGGCGATGCCAGCAATCAATTGTCCCAAAGCAACCATTTTTTCAGAGTGGACCAGCTCTTTTTCCGCCCGTTTCCGCTCCCGGATTTCTTTTTCCAGTTCCGAGGTTCTTTCCTTGACCATTTCTTCCAAATGATCCCGGTTACGGGAAAGTGCCTCCTGGGCCGTCCGCCGTTCACCCACCTCCACCTCCAGCAGGGCATTGGCCTTTTCCGTAGTGGCCTTAGCGGACTCGACTTCTTCGATATACTGTTGGATATTGTCCGCCATCTGATTGAAAGAGGAGGCCAGTTGACCGATTTCATCGTTAGCGCTTTGTTGCAGACGAAATGTTCGATCCCCCTTCTGAAAAATTCTAATACCGCGAATCATCTGGGTTATTTTTCGGGTGAGGACCGCAGCCATCCAGAGAGCAATGAGAATGACAAGCATAACCATGACCAAGGTGTACACGGTCATTTTGATGGATGTATCATTGAGACTGGTCTGGATAAGTGCATGATTGTGTGCTTCCTGTTCATGGAGGTTTTTTTCAAAATTCTTTCTGACGGACAAGATCTTTTCTGCGGTTTCCATGGCGGGTTTATGAAATTCATCAACATTGGCCCCAATTGTGACAAACCCGAAGCCCCGCGGGTGTTTTCCGTAAATACCGGTATGGTAGGGAATGGCCGCAGCCGTTGTCAGTTTCCAGAGATGGCTCCAGAAAATGACAAATGAGCCTGATCCCCCATGTTCGGTCAAGGTATGCCATCCTGTGCACTGGGGAGCGAAATTGAGGAAACGACCATCCAGGCCGACAAATCCCTGACGCGTCAACTCCGACGACGGCTTCTTCTTCAAGGATTGCTCATCGAACCAGGGCACGGCTTTTTCAAATTCTTCCATGGAGCCGTTACTTTCAAGCCATTTGGGATAAAGAGATGCTTCGAGCCATGGGACAGCCGGTTTGCCGGTTTCCGGATCATAGCCGACGATGAAATAATCCCGGGCGTGGGAGATATTCCGTCCCTTGTAATCCCACATAAAGGCATAATTGCCACTGCCAGCATCGGAGGTAACACAGTATCGCGCTTCCGTCGGCAATATATGATCCGTAAATTCCATGATATGGGTATGATCAAGGGCCAAGGTCACATAGCCTTTAATTTGCCCTCCGTCTCCGATCACCGGCGTGGCCCATCGGATCAATCCGCGGAACCGGATTCCCAATGGATTTTCCTTACCGGCATAGCCCGATGTTTCCGGCTTGAAAGGAATTCCAGCTTTTTCAGCACGATCCTCACTGTATGCCCCTCCGATCAGATAGCCTTTGACGTAGGCTCCGATCACTTCAGAAACGTAAATCTCACCCGGTTTGAGTTTGTTCAGGGAAGCAAAATAGGTTTCAGCCTTACAGAACGTGTTTTCCTTTTTCGATACATCCAGCAGTCTGTCCGGCAAAAGGTCCAATGTGGTGACCTTGAACTGTTCCATACCTGCCAGATCGACATAGGTCATCTCCAGGTACAGGGGGTGCTCTTCGACTCTGGCTTCCGGTTCCGGCAGACGGTAATGAAAATTTTTTCGATTTTCATCGTTTCGAGCGGAGACCTGCAGTGCATTTTGTGTTTTGGAATCAGCCGGCACCCATTTTTTTTTATCCGCATCCATCTTCCAGTTCCCGTCATCCATAAGCACCCCACGGGTACGGTGGGAAAGGAAGCGCTGATACGTTTCCTTGTCCGGTTCAACCCCGGCGGCCAGCCTGATATCCGTATCCCTGCCATATAAAAAGTCAGCCACCTGACGAGCGGTGTCCGTAGTCAGACGTTCAATGGCTTCTCGTGAATGGTCATTCAATGCATTAATGGAATTGCTTGTCGCCATTTCGGCAATCCCGCCGACAAGTTTGTTAGTTTCTTCCGTCATTTTGGCTGTCTGGTTTCCGAGAGTATCTGCCAGTTCCGAAATAACATTCCAGGAAAACCAGGCCAGGACAACAAGAGGTAATACCTTGATAAACACAAAGATAACAATGAGTTTGGTTCGGATACTCAAGGATATGTCAGCCATCGGTTTCCTTTCTAATCCCTCACAGTCCGGTTCATCCAGGACTTTTTGCACAAGCAACCCTTCCGTTTGTGCTGCCGAACAGGGTGTCCCTGGAGGGCACCCTTCCCCGAATTTATTCCTTGAGTGCCCTGACCTCCGTGTCAGTCAGATACCGCCATTTTCCAGTTCCAAGATTTCCCAGCCTGACGCTGCCCATCCTCACCCTTTTGAGCAGTTTAACCCGGTTCCCAACGGCTGTGACCATGCGTCGTATCTGACGGTTGATTCCCTGTTTGAGCACAATATTAAAACGATTGTCTGACAGCCGCCTCACCCGGGCCTTCCGGGTTATCTTACCGTCAAGGACAATTCCTGCGGCCATTTGGGCAAGGGCCTCGTCATTGATGGGAGCCGTTGTTTCAACCACATACTCCTTTTCATGGTCAAACGAAGGGTGGGAGAGCCTATTGTGCAGATTTCCGTCATCGGTCAACAGCAGCAGCCCCACAGAATCCTTGTCCAGGCGGCCGATGGGGTAGACCCGATCCTTGATATCAATCAAATCAACAACCACCTTTTCGCCTGGATGGGAACAGGAACTCACAACCCCCGCGGGTTTGTTCAGGGCAATGTAAATTTTCGCCTTTTCACTGGCGAGTACGATGGGCTTTTTATCCACCTCCACAAGGTCGATTTCAGGATCAATCTTTGTTCCAAGGGAAATAACCACCTTGTGGTTGACACTGACCCTTCCTTCAAGGATGTACACCTCCCCCCGCCGCCTGGAACAAACACCTGCATGGGCCAGGAACTTCTGAAGTCTCATGATCGATAGTCGGCATTGATTTTAACGTACTCTTCTGAAAAATCACAAAAGAGATACCAGTCCCTGCCCTGACCCATTTTAAGATCCAGAACAATCTCTATTTCCTTGTCCTGCATGACCTTTGCAGCCTCGACTTCAGCCGCCGTTCCCTGCCAGGTACCGTCCTTGACAAGGAAGACATCACCAAACCTGAGATCTACAGTGTCAGGTTCCATTGCAGCCCCCGACCTTCCTGCGGCAGCAATGATTCTGCCCCAGTTGGGATCTTCTCCGTAAACAGCTGTTTTCACCAGATTTGACTGGGCAACGGTTTCTGCAATCTTCAATGCATCCTCCGGGGTGGCCGCTCCTTCAACCTGGATCTTGACAAGTTTTGTGGCCCCCTCACCATCCCTTACAACCATTCGGGAAAGCTCAAGAAGCACCTCGTCAAGGCATCTCTGGAACTCAATCGAATCATCACTGTCCTCGAGAACAGCCTTAGACATGCCATTGGCAAGGGCTATAACCGTGTCGTTGGTACTGGTATCGCCGTCCACACAAATCCGATTAAATGACCGGTCACAGGCCTTTTTAAGGCAAGACTGCAACAGGATCGAAGAGATGTCCAGATCCGTCACGACAAACGACAGCATGGTGGCCATGTTAGGTTTAATCATGCCTGACCCCTTGGCAACACCGGTGATGGTGAATCGCCCCCCCTTTACCCTGCATTCCCTGGTCGAGATTTTGGCCGTGGTGTCCGTGGTCAGAATTGCCGTTGCAAAGGCGTCCACCCGATCCGGTTCCATGGTGTCAACAAGGTCGGGAATGGCCTTTTCAACACGATCCATGGGAAGGGGTGCCCCGATCACTCCGGTGGATGCGACCATGACAAGCTCTGGTGCAATGTGAAGGGCATGGGCGGTAAGGGCGGCCGTTTGTTCGGCATCCTTAACCCCTTTTTTCCCTGTAAAACAGTTGGCATTTCCAGAATTGACAACAACGGCCTGGCACACCCCTGCCTTGATCCGCTCCCTGCCAAGGATGACAGGCGCTGCAACCACCTTGTTTTGTGTGAAAAGCGCTGCTGCCGTGGCTGGTTTTTCAGAAAAAATGATGCCGAAATCCATAACATCTTTTTTTTTGATTCCGGCTTTGATTCCGTTAAATTTAAAACCTTTCATTCAGATCTCCACTAAACGGTATGGTTCAAGCAGTCTCTCTGCTCTGACCACAACGAAATTTGAAACTTCACACCCCATGATACCTCGGTTGATGCATAGGTAAGAGTTTCATATAATAAAACGAAATAGACAAATAGACGATTACTTCCCAATGGGAATAATGGATTATACACCCAGGCAGAAAAGTTTAAACTTTTTTTTTACCTTTAAGAATATATTCAGAGGTAAAATGCCGGGGCCTGAATTTGACTTTTTATTTTTTTGTCATATTTTCAAATCTGATTTTTAACCACAAACAAGGAAAGACAACGATGAAACCCATTGGAGACCCGCCATGCCCCGTGTGCGGTGGCAGGTTGCAGATCAAACGCACATGAACCCAAATCGACATCTGCTGCAGGTCCTGCGGTAAAAACATCCCCAAAGAAAGTTACAAAGATTTAATGGACGACTATTTTGAAGAGCAGCTTGCCAATGTCCCCTGCAACAGACTATGAAAACAAACTTTAAGCTCACCCTGGAATATGACGGGACGCCCTATTCGGGCTGGCAGGTCCAGAACAACTGCCCAACGGTTCAGGAAGAGATTGAAAAAGCCCTCAGCCGGATGCTTAACCAACCCATCCGGATAAGTGGGTCAGGCAGAACCGACGCCGGGGTTCACGCCCTGGGCCAGGTGGCAAATTTCCAGGCGGCCACCACCATTGGGGCAGCACAACTCAAACGAAGCTTGAACAGCCTTCTCAAGGGTCCCATTGTGGTGCATGAATGCAGGAAGGTGGATCAAAGTTTTCATTCAAGATACAGTGCCAGGGCAAAGGAGTACCACTACCACTTCCTTAACAGGGAGGATCCCTGCGGGGTTGGCCGCAACTATGTGTGGCACATCCGGACACCGCTTTCGATTCCGGCCATGGAAGAGTGCTGTCCGATCATAACCGGGACCCACGATTTCAAGGCGTTTGAAGGTTCTGGAAGCCCGCGATCAACCACGGTGAGGACTCTTTTTTCAACAGGATTTGAACGAACAGCCGAAGATCGTTTCACCTTCAAAATCAAGGGTGACGGATTTTTGCGTTTCATGGTGAGAAACATCGTGGGCACACTTGTCCTTGCGGGGGCTGGAAAAATTACCCCGGAAAATTTCAAGACGATCCTTGAAGGTAAAGACAGGGGACGTGCAGGGGCGACAGCCCCGGCAAAGGGGCTTTTTCTCGTGGAGGTTTTTTATTAAAACAGGGATACCTGTTCCTGCCTCAATGGTCTTTCATTTTTTTCAGGTACTGATTGTAATGGGCAATGACATCCCGCCGGTATAGAAGGCCAAGCAGGGTGCCGTGATCATCCTCCTTGACAACGGGAAGGGCATCGATATTTTTGATGGTCAGTTTCTGAAGAACAGTATTGATGTCCTCTGAAGGCGTTGTCACGATGAGATCAGAAACCATGATGTCCCGCATTACCACAAGATCTTCAATATAACTTGCAAAAATAACCTCCCGGATGTCGGTGCTGGAAAAAATGCCGCAGAACCGGTTGTGCTGGTTCATTACCGGAAAGTAGTGCTGCTTTGTCTTTGAAAAAAGAGTCTTGAATTCTGAAAAGGGCAAGCTCTCCTTCACGTAAATGACCTTTTTCACAAGCCCCATCAAATCCTGAACCTTGATGGTCTGGAGAATATCCATCATAAATTCACCGGCATGGGCCGGGGATTCCACCCGACTTTTTACCTGATTGTGAAAAATGGTCCAGGGCTTGGCCAGAAGATAGCACAGAGAACAGACCAGAAGCGAGGGAAGCAGCAGGTAATAGGAGTTGGTCATCTCGCTGACAAAGATGATGGTTGAAATGGGTGTGTTCGAGACAGCAGTGAAAAATCCTGCCATGCCTACAATGACAAAGGTTCCAGGATTGGTCACCACGGAGGGGATCAACATATGGAACAACTTTCCAACCACACCTCCCATGGCGCCGCCAATGACGATGGACGGACCAAACACCCCGCCACTGCCACCTGAACCAATGGAAAATGAAGTGGTGAAAATCTTGCCAATGGCCAGGGCTAAAAGAATGGCGATGGACAGCTCATTAAAAATGGCCTGCTGGGCATACCCATAACCAAAGGCAAGGGTGTAGGGAAGAAAAAAGCCGATGATGCCAGTGGCAAGTCCGCCAATTGCGGGTTTCAAGGCATTTGGGATTTTTAAACGATGAAAAAAACCTGCTATCCCGTAAAAGGTCTTGACGTAAAAAATGCCCGTTACCACAAGAACAAGGGCAAGCACCATGTAGGGCCCAAGTTCCAGCGGATTCTGGAACTTAAACCCCGGGGAGTCGAACAAAGAGCCCCAGCCAAAAACCAGACAGAAGATACAATAGGCAACCACCGAAGAGATCCCGGCAGGAATGATCACATCCGATTCAAACTCGGGGTCCCGGTAAAGAACCTCTGCGGCAAACAGGGCCCCGGCCAGGGGGGCACGGAATATACTGCCGACGCCTGCGCCGACGCCTGCGGCCATCATGATACGCCGCTCCCTGTCGGAAAGTTTCATGCGCGTGGCAAGAAACGACCCGAAACCTGCACCAATCTGGGCGATGGGTCCTTCCCTTCCACCGGAACCACCCGTGGTAAGGGTAATGGCCGAGGCAAGGGTTTTTACAAAGGGAACCCTGGATCGGATGAAACCGCCCTTTGAATGGTAGGCCTCAATGGCGGCATCTGTACCATGACCCTCGGCTTCCGGGGCAAATGTATAAACGAGCCATCCACTTATAATTCCGCCGGCAGCCGGAAGGATCAGAAGTATCCAGCGATTGAAAACCGAATGGGTGGGGGGAAAGAGATGATGTTCGCCGGCAGGAGAAGCCGGTCTGTACCCTGCCATGAAGTCCATGAAAAAGTGGAGGCCCAACTGGCAGAGGTATTGGAAAATCACAGATCCAAGACCAGCAATGATCCCGATGAGAATAAAATTGAAAAGCCAGCGTCCGGCAACGGCAATGTCCGGAGATCTTACCCCTTTTATCATCCCGAAGAATAGTTTCTTCACACCCCTTTTCATCCCCCTGATGTGGTTAGATCGTTAACTCCCTTCAGGATGGTGTCAAACATCAAACCGACATCCCCCAGCTCAAGGCAGGAGAATGCAACTCGAATATTTCTTGACCCAATAGCAATCACACCGGTTCCATAGGTGTCAAGGAGGTGAACCCTCAGGATTTCCGCATCCACTTCCTTGAGGCGGACACACATGAAGTACCCTGAATTAAAGGGGTAGACATCAAAGGCAGATGCGTATTTGGGATCCTTGAGTACTTCCTTGATCTTAAGAGCCCTCTCCTTGAGAAGGTCAAACTTTTCCTGTTTATATACCGGGTAATTTTCGTTTTCCATGGATTTTAAAACGATGGACTGGCTCAGGTGGGAGCAGTTGGAAATGCAGCCACGGATACAGCCTGCTGTCTTTTTTTCCAGGGCGCCATAAAGCACATCATTTTGATCATTTTTCACCTGGGTCCCATAGGTGATAAATCCCACCCTGAGCCCCCACACATAGTCCTCCTTGGTGGCTCCGTCAAGCTTAACGGCCAGTATCCGTTCATGGGCATTGGCCAGCAGGGCAAACAGGGATTCCTTCATGGTTTTCTGTTCAAAAAAGAGTCCAAAATAGGCGTCATCAAATGCAACAACCACGTTGGTTCCACCTTCGGCAACCGCCGTGAGTATCTGAGCGATCTTTTTCCCCTCGTCCACCGTTGGGGAATACCCACTGGGATTATTGGGAAAATTCAGGACAACGATCACCTTGGTGCTCGCTTTGGCTTCACCCTGGACAGCGGTTTCAAATCCATCAAGATCAAGGCCAGTGAGCTCAAGGTTAAAGGTGTTGTAATGAACAATTTCAGCCCTGTTCCTGATGCCGAAGGTCATGTTGTAGTTTCCCCACATCATGTCCGGAAGAATCACCCTGTCCCCAGGGTTGATAAAGAGATCTGCAAAGGTGGACACGGCATGGGTGATGCCGGAAGTAACCACTGGAAGCCCAATCTTTGCATTCTTGAGAGAAGGATTTTTCACATAGAGTGACTGTTTCCAGGTTTTTCTCAGCTCAGGAATTCCAAATGAGGGGGCATAGGGAAGGAAATTGTTGGGATCGATACCGCCGACAAGGCCTGCAACAGAAGGAAGGTTCATCACCACCCCTCCTTGCTTGGCAATGCCGATGGTTGCATTAATTTTGTCAGCCTTGAGTTTTGCTTCAGCGCTTTGGCTCAGTATTCCCTTTGGGAAAAAAAGATTTTTCCCCATATCTGAAAGCATTTCAAAGACGTGGGGATTAAGAGCTTGAATCGAAGAGTTGAGTTCCTGGGCAAGGGGATTCATCTTGAACTTTTTCCTTTTGCGAGACATGGGAAGGAGAATGCCCTTGAACCCGGCATTAATGGTGAGGCCGGGTTCAAGGAAAATTTTATCTTAACGCCGTTTTGAAGCCTTGATCGGATTGACCTTCTGCTTCTTGGTTTCGACAGCCGCTTTTATATGGGTGGCAAGATTGCAGTTACCATTTTTCCACTTGAGCGCCGGATCCGGTGCTGAAGTACAGTAGTTGCCGGTCTCATATGATGAAACCCTCTGGCACCCTTCGCAGGCTTCTACCACAGGTTTGCACGCACCGCCGTTATATTTACAGCCACTGGCTGTCATGAAAACACATTCATCACCTTTTCTGATTGTTGTACAGATCATTTTTAAAACCCCGTCTATATTTCCCAAAAATAATGGAAACCATGTTTAGTTTCCGCCCTGTGCTTGAAAACTTAATTTTCAAAACTGTTACTATATCATTGCCCGCCTTTTTGTCAACACCATTAATTCACCGCCATTAATTTTGAGCCTTGATTTTTCCACAAAAAACTGCCATGAATAGCCAGTAACCTAAAACTTTTAGGTGTAATTCTTAATCCGGGGCAGAGTACTTCCGCAACCTGCAAACCGTGACACCCTAAACCCATACAAGTGAAAATAAATGATCATAGAAGCAGCAAAAGAGGTACTTGAAAAAGAAGCCGAAAGCATCCTTCATCTGACGAAAAAAATCGGCCCGGAATTTGAACAAATGGTTAAAACCATTCTCTCGTCCAAGGGACGCGTCATCATTTCCGGTATCGGCAAATCCGGCCTGATCGGTAAGAAAATAGTTGCAACCCTCACAAGCACAGGGACCAATGCCATGTTTCTCCACCCGGTTGAAGCCATGCATGGAGATCTTGGCATGGTGATTGAGCAGGATGTGTTCATCGCCATCTCAAACAGTGGAGAAACAGGAGAACTCAACGTTCTATTACCCTCCATCAAAGCCTTGGGCTGCGCCATGATTGCCTTTACCGGCAACCCCGGATCCACCATGGCTAAACTTTGTGACATGGTCATTGACACAGGTGTTGAAAAAGAGGCCTGCCCCCTGGGACTTGCCCCCACCTGCAGCACTACCGCCCAGCTTGCCATGGGAGATGCATTGGCCGTGGTCCTCATTAAAAAGAAAAATTTCAAGGAAAGCGACTTTAAACGGTCCCATCCAGGCGGCGTCCTTGGCCAACGCCTGTCATGCATGGTCAAAGAGATCATGAACCACGACGACCCTCCACCGGTCGTTGCCAGGGGAACCACCATAACCTTCGCCATCGGGGTCATGGAACAGTTCAAGCTCGGTGCGGTACTCATTACGGACACGGACAACACCCTTCTTGGCATCATCACAGACGGGGACATCCGGCACAGCATCGCCAGGGGTCAGTTTGATTTTGACCATATAGTTGTTGAAGATGTGATGAGTTGCGACCCCTTTACAATTCGGCCCAATTCCCCCCTGTACGACGCCCTGAACATTATGGAAAAGAATGAGATAACTGCCCTTCCCGTGACCGACAACAGCAAGAAACTATGCGGGATTCTCCATCTCCACGAAATTCTCGGCAAAGGCGCCTTCAGTTTCAACGGCGCGTAAACCTTGAAAACGATGCCCACCGAAACCATCCCCTATAGTAAGGAGAGTGCCATGAAAGAAAAAACGATAACCACCAAAATTGAAACCCTTGGAGAAGCAAAGGTCCTCTCTCCCCTTGCTGCAAAGGCACAGGGTGGGTACACAGAACGGTTTGTCAAAGATGAAGACCGGGTGCTCATTGATGTGAATCTCAACAAGATTAAAGACACCATCAAAAACAACGTTGAACCACCAAGCTTTGAAAAGGCAGGTCCAAGGGAAAAAATCTACTTTGATCCGAGCAAACTCAAATGCGCCATTGTCACCTGCGGTGGACTATGCCCTGGACTCAACGACATCATACGATCGGTTGTACTTGAACTCTACCACTGCTACGGGGTCAAGAATATCTACGGCATTCGCCACGGCCTTCAGGGATTTATACCCGAGTTTGGCCATGAGGTCATGGAATTGACAGCAGCTTCGGTATCAAACATTCTTGACATGGGTGGCACCATACTTGGCAGTTCCAGGGGCACCCAGGATATCGGCACCATTGTCGACTGCCTGGAACGCATGAACATCGGCATTCTGTTCATGGTTGGTGGAGACGGCACCCTGGTGGCAGCCAAAAAAATTGCAGAAACCATCACCGAACGTAACCTCAAGGTGAGCATCATTGTCATCCCCAAGACCATAGACAACGACATCTACCTGGTTTCCAGGACCTTCGGGTTTGACACGGCCGTTGACATCGCAACCATAGCCATCAAGGGTGCCCACAACGAGGCAAGGGGATATCCCAACGGTATCGGATTGATCAAGCTCATGGGCCGCCACTCCGGATTTCTGGCTGCCACGGCAGCCCTTGCCCAGCAAGATGCTAATTTCGTACTCATTCCCGAGATAGAAATCCAGCTCACCGGTGAAAACGGATTTTTAGCTGCCCTGGAGCGCAGGATGAAGGAGAGAAAACACGCTGTCATCGTAGTTGCCGAAGGGGCGGGTCAGCGTTTTTTTGAAAATCAGACCACCGAATATGATCCGTCAGGCAACATTAAGCTCAAGGATATTGGCACCTTTTTAAAAAACGAAATCTCCCAGTGGTTTAAAGAGCGAAACAACCCCGTAACCCTGAAGTATATCGACCCGAGCTACATAATCAGGAGTCTTCCCGCCAATTCAAACGACTGCGTTTACTGCGGGTTCCTTGGAAGGGACGCCGTCCATGCGGGCATGGCCGGCAAGACCAAGCTTCTGGTCAGCAACTGGAACAACCACTATGTCCATATTCCCATGGAGGCTTCAGCTGGACAAAGGAAATACGTGGATCCAAAGGGAAAGCTATGGCAGTCGGTCCTGGAGGCCACGGGCCAGGGTGCCCTGATCAACGGGAAAGCTCACGAAACTCACCCTGCTTGATGGTAATAAAGACAAGCTCCTTCTGGGCGTTGCCGTCCGGATCAAACATGGTTCGGCCTGTAACGCCCTCAAAGACTCTTTTGTCTGACAGTCCTGCTCTCAGGTCGGCCCTTGAATTAACGCCCGGCTCCATGGCTGTCTGAACAAGCATGGTCAGGGTATCGTAGGCCACGGCCTCCAAAAACCCCGGATCCTCCCCATACAGAGAGCGAAATCGCTCGGCAAAGGCCTTTGCCTTTAAATTCATTCCATTAGCAAAAAAACCATCTGTGATGACGGTATTTACGGCATATTTTTTTGCAGAAGTGATCAGGGAATCATCATGCCAGAGGTTTGTTCCCAGAAGATAGCAGCCGGTGATGTCGTGGTATGCAAGCTGGGGAAGAATCATCCCCACCTTGCCAGGGGAATCTGGAATAAAAAACGCCGTAGAAGCAAAGCTTGATTGCCGGGAAAATTGCCGGGTGAGTTTTTTAATGGCATCGGAAAAATCAGTCTGGTCCTTTCCATAGGATTCTGCCCCCAGGATCTCACCTCCCATCTCAATCACCTTGTCCATGAAGAGGTTCATATAGGTTCTGCCATATCGATCATCAGGGTAAAGGATGGCAAACTTCTTCACCTGAAGCATTCGTGAGGCATAGGAGGCAAGGGCCTGGGTCTGGATTTCAGGTGTCAGAAAATTAGAGAACACATATTCTCCATCCCTGGCCACCTGGGTCTTCTGTGTCATGGCAATCAGAGGAAGACCCAGATGCTGGGCCGTTTGGCCGGCCACCTCTGCGGTTATTATCGGTCCTGCTATGCCTGCCACCTTTTCAGCGGCCAGTTCTTGAACACAGGTGACTGTCTGATCATTGTCAGATCGGGTATCCTTGATGAGCACGTTGATCTTCACATGGTATTGATTTGAAAAATCCTGAACGGCAAGCTCAATGCCCTTGAGGGCCCGTTCTCCAAAAATGCTGAACCGTCCAGACAGGGGAAGCAGGCAACCCACCGAATTTTTTTTAAACAGATGTTCCTGCAAAAGCAAGACAAGCTGCCTTGCATTTTCACCATCCTGATGATCGGGATGGTCCTGGAGGAAGCGAACAAAGGTGTCAATGGCAAGCTGATTATTTCCCTGGGATCCATAGTTGAGCCCCAGTCGGTAAAGTATCTCAGCCCTTGGGAACGACGCGTCTTCCGATGCTGCTATACCCTCAAGTTCAGCAGTGTCAACCGTGGCAAGAAATCGGTTGAGACTCGACCTCACCCGATCCTTTTCATGTTCAGGTGCAAATTTAAGGGCCTTGGCATACAGGCGCAGGACATCAACGACAAGCCCCTTCTCTTCAAGACCCTGGGCAAGTTCAAAGGCTGTTTCAGCCTCTGTTTTTTCCGACACAACCGCTGGAGCCTCCTCAACCTGGGGTTCAGAAATTTCAACCCCTGGAGCCAGAGGGGGTTTTACCCCACACGAAGTGAGCATCACCAACGCCACTGCCAATAGCAACACCACAACCACCTGGGGCATGACAGCCAATTGGGGCACGACAACCAATCTGTTGTTTCTTGTTTTCATTAATCCCGACCCTTTGTTAATTCCCTGCCGATCCGGGTTAGTTCTGGTCAATCCCGGTCAACAAGAAAATCTGATGCAAGGGAAAAAGCCCGCTCGATCTCCTGGGGCATGAGCCAGATCATTTCTTTTTCCCGCCTGAACCAAGTAAGTTGACGTTTAGCATAACGGCGGGTATCACGTTTTAACAGCCCCACCATTTCATTAAAACCGATCTCTCCTTTGAGATACAGACACACGTGTCTGTACCCAATGGACTGCATGGATTTCAAATCCGACGTATATCCACGATTAAGAAGTCCTTCAACCTCCTGGATCAATCCCTGGTCAAGCATCATGTCCACCCGTTTTTCTATTCTCTGGTACAGTTTTTCACGGTCCATGTAAAGGCCGAACTTTAAAGCCCTGTATCGTTCACCTTCAAACCCATGGGCTTCTTGCAGGGATGAAATGGTGGCGTTATGTGTGGTGGCCACCTCAAGGGCACGGATGACCCTGAATAGATCATTTGGATGAATTTTTGCAGCGGCAGATGGATCAACCCTTAAAAGCCTGGCATGGAGGTCTACTCCCTTTGCCGCCTCCTGTTCAAGTGCCGCAAGGACCCTTGGATCGGCTTTTGTTCCCCTGAAAAGCCCATGCACAAGGGCCTTAAAATAAAAACCCGTGCCCCCGGCCACAACTGCCGCCCTTCCTTTTTTATGGAGTTCCTCAATGGCAAGATCCGCCATGCGGGCAAAACAGGCCGCATCAAAATCCTGGTCCGGGTCCACCACATCCACAAGGTAATGACGGACCGCTGACTGCTCCCGTGCATCGGGTTTTGCCGTTCCAACGTCCATGTAACGATAGATCTGCATGGAATCTGCACCGATGATCTCTGCACCCACACGTGTGGCAAGATCAATGGCAAACCCGGTTTTTCCTACGCCTGTGGGACCGCAAACAAGGATAATTTTTTTTTTATTCATTTCCATCCCATTCAGCAACAGAATCCTGTTCAGCCTCATAAATTCATTGACATCGTATTTTTTAAACTCTAAGTACCATATAAAATATGGTTAGTATTGTAGAGTCAAACTTGTACCTTGTTAAAAGTTCAAGTAACATATTATAAAAACTATAAAATTAAAAGAGTTTTAGTTCTCAATGTAAAATTTAAGTGGTGAATAAATTTCATCAACTTCATATGGGAGAAAAAAAATGACAAACAAAGTAACAGGCTCGGTAGCCGTGATCGGAGGCGGAATCTCCGGTATGCTCTCTGCCCTTGATCTTGCTAATTCCGGATACTATGTCCATTTGGTTGAAAAAAGCCCATCCATTGGCGGGGTAATGTCCCAGTTAGACAAGACATTCCCCACCAATGACTGTGCCATGTGAATTATTTCACCCACACTGGTCGAGGTCGGCCGGCATTTAAACATTGAGCTACACACCCTTAGCGAAACAAAATCGATAAAAGGTAAGGCTGGAAATTTTCAGATCACCCTGGACAGAACTCCAAGATTCATTGATACGGCAAAGTGCACCGGTTGCGGCGAATGTGCCGAGGCCTGTCCTGTAACCCTGCCCAGTATCTTTGAACAGGGACTTACGACAAGGCATGCTACTTATAAACCCTATGCCCAGGCAGTGCCCGGTGCCTTTTCAATCACCAAGAAAGACCGCTCTCCCTGCACAAACGCCTGTCCCAACAGCGTCAATGCCCACGCCTATGTGGCCCTTGCAGGCAAGAAAAAATACAAGGAGGCCCTGGAGGTAATCCTACGAAACCTTCCGCTACCCGGATCCATCGGCAGAATCTGTCCCCATCCCTGTGAAGATGCCTGCCGGAGGGAACAGGTGGAATCTGCCGTTTCCATATGCACCCTGAAACGGTTCGTTGCAGACCAGGTCAACATCAAAGACCTTCCCGCTCCTGAAATAGCCCCAAGACCTGAGCGGGTTGCCATTGTGGGGGCTGGACCTGCAGGGCTTTCCGCTGCTGCCTTTCTTGCCGGCAAGGGGGTGAAAGTCACCATTTTTGAAGCCCTTCCAGCGGCCGGCGGCATGCTCAAGGTCGGTATTCCCGATTATCGACTTCCCCCAAAAGTGCTCGAAGATGAAGTCTCCTACATTACCAACCAGCTTGGCGTTGAAATCCAGTACAATAAGGCACTTGGCCGTGATTTCACAGTTGACGCATTGTTTGCGGAAGGTTTTGCCTCGGTTTATCTGGCCATTGGCTGCCATCGGGGAATGGAACTTGGCATTCCGGGTGAAGCCTTTAACGGAGTAATCTCCGGGGTAACACTTCTCAAGGAGGCGGCCCTTGGCACCGGTAAACCCCTAAAGGGCAAGGTAGTCATCATTGGCGGCGGTGACGTGGCAATTGATGCCGCCCGAACTGCGCTTAGAATCGGGGCCGAAAAGGTGAGCATTTTATACCGAAGAACCGAGACTGAAATGCCGGCCCGGGATGAAGAGATCGAAGATGCCCTTGAAGAGGGGGTTGACATCCAGTTTCTCACCGCCCCCAAGGAGGTGGTTGCAGAGGACGGCAAAACCGTTGGCATCCGGTGTTTTCGCATGGAACTTGGCGAACCGGACAAGAGCGGTCGCCGACGACCGGTTCCGGTTGAAGGCAGCGATTTTATCATTAATACCGATTACATCATCCCGGCCATCGGTCAACGCACCGACACATCGTGCATTGATGAAAAACAAGGAATAACCATCAACCGCTGGGGTAACATTGAAGTCAACCCCCTCACCTTTGAGACACAAAGAAAGGGGGTTTTTGCAGGTGGCGACGCTGAAACCGGTGCTTCTATTGCCATCAATGCCGTTGCTGCAGGCAACCAGGCAGGCGTTTCCATTCTGAGGTTTCTTGACCACGAGGACCTTGCCCAGGGGCGTGAACCCGTTGAATATGCCCAGAAAAACTTCAACCCCATCCCGGACAGGATCAAAAAGGTCCAACGCCAGACCATGGCAAGAATCCCCATGGAACAGCGTCTGGCTGGCTTTGACGAGGTTGAACTTGGATTCACTGAAGAACAGGCCATTGCCGAGGCCAGCCGGTGCCTTGACTGCATGGTATGCTGTGAATGTTATGAATGCGTCAAGGCCTGCGGCGCGGGTGCCTTAACCCTTGAGACCCACCTTGAAAAAGGAGCCACCGAAACCATAGATGCAGGGGCTGTGATCCTGGCGCCTGGCTTTACAGCCTTTGATCCCCAGGGGCTTGACAACTATCAGTATGCAAACCACCCCAATGTAATGACAGCCATGGAATTTGAGAGAATTCTATCCGCCTCAGGTCCCACCCAGGGCCACCTTGCACGGTTTTCCGACCACAAGGAACCCAAAAAAATCGCCTGGTTCCAGTGCGTAGGCTCAAGGGATATGAATCGATGCGACCACAAGTACTGCTCGTCGGTCTGCTGCATGTATGCCCTGAAAGAGGCAGTCATTGCAAAGGAACATGCAGGAGACAGCCTTGAATGTACGATCTTCTTCATGGATATGCGAACCCATGGTAAGGATTTTGAACGCTACTACAACCGGGCCAAAGATCTCGGCATCCGATTTGTCAGAAGCCGGGTCCACACGGTCAATCCCGTGGCAGGAACCGACGACCTCAATGTACGCTATGTTGATGAAATGGGGTCCATGGAGTCTGAAACCTTTGACATGATCGTCCTTTCCGTGGGTCTTGAAATCAGCCCGGAGGTGGTGGATCTTGCCAACAGGCTTAATATCGAACTCACCGAAGGCAACTTTGCCCGAACCGAAAGCTTTGCCCCGGTGGAAACGACCCAGAGAGGCATCTTTGTGGCAGGTGCTTTCCAGGGCCCCAAGGATATTCCCCAGTCCGTTGTTGATTCCAGCGCTGCAGCAGCAGAGGCAGGCGCCCTGCTCTCAAGCGCCCGGGACACCATGACCAAAAAGGCCGAGGAAATCCCAGAGACAAACGTCATTGGTGAACGGCCCCGCATCGGGGTGTTTGTCTGCAAGTGCGGGTCCAACATTGCCGGTATCGTGGATGTGGAAAGTGTGAGGGATTATGCGGCAAAGCTTCCCTATGTGGAGTACTGTTCGGACAATCTCTACACCTGCTCCCAGGATACCCAGGACACCATGACTCAGATCATCAAGGAGAACAACCTCAACCGGATCGTGGTGGCCGCCTGCACCCCGAAAACCCACGAACCCCTATTCCAGGAGACCCTTATCAATGCTGGTCTCAACAAGTATCTCTTTGAAATGACCAACATCCGGAACCACGCCTCCTGGGTCCACAAGGCAAGCCCTAAACTTGCCACTGAAAAATCCAAGGACCTGGTTCGCATGGCGGTCTCAAAGGTTGCCCTGATGGAACCCTTGAAAGAGGCAAAACTCAACGTCAACCAGACCGCCCTGGTCATCGGTGGTGGGGTTTCAGGCATCGCCAGTGCTAAAAACCTTGCCGAACAGGGATATGAAGTTCACCTGGTGGAAAAATCAGACAAACTTGGAGGGCAGGCCAACAATCTGTACCGGACATATCTGGAAGAGGACATTCAGCAGGGGCTCACAGACCTTGTGACTTCAGTAACCAGCAACGACAAGGTCCACCTCCATCTGAATACCACCCTGGACGATGTGGAGGGATTCGTGGGCAACTTTAAATCCACCCTCACCACAAACGGTAAACCTGAAACCATTGAACATGGTGTGGCCATTGTCGCAACCGGTGCCACCGGCCTGAAACCCAAGGAGTACCTCTATGGTAAGGATCCCCGGGTATTGACAAGCCTTGAGCTTGATCGACGCTTCATCGACAGGGACGAGGAACTCAAAACCCTGAATTCGGCGGTTTTTATCCAGTGCGTTGGTTCAAGGGACAAGGACCGACCCTATTGTTCAAGGGTGTGCTGCACCCATTCCATTGACAATGCCATTGCCCTTAAAACCATCAATCCCGACATGGACGTTTACATTCTGTACCGGGATATCAGAACCTATGGCGAGCGCGAATACAAGTACCAGCAGGCAAGGGAAATGGGGGTCATCTTCATCCGTTACAGCCTTGACAACAAGCCCGTGGTCGAGGCTTCAAAAGAGAGTCTCAAAATCACGATCACCGACCATGTACTGGGCATCCCCCTTGAGATCGAGGCGGATATTCTGACCCTGGCATCGGCCATTGTGCCCAACAGGGACGAGCGCCTGGCAAACTTCTTCAAAGTGCCGCTGAACGAGGATGGCTTCTTTGTGGAACGCCACGCAAAACTTGGACCCTCTGAATTTGCCACTGACGGGGTGTTCCTTTGCGGACTTGCCCACTATCCCAAACCCATTGACGAGGCCATTGCCCATGGGCAGGCCGCAGCCTCAAGGGCCGTGACCCTTCTGGCACGCCAGACCGTCTCCATGAGCGGCAACGTTGCAACCGTGGATCCCATGGTGTGCAGTTCCTGCGGCGTGTGTGTCAGCATCTGCCCCTATTCAGCCCCAAGTTTTGCCACGGAAGGCCGTTTCAAGGGCAAGGCTGAGATCAACCCGGTACTGTGCAAGGGCTGCGGATTGTGCGTTGCCTCCTGCCGGTCGGGTGCCCTTCACCTCAAGGGCTTTGACACCAATCAGATTTTTGCCCAGATATTTGCCCTGGACGAAGCAGTATAAAGGAGAAAAAAATAATGACGGAAAAAAAGACAAAGATCGTCGGTTTTTTGTGCAACTGGTGCAGCTATGGTGCCGCCGATCTTGCTGGTGTAAGCCGAATGCAATACCCGGCCGATGTCCGGGTGATACGAATCCCGTGCACGGGAAGAATGAGCCCGAAATTTATCCTGAGCGCCTTCAGGGAGGGTGCCGACGGGGTATGGGTGTCCGGTTGACATCCGGGTGAATGCCATTACCTGGAAGGTAATTACTACGCACGCCGGAAATTTGCACTCATGGGAAATCTGCTTGAGCACATGGGTATCGAACGGGACAGACTCCACTTCTCCTGGATCTCTTCGGCAGAAGCCACTAAATTTGTGGACGTTGTCACACGGGTGACCAAGGCAGTCAATGCCCTTGGACCCAACCATAAACTTGTCAAAAAAGCGGGTTAGGGGAAAGTTAAATGAATGCATATACTGAAAAAATCAGGGAACTCTCCTCAAACCTGTTACGGGAGGGCAAGGTAGACCTGGTCATTGGCTTCAAACAGGGCACCGTGCCCATGGCCACCGTGCCTGCCATTGCAAGAACCCCTGAAGAGGCAGCTACCTTTGTCTGGGACGCCAACTGCAGTCTCAATCTTGCCAATTACCTGACCAATCGAACGGAAAAAATCGGCATCATTGCAAAGGGATGCGACTCAAGAAATATTGTCAACCACATTGTTGAAAACAAAATTTCAAGGGAGCAGCTTTACATCATTGGCGTGCCGTGCACGGGAATGGTTGACAAACCAAGCATCCGTGCCCTGTTTGACCTTGAAATCACCCAATTCAAGGAAGAGGGTGAAACCCTTCTGGTCAAGACCCTTGAAAATGAACTTAAAATTGACAAGCAGGATTATCTCAGGGCCAACTGCCGCACCTGCATGCACCGGAATCCCGTTATCCACGACGTGCTGGTTGCAGAACCCGTGGTCGAGCAAACCCTTGAGGACCCGTTCAAGGACGTCAAAGCCATTGAACAGATGGATGACGACCAGCGGTGGAATCACTTTGAAACCCTGCTTGACGGGTGTATCCGCTGCTATGCGTGCAGAAATGCCTGCCCCCTGTGCTACTGCCCCACCTGCTTTGTGGATGAATCCAATCCCCAATGGGTTGGAAAGGGCCAGGACCCATCAGATGTGAGGACCTTTCACTTTTTACGGGCCTACCACTGTGCCGGGCGCTGTACCGATTGCGGAGCGTGTGAGGAGGCCTGCCCCATGGATATCAGAGTCAGGGACTTCACTCGAAAACTTGTCAAGGACAGCCTTGAGATCTATGGATGGGAAGCAGGCCTCACCCTGGACCAGCGGCCGCCCCTGGATACATTCAAACCCGATGATCCCGATGCATTTATCAAGTAACCGGCCCGGCCGGAACATGGTATTTTTAAAACGCATTTAATTTCAACATCCTGGTGGGAGTTATCTATAAAAAGGTATCCATATGAAAGTCATACAAATCGATAAAAACGACTGGAACAGGGGCATTGATGCATCCAGAAAGGCGTATCATCTCTTTGGCCCTGTAACAGACAACAACCAGTCAATGTTTAAACAGCTGGCCCCGGATCAATATCCGGACATGGAAAAACCAGATACGATCATGTCACCCAAGTCGGTTCTTTTTCCCCAGACGGAAAAACTTCTTGGGGCAACCCTTGATCCAACCGCTGAAAACCACCACATCATGGAAAGGCCGGAAACGGACTATTCCCCCCGTGCCGTCATCGGTATTCGACCCTATGATGCAAGGGCCGTGGCTCTGGTCAAACTCAACTTTGACACCCCGGAATACCGTGACCCCTATTGGTGTGATGCCTATGCGGCAACAACCTTTGTGGGGCTTGCCGTAAACCAGCCGTCTGTTACGGATTTTTCAACAGCCATGGGTAGCGGGCCCTTTGCCGAAGAGGGCCTGGACGCCCTTCTGGTGGACGCAGGAGATCTTTATCTTGCCAAGGTCTTGACCCCAAAGGGAGAGGCTTTTTTCAGTGCAGCCGGATTTGATACCGTTGCAGACACGGATGAAAGCCTTGAAAAGATTGAACAGTTAAAAAACAAGGCTGAAACTGCCATGGGGCCTCTGGCTGTGTTTACAGACAAACTTGCACAAAAATCGATCCTGGACCTCCACGGCGCACCGTTCTGGGAGGATCTTGCCTTTACCTGCATCAACTGTGGCACCTGTACCTTTGTCTGCCCCACCTGCTGGTGCTTTGACATCCAGGATGAGACAAAGGGCAATTCTGCTGCAAGGTTTCGCAACTGGGACACCTGTATGTCGCCTCTGTTCACAAAGCACGGCTCAGGCCACAATCCAAGGGGTGAAAAGACCCAACGGGTACGTCAGCGGTTCATGCACAAGCTCAAGTACTTTCTGGACAAGTACGACAGCGGAACCATGTGCGTGGGGTGTGGAAGATGTGTGGAAAAATGTCCAGTCAACATCGACATACGCCAGGTCTGCAATAAAATGAACTCATACGAGCCGCAGAAATAGGGCACAATTGGAGGAAAAATGGATAATCCATATCGGCCTTATCCCGTACGCATCGATGAGATAGAGATCGCAACCGAGGATAAGTCGCTCAAGACATTCAAGTTTGTCTTTTTAAACGAGGAAGACGGGGAAAAGTTCTCCCACAGGGCCGGCCAGTTTGCCGAACTTTCCATTCCCGGCAAGGGGGAGATCCCCATTGGGATCGCCTCTTCACCCACGGAAAAGGGATTTGTCAAATTCACCGTATTCAAGACAGGGGTGGTCACCTCATACCTTCACAACATGAAGGTCGGTGACATCATGGGCATCAGGGGACCGCTTGGCAATTCCTACCCCTGGGACAAACTTGAAGGCAAAAACCTTGTGATAATCGGTGGCGGATTTGCCTTTACCACCCTCAGGGCATCCATCGTATATATGCTTGACCCTGCCAACCGGTCAAAATTTGGCAAGATTGATGTGGTATACGGGGCAAGGTCCCCCGGCATGCTTCTCTACCGGGATGAACTCTTTGAGTGGGAACGAAGGGACGATATCAACATGCACATAACAGTTGACGGCACCGATGATCCCACCTGGGGCTACAACGTGGGATTTGTGCCGACCATTGTCGAACAAAAGGCACCCAAGGCGTCGCCCGAAACCTATGCCATCGTGTGCGGACCGCCCATCATGATCAAATTTACCCAGCCGGCCCTTGAAAAACTGGGGTACGGCGATGAGCAGATCATCATGTCACTTGAAAACCGCATGAAGTGTGGCATCGGCATGTGCGGGCGGTGTAACATCGGCAAAGAGCTGGTGTGCAAAGACGGACCTGTGTTTACCTTAAAGGAGCTCAATCGTACCCCCAGGGAGTATTGATCTTTTTTTTACAACTTCGTCAATCTTTGATATTGACAATAGAGTGTTGGTGGTCTATTGTCAAAAAATTAAATTCTAAAGAGACGGCAAGTCTTGCTTATAGAAAACTTTTTATTCTTTACAGGAGGTAGTTTCATGGCAACAGTTGAGATGAATGGAAAATCATTCGAAATTGATGAAGATGGATTTCTGCTTGACTATAAAACTTTTGACAAAGAGTGGGTTGAGTATGTTCGTCAGCAAGAAGGCATCGATGAGATGAACGACGAGCACTGGAAAGTGGTTAACGTTCTTCAGGACTACTATGAGAAAAACGGAATTGCACCCATGGTTCGGGTTCTTTCCAAGCTCACCAAATACAAACTCAAACATATCTATGAGCTGTTCCCCTCAGGACCTGGCAAGGGCGCCTGCAAGATGGCCGGTCTTCCCAAGCCTACCGGATGTGTATAAAATCAAAGTTTTGATCTGATAAATTATATTCATGACCGCTAAAAGGCCCTGCATTTTTATGCAGGGCCTTTTTTGAGTTAAGGAGCCCATGCATGACCCAGTTAGATGCGGTTGACAAAAGAATAATCAATAGAATCCAGGATCTGTTCCCCATTGAACCAAGACCCTTCAGGGCGCTTGCAACCGAACTTGGACTCTCAGAAAAGGACATCATATCCCGGGTAAAGCACCTCAAGAAACAGGGCATTATTCGACGCATCGGTGGCAATTTCAGCCCAGATCGACTTGGATTCTACTCGACCCTTTGTGCAGCAAGGGTGGCCAGAAAAAAACTGGACCTTTTCACTCGAACGGTCAACGCCTATACCGGCGTCACCCACAACTACATGAGAAACCATACCTACAACGTCTGGTTCACCTTTATCGCCCCTGCCAGGGAAACCATTGAGGAGAGCCTCAGACAGATCTCAGCTGCCACGGGTGTTACCGATATTCTCAACCTTCCCGCCACCCATATGTTCAAGATCAGCGCCAAGTTCAAGGTATGAAACCAGTCAGGGTTGCACTTGTCATCCAGAAATCCGTTCCGGGAAATTCCAGGGTCAACCTGGAGACCTGTCTTGAACTTGCCGGCATGGCTGCCAGGAGGGGGGCTGAAATTGTTCTTTTTCCCGAACTCAACCTCACGGGATACTCCCTTGGAAAACAACTCATATCCACCGCAACAACCATTCCCGGTGCCCTGACCAAGGCCCTGATAGACGCAAGTATTGAAAACAAAATTACCCTTTTAGCAGGCATGGCGGAAAAGGACAATGCCGGCCACCTCTTTTCCACCCATGTGGCGGCCATGGCCGACGGTACACTCGGGGTCTACCGAAAACTTCACATCCCGCCGCCGGAAAAAAAGGTGTTTACACCGGGCACAACCATCACCACCTTTCAAACGGACACTGTCAATTTCGGCATTCAAGTCTGCTACGATGCTCATTTTCCTGAACTTTCCACTCGCATGGCCCTGAAGGGTGCTGAAGTCCTCTTTTTCCCCCATGCATCGCCCAGGGGAACACCCCAGGGAAAACTTGACTCCTGGCTCCGTCACTTAACGGCAAGGGCCTTTGACAACTCTGTGTTTGTACTTGCCTGCAACCAGGTCGGCAACCACGGCAACCACCGAAGCTTTCCCGGCGTTGCCGTGGCCATTGGACCGGATGGAAACATCATCTCCCACCTTCTGGCAGACAGGGATGAGCTGTTGATCGTGGATCTTGACAGCGCCCTTCTTGAACAGATCAAAGGACACAGGATGCGGTATTTCCTGCCCAACCGGCGGGAGGACCTGTAAAACCAGCAACAGAGAAGGCCTATTGTGAAATTCGCTTGCGTCTGAGCTGGATATAGGCGTCCTTCATGGACACATAGGGATCCACTGCCGCCTGCTTAAACGACTCGTAGTAACCCAGTTTAAGGGAGAGATCGTTGACCGTTTCAAAGGCCGTAAGCCCCAGGGATGCTTCCAACGGGGTAACATAGGACAATGGGGTGATAAACCGATCGCCCACGTCACCAACAAGATCCCTGAGGGTTGAAGGCCCCAGAAAGGGAAGAACAATGTAAAATCCCTCGTTTATGTGACAAACGCCAAAGGTCTGACCCAGGTCTTCCTTTGAGTTTTTCAATTTAAAATGATCCTGGGCAACGGAGAAAAAGCCCAGAAGACCCACGGTTGAGTTGAGCACAAAAATCCCCACCTCGGACTCGGCACCCCTTACTTTTCCCTGCAACAGAGAGTTCACAAACCGAACAGGAAACATGAGGTTGTCAAATATGTTGCCAATACCGATCCTGACCGGTTGCGGAACCACACGGCCATATCCGGTTGCCACGGGTTTGTACACCCAGAAATAAACCTTATCATTGAACCGGTACATGAGCTTGTTAAACCCAGCAATGGGGTCTGCCACGGACTGCTCTTTCTCAACCTCATTGTAATCCCCGAACAGGTCACCCACATCCTGATCCTTGGCCAGGGCAGAAGCAGGAAGGGCCAGGGCAACGATCAACAGCGTAAAAATAATATATCTCATTTAGCAACCTTTTTTTTGAGTTCTGCAATCATGCTTTCAGGTGTGTCCATGAACCTTACCCTGTACTGCTCCCGGTAATTTGCCACCATGCTCACCCCTTCTATGATCACATCGTAGACCTTCCAAGCAGAATTTTTTTCAAGCATCCTGTAGACCACCGGGGTTTTGACACCATTATGGGAGACAAGGGTTGGAATGTCCGCCCGGCGCACACCCGAACTTGTCGGGGGCAGCATTTGTGCCTCGTCATAGGAGATCAAAACATCAGCAAAGTCATGGCCTTCCATTCTTGAAAAATAGCTGTCCGCCACCACATGGGAAAAAAGACCTATAAATTCAGTCCTCTGTATCGGGCTGAATCTTCGCCAGTTGCTGCCAAGGGCTCCCATGGAAAGACTTGCAAAATCAAAAACCTCGCCGGCCTTATCAAAGAGTCGCTGGTTCCTGTGGACCAACCCTGCGTCGGTTGTTTCAACCGGCTCATTCAGGATCAGGATAACATCATCAATACAGCGTTTTAGAACAACGCCCGGCAATTCCTCCTGGGCCTGGGCCAGACTGAAGGTTGATCCTGCACAGATCATCACCATGACAATTATAAAAACAATTTTTTTAATCATTTCAGCTCCCATCGTTTTTGACACAAGAGCGCTTTACTCTTTGCCGGAAAAAATATACTTGCTCACAAGGGATTCAAGATCCAGGGCTGATTCAGTATGAAAAATAGTGCCCCCCGGAGAAAGGGTGGTTTCAGATCCACCTGGAGAAAGATTGATATACTTGTCGCCAATGATCCCGGAGGTTTTAACAGACGCGATAACATCCTCACTTAAAAGGATTTTCTTATCAAGACTTATCTCAACCTTTGCCACAAAACGTTCCCGGTCAAGGGAAATTGAAGCCACCTGACCAACGGCAACACCTGCCATTTCTACATCTGCGCCGGGCTTGAGCCCTGCCACCGAGCCAAAGAAGGCATTGAGCGTATATTGATCCCCCTGGTTGATCCTCAGTCCGCCCAGTTGAACCACAATATAGGCACAACAAACGAGCCCGATAATCACAAAGAAACCCACATAAAGCTCAACGGTTGTTTTTTTCATCTATTTCTGCTCCTCTTCTGCTCCTCGTTCATTTGTCCTCTTCCATTCCTATGCCATTGATAAAGGAACTCACCTCTTCCAGGGTCGAATGCCGGATCTCGTCCGGGCTGCCCTGGAAAATAATTTTACCTTTATCCAGCATGGCAACCCGCTGGGCTATTTTAAAAATGTCGGGAATTTCGTGGCTCACCACAACGGCTGTGAACCCGAACCGCCGCTGGTACTCCTGAACCATGGCATGGACGGCATTTTTCCTCACTGGATCAAGACCGGTTGTGGGTTCATCAAACAGCACCACATCCGGTTCAGTTACAAGGGCCCGGGCCAGGGCCACACGTTTTTTCATTCCGCCGGAAAGCTCGGCAGGATAGCGACCCTCAATGCCCGAAATTTCGAGCTGCTCCATGCGTGACATCACACGTTCACGGGTCTCGTTTTTTGATAATCCAAGCCCTTCGGTCAGGGGAAGGGCAATGTTTTCAAAAATATTCAATGAGTCAAAAAGCGCGTTGTCCTGAAACATATAACTGGTTTTTCGCTTAAAACGCTTTCTTGCACCTTTGTCCATGGCTGACAGATCTTCACCTGCCATGATAATGGACCCGGAATCCTGTGTTTCAAGGCCGATGATATGTTTCAAAAGAACACTTTTTCCGCACCCGCTCTTGCCAATGACAACGGTGATCTCTCCTTTGTATATGGAGAGATTAACCCCCTGCATCACAAAATTTAAACCAAAACGCTTTCTGACATCCTTAAATTCAATAAACGGCTTTACCATGATGCCCCTAGAGCAATAAATAGGTTATAACGTAGTCACACACAAGGACAAGAACACAGGAATTGACAACGGCCGTTGTGGTGGAAAAACTCACCCCCTTGGCGCCAAACCCTCCCCCCCTGTGCAGATGTGTAAAATAGCCCCGACTGCAGCACACGGTTGTCACCACAAGGGAAAACACAAGGGATTTCACAAAACCGCCCGTGACATCGGTCATGAGGACACTCTCCTCGACCCTGAACAGGTAAATACCTGAATTTATACCGAGCATCAGAGAGCCGGTAAGGTAACCGCCAAAGATTCCGATCACATCAAACAGGGCCGTAAGCAGTGGAAAGCTGATGACTGCGGCAATGATCCGTGGCGTAAACAGATACCGAACAGGATTAATATCCATGGTATCAAGGGCATCTATCTGCTGGGATATGCGCATCACCCCAAGTTCGGCAGCCATGGCAGACCCGGCCCTTGCCGTCACCATAATGGCCGTCAGCACAGGCCCGAGCTCCCGGATCAGGGTAAGGGCCACGGCCGAACCAAGCATCCCCTCACTGCCGAAACGCACAAGGGTGTAGTACCCCTGCAGGCCAAGAACCATGCCGGTAAAAATTCCGGTCAGAATGATCACCATCATGGATTTCATACCGATAAACCAGATGTGCTCAATAATCTTGGACAGTTGAAACGGCGGTATCAGGAGCTGGAACAATCCCTGGGAAAGAAACAGCCAGGCCCTTCCAATGCCTTGAACAAAGTCCAGGGTATTTGATCCAAGAGCCCCTACCCTACCAGTAAATTCGTTAATCTTTGATTTCAATGGAATTTCCTGCCATTTTACCCGTTTGTGGGTTGTATTAGTATCCAGTGTCCTTTGTCAGTAAATACCTTGGTAATCTCAAAAAATAATTAGCGTATCATATAACAGATCCCCCCACAAAACAAAAGCGTATTTATCCGCATTTTCCATTGACACCACCTTTATTTTGGAATACGTATTAAAAAAAGAGTACATACTAAAAGCAAAATCACGCATTAAAAACGCAATTTAACAACAACCAACACCTAACACTACGGATTAGAATTATGGCACGTAAGATAACCTTGAGCATACCCGATCTGCTCCACGAAAAAATGGAAGAGTGGAGGCAATCGTTTAACCTTTCAAAAATGTTCCAGGATGCCCTTGCTGAAGCCATTCTAAAGAAAGAAGAATTCCAGCGGCGGTTCCAAGAAGATACCTCAATGTCCGAGACCATTGAACGGCTCAGGAGGGAGAAGAGAGTCTCCGAGGGTAATTTCCTGGAAAACGGGAGAATCGAAGGGTTTCAATGGGCAAAAAGCGCCCACTACGATGACCTCATGTATGCCCTTGCCCTTGAATCAGTAACGGCCCTGGCCAATGACGAACGGCTTGCACCCTGTTTTGCCCCGATCAGTGAAAGAGACCAGCTCACTGACAAGCACGTACGACTGTTTATCCAGGGATGGCAGCGAGGAATCACCGAATTCTGGAATGAAATCAAGGAGAAACTTTAAATGAATTCATCAACTGTTCTGGGCATTGACATCGGTTCTGTATCGGTTTCAATCGTCACCATGGGATCTAACCGGGGGTTGACCGGTTCAGCATCTGTTTTCCACCATGGAGACATTCCAACCGCCCTTGAAAAGACCCTTGACGCAATTGATCTTTCCAGGGTCGCCCTCATTGCTGCAACCACATCCACTCCCCAATCCATCAAACGGGATGTTGAGATCGACGACCAAGTGGCCATCATTGGCGCTGCCAAGCATATCCACGGCAAAAAAATAGGATCCATCCTCAATGTTGGCGGTGAGAAATTTTCCTTGAGCCTTTTTGATGAAAACGGCAACTACTCTGGATCAAGGACAAACACCTCGTGTGCGGCAGGAACTGGCAGCTTCCTTGACCAGCAGGCACGCAGGCTTGAACTTGAGACAGCCGAACAATTAAGCCGGGCCGCAGCCCAGAACACTGAAGCAATCCCAGACATTGCCACACGGTGTGCTGTATTTGCAAAAACAGACCTGATCCATGCCCAGCAGGAGGGTTTTTCCATTGCCCAGATTTCAGAAGGGCTCTGCCAGGGCCTCAGCAGAAATATTTTCAACACGGTGTTCACATTCGGTGACATCCGGACACCCGTTATCTTCTGCGGTGGGGTCTCCAAAAACGAGTCGGTCCGGGCCCATCTGTCATCGTTGATCAAGGCCCCCCTTGTATGTGATGGAAACTCCCATCTCTATGGTGCGGTGGGGGCTGCCCTGGCAGGAGTTGAAAAGGTTGACCTCATTAAAAAAGGCAATCACCCCTATGCCGGGATAACCGACATTTTCATCCCATCAACGGGATCAAACAATCACACCTATCCCCCTTTGGATTTAACCCTTTCCGACTATCCAGAATTTAAAAGTTTTAACTCTTTTGTTCAAAACGGTGTTGAAATCGACATCTATGTCGACCCAGAAACCGTGGAGATACAAACCGGCTACCTTGGCATGGATGTGGGATCCACAAGCACTAAGGCCGTTCTAATCACCGGCAAGGGAACAGTGATTGCCGGATTTTACGCAAGGACCGCATCAAAGCCCGTCAATGCGGTTCAAAAAATCATACGTGCCATGGACGCGTTCATCAACGACAATGGACTGTCCATCACCATACTCGGGTGCGGCACCACGGGTTCCGGCAGAAAGCTGTCGGGCGGCATCATCAATGCCGATCTTGTTCTGGATGAAATCACAGCCCACGCACGGGCTGCCCATGAACTCAACCCAGACGTCGATACCATCATCGAAATCGGCGGTCAGGATGCCAAGTTCACCACCATGAAAAACGGCATGGTCACCTCCTCGTTCATGAACACGGTCTGTGCCGCTGGCACGGGCAGTTTTATCGAGGAGCAGGCATTAAAGCTTGACTGCCCCCTTGACGCATACTCAACAAGAACCCTGGGGGTCTCATCTCCTGTATCAAGCGATCGGTGTACGGTTTTCATGGAGCGGGACATGAACCACTTTTTATCCGAAGGGTACAACGTGAACCAGGTACTGGCATCGGCCCTTCACTCGGTGCGGGACAACTACCTCACCAAAGTGGCATCCATTAGCAAGATCGGCAGCACTGTCCTTTTCCAGGGAGCAACGGCAAAAAACCGGGCCTTGGTTGCAGCCTTTGAGCAGAAGCTTAAAAAACCGATTCACGTATCCAGATACTGCCATCTCACAGGGGCTCTGGGCGTGGCCCTGACACTCAAGGACCAGGGCGTTAACCAGAAACAGTTCAGGGGCTTTGACCTGTGGAAGACCCCCATCCCCGTCCGCCAGGAAACCTGCAAGCTGTGCATGAACCACTGCAAGCTCACCATTGCCGACATCAACCATGAAACCGTGGCCTTTGGCTTTCTCTGCGGCAGGGATTACAAGGATGAACATTACGTGGCAAAGCAGGAACATTTCCACCTGATCCGGTCAAGGAAACCAGCGTTGAAACTGCCGGAATCCCCCCTCCCTGACTCGGGGTTCACCCTGGGAATTCCCGCAGGCCTTTACCTTGTGGAGGACCTTGAAATGTGGCAATTATTTTTCAGCCTTTTAAAGATCAAGACCGTCACAAGCAAAGGTTTCAAAAACGACGTAGCCCTTGGGAAAAGCGTTGCCAATGCCGAGTTCTGTACGCCCATGACCGCCATGCACGGCCATGTATCCCATCTTCTGACAAAGGCCGACTACATCTTTCTGCCCTTTTACTTTGAAGACAAGGATAAGGCGGAAAAGGATAAATCGACAAGACGCCAGTACTGCTATTACACCCAGTATCTGCCAAGTGTGGTGTCAAACATTGCCGGCATGGACAAAGACCGCCTGGTGTCACCGGTGATCAAATATCTTTACACAAGCTTTCACACCAAGCTTGAACTCTACAAAGCCCTGAAACAGATTTCACCCACCAGGATCAGTTTTTTTGACATCTCCTCGGCCTTTGACAAGGCCGTTGAATGGAAAAAAACCGCTGGAACAGCCTTGAAAAAAATATACACGGACAATGGTGCCAAAGGGTCAGACATTGACGTATTAGTGATTGGAAGACCCTATACCGTCCTTTCCGATTCGCTTAACTCAAAAATCCCGGATATCTTTTCCTCACTCAAGGTCAACCTTTTTTTCCAGGACATGGTCGACCTTGACGGGGTGGATATAAGTCCCATTGCCCCACTTTTAAAAGAGATCCACTGGAAACATGCGACAACCATTTTGAGGGCAACCCTTCTGGCGGCCCAAACAGACAACCTGTATCCCGTGTTTGTCACCTCGTTCAAGTGCTCGCCAGATTCGTTCACCGTCAATTATTTCAAACAAATCATGGAGGCCCATGACAAGCCCTACCTTGTACTGGAACTTGACGAACACGATTCAAGCGTGGGGTATGAGACCCGGATCGAGGCAGCCATCCGTGCCTTCAGAAACCACAGCCACTACGGCAAAATTCCCGCCACAGTACCCCTTGGGCACCTAAACCCCGATATTAAGGACAAACCCGGCAAAAAAAACCTGGTGGTTCCCAACTGGGATTCCATCACCGGCGCTTTTCTGGTAGCCACACTGAGGGGTGAAGGCTTAAATGCCATCCTCATGGACGAGACTCAGGAAACCATCAAACAGAGTCTTGCCACCAATACAGGCCAGTGTATCCCCTTGAATGCCATTGCAAGCGGGTACATCAAAACCATTGAAAACCATGGCCTTGATCCAGCCGACACCCTTTTATGGTTGAGCAAATCAGATATCGCCTGCAACATAAAGATGTATGCCCACCACATCAAAACCATCGTGAACCGGGCAGGCAACGGTATGGAAAAAGCCGGAATCTACAGGGGAGAACTCTCGTTCATTGATGTCAGCATAAAGGCTGGGATCAACTGCTACTTTGCGCACATGTTCGCAGGCCTCCTAAGAAGCGCAGGGTGCAAGATAAGACCCTATGAAACAGTCAAAGGTGCTACGGACAAGGCCCTTTCAAAGGCCATTGAAATACTGGTCCCTGCCTTTGAAGGCAAACGCACAAAGGAGGACGCCCTTGCCGAGGCAGTGAGCCTTCTTGCCTGGGTGGACGTAAAAAAAGAGCAACGGCCAAAGGTTGCCGTTTTTGGTGATTTCTACGTCCGGGACAACAATGTAATGAACCAGGATCTTGTCCATTACATTGAGGCAAACGGCGGAGAAGTTGTCACCACCCCCTACTACAGGTTTGCCAAGATGATCGCAGAGCCCTATTTTAAAAAATGGTTTAACGAGGGCAAATACATGAGTCTGATTTCAACGCGGGCACTTCTTGCAACAATGAAAAAAATGGAGAAACGCTATTACCGCTACTTTCAGCCCCTTTTAAATGAGCCTGAAATCGAGTATACCGACAATTTTAAACAGGTGCTTGAGGACTATGGTGTTCTGCCCGAGCACACGGGTGAATCCATGGACAACCTGCTCAAGATCCATTACATCACAAAGGAGCACCCAGATCTTGCCCTGTTTGTCCAAACCAACCCCTCCTACTGCTGTCCCGGCCTTGTCACCGAAGCCATGGCCGCAGCCATTGAGAGGAAAACAGGCGTTCCGGTTCTGAGCCTCACCTACGATGCCCTTGGCGGAAACAAGAATCGGGTCATCATCCCCTTTCTTGCCTATTCCGGGAAACGGGACTACTCCCAGACCTTGAGAAAATCAGTCTGAATCATGGTGGGCAGGTATCGTTCAAGACCGGGGTGCTTTTCAAGAAGGCTTCTCTGAAACTTGATGCGCTGGGTACAAAGAAGACTATACCTGTCCACCGACCGTCTGTAATTCAAGTAATAGGCATCATAGTTCTTAAGTTCCAGGGGACTTTTCGCATCAATGTATTCAAAATTGTCAAAGGTATAATTCAAAAGACTCTTAAAATCGGCAAGATATTCTTCGAGCCCCTTTAGATAGGCCGTTACAATGGGATTGATAAAAAAGTCCTCAATAAAAAGAAAATCCCTGAACCCTTCTTTTTCAAGGCTCGCTTTGTAATACTGAATAAAGGAGGTGAATCGTTCAACATCGTTTTTGTTCCTAATTATCTTCACCTGGACGATACCGATGAAAGAGAGGGCCTCCCCAATGGCCGTGCGTTTTGATATCACCTTGCTCATGGACTCAAGTTCCTTGATGGCCTCGTCAAGGGCAATGGTAGATGCCATGAGTTCTTCGCTCATCTGGATCATCTGTCGTTCCTCAGGCGTATGGCGGGCCATGGCAAGGTAGGCCTTTTCCTTGGAAAAAAGATAAAACTCACCCGTGCAGACAATAAAGAAACAAAGATAAAAAACCGTTACTAATACAATTTTCTTTTTAAGGCTTGATTCTGAATTCGCCCGAATAAAGAAATATGGTGCTGTAACCGGAGCAAACAAAACAACAATAACCGCCCACAGCTGGCCCTTATTTTGAATAACCGGCATGGCCGGATCATGGTCTCTGCCCTTGCCAGAACAAAATTTAAAACTCTCCAGCGGGTGATGCTTTGGTGGGCATTTCACATATAAAGATATGAGCAACAATAATGATGCTGTCAGGGAGAACAGGAAGTAGAGATAAAACAAAATTTATTTCCTTTTGAGGTCATGATTTCACAACAACTGCCCGTGGAGATGATCTGAACGGCACCTGCAAGGCCTGTTTCAAACAAACGGTACCCACGCCTTGTGTAGCGTTCAATAACCGCGGCATGGGGAAAACCATACCGGTTTTTAAAACCACAGGATATGATTACACTCTTGGGCCGGACTTGATCAAGGAAAAAACCACCACTGGAACTTGAACTTCCATGGTGGGGAGATACAAGAACGGTGGATAAAAGCCTTTTCCCCCTTACCCTGACAATTTCTTTTTCAGCATCATTCATGATATCCCCGGGAAAAAGAACGGATATATTACCATGGGTTAATTTTGACACAATGGAGTTATTATTGGCATTTTCTGATCTTTGGCCCAGTGGGTATAAAAATTCCAACTGTGCATCACCAAGGTTGAGGCGCTCAAGCCCAGGCACAATTTCGACCCTGATTCTGCGGTGCTCGACCACAGCCATGAGATCCCGATAATTGTCCTTCTTTCCCGCTTCTGAATTTTTAATAAACCGACCGACCTTAAAATTGTCCATGATGTAAATCAGACCGTTCATGTGGTCTGACTCAGGATGGGTGAGCACAACGGCATCCAGGGTTAATATCTTTCGAAACCATAGAAACGGTGCAACAATGCGTTCGCCGGTATCAAAGGTTGAAAACCTGGAAAAACCGCCGCCGTCGATCAGCACCCTCTTTCCTTGGGGCGCTTCGATCAGCGCGGCACTCCCCTGTCCCACATCAAGGACAAAGACATTTACATTTTTATTGAAAAAACGGTCCAATATCAGGAAATATTCCCTGGCAGAAAAGATAACAAAGGCCGCAACCACAAGCAAAACCCCTCTTTTCTTCATATTTTTGAACACCATGAAAAGTCCGAAACAAAACAGATAGTAACATGAAATTTCAACAAAATCCGGCGTCACTGCATGGGACCAGGCCATGGAAAGGGCAGAAACCCACCCTAAAAAATCAATGCAAAACCCGAGAATAAAACCTGCCAGGGCCACCAGAAGGGCTGACAACCCCACGAAAAAAGGGTAGACAAAAAGAGCAAGCAGCCCAAGGGGTAGAGCCAGAAAGCCTGCCCCTGGAATGAGAATCAGGTTGGTGAAAATGCCTGCAAACGAAATTTGGTTAAAATAATGCATCACCAGGGGTTGGGTGCCAAGAATGGCAAACAAGGAGACCGCCATGAACATTCCAACCCTCTTGATTGCCCTGTTGAAAAAAGAACCACCTGTGTCTGTATCTGCGGTCAGTTTCTTCACAACGGCCATTCCCCCCAGGATAAAGAGAACCGCAAAAAAAGAAAGTTGAAAGGATATGGAAAAAAGCGCACCCGGCCAAATTATCAGGATAGCGATGAAGGCAGCTGCAAGGGCATTTACCGTATCAGCCTCCTTTTCAACGGCAAGGCAGACCATCACCATGGCGACCATGGTGAACGCCCTCTGGGTGGAGGGAGAAAACCCTGAAAGCAGCGCATAAAAGATCAGGGGTACCAGGGTAAAGACTGCGGCAAGTTTCCGGGCAACCCCTGAAATCACGAGCAAAGGAAAAACAGAGAACAGGCGGTTGAAAAGATTAAACGAGACAAGGGCAACAATCGAGAGGTGAAGACCTGAAATAGCAAGAATATGATTGGCCCCGGCCCGTGAAAAGAGATTTCCCAGGTCCTGATCGATCCATTGCCGATTCCCTGTAACAAGGGCCGTTAAAACTGCTGCCGCGTTCTGATTTTCAACATTTTGTCTGATATGACGGCCAAACTGCCTGCGACACGCTTGAATCAGATTGACGGCAAGGCAGATGGGCTGAAACTTGCGTGACTGGGGCAACCGGACAAGGGCATTACCCTTTACCCAACCCGTACAGTAAATGCCCTTTAACCCCATATATCCCCTGTAATCAAACCCACCGGGGTTGTTAAAATTACGGATTTCCCTTAGAGGTGAACTGCACCCTATGCAGTCATTGAACGCCAGGGCAGTTAAAAGATCCGGGCATGGGGAATAGACCGAAAGCCGCAGTTTTCCCACAGCTGCTTTTGCCGTTGACCGGGTCGTTCCGGCTTGTTCAACCCTGAGCTCAAACCGGATACGACGGTTTGAAGATACTGGAACCGAAGCGATCCGGCCTTGGACCCACACTGCTTTTTGATCACAAAAATTTACAATATGATTTTCTGAAAAAACCGGCCACACGGTGAATTGAATCAGACAATGGCCCACTGCAAAAAAAAGAACCGCTGGAACGATTCCCAGGGGCAGTTCGTGTAACACACGCATCACAAGAACCGTGAAAAGAAGGGCACAGCAGAAAATTTCCACACCCTTGCTTCCAGGAATTAGCCTGCCAATTGCAATACCACAGCCAAGGGCAAGGCCAACTGGCACAAGCGGGGGAAGGGAGAAGGGTGTCAAGGGTTTGCCATGAGTTCCTCCCGGGCCTATTGTTTAAACAAAAACCATCCCATCTGCGGCGTTACTGCAAAAGGCTGGGACCTTATATACAGTAGAACACTCCGGTTTTAGAATTTATAGCGCCTTGTATATGGGCAAGGTTTCGCCCAAACACAGATTCTCAGGCAGCCTTTATTTAACCCGTTTGATATCTGCTCCCAAGGCTGAAAATTTTTTCTCCAGAGCCTCATACCCCCGGTCAATGTGATACACCCGGTGGATGGTGGTCACCCCCCTGGCAACCAGCCCTGCAATAACAAGGGAAGCACTGGCCCTCAGGTCCGATGCCATGACTTCAGCCCCACTAAGGGCATTCACACCACGGACCATGGCATAGTTTCCCCCGGATATGGAGATGTCTGCGCCCATTCGCTGGAGTTCGTTGACATGCATGAACCGATTTTCAAAAATCGTCTCATGGATCACGCTGTTGCCCTGGGAAATGGCCATAAGCACCATGAACTGGGCCTGCATATCCGTGGGAAAGCCTGGATAGGGAAGGGTTTTTATGTCTGTGCTCAATATTGACTTTCCCCCTGACACCTTCACCCCATGGTCTATAATCTCCACAAGGGCACCGGTCTGGCGAAGTTTGTTGATTATGCCCCCCATGTTTTCCGGCTCACACCCGGTGACAAGGACATCACCGCCCGTTGCCGCGGCAGCCACCATAAACGTTCCCGCCTCTATTCTGTCGGGAATCACATGGATGGTTGCAGGGCTCAGCCCATCAACCCCGTTGATCCGTATAACGGCCGTTCCTGCACCGGTCACCCTTGCCCCCATGAGATTGAGGGCATTGGCCAGGGCTGTAATTTCAGGCTCCCTTGCACAATTTCTCAAAACGGTGGTCCCCTTTGCAAGGGTTGCCGCCATCATAAGATTTTCAGTTCCGGTTACCGTTGGAATATCAAAATAAATTTCATTGCCCTTAAGCCGGTCTGCCTTGGCCTCAATATAACCGTTTTCTATGGTTATGGTCGCCCCAAGGGCTTTTAGCCCCTTTAGGTGCATGTCCACGGGTCTTGCGCCAATGGCACAACCGCCCGGGAGGGAAACCCTGGCATGGCCGAATCGAGCAACAAGGGGCCCCAGCACAAGGATGGAGGCACGCATCTTCCTGACAAGTTCGTAGGCCGCCTCAATTTTATGGATGCCTGAGCCGTCAATAAGGACCGTTCCCTCGCCTTCCTCACATCCTGCACCCAGATCCCTCAAAAGCATCTTGATACTTCTAACATCCACAAGGTCCGGCACATTGGTGAACGTCATTGCACCATCCACCAGGATAGATGAGGCAAGCAGGGGAAGCGCTGCATTTTTTGCACCGCTGATCCTTACCTCTCCTGTCAGGCGCTTTCCGCCTCGAATCTCTATTTTATCCATCTATAAATCAACATTCCATCATTATTTTAAAGGTTGAAAACTCAGCTTTCGAAATTGGCTGTTCACATGGGGGCACCCTTTCATTATTGTACTTTTGTAAAGCTTGGAAAGGGAGCAAGTTATTATCAAAAGCACACTATCACACGCCTGACCTCAAGCATCAAAGTTGAAGTTTGAAAGTTGAGTTAAAATTTTCATCCATGCTTGCCAAGCATATATCATCTCACCTGAAAAAATGATAGGAATCCCTGAAAATTTTATGTTTTTCATTATTTTCCGGATTAGAAAAAACGTACTTTGGCCATGCCGGGAATCCTAATTAGTGCCTGACCGAAAACCTGTGTTTGAGCGAAAAATTGCCCATATGCAAGGCGCAAGAAATTTTGAAACCGGAGCGTACTACTGTACGTGAGGATTTCAGGATTTTGCAGCAACGCCGCAGATGGGTGAGTTTTCGTTCAAACACTAATTAAAAATTGCTGTTGTTGCCATACCGTTAAATGGACATGGAAAATCCAACACAATACCCCCCCTTGTACGGGCCTGAAATAAGCGGGGTGATATGGCGAAATTCAACCTTAATTCCAAGGACCCCCTTGGGATTGATATAATCCATGTCCATGATTGATCCAGATTTCAAAAGGGGCAGCACCTCTTTCTGGGCCTTGATCACAAGCATGCCTATTCCTCCCCGGCAGATATTCAACACCTTAAACTGATATTTCCTGCCCTGGATAAGGGCTTCTAACAGATGTCCGGTATCCGAAGGTTCAATCAAACTTCTTGTACTGGTTCTCTTTTGCAACGGTTGTTTGTTTGCCGACTTTTCCAATCCCATACCCTCGTTTTAATTGTATTGCAACCCGTTTTTACCTGTCATTGATCAGGCAACCATAACATATCCATATATGGAATCTCAAAAAGAGTAAACATCCAGTTGAAATCAACACCGAGTCATTCAACAGAACATCGTTTAATTGCCCTTGACAAGGAAATGTTCCTCTGCTACCCCAAAGGGTAAAAACAAAGATCAACCGGGCACCTGTTCGTTATCATATTCCCACAGGCCGGTGGGACTGAAATCCCGACGAAGGACAGATTAAGGGAGAATCACAATCCATGGAGATCATTCAAACCGCATTAGAAGAAGGCCTTCCCGCACTTTCAGAGCATCAGTCAAAAAAAGTATTGGAAGCCTTTGGTATACCAACAACACGTGAAACCCTTGTCCACGGTTGCAAAGAGGCCGTTGTCACCGCAGAAACCATGGGTTATCCCGTTGTCTTAAAGGCATGCGCTGCCCATCTGATGCACAAGAGCGAAAAAAACTGTGTTCGGCTGAACCTGACAGGCCCGGACCAGGTCAGGGATGCCTATGATTCGATTATGGATAGCATTGACGTTGAGATTGACGGCATCCTTGTGCAGGAGGCCATCCATGGTCAGCGTGAACTGATCATGGGCATGACCCGGGATCCCCAGTTTGGGGCCTGCATCATGCTGGGAATGGGCGGAATCGCAACCGAGATCTTCAAGGATTCCGTGTTCCGGGTCGCCCCATTTGACCGTGGAGAAGCGACTGACATGGCCCGGGAATTAAAAGCTGCGGCCATGCTTGGCCGGTTTCGAGGCCAGGCCCGGGCCGACATGGACACCATCTGCAACTGCCTCATGGCCCTTGCAGCCATTGCCCTTGACCACCCTGAAATCTCAGAAATAGATATTAATCCACTGATCATCGATCCCCAGGGTAAAGTTACAGCCGTTGACGCCCTGGTGGTTTTGGGAAATCGATAAAATGATACCTTCATCCATTGAAAACAGTGAAATTTATCCCATTGCAAACCCTGGAAGCATTGCATTTTTCGGGGCCTCGAACAACCTGGCCGCCATGGGCACAACCGTACTGGGCTGCATCTGCGCCATGGGATACGCCGGAAAAATCTACCCGGTTCATCCAAAGGATCGTGAGATCAAAGGGTTTCAGGCCTTTCAAAGGGTGTCAGACCTGCCGGAGATACCGGATCTGGCATATATCGTGCTCCCCACCCCAGTTGTCGTTGAAACCCTCGAGGCCTGCGGTCAATTGGGAATTCGCCACGCAGTGATTGTTTCTGCAGGATTTAACGAGGTGGGCGGACAAGGAAAACAGCTGCAGAGCGAACTCACGGCCGTTGCAGAAAAGTATGGAATCCGGTTCCTCGGACCCAACTGCATCGGTGTGATCAACACCCACCTCAACCTCAACGCCACCTTTCTTCCCTATGAAGCGGGTAGGGGGTATATCGGCATGGCATCCCAGAGCGGCAGTTTCATCACCCAGATGTCACCCCACATGAGCCGCCTGGGCATGGGGTTCAGCACAGGATTCAGTATTGGGAATGAGGCCAATGTGGACATTGTGGACTGCATGGCATACCTGGGCGCATGTCCCAATACACGGGTGATCGCCCTTTACATTGAATCCATCCGCCGGGGAAGGGCCTTTATCGACACGGCAAGGGCCATTGTCCCGAAAAAACCCATTGTGGCATTTTATGTGGGGGGATCGGATGAAGGCAGACGGGCCGGTTTTTCCCACACGGGCGCCCTTGCCGGACCAGACCCCCTTTACAACGGCGTGTTTCGCCAAAGCGGGGTGATCCGGGCAAGCTCCATTGAAGAGCTGTTTGATTTCTGCTATGTCCTTGGGGCCTCTCCCCCGATACAGGGCAACCGGGTGATCGTTCAGACCCATTCAGGCGGTCCTGGGGCTGCGGCAGCAGATGCCTGCGGACGAAACGGTCTTCATCTTCCAGCCCTGACCGCTGCAACCCTTGAACGGTTAAAACCCCATGTGCCCCATACGGCCAGTGTGGCAAACCCTGTGGATTTAACCTTTACCAAGACACCCCTTGATTTCTTCCAGACCATTCCCCAGATACTGACGGCCGATGAAAATGCAGATGCACTGCTCATCTATTTTCTGGCAACGAGCCGGATGATCCAGGTGGTATTAGAGGCCCTTGGTGTTTCAGATGACATGTCCGGGGACAAGGCGGAAGAGATCATCATTCAGCAGGCAGATGCCATTGCTGCACTGGGCGAACAGATCAAAAAGCCGATTGTGGGATTCTCGTTCCTGGCCCGGAAGGAATCAAGCCTGATCAGGGCGCTCCAGGACCGGGGGATACCTGTACTGCCAAGCCCTGAACGGGGAGCCAGGGCCTTGGCGGCCCTGGTGAAGTACAAAAACCTCAGGGAAAAACTGACCCAGGGTTAAGGGACATGGAAATTTTTACCGGTCAGGAATCGTATTTGACCGAACTGAAACCCATGAGTTTCTCCCAGTTGTGCCTGGATTCGAGGATGCGCACGGTGCCCGTCTTTCCCCGCATGCCAATGGAATGGGTCGTGGCGCCGCCGCCCGTATATCTAACGCCGCGCAAGAAAGTGCCGCCCGAAATCCCGGTTGCGGCAAAATAGACATCATCGCCCTTTACCAGGGTGTCAGCCGTTAAAACAGTCTTCAGGTCCAGGCCAAAATCCAGAACAGCCCTTTTTTCCGATTCAAGCTGGGGATCAAACCGGCAGAGCATCTCGCCGCCAAGGGCCTTGATGGCGCAGGCGGCAAGCACGCCTTCGGGGGTGCCGCCGGTACCCATCATCAGATCCACCCCAGAATCGGGATTCACGGCCATGAGGGCGCCTGCCACATCCCCGTCTGTGTGGAGCTGTATCCTGGCACCGGTCTCCCGAATTTTCTGAATAAGCCCCTGGTGCCTGGGCTTTTCAAGGACAAAAACCACAAGATCTGAAACATCCTTGTCAAGGGCCCGGGCAATCTTGATCAGGTTTTCACCCACCGGTGCATCAAGGTCCACACACCCCTTTGCCTGGGCCGGGACAACGAGTTTTCGCATGTAGAAACTGGGACCGGGATCGAGCATGGCACCTGCCGGGGCCGCACTGACAACGGCAATGGCATTGGGTCTTCCCAGGGCAAGCAGATTGGTTCCCTCAACCGGATCAACGGCAAGATCCACCTTGAGTCCCTTGCCATTGCCGAGCCTCTCCCCGTTGTATAGCATGGGGGCCTTGTCCTTTTCCCCTTCGCCTATGATCACGGTGGCATCCATATCAAGGGTCTTGAACGAAATGCGCATGGCCTCAACCGCTGCCCTGTCCCCGTTCTCCTTATCTCCCTTGCCAAGCCAACGTCCCGAAGCAAGGGCTGCCGCTTCAGTTGCCCTTACAAGGTCAAGGGCAAGATTTCTCTGGGGTGCTTCCATTTATTTCTCCTATCTTTGAAAGGTGGTGTCATCTTTGAATTCAAGGCATGAATACCATTTTTAGTTTCTTGTGGGAACAGGATATTTTCACAGGTGTCAAAAGTTTCACCAGAAGGGTCCTTCACAGGTTCTCGTTCAAACCGGGCCCCTGCCCTTGCCATCAGGACCGTTGCCGCTAAAAAGATCACGAGGCCCACAAGGTTGGTCCATGGCATGAAGGGATTGTCACTGCCGGCCAGCAGCAACCCTGTGACCCATAAAAAACCCGTCGATGCAATTGTGGCCTGGGCTTTAATCCTTTGTCTGTCAAGTTGCATTGTCTCCTCCATATGTATTGTTTTTAACCCAATTGATGAAAAAACTAAACAAGGCGGATAAAATTTTTTAGTTACCGATACTCCCGGCAGCTCCACACCACCTTGCCGATGATCCTCACCTTTTCAACCTCGTCAAGGGATAGAAAAATCGGCTGATAATCCCTATTTTCACTGGTAAGCACCAGCTTGTTGGGATGTTTTTCAATTCTTTTTACAAGGATGGTATCCTCAATACCAAGGGCATAAATGGCACCGGCCAGGATTTCTGTCTGGGACTGGTCGATCAACACCGTGTCTCCGGCCCTTAATTCCGGCTCCATGCTGTTTCCAAAAACCTCCATGGCAACCATGGCGTTTGCCGACCCCTTCCTTGTCAGCCAGCGTGACTGAAAGGACAGATAGTCCGTCACATCCGACAGGGTTTCAAACGACCCGGAGCCGGCGGAAAGCCTTGCCTTGACCTTGGGAATGGTTTTAAATTCAATATCCTGGCTTGTCTCCACATTAAGAAAGACCCTGCCAGCCCCGGTTTCGATCCAAACGGGGTTTAAACCGAATTTGCGGTAAAGTTTTACAATCCAGCGGTCTGGAATCTCATTTTTCCTGCGGGCGTGGGTAATGCCCGACCGGTTGATGCCAAGGGCATCGGCAAGTTCCGTCTGGGACCGAATCCCGGTCACCTCAAGAATACGTGCGATTAAACCGTCAATTTTATTCATCATGAATTTCCTTTGGTTCTGTTGTTTCCTTCCATCCCACAGGTGGTGAAAAAATGCAACAAGTTTTTTTTGACTTTTTTCAGGCACTCGGGTATGAACGGTGTATGTTTGGTAAAAAAAAAGAAAAAACCGTTGAATCGGACAAAGGGCCTGACCTGAAAAAAACGGCTGAAAAAAAATCTTCAGCACCGGGGGAATCACCTGTGACAAGGGGACCCTCACCCAGGTCTCTGAAATTTCGAAAACGCCTCAAATACATCATCATTGCGATGCTTGTTCTGTGTGTCCTGGTCGGGGGCGGATTTGCCGGGTATACCTTTTTCCTGAACAAGGAAACGGGCCGGCATTATGTTGAAAAAGAGCTCGCCCATATTACCCTGCCCCCGGAAATGATGAAATTCTGCTTTCAGAACCTGCCCGACCTTTTTGATGAATTTCAGCGATTCAGTCTTGAAATGACGCGCCTTGACCGTGAAATACAGCGCATAGAAGCCATTGCCGCAGCCTATCCTGACCAGTCTTCCATTGCAGACAAGGAAAAAAAAATCTGGACCAGCGCAAGAACCCGAAGCCTTAAAAATTTTGAAAAGATTGAAAGCCGAGTCAGGCAGATATATGTAACCTTCCAGATCAATCTGGAAACCGGAACGACAAGACTTGACCAGGAACGGCCGGAACTTTTACAACAAACAACCGAAATTATAAAACCAATTCTGGCCCTGACGGACCGAATTAAAACCACCGGACAGCCCCCTGACGGTGGATGGGTCAAAAAAACCATTTATAAGATCAAACATCTGTTCATCTAACCGGCATTTTCCATGGGATTCGACTTGTGTAATTGAATCATGCCTGCCCCGTTTTATATTAGATCACCTGCCTTAACCGCCGGGCAATGGCATCAACCATGGCAATCTTGGTCTGATTCTTCTTCCCGGGTTCCCGGGTTGCCACCCTTGAATAAAATGCGTTGCAGATCTTCTTTGTTTCCTTGTCCCAGGGGGGGATGTTGACCCCAGGAGAAGAAGCCTCTTCGTTTTCTACATCCGGATAGTCCCTGCGGCCATGGGCCCAGTTGATAACGGAGCTGTAAAAGAGAAAGGCCCGGTCCAGAAGTACATACACGAGCTGGTCAGAGTTCATGGGCCGAATGGTGATCTGATCCCTGCCTAACCGTATTCCCTTGAACTTCAGCCCGGCCATGCGGCTGCCACCAAGCATTGCCGAGGCAGCACCAGCCACTCCCCCAAGGGCGGAAAAAATCCCAAAGGTCAGTCCAGCAGCAGCCGTGTCCACAATGGCTCCGGCGCCCATGCCTGCCACACCTGCCGCAACAATAACCTCCCTTGGGGTCAGACCCAGGAATTGCCATGTTTTCTCGCTGAAAAGGTCATTGTTGAGAATGGAATTTCGGGAAAGAGCCAAATTGAAAATATTATGTTTAAAGAGCTTTCGGATGTCATCGTGGGCTTTTTGTTCGATCTGCCTGACCTTGTCCAGAAATTTCTTTTCAAGGGCAACCCGCAAATCCTCGGGGCTTACCGACGGATTCAAGGTGCCGGTTATGGTGGTCGACAAAATTTCCTGGACCATGACAACCATGATCAGGGCCGTCAGATTAATACGATGGTCCCAATCCTGTTTAAATGCCTGGATCACCCTGGAAAGGCTCTCCTGCCAATCCTGGTCCACGCTTTTTAAACATTCGAGCAACTCGATGCGTTCCCGGTAGGTGACCCTGTGGGCGTTGAATTCCCGTATACTGTTAAAGGTTCGCCTGAATTCGTTTTTCCAAGACTCAAGGTAGGTGGTGTCTCCGCCCTTGCAATTGATGATAGACATGCGCGGCCGACCGGTCAGGCGCAAAATTTCCATCTCGGCCCTGTCATCTCCCCTTACCGGCCTTGACCCGTCAACCACATAGATGATACCGGCCCCCCTTGCAACAGGGCCCAGAAGTTCACACTCGTCTCTGAAATCAGGATTCTCACCATGGGCCGCAATAAAAGCCTGGACCAGCCTGTCCTGGGGACCGGTATACTTTTGGAACCAGCCAAGTGTCTGGCGCGGATTTTGAAAACCGGGGGTATCTGTAAAACGAATCACCTCGGTCTTATCGATGGTCACAGGAAAGGTCTGGCAGACAACCGTTTCTCCGGGATAGGGTCCGATCCTGACCCGGTCGTTTTCAGCCAAGGTCGACACCACCGAGGATTTTCCCTCGTTGGGATGGCCCAGGATGGCAAATTCAGGAATCTGATTTTCTTTCATGGTTGTACAAGGTCCTCCACATGGATAAGGGGGTCTCCCAGGCCATTGATCTTCATGGTCCAGATTTTCCGGTCCTGGGAATCCGGGACAGTAAAAAGATTATCCGGTCCGGGTTTTCCTATCAGCACCACCACCAGGGGTATTCTTTCGCCGCCGGCGCGAACCTTGACGATAAAGTTAAGGATCTCACGGATGGGCGGCATCCAGGCCTCCTGGAGCATGACTATTCCTGCAACGCAGTCTGCAACGGAAATGATGGCAGCGACTTCAGCGTTTGTATCAAGTCCAAAGCGCAGGATGGTGTCAACACTACGATTCAGGCGGTCTTGTACCTTTTCTTTAAATTCTTCCGTGTTGCAAACATCAAAAATATCGTCATGGACAAGGGCAAGGAAGGGCTCCGGCATCTCCTGGTTTCCAGGGGTCAGGGGTATATCCCCATCCAGGCCCCGGTCCTTGTTCATTATCGGCACCCGGTCCGAATCTTGCGGCACTTCCCGGTCAAATTCAAGCCTTGACACCTGGGAGTCAGCGGATGCCATGGCACCCCTGGGGTGCCCATGCCCCCCCCCTGAAGTTCGGAGCTCGGGGTCATCAGCAGGGGCCATGGTGACCCTGGGAGTGACCAGGCGACGGACCAGTTTCTGGACGGCCCAGCCATCAAAGGAATATTGTTTCAAACATCGCCCCTGGACCATACCTCCCATCACCAGAAGCAGAATTCGGGGCAAAAGGGCATAAAACACAACAGTCAAGCAGAGAAAAGGCCACCAGGATACAAGATCTGACGTGGCAAGATCGTAGATACCGTCCTTGAGAATCAACCGGGTGCCCTGGATCTGTTCGGCAGAGGGAAACCCCACCCCTTCAGGCACTGCCCAGGACCAGGGAAGCGCTACCATGGAAACCACCCGATGGACAAAATCAGCGCTCAAATTCAAGGTGGACTGCCAACCAAAGGCTGTATCAAAAAAAGCAACTCTCCCTAAGGTTGCCCCCAGTGCACCCAGGTTAAACCCCACCCCAAAAATCTGCATCAGAACAAACAACGGCCACAGGAACAGATGACCGTGGGCACGCCGGGATCGCCTGAAACTGCCCAAGGCTGACATCAGTGCATCCTGCTTCATCCGTGAAAGCCTGCCAAGGGTTTTCTGGAAAAGCCTGATAAGCGCCCGCTCCACAGCAAGGCCAAGCACCGGGTATATCCCGAACCCTACCCCTTTGTCCGGCCGGACGACCATCACCAAAAGTCCTGCCAGGGTAAGGAACAGAAGCAGGGTCTGGGGAACCAGAATCACCCCGAAAAAATAACTGATGTTCAACGGCATCCTTCCTGTATAGGAAAACAACGACAGACAAGCCAGGAAACCCGTCATCACTCCCCCGACAAGGAACCCACCCCGTAAAAGTCTGAATCCGCCATCAACCAGAACACCTGGAAGAGTGCCGGTATTCTGCCCCATGAAAAAAAGCCATAGACGGACAAGGGTCCGGGGCAAAGGTCGGGTTTGGGCGACAAGAGGTCCAATCTTTTCAAGGTAGAGACGCCGGTCCCTCTCTGCCAGAATCTTTTCATCCTCAATCCTGCTGTCCTGACCAAGGAGATATTCAAGATCAATGACATCACCGATTGTCCACTTTTTTTTCATATGCCTGCACTTGTGTTAAGGTTAAGCCTGATGTGATTTAATTTTTTGATCAATCTACCGTTCAATGGCCCATCGGTCAAGCCCTTAAACGCCACTGTCAGAGCCTGGCCATGTAAATCCATTGCACATGGCTGTATGCCATCCTCATCTCTTCCTTGTTTTCAATTGCAGCCTGTGTTAACAAGGTTCCTTAATAATAATCTTCCCATAGCCGGCACGGCCGAAGCAGGGTATCTGCCCTGGCCTCAACGAATTTTGAAACGCCGTCATTGACAATGCTTTGGCAAGTGTTTCATATAAAAACAGGTAAGGTAATCCCATGAATGACCATATCAACATCTCATCCTGGCTGAAACAAAGCACGGCAAGGCATCCATACAAAAGGGCCGTGGTCTATCCCGCATCAAGGGACAGCAAGGGCCGGGTTCTCTACAGTCAGCTCACCTTTTTGCAGCTGGAACAGCAGAGCGATCAACTCGCCTTTGGCCTTGAACAACGGGGCATTACCCGGGGCACCCGGACCATTCTCATGGTACCGCCCGGTATTGCGTTCTTCACCCTGATCTTTGCCATGTTCAAGGTTGGGGCAATTCCCGTTGTTGTGGATCCAGGCATGGGAATCGACCGGATGCTGTCCTGTTTTGAGCAGGGCAGGCCCGAGGCATTCATCGGCATTGAAAAGGCCCATGTCCTGAGAATCCTTAAACGCGGTTTTTTTAAAACCGTCAAGGTGTGGGTCACGGTTGGCCACAGGTGGTTCTGGAACGGCGCCACCCTGGATCAGCTCATGGTCAAGGGGAACGATCCATTTCCCGTGGCCCAGACCACGACCGACGAAACAGCAGCCATTCTCTTTACCACGGGAAGCACGGGGCCTGCCAAGGGGGTGGTTTACACCCACGGCAATTTCCACGCCCAGCTGGTCCAGATACAAGAGCACTTTAAAATCGGACCCGATGAGATCGACCTGCCCACCTTTCCCCTGTTTGCCCTGTTTGACCCGGCCCTTGGCATGACGGCCGTTATCCCCGACATGGACCCGACCAAGCCTGCCTTTGTCAACCCGGAACGGATCATTGAAGCTATCTTCAACCAGGGTGTAACCAATATGTTTGCCTCCCCAGCCCTGCTCAACCGGGTGGGCAAATTCGGCAAGGCCAATGGTATCAAACTACCATCCTTGCGCCGGGTGATCTCGGCCGGTGCCCCTGTTACTCCGGCGAACATCGAACAGTTTTCATCGATGCTTGAACCAACCGCGCAGATTCACACCCCCTATGGCGCAACCGAGTCCGTACCCATTTTATCCATTGAAAGTAACGAGATTCTCACCGAGACAAGGGCCCTTTCCGAACAGGGTTTTGGCATCTGTATCGGACGCCCCATCTGCGACACAGAAATTGCCGTCATCCAGCTCAGCGATGATCCCATCAAACACTTTTCCGAAGATCTTGTTGTGGACAACAACGAGGTGGGTGAAATCATTGTAAAGGCACCCCTTGTCACCCGCCGCTACCACAACAACCCCGAAGCCGACATGCTGTCTAAAATCAAGGATGGGGATGGGTTCTGGCATCGCATGGGAGACCTCGGGTGGAAGGATTCCAAGCAGAGGATCTGGTTCTGCGGCAGAAAGAGTCACAGGGTAGTCATGGGAAAAGACAACCTGTTTACGATTCCCTGCGAGGCGATCTTCAACAACCACGAGTCCGTATTCAGGAGCGCCCTTGTGGGCGTCGGCCCCAAACAGATGCAGACCCCCGTAATCATCATCGAGCCGATTCCAGGATTGAAAGACAAAAAACATCTTATCCAGGAACTTGAAACCCTTGCCCTGTCCCATGACCTGACAAAAGGAATCAAACATATCCTGATCCACCCGTCATTCCCCGTGGATATCCGGCACAATGCAAAAATTTTCAGGGAAAAACTTGCCGTGTGGGCCACAAAAAAACTCAGCTGACAGGGGTCCACAGTCGAGTCAAAAATTGTAAGACAACCCCATCTTGCAACGTGTGGCTCTGTCGGTGGGCACCTCTCAATCGGGCAGGAGATCGTAAAAATACATCATGACATCCGACCGGGTGACAATGCCGATAATCCTGTCGTTGTCCATGACCGGGATTCGGCCGATGTCATGCCGAATCATCAGCCTTGCCGCATCAATTGCACTTCGCTCGGCCGTGATCGAAACCACGTCCCGGCTCATGAAGGCCTTGACCGGGGATCTCATGTGGTTGGCCTTTCTGATCTTTCTAAAATCCCGGCGAGAAATCACCCCAACCATGTTATCCTGGTCGTCCACAACCGGAAGTCCTGAACAGCCAAGTTCCCGGAGAAACATGGCAACCTGGCCCACCTCGGTGTTCTGGTTAACCGTTTTAACCGGGTAGGACATGATATCGCTGAGCATCACCGAGGTCTGTTGATTGCCCTTTATCATCTCAATGAGCATCTCTTCAATCACAGCGGGATTGGTGGATTTCAGCAGGGCCGAACCTGCCCCGGGATGGCCACCGCCTCCCATGCTCCGCATGATGACACCGATATTCAGCTCATCCAGGTTGCTCCGGCCAATGACCATGCAGCGGTCCCGTTCAAGGTCACGGAAGATGCCAAAGGCTGCGTCCACATTGACGATTTCCCGATACATCTGAACCACCACCGAAAGGTTCTGCACGTGGCCTTGAATGTCCATATTTGAAATCGAAATGTTAAAATGGGAAATTTCCCTTCGCTCGGCGTTCTGAATCATTTTAAACAGGATATCCTTCTGCTTCTTGCCATAGGCCTGGCGCAAAAAGGTACCAAGGATATTCAAGTCCGCTTTTCGGTCAAGAAGGTAACCCGCAGCCCTTGCATCTTCTGCCAGGGTGGAGGGAAAGGTCAGGTTTCCCGTATCCTCATAAAGCCCCATGAGAAACAAGGTGGCCTGGATGGGTGTGATGATTTTTCTCAACCTTAAAAGTTCCCGAATCAGAAGGGTAATGGCTGCACCCATCTCTTCCCTGACCACCTCACTCGCCTTAATATCGCCCTTTACATGGTGATCCCAGAGGATTATGTGCAGGTCCTTTCGTCCCTTTAACGGCTTCATTCCCTCAAGCCGGGACCAGGAATTGGTGTCAACCACAATAAGGGTGTTGACCTCATCAAGGTCAATCTCTTTGATTGAATAAAAATTAAACAGATCCTTGTGGATGGATAGAAACGCCTTGAGATTGGGATTTATGGTTTTGGGTAGCACGGGCAACGCCCCGGGATAGATCATGCTTGCCGCCACAAGGCAGGCAAGGGCGTCAAAGTCCGTTCCCTTGTGTGTGGTGATGATTTTCATGGTTCATCCTTTTTATCATTGGGCCGAATTTCAGGTTCAGTCCCCTCCTCCACATACCCAAGCATCCGCTGCCCTCGTGTATCATCATAACCAAGGCTGTTAACGGTTCCTTCCGCTCTTTTATACTCAAGCTCAAGCTCATACTTTCTCAGTTCAGTCTGGACTTCCATGCTCTTGTGGGCAAGCCGGTACTTCATGTACATGAACCAGGCAAAGAGAACAAAAACAGCGGAAACGGCAGCCACGAAAAACCACTTGAAATCAACAATGGTTTCAATTCCCGTGCGGGCAAGAAAGGTGATGAGGTTGGGAATGATCCAGTAGAGGAACACAGCGGCAAACACCAGAAAACCAATGACAAAAATGTTAAACCGGCTGATTCTAAAAAAAAGTGCTTCAATTTTATTGCCACCTTTAGGGTGGTCCTTGTCACCAGACGCCTCCCCTGGCAATTCTTCCCCCCCCAGAAAAGCCATCACGGCCTTGAGAACAAATCCAAGGAGCAGAATCATTCCCACCGGAATACCCACAGCCCCAGAGAACCATGCCCTGAAGGGAAAGGGGATATCCTTTGACACAAGTTTTACCCGATAGTTTTCAAAGGGACCAAAGGTATTTTCAAAGTAATATTTATTAAAATTAGTCATGGTCGCCCCCTTGACCTCGTAAACCACCTCATTGTTTGCATCAATAACCTGCATATAGGATTGATGGCCCGAACGCATGGTGGCAAGGACAAAAACTTCAAGTTCCACAACAAAAAAAGCAACAATGACAATCACCAGCAACACTTTGTGCTCCTGGAGAAGCTCTGTCCAGCTCTTAAATCCCATTGATTTTTTTCGTCCCCCTCTATATTCATACAATTGGAGTCCAACGCAAAAACGCTGGTATTATAATCACTGCCTGCTGAAACATCAATATTTTAATGGGTCCCGTCAGGGACTAAACCATGATTTTGGTTTACCTTCACCATGAAATATACTATGAACACCCTTTTAAATGAAGAATCAGGAGTATACATTTATGGACAAATTAATCATCACAGTCCTTGGAAAGGACAGACCAGGAATTATTGCGGCCACGGCAAAGAGCCTCTTCGACCTTAACTGCAACCTTGAAAACGTAAACCAGGTCATTCTCCAGAACCAGTTTTCCGGCATTTTCATTGTTCTGCCCCCACCGGAACTTAGCCTAAATACCGTCAAAACAACCCTTGAAAAGGACCTGGCAGACACAGGGATTTATATCCATGTGAATCTTGCCGACACGGCCCCCAACGGTAATGGAAAAGGTGAGGGAGAAAATTTTATCATAACCACCATCGGACCGGACCAGAAGGGACTTGTGGCAAAATTCACAAGAATTATTGCCGATGCAAATGTGAATGTCACAAACCTCAGGGCCGTATTCAAGGGAGGTGACACTCCCGGGGCCAACATCATGGTCTACGAAGTGCTGATCACCCCTGATACCGATCAGAAGGCCCTTTTTTCCGCTCTAAGGGACAAGGCCGCAGGTCTTGGGCTGGACGTCAGTATTCAGCACAAGAACATCTTCCAGGCCATTAACAAAATTTAGGATAAGGTGCGAACCATGTTTAACGAACAAGAGATCCTTTCCACCATTGAAATGGTCAAGAACGAACATCTTGACGTCCGGGCAGTGACCCTTGGCATTAACCTCTTTGACTGCGTGAGCCACGACCTTTCAGTGTTTAAACACAAAATCAGAGAAAAAATCGTCACCCGGGCCGAAGCCCTTGTACCTGTGTGCAACACCATTGGTGAAAAGTATGGCATACAGGTGGTAAATAAGCGCATCTCCACAAGCCCCATCGCCCTTGTGGGCGCCCCATTCAATGCCGAGCAGATGGTTGAGATCGCCATCTGCCTCAACGACATTGCCAAGGAGGTCGACATCGACTTCATGGGCGGATTCTCAGCCCTTGTGGAAAAAGGAATCGCAACCGGAGACCGATCCCTCATGGATGCCCTGCCCCGGGCCCTGGCCGAAACCCAGCGCATCTGCGCTTCGGTCAACGTTGCCACATCAAGGAGCGGCATCAACATGGATGCCGTGCTGGACATGGCAAAGGTTATTAAAAAGGCAGCGACACTAACGGCCCAGGATGACGGCATTGCCTGCGCAAAGCTGTGCGTGTTTGCCAACATCCCCCAGGATATGCCGTTCATGGCGGGCGCCTACCTGGGTGTTGGTGTTGCAGATTCCGTTATCAACGTGGGGGTCAGTGGCCCGGGGGTTGTTAAGAAAGCCATTGAAAGAGCCCTTGAGGCACGACCAAATCTCACCCTGGGCCGCATCGCCGAGGTGATAAAAACCACGGCCTGCAAGGTGACACGGGTTGGAGAACTCATCGGCCGGGAGGTTGCGGACAACCTTGGCACCCGGTTCGGGGTGGTGGACCTCTCCCTTGCCCCTACGCCAACAGTGGGTGACAGCATCGGCGAAATATTCCAGGCCCTGGGACTCACCAGCATCGGTGTTCCAGGCTCAACAGCGGCCCTTGCCATGCTCAACGATGCCGTGAAAAAAGGCGGGGCCTTTGCAAGTTCCCATGTGGGCGGCTTGAGCGGTGCCTTTATTCCAGTGTGCGAAGATCTCAACATTGCCGAGGCCGCAGAAAAAGGATACCTCACCATTGAAAAACTTGAAGCCATGACCTGTGTATGCTCGGTAGGGCTTGACATGGTACCGGTTCCCGGGGATATTTCAGAAGAAACCCTGGCCGGCATTATGGCCGATGAAATGGCCATCGGCATGATCAACAACAAGACCACGGCCACCCGGATCATTCCTGTTCCCGGAAAAAAGGCAGGGGATAGCGTCTTTTTTGGCGGACTTCTGGGTGCGGCAAAAATAATGAAAGTACCCCATGCCACAAACCAGGACTCGTTTGTTCGCCACGGGGGAAGAATTCCCGCCCCCATCCACAGCCTGAAAAATTAGACAGGGCTTAAAATTACCGGGATTGAAAAAAGATCCAGCCCCAAGGCCGGAGGAACAAGAGATGAACAAAAAATGACCGAAAACACAAAACTGAACGTCAAGGTGGTTGCAGCCCTGACACTTGTCCACTTTACCGGGGACTTTTACAGCTCGTTCACAAGTCCCCTTCTTCCAGTGTATGTGGACAAGCTTGCCCTGTCCATGGCCCAGGTGGGATTATTAACAGGAATGATACGACTCCTGGCCTTTGTGGTCCAACCCTGCGTGGGATACCTGGCTGACCGTTACCAGACCCGAGCGTTTATTCTCTGGGGAGTGTTCCTGACAGTTACCTGTATCCCCTTTTCCGGCATCGCCCCTAACTTTTATGTGTTGATGGCGGTTCTGGCGGCAGGTTCAGCCGGGTCATCCATGTTTCACCCTTCGGTCACGGGCATGCTTCCCCTTTATTCCGGCCCGAGAAGGGGGTTGTGCATGTCCATATTCAACACAGGTGGTACCCTGTCCTTTGCCATCGGCCCCGTGTTCATCTCCTGGTATGTGGGTCGATTCAGCCTTGAGGCCATGCCCTGGACAATGGTATTGGGATTGATGAGCATTCTCTTCTGCCTCCGGGCCATCCCCATGCCCGTGAGCGAAGGAATGCAGAATTCAGGTTTCTGGGGTTCGCTCAACGAAAGCCTGGGCCATGTTTGGAAACCCATTTCCTTGATCTGGATCGTCATGGTACTCAGGGCCGTTGCAGGCCAGTCGTTTATAACGTTTATGCCAATTTTTCTGGTGCAGAAAGGATATGATCTCATCTCGGTGGGGTTTATCGTTTCCCTGTTTATTCTTGCCGGTACAGTGAGCGGCCTTCTTTCAGGCTCCCTGTCGGACAGCATGGGTTTCAAACGGATTTTCTTTGTCACCCATCTGCTCATGACCCCGGCACTGCTGGCCTACCTCTTTATGCCGGGGGCCTTTGTCTATGCCGGCGCGTTCATCGGCGGTTTTTTTGCCCTGGCAACCATGCCCCTGGGGGTGCTCATGGCCCAGAGGCTTGCGCCCAAAGGAAGATCCATGGTTTCAAGCCTGATGATGGGGCTTGCCTACGGCCTTGGCGGTCTTTTCTCACCCCTGGTGGGCAAGCTTGCCGATATCTACTCCATTGAGACCGTCCTGTTCTGGACCGCCTTTGTGCCGCTCATCACCCTCATCCCCATTGTCAAATTTCCACAACTTGAAAAAGAGGCCTAAAACAGGTGGTGCCTCTCCCCATCTCCGGGCGGACACAACAAAGCACAAAACTCGACAGTAGTAGCTCACATTCGACACCCCCAACAGAAAAAAAGGACTATTTTTTGATGACTGTTTTTCTACATGATAAAAGTAAGTTATTCAAATCGCCCTAAGATAAATAATTTTTATTTACTGAATGTAATTTACCCTAGATTTTTCTAATTTGTTTTATTATAATTTGCCAAAATGAAAAACAATACATTGAGGCAATGCATGAAAGAATTACCAGAAATAGATGGGTTTACCGTTCAACATCTTCCAATCATTTCTTCATATGCCCGGAAAATAGGGATAATTGATATAATAAACACCCTGGTCCCCACTGAAATGGGGATTGATGCCGGGACAGTTATTCTTGGAATGGTACTCGATACCTTGACCGGAAGAAGCCCCTTGTACAGACTGAATACATTTTTTAAAAATCAGGACACCGAGCTTCTTTTGGGAAAAAAGACAGACCCCCGAAAATTTTCTGATTATACCGTTGGACGTGTATTGGACAGGATATACGAATACGGTGCAATGAAGGTTTTTTCAGAGATTTCCCTACGAGCCTTAGATTATTTCAACATAGACCGTAGCCATGTAAGTTTTGATACAACCTCGGTAACTGTCCAGGGGGACTACCCTTTGTATTCCAAAGATGCCGATAACAGTAAGACCATGACGATCACCTACGGCCACAGCAAGGACCACAGGCCTGATTTGAAGCAGTTCTTGGTTAAAATGCTCTGTGTTGATCGCACCATTCCGGTATTTGGTCAAACTGAAGATGGAAATGCATCAGACAAAACCATCAACAACGAGGTGCTTTCATCCATATCAAAATACATGGCGGAAAATGGAATCAAGAAAGAAGGATTTATTTACATTGCTGATTCCGCAATGGTTACCCGAAAAAACATGGAAAAGATCGGAGACGGAATTCGGTTTATCAGCCGTCTGCCTGCAACCTACAAGGAGTGTTCCCGCCTGATCCAAAAAAGCATCGTTGAGGACAATTGGACTGATCTTGGGAAATTGTCTGATACCACGGAAACCCAAAACCGACCGGCCGCTGTGTATAAAGCATGTGAATCGGAAGCGATCTTGTATGGTCGATCATACAGGGCGGTTGTGGTTCATTCAAGCGCCCACGATAAAAGACGGCAAAATCGAATTGATCGAGAGCTGAAGAATGAGCATACAGAACTTTCGAAAAGAATCAAAATCTTGTCAAAGCAGGAGTTCTTCTGCCATGCGGATGCTGAGAAAGCTGCTATAGAGATGAGCGAAGCAAAACATGTTTTTTATAAACCCGTCACCCAGGTTGTTGAAATCCCGAAATATAAACGGGGACGGCCCAAAAAAGACGGCTCCCGGGCATTGGACAAAATGATGTACAGTATCTCTTGTGAATTGGCCGAGACCGATGCTGTGGAAAATCTCAAAAAAGAAACTGGATGTTTTGTCCTGTTGTGCAATGTGGACAGGGACGGCCAGAAAGGATACAGTTCCTACGATATCCTCCGGACGTACAAAGATCAATATGGGATCGAGCAAAACTTTGGTTTCATAAAGAACACACCGATCGTGAATTCGATTTTTCTAAAAAAAGCTGAACGTATAGAGGTGCTGGCCCTTGTTCTTCTCCTGTCTCTTTTGATCTGGCGTCTTATCGAATATAACATGAGACGATATGCGAAAAAAGAGAACAAGGATCTTCCCGGCTGGAATAAAAGAAGAACTTTCAAACCCACCTCGTTTATGCTGATGATAAGTTTTCAGTATCTGATGATTTTAAAAATCGGGAATCACAGACGACTGAACAGACCCTTATCCACGAAGCAATTAGAATATTTAAAGGCGTTGGGCCTGAAGTCTCAAATATTCACAACTCCCGGCGGATAATCAATACCCCAAAAAAATGGTGGAGATTTATACTCTATGGTGCGGAATGTGAGGTAGTAGGTAGGCGGGAACGGGTGTTACTCTGAACGGGTTAAATGGCAACGGTGGGCATGGACGCCCAAGGAGTTGCCATTTTCCTCGGAGCAGGCCATGGACGGTCTGCGAGAATGAGAGAAGGGTAACACCCGTTCCCGCCTGCCGGTCGAAACGAGTTTCATATAAAAACCGGCACGGCCGGAGAGAGGGATCTGCTCTGGCAACAACGAAAGATGAAACGCCTTTGTTTGCTGTGTTTTGGAGGTGTTACATATAAAAAAAGGTTACAGCAATTTTGACCCGGTTACCCTTTCAACAAGGGTGGATGCGTCAACTTCCCAGGAATCAACAAATTGATTCAGGGTGTCAATCCCGGTGAGGGAGTCCGCCGAACTGGGTAGAGACAGCGGCCTTGAACCGGCAATGGAAAACCCGGGCAAGCCCCTGGTGTCATCAACCCTGTTCCACACAACACTCTTGACTGGGATGTTGTTTTTGCCAAGATCACTGACGATGCGCTCTGTTTCGGAAATTGAAAGACTGTCATTGTTCAGCACCACGGAAAGGGTTGTGGTGGCAGGATTCCGAAACAAGGCTTCAAGGTCCATGTACTCCTGTTTAAGGGTCATGATGCGATTCAGGATCTTATCCCGCCCATGTTCTTTGTTCCCATAACGAACTGTTGAAACGATCTTCTTTTTTTTGTTGATCTCGTTTCGCAGCTTTTCAAGCTCCTGGATCCAGATCCGGGAAAGGGTCGGCAGGAGAAAAAATTTCACGGAAATGGCCGTTGGAGGCATATCAATGATGAGGTAATCAAGGTCGGGAAAGCCCTGCATGATCTCGGTCAAGGCCCGGACAAGGGCGTGTTCCTCAAGGCCCGGGGAAAATTTTAAAACATTGAAATACCCGTCAAGGTTAAAGGCCGTGAGATAGGAATAGTTTCTTTTCAGGGAATCCCTTGTTTCCTTTAAAAAAAGCTGAATCATACGTTCACGGTCAATCTCGGCGGCAAGCAGTCCCGGCAAGATCGCCCGGGGCGTGTGGCCCAGGCGTGTCTTAAAAATATCTGAAAGGTTGTGGGCCGCATCAAAGCTTGCCACCATCACCTTTTTCCCGACCCTTGCCAGCACCATGGCAGAGATGGCCGAAACCGTTGATTTGCCGGTTCCACCCTTGCCCATGTAAAACACAAGTGAGGTTTTATTCACAGGACACCATCATGATACGTCAAAGGTGGAAAAAAGATGGGACAAGGGTTCGTTGGCCGTGTCTATCTTTTCGGTCATCAGGAGAATCTCTCTTTCCATGAGGGGTAAAAGTGACAGGGAAATCTGCATGGGAGGGGAAGGAATGCCCACAAAGGCTCCCTGGACAAGAAGGGCAAAAACGTGCTCAAGCTCTTCAAGCTCTGCCTCAATGGCATCAACGGCCTTGCCCCTTGCCACCTCGTCTGCAATTTTATAAATTGAGACAAGGTTTTTTTTCGCTTTCAAGACAAGGTCTTTAAACGGTATTTTCATCTCATTTCACCCTGAAAATTCTTTGATCAAAGGCGATACGCCTTTGGGAAGGATAGTAGTAATAAACCGCGTAGAGCCCCATGAGAATAATTGCAGAACCATGGAATTTTTCGAACTCCGCCACCACGACAAACATAGTCCACCAAGGGGTCAACTGGGATACCAGCAACAGGCGCTGTTGAAACTTGAAAAATCGGTCCGCCTGGGCGCCATGGCGATCCTTGAGGGAATGGGCAAACAGGGTTCTCATCATCAAGGGAGCGGCAAAACAAGTCACGGCACAAATGACCAGCAACAAAACCTGACCCCCTTTCTCCATATGCCACAAAGGGATAATTTCCTTTGTCCTGGCCATCCCGGAAACAACAAGCCCGGCCAGGGCCGGACCTGTCATAAGGTAGTAGGTTTTCTTCAATCCATCAACCTGTGTCATTTAACTGGCATCGCCATCAACCGACGTTAATTCCAGATCCTCGGTTTCCAGATCCTCAATTTCACCGTTGATGCTGAAAAACTTCAGGGTGCCCTCAATGGAAATCCACACGGCAATAACAAGAATGATGGCGTTGACCGTCTGGAGAAGCAGATTGTGCTGGGTACCAAATTTTGTCTGGTTGAGAACCAATGCCCAGATGGTCATGAATACCATGAAAACAGAAGGTATTCCAGCGACAACCCACTTGATTCCGCCCCTGCCCTTGAGATAAACCGTGATGATGATCAAGGCCAGGGCCGCCAGGGTCTGGTTGACTGCGCCAAAAAGAGGCCACAGTTTTAAGGCGCCTTTGCCGCCGGCACCCGTTGCAAAGGCAAGGGCCAGGGCCGTTATAACTGCGATAAAAGTGGCGATATATTTACCCGTGAGAAAATCCATGCGGACGCTGGTGAAAAGTTCGGAAATGATGTAACGCTGGATCCGTGTTGCCGTGTCAAGGGTTGTTCCTGCAAAGGATGCCACAAACACACCCATTACCACCAGGGCAATTTTAAAAGAGATACCGGTTGCAGCAATCATGTTGGCTGCGCCATTGACAAAGGCGGCAACTTTAGAACCCAGACCTGCGGCTGCAGCCCAGGACGAATAATGGGTTGACCAGGCGGCGATTCCCGTGAGGGTCTCACCGGTTTTGGTGGTATACCCCATGCCGATGCCGGCGGCTACAGCAATGATTACAAGGGTGGCAAGGGATCCTTCCATGAGCATGGAACCATACCCCACAAACAGCGAGTCTGTCTCGCTTCTCACCTGCTTGGACGAGGTACCGCTGGATACCAGGGAGTGAAATCCAGAGATGGCGCCGCAGGCAATGGTGATAAACAAAAAGGGCCACATGGGTGGAGCCTGGGCAGGTGACATCTGGACTGCCGGGGCAACGATTTCAAGATTTCCGGAGAATGCCGAGGCAAATACGCCTGCAATCAATAATGCCATGGCCACAAGGAGTTGGTGTGAATTGATGAAATCCCTGGGCTGGAGAAGGGTGGTCACGGGCAGGGTTGATGCAATAAAGGCATAGATCAAAAGAAGGATGGTCCATACGCCCGTGGCTGGAATTCCGGCCACGTCGGGCATCGTAATAGGCAGGTAGGCCCCTATGGCAACGGTCACATACATGGCAACCACGGCAATGATCGACCAGAGGACAATGCCCTTTCCCTTTTGATAGATCAGATAGCCAAGGTAGACGGCAATGGGGATTTCAAACCATACGGGCAGGACGGCTGCAGGGTACATGGCAAATACAACGGCAATGACAAGGCCGAAAATGGCTATCACAATCCATAATTCCAGGAACACCAGGATAAAAAAGAGGAATTTGGTTCGGTTATTGACATATTTGGCAGTGTAATCGGCAATGGATTTACCCTGGTTACGCATGGAAATGATCAGCGAACCAAAATCATGGACAGCACCCATGAAAATGCTGCCCACAAACACCCAGATAAGGGCCGGGACCCACCCCCATATGATGGCAACCGCGGGTCCCACAATGGGTCCAGTGCCTGCGATGGAGGTAAAATGATGACCGAAGATCACCTCCTTGTTGGTGGGAACATAGTCAATCCCGTCCTCCATGGAAACTGAAGGCGCAGACGAAGTCCCAGACAGCTTAAAAATTTTTTCGCCAATAAACCGTCCATAGAGCTTGTACATCAACAGATAACCGGCAAATGATGCGACCATGATCAACAAAGCACTCATTTAACACCCCTCTTTTTGTCATCCGCGGCACTTGGGCCGCATGGGTTATATTAGTTATCGCAACTATTATAAGGATAGTCAGCTGCTTTTAATAACTACCTGAAATCAAAAAAGTCAAGTGCTAAGGGGCCAGGTTTTATAATTTAAACTAAATTACTTGCCTTTTGGTCCATCAATCGCAACAAATCCACCAAACCCAAGCAAATGTCAATCGCACTAGTAAGGCGTAAGGCTTTCCCAACCGGTTTCAGTGACAACAATGGTCTGCTCAAACTGGGCCGACAGGGAACCGTCGTTGGTTACTGCCGTCCAATTGTCATCAAGGATATGCAGATCCCTTGCCCCAAGGTTGATCATGGGTTCAATGGTAAAGACCATGCCCGGCACAAGTTCGATACCCTGGTTCTTTCGGCCGAAATGGAGCACCTGGGGATGTTCATGGAAATCAAGACCCACGCCGTGGCCGACAAACTCGCGAACGACCGAGCATCCCTGGGATTCGGCATGGGTCTGAATGGCATAGCCGATATCGCCCAGATGGGAACCCGGCCGTACAGTATCAATGGATCGCCTTAAACACTCCAGGGCAACAGATACCACCTTTTTTGCATCAGGTCCCGGGGTACCGACGAAAAAGGTCTTGTTTGCATCGGCATAATAGCCGTCGAGGATGGGGGTGATGTCCACATTCACGATATCCCCGTCCCTGAGCACCCGATCCCCGGGAATGCCATGGCAGATAACCTCATTGACCGATACGCAAACACTCTTTGGAAATCCACGATAGTTGAGGGGAGCGGCAATGGCCCCACCCTTTCTGGTTTCGTCCTCAACCAGGGTATTGATTTCGTCCGTGGTGATGCCCGGGGCAATCATGGCGGCAACCTTGTCCATGATAGACAAAAGAAGAACTCCAGACTTACGGATGCCTTCGATCTGGTTGGGCTCTTTGAGAATAATGCCGTACCTGCGTTTGTAGGACTCTTTCAGGGTCAGCACCTGATCCTTGTCCATGCAGCAGTTTTTATACTTTTTTCCGCTTCCGCAGGGACAGGGAGCGTTCCTGCCGATCCGCCTGCTTTTTCCTTGGGTCTTCATCTATTTATCTCCCTTGCACTGCCCACAGGGAATGGGGGTAGGCATACTTTATTTTGACATCCAGGATCTCTCCAGGACAAACATTGTTTCCATAAAAATGGACAATTTTTCCCGATTCGGTTCTACCCGTCATCTGGGGAAAATCAGACGGATTTTCACCCTCATCGTGTCTCTTTTTCTGACTTAGTCCCTCCACAAGGACCTGCTCCCAGGCACCGACCAGGGCCTGGTTCTTTTGATGGGTCATCTCGTCCTGGAATTGGATGAGCTCGTTGAGTCGCTCCATCTTTTCAGCATCTTCGACCCCATCTGAAAATTTTGAGGCAGGTGCCTGGGGCCTGTCCGAGTAGGCAAAGGCAAATATGCCGTCAAACTCAACCCGTCGCACAAGGTCCATTGTTTCGTCAAAATCAGCCCGGGTTTCAGAGGGAAACCCAATAATCATGTCTGAAGAAAGGGCAATTGACGGACAATTTTTCCTGAGTTTTCCAACCCGTTCAAGATATTGTTCCTTTGTATACCCACGGTTCATTTTTTTCAATATCCGATTTGATCCAGACTGAACAGGAAGGTGAAGCTGATTGCACACCTTGTCAATATCCCTGATGGCATAAATCAAATCGTCTGAAAGATCCTTGGGATGGGAGGTGGCAAATCGAATTCTTTCAATGCCTGAAACCCGGGAAATCTGTTCGAGCAGATCCGAAAAAGAACAAATCTGCTCTTTTTGGCCGTAGGAGTTGACATTCTGACCGAGCAGGGTCACCTCTTTTACCCCGGCATCGGCAAGAATACTGATCTCCTCAACAATGCTCTCCGGGGTACGGCTTCGCTCCCGTCCCCTTACATAGGGGACCACGCAATAGGTGCAGAAATTGTCACACCCCTGCATGATGGTGACAAACCGTGACACCTTATCGTTGTCAATAAATGAAAAATCAGGCATGGCCTCGTAAATGGCCGGTGAATCTTCAACGTCCGTGATCTGCCCCCTGCCATTGAGGACGTTCATAATATGGCCTCCCAGCCGGGAAAAGGCCTGGGTCCCGAGAACAATATCAATGCAGGCGTTGCGCTTGAATACCTCTTCCGCTTCCTGCTGGGCCACGCACCCGGTCATGATGGTTATCAAATGGGGCTTTGCTTTTTTCAGGGGAGGCACCCGGCCCAGAAAGCTGAAGGCCTTTTCCTGGGCCTTCTCACGGATCGAACAGGTATTGCAGACAATGATGTCAGCCCTGTGCAGATCATTGGTCTTCACATATCCAAGGCCGCCGAGTATGAAAAAAAGCCTTTCAGTATCATAGGTATTCATCTGACACCCGATGGTGTATATGTAGGCATATCCCTTGGGATTTTCCGTATGGATCTTTTCTTTAAACGTCACTGATCATGATATCCTTTTTCAAATCTTCCATCACGGCAAACGCCTCGGAAGAACAGCCGGGGGAGATGGCAAGCCGAACAAGACCTGCGGTTGAATCAAGGGTGGTCAAAACGGCAAGATTGTCATATCCCTCAAAGATAAACTTGAGAAACCCGATCCTGCTCTTTTCCATCCGGTACAATTTATGAACGGTCTGCATTCAAAGCCCCTTTGAATTAATAAATTACAACCTTTATCTATATCATCTTTGGAGAACATCTTTCAACCCGTAATTTAAAGGATGTTGCAATTCCAGCAGAAAGAATCGATCGGGTATAGAATAATTTGACATTTTCCCACGTCCTAATATATGGTTAAAATTTTATTGGATGGGTATGGAAACAGAGTGGAAAGAAAAAAAATCGAACTCAGCCACTGTTGCAGGACTTGAAAAGGCCCTGGGATGCCATCGAATTGTTGCAACCCTTCTTGCAAATAGGGGTGTAAAAACCCCGGAAGCCGCACTGGCCTTCCTTACTCCAACCATGGAAACCCTTACCAGTCCCTTTTCCCTCAAGGATATGGACAGGGCCGTGGAACGGATTATCCTGGCCATTGAAAACAATGAACGAATACTTATTTTTGGCGATTTTGATGCAGACGGAATCACTGCAACAGCTGTTCTCAACGATTTTCTGACCCATGTCAATGGAGAAATTTCCTGGTATATCCCCCACAGAAGCAAAGAGGGATATGGGCTCAAGGTTGAGCACATTGCCATGGCAACCGAACAGCAGATCGATCTTATCGTCACAGTGGACTGCGGTTCTGACAGCTTTGAAGCCGTTGACCTTGCACGCCTGGAGGATATTGACGTCATTGTTACCGACCACCACGAGGTGCCGGACCCCGCCCCACGGGCCCTTGCCATTGTGAACCCCAAACAAAAGTGCTGCCATTCAGGTCTTGACCACCTTGCCGGAGTGGGGGTCGCCTTTTACCTTGTTATTGCCCTGAGAATGGAAATGCGCAAAAGAGGAATGTGGCAGCGGTTCACAGAGCCCAACCTGCTGGCAAGTTGCGACCTTGTGGCCCTTGGAACCATTGCCGATATGGTACCCCTGACCGCTGAGAACAGGGTCCTAACCATTGCCGGCATAGAGGTGATGCGAAGGGGGAAACGACCCGGGCTATCTGCCCTTTTTGACGTCGCAAGGATCGATGTGGCCCTTATTGACTCGGATGACATTGCCTTCAGGATCGCGCCACGGATCAACGCCGCGGGAAGAATGGCCCACGCCAGGATCTGCATTGACCTTCTGTGCTCAAGGGACCCCAGGGGAGCCGAACAAAAGGCAGACCTCCTGGACCAGCTCAACAAAAAGCGCCAGCAGACAGAACAAAGCATAGTTGCCGACATTGAACGGCGGATTTCACGACAAAACGGCGCACCCTGTAAAGATGCCCTGGTGATGTGGGATTCGTCGTGGCACCCTGGGGTTCTCGGCATTGTTGCATCAAAGATTTCCCGAAAATACGTCTGCCCAGTCGTGCTCATATCCACGGCAAACTCACCTGCCACAGGATCCTGCAGAAGCATCAACAACATCAACATCCACAGTGCCCTTGGGCAATGCAGTGACTTTCTTGAACGATTCGGGGGCCATGCCATGGCAGCCGGGCTCACAATCCAGGAAAAAAATATGGCTGCGTTTTCCCATCACTTTGAGAATACCATAAGATCCATTGTTCATGGAGAACCCCGAAAACGGATTCTGGAACTTGATTGCGCCCTTGAGATCGATACAGTCACAAAGGAGCTTATTGAGGCCATTGACAGTTTGAGACCTTTTGGAATGGGCAATCCCGAGCCACTGTTCTACTGCAAAGATATAAAAGTAACCCATTCGACCATCATCGGAATGCGCCACAGAAAGATGGAACTTGCAAAACAAACTAACGCTTCCGGCCCTTGCATCAGTGCCGTCCATTTCAACATTGATGATTTGGATTGTCTGCCCGACCACTTTGAACAAATTGCATTCCGAATACGAATGAACCGTTTTAACGGCAGGTTTTCTCCGCAAATTATTATTGAGGCATCATGATTTTTATCTTGAAACACTATCGAATTTTAGCTTATAAATAAAAAGATAAGTGTCAATGAGCATGAATAGAACGAACCAATCATTTAACGCAGATATATAGAAGGATATTCCATGGGCAAGTCATTCAGTGTAGGAAACCGGGAATCAAAGCTGCTTTCGAAAATTGAATCCTCCAAAACACGGGAAAGAGACCGTGCCATAAGTGCTGTAAGGGACAATATTGAATCCTTCAGTAACAAGGTCTCCATGCGGCTTGTGGAGACAGGGCTTGTGGAAACAGTCAGTAAAAATGCCATCCAGGAACAGATTGCAAAATGCCTTGAAACCCTGTGCAGGGCAGAGGTGTTTGACATTGATTTTAAAATCGCCCCGTTCCGAACCCTTGTGGCAAGCCCCAACGTGGTAAGTCTATACCTTACCGCCTACATTGTGGAGACCCTCATCAACCACAAGGATGTCATTGATATTTTTGGCAGCGATGAGGATATTTACTTTTGCATACAAAAAGAGACGGCCGCTCTCATGGAAAAATCCCGCTAGGATTTTCACCGGGATCACCTTCGGGATGGCCTGTTTAACCGTGCAGAACCAGTTCTTACGGCAACACCATCCCAGGTCATCCTCTGTTTTATCTCCCCCGGTATCCTCCTTTCAAACACGCCTTTTTAGCTCATTTTCGCCATTTCCTTATTGACTTATCAAATAAGTGCTGTAAAGTATCTGTATGCGATTCTTTAAAAGAATATGCTTAACCCCATGAATCTTTATCAATCCACTAAAAGAAATTCAATCAAGAACAAGCCAATATTTTAAAATCTACACACGGGGTTATTTAAACAGATAGTTCAGGAGGAAATATGAGCGATTTTTTAAAAAACCTGAGAAGCACGCATCGGGGGGCACCCCCAAGACCTTCCGGACCTACCAGAAAGGAGATCGGAGATCGATACGGCTTGGGAAGCGAGCGTAGAAAAATGACTGACCGGAGGGGTCCATTCCCCCCCCAAAGCCAATACAAGGAGACCGATGAAACAACAGAATACCTGCCCATCATAAAAGAAAGTATTGCCACCATGGCAGCAAGCCTGGAGCGAATGGCAGAGAATCAGGAGAGTCTCATACAGGCACAGATCAAACAGCACGAGTCTGTCGGTACTTTTTTTGAGAATCTCAATCAGATTCTGATGGATAGGGTTGTGCCTACCCTGGACGCTGCAAGTCAATCAAAACCCATTCAAAAGGGAACAACGAGCTATGCCTCTGGAACCCATCACACCAAGGATGAGGTGATTGAGATAATCCGCGACATGCGTAAAAAGCGGTCAACCTTTGCAGAAATTGCCCAGGCTCTCATGGACAAGGGCATACCGACCTTCTCAGGAAGGGGTGACTGGCATGCCCAGACCATCCATAGACTCTGCAAGGAGTCATAGATTTCTCAAACCCGCAACAATAAGGTCAAAGGCTGTCTCAAGGGTCTGCTTTACAAAATCTTTTTCATTGTTGAGCAGACGCTTGCTGTCCACCCAGAGAACTACGCCCGAATAGGTCGCCCAGATGATATCAGCAAGGGCAACCGGATGTTTGTCAACAAACACACCCTGATCAATGCCTTCCTGCACGATGGAGGTGATAGCCCCCAATGCATCTCCAGATGCCTCCTTGATCTGCTGCAGAACCTCGCCGGACAAATTCTTCAGGGTTTCCCCGGCCTGGAGGTGAAACAGGTTGATCAACACCATGGCATCATACTCGTAGACATTGATAAAGGCGTCCCGCAGGGCATAAATTTTTGCCTCGGGACTCATGTTTCTTTCATCCACGTAATCCCGTATCTGCCGGGTGAGGTATTTGAGGATATCAATGGAAAGGGAGGTGTGAAGTTCCTCCTTATTTTTAAAATAAAGATACAGGGTGCCCGGACTCAACTCAGCCTCGCCTGCAATCTCCTCCATGGTTGCCCGGTTAAACCCCTTGGCAGAGAATACAAGCTTTGCAGCCTCCATTATCTGTCTGCGACGTTCTTCTTTTTCTCTAATTTTGCGCTCATGAATTCCCATGTGTTTCCCCGTCATACTTTGAATGCAATTTAGTCCGTACAAATTGATTTATTAAATACATCTATAGGTTGAAAATCGCAAGTAAAACTTTGAGAAAACAAGCAAGCAAAGAGAATTTTCTTGAAAATCACATTAAAAGAGCTCGATCCTTCAGGGAAAAGGCTTGATTTTCCAGATATCATCCGCATATTCACGGATTGCCCTGTCACTTGAAAAATATCCGGTCCTTGCCGTATTTAAAATAGATCGTTCCGCCCATTGCTTTTTATTGCAGTAATCTGTCACCACCTGGTTCTGGGTTTCAACGTAGGCAGAAAAATCTGCCATGTTAAAATAGTAATCCCCGAAATCTACCACAGCATCATGGAGCCTTTTAAAAATGCCCGGGTCTTTTTTACAGAAGAGATCCGAACGGATGACATTCATGACCCGCATCAGATCTGGATTATTCTCAATGTAATCCCTGGGGTTGTAATGTTTTCTCATGGCCGCTATTTCATCGACCTTGAGACCAAAAATATAGAGATTTTCCAGGCCGACCCTCTCGGCTATCTCAACAGTTGCACCGTCAAGGGTGCCAACAGTTAAAGCACCGTTCATGGCAAATTTCATATTGCCCGTTCCAGAAGCTTCCATGCCTGCACACGAGATCTGTTCACTCACATCCGCCCCAGGAATGAGTGCCTCGGCAAGGGAGACCCTGTAATCTGGAATAAAGACCACTCTTATCCAGGGACTTACTTCAGGATCATTGTTTATCACATCTGCAACCCCATGGATCAAACGGATGGTAAGCTTTGCATTGACGTACCCAGGAGCTGCTTTACCGGCAAAAATAAAAGTTCTTGGTGCCCCGGGAATTTGTTTGTCCTCTTTTATTTTCAGATAGGTGTGAACAATGTTTAAAACATTGAGAAACTGGCGTTTGTATTCATGGATTCTTTTGGCATGAATGTCAAAGATAGAGTCAGGATCAACTTCCACATAGGTTGTTTCGCCTATAATTTCAGCGAGATCAATCTTGTTTGCCCGTTTCACCTGGGCAAATCGCTCAAGAAACACACTGTCATGGACCAGGGGTTCAAGCCGTTTTAACTGGTCAAGGTCAGAAATCCAGCCATCCCCAATGGCCTCAGTGATCAGTCCTGAAAGGCCGGGATTTGCCGAGAGAATCCACCGTCTGGGGGTGACACCGTTGGTCTTGTTGTTGAACCGTTCAGGCCAGAGCCGGTAAAAATCAGGAACAAGATTGTTTTTGACAAGTTCAGAATGAATCCGTGCAACCCCGTTCACGGAATGGCTGCCGATGATGGCAAGGTTTGCCATCAAAATCCGCTGCTCACCCCCCTCCCTGATGATCGACATGGATTTTACCAGGCGGGTATTGTTTGGAAACCGCTGCTTGACAAGTTCTATAAACCGTCGGTTGATTTCATAGATAATCTGGAGATGACGCGGGATCACCCTTTTAAGAATCGATACTGGCCAGGTTTCAAGGGCTTCAGGTAGAAGGGTGTGGTTAGTATAGCCAAGGGTTTTCGTGGTGATTTTCCAGGCCGGGTCCCATTCAAGACCATGAACATCCACCAGAACCCGCATGAGTTCAGCCACGGTCAGAGCAGGATGGGTGTCGTTCAGCTGGATGGCCACCTTGTCGGGGAATTGATCAAACCCTTCATGGTCCTTCAAATAAATGCGAATAATATCCTGAACAGAGCAGGCCACCAGGAAATATTCCTGCACAAGCCGTAACTCCCTGCCGGCCGCCATGGAATCCGATGGGTAAAGGATCTTTGAGATGGATTCAAACTGTATCTTCTCCTCAACAGCCCTGAAATAATCCCCCTCGTTAAAGACCTGCATGTCAAAATCTTCACTTGCCCAGGCGGAAAAAAGCCGAAGCCGGTTGACCGTTCGTCCGCCAAAGCCTGCAATGGGAATGTCATGGACCCGTCCAAGGATAAGTTTCCAGTCCACCCACATGGGGTTGTATTCACCTTCCCTGTCCTCGGTTCCCTGAATTCTGCCGTATACGGGAACCATGCAGCGCACATCCGAGCGGGCAAGCAACCAGGGTGACGATCGGTTGGGCCAGAAATCTGGGTTTTCCCGCTGCTCTCCTGCCATTATGGTCTGCTTGAAAAGCCCATAATCATAGTTGATGCCATAGCCGAAGCCCGGCATATCAAGGGTGGCAAGAGAATCAAGGTAACAGGCGGCAAGGCGGCCTAAGCCCCCATTGCCAAGGGCCGGATCGTGCTCCTCGTTAAGGAGATCGTCAAGGTCGATGTTCATGGTTTTGAGAATATCCCTGCACTCTTTCTCGATTCCAAGATTCAACAGGTTGTTGGACAGCAACCGCCCTGGCAGAAACTCAATGGAAAGGTAGTGCATTCTTTTGGCATCGGCCTTCGTGTATCTATCCTCGGTCTCCATGGTGATATCGATGAGCAGCATTCTCACCACAGATGAGACAGCATTAAAAAGATCCTTTTGACTGGCATCTTCAATTTTTTTGCCCCGAACATAACGAAGATACTGACCCATGGCGGCTTTAAATCCGGAAAGGTCAATTTTATTCATGGGTGTCACCCCCCTATATTTTATGGATAAAAGAGATCGAAAAAAGAGGCTCTATTCCAACAATTAAGAGCACTCATCGAGCAGTTCCTGTCGAAATCTTGATACAAAAAGATCCACCCCATGGCGCCAGCCAGTCATACGATTCATATTTTTCTGTTTAAGCCGTGCATTGTCGAGAATCGAGTTGAAAGGCCTGGTTGCAGGCAGGGGATACTCCTGTGTGGTGCAGGCAATGATATTGTGACTTACATCCATTTTTTTCAAAAAGTAAGTGGCAAATTCATACCAGGAGCAATATCCCTCAGCCGTTGCATGGAAGATGCCACGGCCATCTGCCTCAACAAGACGTTCAAGCTGAAGGGCCAGCCTCAGGGTCCAGGTGGGAGATCCGAACTGATCGTCCACGACCCGGATGGTTTTCTCGGGGTTACCAAGGGTAAGTTTCAATATGGTCTTGATAAAATTGTTACCTTGGGCGCCATAGAGCCAGGCGGTCCGGACGATAATCTGTTTTTCCAGAAGGGCTGCCACACGTTTCTCTCCCTCGAGCTTGGATGCACCATACACGTTCAGCGGCGCAGTGGGATCTGTTTCAGCATAGGTCAGGGGAGGTTCTTTTTTACCGTCAAACACGTAGTCTGTTGAGATATGAACCATGAGGGCGTCAACGGTCCGGCAGGAACGGGCCAGATTTTCAGCACCAACGGCATTGACATGGAAGGCATGGTCCCGATTGTCTTCACAGCCGTCCACATTGGTGTAAGCCGCACAGTTGATAACCACCTCGGGCGCAAGTTCCCTGATGGTTCGTTCAACAAGATCAGGGTCGGAGATATCTAGGTCACGGCTCCCAAAAGATTGAACACTATGATTTTTATTAAAAACCCTGGTGCAGTCCTGTCCCAGTTGCCCTGTACCGCCGCAAATTAAAATTCGCATATGCCTCGTCCCTTTTCCCCATGGAAATTTTTAAAAAACAAGTGTAGACTCTTTTAACCGGCCACACAAGTGTTTTGTATGGGTTTTGATTGACCTTAAAGGGTTTTGTTGTATACTTATCAAAAACACAAGGAGGCACCATGGCAAAACCGATTTATTGGGCCGATGGCTATGTGGATAAACTGTGTGATGCAAAGGATGCCATCTCAAAGATACGTCCTGGGCAGCGGGTTTTCATCTCTTCGTCCTGCGGTGAACCCCAGCACCTTGTAAAGGAATTATCAAATCTTTCGTCACGGTTTACCGACCTTGAAATCGTAAGGTTGCTCTCCCTTGAGAGCACGCCCATCACCCTCATTGCAAACCGCTCCCACTCCCAGCAGTTCAACATCCGTTCGTTTTACCTTGGGTCGGCGAAACCAAAATTGATCAGCAAAAATGCACGATTCATCACCCCCATCAACCTTTCCCAGATTCCTAGACTGTTCAAGACCCGGCGGTTTCCCATTAATGCGGCCCTGATACAGGTATCGCCACCGGATGACTTCGGATGGATGAGCCTTGGCATCTCCGTTGACATCAGCAAGGCAGCAGCTGAATCAGCAGACCTTGTAATCGCCCAGGTAAACCCACGCATGCCCAGGGTGCTTGGCCAGAGTTTCATCCATGTCAACGATGTGGATCACATTGTGGAACACGAAGAGGAACTGCTCAGCATCCAGGAGATGCCTGAAATTGAATCCGCCAACACCATTGCCCGCCACATTTCCCGGGTAATTGAGGACGGTTCAACGCTCCAGACAAGCCTTGGGGCGACCATCAATGCGACCCTTCTATGCCTTGCCGATAAAAACGATCTTGGCATTCACACCCAGTACCTCACCGACGGCATCATGCGACTTGTGTCCATGGGGGTGGTTACCAACAGGGCCAAGGGGTTTAACGACGGCAAACTCGTGGCAAGTTCCGCCGTTGGTTCCACCACGTTTTACGATTTCCTCGACGACAACCCTGCCATTGAGTTTCACCCCTCAGACTATGTCAACGATCCCAGGGTTATCTCCCGCCACAGCAACATGGTCTCCATGAACACGGCCATGGCCATCGACCTCACGGGCCAGGTTGCGGCCGATGCACTTCCCTACAACAACTTTACCGGTGTCAACGGCATGCTTGACTTTATCAGGGGAACGGCCATGTCTCCCAACGGCAAATCCGTGCTCATGCTGACAGCTACAGCAGACCAGGGCAAGGAGAGCAGGATCGTTCCGTTCCTTGAGGATACAGCAGTTGTCGTACCCAGGGGGGACGTTCAATATGTGGTAACTGAATTCGGGATTGTAAACCTCTTTGGCAAAAGCATCCAGGAGAGGGCACTGGCTCTAATCAGCATTGCCCACCCCGATTTCAGGGATTATCTGTTTGAGCAGGCAAAGAAACGGGACTTCATTGACATCAGCCGAAAACTCAAGGAATCCATACGGGGGGTCTACCCCCTCAAGCTTGAAGAGGTTGTCAAAATCAACAACATCCCTGTCACATTCCGGCCAGCAAAAACCGTTGATGAACGAAGAATCCAGGAGCACTACTACACCATGAACCGAAAAGATGTAATCTCCCGGTTCTTCCATGAAAAGAAAAGCTTTGTCCACGATCAAATCGAAGGGACATTTGAGATCGATTATATCAACGATCTGACCATTGTGGCCATCGTAGGAGAGGTGGGATTCGGTAAAGTTATTGCCGTTGGCGAGTATTTGAGGAATCCCGTTGTAAACATGGCTGAAATTGCCTTTTCCGTATCAACGGAATGGCAGGGTAAAGGCATTGCAAGGCTGCTGCAGACAAAACTTGCCGAAGCCGCCCGACTTAACGGCATAAAGGGTCTTGTGGCTTATACCTCCCCCCAGAACCGCGGCATGATCAGACTGTTTAACACCCTGCCCTATGAGGTGAGCACAGAGTATGATGAGGATATGCTCATTCTGAGCTGTCTTTTCTCGACACCAAAGGAAAAAGAGGCCCAGTAGCAACTTGACAGCAGCCAAAATCAGCACTATTTTGCATCTATTTTCAAGCAGACAGTTATGATAAACGCAGCAGACCAACAGATGCAACAAGGAGTTAGAATGAAGGCAGTTTTTCCGACAAACAGTGAACTTGGACTTAACGGTGCGGTTTACGGCCATTTTGGATCGGCCCCTTTTTTTGTACTCGTGGATACAGAATCAAGTAAACATGAGGTCATGGTCAACCATGACAAGGACCATCTCCACGGACACTGTCAGCCGTTAAAGGCCCTTGGCGACATAAAAGCGGACGTCATCGTTGTCGGCGGCATCGGCAAAGGCGCCCTGAACAAACTTGCGGCAGCCAAAATAAAGGTTCACCGGGCCGTTGAAGGCACCGTCGCACACAACCTGGACCTTCTTAAAACTGGTGCTCTTTCTGAATTCACCATTGACCAGACATGCAGCGGTCACACCATAGACGGAAGCTGCGCACACTAGGGAGGCTAAAAATTAAAGTGGAAACCGTATCAGCGACAGACACCAAGGAAAACGTCAGGGCAATGCTCTCAGAGTCAGGTTATTCAGACACGGCCATTGATTATTACATCAAACAGCCAAACATGGGAAGCCTTGCCGATGCCAACCAGATCAGCGAACTCACAGGCCAGTGCGGCGATACCATGAAGGTCTATCTTAAAATGACCGATAATATCATTGAGGATGCCAAGATTCAGGTTTTGGGCTGCCCGGGTGCCATATCTGCCGCCATGGTTGCCATGGAGATGATCAAGGGTATGACCATTAAAGAGGCCCGAAAGATAACTGACCGGGATATTTTCAGACGCCTTGTCGAAATTCCGGACCAGAAGCAGCACTGCATCCGGCTTGCCGTTAAAACCATGAACAAGGCTTTTGACGAGATCTCACCCCTGTAAATAAAATATCCCACCATGGTACCCAGGAAATTTAAGCCTGGGTCCCGTGGTGAGATTCATTGCCCAGTTTCGGGCTTACTCCCCCAGTGGAATTTTATACCCCACCGTGTCGTAAAGTTTCTGCATGCGCTTAAGATCCTCGTCCATGGAATCACTTGGACGAAAGCTGCCCACACAGATGCAATGCTTTCCGGCCGTATCAAAATACCAGCATAGGACCGAAGCGTTTGCCTGGCGGGCAATGTGCCAGAAACCGGTCTTCAGTTTTGAGCCGGAGCTGCGGGTTCCCTGGGGGACAATACAGACGCTGAAAGATTTGTTCCGGTTGAATTCAGACACAATACTTGTAACAATGCCTCCAGGGGCGCTTCGGGTCACCGGAATGGCATGGTTGAGCTTCAAAAACCAGGACAGGGGCCAGAAGAAAGCTTCCTTCTTGATAAAGGTGTAGGAACGCTTCTGTAAAAGGTGCATGCCGACCATGGTCAGCACCGTGTCCTTCATGGAGGTGTGGGGAAATCCCACAAGAACATTTTTAGACTGCCAAAGCTTGCGGGCCTTGTCCCTGTCGATCTTCCATCCCAATAGCCGGTAAATCATCTTTGCCACATGAAAAAGCATTCACACCTCGTCAGCGTAATTCGTAAAATCTAAAAATATAGTCCATCAGGCGTTTGTTTGACAACGTTCAATTTCACCTTTTAAAAGGGCCTGAAGTTTTTTAGTAATCCTTCCGGGTCTGCCATCCCCAATTGGACTATGGTTGAGTTTGACGATGGGGGTTATTTCCAGGGTGGTTCCCACCACCATCATCTCCTGAACACTGGGAACGTCCTTTTCAAATATCGGTCCGAATTCCAGGGGGATGTTCTCCCGTTCACAAAATTCAACAATCACTTTCCGGGTAATGCCGCCAAGGATATAGTTTGACAGGGGCGCCGTTACCAGAACATTGTCCATCACTGCCATGAAGTTGGAATGGGTACCTTCGAGCAGCACCCCATCCCTTATGAAAATAGCTTCCTTGGCATTTTGTTCAACGGCGGCCTGGTTGGCGAGGACATTGGCCGTAAGAGCGGTTGTTTTCATGTCGCACCGGGCCCAGCGCTGGTCGGCCACGGTGATGGCATTGATGCCCTGGGCCTTGATTTTCTCCCCGTTTAAAGCGTCAAATTTTGAGGCAAAGGCATAGACTGTGGGCTCAGGAGTATTGAGGGGAAAGGCATGGGAACGGGTCGCCTCGCCCCGTGTCACCTGGAAATAGACAGTGGCGTCACCGGACAAAAGTCCATTTTTTTCAAGCAACACCTGGGCAATTTGCACAAACTCAGAGAAATCAGTCCGTGAAAGCTTTAAATGCCTTGCTCCATGGCTGAGACGGGCAATGTGATCTTTCGGTCTGAAAAGGACCCCCTGGTAGCTTCTGATCACCTCATAAAGTCCGTCTGCAAACAAAAAACCACGGTCGTCCGGTGAGATAGACACCGCTTCCTTGTCCATGAAACTTCCATTAAAATATACTGTTTTCATTCTTACCTGCCTAAGCAATTTGATTATTCCGGTTTACCCCTGCCCAACCCCGGGCAGGGATCCGCTTTCAAGGTTTGCAGCGATCCACAAGGGATTCAAACAGACCCAGCATGTCATTATTTTTCTGCATCATCAGTTCCGGATGCCACTGGACAAGGTCGATGGGAAGCCTTGTGTGTTCGGCCGCCTCAACCACGCCGTCGGGGGCCCGTGCCGTCACCACAAGATCCCTTCCAGGGGTGTCGATCGCCTGGTGGTGACGGGAATTGACCCGGATGCGCCCCCCCAAAAGATCGTGGAGCCTGGAGCCCGCCTCAAGGTTCACCCAGTGGTCGGTATCAAAGGTGATGACCTTCTGCATGTGGCGGAGGGTTGAATCGGGAAACCGAGTGGGAATATCCTGGAAGAGCGTCCCCCCAAGGGCCACGTTGATGACCTGGCTCCCCCTGCAGATTCCGAGGATGGGTCGTTCAAGGGCCATGGCCGCCCTGAAAACCGAAAGTTGAAAATCGTCCAGGGGCCGGTCCGTCTCTCCGAGTCGGGGTGACGGGGCCTGGCCGTAGAGCCCGGGATCCACATCACTGCCGCCGGGCAGCACAAAGCCACGGCAGAGATGGACCAGGTCTGAAATGGCCTCAACATCCCTTGTAAACGGCAGCACAAGGGGGATGCCTCCAGCCTTTTCTATGGCGCTGGTATAAGCCAGGGGAACGGTGGATGCCGGCATTTTAAACCGGTTTAAATAAGTATTGGCAACCATGCCGATCATGGGTTTCATAAAAAATTCACCATTTAAATTATAAGGAATGGGTCTACTTGGTTTTAGGGTCCAGGGCAGCCCGTAACCCATCGCCGAACAGGTTGAAAAACAGAACCGTCAGAAAGATGGCAATGCCCGGAAAAATGGTCATGTGGTCGGCCACACCTATATAGTCACGGCTTTCGGCCAGCATGGCCCCCCATTCAGGCGTTGGGGGCTGGGCTCCAAGACCCAGGAAGCTCAGGCTTGCCGCCGTGATGATGGAGGTCCCGATGCGCATGGTAAAATAGATGATCACGCCGCTCAGGGTGCCGGGCAGGATATGGACAAACATGATCCGTCGTTTGGAGGCACCCACACTTTTGGCCGCCCTTACATAGAGACTCTCTTTCAATGCCAGGGTACTGCCCCGTACAATGCGTGCAAAGGTGGGCATTGAAAACACGGACACGGCTACAACAACATTGACCAGTCCCGGCCCCAGGATTGCCACAATGGCAATGGCCAGCAAAATGCCGGGAAAGGCAAACAGAACGTCCGAGGTCCGCATGATCAACCCGTCGAGAAAGCCGCCGAAGAATCCGGACACCAGCCCCAGAGTCACCCCCACAAGGGCACCCACAAAAACGGAGGTGAAGCCCACGGCAAGGGATATCCGTGATCCGTAGATGATCCGGCTTAAAATATCACGGCCATAGAGGTCAGTTCCTGCTGGATGGGACAGACTTGGCGGCATCATGGAAAGGCTGTAATCGGTCAGAAAAGGGTCATGGGGTGCAACCACCGGGGCAAATACAGCCGCCAGCACCAGGAGCACGATAAAGACACCTGCCACCATGGCTGTGTACCGCCGTTTGAACTTGTGCCAGAAAATGGCAAAGGGGGTTATTTTTTCAGTCATAAAATTCTTTTACTCATACCGGATTTCCGGGTTGATAAGGGCATAGACCATGTCCACAACAAGGTTGATAAAGACAAAATGAAACGAATAGAGCAGCAGCAGGGCCTGGAGCACGGGATAGTCCCTGACGGCTACGGCCTCGATCATGTACCGCCCGAGCCCTGGCCAGGCAAACACCGTCTCGACCACAACCGATCCGCCAAGGAGAAAACCAAACTGAAGACCGACCATGGTAATGACCGGAATCAGGGCGTTTCTGAATGCGTGCTTCCACATGACAAGGGTTTCAGTCACACCCTTGGCCCTGGCCGTTGAAATGTACTCTTCGCCAAGCACATCAAGAAAGGCAGACAGGGTAAACCGTGCCATGATGGCGGCAACCGTGGCCCCAAGGGTAAACGAGGGCAGGATCAATTCGGAAAATTTACCGGTATACCCTGCCACGGGCAGCCACCCCAGGTGAACGGAAAACAGCTGGATAGCCAGAAGCCCCAGCCAGAACTGAGGCACGGAAATGCCCGACACCGAAACCATCATGGCCGTGTAATCCTGCCACTTACCGCTGTAGATGGCGGCAACAGCGCCAAAGAAGATGCCAATGACCACCGACCATGCCATGCCGGCAAAGGCAAGGTACATGGTCGGCAGGTATCGAAGCTTTAACTCGTCAAACACGGTCAGGTTGGTTCGAAGGCTGATGCCAAGATCCCCCCTGACAAGCTTGCCCATATAGGTCAGATATTGCACGGGCAAAGGCCGGTCGAGGCCCAGCTCTGTTCGGAGCATCTCAATGGTGGCCTCGTCCGCATCATCTCCGGCCATCATCCGGGCAGGATCCCCGGGCAGCAGATGCACAAAGGCAAAGGCCAGCACAGAAACCACAAACAGCACCGGAAGGATGGCCATACATCGTTTGAAAAAATATTTTAACATGAACTCTGCTTTTTTAGATGAAACTCTTCTCGGGCCGGCAGACGGAAACGGGGAGTACCCTCCGCTCATTTTCGCAGCCCGTCCTGGGCTGCTCCGAGGGAAACGGCAGCTCCTTCAGCGTCCATGCTGACCGCTGCCGTTTAATCCGCTGCGGGCAATACCCGTTCCCGCCCGCCTATGCTATCGAATTTCTATCTTCGTTGAGGCCGGAGCCATACTTCGCTCCGGCCATGCTGGTTAGTCAACAAGTTCTGCCTCTTCAACGGAGAAAGCACCGTCGGGCATGGGATAGATCCCTTTGAGCTTTTTGGACTTGGCCGCCACCATGGTATCAACAAACAGATATCCCCAGGGAGCCTTGTCCCACACATAATCCTGGAGGTCTGCATAGGCTTTTTTTCTTATGTCGGGATTGGCCGAGGCAAGCCCTGCCGTGATGAAACCATCCACTTTTTTGTCGGAAAAGAAACCAAAATTTGACATGGCCGGAGGAAAGGCTTCGGTTGAGATCAAGGGCCTTGTGCCCCAGTCTGCATCCCCGGTGGAGGCAGACCATCCGCCAAAGGCGATGAAAGGAAGCGGCTTGGCATCGTCCACCCTGTATCCCTCAAGCTTGTTGTAAAAACTTGCCACATCCATGGACTGGAGACTGCCAGTGATGCCGATCTTCTTGAGCTGCTGCTGGGCCATCTCAGTTGCCCTTAAGCGGTTGGAGGCGTTGGGTGTTAAAAAGACCACCTCAAACCCGTTCTCATACCCTGCCTCTTTCATGAGGGCCTTTGCCTTTTCAAGATCATGGGGCCAGACAGCCTGTTTTTTATAAAACTGGAGGTTGGGGGGAATGATGGAATCGGCCTCAGAGGCTGCACCGCCCCAGGCGATCTTAATGATGGCCTCCTTGTCAAGGGCGTAATTGACGGCCTGGCGAACCCTGATATCAGCAAAGGGTTTAAACTGGGTGTTCATGATCAGGTAACGGGCAATAATCGAAGGCTGTTTAATGATGTCAATATTGGCATCACGTTCGGCAATCTTCAACAGTTCTGCAGGCATGGGATAAATATAGTGGGCCTGGCCGGCCCTGAGCATGGCAAGCCTGGAACCGCTTTCAGGGATGGGTCGAAAGGTGATGGTATCCACCTTGACATCTCCCCGCCAGTAATCTGGATTTTTCTTGATCGTTACAAAGTTGCCTGACACCCACTGGTCAAAGATAAAAGGCCCCGTGCCAACGGGATGCTTGCTCACCTCGTCCCCGTATGTTTCAAGGGCTTTAGGGCTCAGGATCAGGGATCCGGGGTGGGCAATGGCGTTAACAAAGGCGCCAAAGGGTTCTTTAAGGTTGAACTGCACGGTGTAGTCGTCAAGGACCATAAGGGATTCCACGGGTTTCATCAGGCTTGAGCGTTTGTATTTACCAGTCATCATGCGCTCAATATTAACCTTTACCGCATGGGCGTTAAAGTCCGCCCCGTCATGGAACTTAATGCCCTTTCTGAGCTTAAAGGTAAACTGGGTGGCAGCCTCGTTAAAGGTGTAGCTCTCAGCCAGCAGGGGAACAATGTTAAGGTTTTTGTCAAAGCCCATAAGTCCCTGGCAGATGGCCCGCTCAATGGCTCCAGAATAGGTATCTGAGGTGTCATGGGGGTCAAGGGATTTAACCGTGGACTCAGATGCGTAAATAATGTCCCGGGTTTCGGCAAAGCTCGGGGCTGCAAGCAATAATAACGCAAGCAGGGTGAAAAATGTCTTTTTCATTCAGTATCTCCTTTTTGGTTTGTCAGTTTAATTGATTCTATTTACAGGGTTGACACCAGGTCTGCAACAAAATGACCTGGTGTTACTTCATTTAACATTATTTTCCGGGGCGGTTCACTAATCTTTCTCACGGGAGAAGGAATTTCTCCGGTGAGCATACCAAAATCCGTTCTTTTCATTGGATCTGCAATGGGGATGGCAGACAACAGTTTCCGGGTATAGGGGTGCCTGGGGTCCTCAAAAATATGCTGCCGGGTGCCCATCTCAACGATCTGGCCAAGGTACATCACCGCCACCCGGTGGCTCACCCGTTCGATCACGGCCATGTCATGGGAGATGAACATATAGGACAGGTTCATCTCCTTTTGGAGTCTGAGCATGAGGTTGAGAACAACGGCCTGGATGGAAACATCCAGGGCCGACACCGCCTCGTCGGCAATGATCACCTTGGGTTTTGTGGAAAGGGCCCTGGCAATGGCAATTCGCTGGCGCTGGCCCCCTGAAAACTCATGGGGGTAAAGGCTTGCATGGTGGGCCGGAATCCCCACCCGCTCAAGCAGTTTTCCCACCCGGGCCTGCCGGGATCGTTTGTCACCGATACCATGGATCACCATGGGTTCGCCAATGGAGGTGCCAATGGTCTGCCTGGGGTTTAACGAGGCAAACGGATCCTGGAAAATAAACTGGATATCCTGGCGCAACGCCTGCATCTCCTGGTTGGAAATCGCCATGACATTTCTTTTCTGAAACAGCACCTCACCCGTGGCCGGAACCAGTTTTAAGAGGGCATACCCCGTGGTTGACTTGCCGCAGCCTGATTCCCCCACGATGCCCAGGGTTTCACCGGGATAGATTTTAAAGCTCACATCTTCAACGGCATGGACCAGGTGGGTGGTTTTGCCAAAAAAATTCTTTTTTGACACAAAGCGTGTGAACAGGTTGTTCACCTCAAGAATGGGATCGGCGGTATGGTCTGCCGTGTCGATTTCCTCTTCCCGGGGCAGGGGCTCTCCCTTGGCCCGGTTCAACTCCTTTTCCATCTCAAGTACGGGCAGGGTCGCCGGGTTTTTCCTTCCCCGCATGCAGCCAAGGGTGGGAACCGCCTTTAACAGCGCCCGGGTGTATGGGTGGGCCGGTCTTGCAAATATGGAAAACACGTCATTTTCTTCGACCACCCTGCCCTTGTACATGACCACCACCCGGTCGGCAAGTTCGGCCACAACACCCATGTCATGGGTGATGAAAATCACCGACATCTGAAATTTTTCCTGGAGAGAGCGGATAAGTGCCAATATCTGTGCCTGGATGGTCACATCAAGGGCCGTTGTGGGTTCATCTGCAATTAAAAGCTGGGGATTACAGGCCAGGGCCATGGCCGTCATCACCCGCTGGCGCATCCCCCCTGACATCTGGTGGGGGTACTCGCTGAATCGTCGTCTGGCGTCGGGTATCCGCACAAGCTCCAGAAGATCAACCACCCTTTTTTGCACCTCTTGTCTGGGAAACTCCTGGTGGGTAAGAAGGGCTTCGGAAAGCTGATTGCCAATGGTAAACAGCGGATTAAGGGAAGTCATGGGCTCCTGGAAGATCATGGACATGTCAAACCCCCTGATCTTTCTGGCCTCGCCCTTGGAAAGGAGGGTAATATCCTGGACACTGTTATCCCTTTTCCGTAACATAATCTTACCGGAATCGGTTCTGACATTGCTTAACAGATGCATGACCCTTCGCATGGTAACCGTCTTGCCGGATCCTGATTCTCCCACAATGGCAAGGGTTTCTCCCTTTTTTACGGAAAAAGAAACCTTGTGGAGCACCTGGATGAATCCCTCGTAGGTTGGAAAACTCAGGCTCAGATCCTGAACTGAGAGAATCTCATCTTCATTCAAGGCCGTGGCCAGTCCAGGGGAACGATCCCCTGGGGATTTCTCGTCCTGGGAACGGGATGTCAAATTATTCAAAATACCCTTTTTTTTCAAGCTTACCGTTGTTCATCATAATCTGGCCCTTTGCAACAACATCCCGGATCCCAAGGTCATCTGGATCAAGGACAAGGATGTCAGCATGGGCATTCACCTGTATGGCTCCTTTTTTCCCGGTCAGGCCATAGATCCTGGCTGGGGTTGTGGTCAAGGGTTTCAGGGCCCTTTCAAGTGCCATGCCCCTTGTTTTTACAAGGTGTCTGAGTTCAACCAGCAACGATTCAGGCGTACCGATACCCATTCCAAGAATCCGACTTCTATCCTTGTTCCATATGGGCAGAGAGCCCCCGGCATCCGAGCTGAAAGTCACCTGATCAAACAGACGGTGTTCATCGGCAATCACGGAAAAATCAGCTGCACAAAGTTTTTCCGACGATTGATTTTCAGGGTCGTCCACGGGGATGGTTGCCATACAGGTGGCGTCAATCACCGTCCCTCGTTCAGCAAGGGCAAGGGCCTGGTCCGTGGCCTTGCTGTTTTTCCGGTTAATGTGGGTGGGAATGAAGATGTCCGGCCGGACAGCATGGTGTTCAACCACCTCAAAAATTAAATCCAGTGCATCCGGGTTAACGCCTACATGGACAGTGATTATCCCGGGCTTGTCCGCCACAAGGGCCGCAACCCTCACATCCGAGGCAAGGCGGGCAAGGTCATGGGCATCAAAATGGGGTCCCCGCTGGTCGGCCATGGCAAGTTTCACTCCGATGACAGGGTCAAGGTAGACCAGATCCCGGCCAACTGTTCCACACACAGTGGGGGACGGCAGCCAATAGGAACCCGTAAGCATATAGGCGGTCATACCTTCGGCATTGAACGCCCGGGTCTTGGCGTAGAGACTCTCCACCGTTCGGGTCAGACTGTCTGTTCCCAAAAGCCCCACGGCCGTTGTCACGCCATTGGCAATGTTCATGGAGAGCTGCATTTCAGGAGTCCGGGTATGAAAGCCCCCTTCTCCCCCGCCCCCGGTAAAATGCTGGTGCCCGTCAATAAATCCCGGCACGACCACCATGCCAAGGGCATCAATGACCCTTATTTCCCCTGGCACCCTTTTGGGATCAATGGTCTCTTCAATGGCAATGATTTGATTGCCGCCAATAAGCAGATCCTTTTTCCCCAGGGACTCCGGGGCAAAAAGCGCTCCATTTCTGATTAATATCATCTACCTTAAATTCTCCTCCACAGTGCAGTCAAATCAATTACAGGGCCTTGGACCTGGCTGCCACCTTACCTTAAAATCGGTGAATCGGTCAATATGTAAGGGTCATGGAAATTTTAAAATGTGCCAGACCAACGCCGGATTTTTGCCTGGTTTCAAGGCGCATCAATGGGAGCATATTGAAATATGTGCGCATTAACGTAACGCAGAAGTTACCTTGTCAGTTGCCAGCTACCCCAAAAAACCGGGCAGAAAGGTCACAAGGGCAGGAAAGAGAATCAGCAGCAGAATGGTGATCATGTAGGCGGGAAGAAACAGGGCCACGCCCTTGAACACATCCTTGAGGGGGATATCACCTGCAACGCCTGCCACCACATAGGTGGTGGCCCCAACGGGTGGGGTAACGGCTCCAAGGGTAGTGACAACGGTGATGGTGACGGCAAACCACACCGGGTCATACCCCATCTGAATGGCCAGGGGGAAAAAAATGGGGATGGTGATCAGCAAAAGAGCCAGGGCGTCCATAATGGCCCCGCCCAGGGTATAAATCAAACAGATGCAGGCCATGACGGCCCAGGCCGGAAATTCCAGGGCCGCAACCCCGGCTGCAAGGTCAAAGGGGATACGCGTAACGGCAAGAAACCGTCCAAAGATCATGGCACCGGCGATGAGCATGATCACCATGCACGAGATCCTGAGGGTGTCAAGCACGGCCCGTTTAAAATTGGCAAAGGAAAGGGTCCTGCCCACAACGGCAATGACCAGGGCAAAAAAAGCCCCGGCAGCTCCAGCTTCGGACGGGGTAAAAAAACCCACCCACAACCCGACCATGACAAGGCCGAACAGCAGAAGCATCTCCCCTGCCCCGGACAATGAAGCCACACGATCCCTAATCGGTTTTTTCTCAACCACAGGGCCCCATTCCGGAAAAAGCCGGCAGACAAACCGAACAGTAGTGAGAAAAAAAACGGTCAGGATTACACCTGCCCCGATGCCCCCGTAAAACAGCCGTGCGATGGACTGTTCGGTGGCAAGTCCGATGATGATGAGCACCACGCTTGGCGGAATAACCACCCCAAGGGTGGATCCGCAGGCAATGGCACCGGAGCTCAAGATGGTCGAGTACCCGTATTTTCTCATTTCAGGCAGGGCCACCGTACTCATGGTGGCGGCCGTTGCCGTGTTCGATCCGCAGATGGCGGCAAAGGCGCTGCACGCCATGATGGTGGCCATGGCAAGGCCGCCCCGGATATGGCCGGTCCAGTAGTGGGCTGCCCGGTACAACCGCTGGTTGACACCCGAGTAAAAAGCAATCTGGCCCATGAAGATAAACAGCGGAATCACGGTGAGCCCGTACTTGGAGGCCACAGACCAGAAAACCGAGCCTGCCATGTTCATACCGGCATTAAGGTTGATCACGTGGGAGAACCCTAGAAAACCCACCATGGCCATGGAAAACCCCACGGGCATTCCCAGAAAAAAAAGCACACATAAAAGCACGACGATGCCAACGACGCCAACAAAGGTAAGGCTCACGAAGATTCTCCAAAGGCTGTCAACAGTTCATACACAAGCAGCAGGACAAGAACTGCCACCCCAAAGGCCAGGACCAGGACCACCGGATAATAGGGAATTCTCAGGGTTTCCGACACCTCGTTCACCGCCTTGAGGTTGAGCCCTGTCCGTGCAAGCTGAACCCCGAGAAAGGAAAAAAGCGCAATGCTTGCAATGTTGCTTACTGCCCTTGCCACCTGCTGCACCTTTCTGGGAAAGGCATCAAACAGAATGCTCACGTAGAGATGCTCTTTTTTTGAATGGGAAAAAGAAAGACTCAACCCGAACACGGCAGCCCCCAGGAACCCCATGATCTCGAAGGTTCCCCGGATGGGCATGCCGGCCTGGCGGCCGACAATATTTGCCGTTGTCAAAACGACCATCACGACCAGAAAGGTTCCGGCAATCAAGGTCTGAATGGTGGTAAGTCCTGCCAGTACTCGCTTCATCACTCACCTTTTGTATGCTGGTCAACAAGATGCTGGATGGTATCCACAATGGCTTTACCATCAAACCCTTTTTCCGAAGCCGTAGTGATCCATCGCTGGGTAATCGGTGCAAGGGCCTTGTTCCAGGTGGCGGCGGAGGCATCATCAAGTTCGACAAATTCAACCCCGTGGGTCTTTTTAGACCATTCAACGGCGTCGTTCACGTGATTGTCCATGTAGGTTCCCGTCCACACGGCCTGCTCCCTTGACAGGTTCTCCATCACGGTCTTAACCGCCTGGGGCAAGGCGTTCCACCGGTCAAGATTCATGACCACGGCAAAGGGGTAGACCACCGTGTTTGTCAGCGTTGCATAGGGGCATTCCTCAGCAAACTTAAGGTCTTTCATCACCTCAAGGGAGGAAAAAAGCCCCTGAACCACACCCTTTTGAAGGGCCTCGGGGGTTGCAGACATGGGCATACCGATCTGGTTGGCACCCCAGATTTTAAGGATTTCAGCAGCCCCACCAGACGCCCTTAAATCCATTCCCTTGAGATCCCCAAGGGTTGCCACCCGTTTTCTTGACATGATGTTGGCCGGTGCCGTGGTGAACAAGGCCAGCACCTTGACCTTGTCAAAGGCCTTGGGTTTATAAGCGTTGAACAGATCGGTCAGCACAAGGCTTCCCACCTTGGAATCAGGAATGCCAAGGGGAAGGCTCACGGCGTTGGTCACGGTGAAACGGCCCGGCTGGTAGGCCATGCAAAGGCAACCAATATCGGCCTGGCCCGAGATCACTCCGTCCATCATCTCCTTTGGCCCGAGAAGGGTCCCGCCGGGAAAGGTGTTGATCCTGACAGCATTGTCTGTCCGTGTTTCAACCACGGTTTTCCACTGTTCCATCTGAACACAGGGGAAGGTGGGTGCCGGGGGAAAATTGGCATAGTTGAGGGAAATGGTTTTTGCCGACACCGGGGGGATGGAGACAAAAACAACCGCAATCACGGCCAGAAAAGCAATGGCGACCGTTCCCAGGGCTGATCCAATAACAGGCTTAAGCGCTCTTTTCATTTTTTCTCCTTTAACGGCTGTTGCCGTTTCTGTTATCAAAAACCCGCTGGCTTTTTTTCTGGGTCCTTGGAAGGGAATGGTAATCGGTTATCTCAACCGCTGCCCGGACAAGGAGTTTTCGCCTCACCCGGTCCGATATCATTGCGACAAGGGCCGCGTCGTCATTGCTGGATGCAAATTCCGACCGTTCAACCCGGATGGTCATCATGTCCCGGCCGTTTTCCTGGTGATCGAGGATGACCTGGTATTCGCTGCCCACCTCTGGAACAGGATCAAGGATCAGGTCGATCTGCTGGGGATAGATATTAACGGCCCGGTAGATGAACATGTCATCACTGCGGCCCTGGATCCTGTCGTGGCGGGGAAACGCCAACCCACAGGGGCAGTCGCCTGGAAGTAACCGGGTGATATCATGGGTGCGGTACCGGATCAGGGGGCTTGCCTCCTTTTGAAGGGAGGTAATCACAAGCTCACCGAACTCACCTTCGGGAACGGGCTTCAAGGTATCAGGATCAATGATCTCGTAAATGAAAAGGTCATTCCAATAATGCATACCCTGGTGGGCCTTACATTCAATCCCGGTGCCCGGTCCGTAAAGCTCGGTCAGGCCATAGATGTCGTGGATTTCACTGACATTGAGAAGTTCGCCAATGTGGGCACGCATGGCATTGCTGTGACGCTCGGCACCCAGTATGATACGCTTGAGGTTAATCTTGGACCTGAGGTCCCTTTTTTTAACCTCTTCTGCCATGAGAAGGGCCATGGATGCGGTCGAGCAGAACACGGTGCTCTGCATATCAACCAGCATCTCCACATGCATATCGGTATTCACAGGCCCCATGGGAATCGCCATGGCGCCAAAACGTTCACACCCCAGCTGAAAACCCGCCCCGGCTGTCCACAATCCGTACCCCACGGCAATGTGAACCCGGTCACGGGTTGTCATGCCCGAAAGTTCATAGCAGCGGGCAAACATGTCGGCCCAGGTATCAATGTCTCGCTGGGTGTAGCACATGACCTTACGTTTACCGGTTGTGCCCGACGAACCGTGGATTCTCACCACCTGATCCTCGGGTACGGATCTCAACGGCAGCGGGTAATCATCCTGGAGATCCATTTTTTCAAGAAACGGCAACGACTCAAGATCCTTTAAGGATTGAACATCCCCCGGTTCGATTCCGGCGGCCTTAAAGGTTCTCTGATACACCCTTGAATGGGTTACCCCGTGGTTGACAGTCCACTTCAGACCGTCAAGTTGAATTTTTTCAATGTCCTCTTTGGTTAACCCCTGTGGAATAAACCCCATCACCCCTCCTTTCTGATGTTGTTGTAACCTGTTTCAACGGCCAGGAGGGCCTTAGATCTCACGATCTCGTCCTTTAACGAAAATATTTTTTCAACCTGGGCCTTGACTGCTTCAAGGGAACATACCGGCACCATCCCAATGGCGGCGCCAAGCATGTATAGATTAAATGAACGAACATTGTCGTCCGCCTCTGCCATTTTCTCCCCGTCCATTGCAGTGAAATTTTCCCCTTCTCCAGCAAGGTCAGGAGAATTAACCAGGGCCTGACCACCCGGTTTGAGATACCCCCTGTGCTGGGGATAATTTTCCTGTTTCAATGTCAGTAAAAGATCCGCATTCCCAGGCCGGATCAAGGGACTGGTAAATGTGCCGACCTTTAAGTGGGAAATTACCGTCCCGCCCCGCTGGGCCATGCCATGGGTCTCAGAGGTGAGCACCCTTTTGTTCTCATCCATGCAGGCCTGGGCAAGCACCCGTGTCACAAAGAGCACACCCTGGCCTCCCACGCCGCTGATTACGATCTGATAGTTCATCTGATTTTCCATTGAGTTAATTGACATGGACGATGGACCCCTTGGGGCAGACCGAGATGCATACGCCACAGCCCGTGCAAAGGGCAAGGTCAATGTCCACACGTTTGTTTTCACTGTCAAGGACAAGGGCCGGGCACTCAAAGTGTGAGACACAATAGCCGCACCCGTCGCAGTCATCGGTCACTTCAACCTTTGTGTACCGGGCGATTTTTTCAGTTTTGGAAAGGTTGAGCACACAGGGCGATCTTGAGATCAGCACACTGGGACCATGGACCTTTGAATGGGCAATGGCCTCCTTGATCTCCAGGATAAACCCCTTGATATCCATGGGGTCTGCTGTCCGGCAATAGGTGATACCGCACCCCTTTACGAGCATTTCAATACTGATCGATCCCACCTCACAGCCTGAGATATCGACCCCGGTTGCAGGGGTGGGTTGATTGCCCGTCATTGCAGTGGTACGGTTGTCAAGGATCACAACAACAATGGGAACCTTTTGAACCACTGCATCAATGAGCGGTGGCACCCCTGCATGGAAAAAGGTGGAATCGCCAATGGTGGCAACAATGGGAGGTCGTTTTTCTTCGCTATAGGCGTGGGCAAAACCTGCAGCCTGGCTGATGGCGGCTCCCATGCACAGGACCGTGTCAACGGCCATAAGGTTCATGCCAAGGGTGTAGCAGCCGATATCGCTGGTGTAGATTCCCTTGGGTGCGGCCTTTTTAATGGCAAAAAAACTTGCCCGGTGGGGGCAGCCGGCACACAGGGTCGGCCGTCTTCCAGGGACAGGCTCCAGCAGGTGGGAGAGGGATTTAACACCTGTAAACTCGGCAATGATGGTTTCCATGATTTCAGGCAGCAGCTCGCCTGTCCGGGGAACATGACCGCTCTCCTTTCCTTTGACCTTATCCCTTCTTGCAAGCTGCATCTCAATGATACCCCTTGTCTCCTCAAGCACCAGGATGTCGGTGTGGCGTTCAAGGATCTCATCCATAAAGGCCGTGTGCAACGGATAGGGCTGCAACACCTGATACAGGGCCACCTTGTCTCCCACGCCAAGATCGGCAACAATATCCCTGGCATGGGCGCAGCTGACGCCGGCCACCACAATTGCCTTTTCAGGGGTGCCACAATCAGGGTTGAGCCGGACCGGGGCGGTTTCGGCCCAGGCTGCGATGCCTTCAAGCTTTATCTCAAGCTCCTTGTGGAGTTTCAGCCGAAACTTGGGGGTTGCGGCCCATCGGCCAGGATCTTTTTCAAAATGTGCCTCAGCTGTTCCAGGGGTGATCGTCCTTAGTTCAATGTCCTGGCGGGCGTGGCACACCCTTGTGGTGGGCCGCACCATCACCGGAATTTCAAAGGCTTCCGACAGCCTGAACCCCATGCCCACCATATCCCTTGCCTGCTCCGGGGAATCCGGATCAAGGACCGGCACCTTGGCCGCCATGGCATAAAGCCTGGAATCCTGTTCGGTCTGGGACGAATGGGGACCGGGATCATCTGCACTGATCACCAGGAATCCACCCTTGACGCCCAAATAGGCCCCGCTCATGAACGGATCTGAAGCCACGTTAAGACCGACCTGTTTCATGGCCACAACACTTCTCAGGCCGGCAATGCTTGCAGTGTAGGCAATCTCAAAGGCCACCTTCTCGTTTATGGCCCACTGCACATGGAGGGATTCAAGACTCTCTGATTTTTTAAGGACAGCAACGGCCGGAAGGATCTCGGATGCCGGGGTCCCAGGATAGCCAGTCGCCATCCGGCAGCCGTTCTCGCAAAGCCCCCTTGCCAGGGCTTGATTCCCCAGCACAAGGGAGCGTTCATTTTCTTGTGTCAATCTTTTCTCCTTTATCGACAGCCTTTACAGCCTGTCGTAAAATTTTGAAGACAATCGAATTCTTTTTTTTCAAAATCTTGGATCCCCGCGTAATCTTGCAGAGGCTGATACCATATTTTTCAGCAATCTTACGCTGGGTCATCCCTCGATCAAGATCGGTCAACAGTTTCCAGCGCAGCGACAAATCTGCAAGCTCACCCGGAGTGAAGATCTCCTGGAAAAACAGATCCAGCTCCTCCAGATTATCGGACTGTCGTGCAATCGCCACAACAGCCTTTAACAGCTCTTTTTCAACCTTCATGGCTCTCCTCTGCCCTGTAAATGTTTCTTCGTGCAGAAACATACACCACCCAAATAAATTTGCAAGGTTTTTTCCATGGGCCAAAAGGGTCAGACCCGGCAAAATCTAACGGTCATGGAAAAATACCAGGTGAAACAGGTCAATCGCCATTTAAAATATTTTTGTTGATTTAACGATCGCATATCAAACGGGTAAACAGGACAGCAAGGGGCTGCATTTTTAAATATTGTAACAATTTTGGAACGGTGGTATTTTTAATTAGTGCCTGACCGAAAACCCATATTTGGATGGCTCAAAGAGCAGCGATACTCATAAAATTTCCCAGATGCAAGGCGCGGACAAAGCTGAAACCGGAACGTACTCTATTACGTGAAGATTTTAGTTTTGTGAAGCAACGCAGCAGGTGGGTGAGTTTTCGTTCAAACACAAACGAACTTTACTGGAAACCCTTACTGCCCGTTACCCAAACGGTCAAAGCCTGATACCTAAAAGTTAAGTATCATTATCATACATCAACAGAGGAATTTCCATGTGGTTACATGCTTCTTGTTTACTTGAATTCAACATCCCGGTTGACACTCCATTTTTACTCATGCTCCGCCCCAGGAGTGGTCGGCAACAGTGGATAGGTCGCGAGCAGTATGTAATGCTGCCTAGCGTAAGGGCGGTCGAGTTCACCGACCCGTTTGGTAACCTGTGCCAGCGTTTGGTGGCACCAGCCGGACCATTCTCAATTAAAACGTCAGTGGATGTCGAATGCGCTGATGCTTCAGATACGGCTCCAGGATCACCCTTTGTTGAAGTGCAGAATTTACCTGAGGAGACCCTACCCTTTCTGTTGCCAAGTCGGTTTTGCGAATCAGATCGTTTCACTCAGATGGTGGCAGCGCTTGTCAAGGGACGGTCATCAGGATACGACCAGTGTGCCGCAATCGTCGACTACATTTCCCAAACGTTACAATACACACCTGGGTCCGGCCAGCAGTGCAAAAGTGCTTGTGAAGTCAATGAGAGTTCACAGGTTGTCTGCAGAGATATGGCTCATTTAGGTATTGCATGTTGCCGGGCGCTTTCAATTCCCGCCCGTATGGTCGTAGGCTATCTTGAAACACTTGAACCCATGGATCTTCACGCTTGGTTTGAAGCCTTTGTGGGAGGGCGGTGGTATACTTTCGATCCAACACAAAAGAACCTTCAAGGTGGTCGTGTGGCGGTTGCCTATGGACGGGATGCAGCCGATGTAGCCATATATACGCAATTCGGCGAACCTGTAACTCTAACCCGCATGGATATAAGCGTCAAGCGGATGTCAGTGCCACTTTATTAATTAATCAACTTTCGGGATTGGCTGTTTACATGAATGGCCAGAGACGTACATCTATACACATTGTCCACTTAAATATTTAATGCAGGGAAAAATATGGCCGGCCAGGATTATTATGAAATTTTAGGGGTCTCAAAAAATACGGACACCGCGCAAATCAAAGCGGCATACAGGGATCTGGCGTTTAAGTTCCATCCTGACCGAAACCAAGGGGATCTTGATACTCAAGATAAAATGAAGGCCCTGAATGAAGCCTATGCCGTATTGTCCGATGCAAAAAAACGACAAGATTACGACGCGTTTCAGCAGCAGTATGGATCTACCGGAGCGTATACACATTTCCGGGAGACCTATTCGGAACAGGATATTTTCTCGGGAACCGATATTAACAAGGTGTTTGAAGAACTGGCCAAGTCTTTTGGGCTCAGAAATTTTGAAGAAATTTCCAAAGAATTCTACGGTAAAAACAACGCCTTTGAATTTAAAAACGCCAATGTCCATTTCAAAGGGTTTTTCTTTTCAGGGACAGTGAATCCGGGCAGGGCTTTTTCAAGAATGAAGACATCAGGACTCCTGGGCCAGGCCACCCGAACCCTGTTGAATAACATATCAGGGGGGCATATGGCTCAACACTGCAAAGATCTTCACGATACCATACGTATTGATCCTGATCTGGCAGAAAAAGGGGGTTCCCATGCATATTACCATAAACAGCGGACAAAGAAGCTGGTCGTAAAAATTCCGCCCGGTATCCGCCATGGGCAGCAAATCCGCCTCGGGGGTATGGGCGAGGAAGGCAGCACCGGGCCCGGAGACCTGTACCTGAAAGTTGAGGTAAAACAGTCCATACTAAACTATATCCGAAAGCACCTTCCATTTTAAAACGATATGACCCTGGCAAGGGATTCAGTGTTTGAAGGAAAACGTACCCATCTGCCGCCTTGCTGCATAAACCTGAAAATGGAGAAATCTTGTGAGAGAAACACATCGCTTTATTTTAAAAACCATCAACCTGGCAGGTGTTCTCATTCTCATTTTTGTATTGATACGACCTTGTTTTGCAAAAAGCACCGTGCAGGTTCCGGAACTTCTCCAACCCTGGGTCGAGTGGGTTCTGCATGACAAAGCAGAGCAATTGGAATGCATTCCGTACTATAACGACGCCGGCAGATATGAATGCGCCTGGCCTTCTGAACTATCGGTGACCCTGACGGATCAGGGCGGAACGTTCAAACAGTCCTGGCTGATACACCATGAAACCTGGGTACCGTTGCCGGGCAGCAGCACCCAGTGGCCAAAAGAAGTTATGGTGAATGGTGAGGCCGGTATCATCGTTGAGAAAAACACGATTCCCGGTGTCTTTCTTAAAACGGGGATGCATACGACAACCGGAGCGTTTTCCTGGCCCGGGCTGCCTGAAAACCTTCAGGTTCCCCAGGAATCAGCGCTGGTTTCCTTGACTGTTAACAATGAAAAGATCGCCTTCCCAAACCTTGATACCTCAGGCAGGCTCTGGCTGAAAAGTGTGCGGACCCAAGAAAAAGTTGAAGACCGTTTAAAAATCGAGAGTTTCAGGCTGATAACCGATTCAATTCCCTGTCAAGTGCTGCTTTATTTCACCCTGGATGTATCAGGATCTGCAAGGGAAATTACATTGGGACCTCTTTTCACACCGGAGAATTTCACCCCGCTTTCAATAAAAAGCCCCCTGCCGGCAAAGCTTGAACCGGATGGAAGACTCAAGATGCAGGTACGGCCCGGACAATATCATGTCCGCTTGAATCTGCGATATTCAGGGCCGTTGCAGTCACTTGTATTTAATCCCCGGAATGACGGATTATGGCCCGCACAGGAGATCTGGTCATTTAATGCTCAACCCGATTTAAGGCTTGTTGAAATCAATGGGGTGCCGTCAATTGATCCGGTCCGAACGTCCATGCCTTCGGACTGGTATGCCTATCCCGCATACAGAATATTACCCGGTGAATCCATGCAATTTACCCAAATCAAACGGGGGGACCCAGAACCGGCACCCGATCAGCTGACATTGAACCGAAGTCTCTGGCTGAAATTTGATGGCACAGGATATACGATTCAGGACACCATCAAAGGGCAGAAAAACACCAATTGGCGGCTGGAAATTGATCCGTCCATCGCCCTTGGAAGGGTTGATTTGGATGGTGTCGAACAATTGATTACCCAACAGAAAGGATCTGACAAGGCAGGCATTGAACTTCGCAACGGCCGGATAAATCTTGTGGCAGACAGTGTTTATCCGGGAAAAATTTCAAATCTTCCTGCCACAGGATGGGATCATGATTTTCAAGAGGTAAGGGGACGCCTTTTCCTTCCCCCGGGCTGGAAACTGCTGAATGCAACCGGCATTGATAATATTCCCCGCACCTGGATAAAAAAATGGACCCTATTGGATTTTTTTATTGTTTTAATTTTCACTATTGCACTTGCCCGGCTTTTTTCAAAACCCCTGGCCGGAATTGCCTTTTTAACCCTGGTCCTGATCTATCACGAACCCGGTGCTCCAGTCTATGTCTGGCTGGCGCTGTTAATCGGTCTGGCTTTGCTCAAATACCTGCCCGAAGGAAAATTTAGAAAAATAGTGAAATTTTACCAGGGAATGGCTGTTTTATCCCTTGTTGCCATTGCCATTCCCTACACTGTCCAGGCGCTGCGCATTGGGATGTATCCCCAGCTGGAAAACCCCCGGACATCAATGGTTGAATATGCGTCACAAAAACCATTGGCATCGCCCATGCGCACACAAATGGACAGTGTACAGGAAATGGCACCGCAAGAAATGTTTTCCAAGACTGAATCTGGAGCCAGAAAGGCCGTGGAGATGAAAGGCAAGTCAGCCACCGATTATGGTTCCCAGGTCATGCAGTATGATCCGAAATCCCTCACCCAGACAGGGCCGGGTATGCCCAGGTGGCTCCCTTTTGAAACCATTCATTTTAACTGGGCCGGACCAGTGACCCGTAATCAGGCCGTCTCGTTTACCCTCATCGGTCCACGCACAAATCTGGTTCTGAGCTTTGTGCGCGTCTTTCTGATACTGTTGCTCGCACTGGGCATGTTCGGGATCAGGTTTAAAAAAGGCTCTGGCATTCATTTTACCGGCATTAAGGCGTTAAAAATCTTCTCTTTTCTTGTGCTGTTTTGGCTGAGCCCGGCCCCTGTAAAAGCCGCTGAAATTCCCTCCCCGCAACTACTCGATGCCCTGCAGGCGAGGCTGCTTGAAAAAGACGAATGCTTTCCTTCCTGTTCGAACATTTCAGATGTTCATATTAATATCCTTGAAGATGAACTCACCATCAACGCCCGTATGGACTCAAAACTGTCAACCGTTATTCCCATCCCAGGGCACATAAAACATTGGTTGCCCCAAGGGGTAATGATCGACGGCATCCAGGCCAAAGGTCTTTTAAGAAAGGACAACGGGTTATGGATGATGGTTCCCCCGGGGAAACATATCGTGACCCTGGTGGGGCCAGTTCGAAAGCAGAATATCCTGCAGTTGCCCTTTCCCTTAAAACCCCATGCCGCTGTCATTACAGCGGAGGGGTGGTCTGTGGAAGGCGTGAACCCGGACGGTACGTTTGATGGCCAGCTGCAGTTCAAACGAATTGTGGAAAAGAACAACAAACACCAGGAAGTTTTGGAAACAGGGGTCCTTCCGCCTTTTGTCAAAGTAGAACGGACACTGCTTTTAGGCCTTGTCTGGAAAGTTCAAACCACACTCACCCGCCTGAGTCCCACCGGCACAGGAATCCTGCTTGACATTCCTTTGATACCAGGGGAATCAGTTACCACTGAAGGGGTCAGGGTAGCAAATGGCTTTGCCAGAATCAATTTGCATGCCGATCAGCAGTCAATCACCTGGGAATCTTTTTTAGAACCCGCGGATCAGATAATCCTGATACATCAACAAAACAGCACCTGGACTGAAATATGGAAAGTTGATGTGAGTCCGATCTTTCATCTCACCTATGACGGCATTCCTGTGATCCTGCATAAAACCGGAACCCGCTGGTATCCGACATGGCATCCATGGCCAGGGGAGACCGTCGGGCTGAATATTTCCCGTCCGGCCGGAATCAAAGGGCAGACATTGACTATTGAAAATAGCCATCTTGAATTGCGGCCCGGCCAGAAAACCACGGCTGCAAGCCTGAGGATGTCCATCAAAAGCAGCCAGGGAGGGCAGCATACCATCCGCCTGCCATCTTCTGCCACATTACAGGAAGTCAGAATCATGGGAAAACTTCAGCCAGTGCGCCAGGACGGCAGGAATGTTGCCCTTCCCATCACCCCGGGTCAACAGGATATTGCACTTAAATGGATTGAATCAAGGGGAATGATGACGCGATACACGAGCCCCCGTGTTGATCTTGGTGCCCCCAGTGTAAATTCAAGTATTGACATCCATATGCCCAGGGACCGATGGCCCTTGTTCGTCGGAGGAGACCCCCTGGTTGGACCGGCAGTGTTGTTCTGGTCGATTATCATCATTCTTGTGCTTGTGGCCGGGGGATTGTCCAGGACGGGTTGGGCACAACTGAAGTTTTATCACTGGCTTTTGCTGAGTATTGGTCTGTCCATGAGTCATCTGGCCGCTGGATTTATTGTCGTGGCCTGGCTCATTGCATTGGATCGCAAAAAGCGTTGTGAACACTTCACCGGGCACAGGTTTAATTTTATTCAGATCGGGATTATTACCCTGACACTGGCTGCAATAGGATCCATGGTCTATGCCATTTCCAACGGGCTGCTGGGGCATCCCGACATGAACATTGTCGGAAATGGCTCCAACAGTGGTTTGCTGCGATGGTACCAGGATATAAACCTTTCCACATTGCCCCAGGCATGGGTCTTGTCAATCCCCATGGTGTTTTACAGAATTTCAATGCTCATATGGTCCCTATGGTTCTCCTTCTGGCTCGTGGGAATTTTCAAATGGGGCTGGCAGCAATTTACCCGGCCAACCATCTGGTACCCTTTACCCCTTCGAATAGGAAAAAGAAGCAAAATCGATTCAACCCAGGAAAAAAGGGGATAATTTATATCTATCTATATTTCATCATGGTATATAATTTATTGCAAAATCAAGGTGTGCAAGGCGCACCATAAAATTACAAACCAATTCCAGTCAAGAAAATAACGGTAAGGCAAGGCCGGTCAAAATGAGAATTATAAAAATTTGTGGGATAGTACTGCTACTGTGTTTATGGTTGCCAGCTGTAGATGGCATCGCCAGCGAAGAAGATCTTGCCAGGGCCATGGCTGACCACCTTGAGTGCTATCCTGTGGAACTCCTCAGTTTCAAGGATCAAAAACCATCCATTGCCAGTGAGGATGTATGTCTTGCGACCATTTACCACGAACTGGGCGCTAAACCGTTATGGGTTTCGGTAGATGGACCAGGAATGCGTGCAGAAATTATAGCAAGATATCTAAAGTATGCAGACAAAGAGGGGCTGGATCCTGCTGATTATCAGGTGGAAAAGATAGAGGGTTTGTGGACGGATCCAAGCCTTGAATCCCTGGCAAAGCTTGATACGCTTCTGACCTATAACATGGTGAAGTATATCCACGATGTCAGCTATGGTCAGCTTAAATCCTACATGGTCAACCCGGAACTCTTTGCCGAAGCCGGAGAAAGGGGCTTTGACCCCCTGAAAATGGTTGAGACAATCCTTGCGACGGAAAATCTTGATGAATTTTTTCAATCGTTACCGCCCCAACACCATCAATACAGAGGTCTTAGAAAAGGCCTTCTTCATTATGGCCTGCTGAAGTACAGCGGGAAGTGGAAAGATCTATCCGGCACGGAGAGTATCAGACCGGGCGATGAAGATGAAAGAATAGTTGAAATCAGAAAAAGAATTGCCCTGCTGGAAAACGATAACAAGGAAATTTCAAAGAGTGCCGAACCTTCTGTCTATGACCATGAGCTCCTGAAAAAGGTGGTTCTCTTTCAGCAGACCCATGGCCTTGTCCAGGACGGCATTATTGGCAGAAATACCATTCAGGAGTTGAATAAGTCTCCAGAAGACCGGGTGGATCAGATAAAAATTAATATGGCAAGGTGGCGCTGGCAGGATCATGGGTTGGGGGATAAATATATTCTGGTTAATATTGCAAACTACAGTCTCTACGCCTGCAAGACAGGTGAGCTCAAATTCAGCATGCCTGTAATTGTCGGAAAATTTCAGCATCAGACCCCGGTTTTCAGTGACAAGATCAAATATCTTGAACTCAACCCATACTGGAATGTGCCATCCAGCATTGCCGTAAACGAAGACCTGCCGGGACTGAGAAAAAACCCCAGCTACCTTGTCGAAAAAAACATTCGACTTTTTTCCAACTGGCAGAAAGACGGAGTTGAGATTGATTCAACAGCCATCAACTGGAAACGGGTCACGCCCTCTGAGATGGCGAGGTTCAAGTTGCGCCAGGATCCAGGACCAACCAATGCTCTTGGCAGGGTAAAATTTGTCTTTCCCAACCACTACTCCGTCTACCTCCATGATTCCCCGGCAAAAAGATTGTTTTCAGAACAAAAACGATCATTCAGTCATGGATGCATCAGGGTTTCAGAACCGGAAAAACTGGCGGTATTTCTCCTTGATGAAGAGGGCAGTGAATGGAATATAGAACAGATTCATGATCTAATCAGTCAGGGCAAAAGAAAGGTGCTGAAGATTCGCCTGCCAGTCCCTGTGCACATCACATATCAAACAGCATGGGTTGACAAAGACGATGAAATTCTTTTTAATGGTGACGTTTATGGAAGGGATGAAAAGTTATATAAAGCATTAATTATAAAATAAGGAAACGTTTTTAATCTTGAAATCAATCTCAAGTTCTGGTGAAAACCACGGAAGAAAAATAAGCAGACGTTTTTTTTTACTGGCATCGGCCCAAATCGCGGCAGCTGTGTTAGTGCCTTCATCTGTTCTGGCCACACCTTCAGAACCCAAGACGTTAAGGTTCTATCACACCCATACCGGTGAAAGGATCTCGGTGGATTATTCACCCGAGACTTATAAGGGTTCAATGCGCAGGGAGCTTGAATACTTTCTCCGGGATTTTCGCACCGGGGAGGTTCACCGCATTGACCGGCGTCTTCTGGATGTTCTTACCACCATTCAGCACAACTGCGGCAGTCATTCATGCTACGAGATCATCTCCGGCTACAGGTCCGCCAAAACAAATGCGTTCCTGCGGAAAAAGAGCAGTGGCGTTGCAAAAAAAAGCTACCACATGCAGGGAAGAGCCATGGACATTCGACTGGCAGATCTCGATACAAAAGTTCTGCGCGACCTGGCCATCAAATTTAACAGGGGTGGCGTCGGCTTCTACCCTAAATCTGATTTTGTTCACATAGACACAGGCAGGAAAAGAAGGTGGTAGATGCCGACTCCGGCTGTTCAGGGCAGGCCGGATTCCCCGGTGAGAGAACCCGACTTCAGGCCTTAATCTTAGTTGTTCAATTCTTCGTCCCGTAGTACCCTTCGTAAGATCTTTCCCACATTGGACATGGGAATTTCATCCCTGAATTCAATCTGTCTGGGCCGTTTGTAACCGGCCATGTGTTCCCTGCAAAAGGCCATGATTTCCTCTTGGGTGGCAGTTTCACCTTCCTTGAGCTTGAGAAAGGCCTTGACCTGTTCCCCGCTTTTTTCGTGGGGGATACCAATGACGGCGACCAGCTCCACCTTGGGATGGGTAAAGAGGATGTCTTCCACATCCCTGGGATAGACGTTGAATCCACCTACCAGGATCATATCCTTTTTCCGGTCAGTGATGACCACATACCCGTCTTCGTCAATATGGCCGATATCTCCGGTGAGAAAATAGCGACACCCATCAATCTCAACAAAGCTGGTTTCATTGGCATCGGGCCGCTTCCAGTATCCCTTCATGACCTGGGGGCCGCAGCCGGCAAGTTCACCGTCTTCTCCCCGGGGCATTTCCTGGGTGGGGTCGTTGATATTCAAAATTTTCACATCGGTTTCAGGCAAGGGAAAGCCGATGGAACCAATTTTACGGGTCTCGGTGAATGTGGGATTGGCTGTCAGGGCCGGAGCGGTTTCTGTTAATCCGTATGCCTCAAAGATAATGGCGCCGGTCTTGTCTTCAAATTCCCGGCACACATCAGGGGGCAGCGGCGCACCGCCTGAAATACATCCCATGAACGACGACAGATCATATTTTTTCAAGTGGGGATGGTTGGCAAAGGCTACAAAAATGGTGGGGACAGCCGACATGAACGTTGTTTTATATTTTTGAACGGACTGGAGAACTTCGGTAAAGGGCGGGTTTCCGGCCCTGGGGTCAGGGATGCATACAATCCTGGCCCCCAGGGTGCAGGCCACCAGCATGGCACCGGTGAGCCCAAAACTGTGGTACCAGGGCAGCACGCCAAGGATGCAATGGGCGTCACCTTCCCGGAGTGTTTCAGGCTGTCCCCCGGGTTCCTGGACCAGCCGGCACCATTCAAGGGAGGCAAGGACATTGTAGGTGAAATTGGTATGAACCAGTTCGGCTCCCTTGGGCAGACCTGTGGTCCCACCGGTATAGAGCATGATGGCGGTATCGTTTTCAGGATCAATGGAAACCTCGGGGGGAACGGGCAAGGCATTGGCCACCACATCATCAAAGCGAAGATGGCCGGGTTCGATCCTGTCCGCCCCTGGGATTTTACCCAGAATCCCACCGATAAACCCCTTAAGTCTGGGCAGATAGGATTTAATATTGCAGACCACAACGGTTTCAACTCCCGTGCCTTTAACCGCAGTCACCGTGTTCTTATAAAATTCAGGATGATCCATGCAGAATACTATTTTGGATTCTGAATCGTTGAGCTGGTGGTTGAGTTCCGGGGCCGTGTAAGTGGGGTTGCAATTGACGGCGGTTGCACCGGCTTTGAGAATCCCAAATAAAATTTCAGGAAAATGGGGCAGGTTGGGAAGAAAGATCGCCACCTTATCCCCCTTTTTTATGCCTTGGTTGGCCAGAAAATTGGCAACCCGGTCGGCCGTGTCCTTGACCTGGGCATAGGTTTTGGTTGCCCCGGCAAAGAGGGTAAATACGTTGTCCGGATATTTCTGGGCGGATCGGTCCAGAAGGTGAAACAAAGGAAACTTATAATCTTTTACGGTGCGGGACACGCCTTGGGGCCAATAGGGGGTCTGCCAGTCCAGATGGGTCATTTTATCTCCTTTGCGCGTTATCGGGTTATACAACGCCTCTTTTTTGTGCCATGGTCATCATTTGCTCAAAACTGTTTTCCGGGGGAACCTGGTACAGGTCTGTGTCCTTTTGCTCAAGGGTGATGGCAGCCGTGGGGCAGGTGGTGACGCAGAGACCGCATCCGATACATCGATCCCTGTTAACCAGGGCATGCATATCTTGATCAAGTAAAATAGCATCCATCTGACATCTTTCCAGGCAGGTTTCACATCCTGTGCAAAGATCCGAATCAACCCTGGCAAAATGATTTGAAAAAACCATGTCTGCAGGTTTGGGATGGCCCTTGAGGGAGGTCAAAGGTCCGCAGCAGTCTCCGCAGCAATTGCACATGCCACTGGGATTCTTGGACGTGGCCGGCTGGGTGACCAGACCGGCGTCATGGGCCATGGCCAGGATTTCTCCGGCTTCCTTGATGTCAATCCTTCGTCCCATGTCATGGTCCAGATAGTACTGCCCCATGGATCCGAGCATGAAACAAACCTCAAGGGGCTTTCCGCAGGCCTTGTCAAGGAGAGTGGATGACTTCCGGCATGAACATTCAGAAATCACAATGGGATCTGCCTTTTCAAGAATTTTTATGGCATCGTCATAGGCTGCCACCCGGGTTCGGGATTCAAGGGACTTGTGCACGGGAATCACCCGCAGAAAACTGGACAGGGACGAGGACATGGCGTTCTTGAACTCTTCAACCATGTACTGGCGGACCATGGCGGCCAGCTCTTTGTCCATTTTGTTAATCTGGAATTCAAAGAGTCCGTGGACAAATGGGATGGCCCCGTACCGGATCGTATCTCCCCGTTTAAGGGAGAACAGCAGACCGCGGTCTGACATGTCAGCCAGGATACTGGCTGCCTTTTCTGGGGTTTCACCGATTCTTGGGGCAATGGCTTCGGGTGTTTCCAGTTTCGGGCTCAATGCCAGGAAGACCCCGGCATCTGCCACGGAAAACAGTTTTTCCAGGATTTTAATTTCAATGCCGGACGCGGTGGCCGGAAATCCCATGGAATAGTTATCCAGTCGTTGTTGCAATGTTCTGAAAACAGAGTCTGTCATTTTCATCCTCCTGTATAAAAAAAAATCATCATTCCAGGGCATGAACAGTTCCACCACGAATCATGCCCGTGATTTGTGTTCAGCCAGAGCCATACGTTCTTTTGCCATGCGAACACTCATCTCCATGGCATTATCCGGCACATCCGGAAACACGTCATTTTCCACCATGGAAATCGCATGCTCTGGGCAGCCCCCCACGCAAAGCCCGCATCCAATGCAACGGTCCCTGTCCACCTGGTGGACAAAGGTTTTCTTCTGGGCCGGGATATCCGTGGCAAGGATGGCATCGATCTGGCATTTTTTTGTGCATTTTTTACATCCGCTACAGGCGGTCCCATCAATGACCGCGTGAAAGGCTGCATGCACTTCTTGGGCGGGTTTGGGAAATTTTCCCAGGTTCTTGAACAACTGGCAGGATTCATTGTCACACATGCACATGTTGACAATTTCTTTTGAATTGGTACTGAAAGGCACCAGGCATGCGGCTTCGCACTCATCTATTTTTTCCATGAGCTGGTCCTGGGTCAGGGACCTGCCAATACCGTTTTCAACGTAGTATTGGGCCACAAGACCAAAAACCAGACAGGTTTCCATGGGCCGGGTCACGGGATTCTCCTTTTTTGTCTGTTCCACCCGGCAGATACAGGGAGCCACGGCATAGGGACCGTTGCCTGGACCTTTGACAAGATTCCGTATCATATCATAACTTTTTACGGTATCCTTGCCCGATACCGACGTTTCAACGGGCACCACCCGGAGCTGTTTGGTTTTACGTTTTTTCCAGTGGTGCTCAAAAAGCCCTTCGTAAATATCGTCTGCCAGTTCAGCCACTTCCCTGTCCACGGCATGGACATGCCATTCGTAGAGCCCCATGATAAAGTTGGGGTGCCGAAAAAATGCGCCCTTGGGGGTGGTGATCCTGAACAGGCTCCCCTGGGAGGCCATGGCATGGATTTCTTTAACCGCCTCAGCGTGTTCCATATCCAGGCGCTGGGCAATGGTTTCGGCTGTTTCCGGAACCAGACCTACGGCCATGGCAATCCGGGCCTGTAAAGGGGTATAAAATTTTTTGAGCATTTTGATTTCTGCCCCGGATGCCGTGGCCGGGTATCCCGCCGGCATACTGTCAATGTGTTCGCGTAGCCGGGTGTAAATCGTGTCATCCATATTTCTCTCCTCAGGTATTTTGTACGATCGTACAAAACTCCCATGGAACAAGATCTGTGTCAACTGAAATTTTGTACGATCGTACAAAAAAGTTGAACACATAAACACCCTGTGTTAGGTTGGACCATCCGAAACTGGAGAAAAAACAAGAAATGAAGAAAAAAGATTCAAACCAGACCCGGCAGGCCATTTTGAATGCTGCCATCCAGGTTTTTGCCCAGAAGTCATATACCGCCGCCTCAATCCGGATGATTGCAAACCAGGGGGGCGTGCCCCATGCCCTGATCCGGTATTATTTTTCCACCAAGGCCGACCTGTTTGATGCCGCTGCCCAAAGCATCTGTGCCGAACTTTGCCGGGCATCGGAACAAGCCATCCTTGAGGTGCGCACCATGAATCGGACCCAGGGTTTTTCCTGCTACGTCTGCCGTCTGATTGAATTCTCCCGAAAAAACCCATGGACCTTCAGAATCTTTCTACTGAATCTGTCCGCCGAAACCGTGGAAACCGTCCCTGGAAGAACCCGGTTCCTTGATACGGTTGAATCGGTGCGGAAACAATTGGTCCAATCCCTGAGATTCAAGGCCCCCCATGAAGATCTCTGCCGATTCTCGGACAGTTTTAATGCCCTGCTGTTTTATTATCTGGGAACCCCTGAAAGTGCGGCCTGGCTCCTGCAACTGGACCCGGACTCTGACACCTATTATCAATGGGTCCACCAGACCCTGGTGGGCATTTTTCTTCCTGCCCTGGAAGATTTATTCCAGGGGACCTGGAAAACGGAGAACACCTGTTATGATCTTGACCGGGACAAATAAGGAGTATTGAATTATGGCAGGCATTACAGAACTTGACACCTTGCTGAATTCCATGCGCCCCCGACTCATGGATGGTGAATTTGTTTTTTGTACGGTTCCTGGGGCTCTTTCCAACTATTTAGAATTGGAACCCCTGGCGACCGTTCAAGAGAGTGAAGGAGTGACATTGGTATTAAACAAGGACTCCGCGACAAAAGCAGGACTTGTGTTTGAAGGGGTTTACAGACAAATCACCTTGACTGTTCATTCCAGTTTAGACGCGGTCGGTTTAACAGCAGCAGTTTCATCCAGGTTAGCTTCAAGGGGCATCAGTGCCAATGTAATTGCAGCCTACTACCACGACCATATTTTTGTTCAAAAAGAAAAGGCCGATAGTGCCATGGCAGCTTTAGAAACCTTTGCCCAATAACCGGCACGGCCTGAGCAAGTTATGGCCCGGCCTCAACGAATTTTGAAACGCAGTCATTGACAATGCTTTGGCGAGAGTTTCATATAAAACCCACATGTCCTGCCGGACACAACGAAGCATGAAACTCGAGAATACAGGGAAAGCGATCGTACCACTGCGCCCCCCTTGGTTACCCTGAACGGAACGGTAAACGTCGGGGGTCTTTTTGCCCTTCCAGACTAAAGCGCAGGAACTGCGGGCTAAAGTCCTCAAACAGCCTGCGCTTCTTAACGCCTGAAAGGGCAAAAATCCGACCCCTTTGGTTTACAATGTTCCGGTCAGGGAAACCAAAGAGGGCTCTAAAGTCGAGACTTTCACAATGATGTTTCGACAAGAGTTTCATATAAACCCACATGTCCTGGCGGACACAACGAAGCATGAAACTCGATAGTAGTAGGCCGGTGGGAACGGGTGTTGCCCTGAACGGGTTAAATGGCAACGGTGGACACGAGGTCCAAGGAGTTGCCATTTCCCTCGGAGCAGGCCATGGACGGCCTGCGAGAATGAGTGAAGGGCAACACCCGTTTCCGCCGGCCGGTCGAAGCGAGTTTCATATAAAACCGGCACGGCCGGAGTAAGGTATGGCTCTCGGCCACAACGAACAATGAAACTCCATTGATTGCAATGCTTTGGTGGGTGTTTCATATAACCGGCACGGCCGGAGCGAGGTATGGCTCCGGCCTCAACGAATTTTGAAACACCTTCATTGACAATGCTTTGGCGAGTGTTTCATATAACCCACATGTCCTAGCGGACACAACGAAGCATGAAACACTTGCAAAAAATGAAAAATGGTCATAACTATCCAATTTTTTTTATCTTCCCAAACAAAAGCGAAAGGATAGTCATGACCAAGAGATCAAATAGCACATTAATCCAAATCGTTCACCCTATTTGTTGTGGTTTGGATGTTCATAAAGACAAAATTTCAGCTTGTTTAATCACTTTGAATAATGCAGGAGGTGAGCACCATGAGATTCGAGAGTTTTCAACATTCACTCACGATCTGCAAGAAATGAAAAAATGGCTGCTTGATAATAATTGCCCAATTATAGCAATGGAAAGTACCGGGGTATACTGGCATCCGGTTTATAATACCATTGAAGATAAAATTGAAGTCGTTTTGGTAAATGCCAGACATATTAAAAACGTTCCTGGCCGAAAAACTGATATATGTGACAGCAAGTGGCTTGCCGGACTGCTTCGACACGGTTTAGTAAGAGGTAGTTTCATCCCTCCGGGGAATGTCCGGGAATGGCGAGAATTAAGCCGATTGAGAAAAACATACACCGAATCCCTTGCCGATTATAAAAGACGTGTTCACAAGCTGTTCATTACTGCAAATATAAAAATTGATTCAATAGTTTCGGATTTGTTTGGTTTGACAGGCACGAACCTGATCAATTTATTATGCAATAATAGTGAACTAAGCTTGGAAAAGGTCCAGGAGTGCACCAAAGGCGGCCTTAAGAAAAAAACGCAGGAACTGCATAAAAGCCTTAATGGATATTTCAAAGATCACCATCGTTTTCAACTTGTTGAGATGATGGAAATTATCAATATTTTTAAAAAAATGATTGAACAAGTTAATACTCGATTGGAATCTCTTACACGTGAGCACAAAGATTTATTGGAGCGTTTAGACGAAATTCCAGGTGTTGATAAAAAATCGGCACAATCCATTATAGGAGAAGTCGGGGTTACGCTAAATGAATTCAAAACTATGTCAGCATTTGTTTCATGGGCAGGCCTGTGCCCCGGGAATAATGAAAGTGCAGGAAAACGGAAAAGTGGCAGAAATGCAGTTAGAAATCATCCATTCAAAACGATTTTAGTCCAGGTTGCATGGGCAGCAATCAAGAAAAAAGGCTCTTATTACAAGGCCAAATATTACAAACTGAAATCCAGGAGAGGTGCCAGAAAGGCCATTGTTGCTATAGCCCATAGAATTGCAAAAGCCATTTACAGCATCATTAAAAATGCAGACACGTATAAAGATCTTGGCGAAGAGTACCTGAGCAAGCCCAACAAGCAAAGAGTATTAAAAAATTTAGCAAAAAAGGCTGATGAATTAGGCATGAAACTTGTGCCTTGTGGAAATTAATCGAATTGACAGCACGCTTTTAACAGGTGTTGTTTAGAGAAGGACAGCAGACAAAGAAATTATTGATTCGGTAAACAAACGTCGGATGATCAAATGAAGCCTTAGAGCGCGAATATAACATGACGGGTCGGTTTTTTGCACAACAAACTGTTAGTCCTCCATCGGGGGAACTACGCATATAAAACTTATCTAAAATAAACCGACCACTACTGATGATTTAAAAACTTGTCTTCCGTGCCTGAATTATTAACCCGACAGGAAGAATTCTATCGATTTGATATTTTCAATCTGTAGCGTCAATCAAAGTGTTCTTGGGACAAGACCCAAAAACCAACAGGATACTATTCCCTTTTTCGAGGGGAGTGTTACATATAAAAAAAACCAGACAAAATAGCCAACCAATCCGTTGGAGCTGACATTCCGAACGGGGGAGGAATATATCCATGATAAAAATTGTCGAAGTCGGCCCAAGGGACGGGCTGCAGAACGAAACGGCATTAGTTCCGGCAGGTGCCAAGGTCGCCTTTGTGGATGCCCTTTCCGAAACCGGCGTCAGCGAAATCGAGGTCAGTGCCTTTGTCTCCCCAAGGATGATCCCCCAGCTCAGGGATGCAACTGCCGTCTTTCAAAGAATCCGCCGTAAAAAAGGAGTGATCTACTCGGCACTTGTACCCAACATAAAAGGATTTGAAAACGCCATTGCAGCGGACGTCGAAAAAATAGCTGTATTCACAGCGGCCAGCGAAACCTTTAACCAAAAAAATATCAATACCACAGTGGACGGTTCACTGGACCGATTCCGGCCCGTTGTCAAACAAGCCGGGAAACTGGGCCTGCCTGTCCGGGGGTATATCTCCACTGCGTTCTGGTGTGCATTTGAGGGCAAAATCGCCCCTGGCCCAGTTGTGGAACTGACCCAGCGGATGATGGATATGGGTATCGACGAAATATCTATTTCAGATACCATTGGCAAGGCAACCCCGGAAGATGTGGCCAGACTGCTGGATGCCCTGTTGCCCAAGGTACCTGCAGACCGACTTGCTGTCCACTTCCACGACACCTACGGCAGGGGAATCGCCAACGTTCTTAAATCAGTCTCCTACGGTATCGGGGTAGTCGATGCCAGCACCGGCGGGCTCGGCGGGTGCCCCTTTGCACCGGGTGCCACGGGCAATGTGTCCACAGAGGCGGTTGTGGCGGCTCTGACCCAGGCAGGCCAGACAGTGAACGTTGATATCAAGGGACTTGTCCGGGCCCTAAAATTCCTGGACCCATACCTGTTGGCCAAGCCCCCTGCCCTGCCGTCACCTGAATCCCTGGCCTGTTCAACCTGTGAATTTTTCGATGGTGAAAAATGCTGCGGCAGGGAACACAAAGGGATGGCATAAAGGCTTATGCAAGGATGCCGGACAGCAGAGGATAGCACCATTCCGCCCCCTTTGGTTTCCCTGACCGGAACGGTAAACGTCGGGGGGATTTTTGCCCTTCCAGACTAAAGCGCAGGAACTGCGGGCTAAAGTCCTCAAACAGCCTGCGCTTCTTAACGCCTGGAAGGGCAAAAATCCTAACCCCTTTGGTTTACAATGTTCCAGTCAGGGAAACCAAAGAGGGCTCTAAAGTCGAGACTTTCACAATGATGTTTCGACAAGAGTTTCTTATAAAAAAAAATGAAATCAGAGCTGTTTTAGTGTATACTGACTAAATTTTTATCAAACATTCAAGATACAAGGAATTAAAATGAAAGTTGATTTAGACAAGGTCAGTTATGTTCTGGGGCAAAGCGTGGGCGGCGATTTTAAGAGACAGGGTATTGAAATTAATCCTGAAATTTTTACGGATTCATTTATTGCAGCTTTTAACGGGAAAGAATCCAAAATGCCTGTTGGTGAAATGCAGCACATTATGCAGAATTTTCAAAGAGCAATGCAGGACAAAAAACAGGCAGAGCAGATGGAATCAGGGAAAAAAAATATTGAGGCAGGAAAGATTTTTCTTGAAGAAAACAGTAAAAAAGAGGACGTTAAAACAACTGAAAGCGGACTTCAATACAAAGTGATCACCCAAGGTAGCGGGAAAAAACCCGCGGTCTCAAATACCGTTGAAACCCACTATGAGGGCAAGACACTCGATGGTGTAATCTTTGACAGCTCATACAAACGTGGTCAGACAACAACCTTCCCGGTAAATGGCGTAATTAAAGGCTGGACAGAAGCGCTTCAGCTCATGGCTGAGGGTTCAAAATATGAGCTGTATATTCCATCTGAGCTTGCATATGGTGCAGCCGGCAGCGGGAGCACGATTGAACCCTATTCTACATTGATTTTCACGGTTGAACTCATTGCCGTAAAATAGCGATGCATTGATTGGGCTGTCGATCACATCCCCATATAAGCCTTTCTAACCTCGTGGGAATCCAGCAACTCCTGGGAAGTGCCCTGGAGCACAATTTTTCCAGTCTGGATCACATAGCCCCGGTGGGCGACCTCCAGGGCTTCTTGAACCATCTGTTCCACCAGGAGTACAGTGACGCCGGCCTCGTGGATGGTCTGGATGGTTTCCATCATCTTTTCAACCATGGAGGGCATCAGGCCCAGGGACATTTCATCCAGCATGAGCAGCACGGGCTTTGACATGAGCCCCCGGGCAATGGCCAGAACCTGCTGTTCTCCCCCGCTCATTGTCTCCGCCATCTGGTCGGCCCTTGACTTGAGGATGGGAAACAATTCAAACGCCTGATCCAGGCGGGCATTGATCTCTCCCCGGTCTTTGACGATGTAGGCCCCCAGCTCCAAATTTTCCCGGACAGAAAGTTTTGAAAAAAGGCGCCGGCCCTCGGGAACATAGGAGATGCCCCGCTGAACTGTTTCGTGGGCAGAAAGACCGGTAATATTTTCACCCCTGAATGACAGGGTACCCTGGGAAGGATGAATCAGGCCGGCAATGGTTTTCATTGTGGTGGTCTTCCCGGCACCGTTGGTGCCCACAATAGCGACCAGTTCTCCGGGAAACACTTTGATTGAAATGCCATGTATGACAGGCACCCCGTCATATCCGCAATGAATATTATTCACCTCAAGCAGGGGCTGGGCCATCTTGTCTCTCCTGTTGCAAGCGTTTACTGAATTTTGCACCGAAATAGGCCTTGATCACTTTTTCATCTTCGATAATTGTCCTGGGCGGGCCCTCGGCGATTTTTTCTCCACCATCCAGCACCACCACCTTGTCAGCAATGGGCATGATGGCCTCCATGATGTGCTCCACCACCAGAAGGGTGATCCCGCTTTCCCTTATTTTCAAAATCAGTTCAACCGCAGTCTTTATCTCGGTGACGGTGAGCCCTGCCATGGCCTCGTCCAGCATGAGGAGCCTTGGACGGGTGGCCAGGGTCCTAGCTATTTCAAGCCTTTTTTTCATGCCAATGGGCAATTCTCCAGCAGGGACATCCCTGTATGGGCCAAGATGGCAAAGGTCAATGCACTGGTTGGCTGCCTCCAGGGAACGAAGTGTGGATTTTTCCTTTAAAAAGGCCCCAATCAGAACATTTTCCAGAACTGACAACTCCTTGAGGGGCTGGACCACCTGAAAGGTCCTGACCGCGCCCAGCCGGGCGACCTTATAAGCCGGTGCACGGGTAATGTCCTGGCCGCCCAGGAAAATTTTCCCCGAGGTGGGGGGGTAATACCCTGAGATGCAGTTAAAAGTCGTTGTTTTCCCCGCTCCGTTGGGGCCTAGAAGTCCGACAATACTTCCTTCGTCCACATCAAAAGAGACATTGTTGTTGGCCACAAGAGAGCCGAATGTCATGGTGAGATTTTCAACACTGAGTAATGCCATGTCAACGCCTCCTTGTCCCTTCATTGCTGGCCGGTCTTTTTTTTGTCAAGTCCGACAGAATGCCCATGATTCCCCTGGGCTGTTTGATAATAACCAGAACAATGAGCAGCCCGAATATGATCAGATCCACACCCGAACCAAGACTTCCCAGATATGCCCTGGAATACTCCTGCAGGGGGATCAAAACCATGGCCCCCAGGAGGGGCCCGAAAAAAGTGCCAGTTCCCCCCAGGATGGTGATCAGGACAAATTTCATGGACATGTCCAGGGACATGACCATTGCCGGGTCAACCCTGTAATTGTACTGGACAAAAAAGGCCCCGCAAAGGCCTGCCAGAAAAGCCGAAATCCCCATGGCCAGAAGTTTGACCAGGGTTGAATTTACCCCCAGGGACTCGGCGGTTTTCTGACCTTCCCGGACCGCCTTTAGGTAATAGCCCAGGCGATTGCGTTCCAGCCACCGCACCGTACCAAATATGAAAATAAACAGGACCAGGGCCCCATAGTAGTAGGGAATCTTATTTTCAAACCAGATAAAATTCTTTATCCCTTCATCCACAAAGGGATAATCCAGCCCCAGGGCCCCACCCACCCAGTACCAGACCATGAAAAGCCGGTTGAAAATTTCCACCATGGCAAAGGTAGCAATGGCAAAATAATGGCCGGACAGGCGGAACACGGGCCAGCTGATGGCCACGGCGACCAGGGCCGCAGCCGCAGCCCCGACAAGTGCCCCGGGCCAGGGCGGAAGCCCATAGGTAACAACAGCCATGCCCGCCCCATAGGCCCCAATGCCAAAAAATACAGAATGACCAAAGGACACCTGACCACAGTATCCTCCGATAATGTTCCAGGACTGGGACATGCATGCAAAAAGCAGGATCAGGATAAACACATGCTGGGTAAAAGAGCTGTCAAAGACACCGGGTATGACCGGCAGCAGGGCAAATCCGATGATCAGAGCAAACCAGATCAGGTCCTTTTTTTCAAATCGTTTTGTTTTCATTGACATCACCATCCAAAAAAGCCCTTGGGGCGGATCATAACAACCACCAGGTAAAGGCCGAATACGGCAACATACTTAAACACCGGTGCAATATAAAATCCGCTCAACGCCTCCACCAACCCGATAAGAAGGGCGGCCAAAAGGGCTCCTGGAATGCTGCCGAACCCGCCCATGGCAACAATGACAAAAGCAATCAGACCAAACAAGGTTCCCACTTCCGGGTGGACTGCAAGATAGGAGGGCATGAGTCCACCTGCTATTCCCACACAGGCCCCGCCCATGCCAAACACCAGCAGATAAATTTTTTCCGTGTTGATTCCCATGAGTTCTGCAGCTTCCTTGTCCATTGCTGTGGCCTGTATGGTCCAACCCAGCCGGGTCCGATGGATGATCACATATACCATGGCCATGACCGCCAGGGAAAAAAGGGCAGTGATCAACTGGGGCATGGACACGATTACGTCTCCCATGTGAAGGACTTTGCCCCCCAGAACAGTGTCGGAAAGCAGGCGAAAATTTGGGGAAAACCGGTTCAGGCAAATATTTTTCAGCACCATTGCCAGTCCGAATGTGGCCAGCAAAGAAGATAAAGGCGGTTTACCCACGGTGTGTTTGATAATCAGCTGGTAGGTCAGGGCCGCCAGAAAAAAGACAAAGGCCCCGGAAGCCAGCCAGGAAAACAGGGGATCAATATGAAAGATAAAGCCAAGCCAGTAACTGACATACATGGCAATCATCAGAAATTCCCCATGGCCAAAGTTGATCACGTCCATGACGCCCCAGATGAGGCTCAACCCCACAGCCACCAGGGCGTAGAGCATGCCGTTCATCAGTCCGTCCAGAATGACTTGTAAGAATATGGTCATAGCTAAAATCCGGATAAATTGGGTTCAACACAGGATATCCCGGCACTTTGGCCATCAACACGATATGCAAAAAGGCCGGGACATCGTATCAGCCTAAGGTCTGTTCCAGGATGTCATGGGAACCACCGGCTTTGTATCGGCCAGGTCCAGGGGATATATCCGTTTGTAGGACCCGTTCTGAAGCTGGGTAATCAGGCTCTTGGCCATGATGTTCTGGCCACCGGGTGAAAACGCCACCTTTCCACCCAGGGACAGGGGCGATTCCCAGGTGTTGGCATAAAGGGTCTCTTTGACCTTTTCATAATCAAGGGTTCCGGCTTTTTCAATGGCCTGGGCCAGTATCAACATGGCCACGGCTTCCTGGATACTGTCACTGTCAAAGGGCACGCTTGGGTCGGTTTTCTGCATATAAATTTTTTCAACGGCTGCAACAGCTGGCATGAGTCCGGCAAATTCCGGGGAATACCCGGTACCGCCCATGAAGTAGTTGGCATCATCCCCCAGCTGTTTGGTGATCACGGGATCCTGGTATCCGGTACAATAGTTAAGGGCCACCTTGGGCAGCCAGTTCATCTGTTTCATGGTTTTTACCCACAGGGTATAATCCCCACCCAGGCAGGCCCCGAAAACCACGTCCGGATTCTTGGCCTTGAGGGTCTGAACCTCGGAATTCAGATTGGTGGCCCCGGGATTAAAGGGGATATCAACAACCACCTTAAATCCATTATCTTTGACCGCCTTTTTCCCCTCATCGGCGGCATGTTTTCCAAATTCCGAATTTTCGTAAATCAGACCGACTGTCACCAACCCTTTTTCGTGTTTTTCATTCAACCATTTCATGACCTCAACAAATTCAAGGGATTCTGTTTCATCAGTGGGGGCCATGCGGAAAAAATACTGGTATCCCCGCTTTGTCAGGGCGGCAGAACTGGAGCAGCCGCACATGAATATTTTTTTCTTGCGTTCTGCAACAAAGCTGGCCGGTTTAGTCACGGCACTGTTGTAGCTGCCGATGATGGCATATACCTTTTCCTGATTAAAAAGGCGTTCAGCCTCGGACTTACCCACATCGGGTTTACCCTGGTGATCTGCATGGACCACTTCAATGCGATACCCGTCCAGCAGGCCTTTTTGAGCAGCCAGGGGCACATCAATATCCGCATAAACATTGTTGATCACGTCCACTGCAGTGTCCACAGAGGCCTGGCACCGCTGCCCGGCCAGGGCACAGGACCCGGTAAGGGGAAACAGGGTTCCGATTTTAATAACCTTTTCTTCAGCAGAAGATGGCACTGCCATCAGTCCAAGGGTAAATATCAGTCCAACACCCAGAAAAACAATTCTTTTCAATACGATTTTCATAACATTTCCTCCTGAAATAATTAATCAAAGGTAAACCCCAGGCATTGCCGGGGAGACTCCCAAAGTTTGACATTCGCAGGAATTTAAGAACGTTTCCAAGACTGTGAACCACTCAAAGATCACAGAGAAGGAGACGATCAATGAATAACGATAAAAGAATTAAACCAAACGATCTATGATTACAAGTACCATTTTGTTTGAATTGCAAAATAATGGGAAAAAACAATTTACGGCCAGCTAAGAAAAGATCTCGATAGAACTAGGAGATTCGGAATGAACCTAAAAAAATTGATGGTCAAGAATAAATAAACTCAACTTTCGGGATTGGCTGTTTACATGGGGGTCTTGCATTATTGCACTTTTGTTCAGCTTAGAAGGGGGGACAATGTTTACATGGGGCCAGGGGTTGAATCTGCAGCACGCCCTTTTCTATTCTACAATTGTAAATTCGAGTTGGGCTATTTTCTCACCGTTTCCGGTCACCACTTCAACCCGCCATTTGCCGATTTGATCCTGTGAATTCAAGGTAATCGAACTCCATGTGCGCATGCGGGGAAACCGTATTTTAAGGGGGATCGAACAATACTTGCGCCCATTAGCATAGTAGACATGGGTCAAAGTAAACGGCGGGTTGTCGGACAGCACGGTCATCCAGACCATGGAGTTAGACTCTTTTTTGAGGGAAAATATAGTTTTAGCAGCGACATATTGTCTTTTGCTGACACTGCTGCAGGACACAATTTCTGAGATTTGAATATCCAGACGGGCAGAACCTTGTTCGATCGGCGTTGATGGCATTGGTACAGATGTTTCTGCTGAACGATTCGGCTTTATTAAAGGAGGGGCAACAGAATTTAAATGCCCTGCAATCGATTTGGGCTCCATCTTTCGGACAGCTGGCTGTTTGCCCGTTTGATCAGCTTCTCTGGTGGGAGGGGTTTTCTCTTGTTCAACAAGGGTTGCAGGTGGCTCAGACAGAATGGGCACAGGAGGGGCTGGCTGTTTTCTAAAAACCATGGAGCCCGCAACAATCACCCCTGCACAAACAAGCAGCAACCAAAACTTCCATGCCTGCCTGACTGGTTTTCTTACAGGCTCATTTTCCTTACTTTTAACAATGGATCTGAACTTTTCGATGAGGTGCAGATCCCTCTCTTCAATTTTATCTCTGTTATTCAAGACTTTCCCGGAGACATTATCCTGGTTCCAAAAAGGGGGAAGGGGGTCAGGGCCATGGAAATATTAAAATACGCCAATAGCTCACCTGACCCCAAAACTACAGGACCGATTAATTCCTTCCCGGCATAATTATACTGGATTTTTCTTTTTTCTGCTGGGCCTCCATGCGTTTAAAATTCTCAATCACCTTCTGGGTTTCAAGTTCCATGGCTTTGGGAAACTGATCCATTGCCTGTTCCAGGGTGGTTGCTTCTAATTTTGCCTGCATGGGGATGGGACCCTGGGGGGTACCCAGCTGGGTCGTACCGATAAAGAGCCTTTCACGGCTGGGGTCATCTTCTCCATCAACCGTCACTGGAATCAATTGACGAATACTGGCAATTTTAAGGTCTGTAACTGATATTTCCCGATAAAGATTCTTTTTGTCAACCTCAAAATTCAGTTTGGGTGCTCCGCCATTATCCACCATGGGTTTATCTCCATTTTTTTTTATCGTTAAAGAGATCCTGACCGTTTATCAGGATTTAGTCTCTTTATTAGCGTTTTCAAAGCAGAAGTTCAAGGGAAGAGTATAATTTTGCCCATTATCTCTGACCTGCCAGGGAATAAGGTTTGATTCCCCGGCGCTGTCGCGGTAAAGTGGGGGACAGTTTAGTGACTGACAGCCCCCCCCGTGTTTGGACGGCTCGAAGAGGAGTTATGCTCACAAAATTACCCATATGCAAGGCGCCATGATGTCCAGATCTGATCTATACAAGATAACCAAGTTTGACCCGTTTGAGAACCAGTTGTGCCGGCAGATCCGAAATGAATTATCCGCAAGCCTTATGGACTCAATTCACCGCCAGGATATCAGCATCCTGAAAGCTGTTGCACAGCGGTTTTCACCGGATCATGTTGAGCCTGTCCTGGCCCAGTACATCGATAATCGTATCACGCGGTACCGGGAAGTGATCGCTCAGATCCGGCCCACAACCATTCCCACGCATGACACCTATGCCATCAGCCTGCTGTTATGGGATCAGGAGTTATTTTTTGAGGTCCACGAATGGATTGAATCAAAATGGCTTGAATCCAGGGGGGCGGAAAAACAATTGTTGCAGGCATTGATCCGGGCCGCCGGGGTATATGTACATCTTGAAGCAGGCAACCCGAAAAGAGCAGAGAGGATGGCCATCAAGGCATTGCCCCCTTTGATTCAACACAAGTCCCTTGTTCCGGGTTATTTCAATGTTGACCGGTTGATCGCAAGCCTGGAACCACTGAATTCTGTCCCTCCGAAACTGGGGTCGGGGTCAGACCTGCTGGGGGCAAAATACCCTCCCTGGAACAACTCAGGGGCTCAGATGTAAATAATTCCACAAATATGGTGCAGGATTTCAGCTCGTATTCAAGGCGTATCAAAGGGAACTGAAATATGTGCCCGTTGATGCAACGCAGAAGACGAGCTGAAAGACAAGCAATTTCGTTCAAGTTATAAAATTTACGGTCCTAATCGGACACCCCGGAGCACCTTAACGAAACAGGGTCGCCTGATTTTCCGCAAGAAGCGTCATGTAAACCAGCTCCATCTCGATCATCTCCAGGTCATTATTTCTGAGCCATTCGCCAAGCCAGGCAAACCTCAGGGAAATGATGAATTCAGCCAGGTTCTCCCAGCCCATCCTGGAAATCAGACTGCTCTGGAAGAGCTTTTCAAGAAACCGTGTCACCAGGGGACCTCCCAGGGCGTTGGGATTCTCTATTCCGATGCAGCCGATCATGTTGGCAATATCATACACATCGGGACGAAGACCGCAAAACTCCCAGTCGATTACACCGGCAATCTTTGAAACGTCCCAGATCACATTCATCACATGAAAATCCCCATGGCAAAAGATTCGGGGCACCCTGTCATGATCCGCCATAAACCGGTCTGTCAGACATGCAGCCACTGGGCGAACCCGGCTTGAAATTTCAGGATTTTTCTGATCAATCTCTTTCAAAATTTTCTGCACATACCCGGCGATTGAAAACCCCTGACCGGCTTTTTCTTGCTGTCGGAGCATCGGGGTGTCACGGGTTTTTCCGTAAAGAGAAATGAGGAAATCAGCCATGGCCTCCCCCCGCCAGGCGTCCATGACATAGTCTGGCCGGGGCAGTACCACACCTGGAATAAATGGGGTGATCTGGAAAAAACGTCCGTCAAGTTCCGTCAGCACACATCCGTCTCGGTTTCTCAGGGGAGGATGCACATGGGGGACCGCCAAATCTTGTAAGGTGTGCTGGTATTCCCCAATCCGCTGCTTTTTGTCGGATTTCTCGGACACAAACTCTTCTACAATGTATCGCTCACCTGCCCGGTCTTCCGCCACGGTTCGGTTCAGGCTCCGTTCCGGGCTTCCAATGATTCCCCCATCCCCATAAAGACGGCTCAGTTCAAGTTTGTATCCCCGGACCACCCGGTTTAAATATTCAAGATCAGTTAAGTCTTTCAAAGCAGGCCTTCAAACCTTGATTTTAAAATTTTACTCAGGTGAGTCACCACGCACCAGCAGAGTTCCACTGCTGTTCTGGTGATTTTTTTCCTCCACCAATAGAAGCCGTGATTGTACAGTTGCCCTGAACTGTTCAAGTTTCTTGGGAGAAAGGGGTTTGCCCTTGAAATTTTTTACGGTCATTGGATCAACGGGTTTGCCCTTGATACGCACCTCATAATGGACATGGGGGCCTGTGGCAACGCCGGTCATCCCCACCTTTGCAATGGTCTGACCCTGATCCACAAACTGACCTTTTTTTGCAATGAGTTTGCTGCAATGGGCATAATAAGTCTGATATCCGTTGGAATGTTTTAGGATAACAACCTTGCCATAACCGGTTTTCCAGCCAGAATAGGTCACCTTCCCCTGGGCTGTGGCAAAAATAGGGGTTCCCATCCTGGCACCATAATCAATGCCGGTATGGGGTTTGTATTTTTTTTGCACTGGGTGAAACCGTTTAATGGAATAGCCAGAAGTTTTGACACCAAATTCAACCGGTATCCGCAGAAACCTTTTTTTCAATGGATCGCCCTGGGCATCATAGTATCCACCATTGAAGGAAAAACAGGAAAATGTGCCATTTTGTCCGGCATATTTCGCAGCCAGGATCTTGCCATAGTTGATGAACGTATCATCTATAAAATATTTCTCATAGAGAATCGTTATCCTGTCACCCTTTCTTGGAAAAAGATAAAAATCTATGTCCCAGGAAAAGATCTTCACAAATTGATCAACCAGGCACTGTTGTTCCCCGTTGTCTAAAATGGCCTGGCAAAGGGACGAGTTAAGGATAACATCCATTGCTTCAACCCTTTTTTCCGGAATGGCATCCTGCCGGGAAACTGTAAAACCACCCGTTTCATTTCGCTTTGCAATATATTCACGCAAGGGATCAGGGTTGTATATAAATTTATCAAGTTGATTCTCTGCACCAAAAAAAATCTGGAATTGATCATCTGGCCCAGCTGATCTGAAATCAAAAGTTTTTTCAAAGGCCTGGGTCAGGTTTAAAATTTGAGTGGGAGATAATCCACAAGAGATCAATTTTCCATATACAGTGTTATTTCTGCCGATTTCCCCCTGAATATCAGGGGTCACAGTCATTGACTTCTGCCCCATGGATTTATCACAACCCAGAAGATTATTCCCTTTGGAATCAGAGGGAAATGCACCCATGCCAGACCCTGATTCTCCAGATTCGGACAAACTGTCATTTCCCCTGTTTATAAGGGTATTGTTCTGTTCTGAAATGGGGGGAATATTGCTGATACCGACGCTCGATGATAGGAAAATGACCGACGCAGCCAGCAAAAGCACGATGCATATCAGGTGAAAATATTTATTAATCAAAATCAATCCGTTTAACCTCTTCCAGAACACAAGTAAAAATCAATTTCGTCCATTATCATCAAAGGATCTATTTCAGCTGAGCCAGTTCATTCATGCATGAAAGCCACACCATGCATATCAAAATGGCGTTAATAAATCAACCGATTGAGGAATTCCACATTCAATCTCTATTTTTTTCCTCCCCCCAGCTACCCAGGGGCCTTTTTTTCAAGACAAAATATGCTTTTGGGGCACAACCAGACCACTGGCGATGACTTTAAAAGTCAATGGTTACGTTGTAATTGCCCTTGTTGAGTTTTACGTTGACCTGCCAATCAACCTTTTCAATCACTTTTAGTATCTTTTTATTGCTGGATAAAATAACACCTTTGAATCCCTTGAGATTTCTTTCCTGTCCCAGTCGCATCAGCATTGTGAGCATAAAAGTAGCAAGGCCCAGGTTCTGATAATTTTCATCCACTATAATAGCGATTTCTGGATAGGTTTCCTCGGCTTCAAGACATACAAATCGAGCCTCGGCAATCAGCTGTCCATTCTTGGTTTCAGCGACAATGGATAAGCATTTTCCATAGTCAATATTCACATATTCCTGCATTTTCACATGGGGCATGGTTCTTATACAGCTAAAATAACGGTAATAAACGGATTCATCGGAAAAACGATAAAACAACCGCCGCATGGTTTCTTCATCCGAAGGCTTGATGGCCCTGAAACTGACTTGCAAACCATTTTCAAAGATATGCTTTGTCTTGATTTCAGATGGATACAGGTAGCCCCCGTGACTAATATAAATTTGATCCGGGTAGATGATTTTTTTTTCCCTGGCAGCTTTAACCAGTTGCAAACGATCGCCGGGATGGGCTATATCAATCAATGCTTGGGCCCGCTCCCGCACAGTCCGACCACTGATGCTGGCTATACCGTATTCTGTTACGATCATGGAGACAGATTCCCACTGGCTGAATTGATTGGGATACTGGAGAATAGAGGCCATGAGGTTTGACTCATTGTGGCGATTCCGGCTTGGCAGGGCAAAGATTGCAGACCCGCCTTGGGAAAGAAGGGCACCGTTAAAAAAATCAACCACCTCACCCGGTCCGGTTCCAACATTGCCTCTGCCCGTATGAAGGGCAATCCTGCCATACAAATCAACCTTACGGGCCGACAATACGGCTGTAAATTTAGGGTTTCTACTGATCTGAAAAGGGTTGAACACCTGATCTATGGATTGAAATTCAACCATGGGGTTGTTATCGAGCCACGCCATGAGATCGGGCGTTCCAATGGCATAGGAGGTTAAGGATTTACCCCTGCATTTTTGTTTGTACTGGTTTGAGACAGCACCGCTTTTGACCAGATCCATCAGACTGTCAAAGAAAAAGGGGGTATGGATCCCGAGATCTTTTTTATGGACCAGATGACGGGCCAATGCTTCGTAAAGCGGGCCGATGGAAAAGGCTATGCAGGTTTCATCTTCAATGCGTGAACTCACATTCTCGGCAATTTTATTGTATACATGGTCAACTGGCCACCGGTTAAAATAAATAGGCGGTTCTTCCGCTTCAACCAGCATATCAAAATCAGAAATATGAACAAAGGTATCGCCAAATGTTCGCGGCATCCATTTATTTATTTCACCAACCACAAGTGATGCCTGCTGCATCGCCAGACGGGCGACGTCGACACAAACGCCCAGGCTGCAGAAACCGGCTTCATTGGGCGGGGTGATCTGAACAAAAACCGTATCAATATGTATCTGCCGGGATCTGAAGAATTCAGGAATCTGAAAGTAGCGGCTGGGAATAAAGTCAGCTAACCCTTTTATAATAGCTTCATCGGCATCCCATCCTGAGAAAAACGTTTTAAGACGATATCGTGAAGAATGCTTTTCGTTCACGGATATGGCATTGCCAAGACTGACCAGTTGAAAGACCTCCAGGTCCTGGATATTGGAAGTTTCAGACGCTTTTAGATGTTTAAACAAGGTCAACGGTTCAGCAACACCTGTTCCGATGAAAATCGTCATCCCCGGGGTTATCTTTCGAATAACCTTTTCAGGTCTGACAACTCGATCTATCCATTGAATGGGATTTCGGGTTTCCATGGCTTTTCCCAATTATTTACATCTTGTCCGCTTTCTAAGCGGAACAAAAGTGCAATAATACAAGCCTGACCATAGGTAAACAGCCAATCTTGAAAGTTGAGTTATATCACTCAGCATGGTTTAAACTAATTTTAAGCTTAGGACCGCAGACAGAATAAGTCAAACAGAAATATCGCCGAATTTCAATTCAGACACAGGGGAATTAACGATCCCATTCCAGGCCTTTTGGGCCTGGGATCAAACACGATAGATGGACCAAAAGGCAGACAATTCTGTTCAATGTATAAAACCTGCGGTCTTACCCTGTTTCGAATAGAAAAAATCAGCGACCGCCTGGATGCAGCCGGTCGCTGATTTTATGATAAACCCATTAAAGGAACAGTTTCAGACGCCTGGGGAAGGTCCAAACCCTGGTATTCTCTCGTCATCAATATCAGGCTCACCTGTTGTGGTGGTATTGCTTTCAATTACTGAGGTACTGTTTTCGTTTATATAATCGCCCAGGAAATCAACGGCAATGCCTCCGCCTCCGGTGACGGCCGAGTTGGCTTTGATTATTGAGTCATTGATAATAACCATACCTTCATAAACTGCAAAGGCTCCGCCCCGAAGGCCTGTGGTATTTTCCGTCACTATGCAGGAGTTGAATCTTGCCTTGATCCCGTCAAGCTGGGAAGAGTTGTTGTCCACATAAACACCGCCCCCGTTTCCGCTGCTGGTATTGCTTGATATGGTGCATCCGGTGAAGGTGGGGCAGGCGCCGTAGTCAATATAAACAGCCCCTCCGCGGTCTTCGGCAGTATTGTTCAGAAAATAGGTCCCGCTTATTTTAGCCCCGAGATCTTGTCTATCCGGACCTGTCTCAAAAAGAATCCCTGCCCCGGATTGGGCCATGTTTCCTGTGATAAAACAATTGGTCATTATGGGTGCACTGAATTCATTACAGGCAATGGCTCCGCCTTCCATGGCCTTATTGTCTTTAAATATGCAGTTAAGGATGCTGGGAGAGGCCCCTCCTTCGCAGAGAAGTCCACCGCCCCTGCTGTTGTAAAAATCACCATCCGCCTGGCCATCCTGGACGACAAAGCCATCCAAAACACTGTCTGGGGCGCCAAAAACAACATGAAAAACATTGTCAGATCGTAAATCGGTTTCACCGATATTTCCGGAAAGAACAGTGACATTGGCTTGCCAGTCCCGTTGACCAAGGTTGGATTCGGTCCCTTTAAAACCACCATATATGGACACCCCCTTTTTCATGACAAAGGCAGCTGAGCGATCCGTTCCGCCTGTGGGCAGATATCGGCCCTGGGCCACCCACACCTGTGAACCGGAAACAGCATGCTCAAGGGCCTGATTTAAATCGCCATAGGCGGTGCCCCAGGATGTACCATCCCCACCTTCTAGGGCATCGCCATCCACATATATGGTGCCCGGGGTGCCGGCCACAGCCTCTGTGTCATAGTCGTATGCCGTATACAAACGGTTTTCATCACAATCAAAAACTTCTGTCCAGTATTCGATATCCACCTTTCGATGGGGGTGAAACCCGAATTCCTGGGACTTAGTGATGTAAGTTTTTTCATCCAGATAATCGGCAATGGCAAGGGTGCCGTCGGTATATTCCACAATGGATTCTTTGTCGCAGGTTACACGGGAATCGTGCCAGTTACTGATGGAAGATGGAGAGGATATGCTGATATTTGAAAGCAGAACAGATCGATAGAGATGGACCTCGTTGCCGATGAAAGACCTTTGGTCCCCCTGTTCCCCCATATAAGTCCCCTGGTAAAGTGCTGCGCCGATATCATAGGCCATATTACCAATAAATGTCGTAAACACCATCCTGTGTGAAGAGGATCCGTCGGCCACCAGCGCCCCTCCCCGTTCCGCTTCGTTGTGGCAGAAAAGGACATTCATGAGATAAACGGGACTGCCCATGTCCGCATACAATGCACCACCCTTTGCACTACAGCTGTTATTGGCAAAAACACAACTCACAAAAGTCGAAGACGTCATAAAATCATTGTTCACAGCCCCACCCCGCTCCGTGGCATGGTTGTTTTCAAATATACAATTTTGAAAAAAAGGCATCTCACCCGTAACTTCGGCGTCCATGTCGCCGGGATCCCAGTACCGGGTGACCATATTATAGACAGCTCCACCCTTGCCTGCATAGTTGTTATAAAATTTACAGTTACGGGTAAGGGTTCCAGCATGAACATTTAACAGCCCTCCCCCTGCAGATAATTTTATATTTGTCACAATACGAAGATTTTCCAAACTTCCAGCAGCTTCTGGAACCTCCACGAGACAGCCACTGTCATCAATATCATCGGGGCCTAGTACCGCATACCCGTCCTGAATGGTAAATCCGTCCATGACGGCATCGTCTGCCCCGGTAACCACATGATACACATTGTCGGCCATATCCGTGGGATCTCCGATTTCCCCGGACAGCACCGTGGGATTTTTGTTCCAGTTCCGTTGGGCCCGAAGGACTTCACTGCCCTGGAATCCGCCAAAAATACTGATTCCAGGAACCAGGGTAAAACTTGCATTCCGATCCTTTTCCCTGGTGGGATAATAGGTTCCTTTTGCCACCCATATCTCTTTTTTACCCGTAAGATCACAGCTTAAGGCTTCAGCCAGGGACGCATAGGCTGTGGACCAGGATGATCCGTCTTGCGAACCCGCCTGGATGGTCTGATTCACATAGACAACGGCAGGGTTCACCTTGTGGATCTGTTCCCGTCTTATCTTAGCCGTTGAAAAGGAATCGGCAAACAAAGGGGATACGTTAAAAACGATAGAAAGGATTAGTGGAATAGCGGCTTTCTTCAAACGATTCATTTTAAGGATTTCTTGGGTCATCATTTTTTAAATTTTCCTTGTTTATGGACATTTGCCTCAATGTTCAAATTTAAATAAATGATAACACTCAATTGTGTGGTTCAAACAGGCAAAATATGTGGACAAATGGAGAATTGACAGGGTGCATTATCCAATGGAAACGAATTTGTCCGGGCAAGGCCCCCACCTGACAACCTGGAGGTGGAATACTCTTCTTTTCCACACAAAGTCATCCCAATTACCACACGATTATTGGATATAGCTGGAATCTAACCGGGTAAACAATGTTTAATCACGATATCGGCTAACGCAACTTTGATCATTATTTGAGGAGAAAAATTCATGCAGATGAAACGAACAATAGGCTCCATTGGGATTTTATTGATCTGTCTGTCCATGTTACTGGGGGCCTGTAAAAGTAATGGCACTTCAAGCAGCAGTGGCACAACTGACAGCTCTGATGCCACAGAAACCACAGCCAGTGAAGATGAAACCTCCCGGCCCGAGGGCTGGACAGCCCAAACCCATGGCGATGATGCATCCGCAAATTATGGGATAGTATTTAATGAAGAGACAGTGGGACGTATTGACCTCACCCTGACAGCCTCCGACTGGGAAGCGATGATGACCGATGAAAATCTTGTATCTGCCTACGGTTCGTTTGGGTCACAAACAGATACTGCCATGGGAACGACACCCCAGGATGGAATAGCCCTTCCAGATGGGATGACTCCCCCAGATGGTATAGACCCCCCAGATGGTATAGACCCCCCAGATGGTATAGACCCCACAGATGGTATAGACCCCACAGATGGTATGGTCCCCCCGGACGAAATGGTCCCCGCAGATGAAATGAACCAAGAAATTGTGGAACTGACTGAAAATCCCATCTGGGTTCCCTGTACACTCAAATTCAACGGAATCACATGGAATTATGTGGGGGTGCGTTTTAAAGGCAACTCCTCTTTAAAGGATGCCTGGACAGCCGGCACATATAAGATGCCGTTCCGGTTTGATTTTGATGAATTTGAGGATACCTACCCGGAAATTGATGATCAACGATTTTATGGATTTAAAAAACTCACCCTTTCCAGCGGGTATAAAGATGACAGCCTCATCAGGGAAAAAGTTGTGGCAGATATATTCAGGGGGCTTGGTGTTCCTGCGCCAAGAACCGCCTTTTATCGACTCTTTATCGATTGTGGAGATGGAGAAGGGGCCAAATATTTCGGACTCTATACAATGGTTGAAGTCCCTGCCGAACCCATGCTGGAGGCACAGTTTTCAACTTCAGACGGAAACCTTTATAAACCCGATGGTACCTCGGCAAGTTTCGGAGGCGGGACCCTTTCAGAAGAAGAATTTGACAAGGAGACCAATAAGGGTGATGCCGATTACAGTGATGTCAACGCATTGTACGATGCCATCAACGATACCGTTACTGACAGTGAAACCTGGAAAACCAACCTTGAGTCTGTTTTTGATGTGGATGGTTTTCTCAACTGGCTTGCGGTGAATACGGTTATCCAGAACTGGGACACCTATGGCAAAATGGCCCATAACTACTACCTATACAACGATGGTGGTGTGCTGAAATGGATTCCCTGGGATAACAATGAAGCACTCAAAGATTCGGACCTTGCCGGCCAGCCTCCCCTTGCCCTTGAACTGGATGAAGACACATTGGACGCCTGGCCCCTGATCAGCCGGATGCTTGAACAGACCCAATACCATAACCTATATCAGAATTACTGTGAAACCACAGTCGCAGATTACTTTAATACAGAAAATATGCAGGCCATTTATGAAGATGCCCATAACCTCATTTATAATTATGTGGTGGGCGAGGACGGTGAGCAGGTGGGATACACCCTTCTCAAAACTCCCGATGACTTTATTAACAGCCTCGTCTATCTCAAATCCCATGTTGAAAAAAGGAATAATGCAGTGGACGACTATCTTATCCCTGATTGACGGGTTGGCATCCAGGCCAGATTCAGCAAACAAGATAAACATTCAGGAGAGATGAAATTGCGCAGACAAAACAAGGGAAACGGGGGGCTTTATGCCGTATGGTTCATTATCCTGGTTGCAACCGTTGCCATCACCCGTTTCTATGGCCTAGAGAGTTCAAATTTTTATGGCATTGCAGAGACCCGTGAAATTGTCGTTAATTTTGAAGGTGCAGTTGAAATCAAAAAAATCAATGTTACTGAAGGTCAATCCGTTGAACAGGGAATGTTGCTGGTTGAGCTCAGCAGCCCGGATCTGATGTTAAAGATCAATCAGATCTCCCACCAGCTGGATCAATTAAAGGCCCAGAAAGGGGTGGACAAATCAGAAATTCAATCACGACTGAGGCAGTTAAAGGCAGAAAAAGCCGCCAAAGAGAGTGAGCTTAGAAACCAGATCGCGCAACTTGAGAACCAGTATAAAATTAACAAGTCACTGCTTTCAGGTTTAAAAAGTATTTCCGGTAACGGCGGCTATGGCAACGCTGAAGGCAGCAGTCCCATGGAATTGAAGATCAAAAGTTTAAAAGAAGAACTCAGCCTTTGCGTCAATCCCCTTGCAATCCAGATTGAACTTTTTGAAAAAATCCTGGCCAACTCAAAAAACCCCGTCAAAATTCAGGTTGAACGGCTTGAACAAGAGTTGACCCTGCTCGCTAATGAAAACAACAAATTAAATATTTATGCGCAAATTTCAGGCATCATTGGCTCGGTGAACTTCAAGCCCGGGGCAAAGGTGTCCCCTTTTGCTCCGATTTTAACCCTCCATACAAGGACACCCTCGTTTATAAAAGGTTACATCTATGAAAATGCATACGCAGACATCGCCATGGACGAGCATGTTAACGTGGCATCCCTTGCCATTGCAGACAGAAATATTACCGGTGTTGTGATTGGCATCGGAGCACGAATCGTGGCCTATCCGGAACGGTTGAGAAAACATCCCGACCTGCAGATGTGGGGTCGGGAAGTGGTCATCCAGATACCTGAAAACAATCATTTCATTCTGGGAGAAAAGGTGTTGATCACCTCATCTGTAAAAAAACCGGGGGGTGTTGAGCAGTTGAAACGGTTATTTACCCCTTCAGAAAGCGTTGCAGATGTTCTGCTGGCCTGTAAGAACTTTTTGTTTGAGGAAGATATCCTGCCGATCATCCCCCTTGAAACCCAGGGGATTGAAGCGTCAGCACTCTTGTACCTTAAAGATATTGACAGATACATGGTGTTGAGTGATGACACACCCGGTAATGCCCCGCTTGTGATGCTCATGGATTCCCATGGCAGGATCACCAGGGAAACGGCCATTGCTGGATTAGAGAAAATTGATGATATGGAATCTGTGGCCGAAGCAGATCAAGGAATTCTCTATATCTCATCATCCCTTAGCACCGCCAAAAACGGCAAAGTCAAGGAGACAAGAAAAAACCTCGTCTCTGTCCAGCGACAGGGAAATCATTTCACACTTGTTAAAACAATAGATCTTTATTCCCAGCTCATGACCCATGCCCAGCGAGAGGCAGGTCAACCATGGGCAGACTTTATCCTTGGTGCCATTTCGAAAAAAAACCTTGATATGGAAGGTATGATGTACAGGGAGGGATCTCTTTTCCTGGGCTTCAAAGCACCTCTGATGAACAAAGAATCGGTTATTCTCAAGATCGATGAAATTGACTGCGCCATGGAAACCCAAACCTTCAAGCCCCATCAAATTTCCATATGGCGAAGTTTCAGCCTGATACCTGGGAAGGGACAATTGCAGGAGGGAATCTCAGACCTGCTTTATTTTAAAGGGATCCTTTATCTCACAGGGACCCCCTTGATGAAAGACAAAGGATCCCGGTCTGGAACGCTCTGGAAGCTTGATGAAGCCACCGGGACACCAGTCTGCCTCGCCCATTTTAATGATCTCCAGCCAGAGGGTGTTGCCTCAGGAAAAGAAAAAAACAGTCTGATCATCTGTTTTGATCAGGGTCACAAAACCAAATCAAAAACATGCAAGATAAAGGTGAATTAATGAAAAATCTGTGTATCATACTGGCAGTTCTTTTTTCAATTCTCACGGGTTACGGCAGCGCCCATGCCCTTGAGGACATGAACAAATTGACCATTGACAGCTTCGTCCTCACAGCCGAAAAGGACCTTAAGCTTCAAAATCAGCAGGAGCTTACCCGATATCTGAACGAGGCACCTTCCAGCACCCCCTACATTGATCGCATGGAGTTCAGGACAGAGACCCAGGAGTTCGACCTGGAAAAACAGAAGTATTCACTTCGACTTTATCCCAAGGGGTGGGGCGAAACCCGGTATACAAGACAGGTAACCGAACTTGCCAGCCAATCCTGCCGAACCGAGGAGAGGGACTACTACAACACGGCCCTGAAGTTGCGCTATGAACTGGTTCTGGATTATCTTGAATCAAGAACCATGGTCGACCTGAAGCAACAGTTGGCAGCCGTGTGTGAGGACAGAATCCATGTGCTCAAAAAAAAGAGTGCCGGAAGTGTTTCATTTGATATCAGTGACCTGATTTCGGCAGAGGAACTGCTGACTGATCTCAGGCTGGAACTTGTGGGACTTGAAAATAAAATTACCGGAATCGAGCATGAGATAGCTGTTGCAGCAGATTCACAAAGGCCTGTTGCTTTTGACAAGACTCCCCTTATCCCGATCAGTGTAATTGAAAAGAAAATTCACGAATTGCCCCAGGAAGCTAAAGTCAACAACGTCAAATTAGAAGACCAGAAAAATAAAATGGACCTCGCAGACAGCAAGTACAGGCTGGAGCAGGCAAAGAACCGAAATTATTTAAACTTTTTTCAAGTCGCCTACGACAGCGATGATAACGATGATATGGAAAAGGCCTGTTCCATTGAATTGGCCGTCAAATTGCCGTTTATTAATTCCGACCAGGATGGGGTAAACCTAAAGAAAATAAACTTCATGAAAGAGCGCCTGCAGTACAATGAGGAAGTGAGGGCCCTTGCTGAAAAGAAAATCTCCCAGACCCGTTCACTGGATCGGTTGATCAGACAATACACCCTGCTTGAAGCAAACAGACAAAACGGTAATGCCAAAGTTTCCTTGAAAACCTATTTAAAGATAGATGGCATGGATCCCCTGAACCTTCTGAAAATAAGGGAATCCATCATCAAAAGTGATCTCCAGCTTGAAAAAACAGCGTTTAATATTCGCAACAGATTCATCGAATTAATGGACATAATGGGAAAACTTCCGGAAAAGCCCTTTAAAAATTACATTCTCTGATAAGGAACTATTTTCTTGGGTAATCCTAAACAAAAAGCCATTCCTGCTCTGCTTGAGCGGTATGAACTGAAATATTTAATTCCCATTGAAATGATGGATCCCATCGCAAAATTTGCATCGGTTTATTGTTCCCTGGATAAATACGCCGGCAATTCGGCCAATGGCTATTACAGGGTGAACAGCATCTATCTTGATTCACCCGACTATCTGTTCCTGCGAAGGCGCCTTGAGGGTGTGCAGAACCGGTTCAACTTGCGTGTTCGTTCCTACGGAGATCATCCGAAACCGCCATATTTTCTTGAAATCAAGCAGAAAACAGGCGGGGTGGCCAGAAAATACCGGGCCCCGGTGATGGATAAGGAGTGGTACAAGGTGTACACCGAACCTGGTTTTGAACCTAAAAATGATGGGCAAAGCCTGGAAGAACAGCGCAATAAAAAACTGTTTGAACGGATGGTTTACACCTACAATGCCGCCCCTAAAATCCTGACGCAATATCTCAGGAATGCATGGATCAGCGATGTGGACGATTATGCACGGATCACATTTGACATTGACCTGAGATTCCGGCAGGAGGCAGAATACCGACCTGTTCCGGGACATGGTGAGATGGTTTCATGTGATCATACCCTGGCATTTGATCCAGGATGTGCCGTGGTTCTGGAACTAAAATGCTATACCTCCCGGGTTCCCCTCTGGATGGTTGACCTTATTCGGTTTTTCAACCTGGAACGGCGCAGTTTTTCAAAGTACCTTACCGGGGCATCCGAACTCATGGTCCTCCATCGCCATGATGACGATTCAAGGGTTTCGGCAATTTTATAAACAACAAATCTGGGATAAGATCTCTTTCCCATTGGACGGTTCATCTGTCTGACTATGAAATACGGAGAATAAAATGTTAGATACACTGACACTTCAAACGGCGACATCCCATTCCGGACTGCTGATTATCATCTATACCATGTTTGTGGCATTCCTCCTGTCGGTAACCATAGGGATAACCTATATTAAAACCTTCAGGGGACTTTCCTATTCAAGAACCTATGTCCAGGCCGTAATCCTGAGCTCCATCGTGGCGGCCACCGTTGTTCATGCCATTGGTGACAGTCTTGCACGTGGGCTTGGAATGATCGGCGCCCTTGCCATCATAAGATTCAGGACAAGCTTCAAGGACCCCAGGGACATCCTGTTCATGTTTTCCGCCCTGGCCGCCGGAATCGGATGCGGGGTCGGCGCATACAACGTTGCTGTTGTCGGAACCCTGGGATTCGTGCTCACGGCACTTTTACTCCACGTAACACCCCTTGGACAACCCAGCACCTTTGACGGTATGCTGCGTTTCAACATTAACAGCAATGATGAAAACAGGCACGAGCTTGAAGCACTGCTGAGAAAATATTGCAAAACCTTTGTCCTGATTACATTAAGGGATATGCAGCAGGGAGAGCGCCTGGATTATGCCTACCATGTAAAAATACGAAAGAACCGTGAGACTGCCCGCCTGCTCAAGGAAATGCCGGAAAAAATCCCTTCTGTCCGGGGGGTCGGACTCATGCTCCAGGAGACCACGGTGGAGTTGTAATCCCATTTAACAAAAAAAATGTATACACCCGAATCGGCCAGGGATATTGACGACAGGAATGCCTATTTTAATTTTTCAAGCTTTGGCCGACCACTGATCAACACCCTGCCCTTTTCTGTGTAAATATTTGTAATATCCATATCAATATTAAACTGGTCGCTGCCAATCTGGGTTAAAACAGGCTGAAGTTTCTTAATTTCAATGGGGTATTCCACGCCGTTGGCAAGGGACATTAACTGCAGCAGGTTCGCCGCTATTTTGTTTTCTTTTTTGTCACTGTTTTTTTGCAATACATGGGGCGTAACATGGAGTACTCGTTTGGAGGCATCATAACGCAAAGAAAAACTGGAGTCGAAATCGGCATTAAAGTTACCTATCTCCATCCACAAAGCCTGGTTGCCCAGGTGGGTTTCTAATTTAATGTTTCTACCCTGGATATTCATCTCAAACGCCACCTTGTCAGAGCCAATTGTTATGTTATCAATGGCGTGAATCCACAGGCGTCCTTTTAAATAGTCTGCTTTTTCAAGGTTCAGCGGCAAGGTGGATTTGATCATATTGGCAATCACATTACGAGGAACGATAATTGTAATCTCATCCGACGGAGCCGCCTGGGCATAGCCATCACAAATTGTCATAAAACCCATTAAACAGATAAAAATCAAACCTATACATTTTTTTCCCATAAACCACTAAGCCCCTTATCAACAGATTTTAAAATCCATGTTTAAGGCCCATGATCGCAATAAAATCTTCCAAAACATGGTGTAGAATTTTAAGTCGTATTCAAGGCGCGTTAATGGGAGCATATTGAAATATGCGCCCATTAAGGCAACGAAGAGGACGGCTTAAAAGACACGCCATGTGGGAGGTTTTATTTTGATAATGGGCCTAACCTCTTTGTTCGGATGGAAATGACATGAGGATATCTGTAATATAGAAATAAGTCTGTATAAAAAAAATCAGGAGTCTTCTAAGAAGTTAATGGAGATATTTTCTTCATCTGTCTCTGATAACGTGTAATGGCCCTGTTTTGATAAGGTGATGCCCTTGTCTTCTGCTGCCACAAGCAATGTTTTCATAAGCCTTTGTTCGGCATCGGCTTCACAATCTTTGTTGAAAAATATATCCACCTTTCTACCGGTTTCTGTGAATTTGTAAATAAAAAGGTTGTGAGAAACAAATACAAGGTCGTCATACTGATAGGTGACTTCAAGCCCGGCAGCATTTGTTATTTCCATCATCAGGGACAAGGGACTTAAGGGAATAACAAGTTCCTGGTCATCACAACCAGTTTCCTTTCCCAGGTTCGGACAGAGGGTAAGATCCTCCTTCTCCAGCTGTGTCACAATCGCCTCCTTATTTTATTATTCAGTACTTGCTGTAGTTCTTACGGATACAATATTTTCCCAGTCATAGTAGGTGTTAATGGTCTGTCCTTTTTCTTTTTCCGTAATGCGTACAAACTCTTCGCCAAGGAAAAAAGTCGCGGCAGTATAAACTTTACCCTCATTGATCTGGCAGTGGACATCTTTTCGTAATTTTCGAGATAAGGTGCCTTGAACCGGCATGGATGCATATTCAAAAATTTTTTCCAGCGTTGTTTTTTTCATGTTTTCTCCTTTGAAAGAACAAAGTTGTTGGGTAACTGAATAAACGGTTACAGGCTCGCAAAAATAAGCAAGCAAATTAAATGCCAGACAGACAGAAAGGTCGACATAATGTCATTTTATTTTATAACATTTTTATATTATAAGCATATTATATTTATGAACTGCTATTTTTAAATTAAGTTAAAAATAGCAGTTTTCCATTTTTATTACATTTATGTCTACTTTAACCACTTTTTTGTATGTTTTTAAAGACAAGCTAAATTTCAGAGAACCCAGGGTCACACGCAAAACAGGCATAGGATTTTAAGTCGTATTCAAGGTGCGTCAATGGGATCATATTGAAATATTTGCCCATTAACACAACAAAGAAGACAGCTTAAAAGATACCCACCGGTAAATTGTAAATATTATTTTAAAAAAATATTGAAACCAGGCTTTTTATTCGTTATATTCAAAGTTTTTTTTACAAATCAAGATGACAAATATGCCAGACCTAAGGTGTTGCTGAAAAATGGAAAAATATATTGGATGGATTATCGTTGGCACACTTGCCGTATACCTTTTAAATATCGTGATGCCGGTTGCATGGATGATACCGGCATTACTGGCCTGGCTTGTGCCGGTTTTAATGTGGCCGACCCTTGGCCGGGGTATCCGCACCCAGTCACTGGTGCTCGGTGCCCTGGGCATCATCACCCAGGTTTTCTCGGCCCTCCACGGCGTCTTCCTTGGCTGGACGATGGTTCTTACCCTTAATCTGCCCCTTCTGGCCATGTTTGTAGCAGTTTCCTTTCTTTCCCTGACCAGTTCCGAGATTGAAAAGAATTCCCTGCCCACAGGAAAAAGGGCTGCAATTAAAACGGCGATTGGGACCCACCTGCTGGCATCGGTCATCAATATGTCCGTGCTGTTTGTTTTTGGAGACCGAATTCAGCAAAACGGGACCTTGAACAGGAGTCAGCAGATTATTCTCGCCCGCTCCTTTTGCTCCGCTGCCTGGTGGTCTCCTTTTTTTGTGGCCACGGGTGTCGCACTGACCTATGCCCCAGGAATGTCCTGGCAGAGAACATTGCTGCCCGGCGCCCTCATGAGTCTTCTGGCCATTGGCTATTCTATTATCGAAGTTTGCTATTTCAGTAAGGATGAATTCTCCGGGTACCCCTTTAAGGTAAACACATTGACCATGCCAGTTCACCTTGCAGCACTGGTCATCTGTGTGCATTATTTCAAGCCTGAAATGAATATCTTGAATATCATCTGTATACTCTCGCCTGCCGGTGCCCTTATTTTTATGAAATGCCGGCCAAGGGTGAAAACATTGCACTCTTTTATTGATAACAAGCTCAAAGCTGTCGGCAGCCAATTTGTTCTTTTTCTTGCGGCAGGGATTTTCGCTGCCGGCGTTAAATCGGTTATCCTTGTGTACCCGGAGCTTTTCAGCCTGGGCAATTCAACCTTTACACCGGTGTTATTTTCCATCATCCTGGGGCTGGTCATTATTGCCGGGATTATGGGCGTCCATCCGATTGTCAGCATATCGATCATCAGTCCGCTGCTGTTACCCCTCAAGATGGACCCGTCCCAACTGGGTTTTCTTTTCCTCAGCAGTTGGGCGATTTCAACTGGCAGCAGTCCGCTGTCAGGCGTCGGCCTGGCCCTGGTGAGCCGATATCAGGTCTCAGCCAGCGGAATTGTTCAAAGCAACTGGCACTATGCCGTGATGATGTGGGCATCTGCCTCCCTGATGAACATTTGTTTCTTTGTCAGGTAAACATCTGCCGGCTCTGCATTCCTGGTAGGCACGAAACTCAAGGCGGCAGTGGTGGCTCCACACCCAGGAGGCCGAAACAGTAATCAAGACCTTATTTGTCTGTGCTGAGTATCTCACTTAGCAGGTGTGCCGCGTTTTCGCATTTGGCCATTGCGTCGGGTTGTTTATCAAATTCCGGCGGCAGCATATCCGGAGTCAACTTATCCACAAAACCGTTGTTCTTTACAACATTACCATCCGCACACGTCAGACCGAATTTACAGGTATAACACTGGGAAAAAGCACCCACCAGGAACCTGGACACCACTTTTGCCTTGTTCATCAAGACAAAATGATCCAGAATCTTTAAAACCTGGCTGTTTTCTTCATCAGCAGAATACCCTGTGGAAAAAACGATAAAAGGTTTATCCCTTAAGGGAAAGGCCCCTTGATGACGAAGGCAGAAACAGCGCTCCAGCAAGCAGTGGGACAGCCCGTTGGGCACATCGTAATAGTTGGGCACCCCCAGGACGATGGCATCTGCTTTCACCATGGCCTCTACTATTTCCTGAAAATCGTCTTTGACCACACATCTGTTGTCCTTTGTACAACCCAGACAGGCAATACAACCGCCTATATGCTTGTGAAAAAGCGAAATGTATTGGGTTTCTCCTTCACAGTGAGCTAATACATGCTTCACGGCATGTGCCGTTATTCTGTCTTTTCGGGGGCTGCCGGAAATTCCTAAAATCATAATCACTGTCTCCTTGGCTCTTTATTTTTCAGTCCCTCCATGGGGTTGTGCATGATATCCACAATCCCGGGCGGGGCCGGGCAGGGGGCCAACGGCCTGTCTGGGGGAAAGTTAATGAGAATTCTTTTGTTCATATGGTTTCCGTTCGCTCCCTATGGGTCAAACACTCATATTTTTCCGGGAGTATCTGTTGAATTGAATCGATTTATTTTGGGTGGTTGAGTCAAGCATCTTTTTGCAGTAGTCGCACTGGCTGCACTCTTTTGTGCAATTGGATAATTTATTTACATCTTTTTTTGAAATCTTTTTGTTGTCCACAAAATAATGGCCTGCCATCCACCTCATGGCATCTAAAATATCCAGGAGGTTTCCCCCATAGGATCCCTGAATATAAGCTGTAACGGTGTTTTCAAGGAAATCTTTGCCAAGGGTTCTGCCCGAAATTTTGATGGTATCAACCAGGTGGGAATAGTCGTCAATATCCTCGGGCCTGATAAACGGAGACTTGAACAGGCGCTCTGGATTGTTGAACAACACCTTCATGCACCCCATCTCCCGGTTGAACTCATATCCCCGTTCCCGGACAAGCCCGGTATTTGTCAGCGAAATCTGAGCATCGTGGGCAAGCTTGAACGGGCAATGGTAGAGGCACCCCTCGTTGGCAAGGAGTTCAAGCCTCAAACCCGGATATTCCTTCTTCAGCTGGGCCACAAGGATTTCAAGGGCTTTGGGGTTCCGGTTCAAAGATCTGTCCAGGACAAGTTTTGACGGGCGTTTGAACACGGTCTGGTCAACGAGTTCCAGAAAGGCCCGGGCTTTGTCCATGGAGTCTATCATGCAGTTGATGCCAGGAACCGCTTCAAGCTCACGAAGGGCTTCTCCGCCATGGATTGACAGGGCATTGAGAAGATAGGCATCACAAAAGATGATTCCGTCAAGGATAGAGCGATCCATGAGTATCTCAAGATTTTCCATGAGCCCGTTCAAAAACAAAGGGTCAAAGTAGAGATCAGGCGCCACGAACCGTGAGTTCAACAGACAATAGGTATGGGGAACCAAAAGCCCATTGAGCTGTACGGCAAGACTTTCCGTGTCAACTTGCTTGAACCTTAACCTTGAGTCGAGCACATGCCCCTGGTGGAGTCCAAAGTAAACCGAATCGATCCGGTCCCTGTGACGTTGTATAAAATGGGTGTAATCCCTGTCCGGAATGTAGGGAATATCAAATTTCATAATAGCTTCCAGTACCTGTTGAGTTGATTTCTTCCTGAGTCCCTTACATCAAAGGCGACAAGATTCACAGTTACACTTATTTTGAATGTTCGTTCAATGTAGACCATGCAGAATCTTTTGTCAACATTTCTGAATACCCATTCAAATCGAGCCTTGCAATGAAAAACTGGCCAATATTTCCTATATTAATGCCCTGAAGAGAATAGTGCAACTGGCCATGATTCCATGAGTTGTTTTAGAAGGTCATAACCGTCATGTTTGACGTGATCATGGGGCAAACTGTTGCATGTTTCCCACTATCTGATGACAAAAACCACAATTGGTGGGCGTTTTGAGATAGATTCACCTCTCAGAAAGTTGAGATGTCTTAGTTCAAAAACAAAATCCAGGAATGCAACTTTTAGGTTGAATTCAACAAATCTGTTGCATCCCATGCCCCATTAAAGTAACAGATTACCGTATCTATGGTATTTCAGTGTTGATATATGCAAAGGGCCTTTTTAAAAATTCAGGCACTATACTTTTTAAAAAGGTTCTAAACAAGCACGGCTAATTAACAGGAGAAAATCAATGGAACAGGGCTATACTATTCGTAATGTTGCTGATATTAAGAAAATAGAAACCACACCTGTCTCAGAACTCGTCATTGAAAAAAACACCTATGAGCTGATAAGAAAGGGTGCAGAGATCAATCCTGATGCCACAGCTATAAGTTTTCTGCTCAATGGAGATGGATACAATAAGCCCCTGGAGATAAGCTACAAAGAGTTTATGGGTAAAATACGGCAGACGGCAAATATGCTCCACGATTTAGGGGTTGGGCCGGATGATGTTGTAACTTACCTTCTTCCAGCTCTTCCCCAGACACATTATATCTTGTGGGGAGCCGAGGCTGTGGGTATTGCAAATCCCATCAATCCTTTACTTGAGCCTGAAACCATAAGAGATATCTGCATAGCAGCTGGAACAAAGGTTCTTGTGGGCCTGGGAGATTTTCCAGGCTCGGATATCTGGAAAAAAGTCGACGCTATCAGGGGGCAAATTCCCACTCTTACGAGCGTTATACGGGTTTTTGGCCCTTCAGACGAAGCAGAGGGGATATACGGGTATGATGAAAAAGTTGAAACATACCCTGGTGATCAGTTGATTTTTGAAAGAAACATAGACCCGGACGATATTGCCTCCCTTTATCATACAGGGGGAACAACGGGCAGACCAAAACTTGCGAGGCGATCTCATTTTAACGAGGTTTTCCTTATGTGGGATCTAAAGACCGTCACAAACTTTCAACCTGGTGAAACGGTAATGGTGGGCCTGCCGTTATTCCACTGTAACGGAACGTGCATAACCGGACTGCTCCCCTTTTCCGTGGGAGGGCATGTAGTAATTCTCTCTCCCACAGGATTCCGTGATGTTTCAATCTTGAAGAATTTTTATAAAATAGTGGATCATTTCAAGCCGTCATTTTTTTCCTGTGTTCCCACGGTCCTATCCGGCCTTATTGAAATCCCGGTGGAAGATTCAGACATTTCATCACTCAAATACCTCATTTGCGGTGCCGCACCACTGAGTGTAGAGCTTTTCAATCGTTTTGAGGAGCATACAGGCATGAAAATACTTGAGGGATACGGGCTTACCGAATCCACCTGTGCATGTGCCGTCAATCCCAAGGATGGAGAAAGGAAAATAGGAAGTATAGGGTTCCCCCTGCCCTATCAGAAAATGAAAGTTGTTGTCACCGATGATGATGGCAATTTTCTGAGGGATGCTGAAACAGGAGAAATCGGATCTGTATGCATCTCAGGCCCCTGTGTTTTCAAGGGATATGTTGAAGAGGAACACAACAGGGGAATCTGGGTGCAGGACGGATGGTTCAACTCCGGTGACCTTGGTCGTCAGGATGAGGATGGTTTTTTCTTTTTGACCGGAAGAAAAAAAGAACTGATCATTCGAGGTGGCCACAACATCGATCCTGCAATGATCGAAGAACCTCTTTATAGAATGAAAGAAGTTAAAATGGTTGCCGCAATAGGGCGTCCGGATGCCCATGCCGGTGAAGTTCCGGTGGCATATGTGGAAGTTGCAGAAAATTCAAAGATCAGTAGCGAAGACATAATGGAGTGGGCCAAAAAGAACATTGGCGAGCGGGCAGCCATACCTAAAGAGATCATTGTGATAGAACAAATTCCTCTGACAGCAGTTGGCAAGGTCTTTAAACCCGCCTTGAAATGGGATGCAACCAGAAGGGTATATGAAAAAGAACTTGCCGGACTTGAGGGCCTGGCAGACTCATTTTCCGTAAAAGTGAATGAAGACAAAGTTTATGGCACCTGTGCAAAAATAACAATAAAACCGGCAAAAGGCGTGGATAAGAAAACAATAAGCCAGAAGGTAAGTGAGCTTTTGACCAAATATACGATCCATTATGATGTTGATATCGTATAGAAAAGTCATAATGACCTGTTTGTCACTGCCCTATAGAATGGAAGGGGATGAATTTTATCTCGTTGTCCTGGCTGCCAGATCCCAGAGGGCCCGGATCATGGGCCTGGATAGATTTTTTTCAATGGTGCAGAGTCCAATTTCATAGGGTGGCAGTTCCGGCAGGTCATTCAGAATCATCATATCGTCCATGAGCGGGCTTTTTTCAAGGACCAGTTCCGGTACAAGCCCAATGCCGCATCCCAGATTGACCAAGGCGATGATGCCCTCATGACCGGCCACCCGGGAATAGATGTTGGGCACCTGCTGGTGCCTGGCAAACCACAGGTCCATGCGTTCCCGACTTAAGCCGACATCGGGAAGGATCATGGGGGTTTTTTCCCAGTCGATCCTGCCATTCCGATATTGAATAATACTGGGGAAGCGCTTGGGGGCTATGAATACAAGGGGACTTGTGATCATTTTCAAAAAACTCAGGTTATGGGGTATCTTTTCCGGCAGGGCCGCAATGACCACATCCACGTCCCGGTTGACAATCAGGGCTATGGATTTAGCAGGATCACCGGTTTCAAGCTTGATCTGTACCTTGGGATGAATCACCCGGTATCGGGCGATGATATCGGGCAGGATGCTATAGGCCGCTGTGACCGAGCAATATAGGGAAATTTCACCCCGGAGGACGTCATCCTCTGACCATTCCATCTGCAGGCGGTCCCAACGCTGGATCACATCCTCGGCGTATTTCTTAAAGGCCTGGCCGGCAAAGGTCAATTCAACGGACCGGTTGTCCCGAACAAAAAGGGATTGCCCCACCTCAGCCTCCAGGCGCTGGATCATCCGGGTCAAGGCAGAAGGGGTAATGTTGCAGGCCATGCTTGTCCGGGCAAAATGAAGGGAGCCGGAAAGATGTCTGAAAATCTGTAAGGTCCGAATATCCATATGGGGACTCTGCGGGTCAAAGTTAATGTTTCTTCTGTGTATACCACTTTGTTTCACTCTTCGCAATGCAGCGTTGCAAACAATTCATTTGACGCAACATATAAAATAAGCCATTTAAAGAACACAAGAGTTTAACAATCATTTTTTTGATGAAACCATATAAAGTAAGGAGCAGGGAAATGGGTAAAAATTATTTTAACGGATTGCCACTGCGGCTGCAACTTGAAGAATTATCCCAGTGCCGGTTCATGGACGCTTCTGAGTTCAATGGCGTGGAAGCTCTGAAGGGGAAAAAAATAGTCATCGTAGGATGCGGCGCCCAGGGCCTTCACCAGGGTCTTAACCTGAGGGACAGCGGCCTGGATGTATCCTATACCTTGCGGGAATCTGCCATCAGTGAAAAAAGGCAGTCCTGGAAAAATGCCACGGAAAACGGATTCAGTGTGGGGACCTATGAAACCATGCTGCCCAGTGCCGATCTGGTCATCAACCTGACCCCTGACAAACAGCACACCAATGTGATTGAGAAAGTCATGCCCCTGATGAAAAAAAATGCCTGTCTCTCCTATTCCCATGGATTTAACATCGTCGAAGAAGGCATGCAGATCCGAAAAGATCTTACCGTGATCATGGTGGCGCCCAAATCCCCTGGCACAGAGGTCAGGGAAGAATACAAACGTGGTTTTGGTGTGCCCACCCTCATTGCCGTACACCGGGAAAACGATCCCCGGGGAGAAGGGTTTGAGCTGGCAAAGGCCTATGCTGCGGGCACCGGCGGCCACCGGGCAGGGGTTCTTGCTTCCTCTTTTGTGGCAGAGGTAAAATCCGACCTCATGGGCGAGCAGACTATCCTCTGCGGTGTTCTCCAGATGGGATCGATCCTCTGTTACGACAAAATGATTGAACAGGGTGTGGATGCGGGCTATGCCTCTAAGCTGATCCAATACGGCTGGGAAACAATTACCGAAGCCCTGAAACATGGTGGCATCACCAATATGATGGACCGCCTTTCCAACCCGGCCAAAATAATGGCCTTTGACCTGAGTGAACAGCTCAAGGAAATCCTGGCCCCCCTGTTCAACAAGCACATGGACGACATCATGGGCGGTGAGTTTTCCAGAACCATGATGGAAGACTGGGCCAATGACGATGTCAACCTGCTCAAATGGCGGGCAGAGACAGCTGAAACCGCCTTTGAAAAATCAACCTGTACCAACGCCGATATCCCTGAACAGGAATATTTCGACAAGGGTATTCTCATGATCGCCATGGTCAAGGCAGGTGTTGAACTGGCCTATGACACCATGGTTTCAGCCGGCATCATCGAAGAATCAGCCTATTATGAGTCCCTCCACGAAGTGCCGCTTATCGCCAACCTCATTGCCCGGAAAAAACTCTATGAAATGAATGTGGTTATTTCCGATACCGCCGAGTATGGCTGCTATCTCTTTGCCCATAAAGCCGTGCCAATGCTTGAGGACTTTATGCGAACAATTGATACACAAGCCATTGGCAAGGGCCTTGATCCGGCCGACAACAGCGTGGACAATATCCGCCTGATCCAGGTCAATGAGGCCATCCGCGACACCTCTGTGGAAGAGGTGGGCAAAGAATTAAGGTATTATATGAGCGCCATGAAACCGATTATATAGTGTTTGAACAAAAACTCACCCATCTGCAGCGTTGCTTCAAGATTCTGGAATCCTCATGTACAGCAGTACACTCCGGTTTCAGAATCTTTTGCTCCTTGGACATGGGCAATTTCTCGCCCAAACACAGGTTTTTGATCACCGATATATAGATTCGCAAAAGACGCCTTGAATCGCCGCCTGCCATCCTTTGGCCGACGGCGATTCGGCCCCCGGCAGGTATTTTTTCCTGCCAAACCCCTAGAAAAGCGACTCAAATACACACCATGAGAATTATAAATGCCAGCGCCCATGACCTTTTTGTTGACCGGTTTGAGGCCGGGCCCGGGGAAGCCTGGTGTCTGGTGGGAACCAACCGGTCCGGGATTAATACTTTTTTTAAGCTGCTCGCAGGAGAGCTTTCGGATGTAAAAGCGGACCTGCTGGAACTGCCGAAAAATCCTGGGGTTGTCTCGTTCAAACGCCAGCAGGCATTGTTCGAGGAAGAGTTAAAAAAAGACGACACCGATTATCTGGACAGGATCGACCCCGGCACCCGGGCCGCCGCTTTTCTGAACAACCCGGAAGACCATGGCGATCTGATCCGGGCATTTGCCATGGCAGATTCCATGGACAAGGGATACCGCCAGCTGAGTACCGGTCAATCAAGAAAACTCATGCTCCTCGCCCAAATCACCCGGGGGGTTGAAAGCCTGGTGGTTCAGGCTCCCTATGAAGGGCTGGACCGGACAAGTCGTGACGAGCTTGACAAGGCCCTGGCCGTTTGTCATCAATGGGGGCTTCAACTTTTCATTACAATCCACAACCGGGGAGATCTCCCGGACTGGTGCACACATGTGGGGGGCATAGTCAACGGCCGAATGACCCATGCAGGTCCCCGGGCAGAAATTATGGATCAGGTTGAAGCCATTCTCCGGACAGGCCCTCCGGATTTCAAGGCCTCAATAGCAGACCTGGTTCAGAATGGAAAGTCATCGGGCAGGGACTGTGCCGATGATGTCCCATCAATGGAACTTGTCCGGCTTCAAAAGGGGTCTGCCGGGTATGACGGCAAGCCGGTATTTTCCGACCTGGACCTTTGTATCCACGCCCATGAGCACACCCTGGTCACAGGGCCTAACGGATGTGGAAAATCCACCCTGCTCCAAATGATCATGGGGGATCACCCGGCCTGCTACCGGAACGACCTTCGCATCTTCGGCATCCAGCGGGGAACTGGGGAATCCATCTGGGAACTAAAGCAGCACATGGGTATTGTCAGCCCGGACCTGCACAGAAATTACCACGTTCCAGGCAATACCCTGCACTGTATTATTTCTGGTCTATTTGACTCCATCGGCCTTTACAGGCGCTACACCCCCGAAGAGGAAAAAAAAGCAATGAAATGGCTGGAGAGAACAGGTCTTGCCCAGGAGGCCCTCACCCCTTTTCGCCAGCTTTCCTATGCCGATCAGCGCCTGGTCCTCATTGCCAGGGCCCTGATCAAGACTCCCAGGTTGCTCATACTGGATGAAGCCACCCAGGGGCTGGATGAACCAAACCGCCTGGCCGTACTTGATTTCCTGGAACAGGTGGCACGGGAACGACTGAGCACCATACTCTATGTCAGCCACCGGGAGGACGAGTATCGAACCTTTTTCACCTCCCATCTCCAGATGTCCCCCCTGACACCATGATCAAGGCCGTAAAGGATGCAACCTAAAAAGTGTTTAGGTGTAAAGCCCTGTAAAATTCAGTCCCAGGATTGAATTGTGTGGAAAATATGTTGATTCAGCCCTGACCTTGTTTTTTGAAATGCGCCTGTTACCATTAGATTACAACTAGGACTTTTTGAGTCTGAACAGGCAAAATTTACCGTGCAATGAACCAGGTCGTCATTTGGGTTTTACTGTACAGCAATTAATTTTCCCCAACCAGTCCCACAGGATTGTTTGAAGCGTTCGAAAAAGGAAGCATCCCGTATATGAGAATTAACCTGCATAAAAATGCCAGGACCACCCCTGCCCAGCGTGCTTTTATCCAGAAAGCCTCCCAGACGAGTATTTCAGACCTTGCCGATAAATTTGGCGTAAGTGAAACCACCATCCGACGATGGAAAAAACGCAAATCTGTAATAGACAACCCCCATACCCCGAAAACAATCAAGACCGCAATGACGCGGGAACAGGAGATTGTAGTAGTCCTGCTTAGAATCTGCCTTCACCTTGGTCTTGATGATCTCCTGCAGGTGGTTCAAAGATTTGTTTTTCCAGGGTGTTCAAGGTCCAGCCTGAACCGTCTTTTAAAAAGATACCATATTTCCAGACTCATCTCTTTTAAAGAAGCCCTGTCAAAGGAACACTCAAAAACTTCATCCCAAAAGATGGTCGCCAGCCTGGATGACTACCGGGGTACATATTTTTATTACAACAGAATAACCGTTCCGCAGCTGCCCGGCACCCAAGGCCCTTTCCAGGTGCAGACCCTGCTGGATAATTCTTTCCGATACGTTTATGCAGACATTAACATATCAGTAAATCAGCCGTCCCTGTCTTTTATTGAACAGGCAATTCTTCATTTTCCCCTGTCTGTTCTGGGAATCATCTTTACGGATCCCATTGCTTTCTTTGATTCTGATATGAATATGGCGGAATCTGCCCTGGACCATGTCCAGCTTATCAGAGACTACTGCCGCGTACAAAATTTAACCCCACTGCATCTTGAGACCGTTCCAAAGCAGACCACAGACCGGCTTAAACAGGAAATAAAGACCATTATTCAAAATCACCCCCAACAGATAAATCTGCATGGCTTTGATAATGAAAAGCTTTTGAAGAGTGTCTGGTTATACAATACCCGGTTAAATCTGGGATCCCTGAAACAGAACACACCCAGTCAGGCAATCCAGGACTATTATATCCATTTCCCAAACAGTTTTAGAAAAAAACCGAACCAATCCTTTGGGACATCCCCTTCCGCCAGAGGGGATGAATAAAAAGCAGGTATCTTTTTTGTATGTCCATTAACAGAATGTCAGGCTTTTGCCTGGCCATGAATATTTAAATACAAAAGATGAAAGCAGGTGATGCCTATGAATACGTGAAATCAAACATTTGAGGACACACTTTTATTAACAACGTAATTTAAATTTTAAGGAACTAAAAATGAATATTCAAGGAATTGGACAGTCATTTTCAGCCTATCAGTCGACGAGTACGCGCAGTTCCCAGGAAGCCAGTGGTGGTTTTGAACTCCCCAGTGCAGACAGCATCATGGGAAGTGATGATGACAATGGGGACGGTGTACTGAGTCTCGAAGAAACACCGATGGATGAAAATATGTTCTCTGATGTCGATTCAGATTCAGACGGCCTGTTGAGCAGTCAGGAGCTTGAAGATATGCTCTCCAATGGGCCGCCACCAATGATGGGCGGCGGTATGGGCGGCATGATGGCCGGTGGAATGGGCGGTGCTGAATCAGGGATTCAATCGATCCTGGATGCGGAAGATACTGACGAAGACGGCAGTATCAGTGAAGCAGAATCCAGTCTGTCCAGCGAGATTTTTTCAACTCTGGACACAAACCAGGATGGTGTAATCTCCCAGGATGAAATGGAAGCAGCCCAGGCTGACAGTCAAGAAAACATGAACTCGATGCAGGGAATGCCTTCCACCCAGACGTCCGGACAGAGTCAGGCAGTAAATGCCTACCGCCAGGTCATGGAATCTTTGATGACCAATTTATCAGACACAGGTTATGCTGACGCCAATCTGAGCAGCTTCATTCAGACCATGGCGTAATCATATCAAAAGGAGCGGTTTTTTGAACCGCTCCTTTTTCAACGGTTCCAGACACTTTTGGAGCCCTGAACTCAGGCTGTAGATCTTCTGCATTTGCAGGAAAAAGAATGAAACCATTCCGTTAAAAGACCTGTTCCATGGGAACGCTTCCCTTTGCCTGCCGGGCAAAGCATTCCCCCTCCCTATCAGGACCTTGCCGGTGATGGCGTCATCGTATCTGGCAAGGATCTCCCAAATCAGCAACCAGATGCCATGGACAAAGCCCCAGGCACGAAAAACAGACACGACAAAGTTTTGATCAAACCAGAATGGGATGGTTGACGAGCAACCCACGATAATGGTATGAATTCGGCCAGACAATCTTATTGGAACAAGACGGGGGGACACTTCACAGGAGGAAGATCATGGAAGTTGTTGGAATTGACGTCGGTTTTGGATTTACAAAAGCATTTAACGGCAAAAACTCCGTTGTTTTTAAATCTGTTCTGGGAGATTCCACCCAGATCCAGTTCAGATCTTCCCTTGGCGATGACCAGGATAACTCAAACCTCCACGTCACCCTGGACGGCAAATCCTACTTTATCGGCAGCTATGCTGAACAACAGTCCAATGTCAAGGAATTTACCCTGGACCAGGATAAACTGCTGACAGACTTTGTAAAGGTACTTGCCTTAACAGCCATTGGTGTGTGCTGTGAAAACAACGCCTCGCTCAATGTGGTGTCCGGGCTGCCCGTAGGATTTTTAACAAGGGATTACAAACGCTTTGCCGACCTCCTCACCGGTCGCCACGAAATCATTTTTCACTATGAAAACAAAGACGATATCACCCGAAGAATTCATATTAATAAGATCCAAATGATCCCCCAGCCCATTGGTAGCATATTTAATCTGCTCATGGACGACAGGGGTAAAATCACCGACCGGAAACTCTCCGGTCAGAAGATCGGGGTGGTTGACATTGGGTTCAAGACAACCGATTTCAGCATATTTGACCATCTTCAATATATTGAACGAAGCTCCACCACCATGGATACGGGGATTTCCAAATGCTTTTCCTTAATTGCCAACAAACTTCGCCAGGAAAGCGGCGTAAACATAGAACTATACCGCATGTTCTCATTCATCGAATCGGGTGCAATAAAGATCAGGGGAAGGGAGTATAACATCGCAAACCTTAAAAAAAGGGTTTACGCCCATGCCGCTGCCGCCATCGCAGCCGATGTGAACCGGCTCTGGGAAGAGGACTGGGATATGGACTCCATCATTCTTTCAGGCGGAGGAAGCATGGAACTTGCTCCCTTTCTCCGATCCCTGATTCAAGGCAACGTCATCCCCATTGCCAACGACGTTGATACAAGGCTCAACAACGTCCAGGGATACCTGAAATTCGGCAGGCACAAATGGGGATACACCGAGACGCCCGTCTCTGACCTGCCGGACAACAAAGAGACCACTACTGAAACGAACAAGGACACAGCACTGGAAAGCGACCAGAATTCCGGGGAAACCAAGGGCCGAGGATGGCTCAAGGGCAGTCGAACCTGACATGAATCAACAACGACTCAAAGAAATGCTCGACCAAGTGGCAAAGGGAGTTCTGTCCCCGGAACAAGCCGAAACTGCGCTCAAGGACTTGGCCTTTGAAAGCATAGACTACGCCCACATCGACCACCACAGGTCCTTGCGTAAGGGGTTTCCAGAGGTGATCTTTGGCCAGGGCAAAACCGCCGAACAGATCATCGGCATCATGCAGGCCATGGCAAAAAACGAAGAAATCATCCTGATCACACGCATGGACCGGCAAAAAGCAGACCAGGTCAGAGCCATTTTCCAGGAAGCCGAGTATGATGAAGCTGCAAGGATACTACTGTTAAAAACACGGGAACCCCAGATCAGGTCAAAGGGTGAAATCCTGGTCATCACGGCCGGGACTTCAGACATTCCCGTCGCAAAAGAGGCCATGATCACTGCAAAAGCCATGGGCAACCGGGTTAACTCCATCTTTGACGTGGGGGTTGCGGGAATCCACCGGCTCTTTGCCCATGGACGCCAGATACAGGCGGCTTCAGTTCTGGTTGTTGTGGCCGGAATGGAAGGCGCCCTTCCAAGTGTTGTGGCAGGCATGGTCCGTGCCCCGGTGATAGCCGTTCCCACAAGCGTGGGTTATGGAACAAGTTTTGGGGGCATGACAGCTCTCTTGGGCATGCTCAACTCCTGTTCGTCCAACGTTGCCGTGGTTAATATCGACAATGGATTTGGCGCTGGATTCATGGCTGCGACCATCAACCAGATGCCAGACAAGGGGGAATAATTTGTTATCAACGATTTTCTCCTTGACAACCTGAAAGACTATCGTTAAGATTTGCAGATTATTAAATTTAACAAAATTTTAAGATTAGGATTTAGCGACAAGAGATGAAGAAAAACCTTATTATTAGCGTGCTACTATCAGTCGTCGTGGAGGTGATTATTATCACCTTCCAGAGGAAGGGCTGAGGCTGGCATAGTTAAAATAAGATATTTAAAAGCCGTTATCAGCCCAGAGCTGATAACGGCTTTTTTCATTTAACGGAGACGGGATATGAGAAGCGATACAGCCAAAAAAGGAATTGCACGGGCACCCCACCGAAGCCTCATGAAGGCCGTGGGATTTACTGACGAAGAGATCCAACGCCCCCTGGTGGGCATTGCCAACTCAGCCAATGAACTTATCCCCGGCCACATGCACCTTGACACCATTGTAAAGGCCGTGAAGGCCGGCATCACCATGGCAGGCGGAACCCCCATGGAATTTTCCACCATTGGGGTGTGCGACGGCATTGCCATGAACCACAAGGGCATGCACTACTCCCTTGCCAGCAGGGAACTCATTGCAGACTCCATAGAGGTCACGGCAATGGCCCATCCATTTGACGCCATTGTCATGGTACCTAATTGTGACAAAATTGTTCCAGGAATGATCATGGCAGCAGCACGGCTCAACATTCCGGCCATTATCATGAGCGGCGGCCCCATGCTGCCAGGCATCACCCCCGGAGGCGGTTCCAAGAAAATCGACCTCATCTCGGTATTTGAGGCAGTGGGTGCCGTGAACAAAGGCACCATGACCGAATCTGAACTCACCCGGATCGAGGATGCCGCCTGCCCCACCTGCGGATCATGCGCCGGGATGTTCACGGCCAACTCCATGAACTGCCTGACCGAGGCCATCGGTATTGGCCTTCCAGGCAATGGAACCATTCCTGCCCCCATGTCCGAAAGAATCCGCCTTGCCAAACAGGCAGGCATGCGTGTGATGGAACTATATAATAAGGATATCACCCCCCTGAATATCCTCACTCCAGAGGCATTCAGAAACGCACTGGCCGTTGACATGGCCCTTGGCTGTTCAACGAACACGGTGCTCCATCTCAAGGCCATTGCCCATGAGGCAGGCGTTGACATCGACCTTGATCTCATCAACGAAATCAGCAGAAAAACCCCCCATCTATGCTCGCTGAGTCCTGGAGGAAAAGACCACCTTGTGGATCTCAACCGGGCCGGCGGAATTCCAGCCGTAATGCGTCAACTGCTGGATGCAGGGCTTTTAAACGGCGAATGCCTCACGGTAACGGGACACCGAGTAAAGGATAATCTTGCCGCCACACCAGTTAAGGACCGAGAGGTTATACGCCCCATGGACAACCCCTACCATACCCAGGGAGGACTTGCCGTTCTTTTCGGGAATATCGCCCCTGAAGGATGCGTGGTCAAGCAGTCGGCTGTGAAGCCTGAAATGCTCCAGCACCAGGGTCCTGCAAGGGTTTTTCATTCAGAAGAGGCAGCAACGGAAGCCATCATGTCGAACTCCATACAAAAGGGTGATGTCATCGTCATCCTTTACGAGGGACCTGCCGGCGGACCGGGCATGCGGGAAATGCTCACCCCCACCTCTGCCATTGCAGGCATGGGCCTTGATGCACAAGTAGCCCTGATCACAGACGGACGGTTCTCGGGCGGAACCAAAGGCGCATCCATTGGCCACCTCTCACCCGAAGCCATGGAGGGTGGCACCCTTGCCGCCGTCACAGAAGGAGATATAATCAAGATCGATATCCCTGCAAAACAAATCGACCTTATGGTGGATCAAGCAACCATCGACCAGAGGCTGAGCGCTTGGAAACGCCCTGAACCCAAAATAAAAACAGGCTATCTGGCCCGGTATGCAAGACAGGTCACCTCCGCAGGAAACGGCGCTGTTTTTAAAGATTAAAGACCCCAATGCAAGGAGAAAGATGATGAAATTGACAGGCGCTCAAATCCTGATCAAAATGATAAAATCCCAGGGGGTTGATACCATTTTCGGCTATCCCGGAGGGGCGGTCATAGACATCTATGACGAGCTTGCCAGCAACCCGGATTTGCGACATATCCTTGTTCGCCATGAGCAGGGAGCCATCCATGCGGCAGACGCCTATTCCAGGGCAAAGGGCGACATCGGTGTGGCACTTGTCACCTCGGGACCCGGTGCTACAAATGCCGTCACCGGCATTGCATCAGCCTACATGGATTCCATTCCCATTGTGGTGTTCACAGGCCAGGTCAACTCGTCCCTGATCGGCAACGACGCCTTTCAGGAGGTTGACATCGTGGGGATCACCCGGCCCTGCACCAAGCACAACTACCTTGTGAAAAAAATCGAAAACCTTGCCAGGATCATCAAAGAGGCCTTTTTCATTGCCAGGTCAGGACGCCCCGGACCCGTGCTTGTGGATCTGCCCAAGGATGTGATGACCGCTACCATAGAATTTGAAGAACCACCCGAGGTTCATATCAAATCCTACCGACCGACCTACTCGCCCAACAAAAAACAGCTGGCCAAGGTGGTTCAGCTCATCAACAAAGCAAAGCGACCCATCATATTTTCAGGCGGCGGGGTGGTTCTTTCAAAGGCATCCGAAGAGATAACAGACCTTGCAAAAATGGCGAACATCCCGGTAACCGCATCCCTCATGGGACTGGGGACTTTTCCGGCTTCCCATCCGTTGTGGCTTGGGATGCCCGGCATGCACGGAACCTTCCGGGCCAACATGAGCATAGGCGAATGCGATCTTATGATCGCAGCCGGTGTAAGATTTGACGACCGGGTCACAGGTCGCCTGGAAAAATTTGCACCCAAGGCAAAAATCGTTCAGATCGACATAGATCCCACCTCCATCCACAAGAATGTCAGTGTGGACTGTCCCATTGTGGGCGATTGCAAAAAAAGCCTGGCCCTGCTCAACCAGATGATGAAACGACAAATTGATCAAGCCTCGGTTGACGCACGCAGCGAGTGGATTGAAACCATCGAAAACTGGAAATCGACCATGCCCCTGGGGTACAACCAGAACGAAGAAATCATCAAACCCCAGTTTGTCATTGAAACCCTCCACGAACTCACCCAGGGCAAGGCCATCATCACCACTGAGGTAGGCCAGAATCAGATGTGGACGGCCCAGTATTACGGCTTTGACCGACCCAATCATTTCATCACCTCAGGCGGTCTCGGTGTAATGGGGTTCGGGTTGCCTGCCGCCATTGGTGCCAAGGCTGCCTGTCCTGACAAGACGGTCATCGATATTGCAGGCGACGGCAGCATCCAGATGAACATCCAGGAGATGACCACCTCCCTTGAGGCCAGACTGCCGGTAAAGGTGGTGATCCTCAACAACCGCTACCTTGGCATGGTTCGCCAGTGGCAGGATCTTTTCTATGACAAACGTTACGCTTCCACCAACATGGAGTGTGCCCCGGATTTTGTCAAACTTGCCGAAGCCTACGGTGCAACGGGCCTCAGGGCCTCAAAGCCTTCCGAGGTACGAGAGACCCTGAAACAGGGGCTTGCCACGGAGGGTACGGTGGTCATGGATTTTATCGTTGAGCGTGAAGAGATGGTCTACCCCATGGTTCCGGCGGGTAAATCCCTCTCTGAAATGCTGCTGGTCTAAAAAACAAACAAAAGGGACTCACCATGACCATTAAAAAACATATTTTATCCATTCTCGTTGATAACGAGCCCGGTGTCCTTTCAAGGATTGCAGGGCTGTTCAGCGGCAGAGGTTACAACATCGACACCCTTTCCGTTGCCCAGACCATGGAGTCAACGGCATCCAGGGTCACCATGGAGACCAGTGGGGATGAACACATCGTCGAGCAGATCATCAAGCAACTCCACAAACTGATCAATGTCATCACCGTGGTGGATCTTACGGAAAAACGACATGTCAAGAGAGAACTTGCCCTGATCAAGGTCCATGCGAAATCCGAACACAGGGCCGAAATCCTGAGAATTGTGGATATCTTCAGGTGCAGGGTGGTGGATGTTGCCCAGGATTATTACACCATTGAAATCTCAGGCAACGAGGAAAAACTCATGGCCATCATGGATCTTTTGACCCCCATGGGCATCATTGAAACAGCAAGAACAGGATCCATCGCCCTATCAAGGGAGAAGACCACAAAGCGAACCTGAGGGGGACAGCTATCACCCTCAAAACCCACTCTGCCCCTGACTACCAGGAGCGACTGGAAGAGGAACTAAAAGAGATCCACGAATCAGAGATGTTAAGTGCAGGCCGTGCCATTTGATGGCTGCAGTCGCCCAAAATCTGATCGGGATATAGAATGGGATCAGGCGAGCCTTATTGCCTGATCCCGATTAACTGGAGAAAAAGATGAAACAGGTGCTAATTTATGACACCACCTTGAGGGACGGAATGCAGGGGGAAAATATCTGCTTTTCCCCGGAAGAAAAGGTGAAAATAGCCCAGAAACTCGATGATATGGGTATCCACTATATTGAAGGCGGATGGCCCGGTTCCAACCCCAGTGCCGTGCGTTTTTTCGACCTGATCAAGGATGTCAAGTTTAAATGCGCAAAAATTGCAGCCTTTGGTTCAACGCGCAGGGCAAACACCCGGGCCCGGGAGGACCGCAATCTCCAGGCCCTGGTCAAATGCGGTGCACCGGTTGTCACCATATTTGGAAAAAGTTGGAATCTCCATGTGGAAAAGATCATGAACAACACCGCCGAAGAAAACCTTGCCATGATCGAAGAGAGCATTGTTTTCCTCATTGGGGAAAAACGTGAAGTGATCTACGATGCAGAACATTTTTTTGACGGGTTCATTGCTGATCCCGACTATGCGATTGCCACATTAAAGGCTGCGATAAAAGGTGGATGCAAGACATTGGTACTCTGCGACACCAACGGGGGCACCCTGCCCCATGAATTAGAAAAAATCACCCGAACCGTGACTGCCACCATGGAACAGACCTATGATTTTCCCGTTCAGATAGGCATCCACACCCACAACGACATCGGAATGGCCGTTGCCAACGCCATAACCGCCGTCAGGGCCGGGGCCGGCATGGTCCAGGGCACAATCAACGGTTATGGAGAACGATGCGGCAATGCAGATCTCACTTCCATCATCCCAATCCTTGCCCTTAAAATGGATAGTCCCTGTGTTAGTCCGGAAAACCTGAAAAAATTACTGCCCCTGTCCAGGTTTGTCAGTGAAACCGCCAACATGACCCCTTTAAATTCAAGACCCTTTGTGGGAAAGAGCGCATTTACCCACAAGGGGGGAATCCATGTAAGCGCCGTGATGAAACAATCCTGCGCCTACGAGCACATGGACCCCTCCCTTGTGGGCAACAAGCGCAGGGTTCTTGTGTCGGAACAGTCGGGAAAGAGCAACGTCCTGTACAAGGCAAAGGAGATGGGACTTGATCTTGGCCCTGATGACGCCTTCAGCCAGAACATCATCTCAGCCATCAAGGAGCTTGAAGAAGACGGGTATCAGTTTGACGTGGCCGAAGGGTCCCTCAAAATCATCATGGAAAAACTGTCTGAACAGTATGAGTCACACTTTGAACTTGAATCCTTCCGGGTTTCCATTGAAAAAAACAGAGACCAACCCTGCTATGCCCATGCCACCATCAAAATACGTGTGGGTGACACCTTTGAAATCACAGCAGCAGAAGGAGATGGTCCAGTCAGTGCCCTTGACAACGCCCTTCGTAAAGCGCTGACCAAGATTTACCCGACCATCAGCGACATGCACCTCATCGACTTCAAGGTCCGGGTGATCGAGGGCAGCGGGTCCACTGACTCCAAGGTTCGGGTTCTTATTGAGTCAAGGGATGAAAATAATATTTTCAGCACAATTGGCGTAAGCGAGGATATCATCGAGGCAAGCTGGCAGGCCCTGGCCGACAGTTTCCAGTATAAACTTGCCCTTGACAAGGAAAATTCAGTTTAACGACCCTGCCCCAATGGGGGGCAACCAAAATAAAAACGCAATAATAGCGTCTGACAAAAGTTTCATATAATTAAAAAAGAGGATGCCATGGAACAGAAGAACAAAGTAGTCATTTTCGACACCACCCTCCGGGATGGTGAGCAATCACCCGGAGCAAGCATGAACACAGCGGAAAAACTTCGCATTGCCACTCAGCTTGAACTTCTAGGGGTGGATGTGATCGAGGCAGGCTTTCCGGCAGCCTCCAAGGGAGATTTCGTTGCCGTTGAGGCCATTGCACGAAAACTCAAAAAATGCCAGGTGGCAGGCCTCTGCCGGGCCTCAGAGGATGACATTACCCTGGCCTGGGATGCCATCAAGGATGCGGCCTTCCCGAGAATTCACACCTTTATTGCAACCTCTGATATTCATCTTAAGTATAAGCTCAAGATGACTCGGGAGGAGGTGCTGGAAAATGCCGTCAATGCCGTACGCTATGCGGCATCGTTGACGCCCAACGTGGAATTTTCCGCAGAAGACGGCTCCAGGAGCGATCCTGATTTTCTCTGCAAGGTATTTGAGGCAGTCATTGATGCAGGCGCAACAACGGTCAACCTGCCTGATACCGTTGGGTATGCCGTTCCCGAAGAGTTTGCCGCCCTTGTAACCCATGTGTTGAAAAACACACCCAACATTGACCGGGCTGTTTTAAGTGTCCACTGCCACAACGACCTTGGGCTTGCCACGGCAAATACCCTTGCCGCCATAAGGGCAGGTGCCCGCCAGGCAGAGGTGACTGTCAACGGCATTGGTGAAAGGGCTGGCAACACCTCCCTTGAAGAGGTGGTCATGTCCCTGGGCACCCGGCCTAACTTCTTTAACGAGATGACCTCCATTGACACCACAAGGATCTACCCCACAAGCCGGCTTGTGAGCATGATCACCGGCATCATGATTCAACCCAACCGGGCCATTGTGGGGGCCAACGCCTTTGCCCACGAGGCAGGCATCCACCAGGACGGAATGCTCAAAAACCCCATGACCTACGAGATCATGAAGCCTGAAACCGTTGGGGTCAATAAAAACAGCCTGGTCCTTGGCAAACATTCAGGCCGTCACGCCCTTTACGCCCATATTTCAGAAAAGGGGTATAACCTGTCCGAGGAAGAACTCAACATTGTGTTTGAAAAATTCAAGCATTTGGCTGACAGGAAAAAGAGCATCCTTGATGAGGATATTGACGCACTTGTGAACGAAGGGGTTTTAAGGGGATCAGAGGTATTCTGTCTCAAATATCTCCATGTTTCAAGCGGCACCACCGTCTGCCCCCATGCCAGCGTTCATCTAACCATCAACGACCGCCTGGTTAAGGGTGCCACAGAAGGCAACGGACCCATTGACTCTGTGTTCAATACCATCTCCCGACTGACCGGTACCAAATCCGAACTGCTCCGTTTTACCGTGAGCGCACTTACCGAGGGAACAGATTCCCAGGGCGAAGTAACGGTACGCCTTTCAGAGGGTGGTATCGTTGCCCTTGGAAAGGGATCGGACCCTGACATCATCACCGCAAGTGCCCTTGCCTACATCAACGGACTCAACCGGCTGGAGTATCTCAAATCCAATCCCGTGGTGAGACTGGAGGCGCTTTAGTTTACCGGCGAAACAACCCCCGAGTCTTTAGCTCAGGGGTTGTTGACTCAATCCATGTGAATCCGCTTTAGGAGTCTTTTTCTGCACGCTTCTCCCCTGTAGGAGAAAATAGGCACAGGCGAATGCTGAAAAACCTGCTTGGCAACATCCCCGACAATTGTGCTTTTAAGGCTGGATCTCCCCCGGGTACCCATGACCACCAAATCCGGGGATTCCCGAACAATGGTGTGGATGATCTCGTCTGCAGGATGGCCGATCCTGAAAAGAATTTTCACACGTTTTGAAGGAAAACCGTTATTGTCGACAATCTGGTTCATCAGGGCTTTCCGCTCTTGCTTGACCGTTTCGATATATTGATTTTCATCAACGTCATATCCCATGGCTGCAACCCCTGCAATGGATTCTATATCCCTTGAATTGATGACGCTCAGCACTAGAATATCAGAATCGTACTTCAGGGCAACGTCTGCGGCGCAGTCAAAAATCTCCCGGGAAAATTCGGTCATGGCAAGGGGGGTCAATATTTTCTTTATGATTTTCATAATTTATTCCCAAAGGCCTCCTTTGCCGTCATGCTGTTTTGTACCGGCATTCTCGGTCTCTGCATGAGAAAGAGAAGACCAAACAGGGCCATGCCCATGGGGTAGACCCAATACCGCTGATCATGGGGGATACCAAGTAATGGGGCCACGGCGTCGGGCCGCATGAGCATGAAGGTCACCCCAAGAAAAAGCGGCACCTCATAGAAGCGGTTCTTGGCGATAAACCAGCCCTGGGTGGCCGAAGCAAAGGCAAAATTGCCAAAGCAGGCCATGGAAAATATCAGAATTCCCTGGGGCCAGGAGGTGATGTTGTGCAGTATCAGGTCGGCGTTAAAAATAAACATAAAGGGAAGAATAGCGGTTCTGATGTCGTACATGAACCCCTGGATACCCGTGGCAATGGGCGGCGATTTTGCAATGGCCGCAGCGGCATAGGCCGCAAGCCCCACAGGGGGCGTATCATCGGCCAGGATACCAAAGTAGAAGCAGAACAGATGGGCCGACATCAATGGGACGATAAAATCATTGGCCCCACCGATCATAACAATGGCAGGCGCCGTTAACGATGCCATAACAATATAAGTGGCCGTGGTGGGAAGCCCCATGCCGATAATGAGGCTGGCTAAAGCCGTGATTACGAGCATGAGGAAAATATTGCCCATGGACAGCACATCGATCACCTGGGTGATCAGGCCGCCAAGCCCCAGGGCCACAACACCCACAATAATTCCTGCGGCAGCCGTTGCAAGGGCCACGGACACCATGTTCCTGCCCCCCGATGCAAGGGCTGAAAAGATATTGACAATGCTCTGCCTGAAGGCAGGGACCAGGGGTTGTTTGTTTCGCCATGCCTTGAACGGCTCCTGGATGACCATGATCAGGGCCATCACCCAGATGGCGTTAAAGGCAGATAATTCAGGGGAATGCCGCTTGACGATCAACTCATAGAGCAGCATCAACAGGGGAATCAAGAAATGAACCCCGCTTAAAAGGGTTTCCATGAACGGCGGAAGTTCCTTTCTGGGCAACCCCTGGATGCCAAGCTTTGATGCTTCGATGTGGGAAATGTAAAAAAGGGCCGCATAGGAGGCAAAGGCAGGCACTGCAGCAGCCTTGACCACCTCAATATAGGGAACGTTGACATACTCTGCAATGATGAACGCTGCAGCCCCCATAATGGGCGGGGCCAGCTGTCCGTCGGTGCTTGCAGCCACTTCCACGGCTGCGGCCTTTGTGGCGGGGTACCCCACTTTTTTCATCATGGGTATGGTGAATGTGCCGGTGGTAACGATGTTGGCAATACTTGAACCTGACACCATACCCGTAAGGCCGCTACCCATGATGGCGGCCTTTGCAGGGCCACCCTTGAAGCCCCCAAGCAGACTCAAGGACAGCCGGATAAAATATTTACCTCCCCCGGCCTTGTCGAGCATGGCACCAAAGAGCACAAAGAGAAACACAATGGTGGCGGACACGTCCAAAGGGATGCCGTAGATGCCTTCGGAAGACATGGTCATCTGACCGACAAACCGGCTAAGAGAAGTCCCCTTAAAGGCAATGAGATCCGGCATGTAGGGCCCAAGGAACGAGTAACCAATAAAACAGATGGCAATGACGGGAAGGGCCGGACCGATCACCCGTCTTGCTCCCTCAAGAAGAAGAATGGTCAATGTCATGCCAAAGACAATATCCCGTCCGATGGGAAGCCCGTAACGCTGGGTGATGCCTGTATAATCGAGCATGATATAAAGTGCTGAAACACAGGCAACGGTTGCCACCATAAAATCCAACACGGGAATACGGCGCTTGGCCGACAAAAAACCAAGACCAAAATGGCGTTCTTTAAAAAATGGAAAGTTAAGAAACACGATGGTCAGGGCAAAGGCAAGATGGATGGCCCGGATAAAAATCGTATCCAGAATCAGCCAACTGGCAATGGAGAGCTGGAACAGACTCCAGACCACGGCAATTCCGGGAATGAGAAAACGTAAAGGTCCCTTTACCCGTCGACCAATGCCTGCCTCCTCATCGGCAAGTTTCTGGGCCAGATTCTGGCCCGCTTCATCCTGGTGGTATTCCTCAACGGCATTCATGGGATTCACCTTTTACTTTAGTCCCGCCTCCTTGTAGTAGCGCATGGCTCCCGGATGGATGGGGGCAGAAAGACCTTCAAGCATGTTCTGTTTGGTCAGCACCTTGTAGGCAGGATGGAGTTTTTTGAAATCTTCAAAATTTTCAAACACCTCCTTTGTAATGGCGTAGACCACATCATCGGGAACCTTAGCTGAGGTAACCAGGGTGGCTTTAACGCCAAAAGTTTTAATGTCTGAATCATTGACTGCTGCAGGATAATTTTCAACAACCGGAACCATGGCCGTGGCATAGTAGGGAAGTCTTTTAATCAGGGCATCAATGCCCGGGCCTTCGATGGGAACAAAGGTGACTTTTCTGACACCTGCCGTGGCTTCCTTGAACGAGCCATTGGGATGACCCACGGTATAGAAGAACGCATCGATCCGCTCATCCTGGAGAAGACCTGCAGCCTCTGCGGCCTTGATCCCTTCTGCAATAATATCCTTTTCCCAGTCAATGCCCACGGCTGTCAAGGCGTCAATGGCGTTCTGCCTGTGGCCAGAACCGGGATTTCCAATATTGACCCGTTTGCCCTTGAGGTCCTGAATACTCTTGATGTTGGCATCAACGGCTGCAACCAGGGTGCACGATTCAGGATGAATGCTGAAAACGGCCCTTAGGTCGGCCTGGGGTTTCCCGTCCCACTCGGACATTTTTGTTCCATGGACGGCCTGGTATTGACGGTCCGACTGAACCACGCCGAACTCAAGATCGCCTGCCATGACGGCATTGACGTTAAACACAGACCCGCCCGTGGATTCGACGGTGCAGCGAATTCCGTACTCTTTTCTCTTCTTGTTCACGATCTTTGAAATGGCACCGCCTGTTGGGTAATAAACCCCTGTTATACCGCCGGTTCCAATGGTTACAAAGGTTGTTTTTGCCGCAACTTCAGTCACTTGCATTCCAAGAAAAAAGACCAGGGACACGACGATGGAAAGACCAGAAATTAACATTCGTTTCATTCAGAAATCTCCTTTTGAAAATAGTTAGCTGCATTAAACATCTAAAAGCAGTATTACCGTTTTTTTCAACACCTGCCCGGGAAACGGCAGTCAGGGTGGTTCTGATGGCCCCTGAACGGAAAGTTCAGGGGCAGATTGGATTAAAAACCCATAGGAATTGACACTTAATATTTGTAAATGAAAACTATTTTGTCAAGGGTTTTGATGTTTTTCACTTGATAATATAGTTTCAGAAAATCATTTACCTGATTTGAGCACGGAGAGAAAGGCAGACTGGGGGATTTCAACAGATCCAACCATTTTCATGCGCTTTTTTCCTTTTTTCTGTTTTTCAAGCAGCTTTCTTTTTCTGGAGATGTCACCGCCATAACACTTGGCTGTAACATCCTTTCGATAGGCAGACACCGTCTCCCTTGAAATGATCTTACCACCAATGGCCCCCTGGATGGCAATTTTAAACATCTGCCTGGGAATCTCGTCCCTTAATTTTTTGCAGGCATTTTTTGCCCTGTCAACGGCCTTGTCCCGATGTACGAGCTGGGACAGGGCATCCACACGCTCTCCATTGACAAGGAAATCCAGTTTAACAAGGTCTGTCTCCTGATATCCTGCGACTTCGTAATCAAAAGAACCATAGCCCTGGGTGACACTCTTCAGGCGATCATAGAATTCGTACACCACCTCGGCCAAGGGAAGGGTGAACTTCATTTCGATGCGGTTACTGGTCAGATACTGATAATTGGTGCTCACCCCCCTGTGCTCCATGCTCACCTGCATGACGGCACCCATGTAGCGGTCTGGAACAATAATCGAAGCCTTGATAAAGGGCTCCCTTGTCTTTTCTATCTCAGCAGGGTCAGGATAGAGCGAGGGGTTGTCGATAATCTGAATGGTTCCGTCGGTGCGGGTAATTTCATAGCGAACGGATGGGGATGTCAATATCAACGAAAGGTCATACTCTCGTTCCAGGCGTTCCTGAACCACCTCAAGGTGAAGAAGACCCAGAAATCCACACCGGTAACCGAACCCCAGGGCAGCAGAGGAATCCTTTTCATAAACCAGGGAAGCGTCGTTGAGCTTGAGTTTTTCAAGGGCTTCGGTAAGTTCCGGGTACTCGTCAGATGCCACGGGATACATGGATGAAAAGACAACGGGATTGGGGTCCCTGAATCCCTTCATGGCTGCCTTGCACCGGTTGCCCGAATGGGTGAGCGTATCACCGCATTTGACATCACTGATAAGCTTGATGCCTGCGATCATGTAACCCACCTGCCCTGCCCGGATCCGGTCCACCGGCCGCCGTTTGATCTGAAAGATACCGACCTCTTCAACCTTGTAAATCGAGTCCGAAGAGAGAAAGGCAATCTTTTCACCCGGTGCCAGACTGCCCTCAAACACCCTCACGTGGACAATAATTCCCCGGTAGGGATCGTAATGGGAATCAAAGATCAGGGCTTTAAGCGGAGCATTTTCATCCCCCTGGGGCGGCGGAATTTTTGCAACTGCCGCCTCAAAGACGTTTGCAACACCTACCCCTGTCTTTGCCGACACAAGAAGGGCCGTCTCACTGTCAAGCCCAAGGTCCTCGTCGATCTGGTCCTTGACCCACTCAATTTCAGCCGACGGAAGATCGATCTTGTTGATCACCGGAACAATTGCAAGGTCATGCTCCATGGCCAGGTAGATGTTTGCAAGGGTCTGGGCTTCAACTCCCTGGCTTGCATCCACAAGCAGGAAAGCCCCCTCACACGAGGCAAGGGCCCTTGAAACCTCGTAGGAAAAATCCACATGTCCTGGGGTGTCAATGAGATTAAGAAGATACTCCTCACCATCATTACCCGTGTAGGGAAGCGAGACCGTCTGGCTCTTGATGGTAATCCCCCTTTCACGTTCGATGTCCATGGAATCAAGTATCTGGTCCTTGAAGTCACGATCTGAGATAATTCCGGAAAGCTGGATCAATCGGTCGGAAAGGGTTGACTTGCCGTGATCAATATGGGCAATGATACTGAAATTGCGGATGTTCTTCTGCTTTATATTCAAATTTACCTCAAACAAAGAGTTGACATTTTTTACCGATATCGTTAATTATTTTAAACGGTGTGAAGATTATTTTTATCAGTTGGCATCCAAAGTGTCAAGCCGGACACAGACCAGAGATACTCAAACCCTTTGTTTTCAGGATCATTTCATGACAATCTCAATCCTTCTTGTAGACGATGATGTGGCAGTCAAATCCGCTACCCAGGAATTCCTTGAACTCTCAGGGATTGATGTCACCCCAGCGTCCAGTGCAGAAGAGGCCCTTGAGCTTCTCAACACCTTTACGCCGGACATCGTTCTCACCGACATCATGATGCAGGGAATGGATGGTCTTGAACTGACCCGGTTTGTAAGAAAAAATTATGGGGTGGCTGTCCTTGTCATGACAGGTTACAGCGCCAACTACTCCTATGAAGAGGCGGTTAACGCAGGTGCCAGCGACTTTATTTTCAAGCCCTTCAGGTTTGAGGAGCTTGATCTTCGTATCAAACGGGTCCTGCGGGAAGTTCGGCTTAAACGTGAACACGCCAAAATGGTTGACAAACTCGAAGAACTTGCCATCACCGACGGACTTACCGGTCTATACAACTCCCGCCACTTTTTCTGTCAGCTCAAGGCAGAAATAGAACGGTACACCCGTTATCACCATCCCCTGTCTGTTCTGCTCCTGGATATTGATCTGTTCAAAAACTACAACGACACCTGGGGCCATCTTGAGGGTGACAAGGTGCTCATGACCATGGGAGAAATTATCACCTCCTGCCTTCGGTCCAATGACACGGCCTATCGCTATGGGGGTGAAGAGTTCACCGTAGTCCTGCCTGAAACCCGGGTGGAAGAGGCCTGCCTTGTGGGAGAGAGGATCCGTGGCATCCTGTCACAAAGAGTGTTCACCCCGGAAAAGGAAAAAACGGCCAAGGTTACCATCAGCATCGGGGCAACCCAGTTTTCCACAAGTGACACCCTTGAATCCTTTATCAAGCGCGCGGATAAGGCCATGTACGATTCAAAAAAAGCAGGCAGGGATCAATTGACCTGCCTGCCTGCTCCAGAAACAAAAACCTGAAACACCCGGTTCCTCGCCTGAGCCTTTCGGCGCTTATCCTTTCATGGTCTGAATCCGCTTAAGGTTACTCTTAAGCTTGTCGTTTTTTATCTCAAGTTCGGCCTGCTGATCGTTCACCTTCTGAACCACATCCTCGGGGGCCTTTTCAAGAAAACTTTCATTGTTCAGCCGTTTTGATATGGAGAGGAGTTCTTTGGTAATTTTTTCGATCTCCTTATTCAGGCGCTGTTCTTCCTTGTCAAAATCAATGACCCCCTCAAGCAGCACATGAACCGTTGTATTCCCCACCACGGCAGTGGCCGAGGATATTTTGGTTGTCACAGGCAACGACACCTCAAGATGCTCAAGGCGGGAGAGGTTTTCGATCATGGAACGGTTTTCAACAATAAGGGCTGTCTCATTGTCATCCCGGGTCTGCATCAGGACCTGAAGGGTCAAGGATGGTTGAATATTCATCTCTCCACGTATGTTGCGGATACCTGAAACAAGCCCGAACACAAAGTCCATATCCGCCTGGATATTTCGACCGTTAATGCTCGGAACAGATTCACTCACATCTGGAAAGTGTGCCGCCATGATACTGTTTTCAACCGTGGGAAGCATATGCCAGATCTCTTCTGTGACAAAGGGCATGAACGGATGGAGCATGACAACAGTGTCCTGGAGCACCCTTGCAAGAACAGCCCGTGCCGTGTTCCTGCGATCAAGGCCCTCTTTTTCATAGAGGGCCGGTTTTTCAGCCTCAAGAAACCAGTCGCAGAACTCGTGCCATACAAACTGATAGATGGCGCTTGCCGCCTCGTTGAACCGGTATTCTTCGATACCCTCTTTCACGGCCCGGGCCGTTGCGGTCGATCGTTCCATTATCCACGATTCCATGGGCGACAGATTTTCAAGGGGTATGGTTTTGGATTGTTCATCAACGTGCATCAGGGCAAATCGAGAGGCGTTCCATAGCTTATTAACAAAATGGCGGTAGCCCTCAACCCGCTCCTCACTCATTTTTACATCCCTTCCCTGGGCCGCAAAGGCCGCCAGGGTAAACCTGAAAGCATCGGCACCATAGGTGTCAATCACCTTCAAAGGATCAATGACATTCCCCTTGGATTTGCTCATCTTTTTTCCGTGCTCGTCACGGACCAGGGCGTGGATGTAGACATCCTTGAACGGCACCTCACCCATGAAGTGGATACCCATCATCATCATCCTGGCAACCCAGAAAAAAAGAATGTCAAACCCGGTCACAAGGGCGTTGGTGGGATAAAAGGTCTTTAACAAATCGGTATTTTCAGGCCACCCCATGGTGGAAAAAGGCCACAGCGCACTGCTGAACCAGGTGTCAAGAACGTCCGTCTCCTGAATGATATCCTTAGAACCACAAAAGGTGCAGCAATCGGGATCCTGTTCCTCAACGATCACACCGTTGCAGGCAGCACACTTCCACACGGGGATTCTGTGTCCCCACCATATCTGCCGGGAAATACACCAGTCTCTGATATTGTCCAGCCAGTCAAAATAGGTCTTTGACCAGTTTTCAGGAACAATCCGGGTCTGTCCGTTACGAACGGCATCGGCCGCTTCCTTTGCAAGGGGACCGGCCTTTACAAACCACTGCTTTGACAGGGATGGTTCAACCACGGTCCTGCATCGATAACACTGGCCCACACTGTTTTTCAGGGGTTCTTTTTTAACCAGGAGCCCCAGTTCCTCAAGGGCCTTCACTGCCTCCGTTCGGCAGACAAACCGATCAAGACCTGCAAACCTGCCCGCCTCTTCGGTCATTTTACCGTCATCATCGATCACCTTGATGCTTTCAAGGTTGTGGGTTTTACCCAGGTTGAAGTCATTGGGATCATGGGCCGGCGTTATCTTGAGGGCGCCTGTACCAAAGGTTGTATCAACATAATCGTCCCGGACAATGGGTATCTTCCTGTCGGTCAGGGGAAGCATAACAACGGTTTCAGCAAGATCTTTGTAGCGATCGTCATTGGGATTAAGGGCAACCCCGGTGTCACCAAACATGGTTTCAGGCCGGGTGGTTGCAACCACAAGGCCCTCGTTCCCATCCTCAAACGGATATTTAATATAGTATAGAAAACTGTCCTGTTCCTCGTATTCAACTTCGAGATCGGCAAGGGCTGTCTTGCATCTTGGACACCAGTTAGTGATGTAGTTTCCCTCGTAGATGAGTCCTTCCTTGTAGAGCCTTACAAACACCTTTCGGACGGCCTCGGACAGCCCCTCATCCATGGTAAAGCGTTCCCGGTCCCAATCGCAGGAGGCACCGATTCGCTTGAGCTGGTTGATGATGGCTCCACCGGATTCATTACGCCACTTCCACACCTCTTCAATAAAGGTCTCCCGGCCAAGCTGATCCCGGGTAATCCCCTTTTGGGCCAGGTTGCGCTCAACCACATTCTGGGTGGCAATACCGGCATGGTCGGTTCCCGGCATCCAAAGAACATTGTCTCCCATGAGTCTTCTGAAGCGGCACATAATATCCTGCACGGTGATATTCAGGGCATGTCCCATGTGAAGAACCCCTGTGACATTAGGCGGGGGGATTACGATGGAATAGGGTCGTTTTTCACTCGTATCGAGGGCCTTGAAAAAACCCTGTTTCTCCCATTGCTCATACCATTTCTTCTCAATACCGGCAGGATTATATCCTTTCTCAAGAGAATCAGAACTCATAAACTAACTCCTAAAATCACATTAATAAAAAAAAGGGGATCTCAAGTCCCCTGGATATCTTTTTCGACAGATTTTGGAACCGGGGCTCGACCATGCATCCCGTGTAAGGAGCATCTCACACCCGAGTCACAATGGATTCATCATCGAGCACCATCACGAAAGATCCTTGAGCAAGCTTTGCTTGATCGCTGCAATCTCTCGTTCCACTACCCTTTCAACGGCTTCAACAAAAAGCGCATCCAGGCGATGGGCATACTTTTTTTCAACGATCCTCAAAAGAGCCGCTTCAATCGCCTCATCGTCTGGAACGCCATGGCTGAAGGCAGCAGCATCTCGGGCAGCCGCCTTTGTCCCGGAAAGTTCACCCGAGTCGTCCCCATCGTCTGGAAGGTCTTCCAGTATATCGGTCAGCTCAATGATATCGCCATCGTCATCTGAAAAATCTTTGTTTAGATCCATTGTTTCCGTCATAAAAAGATTCCCATTATGCCCCGTTCAGGGCATCTTATAAAATTAGCGTCTTAAAACCGGCTAAAAAAATATCAGAGGCCTAACAATGTGTCAAGCTCTTTAAAAACAGCCGAACATCCCTTAAACCTTGAAAATCATTTGCCAATAAAGAGCCTTTGCTTTATATATAGCCCATGCGTCGATTTTACATTAAAACAGACAGTATCTGTAACGGCAGGGCGGTTATTACCGGACAGGAGGCCAGACACCTGGGAACCGTGCTGCGCCTTGGGCCTGGAGACAGGGTTGAGCTTGTGGACGGCAGGGGAACCATTGCCAGGGCAGAGATCGAGACCCTCTCCCACAACACGGCAGTGTTCACCATTCTTGACAGCTCATCCCCAGGCGCTGAATCACCCGTCCATATTACCCTTGCCCAGGGAATGCTCAAGGACAAGAAAATGGACATGCTTGTGCGCCACCTGACCGAACTTGGCATCTGCCAATGGATCCCCTTTTATTCAAGCCGGTCCATCCCAAAACCCGACGCAAAACGGATCTATTCAAGGATGGAAAGGTGGAACAAAATTGCAAGGGAGGCCTTAAAGCAATGCGGCAGAAGCATGCTGCCCCTTATCGAAGACCCCATCCCCTTTGACCAACTCCTTAAAACATCCACAGATTATGATGGAAAAATAGCCTTCTGGGAAAATGCCACAGCCCCCATCCACACCATCCAGACACCATCCATGGAACCGGCAAAAAAGATCATTGTACTCATCGGACCCGAGGGCGGCTTTTCAAGTTTTGAGATTGATGCGGCAAGAGAAAATGGTTTTTCCTCCTGCTCACTTGGCCCCCGCATACTCAGGGCAGAGACTGCTTCCCTTACGGCCGCTGCCCTTGTCCAGTATCTTTTCGGGGACCTTGGTAAAAATAATCCTTGACAGCCCAGGCTAATTTACATATAAACGCTTTGTTTTTTACGTATGCCCAGGTAGCTCAGTCGGTAGAGCAGGGGACTGAAAATCCCCGTGTCAGCAGTTCGATTCTGTTCCTGGGCACCAGATTTTAAAGGGCTTTCAGCATTTTCGCTGGAAGCCCTTTTTAATGACTGTGCCTGGATTTGTGCCCACCTGAGTTTTTAGGTAAACTTCCTGTTGCTTGGCAGCAATCATCAAGTCCTCCTCGCTTACAATGTTATAGCGTTCAAAAACAGACCTTGTCTTATGCCCTGAGATCATCATGGCCACCCTCTCTGGTATGCCTGACCGAACCATATTCCTGATAGCCGTTCTCCTCAGGTCATGAAAAATCCGATTGGGTATTCCTGCTTGGCGGCAAGCTGTTACCCATGCTCTTCGGAAAACCTTGATTTTGTCATCACCATTGCGGTTGGGGAAGATATAGGGAACAATCTGTTGGCCCCTTTTCTGTATTTCCCGCTGGGCATTGAAAACATCCATCAGCTCGTCATCAAGGTAGATGGTGCGTCCTTCCTTGTTTTTGGTAGTTCCGATTTCCAGCCATACTATCCTCTTTGGAAGATCAACATTGGACCATTGCATGCCGGTGATTTCAGATACACGCCAGCCGGACTTGTATGCAAAGGTGACAAGCCCTTTCAGGTAGGTTGGCAGGGCATCACGCAATGCCAAGAATTCATCATGCTCAAAGAAGCCCTTCCGAACGTTATTTTCTTCCAGCATGGGTATGTGGGGAACCCTGTCCACCATTGGTGGTGTTTGTTGTGCCCCAATGTTCATCATCCTTTTAAGAGCCGCCAGTTCTCTATTTATTGTGGCGTTGGCTGCACCCTCATTGATTCGGCTTTCGATAAAGGCGTTTATCCTCGGTGTGGTAATTTGTGGCACTGCAAGCCTTTCAAACGCAGTGGATAAATGATTGACGCTTCTTGTGGCTTTGGTCAGGGACTTTTTCTGGTTGACCCTATAATCTCTCAGGAAATTCTCTGCCAGGTCTTCAAATGAGATCTTGTCAAACTGAACTCCAGGGGTTTTGCCCTTTGCTATATCTCCCTCCCTTCTGCTTAAAAGTTTTTTGGCTACCATCTTTTTGGTGCTGCCTGAACTTTCCCGGTAATACTTCCCCTGCCTGTAATACTTGATCCACCAGGTGTTACCTCTTTGATATAAACTTCCCATTGTTACCTCCATTAGGTTTGATGGGCGCAGAAATAGCGGGCATGTTGCTGACGTTAGTCAGCCCATGCTGAATATTTTTGTTTTCCCATCTGTTAAGGGTTAATTGTCTTGGAATTAAGAATGCCCCCGGTGTTTAGTATCGGAGGCATTTTTTTAAGGTTTATTAGTTATTATAAAGGAAGTTCAGGAACTTCTTTCGCTTTCACCTGAAGCTCTTGCAGAGCTTTTTGTAAAGACTTTATGCCTCCAGGTTCACCTCTATCGCCAATATTACCTAATGCATTTTCTATTTGTTTCGGTTTGAGCAGTATAGGTGTATACTCGTAACCAGGCACGGTGGATCCTTCATATTTAATTTTTGATCCAGCCATAATTCTCAAGGTTTGAAAAACTTCAAACCGATATTCGGTTTCCGTATAAATTAGGTTTCTCGTACTCAATTTGCAGGTTGTTACCTTGCCTGTTTCGGTATTTTTAAGTTTAATAATCATTTTAGATCTCCTTATTTCAGTTGCTATGTTTATTTTTATTTATAAAGGTTTCAATATCCTGGTAGTCGATGAACTGTTTCCGCCCGACCTGGACATAAGCAAGCTCACCGTCCCAGATTTGACTCCGCCAGAACCATTCGGTTGCGCCGATCAGGGAGACCAACTCTTTGATCGAGTACAATCTCTTTTTGGGCACATCTTGGGCACAGTGCTTTGAAGACACTTGTCAATCCTCCGTTTCAGAAGGAGCAGAGGATTTGGAATCCCCCGCCCCTCGTTATGGTTTAGGCGGCTGTCATTTTTTTTTCTTTTCGCATTTCCGATACTGCTTCCATCATCCCCTTCGATGCCATGATTTCGACCTTGGGTTTGCCAGGCTGGTTGGCCTCAAGCTCCTCAAGTTGACGAGCAGCGAAATCCGATACAGGCTCCTGCCGTTCTTCTACCTCGGCTACCCCGAGTTTCCTCATGATGGCAGCCTTGTAGCGGAGGTCCCTTTCATAACCAACTCCGTCCCGGTCCAGCTCCCTGGCGACCTTGACTGTGGTACCGCTTCCCAGGAAGGGATCAAGAACCGTATCGCCGACGAAGGAGTACATCCTGATAATCCTTCTGGCCAACTCATCGGGGAAGGCATTCGGGTGCCCCTGGTTCCTCGGAGCTGGGCTGATTTGCCAGGCGCTGGGAGCGTAGACCTTCCATTCTTCCTTCGAGATGCGGGACTGAAGGATGATGTTTTCATCCGAAGGTATAGGCCTGTCTCCTTTTTTCTTGAAAATGTAGATAGGCTCATGCCGATCTACGATACGGTACTGGGTGTGAACCGTTTTGTCGGTATAGTTGACTGCATCGTCCTGGGTGAATGAGTTGGAGTCCTTCACCCAGATGATTTCATCCTGGAGGTGGAAGCCATGTTTCCTCAGGCATAAGTTGTAGAAGTGCAGCATCGGCTGAATCCGAGAGCGATTATCTGTGCCATTTTTGCCCTTGAAGTTCGTAATATCCGCCACATTCAGAGCCAGGATGCCACCCTTTACCAGGACTCTGGCACTTTCAGCCAGGACACCTTTAACGTTTTCCAGGTGCTCATCGTAGGTGAATCCCAGTTCATATTCCATTCCGTTGAAGTATGGAGGGCTGGTCAAGACGAGTCCTACAGACTCCTTCGGCAGCTCGGCCATGTCCTTGGCATCCTTAAAGTAGACACCTGGGACACCCTGAGCGGGAACATTTGCTGGGATTTCCTTTTTAGCAGCCTTGTTGGTATTCCTTTTCAGGCGTTCAACAGTGTTTCCCACCTTCTTGGAAGACCAGTCATTTTCGATTGCCAATTTCGCGGTCCTGAGCATCTGTTTGGTATCTTTAATCTTACTTAGCTCAATACAGTGGGCTTTGGTCAATTCTCCGTTTATGAGATTGCCCTGTATCTCTTCAGGCAGATCCAGAAGGCTAAGGAGTTTGGATGTCTGACCCTTAGAGCCATAACCGAGGATTTCAAGCTCATCGTGGCTGTATCCGAATTCATCTTTCATTTTCTTGATATGTAGGGCACGTTCAATGTTGTTCAGCTGATTGCGCTCTACATTCAGGATGTAGGATTTCTGAGCGATTTCTGCTTCGGTCAGCCCCTCGTATACCACACAGGTTAACGATTCATAACCGAGGGCTTTTGCAACTTCTAATCTGCGGTCACCGTCGATGGGCTGGTAGGTATTCTCACCGACTTTGGCGACTACGGGTGGTGTCAAGATGCCTTCATGGCGGATGCTGAGAGTAAGTTTTGTAAGGTCTCCCACTTCCTTTCTCGGGTGATTGGGGTTTCTGGTTAACGAGTTGACGTTAAGCTCTTTAATGGTCTTCACTTTTAGGTCTTTCATTGTTTGTCTCCCTTCTTTAAATAAGTTTTGGGCCGGCCCGTTTTTGTTTGTTTTAGTGCGCACTTGTATATGGACTATTACAAGAGGGGTGCCAAAGGAGGGAAATAAAATAAAATTTATCTTATATCATTGATATTAATCAGTTTTATTGCGTTTGCTTGGAGGGGCTAAAGGTGGGGTTTGCTATTACATTCGAGTTGAATGTAATATTGAATTTAATAGTACAAAGTTGAATGTAATATTGAATGTTAGGGTGGGATTATATGCCGAGTTTTTTGCAGTTACGAAGAACGGTGTGGTAGGTGACCCCTAATTCGGCAGCAGCCTTGGTTTTATTACCATTATTATTCTCCATGGCCTGTTTTACTTCTTCAGGGGTGATTTTTGTATTGCCGGGTAGAGGTTTCTTTTTTTTATTTTCTAATTTGTTGGCACTCGGTTTTGTTGTCACACTTTCATTAATCTCAAATTCTGAAAAATTAATTTTAGATCTATCGTTTGATGCTAAGCGGAGCACAACAACCATTTTACATGAATTTTCAAGTTCTCTTACATTACCAAACCAAGGAAGTCGTTTTAACTCCTGGATACATTCATCATCTATTTCAAGTTGGTCTAATTTCAAGTCATTGCTACGCGCTATATCAAATTTATCAATAAAATACCTTGTCAGTATAGCAATGTCCTCTCTACGCTTTCTAAGAGCTGGAATTCTGATAATCGGAGAGTTTATTCTATGATACAAATCTTCTCTGAATTTGCCTTGATCCACCATTTCTTTTAAATTTCTATTTGTTGCAGAAACTAATAAAAAATCAATTTTTCTGGGAGTGTTTTCACCAACTGGTGTGACTTCTCTTTCTTGAAGGACTCGCAAAAATTTGGGTTGATCTTTTAAGTCTAATTCGCCTATTTCATCTAAAAATATTGTTCCTCCATTAGCTTGTTCAAAAACTCCAATCCTATCTTTATTGGCATTAGTAAAAGAACCCTTCTGGTGTCCGAAAAATTTGCTGTCAAATAATTCAGATGTTGAAGCGCAATTTACGGCAACAAAATTCCCCTTCCTACCACTGATTTGATGAACAGCTTTAGCAAACAATTCCTTTCCTGTCCCTGTATCGCCAATCAGTAAGCATATATCAACCATATTCGTTTTATAATAGTTGATCAACGTTTCTTTGATTTTATTTATTTCATAATCATTAGAAATGATGTCTTTCAGTTTAGAATAATTTTTTTGTATTTTTTCAATTTGTTCTATTTTACGGTTAGTTTGCTCTATTTTAAATTCTGCTCTTTTCCTTTTTGATTGAACGGCATCACACAATTTAATTAGATATTTTTCTTTTAATTCCCATACACATTTAAAAGTACAATCAATCCTCTTCATTAATTGAATGTACTCTTCGATGAAATTTTCAGACATCATGGACAGAAGATCTTGAATATGGTCCTTGTTAAGCTCTTTCCATATGTTATCTGTTATAGATTCAAAATCTGGTTGCTTAATTAGTGTTCCAAAAGGTTTTGGTAAAAAAGAGGCTTTTGCATCCTTCTGGGTAAATTTTCTATTTGAGTGTAAATACATTGGATAGGCCCAAGCTTGATCAGGAATAGTGAGGATATCAAGCAGATCGTAATTTTTTGAGATATTATGTTGAAAAGTATCGGGAAAAATTGGCCTCTCATTTATTCTCTTATACATTTCCTTTAATTCTTTTAACCCTTTGTATTGACGATCATTTCTAACTCTTTTAAAAGTGCGCTCACGGATTTTTCTATTCGTTTCCTTATCATACTTGTGACAATATTTATTTATGTATGCAAATATTGGATCACCAATGATAAATCGATTAAAGACCTTTGACCCAGTTTTATTTTCAATGCGTTGGGATATTTTGATTATATTATCGTGTTCAGTTTCTTTGAAAAAAGATTGATGCTGATCAAGTATCAATTCATCCTTGAAATCCTTCAAAAAAATTTGAATCTCTGCAATGGGTCCGATTGCATAATAGTTGTTGATCAATGAACAATAATCTACATTGGCTTTTCCTACGAATGTTGCCGGTATTGATTTATCTCTACCATATTCATCAACTCTATGAAACGATATATATCCAGGTATACGTTGAAAATTATAATGGAGTCTTTGGTGGAATTTTAGAGCATTGGACAAGTCTAAATTAAAATTTGAAAAGTATCCGAAATGACCAAAAAAATCAAAGTTTGGGTATTTACCTTCCGGACAATATATGAATTCGCCAGATAACATTTTTTTGATTATATAAACATCTGCTTGATGCAAAGTTGTTTTTAAGCAAAGTGGGCATGTGATGCCGAAATAGCCCCCCCCATCTCTTTTCACTAAAGTAACAAGACCATATTCTCTTGCGGCTGAATCCACAGCATTCCAGTCCAGAGCCGTTTTGCATTCAGTACAATTAACATGACCTATTTCGAGATAGTTGTCTTTGGTTATCAATTCCCCTCTCCTGTGTCATGGGTTTCCATGAGGAAACTTTTTTAACGGAATCTATATCACCATAATTTTGCTTCGTTGACAAGGGGATACTGGAATTTGTTTCCACGAGGAAACTTCTTTTCAGCCAGGAGATACACCTTATATAATGATCGTGTTGCGGAAACTGATTGTTCCTGTATCAACATCAGCATCACCAGCTTGAAATTGTGTTAGGGTTTCCACGTGGAAACTTTTTTGAAGTTGAATCTTTATCATCAGCAAGTCGGTATTCTGGCAACGACAGGTGCTTCAGATCATAGCTCCGAGAAATAAAGCAAACAAAGTCTGTCTCCGAGATACCCAAGTGTTTCCACGTGGAAACACCAAACTGGAATGAGTTGAAGAAGGGATAGTCGCTTTTTGGGGTCTTAAGTCCAATATTCGGTAGTTGTGGCCTTATATGGCTAATATTTAATAAATTGCTCTATTTTAGCCCATTATTCTTCGATTTATGGCGTTTTATGATTAGACCAATGTCATTGTCTGCCGTAGAAGGATCGGCCCTTAAAATGGAATTATAGCGCATCTATGGGCTTTACCATGAAGCCCTCAATGTATTGGGCCAGGATGCCGGTCGGTGGTACTGGATGATAAATCCTACGCTGGGAGTTCTCCAGGACCAACACCACAGGATGGGACCTTCTGAAGCAAGACCTATCGAAACTACTGGAAAGATCTTCTGGGATGACCCTGGGGAATTATTCTCCGGTTTGAATTACCACAACTTGTCCCCTTTACCGGGCAGCTCAAGCTATTTTACAACAGGGTCGAATCCCCTCATATGCTCTCGGTATTTTTCTATCATCAATTTTTCCAATAGGTCTGCGTGTTCTTTCTCAACAATTACGCTGTCATGTATGGGTAAGCCAGTAATCCCGCGTTCATGGAGTTCTGTCAAAATGGCATCCATAATTTTGCTGTCTTTGTTCTGAAGGTCGATGCCAACGCCGGAGAACAGGAACTCTTTAATCGGCACGTGGCGGACTTGGAAATCCTTCATCAAGCCCTGGACGGCACCCAAGTCATCTGCGATAGCGAAACCTTCATCTTTCAGAGCGTCTCGGACCGCTACATGGGCTCCCTTCCGTTTGGCGTTAATGCTGATTAGAGCAACTTTTTTGTATTCATCACGAAGGGAATTATCTCCGACAAGGTAAGGGTCTCCGGTAAATTCCAATCCCAACTGGTGGTAGAGCATCCTGATGTGTAGGCCGGAATAATCATATTCAACGGTTTCATGGCCATTGATTAAGATACGCTTTCTCACAGAATCAGGTATCCCCTGGTAAAAACCACCATAGCCTCTACCTCCTTTGTCAAAATCCAGAGAACCACGGTTGAAAACTCGGTGGAGGGATTTCTTTTTGATTTCAAACTCCAGATGGCGTATCCCGAAGTCAGCCAATGGACGAGTCGCCTTGAACAATTTTTTCCGCTTCATATCCCTGATATCCTTGGTCCTTCCCTGAAATTTAAGTAGGTTGAATAACTTTTTCATGTAAAACAGATACAAAAAAAGTGCCGTTTCAGGCTGATAGGTGCGCCATTGCTGGCTGTATAAGGTATGAGTTATGGAAGGAAGAAGTGAATCTATATCATAGAGTTCTACTGTATCATCCTTATCCTGTAGTGTTGGGTAGATGTTGTGTTTATAACCAATACTGGTAATCTGGAGTCCTGGTATATCAGAGAATACTGATAATCCTGGAGTTCTTACTGAATCTGAGATGCTTGAGTTATAAGGTTTCTCTGTGTATAATTTATTCTCAGTGGGATCTTTGAATTGAAGTTCTGACTTTACAACCTGTATCGAACCAGAGACTAAACCTCTCAGAATATTGTCGATTAAAATATTTGGTGACACTAAATCTTGTTCTTGAAGTTTAACTGTGACGCAGTGTTCATTAGCCAGGGTATTGTATTTTGTCAGTCTTTCCTTCATCATCAGTATTGCGTCAGTATCTTCATATTCCACTGGGATAGAATATTTGACGGTTCTTGTTTTGCCTGTTTTTTTGTTCAGAATCTTCCTTGTTTTTTCTTCTCGCAGTTGAACGAGGTTTTCTGGTTCTCTGGTGAAAACATCACCCACGGGCTGAAAATGATAATCTTCAACAAAAAGCCTTATCAACTTCTCTGTGCCCCAGATACGGGTTTCTTTTTTATCCTCTGTCGTAAAATAGCCAATGCTGAGTTGAAGATAGCCTCTCCTCTCCAGTTGGTTTAGAATACGAATGGTTCTATCATAGGTAAAAAAGACCTTGCCAAAGACATCATTCTTGGAATATTTGTTTTTATTGAGGGATATCTGAATAGGACAACCGACGCAGAAGCCGACCCAGAGATTGACCAGGAATACCAAGAGCATGTCCATGTCCTTGGCTTTGGCCCTTGAGTATCGATACTCCTCTCCGATTTCCTTGAATATGTAATCACGTGCTTCAATGACGTGCTTTTTATTGCTCCACCGCCATACACTGAAGGGAATAGCCGTGTTCAGCCAGTCTGTGAATTGTGCTTTGTTGATGCGGTTGGATGGTTTTTTCTTTAAACTTCTTTTCATGTAAATACTCCTTAACTATAAATTATTTTTTGCCATGAAACTCCTTTTGAGTTCAGGTTGAAGTGATGGGCACCCGTTCCTAAATGGATCAGGTGCCCGGCTAAATCCTTTTTAATTCTTGGGCTGGAAAGGGAATCGTTTTGGCCCTGTCTGATCTGTGGGCATTCCCTCAACTAAAGTGCGGTCCAGTTTGTATAAATTGTAAACCACGAGATGTAAGGCACAATTATCAAGCCGTTCATCATAAATGGCGCACATAGATTGAAGGCACTCTTTCTTGTAAAATGGACACTGCTTTCCGTCTAATCTTGACATTTCTATTCTTCCTCCTTTTGTGAATTTTTGTTCGCTTTTTCAGCGGCTACTGACAAGGTAAAGCCCTCATTCAGGTATCCCTTAATGGCCGTAAGTAGTTGAATCTGGTCCTCTGAATAAATCCGGTACGCTCGAGCTCCGCAAACAACACGGTTGATGCCCTGGATGTACCCACGATCCTCCCAGTGTCGTAGCTGTTTCTCTGTGACTCCTGTAATTCTGGCTGTGTCACCGATTGAATAATCTTGTCTTTGCATATGAATGCCTCCTGTGAATAAATTTTTGAGACGAAAAATGTCTCTCTACAAATAAGGGAGGTTAGTTTATTCACCCTGAAAATAATGGGATTCAAATCTGGTAGGAGGGAATACCTCACCATGTATACGGGTTTATACACTGGGTTGGTGAGGCACTTGGCAAACGAAGCCTGTTTATAGGCCCTATCTTGACTGTATCAACGCTGTGTGTGGCACAAGGGTTTGCTTCAGGGAAGGCTACTGGGTAGGGTTTGATTGGAGTGTTGAACAGTCCAAAAATCTATAAATACTACTTAAACAAATACAAGTAATAATACAGCAGTATTTTATTTATTATTATATTATATATCTCAACTTTCGGAGTTTAGTCACTCTAAATTTTAAAAATACAACAATTTGAAATAACTATTAATATTGACGAGATTCACTACCTATGATACGTGTTCTTTACCCCTAAAAAACAACAATCAAAGATAGGAATCTCATCAAAATGCATATTACCTCGACAGAATATCAAAATCAAACCATAAATCCTGAAAAGCTCGGAATTTTTGGTAACTATTTTTCCAAATTAAAAGTTGGAAGCATGCTCAACAATTCAGGTATAGTCAAAACCAAAGGTGCTTCTCCCCTGGAATTGTTCACTATCGTTTTCAATCTGGCGTTTATTGGCAAAAACTTCTTCCAAGGCGTAGTGCGGAATAAAAAAGTGGGAGTCGGAAAAGATGCCGTGTATGACTTTTTAAATTCGCCCACCTATAACTGGAGACGGTTTACAACTCTTCTTAGCAGCCGAATTTATTGTATAATTAAGGGTCTTCTGGATAATTCTTCTGAAGAGGTTCTTATCTTTGATGACTCGCCATACGACAGAAGCCGTTCCAAAAAAGTGGAACTTCTTTCCCGTGTATATGATCATGCAACTCACAAATATCTAAAAGGCTTCAGGCTGCTTACTCTTGGCTGGTCAGATGGTAACAGTTTTCTCGGGATTGATTTTGCCTTGTTATCATCAGCAAACAAAAAGAATCGATACAATGAAATCAATCCAGATATTGATAAAAGAACGTGCGGTTATCAACGCCGCAAAGAAGCGATAACAAAATCCACAATGCATCTGGAACCAATGGTAAAAAAGGCCCTCAAGACTGGTATCAGGGCGAAGTATCTTGTAATGGATAGTTGGTTTTCAATGCCTTCGGTGATTTCGAGCCTTCGCAAGCATATCCACATTATCTGCATGCTTAAGGATCATCCAAAATGGTTTTACGAGTACAATGGAAAGAGACTCAGGTTAAGTGACCTTTATGGAAAATTAAAGAAAAAAAGAGGGAAGGCCAAAGTTAAGGCCAGTGTCCTTGTTCGGTTACCTGACGGGAACAAAGCCAGAGTCATATTTGTCCCCTGTGATAAAAAACGAGGATGGCTCGCCTTTTTATCAACAGATATTACCATAGCAGATGATGAAATAATAAGGCTGTACGGTAAACGCTGGGATATCGAAGTATTTTTTAAAATGTGCAAACAGCATCTAAAACTGGTTAAAGAGATCCAAATCCGGAACTATGATGGTTTGATCGGACACACTTCCCTGGTAATGGCCAGATACAATATTCTGAGTCTGTTCCAAAGGAAAAGCGTTGATCAACGATCATTTGGAGATTTATTCAGAGCCTGCAATGAAGAATTGGCCAACATAACTTTCCTTGATGCACTAACGAGGATAATGCAATTAGCCATGGCTACGTTACGAAAGGTTCATAACTTGTCTGAGAAGATCATAAATTCCATGCTCGACCTGATAATGGGTGAAGCACTTGTATATTTCGGCCTTTCCAATCGGCAAACGCCCCTATTGGAAGGGGAATAGAGATGAATTTACTTCTCAGAAAGTTGAGTTATATATTCTATGGGCGTAATTTTTACCCTAAACCCAGGGTAAAATTTACCCTAAACAGTGTTAAACTCCAATAATCATCGAATAGCGGTAGTTATAGACTATGGAAGGAATTTACTAAAAGTATTCCAGCAGTTCCCATCCTTCAAGAAACGACCAAAGAAAGGGCTTTAGCTATGGCTTAGATGGATTGATATCGAGTCCTATTGATAACGATACTTCTATTTGCTTCAACTATCGGGCAAAAACCTCGTTTTATAGCGATATGTCTCTCGAGGAATAGTTGGACATTAGAAAAAACTATAGCTCTCTCAAATCGATAATTTTGACCTTTCTGATGGGATTTATCACAAGTCTTCTTGGCCCAGGTCATCCTCATACTGTCTTCTTTCCAAATCTTCTTCAGCCAGCTCTTAAGGTACCCCACATTGCTTCTGTCAGTCCGGTCATTTTGACAAATCTTAACAGCAACCTTTGAGACCGCTCTGGAGAAAACCGGATCAAATGATTTTTTTTGCAATATCTGGTTTTTTGATGTAATGATCATTTCAGGAATTTTTGCAGATACCATTTGAATTGTTGAATGTTGGGGCAGTTAACCTTTATGCAAGTATCTTTGATATTTTCGACAACCCTGATACATAAGTCAACTGCACTTTGGGCTAAAACAACCTATTTTTTCAACTGCACCAACCTGATTTTGCATGAACCACTGCTATGGGGCATCATCATCGTTCTTTTCATCTTTTCAATTGTGAAAAAAAAATACACAAAATTATATAATTTTTTACTCAATTGCTCATGTTTTTTTTTCATACCATAAAAAATTGCTTATAATATTAATATGTTGAGTTTTGGCACAGTTTTTGATTGTGAAAATCACAGGTTATGTAGTTGTATATTCATGATATTTTTAAAAAGGAGAATTTTAATGAAACGATTTTTATTGGTTTTAGCAACCCTGATAGCTTTTTCAGGGTTTGCGATGAACGCATCGGCAGCCTATCTGACTGGCGGCGATGCAACAGACAAGGATTCTGCTGATGTTATTCTTGATATTGCTTTTGCTATTGATACAAGCTCCTCAATGAATGACGAAGCATCTGAGATTAGCACGGCCATGAATAATCTGGTTACAAATCTGGCATGCCCTGACTGCGATGTCTGGATCCAGGCAACTTTTTATGGGATCAATGGAAGTTATACTGGTCTTTTTGATCAAGTGCTGAATGGTTCGGCAGTTAACCATGATGAAGACAATGCGCCGGCTGTAAACGATCTTTTAAGTTCTGCTTATGCTTCTTCATGGATGGTTGGTGGTGCAGCAGCTGGGCAGGATTATTATAAAGCGATTGTCACAATTGGTGATGAAGGGACCGAAGATGGATATCCGATAGAACAGAATGATTGGGCTGCCGCTTATTCAGCTAACCAGGCTGCGATTGGTGCCGGTGTCATGATTTTCTCAATGGTTGGAACACCTTGGGCCTCTTATGCTTCGGATGCACCCAATCGTGATGACGTGTTCCAAGCGATGGCCATTGGCGGAACAGGGGGAGGGTATACATTTGGTGCCACCGGTGGGACTTTTGTTTCTACTGCAACTAGCGTATCCGGATCAGCCAGCACCGTTGAAGCTGATCTTGAAGCAATTATCTGTACTGCAGCAGGCGGTGGTACTGGTGCAACCGTTCCGGAACCGGCCACAATGCTTCTTTTCGGGGTTGGCCTGATCGGCCTTGCCGGATTCAGCAGAAAAAAAGTATAATTTCGATTCGTAAACGGATATTTAAAAAGGACAGGATGTAACATCCTGCCCTTTTTTTATTGGCAGAATTTTCTAAATATCAAAAGACCATTGAAAAAGTAGGCTGTTGCAAGTTAGAATGATGAACCGATTATTTTCAGGAGGGAAACATGGATCGTCAGATTTTTAAATTGGGCATCATGGTCTTTTTGATTTTTTTTGTGTTTTCAGGCTGTACATCTGATTCTCAAAAGATAGAAAATTACCTTTCAGAGGGAAATGCCTATTTCCAGGAAGGCGAATATGGAAAGGCAAAAATTCAATATCTGAACGCTATCCAGCTGGATCCAAAATCTGTGAAGGCGCACAGACTTTTAGGAAAAGCTGTTTCAAGAATAGGTGATCCAAAAGAAATTTTCAGAACGTATTTAAGGCTTGAAGAAGTTGACCCGGAAAATATTGAAGCCAAGCTTCGCCTTGCATCCATAACCCTTCTGGCAGGGCAGGTCACTGAAACTCAGAAACGGGTGGATTTTGTACTTGAAACGGATACTGATAACATTGAAGCGTTATATCTGCAGGCCGGGATACTTGCCAGGCAAAATAAAGGCATTGAGCACACAAAATTATTGTATGAAAAAATTTTAGACATCGACTCCAGACAAATCCCGGCTCTTCTAGTTCTGTCTAAAATTTATATTGCAGAAAAAAAATGGGATGCTGCCCAAAAGGCATTAAAGACAGCCATTGACTTTGATCCAGATAACATGGCGCTGCAAAAATCCTTATATCTTTTGTATGTTGACAAAAACGACCTTGAATCTGCGGAAGGCATGCTGAAAATCATCCGGGATAAAAATCCGGAAGACCCTGAGGCCTATCTTATGCTGGGCAAATTCTATTCGGGCAGGAAAGAAAATCGCAAGGCAGAACAGGCATTTCTTTCGGCCATTGAAAAAGATCCTGAAAATTTGAACGCCCATCTGATGCTTGCCAGGTTTTATACGCATATCGGAAAAAATTCCCAGGCTGAAAAGTTTATCCGGAAGGCCCTCTTGATCGATCCTGAAAATTTTGAAGCAAAAATGGCTTATTCTGAATTTCTGTTCGCCCATAACAAGAACGAACAGGCAGAAAAAATTATTGATGAGGTGTTGAAAGATCGGCCGAAATTCCTAACGGCCCTGACGGTCAAGGGCAAAATACTGATATCGAAAAAAGAATTTAAACCGGCCATTGAAATTTTCCAGAGCCTTTTGAACGAAGAGCCTGATTCATCGGATATAAATTTTCTTTTGGGAACGGCAATGTTTGAAACCGGAAAGATAGAAAGAGCACTGCCCTATTTGTCAAAAGCGCTTGAACGGAAACCTTCTTTTCATCAGGCCAGGTTTTTAAGAGCGCAGATTTATTTTCGCGATATGGATTTTTTCAGCGCCAAGACTGAAACGGAAAAAATTATCAACGCCCTGCCGAACCATTATCCGGCACATCTGCTGCTGGGAAATATCCACATGGCGCAAAAGCATGAGCCGGAAGCCGAAACCATTTTTACAAAATTGATAACACTTGCACCGGACAATCCCTCTGCATACTATCGCATGGGTGTTTTAAGAAAGCTACAAAAGGAAAAAATTGAAGCGCTTCAATATTTTAATACAATTCTTGAGATCAATCCAGGCCGGATGGATGCGTTTGGTCAGATTATCTCGATTTATGTTACAGATCAACAAGACGCCATTGCAATTAAAACGTGTCTATCCCATCTGAAGAAATTAGATGCGGCCATACATAAATCAATTGTTCATACTATCCTGGGGCAACTCTATCAATCAAACAACAAAACCGACCTCGCTGAGGAAGCCTATAAGAAAGCTATAAAAGAAAATCCAGCATACATCCCATCTTACACAGCACTGGCTGCCATGTACAAGGCCCAGGGAAAGATAAATGATTCAATCGAGCAATATGAGGCATTGATCGGGGAAAATCCCGGTCATGCATCCAGTCATAACCTTCTGGGACAGCTTTATGAAGGTAGGCAGCAATATGATTTGGCTGAAAATCATTATAAAAAAGCGTTGGAAATTAATCATCAGTTTCTTCCGGCCATGAACAATCTTGCTTTTTATTACGCAGAGCATGATAAAAACCTTAATACGGCCCTCCAACTTGCCCGTAATGCAAAAGAAAAGGCTAACGATTCAACGGCAATAATGGATACTTTGGGCTGGGTATACTATAAAAAAAGGATTTATGATAGTGCACTTGCAGAATTTAAAGTCTGTGTTGAACAATCACCGGACAACCCTGTTTATCAATATCATTTTGGCCTTGCATCCTATAAAAAGGGAGACTATCTGAAGGCTGAAGCCGCTTTGAAAAAAGCCCTGGAACTCCAGGCAGATTTTGATGGGGCTGAAAATGCCAGAAATGTGCTGTCACTGCTATGATAGAAAAGCTGCTTCCAGTCAGAATGTTGATTTTCCCCAAATACCAGCAGTCTTAAAAAAAGCCGTGACGTCTCTGGCCCAAACCCTAAAACGATCAAATAATGAGTGATCAAGAGAAACACAGGCGGTATTCCGATATGAAAAATCCCCTGATTGTAATTCAATATAGGATTACTTCAGAGCTATCACCAAGGGGCTGACTGGAATTTGGAACTCATAGGGAGACCAAAACCAATCCCTTCTCCTGCTGATTGGAGTCAATGATAATTATCCTATCCTGAATCTTTAATAGATCGTAATTTTTCAATGATATCAATCGTAAATTTGACCCTTGTTGATGTGAACAGGTTCTATTGAGCCACCGAAAAACACTGCCACCTCCCGGCCTACTAATTTCAGGCCGGGGGCTAAAGGCAATATTCCCCTGTCAAATGGCCATGTAGCATAGCATAAAGTAGTATTGTAAATGTAGAACCCATCCCTCACAGACCCAACACGATTGAACCAGCAATAGTCATGAGAAGTGCCGGAGCATACAGGTACACAAAGAGGCAGTACTGGGATTCCATTGAACAGCAGTGTGGTGCTGCTGAGGTGGATACTACGGGATAATACTACTCTACTGCTATGCCCCTGTTTCATGATTCAGTTTAATGGCCCCCGGCCAGTGAATTTCGTGGGGCAAAGAATCCTGCCATGGCTATACCAATGCTGCTCCTCCCGCAGTCCGCGTGGAAAATTCCCCCGGCGGCTGAAATGTCTGTTCCTGATGCAAAAATAGATGCCCCATAAACCACCCCAATAGAATAAACAATTGCATAAGCAAAGGATATAAGACGAACCCTTACCTGACTGGTGTCTATAAAATAAAACCACAGGGATGAGATGCTATGAGGACGATTGCTGACTTTACATTTGGGACTACGGGGATACCGGACTGCTGGATTTGAACTGCGTTGGAGTAATGCTGCCACGAAGGGTCTGGTGTTTTATGGGTACTGGAATTGACGGGTGCTACGAGATGGGCAATAGGCTTGATGGTTGCTACGGGTGTTGGTGCTACGGGATAGACACTGCTTGGGATGAGAACCACGGGTGTTGGTGCTATTGGATAGATACTGCTGGGATGAGGACTACGGGTGTTGGTGCTATGGGACAGGTGCTACTGGGTTGAAGACTACGGGTGTTGGTGCTACGGGATAGACACTACTCTATCACTTTTATTACCATATACCACTACCACTACCACTACACTACCACTACCATTACCATTACTACTACCACGGCTCTTCATCATCCAGGTCCAGGTCATCTTCCCTTTGCTGTCGCCGTCGTTCCTGCTCTTCCTCTTCCAACTCTTCTGACAGTGGGCCAATAATTATCCAGTCTTCCACATCAAAACCGTCAAAATCAGGGAACATAATTTTACCTCCTCGTTAAAATGGTATCTCAAAATCATCAAAGGTTATCGGCTCAGGCTTTTCAACCGGTACAAACTTGGCATTATCCGGAATCAATCCCCTGAACTCTTCCGGTATTTCTCCTTGTTCCCATAGGTTCATGGTCCTCACCTCTCTACCGTCATTAAACAAGATGTGGAATTCTTTTCCTCCATTCCCCCTGAAAAGATATCCTTCGCCCCCTATCATGTAATGCTTGCCATCGATGATAGCTTTCCTGGCCTCATCTGCTGGTTTTAAGCATGTCTTTTTCAGCCAGAAGGAACAATCAAAGCAGTTGTCCCCCAGATAAGCGTCAGGTGTGAGATTCTTTTTGTAAGTCTTGCCACAAAATTCACAGATTTCAATCATTTTTTTTATCTCCTTTATCCTTGGACTTGCTTCCAGGATTGAATCAAGTACCTGCTGGATATTCTTGTTCATGGCTTTCTCCTTTGCCCTGCGTATGGCTTTCAGGGCTGTTTTTCGTTGATTTAAGATGGATTTGTTGATGGGAAGGGTTTGTTTCTAATAGCCGCACTGGGAGCAGATTATGGTGGGATTTGTGCCGTTTCTGATGGTGATGTCATTCCCGAGAAAGTGGCCGAATGTAATGTGATGCCCACAGTCGAGTTTGAATTTGCGACCCTTGAGTTGTTTGATTATTGATAAGATGCAAATACTCTAACGCTTTTTATCTGCCCTGTTTTTATAAAAAAGGCCTCAATAACATTTATAATCAGCTACTTGCATAGCATTGGCCCTAATCGTGTTTTCGCAAAATACTCTAACGCTTCAAATAAACATCATTTTTTACAGTAGGTTAATGCTATTTTATAGCAGTGTTGCACGGAATGTGTATTTCAAAAATCAGTCAATGAAGTTTGAGAAGTTGTAAACAAAAATAGACCATTCGCTAAAAAAGCGTAATGGTCTATCCTGATTTAATTATCTTGTCCGAGGTATCTAATCTGGACGATCTAAAGTTTTAGAACAGCAAAATCAGTCCTTTCTGGCCTCACATTATTTCTTGGTGAAATTTTTCCATGTGCCTTATGTTCGTTATTGAGGAGGAAGATCAGAGAGAAATTCCAAGGCAAGATTGATGTCAACAAAGGTGTATTTCAACTCCTTTGCTCTGTCCCTGCAGTCTGTACAAATTTCTCTGAATTTTCTCATATCGCCTTTGGTCGTCATATAAATCTGTTCAATGGCCTCCTGTTCAATATCCTTGTACTCGACAATGAAATCTTCTACCACAATCGGGTATAGAATAAGCGTTTTCAAGCGGCTGAGGATGTCTGGATGCTCGCGGGTTAAAAAGGTCCTCACCTTTGGTAATCCTGCAAATACAATGGGAACACCGGCATCGATAACCCTTTTGAGGTAGGGCCAGACCCGGGGATCAAGATCGTTTGCCTCGTCGATTAAAATAAAGCAGTTGGACAGACTGCATATCATTTCCAAATATTGAGGGGTTCGCCGGTAGGTGGCGATTGTGTCGTAATTTAGCTTCTTTAAAATCGATGCCAGGGTTTCATGTATGTTGAACAGTGACTCCACCCAGACGGCATGAAGTTTTTTCGGTTGCAGCAATTTCAAGAAACGGGTTTTACCCACGCCATAATCACCCTCGATCAAGACGCTCTGCCTACGATAGATTCGGTTATATGTGGCCCCCAGATAAGAAATGCGGCGTTTGTCATTTATAAAATCTTCTTTTCGTTTCATGTCATATTTCTCCAGAAAACGCATACGGTGCCACATGGATTCTTCGATAATGGCTTTCACAATCGAGAATAAAAGCATTGAACAGCACTGCCCCTTTTATATTCGTGGGTTGCTGCATCTTTTTTATATAGGTGGTGTATCTTTTCTGGTTATGCTGAAGGATTTGCTTTGCCATGGGCATGGAAAGACCTTTTTTATAATTTTTAATCAGGAGGGGCCGATCGACGACCATGCTGTTGTGCTCCAAAAAGGCGATGATCTGATCCAGCTCATTTTTGTCCGGCAATATGGTCAATACTTTTAACGGCTTTTCAAAGGGCTTTCGGGCAAGGGCTTCTCCCCAAAAAATACCATCCTCCCTGGGCTCAAAAAGGAAAAGCTTGTCATTGTATCTGGATATCTGAACGGGTGTACTTTTATGGGAGCTGAACTTGTCTACACCCATGGTCACATAGTAATCCTGATTTTCAAATCTGATGGTCTTCTGCTTTGATACCGTGGCTTTTGTTTTTCTAAATCCATATTTCATGTGCTCCTTGACCTGATCAGTACAAAAGGTCAGTGTGCTGGTAAATGTTTTAAAAAAGTCTGTGAGCTTTTTATCCGGCACCCAGGCACTGACTTTTCCTTTTTCAGAGAAATAGTGGCGTGTACAGTTGTGTTCATGGCGATATTTCTCCATAAGTGAGCTTGTTTTTAACTCATCCAAATTTATATCAAGGAGGGTAACGGTGATTTTTTCTTGTTTTCCTTTTTTGAAGATGTACCCGGGCTCTGTCTTTACGATCCTTTTTTCAAACGCCTTGATGATTCGGATTTCAAAATTATGAAGGCTGCGGTGGGATGATTCCAGGTGAGCCTTATCCTTGGGAGCATGGATCCTTGAGAAATCAGGTTCCATATAAAACCCGTTCGGGGTGGAATGTTTCAAATTCAAGTCGTTGATGGGGCGCTTAAGATTTAAAAAGCCCTTGGCATTATCCGGCCGGATACGAATCTTTTTTTGGGGAAATGGCCTATCCAGTAAAAATTTGGTGAACAGGTTCACGGAGTTCCAACTGCTTTCGGAAAAATACGCATCCAGGACAAACATATAACGAGAGCCCGTATCATAAAATTCTATGACCTGGGGCTTTTGCCAATGACCCTTGTCGTTTCTGATCTTAAAATATCTAAAAATACAGCCATCCATCTGGATCAGATCAAACACCGGTTCTGGTTTAAAACTATTTTTGACCGGAATATCGTCCTCGAAATCTGGTTTATTCAAATATGATTTGAGGTTTTCACGGTAAACACAGTGCCTGAGGGCATGGATGGAGATCCTCTTTTTGAACTCTTTCTCAAGCCAGTGGTGATAATTTTTAATGGTTCTTGCCTTATGGGTAATAAAGATGAACCGTTGGCTTGACGGATCACACGACTCTTTTACCATTTCTATAAAACGTCTGCGGACCTGTTCGGAGAAAGAACGGGGACGTCCACTGCACTTGCGGCCCTCCATGACCTTCTTTTCCACAAGTAGGAGTGGCCCCGGAATAATGCCGGTTTTTTGATATTGATCTTTGTAATATTTTTTACTTGCTCGTTTGGCCGAGCCTTTTTTGTTCATGATCTTTTTATGGAGCAAAAGATTGAAACGGTCATCAAGCGTCAGAGTAGGTATGACCTTCAGGTTATCCGTGTCCATTGCCGTTCTCCCTTGTCAATATTTTTTCCCGAATGACCCGGTTCCACAATAGCCCAGCCTGGCGAGATGTCTTTTGCCAGTGATCCTGTTGGGCCAGTCGAACCTGGTCAAGCATTGCCTGGACAGCATCCATATAGGCTTTGCTGACCTGATCGGTTAAATCCACAGGTTCGTCTTTACTGCCGGTGTCGTTTTCTTTTGCGGAATCAATGAACTGTTTGATGTTTGGTGCGGTTATCTCCATGGCGGTTTTTAAAAATGCCTTCCATATTTTACGCTGTTCGATGGGATCCAATGGGGCCAGGGGGCGCACCTGGGATTCATTGTTGGGAAGAATGTCTCCAATTGGAGACAGATTGTTGATAACCTTATAGGATTCTATCAGGCGATAAGCTTGGGCTCTGCCCATATCCCAGCGCACTCTGGCATAAGTTTCAAAACTACTGAAAAGATTGAGTTTATACAGCCGGGTATCTTTTATCTCTTTCAGAGCTTTGCCTATTTCATGGAAATGACTCTGATTACGGGCAATAAGATTCTCCAGACGGGTCAACCGATCCTGTTCCATTATCCTAATCCTCCCGGCATGGTCTGGCCGATGCCTCCGATAAAATTTTGCAACCCCTGTCTGGCATCTTTGTTCTGATTCGGAACTTTGACCATCAGGCGTTTTAAGAACAGAACGCTCTCTTTAAACCCGATTCTCTGAACAGTCATCACAAGATCGATGGTGTTGAAGTTTTTTTCACATCGAAAGCACCGGGCCAGGTTGGTGGCTGGGTTTATGGCTGTCTGGAATTCATTACAGATCGGGCACAGAAAACGGAAAAAGCCTTCACTGATTTTTGATGGCATTTCCAGTTGCTCCCTTATCAACATCTCCACAGGGATAAAATTTCTTAATTCAAACAACTCTTGGGATGAAAATTTTTTTGGCATGAGTCCTCACATTTGTCGGGGTTATCAAGGCACTTTGCCTTAAGCTCAAGGCAAGGTGTAAAAATCCTATTTTTAAACTACTATAATAGCCCCATCCTTGTCTGTTGTGTCTTAAACACCCTTATGTATTAGTCTGTTCGTATCTCCTTTATTTACAGAGGTTTAGGTTAATGATGCGTCTTAAAACCCTAAGTCGATTACTTTGTTGGGATATCAATGAATTACAGTTGGTTAAGTCTATGATGCGTCTTGAAACTCCGATTCGATTAGTCGAGGTTTTTATCCATAAACACCCCCCCCCTATCTGAACGCAGTTTTTGAATCGTATGACTGATTCAGAATCTGCCAAGCTACATATTGGATGACGATCATATTTCTTGTTCCATACTCGTTTTCTAAAATTTCATATGGCAATACGGGCTTTGCCAGGCAGTTGGGCGGGGGGTGTTCATGGGGAGGTATGCTGGATTTAAATTCCTTAGAAGATTCTTCCTCAATCTTTTCTAATTTTTTACCCAGATAGTTATTTTTAAAATATTCACCGTTTTTTTTGTTCCATTTTTGACAGTTTCTTCGGTGCTGTTCAGTTTTGCAGGCAGACCTTCCACATGTTGTCTGTCGTCCTTTTTGGCGGACATCCGGCTTAAACCATTTGCGGCAAATACAGCAGGGGCGTTTTCCACTTGAACTTTTTGCCATTATATTTTCTCCAAATTTAAATCTGGATGAAAATATAGCCCTAAAAATTGATTTTGTCGTAAAAGCGGCGGGGTAAGCGGGGTATGATTTATTTTCTATTTGGCGGGGTATTCGCGGCGGGCTGCCCTAATCATAGCGTTATAGTATTTTGCGAACGATTTTGGGGGTAGGCGTTAGAGTATTCGCATCTTAACAGATTATCTCCCTGAGTTCGTCTGCGTCCTGATATGTTTCCTTCTGTTCCTTTGTCATGTGGGACCTCCAAAAGCAGAAAAAGCCACCCAGGGTTGAAATTCCCCAGATGGCTTCCTGAATGTCGTTAAAATTTTTATGCGTAGATGACCTTGACGGTGTCAAAACTGATTGCCCAGCCGTCCAACCTGTCGTTGCTACTGAAACCGTTGTTGAGCCAGATGCCTCCGTGGAATACGTTCGGGTGATGCTGGCGGTCAAATTCGATGAACAGGTTGCAGATATACTTCCACATTTCTCGCCCAACCTCTGGGAACCCTTCAATTTGTTTGATGCGGTCCCAGTCTGGAAAGACCAGTTTGTAGACCCCAACCAGGGCAGAGTTTTGGCTATCCACAATCTCAAATATATCGAGCAAACGTTGTTGAAGGTCTTCTTTTGTTGTAATTCCCTGGTTTGCCAATGCGTTGTTTCTGTAAATCTTTTTCATTTCTGTCTCCTTGTGTTTTGGGCATAAAAAAACCACTTGCCGGGCTGACAAATGGTTGAAGGTCAATGAATTGTGCCGGTAGGTTCAGATTGATTCGTTGTACATATCCTGAATCAACCCATTTTCTGAAAAGCTATAGAAGGAATCATCGTCCATATTTATGATGAGATGTTCGTGGACAGTTATTCCCATAATATCGGAAGCCTGGATGATCCTTTTTGTGATGGCTATGTCTTCAGGGGATGGAGTAAGGGTGCCACTGGGGTGGTTATGACAGAGAATCATGGCTGAGGAATTAGCCAGAATTGCTGGTTTTAATACCTCCCTTGGATGAACAGTGGCAGAAGAGAGGCTTCCTGTAGAAACGATATTTAAGCCTATAATTTTGTTCTTAGCATTTAGCATCAAGATACAGAACTGCTCCCGATCTGGCTGCCCCTGCATCTCAATTAGAGATTTCATTATCTTCTGAGCCTGCTTAGGCCCACTCAATGATTCCCGACCAAACTTTATGCCTTTATCTCGAACCAGGGAGACCCGGTAAACAGAGATAAACTTCTTGCTGGGTTTTGTGTTCGTCTTAGGTTCGCCAAATAAATTTATCTGCTTGTATTCCGGTGGCTGTTCCATGACCCTTGCCTTTTTCATGTTGACTACTCCTTAAAATAAAAAAAGCCTTCCTGGAGAATCCAGAAAAGCCTATGGTATTGATGATACGGGTTTTTGGGGTTGTGTGGTTGTTAGCGCCTGGTTAACAGAAAATGTATTCTATCCGGCTGTGTATCTCATATAAATTCCCTCAGCTTTTTGATGATTGTGGAAGGGGGCAATCCTTCACGCCCCAGGGTCTCTTTAATCTCATGGTCTTCTACGAACATTTCCCCTACGATTTCAGAGCCCTCAAAGATCTGTAGGCCAACATATCCGAGGCTCTTATTGTGGCTAAGGACATAGGTCTGAAGGCCCTCACGATACACATCCAAGCCATCACCATAACCGGCAGAAAGTTTATGAGTATGCTGGCCGGATATGTCCCTGAATGTGATTACAAGGCACGGGCTGTGTCGTTTGGCATGCAGCATCTCCCAGAAATCTTCTTTGTTGATTCGGTAATTATGGATTTTTCTCATTCGTTCCTCCTATCTGTTGAATGGACATGAAGCACATTTTGTTTTATCCCGGCAGGCCTGGCATATTTTATCCTTGTCCAGTGTGGCCCCAAGATAATCAAAAATTTCATTCATTGCCTTTGTCATTGGCATCCGCAATTTCCAGGCAATACGCCGTAAGGTGGCACTGTGCAGTTGTGTTAATTCGGGAGTGTATGCCATTGGTTTTCCCCTTTCTGAGAGTTGTTCATGGTGGTAAATGGCCATCCCTGGGCCTTACAGATGAGTTCCACTTGCCAGGCAGGTCTGGGCTTCCAGTAGAAATCGCAATCAATCTCAAGATACCCCTTTGCCTTGATGGATTTCAGTTCATTGAGACTGGCATAGCCCCATTCCGCATTACGCAAATCTCCATGGAGAATGGCAAAGCCAAAGAAGGTATCTACCCCATCGAACTCAACAACAAACCAGTCGCAGCCGCCGATGAAGAAATGGAAATGAACGATTTTGTCCTTCATGGGTATGTGTTCTGTCTCATAGAGTCTCGGGATAGTTGCCAATTGTTCAGGTGTTGGTGTGTTCCACATTGTTGTCGTCTCCTTTTGTGTTGGTGATTATGGCTGGATTTCAGCCGTTTTTATTGATGAGATGCTTTATGAACCGTGAGGCTTCAACCCTGTTAAGATCATTCAGGTGCTTCCCGAATAAATCCTGGCACTGGCTATTCAAGCTGTCTGTGTTGTAGCCTCGTTTTCCAGTGATATGCTGAATCAACTTCTGTTGCTTCGGGGTCATTGGCTTCTCTGTACGAAAATTACAATCTGACCGTCCATGGAAGTTGTCCCGATTACAACCTGACATGACAGGCATAGTGCTTTGATGACAATCTCCCAGCCTGGTTAGGGTGTGCTGATGGGTCTTGATGAACACCCCGGACAGAGCCGAAACACGGATTACGGCATCCACCAGAGCGGACTTGACAGCCATCTTGATGCTGGTATTTAGACTCCAGTTGTCCTGCCGGATGTGGCGACCACCAGTCCCTTCAGAAACAACAGCGCCATTTTGCGTGTGAAGTTCACATTTGATGATTATTTGGCTGACTTCTTGACGAAAGACACAGGCCTTTTCATACTGTTCCAGATTGGGGAATCGAGCTGTAAGTCCCAGTACAGCGATAATACGTTCAGCACCGGCCTTGTAGAGCATCGGGCGGGAATAATGGCTGATGTCTCGACACAGGGCAGGATTTCCGGCTCTCGCGTATCGGCACCGCTCATCCAGATGGATTCTCCCGAACTCAATGCCCTCTCTGAAATTCTCCCGCATCCACCGGAGCAGTGCCTTCCTGTTCTCTTCACGTTTGTTCAAGGCCTTGGTGAAGGTCTCGGTGGGCATGTCCAAGGGAGCATTGGGGAATAGAGTTATGCCGCCGGATTTCGTTTTGTCTGCCCCCGGGGATGGTTCTCCTGGAGGCTTGAAACGTTTGATAATCTCTGTCTGGTTGATGGGGGTAAGCATAAAAACCTCCTTTTGCTGATGGTGAAAATGAAAATGGCCCTCCCGATTAAAGGAAAGCCAATTGTTGATTCTGGTGCTGTGTTTGTTGTTTTACAGACCCATGCCAGCCCGAATGAAACCCTGGAAAGAATGGACCCTGGCGCAGCAATCTGTTTTTCCGCAGATGAAACATAACCCTGTGCTGACTTCAAACTGCTCTGATGACAGCCACAGGCTATGACCGCAGGTGCAGGTGAAAAGCCTCGTTTGCTGGATGATAGACTTCCGTGCTGCCTTCATGGGCTGCTGGCAGGATGGACATGGAATTTGTGCTGGGAACTGGATGGGTTTCCCGGCGCTGATGATCAATGAACTGTTGTTCATGATGCTGCTCCTTTCTTGATTAATGGCGATGGGGGGGGGTAATAAATGTACGTTCAGACAGCGATGATGCCGTCTTGTTGGCTGCTTTGGGGTTGGGAATGGAGGTGTAGGATGTGGATCATGAGGAGACCCTACACCCCTATAATAGACCAATATGTTGAACAAATGCCACTCTCAACACTGTGTCCCACAGGCGATAAATCTGGGTGAATTTTATCTGAGACGACCAGGATGTTAATCCAAGATCAGGATATGGCCTAAAAGAGGGTCCCTTGTAATAAAGGTGAGGCAGGTTTAAAACGGAATGACCATGATACGTTTAAGATAGACCCAACAGCCATACCTGGGACCATTTAGATCAACTGGAATTAACAAGCGGATGCCAGCCCTTATGTTTACTGCAATAGGGACTCTTTACACCATTTTATAATACTGATACATATGATCGGGAAATATGAATTAGAGTTGGATATCATCCAAAATAGAAGGTTGGACCCATTTATGAATATTGAGAAATTAGAAGAAAATGTTCAAATGCTTGTAGCGAATCTTGTCGAAGAAACATTTATCTATGACCTGTTGCTCGCATACAATCAGCCTAAAGCCTCTATCACCCGATTACAAAAAGGTGATTATAATCTTTCGAAAAACCCTGGGGAAATTATCTGGAAGAAGAAGCTCTTTTTTAAAAAAGAAACCGATAGTGATCTACATGACCTGATTGACAGGTTAAAGAAAGACCCTGGCATTACCAAACATCATCCTCGTTTCATCATTGTTACCGATTTCAAGACCCTATTATCGGTAGACACTAAAACTGAAGATACTTTAGATGTACCTATTATGGATTTATCGAAATTTTATGATTTCTTCCTGCCCTGGTCGGGAATGGAGAAGTCACAGTTTCAGAGTGAAAATCCTGCGGACATTAAGGCCGCTGAACGTATGGGCAAACTCTATGATCTCATACTGGAAGATAACCCAACCGAAAATGAGAGAGATAGGCATTCTCTAAACATCTTTCTATCTCGCCTACTGTTCTGTTTCTTTGCTGAAGATACCGGTATTTTTGCTGATGACCAGTTCACCAATGCGTTGGCTTCCCATACTGGTCAGGATGGTAGGGATTTGCAAACTTATTTTCAAAAATTCTTCAAGGTGCTCAATTTACCTGAACGTTCGGACTATCCAAAATTTTTACAAGATTTTCCCTATGTCAATGGCGGTTTGTTTGCAGATGATTACCCAGTTCCGACATTCAGTACAAAATCGAGAAAGATCATTATCGAATGTGGAGCTCTTAACTGGAAAGCAATCAATCCTGATATTTTTGGTTCCATGATTCAGGCCGTCGTGCATAATGACCAGCGTAGCGGTTTAGGGATGCATTATACTTCGGTAGTCAACATTATGAAGGTGATTGAACCGCTGTTTCTGAATGATCTTTATTCTGATCTGGAGCGGGCAGGGGATAATAAGAAAAAGTTGTTGAAATTGTTGGATAGACTTTGCCACTTACGCATATTTGATCCAGCCTGTGGGTCAGGAAATTTTTTGATTATTGCATACAAGGAGCTCTGCAAAATTGAAATTGAGATTTTTAAGCAGTTGGAAGGAAAACAGCTTACATTATTTAGCAATATCAAGCTCACCCAGTTTTACGGGATCGAGCTTGATGACTTTGCCCATGAGACTGCCAAACTCTCGCTGTGGCTAGCAGAGCATCAGATGAACCTTGCTTTTAAAGAGGTCTTTGGCCAGATTCGCCCAACATTACCATTAAAGGATGGGGGAAATATTGTTTGTGGCAATGCAACGCGGCTAAATTGGGAGGAGGTGTGTCCAAAAGGAAATGAAATATATATTTTAGGGAACCCGCCGTATTTAGGCTATAGTCTTCAATCAAAAGAACAAAAGGAAGACTTATCTAAAGTGTTTCTGAATATGAAAAAGTATAAAGTCTTAGACTATATCGCTTGCTGGTTTTTTCTTGCTGCAAGATACATTCAAAAATCAAAGGCTCAGTTTGCTTTTGTTTCTACTAATTCAATATGCCAAGGAGAACAAGCGGCAATTCTATGGCCTTATCTTTTTAACTTGAAATGTGAAATTAACTTTGCTCACCAGTCGTTCAAATGGACAAATAATGCTAAAGGCAATGCAGGTGTAATATGTATTATTGTGGGGATGAGAAATCTAAATACAAATCCCAAATTGATATTTAATGGAGCAATCTGCCGTAACGTAAAAAATATCAATCCATATTTAAAAAATGCTAAAAATATTACTATTTCAAAAAGGCATTCACCTCTTTCATCAATTCCTGAGATGTTACGTGGGAACGGGGCTGTTGATGGGGGGCATTTATCGTTAACGGCATTAGAATATAATAACCTATTGGAAAACAAACCAGAAGCTGGGTGCTTTTTAAAAAAGATGATGGGTTCTGCAGAATTTATAAATGATAAACTGCGATATTGTTTGTGGATAGAAAATGATGATTTAACGGAAGCGCAATCATTTACAGAAATTAGGTCAAGGATAGAAAAGGTTAAACTGTTTCGATTGAACAGTAAAAAAAAAGCAACAATAAAAAATGCATTAACTTCGCACCGTTTTGCAGAAGCAAGATATAGTCAACAAAATTCTATCATTATTCCAAGAGTTTCATCTGAAAGAAGGCACTATATTCCAATAGGTTTTCTTAAAAGTGATACCATCATTCTGGATTCTGCTTTTGCAATATACGATCCACCGCTTTACATTTTTGCCATAATCTCTTCTCGTATACACATGGCATGGGTCCGAACTGTGGCTGGTCGTCTTAAAACTGATTATCGCTACTCTTCAGCTCTCTGTTACAACACTTTTCCCTTTCCGAAAATAACTGAAGCAGTGAAAACAAGACTCGAAGATCATGTTTTCAAGGTACTGGACGAACGGGAACAACACCCTGAAAAGACATTGGCACAACTCTATGACCCCGACAAAATGCCCGATGGTTTACGTCAAGCTCACCATGAAATGGATTTGGCAGTAGAAAGTTGTTATCGAAGCCATCCATTTAAAAGTGATGAAGAACGTTTGGAGTTTCTTTTTAAACTTTATGAAGAAATGATCGAAGCTGAAAAAAGCTAAGGAGATTATTAATGCCCAATCTTGTTGATGTTACCTATGCTCAAACGGGAAAAAGCCTCTCCATTAATAATATGGGAATGCGTGAGATGCAAGCACGTGCCTTTGAAGCGAGAAACGCACAATATCTATTATTAAAAGCCCCACCCGCCTCAGGGAAATCTCGGGCTTTAATGTTCCTAGGCCTGGATAAGCTTTTTAACCAGGGAATCAAAAAAGTCATTGTTGCAGTTCCAGAACGTTCTATCGGTAGTTCCTTTGATAATACCGATCTCACCACTTATGGTTTTTTTGCAGATTGGGATTTCAATTCAGATTATAACCTTTGTACCCCAGGCGGAGACTCCAGTAAGGTTACTGCATTTAAAAATTTTCTTAGCGATTCCAGTGAGACCATTTTAATCTGTACTCATGCAACCTTGCGTTTTGCCTACGATGCTGTTGAGGAGTCGGTCTTTAATAATATTCTACTGGCTATAGATGAGTTTCATCATGTCTCTGCCGATGGTGAAAATCGACTGGGTGAGGTGTTACGCTCCATTATGAATAACACTGCAGCTCATATCATTGCTATGACGGGCTCTTATTTTCGGGGTGACAGTGTGCCGGTTTTGTTGCCAGAAGATGAGGCAAGGTTTTCTAAAGTCACCTACAACTATTATGAACAACTTAATGGTTATACTAATCTAAAAACGTTGGGAATAGGTTACCACTTCTATCAAGGCCGGTATCTAAGCGCCATTAATGAGGTGTTGGATACTGACAAAAAAACCATTTTACACATTCCCAACGTAAACGCCGGTGAATCCACTAAAGACAAACATAATGAGGTGGATTCCATACTCGATATTATTGGTACAGTGACCCGTCAAGATACTGAGACTGGTGTAATTTATGTAAAACGTCATAGTGACAGCAAGACGATTACGGTAGCTGATCTAGTCAACGATAATCCTAAAGACCGTGATAAAATTGTTGCTTATCTACGCCAAATGAAGAATGTCGATGATATGGATTTAATCATTGCTTTAGGTATGGCGAAGGAAGGCTTTGATTGGCCATTTTGTGAACATGCTCTCACTGTTGGATATAGGGGCTCATTGACTGAGATTATACAGATTATTGGACGAGCCACCCGCGATAGCAATAATAAAACCCATGCTCAATTTACCAACCTGATTGCCCAGCCAGATGCAGCCGATGATCAGGTGAAACTCTCTGTCAATAATATGCTCAAGGCTATTACTGCTTCTCTGTTAATGGAGCAGGTCCTTGCCCCGAATTTTAAATTCAAAACAAGACGCTTTGACGATGATGAAAATGAAGAGGGAACTATAAAGATTCGGGGATTCAAAGAACCCAGCTCGCAACGGGTGAAGGATATTGTGGAGTCAGACTTAAATGATCTTAAAGCTGCTATCCTGCAGGACAGTAAAATACTTCAAGCATTGCCAGGGGAATTTATTGACCCTGAAGTAATCAACAAGGTTATGATCCCCAAGGTAATACAGACTAAATATCCAGGGTTAAGCGCTAAAGAGGTAGAGGAAGTTCGCCAACATGTGGTTGCAGATTCTGCCATCAAGAATGGCGAAATCAAGGAGGTTGGTGATAAACGCTTTGTTCGGATGGCAGGGAAATTTGTTAATATTGAAGAGCTTCATATTGATCTAATTGACCAGATTAATCCATTCCAGAAGGCATTTGAAGTTCTATCTAAATCAGTAACTGCGAAACTATTAAAGGTGATTCAGGAAACAATTGATGCCGGTCGTATCCTGATGACAGATGAAGAGGCCGTGATTCTTTATCGAGACAAAATTGGACCTTTTATCAAGGTCCATGGGCGGGAACCTAATATGAATTCAACGGACCCACTGGAAAGAAGACAGGCCGAGGCCTTAGTCTATCTTAGAAACAAGAAACGACAAATGGCAAGCGAGAATGGTTAATGATTGACTTCGATAAAGAACTGGAGACAATTTTAGAAACTGATCCTCTGGGTTTGTTAGAGATTAAACCAAAGGCATCTTCAGTGATTAGCGCAGATGAACGGCTACTTGCCTCGTTTGAAGAAATTAATGCGTTTGTGGAAGAACACAATCATGAGCCTGCAGTTAGTCGAGATATCAGTGAACGAAAGCTTTATAGCCGATTGAAGAGTCTGCGGGATAGCCCTGAGAAGGCTGCAACATTGGTGAAGTTTGATATATTTGATTTATTAGGTGACGTAAAAATCCCTGAATCAAAAGAGATTAAAACAATCGAGGATATATTAAAAGATGATATGCTTGGATTGCTTGGAGGTGAAAATTCATTGGGTGAATCTGATCCAGATGATATTTTCAGGCTTAAAAATGTTCCGAAATCTGTTGATATGCCGGATTATATTGCCAAACGAAAACCATGTAAAGATTTTGAAAAGTTTGAACATTTATTTAAACAAAATCATGCTGAACTTGCTTCAAAGAAAAAAAAGATGCGACCATTTACCAGTGAACTACAAATCAAGCCTGGTGCATTTTTCGTTTTGCAAGGGATGATGGTTTATGTTGCAAATGTGGGTCAAAAAGAACTGAAAAATTTCGGTAATGTAAATGCCAGACTCTACTGTGTGTTTGAAAATGGGACTGAGTCTAATATGCTATTGCGCTCTCTAGCTGCAGCACTTTGGAAAGAAGAAAATAGCCGTCAAATAGTGAATGCTGATCAAAAAGAAATGTTCAATGAAGATGGAACAATATCAGAGGAAGACGAGCCAACTGGTTACATATACATTCTACGCTCCTTAAGCGAAGATCCTAAAATAAAAGATATAAAAGATTTATATAAAATTGGTTTCTCCAGCCAGCCAGTTAAACAGCGAATCCAGAATGCTGAACAAGAACCCACATATTTAATGGCAGATGTGATGATCATCACTGAGTTTAAGACGTTCAACTTGAATCCACAAAAGCTGGAAAAATTGTTACACAGATTTTTTGCTAAAAGTTGTCTTAACCTTGATGTGTTTGATAATGAGGGGAAACGTTATACGCCACGTGAATGGTTCATTCTCCCACTGCATATCATTGAAACTGCTATTAATCTTCTGATCAACGGGGAAATTGTTAATTACAGCTATGATTATCAGAAACAGGAAATTGTGGATAAATGAACATGAGTCTCCGTCTTATATCTGGTTGTTTCTATTTTTAAAACGATTCAACGTGGATTTAACCGGATTTAAATAGCAGGGAAAAACCTTCAAACTCTACCACCATTGGTACTTTGTCACAGCTTAGGATTACACTCATATGATCCATAAACACCTGTAATAAATCTACTATTATATATTTTTAGCACTATTTCTGTTACTATTACAAACTTTTCATTACAAGCGTTACAAGCCTGTAACAGATTACAGGCACCCTGTGACACACACTTTCATTGTTCTTGCATCGGGGCAACAGGTGTGTAAAAATCTGGCAACAATAAACCGGAAGGAACATGATGACAGAAGAGTCGACCACAAACGAATGTGCAGATCCAACCCAGAGCCTAAACATAAAGATTCCCTGTGTCCTTGCTGAGAGGATTGAACGGTATGCAAAAGAAAATGGATCAACCGTGACCGGGGTGATGATAGAGGCACTGGATAAATTTTTGAGGACGACTGATTAAGATGCCGACCAGCCAGGATAAAAATGAATTGATTTGCCACTGCTTCGGTTATTCCGTCAATGACATTGAGGCTGATTCAATTACAAATGGCCGGTCATTGATTCTGGAAAAGATTACATCCGAAAAGAGGGTAGGGGGATGCAATTGCGCTGACAAGAATCCCAAAGGCCGGTGATGCATTTCGGATGTTCGCCAGGTGGTGAATGAGGTGTTTGGGAAGGGCAAAAATTTCATTGTGAGATAGGCCAGGGGATTGTTTCTCCCCTGACCATTATCTGTGCCTACTGTGCCCAAATTGTGCCCGTCAAGGTCAAAAATTTCCTAAAGAAACCAACCGAAACCAAAAGTAAGGCTCTGAGAGCCGCGTCAGTTAAGGGTTTGAAAATACAATTGGTTTTAATGGCAGTGCGCGGAGAACTGAAAATCCCCGTGTCAGCAGTTCGATTCTGTTCCTGGGCACCAGACAATTCAAGGGTTCAGCCTTTCGGGCTGAGCCCTTTTTTTGTTACAACATAGATGGGATTCGGGACAACACCCCATGAGTTCACCAATTAAAATATACCCATTAATGCAACGCAAAAGACAGCATGAAAGACAAGCCATGGGGGAGGTTTTATTTTGATCATGGGCCTTACCCTGTTCAAACGCCTGGTGATTGGTAATATCATTATTCTTTTATTTATTTTTGCACTTGGAAGCTTTGTTGTTTTCAGGCTGAATGTCGTTCAAAAAATGACCCAGGAAATTGTTGCCAAAAATCAGCAAAGTATTCTATTTGGGGATCGTCTCTTGGACTCTTTATCCTCCCTTGCCAAGTTCGGTGAAAAATATTTTGTATCCAGGGATATTAATTATTACAATCGGTTCACCTCTGTGAAAACAGAACTGGAAACAGAGTTCCAAGCCGTTATTAATCTAATGGAAACAGATGAACAAAAAGAGCTTAGTATCGAAGCGTTTGACTCTTTTACAGGCTACCTGAAGCGGTTTGAAGAAAAGGCTGACCTGAGTATCGTCGGGGAGACAATCGATATCGATCTTTTTTTAGAAGAGGCAGGCCCCCTCCTTAAAGTCACCGTCATGAATCTGAAGAAAATGACTGCAATCACCCGGAGTATTATTGCCGACAAATTAAATCGGTCCAGCCAGATGAGCTCTCAGATTCGTTTGGTTACTGGGATAACGACTGTGTTTGCCCTTTTTTTGGGAATGCTCATCACCACTTTCAACACGCGGTCAATTACAAAATCAGTGACCCGTCTTCAACAAAAGACCAAAGAAATTGCCCGGGGACATTTCGAAGAAATCCAAACGATCAAGGGACCAAAAGAGATCCAGGATTTATCTGTCCATTTTAATACCATGTGCCGTCGGTTAAAAGAACTGGACAGCCTGAAGGCTGATTTTGTAAGCCATGTATCCCATGAATTGAGGACACCGGTTACATCCATAAAGGGAGCTTCAACCATTTTATCCAAGGGTTTTTATGCTGATAATCCTGAGAAACAAAGGGAATTGTTCCTCCTGATCCATGGAGAATGCGATCGGTTGTTATACTCGGTCATGAGAATTCTTGACTATTCCAAAATGGAAGCCAAACAAATGGAATACCGTTATATCCGACGCAGTCTACCGGTTGTGATACGAAAATCTATTCTGAAGTTGGCCCCATTGTCCGGGGAAAAACAGATTGATCTTGAATTTTCTCCTCCCCAGGAGGATCTTCCAGACGTTTGCATTGATGAAGACAGGATCTTGGAAGTCCTGAATAATTTAATCGGCAATGCCTTGAAATTTACACCGAAAAAAGGGAAGGTTGTCGTCAGTTGTTTTTCCGTTGATTCCGGCAAAAAGCTGATAATGACGGTGGTGGATAACGGACCGGGAATCAAACCTGAACATCTTGAAAAGATTTTTTATAAATTCAAACAAATTGATGATAGTCTTGGCACTAGAATGGGGACCGGACTGGGGTTATCAATTTCAAAACATATCATCAAGGCGCATGGGGGAAGTATATGGGCGGAAAGTCAATATTCAAAAGGTACAAAAATTTTGGTTACTTTACCTGCGGCAGTATAATCTGCCTGTTTTTATGCAGTTGCCAACATTTCTCCGTATCCCATCCCCCTCCAACTTCGGTGGATATCAAAGAGAATAAATACCTGGAAACCATCCAGGAGTTCGTGGAGAATAAGGATTTTAAATCAGCCTCCCGGGAAAATCAGCGCCTCTTGAGATATCTCAGCGAAAATGCTGATATGACGGAAATGGTGTCTTTAAATTCAATCAAAAGCGCCCGAACCACCTCCCATCTGCTGACCCGGATTATGGCTGATGCTAAAAACAAACAGACGCTTTCCGCAAAAATTCAGTCAGATGAAAAACAGATAAAATCACTGAACCTGATGATTGATGTGTTAAAACAGACAACAGCGGCACAACAAAAAAAAATCGTCGCAATGAACAGGTTGCTTGAACGAATCAAAATCCTTGAAAGTGAAAAAGAATTACTCCAGCAACAGATGGATCGGTTAAAGGAAATAGACCTGACCCAGAATTAGATTATTGGGAATCCCAACCCCAACCATTTAGGGAGTAGTTAAATGGAACACATATTGATCGTTGATGATGATATCTCTTTGCTGAGAATGCTTAAAATGAGGCTTGAAGCGGAAAACTATCAAATCACAGATGTGACAACCGGGTCTGAGGCACAGGCTGCAGTTACCGCTGTTTTTTTTGACTTGGCAATCATTGATTATCAGCTGAGTGATGAAACAGGTATTGAGTTGATGGGATTGCTCAATAAAATAGACCCTGAACTGCCAGTGATTATTCTAACGGCCTATGGCACCATTGAAAAGGCTGTATTGGCCATCAAAAAAGGGGCTTATAGTTATCTTACAAAGCCTTTTGATGATTCCGAATTGATTCAGCAGGTCAAACAATGCCTTGAAAAAAATAAATTAACAAAAGAAATAAAAGCGCTGCGAGGCATGGTGTCTGAAAAATTTGGGTTTGAAAATATTATTGCCAAAGATGAAAAAATGAAAGCCGTTCTTAGAACAAGCGCCCAGGCCGCTGAAACGGATTCAAGTATTTTGATTGAAGGTGAAAGTGGCACGGGAAAAGAGCTGATTGCCAAATCCATCCATGTGTCCAGCCCACGGAGAAACGGCCCATTTATTGCCATCAATTGTGCTGCCATCCCTGAATCGTTGTTTGAAAGTGAACTTTTTGGTTATAAAAAAGGCGCATTTACCGGTGCTGCAAAAAACAAAAAAGGATTTTTGGAACAGGCCCAGAATGGGACCTTTTTCTTTGATGAAATATCTGAAATTCCGATTTCCATCCAGGCCAAGTTACTCAGGGTATTGCAGGAAAACGAGTTTTATCCCCTGGGAGGAAGTGAAAAAATTAAATTTGAAGCTCGGATTATTTCTGCCACCAATAAAAAACTTGCCGAGGAGGTATCCAAAGGAAACTTCAGGCAAGACCTCTATTATCGAATTCATGTCATCCCCATAACGTTGCCGCCCCTGAGGGAACGGCGCGACTGCATTCCTATCCTTGCCCATTGTTTTTTAAATGACTTCAGTCAGCAGATGGGAAAAAATGTCAGTCAGTTTTCGCCAGGCGCTATGAAAAAGTTGATGACTGCCCTCTGGCCTGGGAATGTAAGGGAGTTGAAAAATATTGTTGAGTATTGCGTTGCCATGTCCAGTGAATCGGTGATTTCCCAGGACATGATCCTGTTGGAACCAGACAAGACCAGCAATGAATTAAAACCGTTCAAACAGGCAAAACTGGAGTTTGAAAAAAAATATATCATTCAGTTGCTTGAACTGACCAAGGGAAATGTGAGCCGCGCTGCAAAGCTGGCTGGCAAATACAGGGCTGATTTTTATGACCTGATGAACAAATGCGGACTTAAAGCCGAAGACTTCAGGGATGCCCTGTAGTGATTTTCATACACTTCCCGGGTCCATGTTCAGACCCTTGTTTTTCAAAGAATCCTGACTTGCTCTATTCTTTTGCGTATGGTTTTCCATACAGCATATTAACGCTAAATTCTTATTTGTTTTCAGATAGTTATTCAATACATTGACTTCAATGCAGGGTTTTTCATACAACTTTAAAAGAATGATTGGCTTTTTTTTTGAGGAACACCATCTCTCATTTGACGAGCAAAGAAATTATTTGCACATACAACCATCTGAAATCAATATACTTTTTCGACAAAACCGACCTTCTCCTTAAACTTTACGTATCAAATTTATATTCCGGCCCCCTTTTTGCTTTACTTTGGTCCTGTTGTCACGACAACGGGATTTGAAAACCAATCCGTTTTAAAAATGAGAAGTTTGCACCAACCAAAGAGGAACAAGAACTTATGCATGAAGCTAAAATAAAACCCATCAAAAATGAGACATTGAGACAGTTGGTCACAATAGATGAAAAAAAAATGAGCCAGTATAATTTCAAACCTGCGGACTGTATTCAAGACTTTTTTACCGCATTAAAGCTTGTCCAGGATGTCTATATTGAGGAAGGGTATGTCAATGCACAGGAGATTTCATGTCCGTGCAGGATTCTTAAAAATCATTTGTTTGATAAAACCGCTGTGTTCATCGGTAAAAAGAATAAAAAACTCATATTTACTGCCAGCCTGTTCCCGGACTCACCAGACAAGTTGCCAATGGACACCATCTTTGGCAAAGAACTGGATCTTCTGAGGGCCCAGGGACGAAGGATCGGTGAGGTCGGTTGCCTTGCCACACACCCGGATATCAGGGATGGATCCCAGAACACGCTCATGCAAGGTAACAAGATTTTATTCAAATATGCCAAGGAACATCTCCATCTCGACGACCTGGTTATAACGGTTAATCCTAAACATGCACCGGTTTATAAGCAACTCCTGCTGTTTGACGATCTGGGCAACGGAAAAGTCAAAGCATACCCCAAAGTCAATAAAAATCCTGCCGTTGCCCTGAGAGTAAACCTACGGAAAGTAGAAGAAGCTTTCATGCAGCGTTATGGGAACAATACCCCGGAAACAAATCTTCATCATTTTTTCTTCGTCAAAAAAAGCCCCTTGATTCAGCTTCCGGCCAACAACACGCTTGTGGCCAACCCCTTTGTTCGCTTTTTTACCCCGCCCATCAGAACTGACCAGCACAAGCCTCTTTCCATTCAGCCCGATGTCGTGGGAGAATATATTGTTCCGCAGCATTCCGTTCAACAATACCCTATGCCATTCCACACAAACCCAGACGATTCTTTAGATATTAAATGGTTGTCTGAAGACATGTTTAACAGGAAGTTTATGCCCCTTCATGGGGGAATGAACGTTTAATTTTTTAGAAACTCACCCTGTGGCGGCGATTTTGGCAAGTTCGCGCTTTGTAATGGAAATTTTCTGCTTTTTTGAGAAAGCCTTGGTATCATTCCAGGCTTTCTCAAGAAGGCTGGAAAGTTCCCTGGAAAACAGGTTCAAGCTGTTGACAAGTTCCCTTAGCCTCATGGTCTGTCTTTTATCCAACCCACCCCCCAGAAAAGCACATAACTCGCCGGAACAGAAGGGAAGATTAATAATAAGGTTATCACGGGTTTTACCAATACGGTTAAAATAACAGACCCTTAGACTTTCAATGGTGGTAAATGGCAAATGCCACTCTGTGGCAAAATAGATACCGATATTATCGTAAGTCGTCCCAAGAACCTCCCTTGCGGCCCTTCTCTTGTTGTTATGTTGTAAGGTTATTTTTTTTATTTGATTATAGGCTTCGGGATAATAATAAAGAACAATCATCTGCCCCAGGTTATGAATCATCGAGCAGATACACATCTGCTCAATATCCTTTATCTCGGATTTCATGGCATAGTGCCGGGTTATACTGTTGCTCATATATGAAGTAACAAAAAAATGTTCAAATTCTTTTCTAAGATCGGCATCATCAATATCATCCAGGGAGGTAAAAGCCTCTATTGTTTTATGCAGTTCATCATTGCCAAGAAGCATGATGGCGTGGGAAATCGTTGCAATGGCCTTTTTTTTTCCACCTTGGTTGGCTTTTTTCAAAATATTGATGATCATGGCCACATCACTCAGGATGATATCTGAAATATCCGAGGTGGAATAAAGGTGTTGCGCCATCTGCTGCTTCATGGATCGGCCATTCAGGGGAAGTACGGGAAGATCACCCTTTTTTTTCATGCTGTTTTCAAGATAGACAATCACACGTTTTCGTTTACGGGCTCTTTCCCTGAAAATTGTGGCAAACGAAGAAGGCCTTATCTCTCCATTTCCAATGGCTACATGGGGATGAAAAACAATTTTATTCAGAACAGGCCCGTATCCCTGGGGCATTTTTTCCATGCCCACAGATACCCCCTGGCTCCTTAATGTCTGATCCACCTGGGTAAGGGTTTTCTTAATGTTATTTCCAATAGACTTGACAGATTTTGCAGTCTCAACCAAATAGGCAATCAGCAGCATTCCCTCCATGGTTGGGTAAACAAGGCTGAAAACATGGGTCAAAATAATTGATAATTTCCCGGAAGAATACCGGTCCTCACTGTCAATGAAGATATACTTCTCATCCTGTATCCTGCGGATAATTTCATCATAGTCACAATCAACAGCAACGCCCATGTCCATGAGTTCGTCCAAAAGGGTTTCACTGGTATAGCTTGACAGGGATGAATCTTCAGATATGGAGATATCCTTTTGCCGTTTTTGGATGAGAAGAATACAGGATAATGCCGCAATGCCGACATTAAAACCGGGTACATCCTGGGCAAACCCCAAATGGTAAAGGGTATTTTTTTTAAGAATTTTGTCTAACTGTTTTTCAACCATGGGAAGCATCCTGTTTATGAGCGATAAATTAAAACAACATAATACTATCCTGATTGGATTGTAAAATCAAAGAATAACGAACCTCATTCAATGGAATGCTGTTCAACAATTCCCTGCTGCCGATAGGTATAAAACCTTGACGTGGCCGATGCCTTGAACACCGGATTATTAACGTCAACAAAATCAACAATGGTTGCCTTGGTTTTTTCCTTTGACGGACGAAGTATTCTGCCCACATACTGAATAACCCGACCAGGGAACTTGACAGGCGTTGTCAGATAAAGGGTGGTCAGCCCGGGAAGATCAAACCCCTCACCAATGAGCTGACCTGTGGCGATAAGAACCGTAATCTTGCCCTGGTAAAGGGCCCTCATGATTTGGGTCCTTTGCTTTGAAGTCTTATCCCCGGTCAGGACGGCAGATCTGATCTGTCCTGTGGTTTCAAGCAGTTGTCCCAACATCTCACAATGTTCCCTGCGATCGGACAGTACAAGATCAATCCCATTACCCGTCCGGCTTAGCACAGTATCACAGATGAGTCTGTTTCTATGGGGATCCCTTGTCAGGGCAGAAAGGGCCTGGGAATAGTTGCTTGATGCGTCAATGTCTGTATTGAACCCGGTCTTCACCCAGACCACTTCGGCCTCACAAAGACTTTTATCTTCAAGAAGATCCTTTTTATCTATCTGCCCTGTAATCTCTCCAATATGCCAGAAAATAGCCTTTGAAAGCCTGTCCCGCCGCCATGGGGTTGCCGTAAGACCGAGCATGTACCTGCAGTCAAACTGCTTTATGGTCTCAATATACTGCATGGCCGGAACCCTGTGGCATTCATCCAGGATAAGAAAGCCCGTCCGGGGCACCAGGTCATCCGTTCGCCGTACAAGGCTCTGGATCGTTGCAATGGTGACCTCGTTGCCGATCATGAATTTACCATTGCCGATGATACCGATCCTGGCCCGTGGAATGTGCAGAAAAGTTTCAATCCTGTCAAGCCACTGGTTGAGCAACTCCCGGGTGTGTACAACAATCAGGGCAGGCTGTTTACGATGGGCAATCAGCCAGAGGGCCACCACGGTTTTTCCGCCTCCGGTCGGGATGTGAGAGACCCCGAAATCCCTTTCCAAAAGATCTTTAACAGCTGAAAGCTGATGAAAGCGCAGCTTGCCGTAAAAGGAAATCTCCCGGGAAGGCAGTGTTCTTCTTTTGTCCTTAATATCAAGGCTTAACCCGGCATCCCTGACAAGGGCCTCTAACTCGTATAGAAACCCCCTTGGCATTGCTACGCTCCCATCGTCATTTTCCCTGTAAAAAAAAAGATCCCGGGCAATGTGAGCAGTGTTTCTACCCTGTTTGTCAGCATCGGCATATTTGGGATTGGGCATGGTCAGGAGGGCGGTCACCCGGTCTCTAAACCCCGTATCCATGCCGCACAGGGTCAAGGCGCTATTTACAATCAACTCCATGGGGTCCTTTGACGCCATCAAAGAGATTTTCCTTTAACTTCTATTTTTTTAAATCTTTGAGATAGGCCGTTGTCCTCAAAAAAGGAACATACATCAGATCGCTTGTGATGATGTGATCGACCAGCCAGTTTCGCATCTGCCGGATCACTTCATAGTTCAGGTTGTCCTTATCCTCTGTGACCTGACGGCGCAGACTGATGGTGTTTTTAATGAACTTTCGATGTTCCTTTGCATGGGTATCAATCTCCGGATAACCCGCTTTCCTGAGGTACTCCTCTTCTTTGCTGAAAAAATAACGGCTGTATTCGTTTATCTCTGCAACCATATTTGAACACTCTTTGGCGTCCTTATTCTTCAGTTTCAAGTCGATCAAAACATTCAAAAGCGCAAACATTTTTTTCTGAAGCTCATCTATCTCAGGGATATCAACGCTGAGTTTCTCATCCCACTCTATTTTATCTAACTTTTCCATAGGGTTCTCCTGTTCGTCGAATTAATCATCATTATTTTTGCAAAGAAAAAGGGTTAAAATCAGCGCGATCGAAATCATCACAGCAACGGCAACGGTCATTTTCAACCCGCTATCCCCAAACCGTGGATAAACCACAAAGGGAACAAACCACAGGTAAAGAAAAATGTGAAGAGCCCCTATGCCCACGAACCTCAGGACAACTCTTTTTTTCATTGTCAAAGTCGCTCCAGAAGCCTGTTGTGAATATTATCAAACCCGCCATTTGACATAATAAGCATTAAATCACCCGTAACACCCATTTTAACAAGAAAATCCACAAGGGTGTCGGTATCGTCAAACAGCAAGGCCTGTGTACCCCGTTCACAAATATCTGCAACCAGTTTTTCAGGAGAAAGCCTTTCTTCAACGGGGATTTTTCCCATGGCAGAAGGTCGGCAAATACAGACCAGGTCAGCGTCGTCAAAGGCCTGTGGATAAATGGTTTGAAAAACCTTACGCATGCTTGAATTGGTTCTGGGTTCGAACACGGCAATAATCCGGCCCTGGGTGTAAAACGGACGGACGGCCCGCAGGGTTTCCCTGACAGCCGTCGGGTGATGGGCAAAATCATCCATAACGGTGATACCACGTTTAACCCCCCTCACCTCCTGGCGTCTTTTAACACCTGAAAAGCTGACAAGGGCCCGGGCCAGCACATCAACAGGAATGTTGATCTGTCGTGCAACAGCAATCACGGCAAGGGCATTCATCACATTGTGATCTCCCATGAGGGGGATGGCAAACCGAAGAATCTTTCCCTCTGGGTCCTTGATTCTGAAAACGCTCGTTCCTTGCTCAACCTTAAGGTCAATACACTGCCACTCGCCTGGGCCATGGCCATAGCGCTGGATCCGGTTATTTGCATGGGCAAGAATCTCCTTGAGGTTCATGTCGTCCCCCCAGGCAATGGTCATGCTTTCAGGTAAAAGCCCCTTGACAAAGGCGGCGAAGATCTGCCTGACATGGTCCAGGTCCCTGAAGATATCTGCATGGTCAAACTCAACCCCGGTCATAATGGTAAAACAGGGGGCATAATGCATGAATTTCGGTCCCTTATCAAAAAAGGCTGTATCATATTCATCCCCCTCGATAACGATATAATCACCCCCACCAATTCGGTAATTACTGTTGAAATCAGTCACGATTCCACCGATCATGAACGAAGGGTCAAGCCCTGCCTGATTCAGGACATGGGCCATGAGGGACGAGGTGGTGGTTTTGCCGTGGGTGCCGGTCACAAGGATGATCTTTTTATCTTTGGCAACAAAATAATTCAATGCCTGGGGCATGGAGCAAAACGCAATTCCCCTCTCCATTGCAGCAACAGCCTCTGGATTGGATCTGAAAACCGCATTTCCCACAATCACAAGATCGGTTTCCGGGTCAAGGTTGGCCCCATCAAACCCCTTTAAAAGGGTCACCCCCTTTGCCTCAAGGAAATCACTCATGGGCGGATAAACATTATGGTCCGAACCTGTCACCTCATATCCCAGATCTTTGAGCATGCAGGCAAGTGCCCCCATGCCCGTACCACAGGCGGCGATCATGTGAATCTTTCTTACCGTTGCCGGGATAAAATTATTTTCAAGCCCCATATCAGACAAGACCTGCCATGACATCGGCAGCAGCAGCTATTGTTGCATCGATTTCATCGTTGGTGTGGGCAGCAGAGACAAACAGCGCCTCAAACTGGGACGGAGCAAGATAGATCCCCCTATCACGCATCCCCGTGTAAAATTTTGAGAAATTCACAAGGTCACTTGTTTTGGCCTCATCAAAATTGGTGACCGTTGCCCGGGTGAAAAACATGCCTGCCATGGACCCGACATGGCTTGCGGTGAAATCAATCCCAGCCTTTTCAGCAGCCGTCCGCAAACCTGTCACAAGCCGCTCTGTTTTGGCATCCAGGGACTCGTAGAAGCCTGTTTTCTTAAGCGCTTCCAGGGTTGCAATTCCTGCGGCCATGGCCAATGGGTTGCCGGAAAGCGTGCCTGCCTGGTAAACAGGTCCCGCAGGAGCAATTTGGTCCATGATTTCCCGGCGACCGCCATAGGCGCCTACCGGAAGACCGCCACCGATGATCTTTCCAAAACAGGTCAGGTCCGGTGTGATTCCAAACAATCCCTGGCCAGACCCTTTGGCCACCCTGAACCCTGTCATCACCTCATCAAAAATCAGCAACGCACCATGCTTTGTACAAAGCGTTCGAAGGGTTTCATGGAACCCCTTGACCGGTGGTACCATTCCCATATTTCCGGCAACCGGTTCCACAATAATTGCGGCAACCCGATCTCCCTTTTCCGCCATGACACGCTTGACCGCTTCACCATCGTTATAGGTAATGCTGAGGGTATGGGCACTCACAGACTCTGGAATTCCAGGACTTCCGGGTATATTGAGGGTTGCAACACCAGAACCTGCCGCAACAAGCAGCGTGTCGGCATGGCCATGGTAACCTCCGTCAAACTTAATGATGATATCCCGGCCCGTGTACCCCCTGGCAAGCCTTACAGCACTCATGGTGGCCTCGGTTCCAGAGTTGACCATTCTTACTTTTTCAACCGATGGAACAGCCTCAACAACAAGCTGGGATAGCCTGGTTTCAAGAGCCGTTGGTGCACCAAAGCTGGTTCCAGAAGCCAACGCCTCGATCAAAGCCTTGACAACATCAGGATGTCGGTGGCCAAGGATCATCGGTCCCCAGGAACCCACGTAATCAATATAGACATTGCCGTCGGCATCAATTATTTTACTGCCCTCGGCCTTTTGGATAAACAAAGGGCTTCCCCCCACTGACCCGCATGCCCTGACAGGTGAATTAACGCCGCCGGGAATAAACTTGGCAGCCTCTTTGAAGAGCGCTTCAGACCTGGTTGTTTCCATGGTATTTTGTCCTTAAAGTATAGTTTATAAACGTTAAAACAACCCTTATATTTACCAAACAGCCGATTTCAGGTCAATCTGTTTATTTTTTTTAAAAAAGATTTGACAGATGAAACTTTTGCTGGTAGTTTCGCCTTGTTTCTTGCTTCGGCAGGGCCGTTAGCTCAATTGGTAGAGCAACTGACTCTTAATCAGTAGGTCCGCGGTTCGATCCCGCGACGGCCCACCATTTAACAACAAGGCTCCCAGTGATTTTCACTGGGGGCCTTTTTTGTTTCTGTGTAAGACGCCTACCTGGGCACCCCAATTATATAGTATTGGCAACACCATAAGGTTTGTGATAATTAGCGAAATCAGCTTATTTGTTACGCCTTAATCATCTGCGATCCTTGAGATGTAGGGACAACTTGATTATAGCGTAACCTTGAGTCGTACAATCGTCAAAGCCTCAGCACTCTGACCTGGCCCTGATAGCCAGTTCTTTTTAACGGAATAAAAAAGAGGGGGGATAATGAGTTCTTTTTCACAGCCTCAAAAAAAGATGATCATAAAAGAAATTTTGCCCTATTCAAATTTGATAACCCTGGAAAAAGGAGAGGCACTTAAAATCAGGGACGAGTCTTCCCACGATTTATATTATATCGATTCAGGGAAAATGGATATTTCATATACACTGGATGGTACAAAAGTAATCGTTGCCGTGCTGGGGGAACAAGAGTTTTTTGGGGAAATTGGTTTTTTTGACGGGGTCTCCCGGGTAAGAAATATCACCGCCACAAAAAACACTCTGATAAAGGTTTTTTCCAGGGACCTGGTCACAAAAATGCAGCAGGAAAACTCAGACCTCTATGGCCGCTTTATCACCTTTCTTGCTGCAGCAGTGTGTAAAAAATTTCGCCGGATACTGGGAGAGACGGAACCCTTAAAAGCCTATGCCACCTCCCTTTCAACCGGGGCACAACAGTTTGTAGAATCACAGCCATTGCCCCCTGATTTTTTTAATATACAAGAGGGCAGGCACAGCAACTTACTTGTCGAAGAACTCAAAGCCAAGCTGTTCAATATCTCTCTACGGCTGCAAAAGGATGAATCAGACCAGATACCTGATGAGACCCTGTCTGAATTTAACTCAGTTATGGATACATTCTTTGATGCACTGGCCATTTTTAACACATCGTTGAAAACCTCTAAATATGAAAAACAGGTATGGGGCTACCTGTTTAAAGAAACTTTTCCATATTTCATGCGAGGGGCACTTGCGGAAAGAGCATATTTCAAACCCAATGGGTATGCAGGTGATTTCCAAATGATTGAAATGATGTACCGGAATAAACCCTGTGGGGATGGAAAAATCGGGAAATTAGTAGATGCCTGGCTGTTAAATCGTCCGCCTTGTGCAGCTGTTCGCGGTCGCAGACACTTTTTGGCCCAGAAGCTACTGGAATTCAGTGAGCAATATTTCTCAAACCTGGAAAAAATAAATATAATGAACCTTGCCTGCGGGCCCAGCAGAGAGCTGTTTGATTTCATCAAATCGTTTGACCGAAATGAAAGAATCAATGCCTTCTGTCTGGACATCGATCCTGAGGCATTACGTTATACCGACGAGCTGTCAAAAGAATTTAAGCACCAGGCATCCATCAATCTTTTAAAGGACAACCTGATCAAATGGGCATTGGGAACTTCTACCCAGACAATCGAACCGCAGAATATTATATATTCCGGTGGATTGTTTGACTACCTGAATGATGACCTTTTTTTGATGCTGGTCAATCGCTGCTATGAAAACTTAAACCCAGGTGGTATATTAATGGTCGGCAATTTCAGGGACAATCCCGACAGACTCTTTATGGATCACCTGCTTGAATGGCAACTGATCTATAGAGAAGCCGAGGATCTGTCCGTACTTTTTGAAAAAAGCCTGTTCAAACGAAAAGCTGAAATAATGGCTGAAGATAAAGTTGGCATACAATTATTTGCGGTGGTTTTCAAAGATTAATACCTGGGAAATGAATGACACCTGAGCACCAAGGAGATTTTGAACAGGAAATACAGCGACTGTTCCATAAAAGGTTGTATCTGCTTTTCTGGGTAGCTATTGTTTTTTTTCCACTTTTTTCGGTTCTTGATTATGTTGTGGTCAAAAATCATTTTCGGCTGTTTTTCACCATACGGATCGCTACCGCCCTGTTTTTTTTAATACTGGTTGGTATACTGTCCACACCAAAGTGGAAAAGATATCCTTTCCCTATTGCCGTCACAGGGTTGATCTTCAGTGGAGCCGCTATCTCCATTATGGTTGTTAAAACCGGCGGGTATGTTTCCTTTTATTATGTCGGCATGATATGCCTTTTGGTTGCTTTTACATCCATCCTGCCCTTAAACCTATATCAATCCATTGGTTCCTGTGTACTGATGAACCTGACCTATATTATACCTGTATTGATATTTGGTCAGTCTGGACCTGGGGATGGCCTGATATTTTTCAATAACAACTTTTTCTTTATCTTCTTTATGGCCGTCAGTGTTGTGAAAAGTTATAAAGATTATGAGTCCCGGCGAGAAGAGTTCCGTCTTCGAAAAGACCTGAATTACTATGCCGGTAACCTTGAACTGGAAGTCCAGCGGAGGATAAAAAAGCAGGAAGAATCTGAACTCAAATACAAGGAATTGTATGAGAACATCATGGACAGTCTTGTTGTCATGGATACAAGCGGCAAGGTCCTTATTGCGAACCCCAAATTTTACCAGCTTATTGGAGAAAAAAAGCAGACCAAACAAGGCCTTAGTTTTTTAGATTTTGTCCACCCGGCGGACCTGCAAAATGTCCGGGATGTATTGCTCAGTAAACTGCCCATCCAGACAGAAATAAAACAATTCCATTTCAGAATAATAAACAATGAAAATCATATTTTCGATATTGAATGCAGCGCGAAAAAATTACAAAAAAAAGATGGAATTATTGGATTTCAGCTTGTTTTAAGAGATGTGACTGTCAGAAAAAAATTGGAAAAAGATCTGATCGGCTCTTTTAAAACCCTTAAAAACACCAGGGCTGCAACAATCATGGGGCTGGCAAAATTGACCGAGTACCGGGATCATGAAACCGGAAACCACTTAGAAAGAATCCAGAAATATGCCAGGCTGTTAGCAGAAGAATTGAGTAAAAAGCCTGATTTTCAAAACGATATAAGCCCAAAATACGTAGAGGATATCACCCTGTCTTCCATTCTCCATGATATCGGGAAAGTCGGTATCCCGGATTCAATTCTTCTTAAACCCGGAAGGCTGACCTCTGACGAATTTGAAATTATAAAACAGCATTGCCGATACGGAGGGGATGCCCTTAAAACGGTTGAGACCAAGATTGATGGAGAATCCTTTCTTACCCTTGGCCGGGAAATCGCCTATTTTCATCATGAAAAATGGGACGGCACAGGCTATCCCAGCGGAAAGAAAAACTTGCAAATCCCTTTGTCAGCAAGAATAATCTCTGTGTGCGATGTCTATGACGCATTAACTTCGAAACGTATTTATAAAGAAGCATACTCCCACGACACTGCTGTTCAAATCATACAAAAAAAGAAGGGTAAACATTTTGATCCAAGGGTAATCGATGTTTTTATCGAAAAAGCCCATAAGTTTGACCGGATCAGAAAACAAGTTAACCTGTTTCCGACCCATAAACCAGCTACCAAAAGTATAAAGTCCTGGGCAAAAAATTCTTGATTTCCCATCTTGAAATCCCGAATGGGAATAAAATGGCTACTGTTGCAAACAAATCCGTAATCAAGGAATCCATGTCAAAATAGGCAGTTAATTTCTCTCCAGGTCCTGTCCAATACTCCATGATTGTCGACACATGGACAGGACCACTTCATCTATGAACGTGTTAAAAATATCATTGTTCTCACTTATGATCATTGCTTGACAAACAGACTGCTCTTCAAGTATAAAAAAGAACGATCGTTCGTTTTTTATGTGTTGTCCTGGGTGTTGTTTTAATTTCCGAGCCCCTTACCATCGGAACCCCCGGGAAACGTTTACAACGCACCGGCCCGATGGCCCGAAGCGCAACCCAAGGAGGCAGTTTCCATGAACACCCGACATTACCCGTCCTGGCCCAAAAGGCTTCCCAAAACCCTGATCTGTCCTGAGGTTCCTTTGTATGATTATCTCGAGGTCTCGGCCAGACGCTACCCTGACCACACGGCCATCAATTACTATGGTAACAAAATTTCCTATGCCCAGCTCTGGTCGGAATCCTGCTGCCTGGCCGGAGCCCTTGTTGCCATGGGGGTAAAAAAAGGGGACCGGGTGGCCATATACATGCAGAACTCTCCCCAGTTCATCATCTCCTTTTTCGGCATTCTCAGGGCCAATGCCGTGGTGGTCCCCCTGAATCCCATGCTCATGTCCCGGGAACTGGCCATTCTTTTAGGTGATTGCGGTGCCCGGGTGGTCCTGGCAGGCCAGGAACTATGTCCCCAGATCAACGAGGTTCGGGATCTTTTGGACCTGTCCCAGGTGATTGCTGTATCCTATGGGGACTACCTTCCCCAGGAACCCTGCCTGCCAGTCCCGGATTTCATGACCCAGACATTGAACCTTGGGGAAGGCATGGTCAGCTGGCAAAAAATTATGGCAAACCCATCTGCGCCACCTGCCCCGGATATTTCCCCGGACAATGTCTGCCTCATACCGTACACGGCAGGTTCCACGGGCATTCCCAAGGGCTGCATGCACACCCACAAAACAGTGGGTGCCAACACAATCAGTTCCTTTCACTGGATGAACTTCACGGCCTCCACGGTTTCACTATGTGTGCTGCCCCTCTTCCATGTCACAGGTCTGATCAACTCGCTGCTTGCACCGATGTTTGGCGGAGGCACCCTGGTGCTCCTGACCCGATGGGACCGGACCGCGGCCCTGGATGCCATTGAAACCCTGGGGTGCAATTGTGTGGTGGCCATCTCCACCATGATTGTGGACCTTCTGGCTGCACCGGATGTAAACAGCCGTGATCTGAGTTCCCTAGGGGCCGTGGCCGGGGGCGGTGCTCCCCTTCCCGCCGCAGTGGGCGAAAAACTCAAGGCCCTCACCGGACTGACCTATGTCGAAGGTTACGGCATGACCGAAACCATCTCCCAGACCCATTTTAATCCGCCGGACCGGGCAAAACTCGGCAGCATCGGAGTACCTGATTTTGGTGTGGATGCGCGGATTATCGATGTTGACGACAACGGGGAACTTCCCCCGGGAAAGGAAGGTGAACTGATCATCAACGGACCCGAAGTGTTCAAGGGATACTGGAACAAACCCCGTGAGACAGAAGAGTCTTTTCTGGAACTTGACGGCAAACAATTTTTCCGCACCGGAGATATCTGCCGCATGGACGAGGAGGGCTATTTTTTCATCGTGGATCGATGCAAGCGAATGATCAATGCTGCCGGGTTCAAGGTATGGCCCGCAGAGGTGGAAAGCCTTCTCTATGGCCATCCAGATGTCCTGGAGGCATGCGTGGTCGGGGTTCCGGATCCGGTGCGTGTTGAAAACGTCAAGGCCTTTATCGTTCCCCAAAAGGGCCGGAAAAAGACCATCTCCACCCAGGAGATCATGGCCTGGGCAAAGGAGAGGATGTCCGCCTATAAATATCCCCGCATCATTGACTTTGTTGATTCACTGCCCAAGAGCGGGGCAGGCAAGATCCTCTGGAGAGAATTGCAGGAAAAAGAACAGCGATAACAGGTCGTTGTTGCTGAAGATAATGGGGCCGCTTGCATTGTGATACCAGCAATACCCCAGGGAATCCAAAAAATCAAAGGGCTCAGCCAAATCCGGCTGAGCCCTTATGTTCAATGGTGCCTGGGACGAGAATCGAACTCGTACAGAGATAATCTCCGAGGGATTTTAAGTCCCTTGTGTCTACCTATTCCACCACCCAGGCAAAACTGTATCTTAATATAGTATCTCCAAAGAATTTGCAAGGAGAAATCCAGTTGACTTTTATCATTCCACCTGAATCAATTTTGATATTTTTTTCGTTAATTGTTTCGTGCATTGATTCTTTGGATGCAATATGATTATATTCAAAAGGTTGCTGGCGTAAAAAAAATAGGGCCTGCGAAAATCAAGCGGTCTCCATTGTTTCAAATTTACGTGGAGGAGCAATGCAATATTACGATCCCCCCGCCACACAAAAAACATTCCTCTGGGTTGTTCTTTTTATACTATTTGTTCCACCACCTGATCTGTCAGGATTTGAAACAAATTTTTCAAAGGAAGAGAAAGTCATCATTTCCAATGGACTGGGACTGACCGCAATCACCACATGGGGCATTTTAAACTGGGATTATTTTAAAAACGATCCCCACAGGGCAGACGAAGGATGGTTTGAAGAAGATAGTAAGCATGGCGGAGCTGACAAGCTTGGCCACTTTTATTTTTCTTACACCTTCGCCCATCTCCTATCCGCATTCTATGAGAATAGCGGCTATAATACCAGACAAGGGGCCCTTTTAGGCTCTCTGTCTTCTTTTGCCATGGTTTCCTGGATGGAAATCGGAGACTCGTTCAGCAGCTACGGATTTTCCCATGAAGATTGCATCATGAATTTGATCGGTACCACAACCGCATATTTTTTCTATACCCGTCCAGAGTTATCAGAAAAAATCGATTTCAGGATTGAGTACCTGCCTGAATTTGATCAAGCCGATTTTACCACGGACTATGAGCACCAGCGAATGATTATGGCCGTTAAATTTAATGGATTTGACTTTGCCCGGAACAATCGCTTGAAATATTTAGAACTCCACCTGGGATATTACACACGGGGATACCCGGACAGAAAAGACAGGGAGCGATCAGTGTACCTGGGAATAGGCATGAACATACCCAGGCTTTTTAAACAATTCTCTATGCCAAGGGCAGCAAAACTGTTCAACTACGTTCAGATGCCCTGGACCTATGTCAAGATCGACAAGGATCTGAACAAATGAGTGCCTGCCAGAGGTAGTGCACGGTATGAGCGACCTCCATGTCGGGAATTGTCCGGGCCAACCCGTGGGTCAACTGCATGATGCAGGCTGGACAACCCGTTGCAAGCCTTGTCGGCACCTTGTCCATGGCGGCAATATTGTTCGTTTTTTTGTCCAGAATCTGCCGGGAGACGTCTGTATGGCTCAGCCCATAGGTGCCGCCAAGGCCGCAGCAACTACCGGCATCGGGCATTTCGGCATAATGGTCACAAACGGCCTTTAAAAGGGCCCTTGGCTGGGTTGTAACCCCCTGCCCCCGTCCCAGGTGACAGGGATCATGGTAGGTCAGGGTATGGGGTATTTTATGCTTTATCTTTGATTTTATCGTATCGATTCCGATCCAGTCTGCCAGGTACTGGCTGATGTCCATTGTGCGGCAGGACAGAGCTTTAGCCTGTTTTTCAAAGGGTGTTTGCAAAAGGATCCTTGGGTAGTGCTGTTTCAGCATCAACCCGCCGGATGAACAGATAGTGACGATGGGGTAGTCCATGAATTCTGAATCTGAAAGCACCTGAACATTATTGACAACAAGGGTTTCAAGGGATCTTAAATCCCCATGGGCCTGGACCGGCGCGCCGCAGCATCCCTGGTGTGACAGGACAATCACCCCCACGTCAAGGGCGTTGAGAAGTTCCACTGTTTTCCGGGGGATGTCATCAAAGATGTAATTGCCGGCACACCCCACAAACAACACCACCTTTTGCCGTTTGTCCGCCCCATAGACCCTGTCCTGACTGCCAATAAACGGTCGTTTGGCAAGGGGCGGCAGGGTTGGATAGTTCAGCCGGGCAAGTTTAAGGCGCAACCCGCTGTTTTCTGGAAGAGCGGCCGTGCAGACCGACTGGACAGCCCGGGCACCGGCAGCCCCCAGGTCTTGATATTTTCTGTCGGTTCCCAGGGCCTTGAACGCCAGGGCCTTTACTTTTGGAAGGCCTCGAAGAGAAGCCACATAGGCCCGGCTTTTGAGAACGACCTCGACCATGTCCACGTGGCCTGCACAATTTTCAACACAGGCCATGCACAGCAGGCAATTGTCAAACGATGACTGGACCCTGTCGGTCAGCTCAAGGTCTCCGTCTGCCAGGGCCTTGGCCAGGGCCAGGCGCCCCCTTGCAACACTTCGCTCAACCCCTTCAACACCATAAACTGGACAAACCATGCGGCACTCGCCACAGGCGGCACATTTCAAATATTCCCTGTTTATGGTTTCAATAAACGCTTGCTGGATTTTTTTTTTCATCTGTTTAAAGGACAATCCCTCTAATCCAACCCATAGGCTGAATTCCAAACTTTTTCTGGAAAGACTTTGCCTGGATTGAGCAGCCCCTTGGGATCGACCATTTGTTTGAGCTTCATTGCAAAGTTAAGGGTGGCGTCATCCAGGTTAAGCCCCAGATACTCTTTTTTGGCAGTGCCAATGCCGTGTTCTGCGGCAATCCTGCCACCCAGTTTCACCGTTTCAGAAAAGATCAGACCCTTGACCGTCCGGGCCCGTTCAGCGGTCAAGGGTGCCTCTTGTTCAGATGCGCTCAAATGGATATTACCGTCGGCATAATGGCCAAAACACAAAATCCGCAGATTCTCCTTTTGGGCCAGATCCTGGAGTTTTTCCAGCATCAGGGGAATGGATGCCGGGGGAACGGAAATATCTTCTTCCAGCCATTTGGGGCACAACCCCATGATGGCTCCGTGGATCGAGCGTCTTACCTGCCACAGGCTCTCACGTTCTTTGGCCGTCTGGGCCAGGCGGAAACTGAGCATGTTGGATTCTCTGCAAATATCAAGAATCGTCTGTGCATCCTTTTCCACAACCTGGGCTGATCCATCGACCTCGATCAACAGCATGGCTTTAGTTGACCCATGGATCTGATGTTCGCATCCGTGGAGCGGGTCCACGTCCAGGACCGCCTTTAAACAGGCTGCGTCGATGAACTCCAGGGTACAGGGAACAACCCCGCTTTTTAACACCTGTGGGACCACCCGGCCCGCATCCTGAATGCTGCCAAAACAGACGGCCAGGGTTTTAACAGTCTCAGGCAGGGTCACAAGTTTGACAATGGCCTGGGTAATGATACCAAAGGTGCCTTCTGACCCCACAAACAGCTCAGTCATGGAATAGCCTGCAACGTCCTTGATGCATTTGGAACCCAGCTTGATCAAATCGCCATTGGGCAACACGACCTCAAGTCCCAGCACATATTGTTTGGTGACCCCGTATTTTGCGGCCCGCATACCCCCTGCGTTTTCAGCGATATTGCCACCAATGGTGGAAAACGCCTGGCTTGCAGGGTCGGGCGGATAAAACAGCCCGGCCTTGGCCGCAGCTGCCTGGAGAAGGGCGGTTACCACCCCGGTTTCCACCACGGCACACAGGTTGTCGGTGTCAAGCTCGATGATTTTATTCATCCGTTCAAGCACCATGACAATGCCGCCGTGGGCCGGAACAGCACCCCCGGTAAGACCTGACCCTGCCCCCCTTGGCACTACAGGTATTCCATGTTCATGGGCATAGGCCATGACAGCGCACACCTGATCTGTACACAGGGGGAAAACCACGGCATCGGGCAATGCCCGCTGTTTACTTGCATCAAACGAATAGGTCCACAAATCTTCCAGGGAGAACAGACAATTATCCCTGCCCAAAAGAGCCGTCAGGTCACGCTCTAACTCTGTTTGCCGACATTGTTTCATCCCATGCCCCCATCCAGCTCCAGAACCGGTTCTATTTTATTCTTTATCATCTCTATTCTTTACCATCACCGGGCGTCCTGGCCAAAATCAAACCCGGGCACGGCAAGTCGTTGCTGCACAAAGTGAAGCCCCAGGCTCAAGGTACCCACCAGCACAAGGTAGATCAGCGCCACAAGAATGTAAGTCTGAATGGGGGCAAAATTCTGGCTGGATAAAATCTTGGCCCGACTCATGAGGTCCGGTACAGCAATGAGAAAAACAATGGCCGTGTATTTTACCATGGCAATAAATTCATTGGACCAGGCCGGTATCACAAGGCGCAATGCCTGGGGAAGGATAATATGCCGGATGCCCTGGAGTTTACTCATGCCGATCCCCCTTGCCGCCCTCATCTGACCCTTTGAAACGGCCTGAATGGCCCCACGGAAATATTCACACTGGTAGGCGGCACTGTTGCATCCAAGGGTAAGAAAGGCCGCTGTCATGCGGGAAAAAGAGATGCCCAGCTCGGGCAATCCATAGTAAACCACAAAGAGCTGTACCAAAAGGGGTGTTCCCCGGAAAAGGGTCAGGTAGGCCGAACAAAATGGCTGCAACAGCTTACCACCATAGACCCGCACAAGGGAGAGGGGCAGTCCGATAAGAATACCGATAAGCAGGGCACCGGCCGTAAGTTTCAGGGTAATCACGGTTCCCTGGAGCATTTCAGGCAGGGCCATGGCGGCATATGCCAAAAATTCGTTCATTGGGCTTGCCCTGGATTGATCAGCGACAAAAACGCCCGGGTTCGCTCGGAATCGGGATTGTTGAACAGCTGATCCGGGGTGCCCTGCTCTTCAATATGTCCATTTTCCATGAAGATCACCCGGTCCGCAACCTCCCTTGCAAACCCCATCTCATGGGAGACAATCACCATGGTCATGCCATCGGCTGCCAGCCGCTGCATCACGGTCAGCACCTCTCCCGTGAGTTCAGGGTCCAGGGCCGAGGTGGGCTCGTCAAACAGCATGACCTTGGGGTTCATGCCAAGGGCCCTGGCAATGCCCACCCGCTGTTTTTGCCCGCCGGACAGCTGGGCCGGGTATTTGTCCTGGTGGTCTGCCATGCCCACCCGGGCAAGCTCTTCCATGGCCTTTTGTCGAGCATCTCCAGCGGGAACGCCCAGCACCTTGACCATGCCGATGGCCACATTGTTGATCACGCTCAGGTGGTTGAACAGATTAAACTCCTGGAAAACCATTCCCATCTGCTGGCGGACCCTGTCCTCATCAACATTGGGGGCGGTAATCTCTTCTTCCTCCAGAAAAATCTGACCGGAATCGGGCCGGTGCAAGAGGTTGAGACACTGGAGCATGGTACTCTTGCCAGTACCGCTGCTGCCGATAACCACAATCACTTCTGAAGGGGCGACGTCAAAGCTGACGCCCTTGATCACCGCCATTTTACCAAAGGATTTGTGCAGATTTTTTATGCGTAGTACTGGTTTAATCATTGGTTGTTTGTTTCCGTTTTGTATTCCCCATCGATTTTTGGGAGGCAGTCCTGTATCTGTCAGAAGCTGACGGCAAACCGTTGTTCAATCGCCTCAAGCACCTTGCTCAACACAAGGGTCAAAAGGATGTAAAAAAGGGCAGCCGTGCCAAAAGCCAGCAACGGCTCCATGGTGCTGGCGCTTGCATACTGGGCCCTTCGCAAAAGCTCAGGCACCCCAATGACAAACACCAGGGACGAATCCTTTAACACCAGGGAGACTTCATTAATAAGTGAGGGGATGGCTATTCTCATGGCCTGGGGCATAATGATGCAACGAATGGCCTTGGCCCGGCCCATGCCGATGCCCCGGGCTGCCGTCATCTGACCCTGGGGCACGGATAAAATGGCCCCCCTGAAGATTTCCGTCTGGTAGGCGCCGCTTGCAAACCCAAGGGCCAGGGCCCCTGACATGAACGGTGAGAGATCAACGAATTCTGAAACGACAAAATAGAGAATAAAAATAATCACAACCACAGGGATTGCCCGCACCACAATGCTGTAGCTTGTGGCAATCGTCCTTGCGGTAACACCACCATACACCCTTAGAACAGCCATGATTGCACCGATGCAGCAACCCATGAAAAGCGCAATAAGAGTTACACACAGGGTAACCCCCAGGCCCGGCAGCAGAAACTGCATCATTTTAAAAAAAGATTCCATGGTTGGCAGGTTACAGCAGCTTATACTTGTCCATCAGTTTTTTCAATGATCCGTCCGCCTTGAGGGCTTCAATGGCCTTGTTGATTTCGGACAAAAGCGCGGTGTTGCCCTTGGTTACAGCAAGACTCTGGCCTGCAGAAACGGTTTCCGTTGTGATCAGGGCAATCTTGAGGCTGTTCTTCTCGGCAAGGGAAATGGCAGGATCAGCAATGATGTGCAGCACATCCACACGGCCAGCCTTGACGTCCATGGCTGCGTTGTCCACCCGTTCGTAGGAAAAATAATTCTCAGCGGCAAGCTTCCCTGTTTTGACCAGGTTATCCTGGATCCATTTCTCCTGGATCGTCCCGGTCTGAGAGGCGACCTTATATCCTGCAATGTCATAAACAGACTTAATCTGAATGTCGGAATCAGCCTTTACCAGGAGTGCGTCTTTGATGTCATGGTAGGTGATGGAAAAATCCACCTTTTTCCTGCGCTCATCACTTGCCTGCATGGCGGCAATGACCACATCAATTTTTTTGTTCTGCAATCCTGCGATCAGGGTATCAAACCCCATGTCAACAATCTTGACCTTTTTACCAATCTTGTCGCCAATGGCACGGACCAGATCCATATCAAAACCGACAAATGCCCCAGTGGCATCGGTGAACTCATAGGGCGGATAATCCGCCGAGGTTCCCACCACAATGGTATCACCTGCGTTGGCAACACTTGTCATGCACAGCCCCAGCATCAACAAAAAACCAAAAATCTGCTTCATTTTCAATCTCCTTTAAATTTTAGTTCAAGTAAAAGCAACAACACCCAAAGCCTGATGCCAAAACTCACCTTTCTTCAGGCCAGCACCCGGTCAAACGCCGCCAGGAACAACAGATTATCCTCCCTTGTTCCCAGGGACATTCTAAAATACTGGGACACCCCAAAGGCCGTTCCCGGACGGACAATCAACCCCTTGGGCAGCAGCAGCTTGAATATATCCTGCCCGTTTTTATTCAAATCTTCTGGAATTTTCACAAACAGAAAGTTTCCCTGGGATTCAGGCACTTCAAAGCCGCGCTTGCAAAGCTCGGTGCGCATGAACTCCCGCTCTTTGACCACAAGGGCTACATGGTTTGCCGCAAATGTCTGTTCATCAAGCATATATTCTGCGGCAACAAGGGCCTGGGTATTGACATTGAAGGGCAGCTTGACATTGTTCACAAGCTCAATAACCCCGGGATCTGCAACCAGGTATCCAATGCGGAACCCCGCCAGACCATAGGCCTTGGAAAAGGTTCTCAGGCCCATGACCCTGGGATCTTTGCCCAGGTAATCCTCGGTGCGTACTGCCTGGTCATCCGTGACAAACTCGGCATAGGCCTCGTCCAGAACCACGATAATATTTTGGGGAAGCCGGGCCAGAAAGGCGTCCAACTCACGCTTTTTCAGGATATCCCCCGTGGGGTTTGACGGAGAGCAGAGCCAGACAAGCTTGACCCCGCTGTTTTTGTCACACGCCTCGAGCACGGCATCCAGATCAATCCGATAATTATTAAGGGGTAGACAGATTTCAGTTGCGCCCATGAGCCGTGTGGCCACACTGTAGGCATCAAAAATAGGCGTTGGAATAATGGCCGTGTCTCCGTGGTTTAAAAAGATCTGGGCGATCAGCCGAATTCCCTCTTCCGCACCATTGGCAAAGATCAGATTCTCTTCCCCAACCCCGAGCTTAATTGCCGTCTTTGCCCGCAAACGACGGCACAGGGCATCAGGATAGCGGTTGCCCGTGGTCACGGCCTTTGCAAGGGCCTGACCAAGCCCCGAAGGCAGATCAAACGGGCATTCATTGGATGAAAGCTTGATCACCTTGCCAAGTCCATAGGCCTCCTGAACCTCTAAAATGGGTTTACCCGGAATATAGGGAAGCATGTCTGCGACATTTTCCCTGGCAAGGTCTTTAAAATCAAATAATTGTTCCATGGCCACCATTTTTACAACCCCTTAAATTTTTACAGTTTTCCACCAGCATCAAAGATAAAGAGTTAAATATACACTTATTTGGGAGGTGATGTCCACAATATTTTATATGACCCACATGTCCTGGCAGACACAACGAAACTTGAACCTTGAACCTTCAACAGCAGAGGCGACCGGGAGGAGATTTTGCCCGTAGCGGATTAAACGGCAGCGGTCAGCATGGACGCTGAAGGAGCTGCCGTTTCCCTCGGAGCAGCCCAGGACGGGCTGCGAGACTGAGCGAAGGGCAAAACCTCCTTTCGGTCGCCGGAATGATACGAATTTCGTATACCCCCATGGCCGAAGCATGGTATCTGATCAGGCCGTGCCATTTATACCAGGTTACCGGAGGCATCAAAGGCCAGGGGAGAGGATTCAGAGGTTATGGTTATATCTGGATTGTTGACCAGGCCGACAAGACACCCCTCTGAAACCCTCATATGATCAAGGTGAAGCGTGTTTTGAATATGAACGATGCGCACATCTTCAGGGGTATAAGGGCCAATGGTCATCAGGGCTGCAACAACCGCCTCTTTTTCCGTGGCCAGGGTCATGGGTATCCGGCAGTCTTCAGGGCAGGAAGCAGTGATGGCATTGATGGCAGTGGCCTGCATGTCAATCATTTCAACAAGCCTGGGTGTGGTGACATGGACCATGCCAAGACCCGAGGCATTCCCCTTTGTGGCCCGGGTAAGGCTTCTGGCAAAAATGCGTGTGATTTTCGGCCAGGGTCGGTTGGCACTCCACACACAACTGCCCCTGCCGCCCACCACGTTGGGGTCCATGCCCGCACCACTGATATCCTTTCCCATTTCATCCACGATCAAAAGATCAATCTCATCCAGAGGAAGCCGGGGTAACAGGCTGCGTGCCTTTTTCAGCAAATCTATTTCCATCGCTTCGATCTTTGCCGGAATCGCCATCTGAATGTCACAGGTCTGGTGGTCCTGATTTTCCACCAGGGCCACACCAAACAAAAATTTTGTTTTTGTCAAAAGCCTGCGACCGGCCGTAATGATCATATCGTAAAAATCTCTTCCAACGGCTGTCTGGTGATAAAAATCAGCCCCCTTCTGGTTACCAAGTCCGATGACGAGCATTTTAATAATCCCGCTCTCAACGGGTCCGGTAAAATCCGTGTGGGGCTTTACCCGGTTGATCAGCACAATGCCGTCGGCCCCGTGGGCCAGCCGGTCTATATACAGGGGAATTCCATCCGCCTCACCCATTGACACCACATCCATGGTCACCTCCACAGGGGCACCGACACTTTCCCTGGTGATGCCCAGCTGGGCAAGCACTGCCACCTGGCCCTGGGCCGTTGCCCCTCCGTGGGAACCCATGGCCGAGGTGATAAAGGGCCGGGCACCGGCATCCTTTAACTTTGCCACAACAGCCCGGACAATTTCAGGCAGGTTTGACAACCCGCGACTGCCCACACCCACGGCTATCCGGGCCCCAGGTGCCAGGGCAAGGGTCCCTTTTATCCGTTGCCACTGCCCGTCCACAGCCCGTGTCACATCAATGCCAGGGGGAACGTCAAACCCCTGGCGAATCTGGTACATGCCGGGAAACTTAATCCCTTTCGGAACCGGTATCTTAACCACTGTTTCTCCCCATAAATCTTTATATGCACACTTGAAAACAACCGCTTTTACTGATAGATATGCAGAAACGATAACCCCTGGAACAAGGAGAAGGCAATGAAATTAATTGTCATGGCAAATGGTGAGGAGGTTGACCGTTAGCCAGCCCATGGTCGAGCAGACCTCCCTGCCACCAGTAACGGCAATATACACCGCCTTTCTCTGCGTCCTGTTTGGCGCCAATGCCGTTGCCATCAAAATCAGCCTGGTGGGACTTGGTATCTATACCACGGCCGCCCTGAGGTTCTCTATAGCGACCCTTGTCATCTGGGCATGGGCCTTTTCGACCCAAAAGCCCCTGAAAATAACAGCCATTCAATTCTTAAAGCTGGTTCCCTCCGGCGTCATCTTTTTCTGCCAGCTCGCTCTCTTTTACACAGGACTGAGCAAGACAACCGCCTCCCACGGCACCCTGATCTCCAACGCCCTTCCCTTTATTATCATGGTGCTTGCCCATTTTTTTATTCCAGGCGAGACCATTACCTGGAAAAAAACAACCGGGCTTCTCATTGGTTTCATCGGTGTTGTTGTCCTGTTTTCCGATAAGGTGACCCTGACAGGGCATGGGCTGGAAGGCGATATGATCGTGCTTGCGGCTGTTCTGTTCTGGGGTTGCAACGCGGTTTATGTCAAACGAATCATCCACGATTTCCATCCCGTACAGATCACACTTTACCCCATGGCAATTGCCCTGCCCTTGCTCATTATCGGCAGTTTATTCGTCGACAATGAAAGGGTTCGATTCCTCAACCCGGACATCATCAGCGCAATGGTGTATCAAGCACTTGTAACGGCAAGTTTTGCCTTTATCGCCTGGAACACCCTGGTAAAACGCTACGGCACAACCCTGCTCCACTCGTTTGTTTTTATCATGCCCCTTTCCGGCGTATTTTTCGGCGTCCTCCTGCTCAATGAACCGCTCACGGCAAACCTGATGGTTTCAATCGCCCTTGTTACAACAGGCCTTATCGTGGTCAACAAAAACGGAATAAAACGCCCGGTGGAACAGCCTGCAAAACAGGAGGGTTAATTAGTGGCTGACCGGAAACCTGTGTTTGGGCGGTTCGAAGAGGAGCTGTGCTCACAAAATTGCCCATATGCAAGGCGCAAAAAATTCTGAAACCGGAGCGTACTACTGTACGTGAGGCCAATCTTATAATTTGGCAGGATTTTGCAGCAACGCCGCAGATGGGTGATTTTTCGTTCAAACACTAGTTGAACACCCCGGGGTTCACCAGATGTGTCACTGAACCCTTAGTGTAAAATTCAATAATATTTTCTGCCGCAAGCCGTGACATGGCATCCCTTGCCTCCATGGTGGCCGATCCCACATGGGGCAGCACGCAAACCGTATCCATGGACAAGAGTGGATTGTCCGCTGCCATGGGTTCAGGGTCTGTAACATCAAGCCCTGCACCCCAGATCTCTTTTGCAACAAGGGCCTCAATCAAATCCAACTCCTGGTGAATCGCCCCCCTTGCCGTATTGATAAAAATAGCGGTGGATTTCATCCGTTCAAAGGCGGTTCGGTCAAAGAGGTGGCGGGTGTCATCGCTCAACACAGAGTGGACAGACAAAACATCGCTTTGGGCCAGTAACTCGTCAAAGCTCACCCATACGGCGCCAAGTTGTTTTTCCGCGGTCCGGTTCCGATTACGGCTGTGGTAGATCACGGACATGCCATAGGCGTTTTTGCACCGTTGGGCCATTTTTTCCCCAATGCGGCCAAGACCGAAGATACCCAGGGTTTTTCCCGTCAACTCCATGCCAAGATTTGCCTTTGGCTCAAAATAGCCCCATTCCCCCTTAAGAATGGTTTTATGAAGAAAAAACATTTTCCTTGCCGTTGCAATCATCAGCCCGAAAGCAATGTCAGCCGTTGCCTCGCTCATGACATCCGGGGTGTTTGCCACGGGAATGCCAAGGCGTGTGGCCGTATCCACATCGATATTGTCAAACCCCACGGCAAACTGGGAAATCAGCTCCAAATGACGGCAATGTTCGAGGAACGCCCTGTTGATCCCATCGCCAACCGTGCACAAGATTACCTGGTGCCCCGTTGAACGTTCAACAAGCTCTGTAAAAGCCATGGGCCGGTCGCTTGATCGAAGGGTCAGATCAAACCCCGCCAGTTCGAGCAATTTTAAGCCGACCTCTGGAAATTTTCGTGTCACCAATATCTTTTTTTTCTTATTTATTTTTGTTTTATCCATAATTTTCCTCTAATTTTGCCACTGGGGTTGAAGCATCTCTTCGCTCTGCATGGCATCCTGGGTTTCCTGAAAAGGCGATTTTTCCAGTTCAAAGGTATCAAATTTAAATTTATCACCCATTGTTGACACGGCATGGGGCACTTTGACCGCTGTTTGGCTGCTTATACGGGAAAGGATTTCGTTGATCTGATTGAGATCTGCCTCCCCAAGCGCTGTTTTAGCGGCTTTTTTCAATTTTTCAACGGCCTCAGAAAGTTTGCCCTGGCCGTAGAGGGTCATGCCGTGGTGGTACAGGACAACGCCATTTTTCGGATCCTTTTCTTCAACCGAGGCAAGAAGCCCGGCAGCCTGGGAAAAGGCTCCTTTTTTGTAGTATGCCCAAGCAAGGGTATCGGAAATGGCCGGATCACCCGGACTTAGTTCATAGGCCTTTCGGGCAAAATCCAGGGCAAGGTTCAGGTCAGACTCGGTTTCAAGATAAAGCCAGGCAAGGTTGCCAAGGATGGCAGGAGAATCGGGCAGTTTCTTTTCAGCCCGCTCCATCACAGCCAGGGCTTCCAGGGGTTTATCGGTTTTAAGATAGATACCAGCCAGACCTGTCCAGGCGTCTACAAAACATGGAATCGTTGAGGTACAAGCCTCCAGAGTGGAAATAGCATCCAATATCCTGCCCTGGGAGATATAAAGATCAGCAAGGCCTACATGAACCTCCCCAAGGGGCTTTCCAGGCAGAATTGCCCTTTTAAAATGATCTTCTGCCGTTGCAAACCGTTTGGCCCTGACATCCACCAGGGCAGCAACATAATGGTAATAGGGATTGTCACGGTTTTTATCCAAAAGGCGGGCCATTAAACCATCGGCCGCCTTTAGATCGCCCTGACCCATTAAAAGGGAGGCATAGCGATGGATCACATCAACAAGCCTGGGATTTTTGTCAAGGACCTTTGTGTAACACGCAATGGCCAGGGACTTCATGTTCATGGCCTCGGCGGTTATGCCAAGCAAATAAAGGGATGCCGGGTCTTCAGGGCGAATTAAAAGGGCCGAGGTAAATGCAACCCTGGCCTTTTCATAGGATTCAAGGGCCAAAAGGTTTAAACCTGTCAATCGATGGGCCCGGCAGTTTTCAGGCGCTTTTTCCTTTAGGCGGTTCAAGTAGTCAAGACCCAGGGAATATTTCCCTTTTTTATACAGGATCGACGCCATCAACAGCAGGGCCTGGGGCTGATCAGGATAGAAATAAAGAGCGTCTTCAAGGCTGTTTTCACCCAGCTGATTCTGGCCCCCCATGAGATAGGCAACACTTAACAGATAATGGGCCCAGAAAAATCCCGGTGAAAGATCAACCGCCGACTTAAAATGGGTGGCAGCATACACATAGTTACCCTTAAAAAGCCAGTACTTGCCCTGGAGCATTTCAAAATCAGGATCAGGCTTCTGGAGAAGTTGTCCCATGTCGCTGATAACTTGTTCGGCATTATTCAATTTGTTCAAAGAGATGTAAATGTCCCCAACCATTTTCTTAAAATAGAGGTTGGCCGGATCATCCGCAACAAGGGCGGCAAAAACAGTCTCTGCCCGTTCAAGGGCATGGGTGGAGCGATAAAACCGGGCCAGCCGAACTTTGAGATCAAGGTCCTTGGGTTCCTTTTTGAGCGCCTCGACCAAACACGCCTCGGCATCTTCATCCCTGCCCGACACAAAAAAATAATCCGCCATCTGGACAAGGACCCGGGGGCTTTGCATCCCAGTCTTGTCAGCAATGGCAAAAAGGGTATCGGCCTCCTGACGCTTTCCAAGCATCACAAGACAGGTGGCAAGCTTTATCAAGGAACGGGGGGAACCGTTGGACAGGTCCACGGCATTGCGGTAAAACTTCTCTGCTTGTTCCATATGATTGCCCAGAACAGCCATATCCCCGAGAAGAATCTCCACCTCAGGATTGAAGGGCACCTTGGTTTTCAACAGGGCGCATCGGTTTTCAGCAGAGGCAAACTCACCATTTAAAAGGCTTAGCCGAACCAGTTCAAAATGAATATCAACAGCCCCTAGGTCCAACTCAACGGCCCGTTCAAAGGTTTTTTCTGCCCGATCAAACTTTGCCAGCCGCAAATATGCATTGCCGATTTTCCCCATGATTATGGGGTCGTTTGACCCCTGACCCAGGGCCTTTTCCCATTCAACAATGGCCTGTTTGTAATCCCTTTGGGCAAAGTAGAGATCCCCAGTTTGCTCAAAGGATGAGGTTATGGTTTGTCTGAGCAAAAAAAACCAGGCCAGAAACAAAACCGCCGCTAATAGGAAAAAAACCTTTTTATTTGCCATGGCGAACCTGCAGGGAAAGAAGGTAACCAAAGAGAAATAGAAATGTCCCATAAAGGACAGCCTCCAACCGGTGGGTGAGACAGTAGGAAGAGGCATTCAGAAAAAGGGCAAATATCCAGGGCAGATCCTTTGTATTAGAAGCAGATCCCAGGGGGACCACTCCCTGGGTGGTTGGTGTACTGTTATGGTTCTCCCCTGGGGGGGAGGCATTGGGTGGAATGCTTTTTGAAGAACCTTTACCCCCTGCAGGCACACCGCCTGTGGTAAAACCAAGGGGAGGTAAATTCACAAGGGCCGATTGCGATTTATTCAGTGCATGCCCCTCAAAAAAAATTCCACCCAGCCGCGTGTCAAGCCTTTTTTTTTGGTCATCCAGACTATTCCCCCCACCCTTCCCAGGGGGTGGCCTTGGGGAATCCAGGTAGGGAATGGAAACGCTTTTCAACAACGCATCAGCCCTTTTCTGAAGGGCGTTGTACTCATCAATCAAAAGCTTGAGTCTCATATTGGCAACCATGAGCCGATCAAGGGCCTCCATGGATGAGACAGGCGTCTTCACCAGAAGGGTCAGGGGGATATCCAGATTGATGGTATCAACGGGAACAAAAAAAGGGTTGGGGGGGACGACAACCCCTTCAGATCCAGCTGCAATACCATCATACACGGCAAGGCTGCCCGATGATTCCAAGGAATTAAAATCGGTTCTCGTGGAAAATGGCCGACACTCCCGGCCCCCATCAAACCACGCTCCAGCAGTTCCCGGCAGAACTATAAAAAAAACCAGAATCATGGTACAAAACGGTTTAAGCGTCACAATATTGAATCTTTTTTCTAATTTGTTTTTTGTTTGACAAAAATATCAGTAACACATAATAAAAGTGATAAACGATAGTTATCATTTTTACAAAAAAAAACAAAGCATTTCATAAATTGTTGACTTGGAGGATACATGCCTCAGAAGCTCAAAAGCATTTTAATCATCATTGCAATCATATTTTTGGTTACAGGCTGCAAAACAGACCAGGAAAAAAAGATCAGCCATATAGAAGGCGGCGAACAATACTTTTCCGACAAAGAATACAAAAAGGCTGAAATCGAGTTCCGCAACGCCCTTCAACTTTCGCCCGACGACCCCCAGGTCTGGTCCCTTCTCGGCAAAACCCTGATGAAACTTGGAAACCCAAGGGAGGCATTCCAGGCCTATACCAAGGTTGAGACCCATGATCCTGACAACAAGGACGCCCTGGTAAAACTTGCAAGCTTTTTTATTCTTGGCAAAGACCTGGAAAAGGCAAAGGAAAAAATCGAACATGTGCTTAAGCTTGATCCAGACAACACAGATGCCCTTTTCCTGAAGGCCCAGATCCTTACCCAGGAAAAAGATGTTGACACGGCATCCACCCTTCTTGAACGAATCATCGATAAAAAACCGGACCACATCAATGCCCTCCAGGCCCTTGCCAGGATTAAAATGTTCAAACAGGAGTTTGAACAGGCAGAAGCCCTGCTGGTCAAGGCGGTTGATGTGGACACCGCAGCCATTCAGCCAAGATTGGCACTTGTGACCTTTCTTATTGCCAAAAAAAGGTTCAAGGACGCCGAAGCTCAACTGTTGGCGGCAGTTGAAAAAAACTCAGAAAATTCCGACGTCAGGATCATCCTTGGCAATTTTTATTTCAGAAAGAGAAACAACCCATCAGCCGAGGCTGCCTACCTTAAGGCGGTTGAACTTGCCCCAAAGGCCATGAAACCCTATATGACGGCGGCCGGTTTTTATGACATCACAAACAGCCGAGACAAGGCCCTGGATATGTACCAAAAGGCCCTGGCCATACAGCCCGACAACATTGCTGTGAAAACCACCCTTGCACGCTTCCAATATAAGGAACAACAGGTCGATGCTGCCGAGGCCCTGGTGGCTGAGATGCTCAAACAACGGCCCAAATTCAGGCAGGCAAGGATGCTTAAAAGCGAAATCCTTGTTTCCAAAAAACAATTCAGCCAGGCCCTGATGCTGCTCCAGGACCTTGAAAAAGAAGACCCCAAGGATGCCAGGGTTCTTTACTTCCAGGGCCTTTGCCAGATCGGTCTTCAGGAAAACGACATGGCAAGGGCTGCCGTTGCAAGGGCTGTGGAACTCAACCCCGGCTACCTCAAGGCCCATCTCCTCCTGGCTGACATCTATTTCCATGAACGGTCGTTTGACCTTGCCCAGGCCCAAGCCGCTGAAGTGCTGAAGCTCAATCCCTCCAACTACAGGGCTGCCATGATTTCTGCCAAATCCCATATGAACACGGGCAAAATTCAAAAGGCAGAGGCTGGCTTTAAAACCCTGATCGCGCTTGACCCTGAAAACCCTGCCGGATATTATCAAATGGGTTTTTTAAAATCAGCCCTCAAACAGTATGACGTGGCAGAGAGCTATCTTAACCAGGCAATGGACATGAACAACATGCTTTTGGATGTGTTCACGCTTCTGCTAAAGAATTATACCAACCAGAACAAATTGGACACGGCTCATGCCCTCTGCCAAAAGCAACTGGAACGTGCAAAGGATAAACCACAAATCCTGGCTATTATCAACTACCTTGAGGGCAGCCTCTACCTTGCTCAAAAAGAAACGAACAAGGCCAAGGATGCCTATTATAGGGCAATTGAGGCTAATCCAGATTATCTTGAGCCTTATGGTGCCATTGCCAGAATAGCCCTTGCTGAACAGGACAGGGAAAAGGCCGTCATCCAATACCTCACCCTGCTTGAAAAAAATCCTAACCTTCCCGCTCCCCACATGATGCTGGGTTCTATCTATGAGACAGATAAATCTTTTGATAAGGCGGAGGCGCATTATCGAAAAGCTCTTGAAATCAACCCGGAGTACGCCCCTGCCGCTAACAACCTAGCCTATCACCTGGCCGAAAGAACGGACAAATTTGACCAGGCCCTCGCCCTCGCCAGGATCGCTAAGAAGAAACTGCCCAATGATCCCGGCGTCATGGATACCCTGGGCTATGTGTATTACAAAAAAGGATTGTACGGCAATGCTGTAAGCGAACTCCTGGACAGTCTTGAAAAAATCCCTGACGCCCCCGTGGTCCATTATCACCTTGGCCTGACCTACCTTAAAAAAGGGGACAAGGCCCTTGCCGTAACGCAACTTGAAAAGGCACTTGAGTTAAACAAAGATTTTGACGGCTCAGACCATGCAATGGCAATTTTAAAAAAGATAAAGAACTAATGGCTCTATTCAACGTTAAAAACAATGGCTCTTTGCCATTTCGAGTGGGTAATAATATGAGTCATATCGATGAGGAATGACAATTCCAACTCCCAGAGTTTGAGTGAGATGTCGCGCTCCCATCGCCGTCGCTGGTCACCAAAAAGCATGAAAAATAAGAGCTGTCGAGGCTGCGAGCTTGTGAACACCCGAAGGGCTGGACCATTATAGCTCTGCCTTTTCATGCTACGATATCAAACCAAGGCAAAATACCCTTGGGTATACAGCCGTACTTAAACACATGAAACGGCAAAGAGTCTAAATATTGTTACTTCTCGGGAAATTTATCCAAATTTGATGCTTAAATTGTAGTAAAAGAACGTCTTGTCATTGGGAACCAATGTACCCTTATATAAGGCACGCAGAAAAAAATAATTCCACAACCGTCACTCATATCCAGTGATATCAACAGCCCATTTTTCAATGCCGGGAATTCGAATCAAAAATTGTTCCAGTTTTGCCATAGCTTTTTTGGTCAACGTAACTCCTTTGGCATAACTACCATGTATCATTTTTACCACGGGGGTCTTACCCCTCCAGAGCATTGTTCTACATAATCCAAGGACTTTGTCAACACTATCAAAAATCTCTCCATTCCAATGCTTTTCTAATGCGCCCCAAATTATTTCGATTGGATTGTATTTACTATGATATGGTGGATAGTAAGCCAAACTGATACTAACGGAGTTGCTTTTTGCGAATTCGATCAATCGTTTTATCCATTGGCTTCTATGACTGTTATTTTCGGGTCCATTGTCAAGATTAACCACAATGGTATGGGGATCGAATCTATCTTTTAGAGATAGCCAAAGATTTTCTAATACGTCGATCATAAAATCAGGGGTTATAAAGCTTTTTGTGAAATACATATAATTCTCATCTAATGAAGGGTGTTGAAATCGGTTCTGTTTTTAACACATTATCAAGACACCTTGTCTTTTTGATCGGAATTTTTTTATTTTTTTGCCCACGCGGATCGTAATATGAACTATTTTTGTTCTTTTCCCCTTGCAAAAGCATTGTCAGAGTTACATTTGAAAAACATTAGACAATAACAGGGCAAGCCAGCAAACCGGTTTAAAAATCTTTCAAATTTCCAGGTACGTGCAAAGGCGCCGTCTTGCCACATGGGTTATGGGCAGGGTATGCTTCCTGCCATGATAGGGTCTCACGTGACCATCGATGTAGGAAAACCCCAAAATATCCTTGTCTTGCTCTACCCATGCGCGGCTTAGGGTTTCCATAAACTTGCCTGATTTATTGCGCAAACCAAGCTCATTGAGTTTTCTTCTTAGCGTCTTGACCTCGGGGCAGCGGTCAAGGCCAAGTATTATTCCAAAATCTCCGGGATTCCCGTTCTTTAATTGTTCCGGGTTTTTCATCCTCAAGAGTGCCATGAATGCAAAGGTTAAAAAAATCGATTGTAAGCCGTAATATGCCTTTTTCAGGGAGCCGTACACTTTTTTGCCGGTATCAAGATAACTCAGGCCCGCCAAAAACGGCAACGCCAGAAGAACACCAGCGTAGTGAACGCCTTCATTGGGTGAAAATTCGGGCAACGCCTCTGTCAGATCGCCCTTACGTGCCAGCAACCGTTCTTCCTCTCTTTTAGTCGCAATACCGGCATTACAATTGATGTCTTCCTGGGATCGCCTGGCCGGTCCTTTTAATTTTACGCTATCTTTAGTCTGATCGGGTTTGGTGACCTTCCTTACAATGAGGCCTTGTTTTATGGCCCTGCGGATGCAACCATCGCTGACCCCAACTTCATCAGCAGCAACAGCCAGTGTAGATCCTTTATCCAGAAGGCTTTTGACAATCTGCTGTTTCTCTTTAGTTAATTTGTAGGGACTACGATTTGGCCGATTATCAATGAAGCCTTCAGGTCCCTTCTCTTTATAAATATTAAAATTTCTCAATACCGTCGTTCGGTTTAGATCAAGGGCTTTTGACACTTCAGTAACGCTTGCAAGCTTTAGGGAAACAAGAATACCCTGGGCCAATCTTTTGGCGAATTTATCATTTTTTTGAAAAGCGAAAACAGGTCCGGTGGCTGAGAAAAAAACAACCTGGTCATCATCACTATCCATTGCTATTTTTTCATTGATCGGAGTGGTGTTTTTTGAGCAATATGGGATGTAGGTTTGAAGCATCGTTTTCTCCTTTTTTGATGCTTTTTAAGCTACCACATTTACACCCGAAAGTCAAGCAAAACCCTTTAAAATAAGGCTTCTTCAAGCTTAATGTCAGGAGCTCTGAATTTGGTTCGGGTTTCATTGAAAAATAATTTCAATTCTGGAGTTAAATGGTCAATTGGTAATAGACCTTGCAAATGAGTATGGTCGGACATGGTCCCTCGCTTTTTAATTTAAGTTTCCATGTTGATCATAAACTATAATCGAGATAATGTCCAGCACCATGGGTGCTTGAACATGTTAGAGCCTTTTTATGTGGATATATTTATTTCTGCGTCCCTAAGATATTTAATTCATAAAAATATGAAAAAAATTACACAATTTATATGAATTAAATATCCTTTTTTCCAAATCTCAGAGATCAACAACCATGCCCTTTCATTAATGAAATATGAAAAACTACAAACACCACTGTTGAAATCAGAATAATACTAAACAACTTTGACTATACCTTCCTTATGAAAAGGCTTTTTCGGTAAATAAAAGAGTCGTCAGGGTCATAAAACGAAAAAATTATGAGATTTTGACATTTAATACCAGCGAGTTAGCTCAACCCACTCCTCTATCAAACATCACCTAACTATCCTCCCATAATACCCATGATACCATTAAGCTGGTGCGGCCCACCCCCATATTCCTTTAGGCTCCAGACCATCTTACGCCACCAATCTTTTCAAAGAAAAGATAAACCATCAGGCCTACTAATGGGTTTGGGAAGCATTTCATTAATGGATTGAAGCAAGTACTTTATCCGCTGGTAATTTTCTTGTACAAACGCCTTTGTTCCAATAACACATAAATCTGAACAATAACAGACTCTTGAGAGAGAACGATCAACCCTGACAATCTTGAATGCCTATTTGAAATCATGTAAAAAAGGCAATTGATAAGACTTTTTTAATTTTCAACGACAACACTTTTAAAACACCATCACCAGCCCCCATAGGCCGGTGACGTTTATTATAATATCTTGAAAAATTCAAGTTTAATCTCCCGTAATAATCTTAAAGACTGGAAAATTTTTTATTCTAAAAAAATAGAATACTGGCATCTTATTTGCAATGCATCTCGTATAGAAGAAAATAAACATATAACTTATTTAAATGTAGGAGGTGATTCGTAAAATTAGCAAGTTTAAGGTTTTCTCAAAGTAACTTTAATTAACTTTAATTTAGTGAGGTGTTTTAAATGAAGAAATTAGTAAACTTTTTATTAATATTAGCTGTATGCGCAATAATTGCACCTGCTGCGAATGCACTTCCATACTTAGAGTATGGAAACAATCGTCTCTATTACAATAATTACGAAACCGTTTACCGTGCTGATAGCCAAGGAAACTATTACGAATTAGATTATACTAATCCAACTGATATACCAGTACTTACGATAGGTGATATATTTGTGGGAATTTTAGAAGTCCAAAACATTAAAGTCGGTTCTGAGCCTTCACATTGGTCCTTTGATCCAGGCGTAGATGAACTTACTGGTATTTTTGCACAGCAAATAACAAACATTGAAACAGCAACTTTTGATTATGGTCCATTCACTGGAATTCAAGGGAACAAAATCACACTTGGTTTAGCACAAACTGACACATTCACTACGCTTAATAATGATACATTTACAACTGGTTTGAATGGCCAAGAAGCTTTTAAACTTTATTCTGATGATTCTACTGCTTTCAATACTAATGGTACAATTGCTGAAGATATTCTTACTGCGACTGATGGTAATGAATGGATCACATTAGGTATGGTTGAATCTACAGATTATGCTTACACTTTTATTACACCGCAGGGAACAGGACTTGATCAATTTATTGGGAAGTCATATTTAGGTTTGTCTGTAATGGATTATTATGCTACAGGTATGACCTTCCCACTGTTAACCGATCCAGAAGTTGGAATCCCTGTTCAATTCTATGCTAATAGTGAACTGGAAGGTAATGATGACTATATAGGAGATGGTACAGATATAGATCTTGTCTCGCCTTGGGTATTTGAAAGCAATGACCCAGCTCATTTGAATGCAATCCCGGAACCAACGACCATGCTTCTTTTTGGTGTAGGCCTTCTTGGTCTTTCTGCCATTGGAAGAAAAAAAAGAAAATAGCTTGATATAGTTATTAAATAGTTATAAAAGGGAGAGATGAGGTTTCCATCTCTCCTTTTTGTATTTATTATAACAGTATCATATAGATGACTATGAAGCTTTCAAACTGTAAAATATTAGTACTTCCGTATACTCACACTCTTTCACATCTGAGTAGACCACTTGAGATTTCAAAACGACTCTCTTCACAGGGCTACAAAATTTCATTTGGAGGCGACAGCAGTAAAATACATTTTATTAAAGATGAAGGTTTTGAGGTGCATTCAGCATATGAACCAGATCCTAACATCCTTTTTAATAATATCAGGAATAGGAAACTCAACTTTGTTGATAACGATACATTAGACCTGATGATTGAAAGCGATTTGAGGCTTTTTGAAAAATTAAAGCCAGATATTGTCATAACTGATGGCAGATTCTCCGCCATGATATCCACCCAGATAGCAGGCTTAAAACATGCTGCCATTGTAAATGCTTCATCCACTGCATATCGGGCAATCCCATATTTCCCTTTATTTAATGGCCTTACTGACGACAAACACCCTATAAATAGTTTTTTCTCCAATTTATTGAATCCGCTAAATCTCAAATTTGAAATATTCTTTTTTGATAATATGATGAGAATATTTAAAAGATTATCAAAAAAATACCAACTAAAACGTGAGGTTACTGCCACAAATTGTCTTTGCGGTGTTAATTTAACACTGATGGCGGATATTCCGGAATTTTTTCCTACAAAAAATCTGCCTTCCAATTATCACTATATAGGACCTGTTACATGGAAAGCCCCAAAATCAAAAATTCTTCCTGACTGGTGGCCAATTGATAAAGGAGAAAAAAAGCTATCCTATATAACAATGGGAACGACTGGTGAATCAGGATTATTTGAAAAAATTTATGACACATTTAAGGTTGCAGAAAATATGATAAGTGTTATTACTACCGGCGAGCAGACCGATAAAATAAAATCCATTCCAGGAAAAATTTATGTGACTGACTTTATGGATGGTGACACTATCATGGAAAAGGCGGATCTTGTTGTTTGCCATGGTGGTAATGGGACAATATATCAGGCGCTCACCTTTGGCAAACCAATCATCGGTATCCCCACCATCCCTGACCAGGATTTCAATATGAGAATGGTCGAAAATCTACATGTAGGAAAAAAAATAAGCATGAATGATATGTTAGCAAATCCGGTCCATCTGGAAAATGAAATCAGAATAATAACATCAGGTAACTCTGATATGGAAATAGCATTATCAAAAATTAACAAACAATTGGGACAAATCAATGGTGCATTTACAGGCTCACAAATAATATCTAATTTTATTGAAAAACAATTATAGCATTTGCTTTTTTACATAATCTATTGGAAAGTGCATTTAAAAATTATACAACGCTTCTATATAGACTCTGTCATTTTCATTAAAAACACCAAAACTTCCATCTGTTTCTCCGTAAAAGATATCTGCACCAAGAACTAATTTAAGTCTATTATTATGATTATAGGTAATCTTGGGGCGGAAAAGATAATTTTTTTTATCAAGGCTTGAGACAAAAAAAAGTTCAGGTTCGATCAGATTTTCAAAAAACCCTGTTTTCAGCCAGATAGAAAAAGATGTTGTAATTTCTTTTTGTATCATACTGTTTTGATAATCAAGGATGATACTTTGCATCAACTGGAAGTTTGTCTCCAAAGCGTTAAAAAAGGTGTAATCAACACCAAGGAGCCAGTCAAGTGAATCACTCGTTTCAATCCCATCCAGGTCTGAAGCAACAGACGATTGAAAAAACATTTTGTTACTGTAAATAAACTCTCCTTTAAGAATGGCATCCCACACCGCTTTAGAAAAAGTGGAACCAATCCTGTGAACTCTTTCATATTTGGGTGAATATGTTATGGTGACTGGATGTTGCAAACCTAATGCATTTAATGAAATCGCCCTGTAATTCACAGGAAAGTTATACATATCATATAAATAAAATAGGGACATGTCCCAACCATCGGTTAGGATGGAGGCTCTAAACCCCAACTCACTGTTGTCAAGACTGTTCGCTGGCTCTGACAGGTCGTTGATAACAATATCGGCATTCTGGCTGTAAAGCGGTTTGGAAAAATCAAATTCAGATCCTGATTTTCCAAACTCGTTAAATTCAGGAAAAGGAATAAATATCATTTGAAAGTAACCACTACTATAATAGTACTCCATATTTGCAGCAAACACAGGAATTCTTACCTGATCTAAATCAGGCAAAATATATTCTCTCAAATCTTTGGGATTTACAACATCGGCAAAAAACAATCCAACTGCCTGGCCCCAGACAATCTGCTGATTACCAAGCCGGAAATCAAAATTTCCAAAACCAAAGTCAAGGTAAGCATCTCTTATGTCAACATTGGTCCTTTGATCGTTTTCAACCGTGTTATTATAATTATCATTTAAATCAAAAACCGCATCATAAGAAAACCTGGAACCCATGGTATAGGATAAATTACCCGATAAGGCCCCGGATGCTTTTAGGTTGAGTATGTTTTTAATCTTTGAGAATCGATGTGGCTTACAGATTCGGTATGCTGTCTCATTTCTAAGATCACCATCTATTGATAATTTAGAAGGTTCACCAATGAAAGATGGCTGTTCACCTATTGTCTCTTCATTGGGTATGATATCGGGTATGGCATTGGCCCCCTCTTCCGATACATTAAATAATGCATCCAGATTCTCATCAGAATCATTTTCAAAAGCACCTCCCTGTTTCCCAAAAATTACTCCAGACTCTGGCAATTGAATTGACAAAATGAGAACCATACCCTTAATTAATGCTTTTTTATCAACATGGATATGGGTGACGATCTTTTGATCAACTACGATCCTAACCCTATCGTGCATGAACTGTGAAATTCTAATTTTTGATATATATTTTGAGTTTGCTTCAATGACATCATGAATCTTAGGGAAATAGCAGTTTTTAACATCGATGACAAATCGATCAGGATTTTGAAAATTACAAGTCACATAATCTGAGGCGTTGCTCAACCACAATTCTATGGATTCGACTCTGAACGTTTGACGATATTTTACACTAAGAAGTTTGGTTAAAGGAAGGGCCAAACAAAAATTTACATTACATGTCAATATCAAGGCGATTAAAAGAATTGCATAACCGGTATATTTTTTGGCTGTTTTGGCAAACATGTATAAATTGAAACCCGTTGGTTAATACTTCAATTTTTTCATATAATTCTTTGTAAATATCTTATCGGAAAAGGTATCCAGGATCATGTTGTCATAATCAATAACGGTTCTTTGCCCCTTGACAAGTGGATTATCAAGAACTAATCGAGTAGGTCGCATTTTATCAAGAATTAATTTGTAATTTGTGTAGTAACATATTTTCAACAGTTTCCCTGAAAAGGCATAAAACTCACCTTTTAAAGGATAATAAGTATCTTTCATCACCCAGAGTTTTACTTTATGATAAGTCACCTTTTCATTTTTTGCTGTCAGTTCCAAAAGATAAAAAGTTTTTCCTTTGATTGTCACAATATCTATTAATTCAGGATCATAATCTCCAGAAAAGTTTGCTCGTGCGACATCACCATTGGCTGCCTCGCCAAAAAGGCGCTGCTGTAAAGAAATTCTAAGAGGTTTTGAGATAGTCTGTAAAAAAACCCACAGATCATATCTCAACATCAAAAGAGACGTGCCTTTATCAACTTCAGGAGATAATGTTTTAATAATTGTGTTGTCCTGTCCTTTCATGAGTATTTCGTAAATTGCAATTTTATCCTTTTTGTTTGGTTTTTGACTTGTTATTTTTGCCATCACACTGTAATCCGCTTGCGGACTTCTTATTTCATCGGCGTATTGCAGTATTTGTTGAGGTGTTATATTTTCAGATAAAACAGGGCCGGCGTAAAAGAAAAGACTAAAGGCAAAAAAACTAAAAAAAATCCAATAAAATTTTTCCATAAAAATACTCCCTAATAATCTAATAATGTCTTAGTGCATCCGTAATAACAAGATTTGAGGCTTTAAATGCAGGATAAAAAGATGAGAACAGCGATGCAACGACCGATATTATCATTGATGAAACCAATAGGTCAGGTACAACTTTAATGAAGGCTGTCCACCCGACTGTTGCTCCGGGTGGTGGGGGCATCGGGATTCCAAAAAAGGAAATAATCCATGCCGTAATTATCCCGAGCACGATACCCGAGATTCCTCCCAGAACGCCAAGAATTAAACCCTCTGCTAAAAAGAGTTTCATGATATCAATTTTTTTGTACCCCATTGACATTATTGTACCAATTTCCCTAGTTCTTTCCCAAATTGCCATATTAATGGTATTAAAAATACTTAAAATAACAATAATAGTAATAATCAGTTTTAGTATAAAAAATTGTCTGCCATACAATTCAACAGTTTTGTTGTAAAAATCTGCCAGTTGATTCCACGTCCTTATTTCGAGTTCTGCATCCATCGACTGGATGGTTTTTAAAATTTCTTCTTTAGCCTGCTCAGTATTTTCCGTCTTATCAAGCATTACAACCAAAGTTTGAATCCCCTCTGTTCTGATAAGCTTTTGAGCAGTATCAATAGAAAGTCTTAAAGCGCGGTCATCAAATTCTTTTGAGGCAGTAAAAAAGATACCTTTGACAATCAGATCAAACGCATTGATTGATCCCCCAACTGTGTTTGTTAGTAATACAATAGAATCCCCCGGTTTTACACCAAGATTTTTGGCCAAACCTCTGCCTAAAATCACATCAAATTTGTCACCGGGTGTCAGGTTTGATCCTTCCTGGATATTAAGTCCAGAAGCTTCACGTTTTATATTTTCTATTTTATTAAGTGTCGTTTCACCTTGAGGATTAACACCTTGGCAATAAGCAGAAACAGTATTTTCTCCAGTGCTGATCATCCCTGAGAACATAATTCTTGGTGTAACGAGTTCGACATTATCCAAGGATGCGATCTTGTTCATTACGACATCAGCCTCTTCAATTAAATAGTCAAATGGTGCGGATGAACCGTGATCATTATACCCTTTGCGATAAATTTGAATATGTCCTAAGTGACTGTGAATAGCAGCCTCCCTCATCAGCATAAACGTGTCTTCAAAGAAACCGCCAGCAATGATAATTGAGACAGAACCAAATGCAATGGCTGCAAGGGTAATGATGGTTCTGATTCTATTTCTAAAAACGTTTCTTATGGCGAGTTTTATACTGATGGGTAGTTTCATTTTATTTACCTGTCAAAGTCCCTTCTGCCTTTCTCTCTTCTGAGATTCTCAGAAGAAAAAGTTTTTTTTTGATTCGTGCGGCGGTCAAAACAATTGTAATCAACGATCCGGCCATCTGTGATTCGGATAATACGAGATGCCATCTGCATGACTTTAGGGTCATGGGTAGAAAATATAAACAGGGTCTTATGATCTTCATTGATGCTTTTCATAATATTCAAAACATCTTCACCTGTCTTCTGATCCAGGTTGGCAGTGGGTTCATCCGCAAGGATAATCCGGGGTTCAGTCACCAGGGCCCTTGCTATGGCCACTCTCTGTCTCTGCCCCCCACTCAGCTCATCCGGTCGATGTTTCATATATGTTTCAAGACCAACGTCTTTTAAGGAAGCACTCACACGATCAAAACGTTCATTTTTATTTTTTATCGTTTTCAACAAAGGGTACTCTACATTTTCATAGGCAGACAAAACAGGGATTAGATTAAAGGTCTGAAAGATAAAGGATAATTTTGCCATTCTGATATCTGCAAGCCGGTTGGATGACAGGCCAGTCACAACCTCTCCGTCTATTTTGATGAGCCCTTCTGTTGGTTGATCAATACAGCCGATCAGATTGAGCAGCGTTGTTTTTCCACTTCCAGAGGGTCCGGCTATGGCGAGGAACTCACCCTCAAACACATCTATGGTTATCTCACTTAATGCCTGGACTTTAGTTTTGCCCAGCAAAAAAGTTTTTGAAACTTGTTCGGTTTGAACAACCGTTTTCATAATTTTGCCACCATTATCTATATTATCATCTATTTTTTTACAATCATGGCTGGGGTTTCCATTCGCAGCGTTCTACATTTAATCGGCTCACCATAACCAAACCTGAACAGCATCACCTGGCTCTCCTTTTTAAAATCAAAACCTGCAAAAAGTGAAGAATATTTTTTTTCAATCCCTTCAAGAACCTTTTGATGCTTTCTTTGAAACTCATCCTTTCCATTTAATATCCAGCGAAGATAAAACAGGGTAACAGCAGTCATGGGCTGCATATCGAGTCCCTGGGAAGTCAAGGTAAGCCAGGTCCGTTCCAGGGCCTGACCGCCTTTCAAGAAATCTTTGTCCTCCTGACCGTCAACGGTAAAAAGTGCGACGCCGGATGAATCAAGTATCCCTTTATAAGACTGGACTGCCACCATTCTGCCCAAACCTGTCTTGTTCACAATGTTCATGACAGCCCAGAGTCTTGTGGCTTTAAGAAATAATTCCCCAGCTACGCCCGCCTCAAGATTTTTTAATGGAAATCCGTCTTTTTTTGCCAAAGCGTCGTGATCAGTAAACCGGATCATCTCCATGAGATGTTCATGCAAAGGACGGTGCTCAGTTCTTATTTGGTCTACCTGGTAAATTATTTTTGCAAGTTTCTTCAGATCATCGGGTTTGGTAATAAAGTGAAGTTTTGCCCCGGGAATCGAATCGATGGTTTTGTGTAACGACTCAAGTACTGAATCTGGGACAAATTTTCTGTTGTATGGCTTTCTATTGGTATGTCTTTTCCAGATTTCATCAGCCAACTTGTCCTTTGGGCATTCTTCCTGGGTGAGAGACACCGCAGCCATCAGATCACTATTGGAAGAATCAGGCAAATATTTTATTTCAGCCTGAAGTCCAAAGGCTGATGCTGCAATTCTCATATTTTCAAGTACGCACCCACAGGAAATAATAGAGGCAATTTGCCTGACATTAAAAAAAGACCGATCTTTATCCCTGTTAAGATAGAGAAATATCTGATTTTCATTGGATGCAAAGCGCCAAGGCTGGGCATTGTCTCCTGAAGGGGCCTGGATACCGGCCCTGAGAATATAATCAATAACCGGTTGAGGGACAATCGTTGCTTGACTTTCATATTCAGGACGTTCAGGTTCCGGGGTATAAAATTTAATTTTATTTCGTTCCAGCAGGTAGTTAACCACTTTAAGCTTAACTTTCTGAACAGGATTTTTGTTTCCCCTAACAAGGGTTCCCCTTTTAAGCTTCTGAAGAAATGGATCATATTGGACATAAGAAGGAACAGTCCTGACCTTTCCCTTTTTTAAAATAATCTTGACGGCCTCTGTGCCGGCCATGCCCGAACAGATCTGACAGGCAAGATTCAATGAAGGTCCTGCCTTTAAATCAAGGTCCACCTTCTTGAAATCCATATATTTCACATGGGTGGGCCGGGGGGCGAGTCCCAGGGCAAAAGAAAGATACTTTTCCTTGTCCTGCATACCCTTGGTAATATTGAAATATTCATCAAATCCCATGCCCCCGGGATCAAAAACCAGCATGGCAGAGCTATATCCCATTGGGCCCGCCGTGATTACAAAGATACCCTTTTCCGCAGCCTTTTTAAAGAGCATTCGTCGAACTTCAAACTCAAAAAAATCCAGTCCATCAAGAACCACATCAACCCCATCCAGGAAACGATCCAAATTGGTTTCATTGATACCCTCGGGAAAGAGATCCATCTCAAGAAAGGGATTGATGGAAAGAGCCTGTTTTTTCATCACCTCAAGTTTGGGTCTGCCGAATTCAGGCACCCGGGCACCAAACTGACGGTTCACGTTCACCGGCTCAAACCGGTCAAAGTCTGCAATAGCGAATCTGCCAATGCCGGTTCTTACCATGGTTATGAGATGCCCCCCCCCCACACCGCCCATACCGGGTATGGCAACTTTCGCCTGGGCCAGCATTTTTTGTTCCTGATCCGTAAAAAGACCGATATTCCTCGAAAATGCCTGGGCAAAATACTCCTCCTTTGATCTAATACCAAAGGAGCGAAGCACCTCACTCATTGAACCAATATCCATTATTATAATTCTCCCTGAATTCCGTAAAAACAAATCCCATTGGGAATGGTATGTATGGTGCTAAAAAAACAATCTATAGTGGGTCATGGTTTTGATCATAAGGTCCTAATTTTCAACCCGGGTAAAAAAACTTGACAAAAACAGGTGAACGCTCCTAAATTAAACTATCTGTATCTGTAACCAATTTATTCCTTGCAGTCAATTTAAAAACAAGGTCTGTTCACTATGATCAAAAATACACTCACCTACGGGAAATTCAGATTCGGGGTCGTTGACGACGATGATGTGAAAAAAGATACATTCAGAATGAGATATGAAGTCTATGCCGAGGAGTTCGGATTTGAACGAAAAGAGGACCACCCTGACGGCCTTGAAACGGATGAATATGAAGACAACTCCATCCATTTTGCCTGTTTAAACGATACCGACTCTGTTGTGGGAACCATCCGCCTGGTGCTTGATTCTGACAAGGGCTTTCCCATTGAGCATGCCGTTAAAACCACCTTTATTGGTGAGAAACCAGACAGAAGCAAAATAGCAGAGATATCCCGGCTGACGGTAAGCAAGGACTTAAGACGCAGGAAAGAAGACGGGATGTATGGCGTGGAGTCCTATCTTAAGGAAAAGGAGGGGGGGATACTTCCAGACGATGGGCCCATCCCAGAAGAGATGCTGGGAAGGAAAAACCCCATTATTGTACTGGGGTTATACCAGGCTATGTACCAGGAAAGCCGAAGGCGAGGGTTGAGCCACTGGTATATGATTACTGAAACAAAGCTCTTTTTTGCCCTTAAAAAATATGGATTCCTTTTTCATCAGATCGGGGAACCTGTGCAATATCATGGGGAAAGAATCCCCTACCTTGGTATCATTGAAACGGTGGAAAAGGATCTGATCAAAAACGACCCTGATATGCTTAAAATAATGCTCTCTGGACTTGAACCGGAATATTACCCTTCCTATTTTCCTGCCGAACCCGGCAAGTCATAGATTCGTAAACCAAGGAATCATTCAACAGGCTTCTCACCAAATCCTTATTAAAAATGCTGGTTGTTTTGGGTAAAACAATGGACGAAGATTCTTTTTCGAAAAAGAAACGGTGAAGGTTTTTTTCTCTGGGCATATGCCCGTACACCTTTCGGTATCGCTCCTCAACTGTTGTCAAATCCAGCCGCATGGCAACAGCGGGATTGTTTCTAACATACCCATACTGATCCACACGCCCAATTTCCTCAAACAGGAGAAGATCCGAATAAACCCATCGATACTTGGGATGAACAGTTATGACCATGTCATGGGCATTTAAGTAATCAAAGGCGTATTTCTGAACCATACGATTGCCCAGCATGGGGATATTCATATTGTTTTGTCGATGATCCGGGTCCGATGCCAGGGCACCGATCTCCACCATCATCCGCCCCTGGGACCTCAGACAGTCCAGCTCCCGCCTAAATGCCTGATCCATGGGAAGTCCCTGTTCCTCACAATCGGGAAACATGCTGACGGTATAAATGGGAACTTCCCGGCTCTTGACCTTGTACATCCCCAGAAAAACCCGGGAAAGGGGATTCCCATGATAGGGGGTGATGCGAAGGGCCGAGGGTTGAGGGTCCATGTATCCTGCCTGGACATACACATCATGCACCAGTCGAAAAGCCTTTATATAATCATCAAAGCTGTCTGCACACCTGAAAATAGTATTGTCAAGATTTAATCGAACCGGCGGTATAATCTGCCGTATCAATTGACGCCTTATGGGTGAGGGAAGAAGTCGTAAAGCATTCCTTTTAAGCTTCCGAAAATATTGTGTAACCATATTTATTTAAAACCTGCTATAACCAAACACATACTTTTATGAATAAGAACCATTTCTGATTGTTTAACTTGAGAAGTTATAATCCAACGCATTCACAAAAGCAAGCAGGGCCTTTCACGGGGGAGTCGACAGCTCCTAAATAATCCCAAATAATTTTAAAAACATTCCAAGAACACCGAGGATGAGAATATTTATGGCAATGGGAAACGTCTATTGCGGGAATCAGACTTGCCACCAAAAGATCAATGATCTGCTTTTTAATAAGACACATACATTATCTGGTTAAGAAAAAAGCCTTTTAAACAGCGCCTGTTTCGCCTCAGGATCACCATGGACCAGCCTGATTCCCTTGGGTCTTTTTTCCATGGCATTGACCCAGTTGACCAGATCCTTTTGATCGGCATGGGCAGAATAACCGGTCAACTCGTGCACCCGGGCTTTGATATTTATCCTTTTGCCCTCGAGTCGGACATATCCGCCCCGGGTTTTCGAATACCGAACGATATCCCTGCCCGGCGTGCCCTGGGCCTGATACCCCACAAAAAGAAGGTCATTTCGTCGATCTTCAAGCCCCTTTTTGAGATGATTAACAATCCTGCCCCCCGTGCACATGCCGCTTCCGGCAAGGATGACTGCTGGCCCCTTGATATCCGTCAACTGGGCATGGCTCCCATGGTTTTCCACTGCATAGAGATTTTTAAAATCAATGGGATGATCCCCGGCATCCAGCAGGGCCTTTGCCTCCCCGTCCCAGTATTCGGAGAGTTTGGAATAGATGTTCGTAATTTGCAGTCCAAGGGGCGAATCCACAAACACCGGGATTTTTTCTGCCTGCTCCCATCCACCAAAGATCCGGTCCATCTCATAAATCAACTCCTGGCACCGGCCCAGGGCAAACACCGGAACAAACACCTTGCCATTGTCAGACAGGGCCTTTAAAAGAATTCGCCCAAGGCGCCCTACCCTCTCCTTTCTATCCCCATGGAGGCGATCCCCATAGGTGGATTCCAGGATCAAGAGATCACAGGGATCCGAGATATCAGGAGCTGGAAGAATCGGGGTATCTGGCGGGCCAAGATCGCCTGAAAACACAACCGACCATGGCGGGTCACTGGATTCAAACCGGATGAAACAGGATCCCAGTATATGTCCTGCATTGCCAAGCTTAAACCGGATACCAGCCTTGAGGTCAAAAGTCCTGCCATATTCAAATCCCCAGGCAAGGTCTTCAAGACTGGCTTTTATTTTTTCAATCTGGCTGGGGTTCCTGTCGGAAAAGCCCATGGCATCCTCAAGCATGGGAAAAAGAATCTCCAGAGTGGGATGGGTGCAGATGATCACCCCCTTGAACCCCTTATCGATAAGATCCGGCACTTGGCCGATGTGATCCACGTGGGCATGGGTGAGAAAGAGGTAATCAATGTCACAGGGCTGTACGGGCCAGCGTTCCATGGGAACGGCAGTGTCATTGCCCTGGACAGCGCCGCAGTCTACCATGATGTTCAGGCCGTTTGCCTGGAGAAGATGACAGGAACCAGTGACGCAGTCTGCGCCTCCTAAATGGGTTATCTGCATCTGCCTGCCTCCTGGGTAAATGCTTTATTTATTTTTATACTTCTTTACTGTGTCCAACTTTGACAATCCAAATGGTACGTGTGCCCATAATTTAAACAGGAAAATACCGATGACAGCACCCACGGTATTCAAATAGATATCGATAAGGCCGCCATATCTACCAGGCACAAAAGTTTGATGCACTTCATCAAGGCTTCCATACAAGATGGTAATAAAAAGGGCCAACACCACCCCTTTGGCAGTATTGACCCTTAATCGTGAAAATGACCTGAACCACAGAAAAGCCAAACAGGCATATAATGGAATATGGAGCAGATTCTGAAGGTTTGGATTTAAATCAGTCAGGAATTTGATATCATGTGGTCCGCCATCCATGGGTATGGAGGATTCTGCAAATATCAAGACCATGAGCAGGAGCGGCAAGCGAGCTGCCCGATAAAAATTCATGCATGCCATTTCATAAAATTGAATCTCTCAATCCCCCAAGTCATTTATTTCAATCCCCCGGTTTTCTAATTCAACACGAATTTGATCTGCTGCCTCCCAGTCTTTTCCTTTACGCAGGGCGTTCCTTCTATCCATCAAAACCTGTGTGTCTTGCTCGAGAAAAGGCGGATCAAAGGAAAAAACATTCAAAACAGCATCTATTTTTTTAAAAGCATTGATGATATTTTCAGCAGCCTGAGCTGTCATCTCCATTTTCTGGATCAGATTATTTCCCTTTCGAACCGTCTTAAAAATCGAAGCCAAAGCAACTGAAATATTCAAATCATCATCCATTGCTTTTGTAAATTCGTCAATAGTATCCTGGGCAAGATCTTCCACAACAGAATCGTTATCAGCATTCTCCACATTCAAGAGTGCCTGGATAAAATCATCCACCCGCTTTAAGGATTTTCTTTTGGCCAGCAATCGTTCCCTTGAAAAAGGAAGAGACCTCTGATAATTGCTTGACAACAGCCAATAACGAAGCTCTCTTTCTGAAAAACCCATTTTAAGAACAAACTCAACTGTTAAAAATCGTTTTTTTTCATCAACTTCCTTATCTTCAAACATCACCGGCCCACAATGCATCCAATAATTTGCCAACAATTTACCAGTGACAGCTTCAGCAATGGCAATCTCATTTTCATGGTGGGGAAAAATAAGATGCCGGGCACTTGTGTGTATGTCAAAATTTTCAGACAAGTACTTCATGGCCATGGCCGGGCATTGGATATGCCATGATGGCCTGACATTTCCCCACTTTGTTGAATAATAAATACCTTTTTTAAGCTCGTTGAGTTTCACACGCTTGAGCAATGTAAAATCCCGGGGATCCTCCTTCTCATAATCATCCAGATCAACCGTTGTTCCCAAATTCATTTTATCAAGATCTACACCTGATAATCTTCCATAGGATGGAAGCTTTGAAACATCAAAGTAAACGGATCTTAATTTTTCATACCCAAACCCGTTTTCAATAATTTTATCTGCAAGACTTATCATCTCTTCAACATGGAGGCTTGCCAATGGATATTTTGTGGCATCTCGGATGCCAAGTAAATCCAGATCTTTTTTAAATTGAATAATATTTTCTTCTGTAAATAAATCCATATCCATATGGGCTTTTTCCGATGCTTCAATGATCTTATCATCAAGATCAGTGATATTCATCACATGGTTGACTTTATAGCCACTAAATTCAAGATATCGACAAAGTAAATCAGAAAAAACAAACCGTCGCGCTTCTCCCAGATGAATCCTGCCATGAACGGTGGGTCCACAAGAATAAATACCGATGCTTTCGCTTTTATTGGGTTTAAACAACTCTTTTTTCTGGGTCAACGTATTAAGGACCTTGAGGGTGCCTCTTCGGATTTTTGGCAAAAAAAGAGCAGTACTAAGGTATCTCTCACCACTATCTGGAAAGACAACAACAATGGTTCCCCTGTCAATCCTCTTTGCGACGGCAATGGCCCCAGCCATTGCTGCGCCACTGCTCATGCCCACAAGAAGACCTTCTTTTCTGGCCAATTGACGTGCTGTCTCAAAAGCCTCTTCGTCACCGATATTAATGATGGTATCAATACGTTTTTTATCATAAATCCCAGGCGGATAGGATTCCTTCATATTCTTCAAGCCTTGAATTTTATGCCCCTGAAACGGTTCAACCCCAACGATTTCAATTAAAGGATTGACCTCTTTCATCCGCCTGGAAGTCCCCATCAAGGTACCCCCGGTTCCTAAGGCCGCCACAAAAACAGAAACTTTCCCACCCGTTTGCTCCAAAATTTCATTGGCGGTCCCATGGTAATGGGCCTTCCAATTTGCATCATTGTTGTATTGATCCACATTAAAATAGAGGTCAGGATTTTCCCGGGCCATGCGATAGGCCTCTTCAATGGCACCATCACTTCCCAAACGGCTGGGGGTCAAAACGATCTCAGCCCCCCTTGCCTCCAGAATCTTCTGCCTTTCAATACTGGCTGATTCAGACATGGTTAGAACCAGCTTATACCCCTTAATCGAACAGACCAGGGCAAGCCCAATCCCTGTATTCCCACTGGTGGCCTCAATGACAATTTTGCCCGGATAAAGCTTAAAGTGGACCCCATGTCAAGACCGATTCTCCCTTTTTTTAAGCTACATTTAAAATTTAATTTGCCAACCCAAATGCCTTTTTTATGCGTGAGCTTTGACCTCCTTTGACCATTTTAAAAGAAGTCTTTAAATTTTTATTTTTCCCTGGTATCTTTCCCTGCCAGCTCGGAGGATAAGGCCATGCTGGGAAGCAACCTGAGCGCCGCAGTTGGTGACTGAAGTATAGGGGCAGTGAGGTTACACCACGCACTGCCCTTTCCATACTTTGGTCCTTTAAGCGTTAAATCCCGGGGGGCTTGGGGGGCTGGCCTCCCAAATCTAATCAGATAGAATTCCTTTTATTTCATTTCATTAGCCATACAATAGATTGACTCAGGGGTCTTGTATTCTAATGCCTGGTGAAGCCTCTTTTTGTTATAAAAATTCAAATAAGTTTTTAATGAGCTTTGTGCGTCTTTCATGCTCTGGTAGCTTTTTAAATAAACCTCTTCATATTTAACCGTTCGCCAAAGGCGCTCCACAAAAATATTATCGAGTGCTCTGCCCTTTGAATCCATACTGACCTTGATTTTGTGGTCTGTCAGAACCTTCAAAAAATTTGTCGCTGTGTACTGGCAGCCTTGGTCTGTGTTGAAAATCTCAGGTTCAGCGATACTTAAGGCTTCTTCCAGGACTTCCACACAAAAGGTGTTTTCAAGGGTGTTACTGAGTCGCCAGGACAAGACATATCTGCTGAACCAGTCTATAACCGCCGTTAAGTATACGAAACCATTACCAATTCGAATGTAAGTTATGTCTGTACTCCACACATGATTGATTCTTGCAATGTTTACACCCCTCAATAAATATGGATAGACTTTATGTGCTTCATTCCTCCTGGTTAATTTGGGCTTGGGATAGATGGCTTCAATCCTCATCTTTTTCATCAGTCCTTGAACCCGCTTGCGATTTACTGGATGTCCTTCCTGCTTCAACCAGGCCACTAGCCTTCGGCTCCCATAAAAAGGGGTTATTGTATGCTGTTTGTCAATTAGATCCATTAATAAAAGCGTGTAAGGATCTATTGGCCTTGGTTGGTAATAAAGGGCTCCTTTTGAAACTTGCAGCAATTCACATTGCCGGTTAATGCTGATATCTGAGTGGGTTATATCTATCAGGTGCCTTCTATCAGCTACTAATTGCCTCAACCTTTTTTTTTAGATAGTCATTCTCTACTTCGAGTTGACCGATCTTCATGTATAAGCCTGCAATCAAATTTTCATCATCATTTTTGTTCTTTTTTGTCTTTGAAAGAAGTTCTGGCAACCCTTCTATTGCCTCTTTTTTCCATTTGGTAAGCATTGAGCGATGAACTTGATATCTGGATGATAATTCAGCCACGGTTTCTTGTTCTCGAATCATATCAATTGCCATTTTTGCCTTAAGTTTTCCGCTGTAACTCTTTCTCATGGACCTCCTGTTTCGGTATAAATTTGAACCTGGCTTTAGCACTTGTTGTGTCTCTTAGCAACTGGTTCAAATTATGGGGTCCATTATAGCTCACCACTCTTTTCAGCCTGCTCTATCATATAAAGAGCGGCCCTGTCTTTAATCGAACCGCCTGGATTAAGATATTCGAGTTTGGCTAAAATTTTAACTTCGGGATTATCATTAAACCGTTTGACTTCAACTAAAGGGGTATTTCCTATCAAGCCTAAAAGCGAATTCTGCATATTTTTCCCCATGAATTAATCCCTACCTTCTATTTTCGTTTTCTGACAAAACGAATCACCATAATCATAAAAAAAATTGAGAAAAGCCCGCAAATCAAGACCAATTGCTTGTCCACTCCTTTATCTGGAACCGGCAATACCGCCTCTATCCTGGGGATCTCCACATCATCAAAATCTGTTTTAACATGCCAGGGGACATAGGCCCTGGGCCCAACATCTTTAAGCCTGGAGTTTTTAGAATCGATCTTCATCTGGGCCGTTCCAAAATCCTTCAGATCGGGATAAACCCCATAAATTCCCTCAATTTCCCGGGTGGGCAATTTGGGTTTGTCCTGGGAGTTGAACCGATACCAGGCATTGCGTGAAAAAACAAAACTTTTCGGTGCTGTGCGAGGTCCCACATTAAAAAAGGTTCTTATGCGCTCATCAGTAACAACAAGATTTGCCTCAAAATGACCTTTCTGGCTGGGCTTGAAAAGCTTATTTTTTGTCTCCTGAAGAATCCGGCCGACATATTTTTCAGGAAGATAAAAAATATTATGATGAACATGGGTGTCCTGACTTGTCACCCAAGCCACCTGTGCGCTTCCACCAATAAACCGGTTCCCGGCAATTATCACATTTTTTGCCTCATAATCAACCAGCTGTGGTCTAAAATAGGCTGTTCCCGTGCTGCCACCAATATTAATCACCCGTTCACCGCAGTTTATAAAAACAGTTTCCTGAACAAGTATGTTATGTGAGCCCCCCTTGATCTGAATTGCATTCTTGGTTCGGTATCCTGGGGTTCCCAGGAATTGGCAAGCCTGGATAATACCCTGGTGGCACCCAACCAGATCAATACCAGATCCCCCCCACCCTTCAATATGGCAATCTCTGACGATAAAGTCATCCACACCGGACATTTTTATGGCATCATAATTTCCCTTTGGACCAATTTCTTTGATGGAAATATTTTCGATTATAATGTTGTTGGATGGTTCCTCAAGATTACCACCGTCATCCATATTGATTCCATTGCCAGTGAAATCGCTGATGCGTAAATTTTTCAATTTTAGATAGGCCACATTGCTAAGTTTGACGGCTTCTCCTCTGCCACTGAATACCGGCAGATCATCAGGATCCTTACCTGCAATAACAATGGGGTTTCTTTTTGTTCCCTGGAGCCCCCAGGCCCGAAACCCGCCGTTATATATGCCGGGCTCGATGAGAAGTTCATCGCCTGCTTTTAAATCACGAACAGCATCTCTAAGGTCTTTAATATTAGATACAACCTTAACTTTTCTTTCAGCTAAAGGCTCAACATCCGTATTCTTGGACGTTTTATCAGACCTTTCATCATTTCTTTCCACGACATGACACATGACGAGAATTCGATCCTCAGACGAACCATCCGACACATTAAACAAAAGCCTTGTATCACCTTTCTGGCTCAAGTCAGGTTTCCACTGAAAAAGTGAACCCGTCATTTGAGCATTTCCTGGAAGGTTGCGGCATTTAAAAGAAAGCTTATCACCGTCCTTATCCGTGGCAGCCAAATCCATTTGATTATTTTCATCTACATAAACGATACATGCCTTATTTTCTTTAAAAACAGGAGAAGAATTATCGGCCGTAAACTCATAACACCCAGAATCATTTTTTTCAGGGATACGGGAGTGACCTGAAATATCTTTTTCTAATTTTACATTTAACCCAAAATCTATTGCCGGAGAATTATTTAAAATATCAAAGTCAAACAGCCGGGGTTCTTTGTAATATTGAATAGAAACATTTTTAAATTTGGGGTCAGCAAATAAATTATCTCGAACCAGAGGTCTTTCTTTTTCTATTCTTTCCAGTTTATATGCATTTTCACCCACATGAACAACTTCTCTGCCTTTCTGGCGGTAAAATATATTTTTCTCCATGAGCGTTGTCGCGATAAAATTTTCTTGGAAGATGTGAACAGGGTAGCCAAACTGAGTAGAAATGATATTGTTTTTAATTATCGTGCCCAATATATTGAATCTGCCAGAGCTGTCCTTTAAAAGAATTCCGGCATGATCCTTTGGCTCTTCAACGCCTGTTGGGCTGTAATTTCCCACCCAGATGGTGTTATTGAATATATGGTTATTAGAAAAAGCCCCCCCCCATTTGGCATTATAGCCGTATAACTGGATTCCCATCTTGGAATTATTAAAAATCAAATTGTTGCGTACGATGGAATTTGAAGCACCATTTTCAAGGGAAATCCCGCCCCCAGTTTGATTTGAATGGCAGATATTATTTTCAATTATCAGTCGATCAACAATACCATTATGCTGGATACAAAAACGGCCATTATAAACCCTGGCTCCACGATACAGCAAATTGTTTTTAATTAAAATATCACCATTGGGCAAACTATCGTCACTTGTTCCCAAATATATATTATGGGAACTTGTATCATGAATTACGCTGTCTTCAACAACCAGGTTATGAATATTAACCATGGCCCGCACGCCACTTTTTGTATTTTTAACCTCTATGTTCTTTATCTTGATATCATGCACCCGGGTCCAGTCATATTGGGTGGTTCCATTCAGATAGACACCATTTCCGTTTCCAAAATTTGATGGATTATCAAAAATAATGCCCTGGATGTTAATATGAGATCCGCCTTTTATTGATATGGCTGCAGAATTGCCAGAACCCCCACAATCCTCAAACCAAACCGCTTCTCCCGGATAAGCCATGAATGTAACAGGTTCATCTTTCGTTCCATTCATATTCTTCAGGCTGATCTGTTCTCGATAGATTCCACCCCGGTAAATAATTGTATCACCCGGTTTAATTTGGCTGCGAACTTTAGCCCATGAAAAAAAAGGCTTTTGAATATCATCAATCAAACCCGTGTCATCGTTTCCTCTGGAAGAGATATAAATGATGCGCTTGGAACCATATCCTTTACTTTTTAAAAAATTTGTTAAAGACGGGTAACCTTTAAGCACAGAGTCCGGTGTATTGATTGCCGGATCATTATCATCTGCATCAGGCCCTAAAACGTATTCCGTTCCAACACCATACCCATCGCCATCAGCATCGATATAAAAAATGTTATTTCCGGCAATAGCGTACCCAGAGACAAAAAAGAGAATCACCAATTCCAATAGCAGCAACAAAGGGTTTCTTGAAAAAAACATCCTAAAGCCTCTATTCATTGATTCACCCCCTTGGAAATGAGATGAAACAACTTCTTGAAGTCCTTTGGACGTGTCTGTTTCAGCTTTGCCCATTTTAATCGAGAGAGAATCGGCTTAATCGTTCCCACAAAAAAAGCTTCTCTTTTGTATTTTTTTTGTGTAACGCCTTTTTCAAGAAGACGATTCACCTTATTAGTACAATTTCTACCCCAGCGGGTTTTCTCGATTGAAACCAGGTTGCCGTCATCAATCACCGGTATCTGTTCCACATTAAAAACAGAAGTAGAATCCAGTTCAGCCAAAAGGATGCATCCTGTACGCTCAAACTTGTTCCAGGTCAGATACTCTCCATTTTCCCAGTACACGTGACTTGCAATAAAATTACCCAGGGAATACACAACTGGTACGCCATGGTAAAATTCCATACCTTGAAGCACATGGGGGTGATGCCCCAGAACCATGGATGCTCCGGCATTGACAAAAGTATGCGCCTGTTCAATCTGTAGCAACGAAGGAATCCGAAATCTCTCCATGCCCCAGTGGGGTGAAACAATAATATGGTCAACTGTCAATTTCAACGCTTCAATCATTCTGCAAATGGCATCTGTTTTAAGGGGGGCAACGCCACTTGCATCTTCTGTAGCAAAGCTGGAAGGCCCAGTTGAACGATCCACCACGCAAAGAAAGGCAATTTTCAAACCATTGACTTCTATAATAGGAACATTCAGGGCTTCCTCCAGGTTCAGTCCTGCCCCGCACCATTTAATTCCCATTTCTGTAAGCATAGCGCTGAGCTTAAGAAATCCTTCATCAAAACAGTCAAAGGTATGATTGTTACCAAGTGACACGATATCGATGCCGGAATCCTGAAGCGATCTCACCTGATGCTCGGTGGAAAGAACACGCGGTTCAGTAGGAATCATCTTTTTACCAGGAAGCGTACATTCAAGATTGGCAAAAACCACATCACAGGATTTGAACAAACTGACAATTTCAGGGGCGAGTGCTTCAATCCCGCGACCGGGACGATCACTTGACCGCGCAGTCAGCAAAAGGTCCCCGACCGCTGCAAATCGAATTTTTTTGGTATTTTGATTGTTCATATTAAATTTCTATGGACGTTTGATCCATGCGCCCATACTTCCTCCCAATGCAAAACAATAAATATCCGTGGCCGATGGTGTGCGTGACGACAGAAAAAGCTGCCCACCTTCCTGTAGGAGACCAAGGGTAGCACAGAAAATTGCGGCAAACCATATCCCAGTTTTTGGATTCTCAAACCACCTGTATCGTACTCTTAAAACATATACCAGTATTCCCAACAAAAAAAGGCTCTGCATAAAAAGCCTTGCGTGGTTAAGCGTTGCCCCCATGGCATAATCGTACAGGGGTAATAACTTTATGGGGGACGAAAATACATTCTGAATCCGATCCTGATTCCAGGCAAAATCAAATGGAAACCAGGCAAGGTAAAACAGATACAAAAATAAAAAACAGATAGCAATATCCATTTTTTTTCTGACAGACATTCTTTCTTCGAAAGCCCAGCCAGTCAAAACTGCTGCAAGACAACCAGCCCAGCTGGTCATGGGGTTTGCAATATTAAATGATCTGGATACGATAAACCATTTACCCATCTCCAGAAAAAGGGAAAACAATGCCACAAAAAAAGCTGCGTATAAAAACGTTTTAAACTCATTTTTGTGTTTTATGCAACCGGCAAAAAGTAGTGTCAAAAACAAATATACAAAAAATCGCTGAACCAGCCACCAATGCCATGGATGGATTAAAAATCCTTGAACAACATCAAAATGCGAATCTCCAAAACTTTGCCAGACCTGTTTAAGCAACAGTGTGGGCAAATATGGCGAAAACGCATCTGCCATGAGAAGCCCTGCAAATATCAAGACTGCAATAATAACAGGTCTGGATTCCCAACTTTGCCTGAGCCACCGAATTCCACTGATCCATAATGCCTTACCGTAAAGCACACCCATGGCAGAACCAACGCCGCCGCTAATGGTATTCAGACATAAATCAGAAGCACTTGAAATTCTAGAGACAATAAAGGTTTGTGAAAGTTCAACACCAAGGCTGATGATTGAACAGACCATGCCGGATGTTATCATGGACAATAACATCCCCCTGTTATCAAGTCTTAATCGAACAGCAATTATCCACCCCAATGGGACGTACAGAGCAAGGTTACTGACAATATCTGACCCGCTGATACGTGCATCAGGATTCAAGGGCCAATGGTTCAAGAAAGATCCCAAATAGGTAGTAAATTTTTCCGCATCAAATGAAAAATCAAAGGGCATCAGGCTGGCATAGACCAGCAACACAGCATAGGAGAGTCCAACAGTCGATAGAAGTTTCAGGTGCATTTCTACTCACAAAAAAAATTATTGGACATCAAAAGGCGTAATCCACATTTAAAAAATGAAAAGGAGTGATCAAGTGCCAGTGCTTGAAATGTAGGTTTTTTTGACAATATCTTGCCCCCTTTCTAAGCCGAACAAAAGTGCAATAATGCAAGCCTGACCCCATATGAAAGTACGTAATGGGTGTGAGCCAAAACCGCATATCCGAAATTATCGGAAATACCATTTTTGGTAATTTCGATAATTTGCTCTCCCAGGGCCATGTTATGGGATACACTGTAAAAATTTTTCCCGATCCCGAAGGAGACGGAGATTATATTGCTGAGATCGAAGAACTCAAAGGATGCTCCGCATTTGGAAAAACCCCGGAAGAAGCTTTGTGGGAAGTTGAAACTGCAAAACGACTATGGATTGAAACAGCAAAAAAACACGGAAAACCAATTCCAAAACCAAAAATTCAAAAAGCCAATAAACCTAAAAAGAGATTTAATGTGATGTTTCCCGAGTCTCTATTAAAAGATATAGACGAATACAGAGGAAAACACGGATTAAAAAGGTCAGAACTGCTTGCAACTGCTGCTGAAAAGTTTATCTCCTCATCTCGCTAAGGACCGCAGATGAAATAAAGTGACCCGAAATTGCGCAGGACTTTGGCTCATATACAAGGCGCATCAAAGGTGCAATAGCTGACCTATTGGGCCTTTGGTGCAACGAGGTAGATGGGCCAAAGAGCAAGGAATTTCGTTCACTTTATAAAATTTGCGGTCCTAAGGCTCATTGAACCTTAAAAGGCGTGTAAAGGGGATCACCAATCAACACCATCTGCCAGGATAAATATGGCAATGACAAGGTATAACACTCCACCAGGGAAAGGTGCCCTTCAGCCAACAGACCAAAAAACATCTCCGGAACAGGAAAAGATTGTAAATAAGGCTCTCCCACTGGTCCCAATGTGGCAGCAACACCGTTGTCAATCATTTTTTTGCACCATACCTGGCTCTTTTCATTTTTCAGGGTACTGCATTCAGAACTGGCAATATGGTATCCCACTGCTCCCGGTACCCATTTAAATGCGTCGATGTACTGATGATGACTATACCATCCGCAATAAAGGGCCGCATCCGGGCAATCACCCGGCTGAAAAAGCGTTTGATTGTCATCCACCACAACTTTCAACTGTTTTTTATCTCTAAGCCCCCTGGCTGCATGATGGATGGATCTGTCATCAGAATCAAACGAGGAACGATAGTCTTTTTTTGATATGGCCAGAATACGATCTGAAAGTATTTTCAACTCCTTTTGTATCCTCCCACGTTTTTCAGCATCCTTCTTTGGAATTTTCTCCGCTTCTTTGCCCAAAGCATATCGTTTTTCCTTAAGACTCTTTACCAGATTTTTTTGATCCTGGGACATTTCCGGTGGAGAGACTTTAAGGGGAAGCCCATAGGTGGTTACCAGGCAACGTACTTTTTTAAACCCATGGGTTTCATTTAACAAACGACGGACGGGTATAACAACCTTTTGTTGAAACGCTTCCCTGGTACACCATTCTTTATCTGTTATCCACAGTTTGATCAGATTTTCCTCTGGTATGCTGCGTTCTTTCATATAATATTTCGCAATGCCCATGCTTCCAGAGGCATTCATATTGGCTAAAACAACAATTTCGTCAGCACCAAGGGCAAATGCATTTGTTGAAACCAATAAAAGTATTATAAGAATAAATTTACAAACACCTGAAAATCTTCTATTAGACATTATTGATTCCCGTTTTGTTTTGGATTGAATGAATAAAGGAGGGCGCTGATGAAGTTTGTGATAGCGGTTGACTGCGAAGGGCCAGCCTGTGTGGTGGGAAATCCTGGAAAAGCCTTGAGTGCCTCCAGTGATTTTATGTTTGCACGTAAGCAGGCGACTTTTGAAACAAATGCCGCAGCCAGTGCCTTGTTTGATGCAGGTGCCGATCAAGTAATCGTTTGGGACAGCCATGGCCAGGGAATCAATCTGCTAATCGACGATTTGGACCCCCGGTGCCAGATTCTTCTGGGCAAAGGATTTAGAAGCAGATTCCCAGGTCTTGATAAAACCTTTACCGGTGTCCTGATGATTGGCTACCATGCCATGGAGGGAACAAAAGATGCGGTGCTTGCCCACACCTACAGCTCTGACGCCTATAAAAACATCCGTGTAAACGGGCAAACTGTTGGAGAAATGGCACTTGACGCTTCCGTGGCAGGAGAGATGGATGTTCCTCTAATCTTTGTTGCAAGTGATAACCATGGCTGCGATGAAGCCTTAAAATCCATGCCATGGATTGAAACCATTGCCACTAAAATAGGATTGGGCAGGAACTGCGCCCTGAGCAAACATCCCCAAATGGCCCAAGCTGAAATTTATGCAGGGGTTCAGCGTGCAATAAAAAACATCAGTAGAATGGAACCCTTCAGGTTTAATCCCCCCATCCGGGTTGAAATCCAGTTCAAAACAATCCTCCAGTCTTTAAAAGCCATCGTATATCGCCGTCGTGGATGGAAACCTGTGGGCCCCAGGACCATTGAAAAGAAACTGGCCAGTATGCTGGACTGGAACTGTTAGGAAAAGAACTGCTATGAAAAAGATCTATTCCGAAAAAGTTCTTCTGCCACCTTACTGATCACCGGTCTGTATTTCCCGGATGGTGCAGGTTTGATATCATCAACAATCTCTACGATTATCTTGTCATCACTGTTTAATCGTTTCTGCACCTGGACTTTTACCTGGTCCATCCCGTTTTCAGGAAAATTATTATCCACAGCAAGATGAACACATATTTCACCCATTTTTTCCTGAATCACCTGGAATTTCACGATTCCCTTAACTGATCTGGCAATATAGATAAATGAATAGCCCACCACCCATTTGCCCTGGTTGGTAACGATGAATTCAACGGCCCGTCCGCCACTGATTTTAATTGAGGATAAAGACCTACCGCAGGCACACTTTTCATTTGACAGGGTAACAATATCACCCGTGCGATAGCGGATAATGGGAAAGGCCGCCCCCACAATATTGGTGACCACAAGCTCCCCTTCTCCCTTTGTGGGTTCAAGGGTTTCAGGATTGATGGTTTCAAGTATGACCTGCTCATCCATGCAGTGCATGGTCTGGTGTTCGCACTCATGTCCAATCAGGCCGCCCTCCCGCAAGCCAAAGGAATCATAAACCTTCACCCCGAATCCCTGGCTGATGATTTCCCGGTCCACATCCGACAGCATTTCACTGGTTGTCACAATCACATGGAGTCCTGCATCTTTAAGTTTTTTAAGATCCAGCCCCATTTCCTTGCACATGGCAACGGTTAAAACAAAGGTACTTGGATAACCAAAAATACATTTGGGCTTCCAGGCGAGCCAATGCTCAACATATTGCCTGACCCGATCCCTGGTCACTTCAAACCCATTGCTCAACCCATCATTGACCAGCCAGTCTCGAAAATGTTTTAGTTTATCCTGTTTGCTGAGTTCAACGGGAGAACCCCAGTAATACATCTCTTTTTCACCCCTGCGAATGCCAACCCATTCATGGCCCCTCATGCGGGCCGCATTGATGTGGGCTTCCCGGCTGGAAGAGGTATAAAACTCAAGGGCCTCATTGGTGGAACCGCTGGTCCTGACAAGCTGGAGACGTTTCCCCTCCCCCCTCCAGACCATATCCTCCCGCCGTTCACGCAAAGTGTCTTTTTCCAATAGGGGAAAGTGTTTAAGATCCCCAAGAGACCTTATATCACCCGGATGAATCTGGCTTGAATCCATTAATTGTTTCCAATAGGGCGTATGTTCATATGCAATGGCAATTAAGTTTTTCAACCTTTCAACACGCAGTGTTTCAAGCTGATCCTGTGACCACCACTGGGTTTTATTCAGCTCACTGAGGATTTTAAAACTTGGACGGCCCAGAAGCAACTCCTGCAATCGAAAAATATTTCTGGCAATAATAGGAATCATAATCCCCCTTCAAAACAATTTAAGCTAAAAAACATAAAAATTATTCAACCCCTGTATCACTTTCCGGGTCAATGCCCGGATCGGGCGGTTAATGGTGCAGGGTTCAACGGATATCGGTTTATAGCCCCCATTCTCAACCATCTGCCCAAGTTCGCTGAATGTGCGAGCCGGATACGTTTCTCCATGGGTGTTCAGCCATTGACAAAATTTCTCAAACCGCCTGGCTACAATCCTGTTCAGTTTTCCGCCGTTGTATTGTTTATCTTTGACCTTGAACAAACTGAAGCTGTGCAAAATAAGAACCGCATCCCCACCGGCATCACAAATCATTTGAACTGCATCCCGGCATTCTTCAAAGCAGGACCCCATTAAATCCACGGGTTTACTCGGGTACAACCCAGGCCAGTCCGGCTGCTGAAACCCAGACAATGCAACCTCAAGGACATCCCCATACCACTTGGAGCCATTATACCGATCACCGTCAGGAAAAAGGCATTGCCCCCCCACATAGGGAAAGGTATAACTGCTGTCTATCCAGATTCCTGTCTCCGGCAGAACTTTAAGTGTTTGTTCAGATGCCCCCATATTTCCGGCCCGAAAGGCAATGGGTTTTTTACCGGTCCATTGGGTTAAACGGTCAGCCCCTTCATGTATAATCTGCTTTTGCAGTTCAGGAGACAAATCTGCAATTTGATCCGTCTGTTTATAGGGTTTGCCTGACAAATAACACCCATAGTGATAATGGCCCGGGTGGATATGCAACTGAACATCCTGGCCATGGTCCACCAGGTATTGACAGATCGGCTCCGTCTCACCGGGATAGCCGAGCTCATCATTAAACGGCTCCAGGAAAAATGTGGCCTTTATGTCATAACGATTCAGGATATCGCAAATCAAAGGAAGACCATAGGCGTTATCCCCATACTGTCCCATCATACCCCTTGACGGGGGAATGGGTTTCAGGTTGGTCCCCCATGCGCCTCCCATGCTGCACTCCACATCAAAGGTTAAAAATACGCCTGGTTTCATGGTTTTAAGTCCTAATGTTTTGAATTCTGGGATTCAGGATTTCCAATAATGTCATGGCCCTGGGCACCTAATTTCTTACTCATCTGCATGAAATCCACCAGAAACGGTTTTGGATCTCTCCACATAAAAGAATCGTCCTTTGTCCATGGTCCACAATTCCATAAAAACTTAAGTATGGTCATGATTTTTCCAGTTCGTTTTTGACCCGGTGGTAATTGATCCCCTCGAATCATGCCGATCATCCAGTTGGCATCCCCCCCAAGGATTCTGGATCTAAGACCTAATTTATATGGCGTTTTTTTCATCTTCTCGGGCTCAAAATGGCTCTGCCAGAAAAGAAAGGATGTTTGAAAACCAGCCATGATAAGGGTAGGTGTTCCACCAATAAACCGGGGATTGATCTCAAGAAAAATATACTTTCCCGTATCCGGGTCATAGTGAAACTGGAGTCCGCCAAGGCCATCATAACCCACGGCTTTAAAAAGTTTAATGGCATCATTGACAAGATCTTCATGGTGGCAGCTCACCCGCTGGGTTGTCACGCCTCCTGCCAGGGGCATATGGTGTTCTCCAATATAATCCCCCACCATAAAGGGTTCCCCCTCATGCATCATGATCTGAACATGGTCCTCTGCTCCAGGGCAATACTCCTGAACAATAATATTATCCGCATAGGTCTTGACCTGTTCATATACTTGCTGAAGCTCCTCTTCAGTCTCAGCATAGGCCGCTTTCCAGGGAGCCTGCCCCCCCTGGATATTCTGCCTCCTTGTCCTAAAAACAAGGGGTAATTGTAGCGCATCCCTGTTCTCAGGGGCCATCAACTGATCCAGTCGCATCCCCTTGGCAACGGGAACTCCCAATTTCTGACACAGGGACTGCATATAGTCCTTATCCGTTACCTTGTCAAAACATTCCCGGGTTGGTGAAAACAGATGAACATCCGGCTCAAAACGATCCCGTTGGTCAATCAAAACATTATGATAGGTTTCTGCCACGGGCATGATCGAACCCACATCAAGCAGCTTGACCAAGGATTCAATCTCATCTACGAATTCAGGGCTGTTAGTGGGGGATTCCATAACCCAGGCACTGGTTGAATAGCAACTTTGGGCAGGCTGTCCATATTTTGATTTTACAATTGAATGAACTGTTATTCCGTTTTGCGCAAGGCTCCTCACCACCCATAAGCCGACCTGTGTATCACCCACCATGGCAAGGACACTGCGCCTTTTATCAGTTGATTCTTTTTTCTTCTTATTTATCTGCTTAACAGCGTACATATCCCTATTCCTTGCTTTAAATTAAAATCTATAATCTACCTATCCAGTAACGGGGTTTTTGCTTCTGGTGCATAATAGCGGTAATGATAACCTCATCTTCATGAACGGCATAGAGGATGGAATAGGGAAAACGGCGTACCAGTCGCCTTTGTATCCCCAGTTCATTTTTTGGCCATGTTCCTGGGTTCTCGATTATTTCAGCCACTGCTGCTTCAATGATGTCAAGAAAATTTGTGCCAAGTCTTTCAACCTGAACTTCATAATAGGCAGCTGCTTCCATCATTTCTGCTTCGGCCGGTTCAAGAAACCGAAGCTTCATCGAACATCCTGCAGCTTTGCCCGGGAATCATGAAAAACATCTGCTCCAAGCCTTGATTTGATGTTTCCGGCCTTAAATTCCTGAAACCGTCTGGACGCCTCCTTGATCCAGAGTTGCTCCAGATCAAGTTCATCAAGGTCATCAAGGTCATCAATAAGAACCTTGATCAATAAAGCACGTTCCTGCAAAGAAAGGTGCTTTACCTGTTGTTGACACTTTTCTAATGCTGTCGGCATAATTTTCCTCCCGTTATATTTCTTCCCGCCTTGAATATACCACATCTTTAAAAATTTTCTGCACCTCTTCTGCGACCTGATTCCAGGATCGAATCCTGCTTGAATTAACAACATCTTCAGGACTCCACTCATGACTCAGCACATCCGCCATGGCTTTTTCCAGGGGTTCAACCGTCCGGGGGGGGACAATACGACCTGCGTCCGGCACCGGCAGAATATCCCGAACAGCCCCCACATCACTTGCCACGACGGGCGTTCCACAGGCAAGACTCTCAAGCACGGCATTGGGGCACCCCTCACGGTAGGAGGCAAGGACGCTTGCATCTGCCGCACCAAAATACAGGGGAATACGCTCATAGGGCTGGGGCCCTGTCAGGATCAGTTTATCTCCTACCCCGGCTTTATTTGCCAGGGCTTTCAGCTCTTCAGCCGTCCCCCCCTGGGCCGGTCCGCCCACAAGGACAAGGTTGACATCATCGGGAAGTCCAGCAAGGGCCTGAATCACTTCATGGTGGCCTTTTCTGTGGCCAAGATGGGCCACGGTGACCAGCAGTCTTTTGTCCATGGGAAGATCAAGCTTTTGCCTGCACATTCTTTTATCTTTAATCGAAAACACATCTGTATCAACGCCATTTGGAATGATTGTAATTCGATCTTTATCAACTCCAAGTTTTATTGCTTCCCCGGCCATCAGCCCGGACACACTGATAACGGCTGCAGCATTCTTTAATGCATCGGCGCACTGTTTTCGCTGGGAAGAGATTTTAATGCATTCGTATAATTTTCCCCGCAGGGTAATCACATAGGGAATTCCAAGCTCTCGTGCGAGTAAGGATACCCCCACACCATCTGGCCAGACAAAATGTGCATCCAGAATATCTGGTTTCCATTCTTTACATAATTTTAAAAACCAGGTTCTGATTCCCCTTGCGTATAACCGAGCGTCCTTATTTTTAAAAATGCCCGGAGTATAAAAAAACCTGGGCCTGTGAACTTCAAGCCCTTCCCATAGTTCTATTCCGGATTTTTGAACATCTTTATTTATTAAAAAAGGAAACCATGGCACAGGAGAACAGACCTTCAGGTCTTGTATTTTTGCCAATGCCGCAAGACGCTGGAATACAAATATTCCCCAATTTTTATTGGTGGAATTGGGGAAACAATAGGAAAAAGACAAAATTTTCATTTGGTTTAAATCAAACCCTGGTAGGTGCTAAGATAGTTATTAACCATCTGATCTAAACCATATTGGGTTCTAACGAGTTCATTGCCCATTCGGCCAAATTTTTCAATAATACCATTTTTAAACAGGCAACAATGCATGGCTGATGAGAGTTCCTCAGGATTAGCTGCCTCAACCAAGATACCATTTTTACCCATCATTTTGGGAATACCACCTACCCGTGTTGCAATAACAGGGAGACCGGCCATCATTGCTTCAAGTATCACCATGGGCAGGCCTTCACTTCTGCTGGACAGCACAAAAACATCGGCAGCGTTATAAAGCGCATCAGTATCACTACGAAACCCTAAAAATGAAAAACATTGTTTTAAGTTTTCTTTAACCAGAGATTCCTGCAACATCCTGCAGTACGGGCTGTCAGATAGTTTACCGGCAACTGCTACTTTAATTTTTTTCTGTGGATCAGCATCTTTAAGAAGCGCTGTAGCCTGGAGAAGATCTTCAAATCCTTTTTCAGGCCTGGGATTTCCAACTGCCAGGAAAAAAACATCGTCTTTATCAAGACCAAGTTCTGTTCTAACTTTTTGACGAAGCATTCCATTTTTTTTAAAGCCAGGTACGCCATTCGGGATAATCTGGATAAGCTTTTTCCAGTTCAGATACCCCTGATGGCGCTTGCCAACAGCTTCAGAGACTGCAGTGAGGCCAGCAAAAAACCTTGAAAAAAAACGACATCGGTTCTTCAGATCATCAAAACCCTGATATAAAAGGCCATGGGCAGTGAACAGCACAGGCACTTTCCTGAACAGTTTACTTGCCATAACAGCATAGGGTGCACTTGAATAATCATGAATATTAATGATGGATGGTTTAAATTCTCTTAACAGACGCCCTATCGACCAAATGGCCTTTAAATCCCAACCACTGTGACTGCCGATAGCCCTGACCAACACCGGACTGTGTTTAAATTCTTCTGAAAGTTCTCCTGGATTCTGGAGACAGATGACCATGGTGGGAATATTTTTGGACGATAAGCCTTTGGCCAGATGGATGACCAGGCGTTCCATTCCCCCTGCCCTGAGTTCAGAAAGAATAATAACGACTCTTAATTCAGGTTGAATTTTTCTTAGCATCGGACTCATTGACAATTTCAAATTAAATTCAAATCTCCGATAAATGTTAGTTTGATAGAGGCTTGTGTGGAATAATTTTTTGACCCGAAAATATTTGTTTCTGAAGAACAGTCAATCTATCAGACCAATGGGAATTGGTAGACAAACCACGATTTACAGCATCCAATGCGGCTTTTCTATTACCCATCAGGGCAAGAGTCTCAACCAGATAAGACCAGACCTTGCCATCTTTTGGAGCAAACCTTAAAAACATGACATAGTCATTGGCTGCTTTTTGCAATTGATTTATTGCCAGAAAACAATCTGCTCGAAACCGAATAGCGTGGGAAAATTTATCATTTTTTACAAATCGGCTAAATTCCTTGATTGCTTTAGAATACTGCCCTGCACGACCAAGGATAAAAGCACGAGTATAGTATAAATTATAATTTTTAGGTTGTAATTTTATTGCTTGATTTATGTAGGTGAAAGCCAAGGCGTGATTTCCCTGCTTGGAAGACTCATCAGCTTTTTTAGTCAAAACACTAACATGTTCCTGGAGCGTTTTTGTAAAACCATTGCTATTCGTAATCAACAGCAACACCAATATCAAGGAAATATTTGTAAAAACTGTCTTTATAATTGAATTCTTCTCATGTAAGCTTCGCTCTGCTTGTATTGCACACATATTAAATATCCCTTAGCTTACCATGGTTACTTCAGTTACTTCAGTTTCATATTCCATGATTGCATTTTCCAGAGCCCTTCTAAGACATACGGGCAACATCAGCAATATCCATATAATTTCAGTGTAAATCATGGTTATTGTTAAGCCACAGGTAAGAATGATTACAATGGATATACAGAGTCCAAACGAAAGTATTATAAAATCATTTGCAATTTCAGGCGGTAATCGATCTGACATGGCCTTTATTCTCGAATTTTCCTTTAAAGCAAAAAAAATTATCAAGGCGAATAAAAATAGCCCTTGAATTCCTAACTCAGCTACACATTTTACATAAGTATTGTGAGAATCTTTACCTTCATACTCAGGGATATAGATTACTATAGTCTGATACCAATTGCCGATACCAATACCAAGAGGATGATCTGATACCATTTGAGCCCCTGCCTGCCAAAGTCGAAAACGGCTTGCCGCTGATTCGTCTCGCTCTTCCTCTTCTGATACAACAATACTTGTCATACGCTCTAAAAACTGCTGATCAGTGACGTATAATCCCCCCAATACACCCAGGACTAAACCAATCGCAATTTTTTTTTTATACTGTTTTGGGGCCATAAGCATGGCAGCAAAGCATCCCATAGCAATCCCAACTAAAGCGCCCCTACTTCTACAAAGCACAACAGCGTTAGCTGTAAACGCTGCAGCAACCAAACATACAATTTTTAGAATCCATTTTTTACTTCTAAGCAACTGAACGCCGATAAGAGGCAGCATCGCTGCCATAAAGGACCCAAAGAAATTAGACTCAGCAAAATCAGCACCACCAATTCCCTCAAGCCGACCTGCAATAAATGATCTTCTGGGTAGCTCCCACGCCTGCAAACCTAGTACCAATGCACACATTACAAACACCCAAAAAAGTCCGTTAAATTTATTTTTATCTGTAATGATGTGAGTCATCAGGAAAATAAACACAACAACCTTTGTAAATTTAACAGTAGGATGGTCCACAGTACTATATCTATCCACAGTCGAAACTCCGAAAATAGATGATAACCATATCACGCACAAAAAAAGAAGCAAAAGAGTTTCCTGCCTCTGTATAGCTGAGAATCCAAACCTGAGCTTATGCCTTTGTAAAACAAACCCCAGGATAGTGGCCAGGGCAAGGCTGAAGGAATAACGTATTCCAATGCCTGAAAAAGGCGCTTCCCACCACTGTTGCGATGGTCCTATGCAATAATCTGCGATATATCCATAAACACCTAAATGAGGTAAAAAGACGGCCCCACAAGTACATATAAGAAACAAACTTATAAAAAGTATTGGCTTGAGAGAAAACATAGGATCAATTTTCGCTTTTAAAAACTAATTTTTCAAGTTCTTTAACTTCAACCTTCATTCGTTCTTCCCATGTCCAGAAAGAGGATGCCAGTTTTTTCTGTTCAGATTGAAACTTGATTCTCAACCCCTCATCCTCGAGTACTTCTGATAAGTAGTTTCCCAATGCCTGGTTATCATCTTTTTCAGCTAACAATGAATTTGTTCGATGTTGGAGCAAATCCGATGTAGAAGGATCAATAACAGAGACAACGGGAAGACCGGCCCAAGCTGCTTCATATAACGGGTTGCACCTATTGGTCACATCGTTGGTGATCAAAAACACATCGGCAAAATTCATCAATGCCCAGATATCATCGTGGGCGACAGATCCAAGCCAAATAACATTTTCGGTCAAATTAAGATTTTTTGCCAAATCCTGCAATTCCTCTTTTTCAGGGCCATCCCCTGCAATTAGAAGTTGGCAATCCACGCCCTTATTTCGACATATTTCCAAGGCATGAAGCATCCGGTCAATACGTTTCCAACTGCTCAAACGTGAACAGGAAATTGCCCATTGGCTATTTTCTCGAAGAGTGGGACCAAACCGATCTACAAGTTCTTTTCTTGTGGTCGTCGGTTTTTTTGAGGGAGGATCAATCCCGTTCTGCCAGAAACGGAAGCGTTGGGAAGACAGGTTAAATTTTCCAGCAACTTCATCTCCTCTTGTACCGTCATTGGCGCAAATTAAGAGTGTTGACGGTATTAAATAACCGGCTGCCGCTGTTGGGTAACGAAAATATACAAAGGGTTTGTTCATTAAATCGGCCAGAAAAGTTCCATATAATCTTGTCACATTAGGTATTTCAAAAATCTGGCCTAAAAAGAAACCGGATAAAGAGGCATACTGATTATGGGCATAGATAAGATCTGGTTTGAATTTACCATATTTACAAACCTTCCTGGCTTTAATTAAGAGACTCAATGTTAACAGCAAAAGCATAGACACATTAATTATCCACCTAAAAGGATATGGAATTGAATTTCTGCCGGAAATTTTACTGACTCTGTTTCTAAACCGTTTAAGCGGTGGCAACCATGAACAAGGAGCCACGTGTATAGAATAGCCTTTCCCTCTTTCTATATGCAAAGGTTTTAAATCATCCGAAAAAAGGTCATAATAGGGTGAAATCATTTCTATTTCATGATTTGCACGAATATGACCTTTTAATGTTTCCCTTAAAGAGGGCATTCCTCCCTTTCCATCCATGGACCATACTGGCAGTGCTGAAATATGAAGGATTTTCATAAAAATAATCCAATAGCATTAACTTAAAGTAAACATCTAATTCAACCCACTGACTTTATACTTTTTCTGATCATCATTCTGTGAACCATTTTGGTCCTGACTCGTATAGGTTAAGATCAACTATATAGTTTTAGGAATTCACTTTTTAAAGGGAGCATTACCTGTTTCTTAAGAATTATCCACTATGAGACGAAGTTGAGGACGCTTTTCGGTTTTACTTTGCTGTAATTTTTTCCTACTTCTTTCCATTACTCGATCAAAAGTTTTATTATACTTCGCACAACGTAGCTTTAGAATATTGTTGGCGTTTGTAGGATACCACCATGCACCGGATCGTTTAAGGCGTACATTGGATATGAACTTATTTGAGCTTTCTATACCACCACTGCCAATATGATAACCACCTCTCTTCAATGAACCGTAATTTATCATTTCTTTACGATCAGAAAGATATTTCACAGTCTTGTTAATTTGTTCCATAGCTGAATCTGAATTTGGTTTCATTCGCTTCATTCCGGCAATAATTCTATCTGCCTGGTTTAAAAAAAGTCTGGTAAGCGTTGCCTCCACCCATTCTCTGGCTTTTTGTGTGTTCTTGCCGTATTGGGCATTGGCCACATCATGCAAATACTCGCTGCAATGATAATAATCCAATACTTTTTTAGAATTCGGATAAACTTCCTTTATTCGATTCCAAATCCATGGAGCACCATCTCCAATGACACATATGCGGACTTTTTTTTCGGGTATTAACCCGGCCTGCTTGATCTCCAACAGATCCTGTGTCAACTCTTTGTCTGTTTTGATTTGGTGCCAGCTTATCAGGTGATTAATGTTTTGATTATCAATCAGATAAATCCGAAACCCCTTGACCTCTCTCCATTCACCTTTCCCTCTTTTACCCTTTCTCGGACTGGGCTCTGGGCGTGTTGGTGCATGGGCTCCGTCTATGCCTATCATTAAAACGGGGCGGCGGAAATTATTCTTAGCGATGGCATCAATTTGAGCATGGATTTCTGATTTGTCAGGACAAACATCCAACAGTTGAATATGCTCTGCTACTTCATTAACAACATCGTGGGCATGGTGGTTACTGACCTTAACTCCTGCACATCGCTCAAGGGTTTCAGCCGCTGTTTCATAAGGCATTTCGGCCCCCAACCAGGCTTCCAACTCTTGAATGTCAGATTGTGTTTTTCGATTCGAAAGCCCCAAGGCATAATCCAGCGGATAGAATCCGAAACCACATTTGACGCAATAAAAATAAGGCCGTTCAAGCTCTACTGGACCTATAAGTGTTTCAATCTTCCGTTTTACTTTTTGGGGCCTTGCTTTTATTTGTTTGTCGCAAATCGGGCATTGACAATGTTTTTGCTCCAGTAGGTGACCATATTTTTTTTCTATCAATGCTAAAGCGGCCTGCCCCATAATGTCTGATCGGTTGCTGAAAAGACTTTTCGATATATCGGTGATGGAATCCATCTGGTAATCCTTTGCTATTTTGTCTAAACGGCTACTGGCAAATGATAGAAATCCTGACTTCCATTCTTCTGAATAAGCGCTTGCGATTTTAGCAGTTGCTATCATGGGGCCTCCTTTAAAAAATGAGGGCTATTTCCCATGATAAGTTAATCTATTCTTATGGAATTGTCCAGCTTTATTATCTATAAATACAAAGAATTATAATCACATATCAAGCCTTTCAGCAAGTTTTCCTCTGTCTCTCATAAGATTCCGTTAAGAAACGCCTAATGCTCCCCTTTTTAAACCTCGTTGCTGAAGGAGTTGAAAAAGTACAGGATCGTATGCAGTATTAGCCTCAACAATAAATTCACCCTCGTCTGTCAGCGCCATATCCCAACCAATTGTCTGCAATAAAGGAAGTGAATCCTGGGCACGGACAGCCAATTCAACAATTTTATTCCATGAAGGTAAAACAAATCCTTCTATTCCCTCACCAGTATCTGGATGAATAGCATATTGAGTCATTATTGGCCAGTCGCTCGCTGTTGATCCCCAAGCTGGGGCTAATTCTCCGGTTTCAGTGTTAATAGCTGCAATCAAATTGTTTGACATACCTTTTGAAAAGTTGTCGTGTTCATTTTTGCCACGAATTATCTTAAGGCATGCCATAATTATTTCTGTTTTACCGTTCCGCCTGATGGTAGTTACTCTAATAGTTGATAAACCTTTTTGTGAAACAATAGCTCTTAAGGAAGAATGCGTTTTCATTCTTGGTTGAACGATAAACCCTTTTCCAGGCTTAACTCTTACTTTTATATATTCAAATAAATCTTCCGCTGATCCATTACAACCTGCAAAATTAAAATTACCGTTTTCCCTATAAACTGCGAAAGCCCCAATACCACTTCTTCCTAGAAATGGTTTGACAAATAATTCTTTTGGTAATGTCGATATTATTTTACGCCATTTTTCGATATCATTTATAATCTCGACTCCGTCGATATTCAAGTTTTGATCATTTGATACAGCGCAAAACACAGGAATTATTGGTAAACCTTTTTTAATACAGTGATTATAAAACTGAAGTTTATTTCCAGCTGTTCTACGAGCCTCGACCGTGCTGTTGCCCACCAAAAGTTTAGTAAACTTTTCTTGATTTGTAGTATATTCAGACCACTCTGATTCTGGAACATTGTCAAACTGAAAGAAAGAATATAATAATGGACTAATACCGAATTTAAAATGGGCTTTTAAAATCTTAGGCATTGTTGAAAGAGCAAGGGACATACTACCTTTGCAATGCGCCGAAAAAGCTTTACGATATTGCCACATTGTGTTAGTCGTTCCTTGGATCGATTTTTTAAGATAATTCATTTTTTAACCTCAATGTTTTGTATGCAATCACATCATAATTTTTTACATATTGAGAAAGGACTTCGTATCCAACAAAAGATAGCCATTCTGTCATGGATTGAAAACATCCTGATATCTCTTGCTGGATCTTGATCATCCCAACCGGATAAGTCCGGACCAAAAAAACTTTATAATTCTCTTGTCAACACAACACAAAAATCAGAAATAAGAATATAAACTACTCAACTGGATTGGTTGTTTACATGGGGTTTACATGGGGTCAGGCTTGCATTGTTGCACTTTTGTTCGGCTTAGAAAGCGGACAAGATGTTGTCAAAAGCACAATAACACAAGCCTGCCCCCGATCATCAAAGTTGAAGTCCGAAAGTTGAGTAAACTATGACCGATAAACTTGCCAATAGGCTTCAGCAAATCGTCTTATCATCCGCCTATTGCGCCAACTATGCCAAGGAGTAATCAAATCTGGCCTCTTATAAACGACTTCCCCTACATCATAAGCATTAGGCAAATAAAGGGGGGAAAACGTTACCATTTCATCACGAGGTAGTCCTTTGGGAGCATAGAGATTGGGATCGGCAAGATAAGATTCCCCATTGGGGAACTCTACACGAACCATTAAGTCAGGTAATTTGGGACTCAATCTTGATTCGTTACGAAACCCAACTCTTGAGGATTTTACATCATAAAAGCTCTCTACCTTTAAATCGGTTCGTTGCCGCCACCACTTGGCATAAGGAGATAGTTGCAAAGGCTTAACGTCCGAGTATGACATGGCCGTCTCAAGAATAAATCGGACCAACTCTGGAGAAGTTCCCATTCGTCCTTTTATATCTGGATGACCATAGAGGAACATAGGCTCACCCGCAGAGTATTTTTTTTTGATCAAAGTTTCAAAAAAACGACGGCTGATTTCTCCATCTAAGGGAATATTAGAAACAGGGAAGCGGTCTCCAAGGCAATGATAAGGGATTTCCAAGACCTTTCCAATTCGTCCGTTTACTACTGGAAAGTAGGGTATCCCATCGTGGTTAACCCGGAAAGAGGATGCGTATAAATAACCGCGCTGCTCAAGCAAATGGTACAGAGAGGGATGCCAGAAAAAAGCTGGCGCTACAAATCCCGTTGGATGCTGATCTGCAGAATTTAAAACAGTCTCGGCACGGATAAGGGATTTTGAGTTGGTGAATCTGTCGGGAAAGACAATATGCCAATGGTTGTGGCTCCCGACTTCCAGCCCTGCATTAGCAGCGGCAACGATCAAATCTTTTTTATGTGTATATTTACTGGTACAAAAAAACACAGAGGTCGATGTGGAAAAGGGACGAACAGCGTCCAGCCAACATTTAAAATTTTCTTTTGGCCCGCCATCAGCATCCCCTCGAAAGCATAGTACGGATCTGTTTTTCCCGGGAAAATACCATTTGTGAGTAAACGGTAAGCCCTGTCTAAAAAAAGCCTGTTTTATAATTTCAATGACCACACGACGGACATTTTTTTTTACTATCGCCGACATCTCTTCATAAATCAACTGTCCATTACCGACATTAACAAATCGGCGTGCCCGTCCCCAGCTTTCCCAAAGCGGTCTCAAGCAGAAAGGAAGACAGAAAACAGTTCCCTGACCAAGCTTTCCCCTTTTTACCCTGATCGCTCGGGAATTATTTTTGTCCTCCAAACCACAAAAGTTCTGATCATCGTAGGGCATCTTACAATAATGAATCTCATCGAGATGCATTACAGGTTCAGTATCCGGTTCGCATATAAGACAAGCCCCTTTCAATGCTAATGCATAACAATTTTCAGCAATACTCTTTGGAGTACCTTTAGGTAAAACAAACACAGAGGCTGTATGATTTTTGATCAAGTCATCCGAATTGACCGTAGCCCATGAAATGCCTTCGGCATCTAAGAAGCTTATCCATGCAGGGTCCATTTTAAGTAAGAGAACAGAAAGGTCCAATTGTAAAGTATTTTTAGAATTTTTATTCGGCATGTGGAATGGCTCTTTTAAAACAATTCTACCATAGTCTTTTTAAAATTTGACATCTAAAAACTATCAATCTTCATTAATTGGCCTTGTGATTTCAATCCAAAAAATTTATCCGGTGCTTATACGCCACGTCAAAAAGATTACAACACCCTAAAAAACTCTTTTTTCAAAACAACTTTTCTTAGAAGGTTCCCATCTTTATACCATCCAAGGCTTTCAAGCATTTTCTGAGAAGCCAAGTTGTCATTTTTTACTATACCCCAAATTTCTTTATAACCTTTTCTCAGAGCAACTTCCTGAGCAAAACCTATTCCCCGTCTTCCAACTTTTATATTTCGGTATTCCGGGGGAACAAGAGTTCTGAAACTAAAAACAACATTTTGGGAACTTCTTTTTTTTTTAAATTCAATCAACGCCTTTTCTTTTTCTGAAAGCCATGAAACAAAACAAATTTTGTCAGAATTTAAATTTTCGTAACCGATTAAAAGTATCTCACCAGAATTTATTTTCCCTGATAAATATTCAAAACCATTTTCTCCGAAATGACTTTTAAACTGAACGGCAACAGCACTAAGGTCCTCATTTTTAGCTTCTTTAAATAAAATTGTTTTTTCAACAAAATTACTTTTTGACAATTTTTTTACGTAGAAATGATACTTTTCTCTTAGCCAAATTTTTCTTATATGTTTTTTTATTAAACTCAAAGACATTTTGATTCCTGTATATATAAAATTATTTTATCGTCTCTTTCAGGAAGATTTTATTATCAGATCTGCCCTTATTTTTATTCCCATTTAAACATGATGATCAAGTTTAACAAATTAATATTTTTTTAGTTTAATAATTTAAATAGCTTCCGTTGAATACGGGAGAAGTACGAACTCAGTAGAGGAACAGGATCATCCAGACTCCAAATAGGTCCAACAATTGGTGGCCTGAGAGATTTAAGCCAATCGAAAAGGGTTAGATCTCCTTTTTTAAGCTGATATACTGCCGCTTCATAATCGGCTGACCACCGAACCCAACGATACTTCAACCGTTTTTGATAAAAATTTGGGATTGATAAACCGACAATATCACAATAAGCGATAAATGGTATGGGTATTCCATTTCCCTCAGAAAAGCTGTTGTTCCAATCAGTCCGACCTATGGTAGGCTCAATAAAAACATATTTTCCATTTCTTGGATCTTTCTTAAATTCCGTAGAACATGGGCCAAAATAATTAATACTTTTAAAAAAACGGGTGGATAAATTTTCAATCTCGGGGATATTAACCACTTCACAAGATGAGGTACTGCCACAAATTGGAGGCCATTGACGTATTTTTCTACCGGTAATTGATACCACAGGATCACTATCACGATTGTAATACTGAAAACAAAAATACAATTGTTCTTCTCCACCAGGGATATATTCTTGAACAACGACCTCTGGTGAAGCCATGGCAAAAGACTGATATTGATCTTTTAACTCTTTTGCTGTATTAGCTATGAAAGCTTTGGCTGATGCAACATTTAAGAACTCATTGCTTCTCAACTCGGGTTTTAAAATACAGGGGAACAAGACTTGATTGCTGACTTCATCCATTTGGGAAAAATTCTTAACAGTAAAGGTTCTAGCCGTTGGAAAGCCTTTATCCAACGCCATCCTATCAAAACTTGTCTTTGATAAGGCAGTTTTTATTATCTGGGCGTCCGGCATTCCAATACGATATATTTTTTTCAACTCAGCCAACCTGTCTGCAATTGCAGAAACGGTTATGTCACGAATTGGAAACAACACTGGAGAATATTGATGCAGGGCACTATTGGTTATCAACATTTCTACAAGGCTTTCATCCGAACCAGAAAAATAAATTTTTTTATCGATAAAACGGCTGCACATTTCATGACTGTTAATTTTATCGGTTATGACAATGGTATAAACCCCTCTTCGCCCCAATGAACGTGCAACCCCGAGTCCATTGCCGCCCGAGCCAAGAATGATGGCAGGAGGATTAGTATAGTTCATATTTATTGCCCTTATCTTCCACTTGATACATATGGCTTCTCATTGATAGAATCATGACAAAGTTCATTGTTAATTTATTCATAAACGCTAGGATTTTACAATTGGCCGATAAATTTTATTCCATAGGCGTTTTTTATCATTTGATGAAACAAGCAATAACAAAGCAATGGGAATATAACACAAAACACAGGCCGCAACCTGGATAAAAAACTCAAACCAATTTTGTGTTGTAAAAAGATGTTGCATGCCAAAGCAAATCCCTGAAAAAAGTCCAGCTGCAATTAAACCCCTGCTACCCGTTGACAGCAGCAAACCGCCCCAGCTCATTCCAACTTTCTTACAGGCATAATGTGGTACAAGAATTGTTTGTATGAGAAGGTGAGAACCCAAAGTCCCCGCTGCAATACCTGTCAAACCCCAGTCGAACACGACAACAAATGAAATAGACAAAATTAAGTTGATCATCGCCTCGACTATTGTCATTTTGGCGGAAAAACTTATATGACCGGTTGCAGCAAGAAGACTTCGACTAAACTGCCCTAAAAGAAGCAACAGTTTTGCACAGGAAAGAATTGCCATAACCTTGGCAGCCGATTCAACCGAGGTCAAAGGAAAAATCTTCGCATCAAACATCCAGAGTGTTATGAACGATACACCAAAAAAAGCATATCCAACATACATAAGTATACCAAGGATAAGTGACAAGCTTATCAACCGGTTAAGTATCCATCTGACCTCACCGAAATTTTCCTGGGCAACAGCCCGTTGTAACGAGGGGAAAAAGGTCATATAGATCTGCTTGGTAAAAGTATCAGAATAATAAATAAGCATAGCACCGATACTATATACAGCAACGGAGTCAATACTGATCAAATTCCCAACCAGCAGCAAATCAGTTTGACCGATAATCTTGGCAGATACCGCTACAACGAATGCTCCAATTCCGTAGTTATAGAGCTCTTTCATTCGATCTTTTTTCAACATCAGAGGCCAGAGTTTAAGCCCGCTATGGATACGATTGCAAAGCATTAAATTGACTATTAAGCCAACGATATTACAACCGACAATTGCGATGGTTAAACCGATCAACCCCATACCCAGCTTAAGTACCACAATAGTACCAATCGTGCGGACCGCAAGCATTATAAGATCTGATCCCCTTGCCAGATCAAATCGGTCATATGCTGCAAGCAAACTGGAAAGAATCGTTCTTAACGCTGAAATCCATATATTGACAGCAAGTACGGGAAGCAAGACCGCCACAGTCATATGATATTCCTGGGGAACAGAAGGGAACACCCATGGAAACACCAGTCCAAGTATGAAACCGGCAAACAGTATAAGCCCGCTTAAGACGGTATAAAGGCCCAAACCGGTGCGTATGGTTTCATCAACCTTTTCATATTCCTGCTGGCCGAGAAAAAGAATAATATAACGACCTGTGCTGGCCCTTACCCCAAGATCCAGGACGCCCATATATCCTGTTAAAACAGTCAGAAGTTGCCAGATTCCATACTCTGTAACGCCAAGTGTATGGACGATAAAAGGGGATAAAAAGAACATAACCACAAGACCGGCCCCGTGTCCGATCCAATTTGCGGTTAAATTTCTTAAAACAATACGTGCACCTGTCATTATTATATGAATCCATATTGGGAGGTAATTATTTTAAAAAACATACGGATATAACCCTATAAATAAAATGATGTTTTTCATATTTAGCTATTAGAAAATGGAAACCTTTTTTTTGCAAGTAGGTTATCAGTGACGCAAGCACAGTAAGAACAAGGAATTTTACAAAATAATTTTTTGCAAAATCGGGGATATGACCCGTCCCATGATTCCAATTTTTCAACAAAAATATATGCCATAAATATATCCACATGGAGGATGAGCTCATAAAAAAAATTAACTTATGAAACTGCAAATGCATATTACCGTATGTTAGAAAAAGATATAGCAGGATAGAAATCATTAGGCCATAAATAGTCCAAAATGATTGGGGGGGATATTTGAATGCGTTGATATTAGAAAATACATTTTCTACGTTAATCCGAGAAACAAACACGTATGAAATCAGCGTAAAAAGGAATAAAATAATAATTTGATTTTTTGGTAGAATTGAAATGCGCAATCCAACTGCAAATATCAATGAATAGGGTATTATATAAAATAGATATTCATTGACCAAAATCCTAAAAAGGCTATTTTGAAATTCAATATTATTCGCAATTTTTATATCAGTTAAATAAAAATATAAGATTAAAAGCATACATATAAAAAAATAATAAATAAAATTATTTTGTATTCGTTTGTTAACATACTGGATAATCGGCGAACTTATTGCGACTAACAGAAACACCTTGATAATCCAAAGATAACCAATCCCCCCCCCTCTTAAGAAAAGACTATTTATAATGAGATACGAGGTAATGTAATGGTCATTAGTGACTATATCGACGATCCAAAAATACGAGAAAAAAACGAGTAAGAAAGTCCAAGTTGGAGCCAATAACCTTAAGAGTCGATGCCGATAATATAAAACAGATGCAGACTGATTATCATTAGAGATCCCATACGCAATTCCACTGACAAAGACCATCAAAGGTACATCAAAAGTTCTAAGCTGCATTACAATATCAGGTGGAGATACGTGCGCCAAAATCACACCTAACAACCCTATAGTACGCAATAAATCTAAATTGTTATTTCGTTTTGATTCCATACTCATTCCTGACGTTTAAAAACAAATCACTTTCCAAATGTAAGAACATATAGAGGTCCGAAATCAATACAAACTACTGCAAATTTGCTTAATTTTCTCAGGCCAGGTTTCTTGAGACATGGCTTTGATGCTTAATCTGCGGTCTTCCTTTGATTCTAAAAGATACTTTTCAACAGCTTTTTCAAATTCTTCTTGGGTTTCTACAATCTGAATAAACTTATCATACAGTTTAACCTCTGGCATCGGAGTTGAGATGACAGGCAGCCCCGCTGCAAGATACTCACGAAGCTTAATTGGATTTACTGCATGGGTAAGTTCATTGACCTTAAAAGGAATCAGCCCCATATCAAAATGCTGGCAAAATGCCGGCAGATCCTGGTATTTTTTACGTCCTAAAAAATGCATATTAGGGGTGGATCTATACTTGCTCAATTCCACACTTGAATCAGCATCGCCAATTAACACAAAATGCCAATCCGCCCTTTTTTGGGCCACCTCCCACAACAGATCCACATCCACCCAATCCCGGATTAGACCAAAAAATCCCAAGCGGGGCCTTGGAATGAATTCCAATTCCTTTGGGCATGAAAAAGTTTCATGAACCGCTCGGTTAAAATGATCAAAATCGACCCCATGGGGAACAAGAATGGTATTGGGATTCCAGTCCTTTTTCGCCTCCTGCAAAACCATGGCTGTAGTAATTACAAGATCAGATTTATGGCAAAGTTCTTTTTCATCCTGTAAAACCTGGGCCTTATTGTAACCAGAAAATGACGCATGATCATCAACACAATAGTACACCACTTTTTCTTCATTAAAATGACCCAGGGTGTATGCAACATCCGGAGTAAATGACCAGATCTGCGTCGGCCCCTCTTTTACCTTTCCCAAGGCCAGTCGGATCTGGGTTATCAACAACAATCGATTCAACCTTCGCACAAGGGGTGAACTTGGCAGGGGGATGACCAGGGGAGTTAACACATAAAGATTTTTTCTTGGTCGTTTTAATCCTTTTATCACCTGCAAAAGTTTTTTTACCATATAAACCAAATCTGAAGAGCTTGCTGTGGGCACCCGGGACCCGTGGTAATTAATCCATAACACCACATTAGTCTCGGCCAGAAGATGCATCACATGGTGCTTACTTGTGGGGGGGGCCTCGTATCCGCTGGCAAAGCAGATAATGGTTTTTCCTTGTATCATAATCATATACCCATTAAATCGGAAGCATGAAGCAGACGCTCAAAATGCCCCATGTTGATTTCCCAGTTATATTTTTGTTTTACAAATTTTCTTGCGTTTGCTCCAAGCGTCTTTCTTTGTTCTATGCTTGTAAGTAGTTGAGTAACAGCAATCGAAAATTTTAGCGGCAGATCTTCAACCAGGACATGTTCATCAATAACAGCATGAATCCCATCCAAGGCTTTTGCAGTAGTTACAACTGGTTTACCCATGGACATGGCCTCTAATACTTTATTCTGGATTCCGGCAGCGATTCTAAGCGGGACCACACAAACATCGGCGAATTGATAATAAGGCCGGATATCTTCTACAAAACCGGTTACTTTAACGCCTTGAATATTTTCCAGTTCCCTGACTTTTGATGCGGGATTACTTCCCACTATATAAAACTGAACTTTAGGGTATGTTTTTTTTACTCCAGGCAAAATTTCATTGCAAAACCAGGTAACACCTTCAATGTTGGCATAATAATCCATGGCACCTGTGAAGACTAAAATCGGGTGGGAATGACTGTCTCCTGATTCTATAGAATCAAACTTGGCATATGGTGAAAAATATTCATAATCCACCCCATTGGGAATTGCCGTAATATTCTTCACAGACGGATACAATTCAGTAAACAGTTCTTTTTCACGTGGGGAAACCACTACAGAATGATGAAAAGCATTATTAATAGATTTTTCATACTTAAATAAACGTTTGTGTTCTATCCCATAAACTATATTAAAGGGAAATCGACTTTTATTTGCATATTGACCCCATTTTTCAGAATCCAGATCACAGAAATCCATTATTAAAACAGGCCCATTAGAATTTAAAACAGGATTTAATTGAGGTGATCGAAATATATATTCAGCCATTGTCGAACAAAAACAGATAACTGCATCGTACTGTGTTGCTGACACCCAATTATTTATGGTTCTTTGAAGTTGTCTTGAATAAAAATAGCTCACCGACAATGGTGATTTAGACAATAAAGCAATCAAGCTTTTTATCTTTGCAAGTTTTGTGTTTAAGGGAATTACCTTTACTTTTTCACAATGCTTCTTCAGATTCTTGTCGTATTTCAAATCTTCTGGATTATCCGCTAAACAGGCCAAATGAATTTCATGAAAAACTGAAAGATACTTTATTTCATTAAATGTTCGTATCTTATCCCCTTTATTGGGTGGATAGGGTATTCGATGGGCAATGTAAAGAATTTTCATAATAGGTTTAATGGATCACAAGCTGATATTTTTTCGGATGAAAGGACCAATCATTTTTGTAAAAACAACGGGCATTTTTTGCCAAAGTTTAATGGCTGCATCAAATTTAGCTTTTTTTGAACTTGCTGTATCAACCACACCACCGTCCATGGAAGTGTAATACCAATGAAGAGGAGTCGATGTGGCACCCCACTTTTCCTTAAACTTATAAGTTCCTTCATCGGGTGAGGAACGTCCAAAATCAAAACAGGTATAACCATTGTCACATGCAAATTCCAGCATGGTCCAGTATTGAAGGGTATTTGCCCTCAAATTTGCAAATTCCCTCAGGGAAGAGGCCCACGGATTGGCCAGCATCTTTTTAAATCCAATTACCAATATACAGGCAATGGGACGTTTATCCTTATAAACAATCCCTATTTTTGCTTTATCAGGAAACTCTTTTAGCACATTTTTAATAAAATCCTTTGAATGAACAGGAGAACCCAGATCTCTCATGTTAATTGTAAAAACAGTGTAAAAATCATTCAAAAGTTCGATCCCGCCTGTTTTGCATTTTAAACCGTCCCGAATGGGTCGCTTTATTTTATTTCGAAATTTTGAATTAAAAGATTTCATTAACATCTCAGAAGTTTCTGGTAATTGAAGAACCATACGAACCTTTTGATCCTTTAATTCATGGATTATCAGATCTTCATCAGTATTACATTGGTAGGTAATCGTTGAATCTTTTTGATTGATTTTATAAAGCAATGATAAAGGCGTTGAATGACGCAGTTCAATTGAATCGACCTTGAGTTTTTGCCCTAATTTTATGGCTTCACTAAAAAGCATTTTTTCTGTTTGTTCATCAATTGCCAAGATACCGGACATGTCAAAATAAGGTATGGACACCAAATTGTTACCAAAAACAAAATGCTTCAAATGAGCAAGGGGAAGAATGCCAATAATTGCGTTTGCAGCGTTTATGGCCATGAGATAGAAGGTTTTATGACCATAGGTTTTCTCAATCACATTTTTCCACCCTGACAAATGATATAAATTTGAATTGGGATGATAATTTACAAAATCATCCCAAGCTTTTTTATAGGATTCTGTATATTGTATTATTTTTATTGTCTTGACTCCATTCCATTTACAAGCGAACTTTTTTTAGAGATTAATATGCCTATTTTGATCGAAAAAGGGCATTATGAGCGAATTTTAACAATCTTGAAATACTTTGATGGGGTTACCAGAACCCCCACTGACCAGTCATAAAAACAAAGACCGCCAGCACCAAATTGGTGGTTCCATGGGCCACAATGCAGGAGAGAAGGTCCCCCCTCTTTACCCAGAGCCAGGAGATGAGGAGGCTGTAGGCAAAGGCTGCCAACCATTCAGGAGATGTGTGGCCAAGGGTAAAGGCAATGGAGGATATCAATACGGCAGGCCATGTCCATGCACCATCTTTTACATCCAGAAGATTGGATCGATCAAGTGCAGCTTCAAGAGGTTCCGGGGATCTGGCTTTACGGGCCTGATCCCATTGAAGGGCAACCCGGAATACATATCCACGGATGGCCATCTCTTCAAAGACGGGAACCAGCAGCCCTGCCGCAACGAGCCGCAAAAAAAAGCCCTGTGGCCGCCAGGCATCCCCTTCAAATGAATCGATAAAAGGAGCCAGTAGCAGACACCACAGGGCAAAACCCACAAGGCCCGTTCCGACTCCCCACAGAACAGACATAAACTTTTTTCCCGGGGAGGACAGGGGCATGAACCACTTCCAGCCCCACACAATCAAGGGCGTTACCACCAAAATTCTCAACAGGTAGTTGAACTCAATGGATATCTTGCCGTCCAAAAGCGACGCAATCCCCACATAGGCAAAATAGGGTAAGAGATAGGGTAAAGCCAGGTTTCTATTTGTCATTTTTTGTTATTTTAATCTTGGTCGGTTGATTCGGCATTGCGGGCTTTTCTAATCTTAAAGAAATCATAAACGCCCCAGGGTAGCAGAACGATGCTTAATACCTTGTTAAAAAGGGCATGTTTTTGCATATCGGGGTCGCTTGTCAACCAACCGTCGTAGAAACACCAGAGTCCGAAAAAAAATAATAGGATAGTAAAGATATAGGGACTCATGGGGGGTGGGGGTGGAATTTTTTTCTTGGGTGAGCTCATTACACTCCTGGTTAAAATTTTTGCGGCCCTTAGGGAATTACTCAACCGATATAATTCTTGCAGGTTGAGAACTCACATCGGCTAAAGGTGTCTATCAGTGAATAGAGTTTTTTACGGGTTCGACCGAGGTTAGTATAATGCCTGAATTTAAAACCCTTTGACGCCTGTTTTACCCGGGGTTGATCCGGATCAAACTCCCAGGGGTGGGAATAAAAGACAAAGGCATCGTCCTTGCTTAAAACGGACTTCATGCCCTGCTTGAACAGTTGAAACGGTATAAGCCTAAAATAGCCGCCCCCTCCCAGGGGAAAAATCTTCGTTCCAAGACTAAGATTGCTCACAGGCAACTCTAAAAAATCAGAGAAAGGCTTAAATGCTGTACCCTGTTTTTCTGCCTGGGAGAGATCAAGCCTGCCATATCTTCCGTGCATGGCAAACGAATTATAGCTTGAATCGTAGAGGTATCCGGCCTTCTGGATGAGTTTTAGAATATCGTTGTCAACAGCAAAGCTAGGGGCTCGATACCCGTAAACACCCTCCCCTGTCAAATCTTCAAGCAGTTTTTTGCTGGCTGACAAATCCTCGGATAATTCTCCCAAGGACTGGTGGGTACACAAATGGTGGGAAATTCCGTGGGAGGCAACTTCATGGCCCCTGTCATGAATTTCTCTTACAAGACCTGGTACCCTTTTGGCAATCCAACCCAGGATGAAAAAAGTGGCTTTGGGTTTAAAGGCAAATGAATCCAACAAATCAAGGATTATTTGGGTATTGCTCTCCACCCGCATATCAAGGGATGACCAGGAGGAAAAAGGGATATAGCCCTTAAAATTTTCCACCTGGAACCAGTCTTCAACGTCAAAGGTCAGGAGAATTGATTTATTTAAAGTTTTATTTGGTTTAGACAAGTATAAGCCCTTTTACAAAAGAGAAATGGACATCTTTTGTAAATAATTTCAGTCCATGCTGAAATGCAACAGAAGCGATCCAGATATCATTGGTTGGAATAGGCGTTCCTGCTTTTTTCAAATTTGTGATGATCTCTGAATAATAATCAGCGGTTTGGATATCAACTGAATAGAGCACAACCCTTGGAGAGTCCAAAAACAATTCAAGTTCGTCTCGATTCCCACGTTCTCTTGTTCCACCTTTAAATCCTGAATAAAGTTCACCTACACTGATGACTGAGATCCCAATTTCATCCACCTTCCTTAACAAATGAGTCACTTCATGATCTGCACGCATGGCATGGGAATAGATATTGGTATCAATCAGTATTCTTTTCACTTCCATAGCTCCGGATCAATGATTCTTTCATCATCAATCTTTGTTTGAACCATGTCAAATTCCTTGTCTGACCATTTCCCAAACAAAAAATCAAGATCATCATAAGTGCGGGTGAATTTTTTCTCTTTCTTTATCCCTACCCTTATTTGAATTAAATCAAGCATCAACTGGTTAAGACTTTTGTTTTCCTTTGATGCAATTTCCTTTAATTTTATGGCTACATTCGGCGCTATTCCGCGGACTGTAATCGCTTTCATTATACACCTCAATTATGATGGCAGTATTTGACTTTATATTAATATCAAATAATATCATCAATCAGAATTATGTCAAGAATCATATAGACATTCTGGATCACCTAATGATTTCTAAAAAAATTCTGAGGACTCTTTTATTTTTCAAATTTCAATTCAATGATAAACACAAGGTAGACCAGGGCAAGGGCAACTGCAAATACCAGAATTCCTGACATCTCATGCAAAAAACCCTGGGCCGCTTCAGGACCGATATAGGTTGCCATGACGGCGGTGATGGTCAAACGAACGATATTGACCACAACCGCAATGGGCAATGCGGAAAAGAAAAGCACCCATTTCTTAAAATTTCCCAAAGGGGCGATAAAGGCAAATGCACCTGACAGCGCCAGAAGGGAGGTAAGGGAGCGAATGCCGGAACAGGCATCCACAACCTCAAGGGAGGTATTGGCAAGGTGAAGTATGTTGCCGTCCCTTAACACGGGTATTCCCAGAAGATGAACCATGCCTGACGAAAGATTGGCCGCAAACAACTGGAGGGGAAAGGCGATTTTGTTCCAGATAATGGCGGGAATGGGAATCATGAGAATGAGATAAAGTATGGGGATGAGTACAGCCTTAAATATCTGAAAACCAAAAAGATAAATAACCATGCCGGAGATGGTGATAATCATGGACGATCGCATGACGAACAGCTCTGACCCGATGGTGCCGGCAAGATAGCAGAGCATGCCAAAAACAATCACACCAATGCCTGCTGGAGAGGATTTTATCTCAATGGTCTTAAGGGTCTCTTTCTTGTGCCACACCATGTAGGCGGCCACAAAGGGAATCAAAAAGCCGTGGGAGAAGTTGGCATTGTTGGACCAGTCATAGATCAGGGTAGCAATGGCGTGACTGTAAAGGGCCACAAACACGCCTGTCAGGATCAGGATCTGGATGGCCAGATTTTTTTCTAATTTAAAATTCATAATTTCAACTCTGTACTTTCAACCACGTCAAAATACTTTTTGAAAATTCTCTAAAATCATTCAAATTTTTCGTAGCAACTGAAAACACAAGATCCCAATTAATGGTTGAATATTCATGAACGGCTATATTTCTATAGCCGACACTTTTTTTCATCCTTATGCAAAGGCTCTCTGAAAGAATCCCGGCTCTGTTTAGATTATCAAAACTATCTGTCATGCTGGCCGGTGGCCGGGCGTCATCAAGTCCGGCATTTATGTGAGCTGCAATATCCACACTGACCTGAACTGCCCGCTGAAGATTAAGTGAAATAATGTCCTGAAGATCAAAATCAATCTTCAAAACAGCACTGTTTTTCGGAACTTTGGACTCCACACGTTCAACACATCGTTTTAATGACGAAAGTTTATCCAGAATGATCTGTTTGTCCATCAATAAACCTCTGAATTTGTTGTTCCATCACCATTATTGTGTTAGGCATCATGTCCGCCTGATTGTACCACAGTTTCTTTAAAAGTCGAGCCAGAAGAGGCACAGACCGCTTGATGACGATTTCCCCACTGCACAGGGCACTCTTAAGGATGACCCCGTTGACTTGATTTAGATCAATCAAATCTATTTCCCGGCCAAAGGCACTGGTCAATGCCAAATAGATATCCGTTTTCTGTTCAAAGCTTAATTGAGACTCTGCGGCAACACCAATGTCTATATCGCTGTTCGTTCCGAGCGTTCCCCTTGAGGCAGACCCAAAGACAGTGACAATCAGAATATCCGGGAATTCTTCAAAGACCTTGTGAAGGGTTTGAATCACGATGGAATATACTCGTTTAAGTAAGGATAAATCTGTTTTGTAAAATCTTTTAAAATCTCCAGGGTTTTATCTTCGTTTTCAACAACAGGAGAGATGAGGCGTACAAAGGAACCATCAGTTCTATGCTTAGTTATGGAATCAATGACCAGCCATATTTTCTGCATGTACTCGGAAGATATGATCCTCCCCCTGGACTGGAACCAGTAAAGCACCACCTGTTTTTGCGAATCTTTGACCAGGATCAGCTTTATCACATTGATATTTTTTCCATTGTTGTTCTGCCCCACATCCACGGGTTCAATGGAGGATCTTAGGATATTCCAGCCGGAACCGGGCATGCAGTTCTTGGGAGAATGGATCAAATCTCCCTCTTTCTGGCTCTGGTAAAACCCCACATAGAGCTGCACATCTCTGCCATCTGGCGTTTCATAGGAGGCAAGGATGGAATCCTCAACCCCCAGAATATCGTAAACCTTTTGATCAAAGGTTGACGTGGTTCCAGTCCACGGGCCAATGGTCATGGGAAAAGTATCAAAGGGCTTGTTGGACGAAGCCGCTACGCGGAGACTGCAAGTCCCACCTTTTTTAAAAATCAACACATTTTAATTTTGCCTTCTTATAGTGATATACCGGAAAAGGCGATGCCAACGCATCCGCCATTGACCAGTTACTTCAAAAAGGAGGTTTACAATGGACACCAGCATGCCCAATGATCCAAAATTCAACAAGTATTACCATAAGCATCTTCAATGCTTGAAACTGGCAGGCCTGCAACCTAAGACCATCGAGGCCTACTCACGGGCGATCAGGCGGATCGGCAACTATTTCGACTGCCGGGTCGAAAACCTGACCACCGACCAACTCCTTGATTACTTCAACGACCTGCTCGAGAACCGTTCCTGGAGTGCAGTCAAGCTCGACCTTTATGGCCTGAAGTTTTTTTACACCAGAGTGCTGGGCAAGACCTGGGAGGACATCCCCCTGATCAAACCACCGAAGACCACCAGGATTCCGGATATTCTTTCGGTAGAACAACTCCAACAACTGGTCTGCGCTACACGACAGTTGAGTTACCGGGTTTTCTTCTTCACAGCCTATTCACTGGGCTTGCGTCTTGGAGAAGGAATCAGGTTGAAGGCCGGCGATATCGATTCTGTCAATATGCGGGTCCACATCCGCGACGCCAAGGGAAACAAGGACAGGTTGGTTCCCCTGCCGGAGAAGACCTTGCAGACCCTGAGAAATTTCTGGTCTGTCCATCGACACTCAGAGTTCCTCTTTCCCAATCGGAAGCGGGGGCTGAAAAATGCACATCTGGTAGATACGCCCTTGGACAGAGGCGGAATTCAGACTGCCATGAAGGCCGTGGTCACGCAACTCGGTATTAAAAAAAAATTTCATGCCACTCGCTTCGCCACAGTTATGCCACCCATATGCTGGAATCCGGCGTAGATCTTGTCGAACTCCAGCAGATCCTGGGACATGTCAGCATCCTGACTACCTCCAGATATACTCACCTGACGACCGTCACTAAAAACAACGCCCGCCAGGCCGTCAATTCCTTGACCGACACCTTTGATATTACCTGGGGAGGTGTCAAATGATTCTAATCTCCACAATAATCAACAAATTCAAGCATGGCTTTCTGGAGCAATACAAAGATTCAATCCTACCCAGTCACCAAAAGGCCCTCTGGGCTATGGAGCAGTGCAGGCAGGAGCATGGCCCGCACATGCTGGCACAATGCACAGATCATGACTGCGGCGAAAAAAGATATATTCCCCACTCCTGTGGTCACAGAAACTGCCCCCATTGCCAGAACCATGAAAACCAGCAGTGGATCGAAAATCAACTGGACAAGCGACTCCCGGCCGAATACTACCTGGCCACCTTCACCCTCCCCAGGCAACTTCGGGCCTTGACATGGAGGCACCAGAAAATCGTCTATTCCCTGATGTTTGATTGTGTCCAGGAGACCCTGAAAACCTTCACCCGGAACGACAAAAAACTTGGTGGAGCAGCCGGGTTCACCGCCATACTCCACACGCATTCACGAGAGCTCGAGTATCATCCCCATATTCATGTCGTCATGCCCGCGGCAAGCATCAACATGCTAACCCGTTTATGGAAGAAAAAGGCCGGATACCTCTTCAACGAAAGGGCCCTGGCAAAGGTCTTCCGGGCAAAAATGCTGGAAGCCTTGGTCGATCAGGGCCTGAAACTGCCCGGGGATTGCCCCGAAAAGTGGATTGTTCATTGCAAAAACGTCGGCAACGGCGACAAGGCCATCATCTATCTTGGAAAATATCTTTACCGGGGAGTCATTCAGGAAAAGGACATCTTGCGATGCGAAGACGGCATGGTGACCTTCCGTTACCTGCACGCAAAGTCTAAAAAATACAAAACCCGGACCGTGACCGGAGAAAAATTTCTTTATCTGCTCATGCTCCATATCCTGCCCAAGGGTTTTCGTAGAATCCGGTGTTATGGATTCCTTCATCCCTGCAGCAAGAAACTCATTAAACTCCTTCAGCTAATATTGCGAGTCATTCCATTCCGTATGCTTGCAAGCAGACAGAAAAAACGACCCGCCATCACCTGTCCCATTTGTGGAGCAAAGATGAAAATCATCCAAACACAAATTCTTCTGCCGCTGGTTGCCTGACCAGCATGAACGAGCTGAAAAGGAGGTGTTGACTAATCCAAATTCCGCACATCACTAAGCGTGAAAGGAAACTGGTTCTCCCGGCAACGCATACTTGCGCGCAGAAAACAGCCTTTTTGGGTTCGAACGGCCTCGATAATTTGATGAATTTATTTCAAAGATCAATTTTTCGAAAAAAGAACCGGTCCTGCCCCACATCCGTCTGATCAGGCGGCCTTGCTCCGAAAAAGCTATTTTCTATATAAGGTGTGACCGGGCTTGTCCAACAAACGGTTCAGATTGTGGTTCGCTGCGCTCACACAATCTAACCTTATTCGTTGGGCTTGATGATTTCAGAATGGCTGGAAAGCCCTGCCACGACCATGGTCAGAACCATGATGCCGGCAAGGATTAATGTGTTTTTATAGGTCATCGGTTTGCCTAATTCTTAAAAATCCGCTTGTCAAAATCACTCCTTGAAATCAATTCCTTGGCTGGCAAGGTTCTTAAAGGATAAAGGGTGACCATCATTGTTGCCTTGTTTTCAGTGTATTCCGCTATGGTATCTGAGTCTGACGTATAATCCTCAAAATTATAGGAGAATCTGATGTTCATCCACCGCAGGGGCATCCACGACAGGGAGAGTCCAAGATTTGTGGTATTGTCAACCCGGTTGACATCGGGTTCAGTATATTCGTCCCGGATATAGGAGCCATCAAGATCGGCCGAGAGTCTTTTTGTAACTTCGTAACTGTATAGGAATCCTGCCTGGTAATAGACATTAAATCCAAGGCTTGCCGCATCATCGCTTGAGGCATCATACCCGCTTGAGGCCGACAGGGTCAGGGTACCCCTTCTGCTGAAATCAAAAGTTTTAAAGGCGTCAAGGTCAACAAAAAGGCCAGAGTCCGTCTCTGTATCCCATTCCTGGATCAGGTACCCAAGCCCAAGGCTGAGGCCGGAATCCTCCGTGATGCTCCAGTCAAACCCTACAGAAGGGTTGTATACGCTTTCATCCCCAGAATCCCTGTTCGTCCGGGTATGCTTGTACTTTACATAGGTGTCAAAATGCCGGGTAATTTTTTTAATCAGTCTGATATCACCCGTATATATTTTCTCATCTTCATCTATTTCATAGGTTCTACTTTCAAAGGAAATGTTGGAATCAAATCCCCACTGGGGCGTAAACCAGAAGGATATAAAAGCTGAGGGTTCATGACTCTCATATTCATCTGAATCCAGGTCTGCATAGTTGTCAAAGGAATAGGTATATCCAAGGTCCAGGGAGTTCATTTCCCCAAACTGATGGGTGACTTTGGTTGTGATGGAAGTGTCTTCACTTTCCTTCCACTCACCGGTTCTCACCTGACGATCATAGGATTTGGTGTAATCCCCGGACAGGGTGAGATCCGTATGCCTTGTCACCTGGATGGCCGTGCCCACATATGCACCATGCTGCCAGGTATCCCCCTGGTTGTCATCCCCATGGCCGTCGTAGTTAAAGCTGAAATCAACGGCCACCTGCTTGCTCGGGTTGAGATTGCCGGCAAACGAGGCGTTGTGCTCCCACCCATCGGATTCATAGTTATTCTTGTAATCCTTGAATTCAGGGCTGTAACTCAGAACAGCCTGGCCCGTACGTTCGAGAAATCCAAGGGAAAGCCCTACCCCATAGGTGGTATAGAATTCTTCTCGTTTGTCAGTGTCCGTCTGGAAATGATTGTCCGTGTAATCCTCTGAGATATAAAGGCTGGGGGAGAATTCCATCTTCATTGCAAAGGTCTGGACAGCCCAGGATACAACCATGACACAGGTCAGAATACCGACCAGAGCAGGCGTCGGTATCGGTTTTGATTCTTTAGGAATGCTCACCATTATTCAGGTCCCCTTTCACGTTATGGGTCAAGGTACGATGATGGTATCGTCTGCCTGGATAAACACATTATTGCTGAAATCACCCTTGGTGATATCCTTGTAATTGACCCGGATAATCCGCTCTTGACCATTCTCCCGGCGAAACAGAATGATCTCTTTCTTTGAGGCCCACTCGGTAAACCCCTTTGCAATGGCAAATGCCTGCAAAATGGTGAGTTTTTTTCCAATGGGGTATTCGCCCGTCTCGTTGACTTCCCCAAGGATGTAATACCGCTGACTGCCCGGACTGATAAGGGTTACAGTCACCTGGGGGGCCTCCACAAAATCGGAAAGTCGTTTTTCAATGACGGCCTTAAGATCCATGGTGGTGAGTCCAGACGCCTGGAGGTCATCCAGAAGGGGAAAGGTTATTTTGCCGTCAATTCTGACCACCGATGCCTCAAGGGAGAGTTCCGGCTCCTTCCACACATCAATTTTAAACACATCCCCGGCCCCTATTTTGTAATCTTCCATGGTTTCCTGGGCTTCACCCCGGGAAATCCCAGGCTGAAAGAAACATCCGATCACCATTGAAATGAGACTTACCACAAACAGACCCCGATTAAAAGACATAGCTCCGCTTCCTTGATTACAAGTTATATTTTTACAACCAGATTTTAACGACCAAAACTGATACTACCTTGATCCGCGCCCGAACACCACTGTTTTTATGGTACGGAGCACGATCATCACATCAAACATAATGGACATGTTTTTAATATAAAAAAGATCGTAATTCAACTTTTCAATGGCATCATCCACGGAGGCGCCATAGGCGTAGGAAACCTGAGCCCACCCGGTTATACCGGGTTTCACCACAAAGCGCTCCCCATAATAGGGAATTTTTTCTTCAAGCTCATCCGTAAAGTGCTTTCGTTCCGGCCTTGGACCGACAAAACTCATGTTTCCCTTGAATACATTCCACACCTGGGGGATTTCATCAATGCGAAACTTTCGGATGACCCTGCCCACGCGGGTAATTCTGGAATCATTGTCCAGTGCCCATACGGGTCCGCTCTTCTTTTCTGCATCCTCAACCATGGAACGAAATTTGTACATCATATACTGTTTGCGCCCCTGGCCCACCCGGTCCTGGCAGAAGAGTATGGGACCCCTTGAGTCAATTTTAATTAAAAGCGCCACAACCAGAAGGGGAAAAAAAAGCAACACCAGCAGGACGACGGAAAAAATAATATCACCCATACGCTTTAAGGCCATTCGAAATGTCGAACGTTTAAACCCGTCTGAAAAAATCAGCCACGAGGGATTTATTTTGGTAACAAGGAGTTTTCCCGTGAGAAGTTCATAAAAGGAATTGCCTTCGAGCACCTCGATCCCAGCTGTTTTGCAGGTAAGAAGCTCCCTGGCCGGAAAGGTGCCCCGGCTGTCCTTTAACGCAGCAATCACCTTATTAATACCCAGGTCAAAAATCGTCCGGCACAGATGGTCCCTGTCACTTTTGACGATTAATGAGTCAGGAACCTTGCCCGACAGACAGTCTTCCCCATCAAACGGGACAATGGCTGCAACGGTATATCCGCAGTCGATCTTATCCTGGACCTCGTTAAAGATATCCACTGCAAGATCACTTGCACCCAGGATCAGTACTTTTTCATTGTAGAACCCCTGGTTCAGCACATAAATATAAAAGATCCGCCACCCAATGATCAGCACCAGAAGAAACAGGATGCTCAGGATAAAGGCTCCCTGGCCAATGATCACAAGGGGAAAAAAATAGTAGATAACGGCAAGAACAATGGCGGTTATCCCCAGGGACTGGAGAAGCCGGATGGAAATTTCAGAGACTGAAGATGCCACCTGGAAATCATAGAGATCATTGTAGTACAAGGATATCTGACAGACCAGGGTGACAAGGGCGACCCTCACAACCAGCATCAGGTCAAACAGATAGGAGTTGGAACGGGTCAAAAGAACGGTGGCAATTAAAACAGAGCCAAAAATCACAAGCCCTTCGACCATGAAAAAAAGGATGTTCCTGAGAGGGTAGTATTGTTTGAAAAGCCTCAGCATTGTTTGGTCACTTCTTTGCTCCACCTAAAAAAATCGTTATTTATACTCGTATTTTTTGAACCCGTGCCTGGCGTCCGCAAAATTTTTCACAACTCCGAGAATTTTTTCTTTTCCATAGGTATCAATGAGATCCTGAACATCGGACCGTTTGGTCTTTCCTGCTTTAACCACAATGATAATCCCGTCCACCTGTCGTGCCAGGGCATTGGCTTCAGCAGTGAGATAGGGAGGCGGTGAATCAATGATAATATATCGATCCTCATACCTGCCTTTGACTTCCTGGAGAAGGCGTCTCATCTGTTCAGACGAGATGAGCTCGGACGGGTTGGCAGGCGGTTTTCCTGCCGGAAGCAGGGAAAGCTTATCAATGGCTGTTTTCCTTAAAATTGAGCCAAGGGATTTTCCCGCCCTAAGGTATTCGCTTAATCCGGGAATATCTGAAAACCCGAATCTTGTGTGCAGGGATGGCAGCCTTAAATCACAGTCAATGAGCAGCACATGCTCATCAATGCTTTTTGCGATACTGATGGCAATATTGCTTGCCACAAAAGATTTTCCCTCCCCCGGGGCAGTGCTGGTAACCATGATGGTCCGGGGAGGTATTCCCGTTTTAGGAAAAAGAATGGTTGTTTTTAATATCCGGAACTGTTCGGCCTCAGACGAATGGGGTTTGAGGTGGGTAACGAGGCTTTTGTCCAGACTTTGGGGCAATTCAATGGTCTGTGGGTCTTCTTGCACATGTGCCCCTGTTTCCGGCGACTCATCTCCCCGGCTGTTTTCCTCACCAGCAGTATCATCCTGCAGGTCATCTTCCCTGCTGTCGTTTTCAACAACAGCAGAATCGCCCATATCGATCTCTTTGGATTTTTCCAGTGCCTTAAATATCTTTCCCAAAATGCAAACCCCTGAATTAGTTGTTTATAACTGGATCAGCCATTTATAAATGATTTAATAAAATTAACAACCCGGTCCAGGCCCTTGTCATTGAGAACGATAAATGCGGCGAGCATAACAAGTGCATAGGTTGCCGCTAATGAAAGAAAAATCATTTCCAGTCGTTTTTTTAACCGATCCCCCGGGTTTTTCAGGGGAGGAATAGATGCAAGGACCAAAAGCCCAAGCTTCTCAATATCCTCATCCCTGCGTATGGAAAAATCCAACACCTCAAGCAAAAAAATTATGCCACCGGCAACGCCCAGGCCAGCGGCCAGGGAAAAAACAAGCATCTTCCTGACATCCGGGGATATGGGTTTTTCAGGAATTCGGGCATGGTCAAGGATTCTGAACTGCTCGCCCTTTTGCTTTTTTTCCATATTAACGGAAAGCTCTGCCTCAAGCTTTCTGTCCAGCAGAGAGTTGAAAACACTCTGAATATTGGCATAGTCTCGCTTAAGGGAAAGAAGGTCCTGTTCCTTCTTGGGGGTATCTTCCACCCGTTTCTGGTAAACCACCATTTTTTCCTGGATGGATTTGATTTCAGCGTTAAGGGCCTGAATCTCCCGGTTCATCTGGGCAAGCTGGGTCTTCTGCTGCATGACAGCAAAGTTCATTCCAGGCTCAACCACATCAAGGTTCTCCGTTTCCAGGGGTTCAAGCGTTTCTGCAGCCTCCTGGGCCTGGGCGGCTTCAATTTTGGCGCGAAGCTTTTCAATCACGGCCTCAAGCCGTCTCACATCCGGATGCTGCCGGGTGTACCGGAGGAGCATGGCGTCAAGGCGTTTTTCCGCCTCGGCAAGCGTTGCCTCGTCCTCCCCACCCATGCCAACTTCTTCGCCAAAATCGGAAAAATCAAATTGATCATCCATTCCCTGGGAACCCATTTTACTGGCTTGTGCTATCTGGGCGCTAAGGGTGTTGATGGCATTTTTCGCATCCCTGAGCATGGCCTGCTTGTCAGTGAGCTGCAGTTGCAACCGATCCAGGGTTCTGAGATTGGAATCCAGCTCATCAGGCAGTCCGCCCATATTTTTCGCCCGGTAGGACGATAACTGCTCTTCCCGGTCAACCAGTTTTTTTCGAGTTTTTTCAAGTTCGGCATCCAGAAATTCGCTGGTTCCAATGGCCTGTGCTTCGCGCAATTTAAGATTCTCATCCATGAAAAAGCTGGTCAGGGTGTTGGTAATCCGCATGACCTTGTCAGGATCACTTCCCTTGTAGGAAATGGTAAAGGCATCGGCACCGGACCTCGCACTGGAAAGGGTGACCTTGATGCGTTTGCGCATGGCCTCAATCTTATCTTCCAGATACATGTCCTTGGCCCCTTCTTCCTCAAAAAGCCCGAACTGATCAATAATCTTTTCAAGATTACTCATACTCATAATCTGCTGGGAAATGGTACTGATTCTTGAACTGATGCCGCTTGACACAATGGATTTCACATAATTTCCCGGAACGGTCTGGGCCTGGACCAGGATGGAGGTCTCGGCCATATAGGTTCTAGGGCTGGTCAGGGCAAGGTATAATCCAACAGTCAACGTAATGCAAAGGGGAATGACTATGATCCATCGTCTCCTGATCAGGATATCGATGATCTGGGCGGGTGTTATGGGTAGCTGATTTTGTTGAATTTGCTGCATTCGTATTATCCCGTCCGTTACGGTTTAGAAAGAAAACTCGCGTTTTTTTTACCCTCTTACCAATGGATTGTCAACAGATATCCATATTCCGATAACCGTTGTTGAAACCAATGAGTGGATATAAAGCAATTTTAATGCCAATGATTTAATTGTAAAAACAAAAAGGATGTTTATTGTGTTCAACCTTCTGAAAGGATATAAGAAAGGGCTGTTTAATTATAAATAATTTCTATATATAAAATATCTTAATTCACTAAAGAATATAACCTTTTTTACATAATTTATCATTTTAGTTCTTACTTGTTTACAAAAATAAGCCCCCCTCTGACAAAAATGAGCCATTAGAGGAGTCAATCACTATCAATTCAGTACTGGCATCCTAAACCCCATAAGGAATTGTAGCTGTTTACGGAATCAATCAATATCTATCCAGTACTGAGTCCAGTCACAGCGCTCCTTGTAGGGATAACGCATGAGTTCAGGGGCAAGGATGGTGAAATCCTGTTTTTTGACGACAAAGAATCCGACCTTTTCTTGCCCCATGAGTTTCCTGATACCCACGGCAGTATAAAGATGTTCGTGTTTGTTGTCCACAAAACAATCAACAGCGCCCGTGACAATCAAAAGATCCCCCTCGTGAACGGCGTCAAACAGGTTGATCATGGTGATCTCAAAGGGCTTACCGTTAAAAGGACTGACTGCGCCGGTGCGGGTCAACTCGCAACGGATAAAATTGGTAAAACACATGCGGGTGCGCTCATACTCCGAAATCTCAGCAGCCCAGAGACTGGATGCCATGAAGACAACGACCATGGCCATGACGATTCTTCTAAACAGTGAATGCAATATGAAATTCATGCCCGTTCCTTTAGCAAGGTCAGGATTGTCTTGGGAAGCTCCCGGAGAACAACGGGTTTGACCACCACGGAATCAGCCCCTGCAAAACGCGCTGCTGCATTTTTTTCCTTGGTCGTATCACCATAGGGTGTTCCTATAATGACAGGCAGGGCAGGCACCCTGTGAAGAATATTCCTGACAAGCTGGGTGCCGCTGATGCCAGAAAGGGTGGTAATGACCATGCAAAACTTATCCGGCTGCATGCGAAACATTAAAAGCGCATCCGTGTCATTGCTGCAAATGGTCACAGGAAATCCTAAATCCCTGACAATAAGATCAATCAGTTCCCTTCTTTTTTCGTTGGCATCCACAATCAGAACGTGGCGTTTGCCTGTAAATGCAGGACCGGGTTCGGCATTGATCCCGGGGGATTGCCATTGTTTGCCGTCAATGGGATAGATCCGGGTCACGTCAATGGCCTGGGCCTTTGACATCCTGAAGGCATCGTCATCTGCTTCAGGCACCCGCACCAGAAGCCGATTCGTACGGCTCAGCCATGCCCTGAGCCAGCTTCTGTACTGAAAATCATCCCCCTCAAGGATCAGCAGCCTGGATCCCAGATCAGAGTTAACCTGGATGGTATGAAAGACACGTCGACTGTTACCATCATCAACTGCCTGCTCCCGGTAATTTTCCGAAACAACGTCCACCATATAATCTCTGGCTGTTGCCCTGCTTTCAGCAAGGAACAGCAGGCAACCAGCAAACAGACAAACAACAATTATGGTCAGAATCCTTTTCATATTGATTTCTCCATCTTTGAATCCATGGGGTCAGACTTGAATTGTCGTCATTATTGGTGTTGCAAACCCCATATTTCACATCCATCGACAGCAAACAAAGACAACTTGAATCACGAAAAGGAGTTAAGGCTTCTGATCAGACTAAAATTTTCCAAAATATGGATAGGATTTTTAAATCGTATTAAATGCGCGTTACTGGAAGCCTATACCAGAAAGAGAAGAATGCTGCAGATACCGGCAAATGACAAAAGCCCCATGACCACAAGCCCGAAACGGCTTGAATCGGTTCGTCTTCTTGCCCTGACAACCCCAAGGATCAGACCCAGGCTGCTGGCAACAATGCCAGCCATGGTGATCCACAAAAGGTAATGGACAAACTCAAGGTCCCAGCAGGTCCTGATATCAAGGTGATAGCACCTGTCAAAAAAGCTCTCAAACTGTGGCTTGGCCCGCTCAGCAACAACCAGGATAAGCACCATCACAGCCCAGGCGAGCACATTAAAAACAGCCAGGGCCCTTGCCAGAAGATCAGCACCGCCCCGGCGGTCTTTGATATTATCGGTATGTTCAGATCTCTTCATCTGATTTACAATCTGAAACTCACCGTTTGTGGGCTTCGGCCTTGAATCGGCGTGTGATCATCTCAATGATCTCCTCGGCGCTCGTCTCAATGGGCTTGTTGCTTACATCTATCATGGAATACCCCTGGGTAAGGTAGTAGCGCCTGGCAGCCTCGATCTCCAGGGAAATATCTTTTTTTGAGGTATAGGCGTACATGTCCGAAGTGCCAAGGTTATCCTGACGCATCTTTCGATGGGCCTTGAGCTGGTCAAGGTTGATGTTAAGGGCAATGATACGTCTTCGATCGATGCGTTTGAGCACCTCGGGCATGGGCACTCCGATCACCAGGGGCACATTGGCAACCTTCCAGCCCATCACTGCCATATACATGGAAAGGGGGGTCTTCCCGGCCCGGGAGAGCCCGACCATAACAATCTCAGCCTCTGCAAGGTCCTCATGGTTCATGCCGTCATCATGGGCAAGGGCAAACTCGATGGCCGTCACCTGGGCAAGATCCACATGATGGATCTTCCGGTATAGCCCGGGCTGCTCAAGGGGGGCATCATCGAGAAAACTCTCGATCTTGGAGAGTACTGGCCCCATGAGGTCAATGGTGCCAATCTCCTGGGCCATCCCCCTGAAGGTCAGAAAATGCCTCAGGTCTCGATTAACAATGGTATGAACAATGAGGCTGTCCGTTGCCTTGGCCTTTTCAATAATATCCTCGACCTGGGATTCGGTCCTGATGTGGGGGACCTTTACAACGGTGATGTCGTTCCCGGGGAACTGAACAAGAACGCTCTGGATCAGGTGGTAGGCATTGATCCCCTCCCCACACGAGACAATATAGATCATATGAAATTTCTTGCTCAGGATATCTTCGGTCAGGCCCATTGTTTTTCCTTTTTTTTTCACAATTTCAGTGTTATTTAATAGATTTATTATAAAACGCTTACCGAGGCATTGCAAACAGAGGCGTTTTATCATTTGTTGTGGCCAGGGCAGATACCGTGCTTCTGCCATACCGATTTATACCTTAGACCGAACCTTTAAATCAACCCATGGAAGACAGATATGACACATTTAGACCGGGGACATTACGCAAAAAAACATTCAAATATCGAAATTAATCCCGAGGTGAGGGCACTGCTTGAAGCAGAGGCCAAGCAGGATCAGATCACCTGCGCTGCATTGCACGGGGTTGCAAAGAAACTCGGAATCACACCAGCCGAGGCAGGTGCCCAGGCAGATCTTCTGGAACTGAGGCTGATCCGCTGCTCCCTTGGCCTGTTCGGCTATGGCAAGGGGGTTAAGCTGATTCAGCCGGTAGATGCCATTCCAGAGGATCTTGAAAATCTGCTGGATCAGGCTGCAGATAACGGCAGAATTGCCTGCTATGACTGCTGGCGCATTGCAAAGGAACTCAAGCTCAAGCGGGTTGAAGTATCTTCAGCCTGTGAGTTCAAGGGGTTGCGCATCCGGCCCTGCCAGCTCGGGGCTTTTTAATGGCATGATACGGGGACTGATACGAAATCAGATTCGACGGGACCAAATACGACAGAATCGGCCACCCCAGCTATCCATGCTTCTGCCTGGACCGTTTTTTTCTTTTTTGCTTCTGTTTGATGCGCCGCTGGACCGTTGGATCAACCCCGGTCCTGCCTTCCATGCCTGTCATGCAGGCCTCAATCCTGTCAACCAGACGGCGAAGGGCAAGGAAACGGTTCAGGTGCTGGGAACGTTCCGACCCGCACTTCACGGTTATTCCAGTGGGCAAATGACGCAGAAAAACAGCCACCGAAGTCTTGTTCACCTTCTGCCCGCCCCTTCCCGAACCCTTGACAAACTTTTCCTCAATATCCGCTTTGTTTATGCCAAGGTCCTTGATCCGCCGCTCAAGGGCCTTGAGTTTCTCGATGCCGGGCCCCACCATTAGTCTCCTTTTTTACACGTTGACTTGATTTCCTATCCCATATTATATTTAATTCTTTCACACAAGGGGAGTTATAAACACAAAAAATGGCTTCAAACAAATACACATGCAACGAGTACCGCCAGGAAATGATCCTCATGGCCCTTAAACGACGCCTTGCCACATCAACCCTGACCCCCAAGGAAGAACAGGAACTCAAGGCCGAAATCCAGCGCATACAAGAATCCATGGGCATGGACTAGGAGGAATTCTGTGGACCAGCTTGTCAACAGCATGGACCTTCCTCTTTTTTTGATCAATGGCTGCGGAACCGTTCTCAGGGCTAACCGGTCCGCCATGGAGCGATACGGGTTTAAACAGGGGGATTTGGGCACCACAACCATATGGGAACACATCCCCTTTACCCTTGCCGCTGAATGGAAAAAAGAAATAGCCAAGGTGATCCGAAAACGTGCCACCCGCAGCTTTCAGTTCGACCAAGGCGATCGAATCAAGGAATTGTCGGTGTGGCCCGCCTTTGATGACAACCAAAGACTCAACGGCTTTGCCTTGATGGAAAAAGATATCACTGAAAACATCCGGGCCCTGGAATTGCACCGCAAGTTCCAGGATAAAAATGAGTGCACGGACCAGCAGATGCACCACGCCTCAACCCTCATCAATCTTGGCACCCTGGTGGCCGGCATGGCCCATGAGATCAGCAACCCCAACGCATTTATCACAACCAATGCACCGTTGCTCGAACGGCTCTGGGGCGACCTTGCAGAAACCATTGACGATCGGCTGCAGAACCCGGATCTTGTGGCCGGAGGGTTGACGGCCAGCGAAATAAAAGAAATTGTTCCCAAACTGCTGCAGGGCATCACCGACGGGGCCCGCCGCATCGACACCATTGTCAAAAGCCTTCGATCATTCTCCCGGCCCGATCCCCATGCCGCCTTTGTGCCGGTTTGTCTGAACAGCGTCATCCAGACAGCGCTGATCTTCCTGACCAATGAGATCCAAAAATCCACCCATCATTTTTATACACATCTTGACAAGTCCCCTGCCCCCATTGCAGGCATTCCCCAACGCCTGGAGCAGGTGGTCATCAATCTGGTTCTCAACGCCTGCCAGGCCCTGACCCATGAGGACCAGCAGATTACCCTTGAAACGCAAACCAGGCGTTCAGCAAAATCAGGCAAGACGGATGTGATATTTAAGGTGATTGACCAGGGGTGCGGTATTGACCCCCAGACCCTGGAACGAATTTATGACCCGTTTTTCACCACAAAGGCAGCAATCAAGGGCACGGGCCTTGGGCTCACCATCACCCAAAAAATCGTAAAAGAGCACCATGGCTGGATCGAATTTCACTCTGAACCCGGAACCGGCACCTCGGTTGTTGTTGGATTTCCTGCCATGGAAGGAGATTAATTTGACAAAATTTGTTCTTATTGTGGACGATGAGGCCCATATCCTGACCGGTTTTTCAACGGAACTCAAGTACAACGGCATCAAAAACATCATCACCTGCGATGCATCGTCAAAGGTCATGGAAATCCTGGACCAGAACGATGTGGGCATGGTCTTTCTCGACCTTATGATGCCGGAAATTTCAGGCCGGGAGATCCTTGCCCGGATAACCGAGCACCACCCCCACATACCCGTGGTGGTGGTCACGGCCTCAAGCGATGTTGACACGGCCGTTGCCTGCATGAGACAGGGCGCCCATGATTTCTTGTCAAAACCCGTGGAACCCGGGCGGCTCGCCTCGGTGTGCCGGCACACCATGGAATATGCTGAAATGAAATTTGAGATAAACCGCCTCAGCACCACCCTCCTTGACAGTGAAAGGGGAATCTCAAAAGCCTTTGATCCCATTGTCACCCGCAACAAGGCAATGGAATCCATATTCAGGTATGTGGAGTCCATTGCCTCCACCTCCCAGCCTTTGTTCATCACCGGTGAAACCGGTACGGGCAAGGACCTGATTGCCAGGGCCGCCCATGAAATCAGCCAGCGCCAGGGCAAGTTTGTCAAAATCAATGCAGCAGGACTTGACGACGCCATGTTTTCCGACACCCTGTTCGGCCATGCAAAGGGCGCCTACACAGGGGCAGACAGTGTACGGCCCGGGCTTGTGAAAAAGGCGGGCAACGGCACCCTGTTCCTTGACGAAATAGGGGATCTTTCAGTCTCCTCCCAGGTTAAACTTCTGGGCCTTATCCAGGACCGGGAATACCTCAGAACCGGCGACGACCGGACCCGGTACTCAGATGCCAGGATCATTGCGGCAACCAACCTTGACTCGAAAGATCTGAGCAACAGCAAAAAATTCAGGCGGGATCTTTACTTCAGGCTCATGACCCACCACGTCCACCTGCCGCCCCTGAGAAATCGACCCGAAGACATTGCCCCCCTGGTCAATCATTTTGTTCAAAAAGCCTGCCAGACCCTGGATCGCGACCCACCGGCCGTGGATAATCGTATTTTTAAACGGCTCATTGTCTACCCGTTTCCAGGAAACGTCAGGGAGCTTGAGGCCATGGTGTTTGATGGGGTGTCAACCTGCATGGGCAACACCCTTGACCTGCAAATTTTTGAACACCACATGGCATCGGCCATCAATGGGTCCACACCCGGACAAACGGGTTCAGACCTGTCACCCCCGGCCTCTTCCCTGGTAGACTTTTCCACATTTTCGATCCTGCCCACCCTGAAACAGGCCTGCGACCTGCTGGTAAACGAGGCCATTCAAAGATCTGGAGGCAACCAGGCCATGGCGGCCAGAATGCTTGGCATCTCGCGCCAGGCCTTGAACAGGCGCATCAAACAACGGGCCGGGCCCTTTTAGGAGACGACCTGGAAATATCCTTTTTAAAATTTTCCAGCGCTTCAAAATAATTTTTAACGCATTAACAGTATGCACTTGCCTTGGAGTTTCGAGGTTGATATTTTGAAAAATACGTATATACATCAGGATTATATGTTGTTGATTGGGCCAAAAGACAATTGCCTCCCATGGGGCAGGCATAAAAACCAATATAACCATAGGGTTTAATAATGAAATTATTTACCACTGGAAGAACTTTCTTAGGTCTGTCTTTAATCTGCATTCTGACCGTTTCATGCCTGTTCTCATGTTCAAACGATAAAAAAAACACTCAAAATCATTTTAATGCTGCGGTGGCTTATCTTGCAGAAAACAAATTAAAAGAAGCCGAAATCGAATTTAGAAATGTCATACAAAAAGAGCCGAGCAATGATGAAGCTTACCTCAAGTTGAGTGAGGTATACAGAAAGCTGGAAAAACCGAAGAATGAGCTTGTGGCACTGATTAATGCAACGACCATCAATCCAGATAACATGGATGCACAATTCAGACTCGGGCAGGTGTTTATTTTAGGCAGGCAGACCAAAAAAGCTCGAGAAACGGCGCAAAACATACTGGCAAAACAACCGGAAAATACTAAAGCGCTTCACCTATTGGCAACCGCACAGGTTCAGGAAAGAAACATTGATGCTGCTATCAAAACATTAGATAAAGCAATTAGCATAGAACCTGGCAACGCCCATCTCTACGCGTTCCTCGGATTTTTATTCTATTATGACAAAAATGATTTTGAAAAGTCTGAAGCCGCCTACTTAAAGGCCATCTCGATTGACAATTCCATTGATGAGCCCTATGAGGAACTGCTTGCCATTTATAAAGACAAAAAAATGTTTGAGAAAGCCGAAAGTCTGCTGGTTTATTTAACAAATACACCAAAAAATCATATCCCAAAACTTTCAAAACTGGCTGACTTTTATGCGTCCCGGAATCAGCTAAAAAAAGCAGAAAAAATTTACTTACAAGCCGTACAAGAATCAAACAAAAAAGATTATCTCCCTCTATATAACCTTGGAACATTTTATGTTCGAACCAAAAATTACAAATCCGCTGTAAATTCTTTTAACAAGGTTTTATCAATAAAGAATGACCCGGACATTCGATCTGATCTGGCAAATGTTTATTTTGAACTTAAGGAGTTTGAAAAAGCAAAAGAACAAGCCACCATAATATTAAAAAAAGAATCCAATCATTCCAATGCCAGGTTATTATTAAGCAAACTTTTAATCGAAAAAAAAGAGTACTCAAAGGCACTGGCGAGCCTTGAAGACCTCATCGCCATTGATAATAGTGTTGTTCCCGCCTATTATCTTAAAGCCCTCTGCCTTGTTGAGGAAGATCTTAAGGACCTGCCGGCCCAAGATCTCAAAATGGCTGCATCAGGAACTTTAAGCATTGAAATCTGGAAACGACGCATGGCAATACAAAGCCTTAAACAAGCGATTGAACTTTCACCAGAACATTTCATGGCAAGACTGCTACTGGCAGATTTATATATAAAAGACAATGATCTCAATTTAGCTGACAAACAAATTACCTACGTTTTACAGCTTATGCCTGAAAATTTTAGAGCGCTTTATATGTTTGGCAATTTAAAAATAATGGAAAAAGAATGGAAAACAGCTGAAAAGATATTTTATCAAATTGTTGACCTGTATCCGAAATTTTCACCAGCATATGTAAAACTTGGATTGATATATAATTTAACCAATAAACCATCAAAAGCCATCGAAGACTTCAAAAAAGCACTAACGTTGGAACCGATGAATATGGAAGCGCTCCGCTATCTTATAACCACTTATATGAGTAGCAACCAGCGAGAACTCAGCATCAAAACATTGAGCACTCATTTCAAACATCCTGATCTGACTCCAAGGGCAAAAGGATATATTTATTTCTTATTAGGTAAAATCGCTGTTTCAGACAAATCGATTGATCAGGCAAAGCAATACTTTAATAAGTCCATTAAAACCTATGGAAAGACAACGCCCTCTTACGAAGCCCTGGCAAAATTAGCTGAAATCGAAAACAATAATTTTATGGCCATAAAATATTATGAACTCATTCTTTCCTATGATTCCAGATATTTTCCGGCTTACATGAATTTGAGCCGACTCTATCAATCAAAAAACGATACGAACAAAGCAAAAGAATACCTGACAACTGCTTTAGAAATGAAGGATGATTTACCAACGGCAGCAAATGATCTTGCCTACATCCTGGCCGAAGAAGGCAACGAGTTACAAAAAGCCCTTCACCTGGCACAAATTGCGGAATCACAGACCCCCAACGATCCCAATATCCTGGATACCCTGGGATGGGTTTACTACAAACAAAGAGCGTATGATCTGGCAATTTTCAAACTAACGGAAAGTATTAAACTCAATCCTGACAGCGCCTTTTCACATCTCCATATAGGGTGGGCATATTACGATACTGGCCGATATGAAAAAGCAAGGGAACACATGAAGATCGCCTTGAAATTAAATCCAAACATCAAAGGCGCACGCGAGGCCCGAAATATCATTGGTGAATAAAAGATAGGGAATGCGGTAAAATGATTCCCTTGCGGTTCCGTTATCCATTCCCATTGTCGGTGATGTGTTTAAACATCCAAGCCTATTCAGATTGATAATCACAACCCGAGTAGCGCCAGTTATGCGTTGGGCAAAATAAGAAAAGGCAGGGTAGAAGATTTCCTCTGACCCTGCCTTTAAAAGAAACGCTAAATTATGTACAAACCTTATATTTGTTTTCTTTTTCTGCCAATCCTTGCAATACCCAAAAGTCCAAATCCGAACAGCATCATTGTAGCAGGTTCTGGAGTATGACTAAGTGAAACACCAATATGCCATTGCTCTACCTCGCCCTGCCAATAATTTCCGGTTGCAGCAAACATGTTCTCGTAGCTTGTCCACCACGACGTAGATTCACGATCATTCCACTCAAATTGATCGTCGTCGCTAAAGAATCTCGACTTACTGTTTTCCTTATAATATCTATAAAGCAATGATTCACTGCAAGTAACTCTGGCTCTCAAATAAAAACCATCAAGATTTGAAGAATCAATTGTGAAACTTTGCGAGGTAAAAAAGTTTGGATTAACGGGAGTAACATATGATGTAGATGGATTTGTTGATACAGTTTCGTTGTCCGTTAGTTTTCTTTCTAAATAAGCAATTTGATCAGTATTGTCATACGTACCATCATTATCCCAGTCAACCCAGGCCTTCAGATGGTCTGCGTAGTGGGTGCCAATAAAATCTTTATGCATATTGAATTGAAAAGTTACTGTATCACCTACGTATAAATCCTCATGACCCCAAGTTTCACCACCATCTCTGCTCCAAAAAACACCATATTCGTCGGTTTTTTCATTATCCACATTATAAGTGTCAAGTGCCTGCCAGGCAGTAGTCTCATGTGTTGCATCACCATAAATAGTATCAGTAGTTCTGCTCTCGTAACTATCCCCATCCCATTGAGTAACAGAATAACTTGTGGCAGCATAAGCATTCGTAAAACACAGAAGCGCAAAAACTCCGAACAACCCAATTGCAGATAGAATTTTCAAAATCTGTCGTTTTCCTGTTTTCATATAAAATCCTCTCCATATTATTAATTATTTTTTTTATTTGTTGAGAATATTATGAAAGCAAATTTAATGCCAGAAAGCATACATAATCGTGTGAGATTCAAGTCAGACCCACAGATTCTGAGCTGCATTTTACACCGAATAAACTCGGATTCTACCACTTGGCAGCCTTTTCACAAAAAAAACGCTCTGAAAAAACCAGACAATTTTAAAATTATTTTTTTGAATTCAATTCAAAATTTTATCATAATTTTATTTGGATAGGGTCTTTTTTTGTTTTGGTTTAAACTGTTTTTGACCGCAAATGAGATTTTTTTACGCATTTTATGGGAATTTTTTTTCACAATTATGATTTTTTTTCAGATACCTCATTTTTGTAACCACATTCCATGCGATCGCGGGGGGACTGGTATACAATCATTTCATCCACACCACATAATACTTTAGGAAAACCACAAAAAGTTTCCGGATCATCCAGGGGAGGCGAACGAAATTGCGTTTAAGTTGCTGAATTTTCAGTGTGTTGCAACCCCTTTTTGAAGAAGTTAATATTAATTATGGTTTCAGGAGAGTTACCATAAAAAAATTCATACTATAGTGACAAAATAATATTCCATGAACAATCTATGAGTGTCCCTGAGACCCGATTCTCTTGCAAAAAACAAAAAACCCGCCTTCCCAGAGTTTCTGCTCTGAAGAGACGGGTTAAATATTCCAAATTGGTGGAGGCGGCGGGAATTGAATCGGTCTCCCCCCACTTTTGACAAACTATTGACACACAAGGCTTTTCCCTGTTTTACATAACTATTTCAGACAGTTCCAAAACATTCAATACGTTCAATACGTTCAATGGATTCAACCAGAATCCTTCAATTCTACCAGTATTCTACCAGAGTAGTTACCAGACCAATAGACAAATCTCTGCCCTACCCCCCACTTGATACAAACCCTGTCCCATTGTAAAAACAGAAAAAACAAGCAAATCCCAAAAAACAGTTAGAGTGTGGCGCTTCCACCCTAAAGCATTGAAATAACAATGTTATTTTGTAATCACCTCAATAACACAAACCGCTAACAGCATTGATAATCCTATAAATACAGCCTTTTACAGATAACAACCTCTTCCTCTATAGAGCCCCACCAACTGCCCTTCCATCTTTCAAAGAAAAAGCAAGAAAAACTTCCCTTCCCTGTTAATTTCCTTTATTCTGCCTTTTAATTATTTGCTCATTACCATCCTGATTCTGAACCAGAGGGAGACCTTCTATGACAAAATCGCGTGACCCCGCCACAATGAACGACATCGAGATTATTCCCGGCAACATCAACATCCTTCTGATTGCGCCTCATGGTCATGATGAAGATGACAAAAACACAGGCAAACTGGTACGCCATGTTGCTGAACAAAGCGGGTGCTATGCCATTATCAATGAATTTTATGGCAGAAAAGCTGAAGCTTCCAGACGAATTAACCTCAACAACCTGCCCGAGATAGAAAAACATCTACAAGATGGATTCCTAAAGCCCCTCATTGCCTATAAAAATGAGATAATTAAGGCCAATGGCAATGCTCTAATCTTCTGGATACACGGGGCTAAAAATAAGAGTGTTGAGGGAGACATCCAAAAAGGAACCGATGTTAATCCAGATGTTGTTAAAGTGCTGGTCGGCTATGGTCAGAAAACGGAGAACAACAGGTATACAGCCGAACCGATAACAGCAAACACCTTAATTGAAGCGCTGACTAAAAACGGGTTGGATGCTGTTGCAGCTAATCCTGATAAAAAGGTTGATGTGAAAAAAGGCATCTACAGCTACTGTGGGCATGACATAACCAACATGAACCAATTATTCAAAAATAAAGAATATCTGGACCCGAATGTTGAATCAGTTCAGTTAGAGTTCAGAATGGAAGGATGCCGTGATAATGAAAAGAATATAAAATCAACTGCCGAAAGTATTGCCCGTGCTATTTCCTCCTTTGTTCAACCTGAAATTGTAGTTGCGCCTGTCAAGCAGGTTTATCCTGGTGATGAACAGAAAAAAGAATCCGCTCTGGCTAAGCGAATGTCAGATGAAGACAGTCGAAAGAATGCCATTGAAGTTCAGGACCCGATAGTAAGCAAAGCATATGACAAGTTAGCCCAGGTCTTTTCCAAGAATTATGAGCAAGCTTTGATGGAGGCTGGACAGTACATTGTCAGGACATTCTATGGCGGTGAAGAGAACATTGAAGACCAGCAGTATAATGAGAAGTTGGAGTTCAGCAAAGAAGTCATCGCACGAGCCCGAGACAAAAAATCCACCAAAGAAGAAACCCTTAATCAACTCTATGAGAAGATAGACAAGAATAGGGATGCCAACTCTCCTTCCAGGTCGAAACTATATAGGGCTGTAAACTTGATTGTTCAAAATCAAGATTTGAAAAAATATTTATCTTCATCAACTTTCTCAACGTTGAAAAAGTTGTCATTAAGTCATAAAATTTATTTGCTGGGTATCAAGGAACTCGACAGGAAACAGGCTTTTATTAAGAAAATTGCCGATGAACAATTGACAATCAAACAGCTTCAAAAGGCTAAACAGAAATCACAATCTAAAGACCCAACACCGGTCTTCCTCATCAACCACCCTGAGAAACTGACAGACGACAAAATTCAACAAGTCCTCAGCTTTGATGCGCTAAAAAGTCAGCCTCCCAAAAAACTACAAGAAATCAAAGAAAAGGTAGAATCAAGGAATAAGGATGTTGGAGAAGAAATTAAACGATTGGCGGGTTTGATTGAGGACCATAAAGGATATCTTACAAAATTTGATGACATAAAGGTGGATGTCGAAAAAGCCATTGAGTTCAAAAAGAATGCCCCGCAGCAGCCGAAGAAAAGGGCATCAAAGATAAAAGTAAAGCAGAAATCAAAAGACCCCAAAGCAACAGGTTTCCAAGAATGGACCAAAAAAGAAAACAACGTCAATGTCTGTACGGGCTGTTCGAACGATTGCAAATACTGTTATGCCAAGTCAATGGCTTATCGTTTCAAGCAAGTTGAAGAAGGGCAATGGGCAAATGAACAAATCCGGCAACCTGAAGTTGATAAAAAACGTAAGCTGTATGACGGAAGGGTTGGCTTTCCTACCTCTCACGATATTACGGCAAGCAATGTGGATGCTTACCTAAAAGTTTTGAAAAACCTTCTGAGTCTCGGAAATGAAATCCTGATTGTGTCGAAACCGAACTTTGACTGTATCAAGCGAATTTGTGAAATTGGTGCTGATTACAAGGACAAGATTCTATTTCGGTTCACGATTGGTGCCATGGATGATGATATCCTGCGGTTTTGGGATACAAATGCGCCACTATATGAGGAACGAAGGAAATGCCTGATATACGCTCATGAAAAAGGGTTCGGGACATCTGTCAGTATGGAGCCTTTGCTTGATGCTTCGAGGGTGGTTGAAATGGCTACTGATTCAGCCCCCTATGTTTCTGATTACATCTGGATTGGCAAGATGAATCATCTTCCTCGGTTAAAATCCAAAGCAGAAGCAGATAATGACCAGGAAATGATTAGACAAATTGAAAAAATTGAACTGGGTCAGACAAAGGATAAAGTCCTGGCAATCTATGACGAGTTCAAAGCAAAACCAGAGTTGCTGAAAAAAATCAAGTGGAAGGACAGTTATAAAAAGGTCCTTGGAATTGATAAAGCTGCTGAACCAGGTATGGACATCTGATTAGAATTGAAATTCCTGAACATAAGGACGATTGGCGAGAGATATGGGCTGCTGGAAGGGAATGAAACTGGCATACAAGGATGTGCTGGGCATACCATTGCCACCGGCACCTGGGATGGAAATTTGAAAAAAAGGTTTGGTCGAACTTTGTACTGGGACGATGTTGAAACAACATGAAATACAAATCTGGAGGAAAAATGAACGAAAAAGAGACCAATCAAGAAAACGAGGATTATGGCATTGGCATGTCAGAAATGAACAATGAAATCATCACCGAACTTTCACCACGTTCATATCTTTTTGAGCATGGTGTTTCCATTCAGAAGAGCTGTAAATGCCAAGGAGGTAAGGATTTAGGGGCATATGAGATTAGATTTGACCCAGTTGTTTTATTGAGTATGGACCCATTGGATGGATTTGTCATAAACTCCGAAGACAAGGTGCGTATGATGAAAAGGGTCTATGAAAGTATTTTTAGACAAAATGAATATGATTTCTGGGCATTCGAAAAGGCAAAGATTCCAGCCCGTTTTTCAAAAAAAATAGATATCAACGCAAAGGCTCAATGCGAGAATCTTGAAAACATAAAAGATGTCGCCAGCGAAGGAATTGACCTTTTCACTGCTATTGAAAATGGCTACGTTCTCAGACTTTTTTATTCTTCTGGCGACGATTGCTTTGCTGATTTCAAAAAGATATTCGGAGAAATGAACCAATCAATTTTTAAAGATAGTGTTATCGAATATGAGTTCAAGGATGTTAACAAGGTTGTAATTAAAGAAGTTCATGGGCATTGGGTATTGAATAATGAAGATTGCTCTGGTGGAGAAAAAGAACAAGATTAAAAAAAGTCCGGAAACACTATGCGGGGTGCGGCTCAAAGCTTCATCCCGCTTATCTTTTGGTCCAGTTCTTTCCAGTCAGGGACAAACTTGGCAAGTTCCTGGTAAAAGTTCTTGGAATGGTCCTTGTGCTTGATGTGGCAGAGCTCGTGAACAACGATGTAATCAATCAGCGTAAAGGGCAGTTTGACGGCATCAAAGTTTATGATAACTTCATTGGCATTGGTACAGCTCCCCCAGCGCTTGTCCACCTTACGAAACTTAATGTCAGCCGGTATCAGTCCGGTGGTCTGGGTCCACTTCTTTATCCGTGGTTTAATTTTGATGATGGCTTTTTCACGGGCAAACTGTTCAAGGGCTTCCCGTATGGCTGGCTCCCTCTCAGGCAGGTCTGGATTCACGGTAATGGTGAACTTGCTGTGGTTGAAGGCGACCGTGGCTTTCCGGATACCGGTATTCTTGACAAGCTTCACGTAATACCGCCGCCCAAGGTATAGCAATCTTGACCCGGAAACAATCTCGCCTTGAGGGATACGTTCCACCAGTTTCAGTTTGTCGAGTACCCATTTCCCCTTCTTGTAGATGACTTCCTCAGCCTTTTGTTGACTGATGGCAGGGCTTTTAAGGATAACCCCTTCGTAAAAATCAACGGTTATATAGGCATGTTTTAAAGCGTTGTCGGTGATGTGGGAGTAATAGATTTCACGGGTTCCATATTTTACAACCGGCACTTCTTAATTCCTTTTGATTAAATCTACCAGGGACACGGCCAGCTTAGGAAGCTCCTTGGCATCCACCTTGCCCCGAAGTCCATCTTTTATCTTAACCCTGACTGCTTTGACAACATCATTTTTATGGTGCCAGTCGGTTATGGACAGTTCCCCTTCAAGAGCAGTGAACAGATTTTGGGTTATTCCTTTGGCTTCCCATCCCATTTGGGTTTCCATTGTCTTGAATACAGCAAATTCTCTTTCGGTTTGAAAACCGAGGTTCTCTGCTTCCTTGTTCTTATTGAGGATTTTTTCCTGAATTTTGTCGTATTCCGCAAACAGTTCAAGCTGGGTGATACGGTTTTCTCGGCGGGCCTTTATCAGGGCTTCCAGCTTATCAGACAGGGGTTGATAAAAATCCGGGTTCTTCTCCAACTCAACTGTAATTTTGTGTTTAAGCCGGTTTGTCCGTTTCAGCTCCTTGGATTTCGGGTTCAGGGTTTTGTCGATTTCCTGCTGGAACTTCTCCACATCTATGATAGATACGGGTTCATCCAGGAGGGAAGTAATGCCCTTCGCCCGGAGATGTTCGTCAATGAGGCTCTGTAATTTCTTGCTTTCATCCTTTGATATTTGGAGGGTCTTGTCCATGTAGGCGTTGGATGCTTCGAGCCGGATTTGATTGTACAGGGTAAAGTCGTCTTTATATTCCAGGGCTGCTTCATCCGGGAGGATGATGTTCAAAGATTTGTTGAACCTTTTGAGCAGGTCCTTGAAGGTATCACGGATATCTATCGGTTCCAGATGATGAACGGCCCTGTCAATGTAATCTTGCCGGTTCTTCTTACGGTCTATGCCCATATCCTGAAAGAATGCCACCAGGCAGTTATGCCGGAGTCTAAGCCGGGTAATTTCGGCGCTGATATTTACCATTACATCGGCTGGCTCTAAATCCCCGGAAAATATCTTCATGGCATCGACCAGGTGATTGGCTATGCCACAGTAATCGACAATCAAACCTGCTGCTTTGGCTCCCCTGGTTCGATTGACACGGGCAATGGCTTGGAGCAGATTATGGGCTTTGAGGGGCTTGTCCAGATACATCACCATGGCAACGGGAACGTCATACCCGGTGAGGAGCATGTCCGAAACAATCATCAGAGCATCGTTGTTAAACTGTTTTTTACCGGCTTTGTTAAGCTGGGTATCATCCCCAAAGGGCAACTTAAAGTCCTCTATTGCCTGTTTTACTTCGGTGTCAGGGGTGGCCAATTTGAAATATTCATCAGGGTCCTTCTTAGGGGCAAAGCTCATCACCACCCGGCTTGAAAATCCGTGTTTCCCTGCCGCTTTCAGTTTATCAAATGCCTTTTTGTAGGCAATGGCCGACGGTCGATTGTAGCAAACCACCATTCCCTTATACCCGTCTGGATAAATCTTGTTTTTGTAATGGTCGATGATGTGCTCAGCTATCCTTTTAATACGCTGCTTCCCGCTCATGTATTTTTTCAAGCTGGTTGCTTCCTGTTTCAGCTTGGCTTTCTTTTCGTCGGTCTCCTTTTCAAAGTAATACTCGAACTGCTTTTCCAACAGCTCCTTTTCAACGTACAGTTCTGGTATGCCGTCCTCATAGAGGATGGGCAGGGTGGCACCGTCCTCCACTGACTGCTTGATGTTGTAGATGTCCAGGTATCCGCCACCATAGAACTTGCCCAGGGTTGATTTTTGCTCAGTGTCTATGGGGGTGCCGGTAAAGGCGATAAACTTGGCGTTTTTGAGAGCCTGACGCATGAAACCTGCCAGGAACCCGTACTGGCTCCGGTGGGCCTCATCTACCATCACAAACAGGTTCTCCTTCTCGGACACCACCTCGATTTCTTCATTGGAGACCTTGATGATGTTGCCATCCTCATCCGTTTCCTGGAACTTGTGGATGGTCGTGGTAATGGTCTTGCCGTAATCATCTTGAAGCAGCTGTTTGAGGTGCCTGACGGAGGTCGCCTGAATGGGATTGGGAAACCCACATCTGCGGAAGGTGTTGGAAATCTGGTCGTCCAGGTCCGTGCGGTCGGTCATGATGATGATGGTGGGATTCTTAAAACCGCTTTCTTCCCTTCTCAGCTTGGTTGCCAGGTAAAGCATGGTGATGGACTTGCCGCTGCCCTGGGTGTGCCAGACCACACCACCCTTGTTTTCATCTTGAAGGCGCTTGATGGTCTTATTGGTGGCCCTGATTTGTTGATACCTGGGGAGTATTTTTATCTTGGAGCCCTCAGACACCTGATAGATGACAAAATTCCGTATCAGGTCCAGGAAATATTCTTTTTTAAAGATGCTGTATAGGAGAATGTCCTGGGGTGTTGGTTCATGCCCAAGGATGGCTTGAAGGGCTGTGGTGTCCTTGACCTTAAATACCTGGTAATGCTCTTCCCTGGCACCTATGGCACCGTACCTGCCGCCGTGTTTGTAAATCCCGACGCAAACCTGATTGTACTTGAAAAGTTTCTCACTCTGGATTTGATAATGTTGGAGGTCCCCAATGGCTTCTGTTTCAGCGCCCAATGCCTTGGGAGATTTACATTCGATGACAGCCAGAGGCATCCCATTGATGAACACCACGATGTCGGGGATGGAGTTCTTTTCCAGCCCCCTAAACTTCATCTGATTGACCACCAAAAATTCGTTGTTGTCGATGTTTTCAAAATCGATGAAAGACACGCCCTTGTATGTTTCTTTGCCGTCTACGATTTGCTTTGGGGTGTATTCCTGGCAGGACAGGAGTTTGTGGATGGTCTCGTTTGCCTCCATCAGGGATGTGGCAACAACAGAGGTGATTTCCTTGAATGCGTTATTGACGTTATTCTCGTTCAGCCAGGGATTAAGGCGCTTGATGGCACCTTTAAGGCGGGATTCCAGGATGACTTCTCTGATGGATGAACGCTCTTCGTTGGTCGACCCGTCAAGATAGGTGTAGCCAAGCTTCTGAAACAACTGGATGGCAGGGAGTTCAGATTGGAGATATTCTGGAGTTTGTGATGTCATGATATCAGCCCTGGCTTGTTTGGTTTATATTTTGACCCTCATTTGTCCGGTGAGCAGTTGACCCATAAGTCCCTTTTTGAGGGTGGTGTAGGATGTTTTCTTTGAGCGAAGGACATCTATTTTGTCATCTACGCTGGAGAGGATGGTGGCTATTTGCTTTTGTTCTTCGAGGGGTGGTAATATAATTGGAATCTCTTTTAATCTGCCAGCATTCAGATTTTGTTGGGCTCCGCCAGCCTGATTGCTTAAAACAATCTTCTTTCCAATGTCAGAGTTTATATACCGAGATAAATAATGAGGAAAGATTCGCTCTTTATTTGGTCTACTTACGAGTGTGGTGAATGTTTGAGCACCTTCAAATTTTTTAGGGATAACACACGACATACCAGGATACCCAGTTCTGGCAGTAATAATGTCTCCCACCATCAATTTTTTAGAATGGTTTTTCTCATTGAAATCGTTTGTAATTTTCAACAAATCATCACCAGAAATTGAATTTTCTTTAATGTTTTGATTCCTGATAATTGGTATACCATCATTTGTGTAATGTTCACTTGTGGAAGTTGCTATCCCAACGAAAATCCTATGACAAATTGTTTTGAGTTTCACAACATCCCAACTCGCAGGTATCTGCCCTATCTCCGTATCCTTGAACTCTGTATGCCCTATCCCCTCGGTCAGGAGTTTTTCCATCAATCCTTTTTTCAACTGTTCGGTTTGTTGGATTTGCTGGTCGATAGATGAGATTTTGTCATCAACTGTGGAGAGGACGTCTGCTATTTTTTGTTGTTCTGGTAGGGGTGGGAGAGGGAGAATAAAAGACCTTATCTGCTGAAAATTAAGGCCTTCTCGATTACCTCCTGCCTGGAAATTCCATATCTGTTTTTGTCCTATTGGCGAATTCAAAAGAGAGCAAAGATACTGAGATTTAATTGTACCATCAGGCCTAATAATACAAACATGCTGATTAACATTTCCTTTTTTAAAATTGTTTGGGAATACACAACATCTTCCAATTGAAGCTCCTGTGATATTGAGAAGGACATCAGCAGGTTGTAGATGTGTGTTTTTCATTTTTTGATGTAAATTTTCTGAGATGTAGACAATGTCTTTAACTGATACTGTTCCGTGAAGGATATTTTGACTCCGAAAAAATGGTACCCCTTTGTCGCAATAGACCTTACTCCCTCCACGTGGAGTTATTCCACTTCCAACCTTATTTACAATCCCACCTAATTTTACACAATCCCAGTCCTCAGGTATCCACCCTATCTTCGTCTTTTTATACCCTTCTCTCTGCTCCATCCTACAACCCCAACTCTTTCAAGTATCCAGCCAGCCTGGCATCTATCTCCTGTTCCCTGGCCTCAATCTCCTTGATACCGGCAAGCGTAGCCACCAAATCCACTGCGACCTCTTCCTCGCTGGTATCAATGTAGCGGGTTATGTTCAAGTTGTAGTCGTTTTCTTTGATTTCTTTCATGTCAACGATGCGCATGAACTTGTCGATTTCTTGACCGGCATCATAGGCCTCGACTACTTTTTTGACATGCTCCTCTTCAAGGCGGTTCTGGTTCTTGCCTTCCTTGTAATCCTGGCTGGCATCAATGAAAATGACCTTATTTTTGAGATGGATAGGTTTGGACTTGTTCACAATGAGGATGGATGCGGGAATACCGGTGTTGTAAAAAAGTTTGGAGGGGAGACCAACAACGGCTTCCAAGATATCATCTTTCAGAATACCCTTTCGAATTTTGCCTTCTGAGCCCCCCCGGAACAACACACCATGGGGGAGAACGATACCCAGTTTACCGTTCTGGTTCAATACGCTTATCATGTGCTGGAGGAAGGCAAGGTCAGCATAGCCACGGGGAGGGACACCATACTGGAACCGGCCATATGGGTCTGACACCGCCTTACTATAATTGACTGCCATCTCTTTGCCATTTCCATTAACCTTAACATCTACCTCCGCAGCATCCCACCATTTATTCTGGGAGAAGGGAGGGTTGGCGATTACCCGGTCAAAAATCATCAGTTCCCCATCGGAAGTCGAATGCTTCGGGGTAGACAATGTACAGCCCTTCTTGATGTCAGCATCAGAATAATTGTGGAGAATCATGTTAATTTTACAGATAGCCCAGGTGCCAAGGTTCTTTTCCTGCCCGAACAAACTGGCATCCAGGAGTTCTCCAACCTTACCGCCCTGTTCAGCAATGTACCTTGCGCTTTCAACAAGCATACCACCGGAACCGCAGGTGGGGTCATACACGGAATTTTTAGGCTCTGGTTTTATCAGTTGGACAATCAGCCGGACAACACCCTTGGGCGTGTAAAACTCACCACCCTTCTTGCCAGCATCATCGGCAAACATTTTAATGAGGTACTCGTAGGCATCACCCAGAAGGTCTGGCGTGTAAAGGTCTTTGTTTTTCAGGGAATACTTGTTGAAATGGTTCAGGAGCCGTTGAAGGAGCGCATCACTCAGGACATCTTTGTTCCCGAAATGTACAGCGGTCATAACACCTTCGAGGTTTAAGTTTTCCTCTTCGATGGCTGCCAAAGCCTCATCTATGGCTTGACCTATGTTCTCGGTCTTTTCAATGATGGTTTGCCAACGGGCAGTGTCAGGAATGAAAAATTTATGATAGTCAGGGTCGCTTGCTGCGGCTTCAATATCCCAGTTTTCTTTCTCTACAAGTTTTTCATTTTCTTCATCAAACACATCATTCGCCCGCTTCAAGAACAGCAGACCGAAAATATAATTTTTGAAATCACTACTGTCGATACTTCCACGCAGGATGTCAGCAGAGCCCCATAGCCAGGTTTCAAGAGAAGGTAAATCAAGTGTCATTCAGGTGCTCCACAAAAAGTCAGTTTTAATCAAATGGTCGTGATGGGTATTACACGGAGAGGCGAAATAATCAAGGTTTGGATTGTAAAAGGGTCTATTGATGCGATTCGTCAATCCATTTCGCCGTTTCCCGTGAATTGGAAAACCCATCCACGCCTAAAGCGAAGCATCTCTTCTGCTAAACTCGATAACAGGTAAGACAGAAAAAAGAATGGTAAGACAGAGTTGGTAGGACCCTGCCTTACCAATGGACATCATCAGTTCGGAGGTGCCATGAAAGAATAACTTTTTAACCGACAGGTCTGCAACTGTCAATCGGGAAAAGATTAGTTATTGTGTCATTGCTCTGATGCTGTCCAAGACCAGTGGCGTTATGGGGCGATGGCTCGTAGTTGATTTGAATTGTGGCCTTTTTAGACCTTCATATCAGGCCTCCTGACGAAACGCAATGGTAAAAAAACATAGTTGACGAAAAATTAAGTACCTGTATCGTCAAGCCAGAATTATATCATGGTCCTTCCCTTTTAATCCCATCTCACCATATTATTGGGGTCCTTTCCACCGGCAATATCCTGAATAAAGATTCCGCATGACAGACATCCTGGTCGACCTTTTCAAAAATCAACCAGCGTGTGTGAATGGCTCCTGTATAGTAATTTAAGGGTTGTTTTGCGTTTGATATACAATAGCCCCCCATGCCCTACTCCATAGGTTTCAGCATAGCCCCAATCCACCGAGACCCTTTAATCCAGGCATACCAGGTTCATCGTTTTAACTCATCAACAGTTTTACCCCTCCCCCTATTAATTAACCAAGAAAGGAGCAGCATCATGAACATCAGGTCATTCATCCCCAGCGCCTGGAAATCCATCCAGCTTCCATGTCCATCCTGCCAACAGCCAATGAAGGCAACACAGAAATCTATCATCCAGCAGGCACGGCTCTTCACCTGTATCTGCGGTCATAACCTGTGGCTGTCATCAGAACAGTTTGAAGCCAGTACAGGGTTATGCTTCATCTGCGGTAAAACAGATTGCTGCGCCAGGGACCATAGATTCCAGGGTTTCATTCGGGCTGGCATGGGTCTGTAAAACAACAAACACAGCACCAAAATCAATAATTGGCTTTCCTTTAATCGGGAGGGCCATTTTCATTTTCACCATCAGCAAAAGGAGGTTTTTATGCTTACACCCATCAACCAAACAGAGATTATCAAACGTTTCAAGCCTCCAGGAGAACCACCTCCGGGGTCAAACAAAACGAAATCCGGCGGCATAACTCTATTCCCCAATGCTCCCTTGGACATGCCCACAGAGACCTTCACAAAGGCCCTGAACAAGCGTGAAGAGAACAGGAAGGCACTACTCCGGTGGATGCGGGAGAATTTCAGAGAAGGAGTGGACTTCGGCAGAATCCATCTGGATGAACGCTGTCGATACGCCAGAGCCGGAAACCCAGCCCTGTGCCGAGACATCAGCCATTATTCGCGCCCGATGCTCTACAAGGCCGGTGCTGAACGTATTATCTCGGTACTGGGGCTGACAGCTCGATTCCCCAATCTGGAACAGTATGAAAAGGCATGTGTTTTTCGTCAAGAAGTCAGCCAAATAATCATCAAATGTGAGCTTCACACACAAAATGGCGCTGTTGTTTCAGAAGGGACTGGTGGTCGACACATCCGGCAGGATAACTGGAGTCTGAATACCAGCATCAAGATGGCTGTCAAGTCCGCTCTGGTGGATGCCGTAATCCGTGTTTCGGCTCTGTCCGGGGTGTTCATCAAGACCCATCAGCACACCCTAACCAGGCTGGGAGATTGTCATCAAAATACTATGCCTGCCATGTCAGGTTGTAATTGGGACAACTTCCATGGACGGTCAGATTGTAATTTTCGTACAGAGAAGCCAATGACCCCGAAGCAACAGAAGCTGATTCAGCATGTCGGTGGGAAACGAGGCTACAACACAGACAGCTTGAATAGCCAGTGTCAGGATTTATTCGGGAAGCACCTGAATGACCTTAACAGGGTTGAAGCCTCACGGTTCATAAAGCATCTCATCAATAGCAACGGCTGAAATCCAGCCATAATCACCAACACAAAAGGAGACGACAACAATGTGGAACACACCAACACCTGAACAACTGGCAACTATCCCAAAACTCTATGAGACAGAACACATCCCCATGAAGGAGAAAATCGTTCATTTCCATTTCTTCATCGGCGGCTGCGACTGGTTTGTTGTTGAGTTCGATGGGGTTGATACCTTCTTTGTCTTTGCCATTCTCCATGGCGATTTACACAACGCAGAATGGGGCTATACAAGCCTCAGCGAACTAAAATCCATCAAGGCAAAGGGGTATCTTGAGATTGATTGCGATTTGTACTGGAAGCCAAGACCTGCCGGGCAAGTGGAAGTTATCTGTAAGGCCCAGGGATGGCCCTCTACCACCAAGAACAACTCACAGAAAGGGGGAAAGCAATGGCATACACTCCCGAATTAACACAACGGCATAGCGCCACATTACGGCGTATTGCCTGGAAGTTGCGGATGCCAATGACAAAGGCAATGAATGAAATTTTTGATTACCTGGGGGCCACACTGGACAAGGATAAAATATGCCAGGCCTGCCGGGATAAAACCAAATGTTGCTCATGCCCATTTAACGGGGAAGGAGAAACCAATGCGAAAAATCCATAATTACCGAATCAACAAAGAAGATTTCTGGGAGATGCTACATGCCAAACGACACAGCCCGTGCCTTGTAATCACATTCAGGGACATATCCGGCCAGCATACCCACAAACTTTCTGCCGGTTATGGAGATGGCCTGGATGTGTATCGTGAGGGCCTCCAGACCTATGTTCTTAGCCACAACCAAAGCCTCGGATATGTAGGCCTACAAGTCTTTGAGGGCTCTGAAATCGTAGGGGAAATGTTCGTAGAAGACCATGAGATTAAAGAGACCCTGGGGCGTGAAGGATTGCCCCCTTCTACAATCATCAAAAAACTGAGGGAATTTATATGAGATACACAGCCAATTGCGTCCATAGCACTGAGGATTCGATTCATGACATGTGCGACAATGCCACAGAGATTGATTACACGGAGTTCATTGAGCAGGTTGATGTTGAGCAACTCAAGGCTCTATTCCCTGGCTATGACTGGTCGGATGGTAAGGCAGAAGATTTAACCCTGAAAGATGACTGGGCAGTATCCTTTTGGCAAAGTGAATTCATGGGAAATCCCTGCCTTTATGTCGAGCACAGCCGGATAGAATACATCTTTTGTTAACCCGGCGGTCATAACCACAAACCTCAAACAACCCGTATCATCAATATCATAGGCTTTTCTGGATTCTCCAGGGAGGCTTTTTTTATTTTAAGGAGGAGTCAACATGAAAAAGGCAAGGGTCATGGAACAGCCACAAGACTACCAACAAATGAACCTCTTTGGGGAACCTGAGACGAACACAAAGCCCAGCAAAAAGTTCATCGCCGTTTACCGAATCTCCCTGGTTCGAGATAAAGGCATAAAGTTTGGTCGGGAATCATTGAGTGGGCCTAAGCAGGCTCAGAAGATAATGAAATCTCTAATTGAGATGCAGGGGCAGCCAGATCGGGAGCAGTTCTGTATCTTGATGCTAAATGCCAAGAACAAAATTATAGGCTTGAATATCGTTTCTACAGGAAGCCTCTCTTCTGCCACTGTTCATCCAAGGGAGGTATTAAAACCGGCAATTTTGGCTAATTCCTCAGCCATGATTCTCTGTCATAACCACCCCAGTGGCACCCTTACTCCATCTCCTGAAGACATAGCCATAACGGAAAGGATAATTAAGGCCTCAAATATCATGGGGATAACGGTTCACGAGCATCTCATTATCAGCATGGACGATGACTCCTTTTACAGTTTCTCGGAACATGGATTGATTCAGGACATGTACAACGAATCAATCTGAACCTACCGGCACAATTCATTGACCTTCAACCATTTGTCAGCCCGGCAAGTGGTTTTTTTATGCCCAAAACACAAGGAGACAGAAATGAAAAAGATTTACAGAAACAACGCATTGGCAAACCAGGGAATTACAACCAAAGAAGACCTTCAACAACGTTTGCTCGATATCTTTGAGATTGTGGATAGCCAAAACTCTGCCCTGGTCGGGGTCTACAAACTGGTCTTCCCAGACTGGGACCGCATCAAACAAATTGAAGGGTTCCCAGAGGTTGGGCGAGAAATGTGGAAGTATATCTGCAACCTGTTCATCGAATTTGACCGCCAGCATCATCCGAACGTGTTCCACGGAGGCATCTGGCTCAACAACGGTTTCAGTAGCAACGACAGGTTGGACGGCTGGGCAATCAGTTTTGACACCGTCAAGGTCATCTACGCCTAAAAATCATTTTCATCATCATTAAGGCCATCTGGGGAATTTCACCCCTGGGTGGCTTTTTCTGCTTTTGGAGGTCCCACATGACAAAGGAACAGAAGGAAACATATCAAAACGCAGACGAACTCAGGGAGATAATCAAACAACTCAAGGGTCGCAAATTCAAACTCGACTGTGGGCATCACATTACATTCGGCCACTTTCTCGGGAATGACATCACCATCAGAAACGGCACAAATCCCCGTATTATCTGCTCCCAGTGCGGCTATTAGAGCAAGCCCTTCCCGTCAACGAATCCATCTTAAATCAACGAGAAACAGCCCTGGAAGCCATACGCAGGGCAAAGGAGACACCTATGAACGAGAAAATTAAAAACGTCCTTGATTCCATACTTAATGCTTTTGAAACCGGAAACATCCCAGAGGCAATATCTGTGGCAACCTTTCCGCCGATTTCAGGCATACCCAGCGAGAATTGGTCATTTAATAACCGAGTGATTCAGTTCCTGGCCGGAACCATAGACAGCCGTGGATTTAATCAGTGGAAAGAGGTCAATCGTTTTGTCAAGAAGGGCTCAAAAGCAGTCTACATTGTTATTCCGTGCTTCAAAAAGGTCCACGATGAGGAGAAAGAAGAGGATAAACAGGTCCTAACCTCATTCAAGCCCATGCCGGTATTTCGCGTGGAAGATACGAAAGGCGATGCGCTTGATTATCAGAACATTGAACTCCCGGAACTGCCCCTGCTTGACAGGGCAAAGGAACTGGGTGTCAGCGTGAAGGCAGTACCTGGGAATTACAGATATTACGGCTATTACGCTCCAGACCGCAAGGAGATTGGGCTCGCTACGCCAGCAGAAAAAACCCTATTTCACGAGGTTAGTCATGCGGCGGACCATATCATCAAAGGCAAGATGAAGCCCGGCCAAGACCCTTTCCAGGAGATTACAGCCGAACTGTCTGCCCAGGCACTGGCCCGTATTGTCGGAAGAAACATCGAGGACACCACCGGGAACAGTTATCGGTACATCAAAGGATATGCAGAGAAAATCAAAATGTCTCCACACAAGGCCTGCCTCAAAGTCCTTTCTGACACCGAGAAGGTGCTCAATCTCATCCTTCATGGCAAAGCAGAAGGCATTACCAGCGAACAACAAGAAGCGGCTTAAAACGGCCAATATCGCCTGTAAAAGGCAATCTCAATCAACAACAGAGGGGATTCTCGGGTTTAATGCCAATGGGTCCCCTTTTTCATTGGAGGGAGCAAAAATGGTTTATCAAATTAAGTGTGCGTGGTGTGGAAAATTTATAAAAACAAAGGAAGGCCCTGCAAATAGTTTCGCATTGAGAATGGAAAAACAAGGCCTACCAATTATCAGCCATGGTATGTGCGAGGCTTGTAGAAAGAAGGTCATGGATGAAATCAGATCGAAGGATAAAGGAGGTAAAAAAAATGATTGAAATATGTGAATTTTGTGGCAAGACTTACAAGAAGAATCTCACACCTGACGCTTATCTGGGGGACAACTGCTTTGATTGTTCCTTTTGGCTGAAAAAGACATGCTTAAAGCCAGAGGATGAGGCCAGGAAAGCTATCATTAAAGGATTTCATTACATGATAGGGGGCGAAGGATATCTTTTCAGGGGCAATGGAGGAAAAGAATTCCACATCTTGTTTCATGATGGCAGAGAGGTGAGAACCATGAACCTATGGGAACAAGGTGAAATACCGGAAGAGTTCAGGAGCTTGCTTCCTGATAACGCCCAGTTTATACCGGTGGAGAAGCCTGAGCAGATAACCTTTGATGATTTTGAGATACCATTTTAACGAGGAGGAAGATATGTTTGATGAGGAGGAAGATATGTTTGATTTTGACGGTTTTGATGTTGAAGACTGGATGATTATTGGCCCGCTCTCAGAAGAGTTGGCAGAGGAAGAGCAGGAACGACGACGACAGCAAAGGGAAGATGAACAGGACCTGGATGATGGAGATTAAAATAGTTATAGTGGTAATAGTAGTAATAACAATAGAGTAGAGTAGTGTCTATCCCGTAGCACCAACACCCGTGGTTCTCATCCCAAGCAGTGTCTATCAGATAGCACCAACACCCGTAGTCCTCATCCCAAGCAGTTTCTATTCCGTAGCACCAACACCCGTAGTGTTCATTCCGTCCGTTCATCCAAACCAATCAATTTTTTTGTTCATTGTATGGCACTTCTCATGACTATTGCTGGCTCAATCGTGTTGGGTCTGTGAGGGATGGGTTCTACATTTACAATACTACTTTACGCTATGCTACATGGCCATTTGACAGGGGAATGATGCCTTTAGCCCCCGGCCTGAAATTGTAGGCCGGGAGGTGGCAGTGTTTTTCGGTGGCCAATAGAACCAGTTCACATCAACAAGGGTCAAACTTACGATTGATATCCTTGAAAAATTACGGTCGATTAAAGATTCGAGATAGGATAATAGTACTTGAGTAACGGTTCATGATAACTGGCGGCGACGCGAAGGTTCGGCCACCACCGCAATTTGGTTTTGCTTTTCAAATTTGCACAGACGTATTTACCGTCCGGTTGATTAGTTGGTTAGCCGCATTTATGGTTTCCAGTGCCAGTTAGACCGGTAGACTGATAGGTTCTGGCCAAGGAATTTCCAGGTTCTAGCCTCCCACATGTTTTTATTTTCTTTACCACCGTATTTTGAAGAGTACATCAATGAATTGTAAACGCTGGCAGTAATAAATGTATTGTATGGAGAGTCGCGAATATCACTAAGCTTTGCAGCTAAGTTTGGTGCCCTGCCGATCCAAATAAGGTCATTTGCCCCACGCGCACCTGCTCGAACGGTGACAACAGTTCCAGTATCAACACCAACACCATGATTTATGGTGAAGGAAGCATCCCTGACTTTTTCGTATTTTGCTTCAAACTTCGGCTTAATTATTTCCCTTACGACATATTTTATTTGAAGGGCACATTTGGCCGCGCTTGTATTTTTTTGACCACCAATGAAAATACCCATTACTCTGTCACCGTCAAAGCTTTGGATAACACCACCACATGACTTGATTAGCCGACAAGTTGTTGAGAGAAATGATTTCATAATTTTTGCCGCAACACGACGGTCAAGTTCTTTCGCCATTTTTGATGAGTCAGCAAGATCAGCGTAGAGAAATGTTGCTCCAAGTTCTACCGCACCACCATCAAGAGCAACATCGGTCGTGGAAGGTACGACTTGGCCTTTTCTTAGTTTCCAAGGGGAATCAATTGCTTTCTGTATATCTTTTGAGATGTCGTCTGAAAGCCCCATAGATTATGCCTTTGCGCTGTAAAGAAGATAGAGCGACAAAGCCCAAGGGCCTGACGATAGGAAAAGACAAGCAATTGCTCTTTTTACCCAAGTAAACTTTCTTTCAGCAATTTGAGCATTCCTGTGACATTGACAAATCAGGTCGTGAATGTACTGATCTTCGGTTAAGTTGCTCATTGAGTTAATGTACTCGGAAAGGTCGAGTGACGTAATTCCACCGAAGTAAATTAGGGACCTATCAGGTCCGTCGGTACGAGGGAAAGAGGATACAGCTGAAAATACAATACTCAAAACTAAGCAGAGCGTAGCAAATGATGCCAGTATTGCTGGGAAAACAGTCCAACCGGAACAAACGGGGCTCAATACAGCCAATGCGCCAAGCATAGCGGTCGAAATTGCCAGAACCAATGATATTTTAGTTTCAGCAGTATTTATCCAACATAGTAGGCGAGTAAGCTCACCTTCAAGAACAACAATCCTCTGAGAATTTGATTCCATTGTTTCCTTTATATCTGCCGAATTTCATACCTACCAGTATTCGGTAAGCATGTAAAGGAACTCTATGATAAAATTATCCTATGGTAAATTGACCTTTCAGAAGTCAAGACTAACTTGCATCACAGTTAACTGCCCCAACATTCAACAATTCAAATTGTATCTACAAAAATTCCTGAAATGATCATTACATCAAAAAACCAGATATTACAAGAAAATGAAAATCCTTAGCTATGGGATTGTTCCCAGATATTTAAACAGGGAAAGTTTGCTGCTTACGAGTGGAAGATTCTAAGCCTGTTTGGGAAGCCTGTATGAAACATTAGTCTCATTCACCAAAATATATTTTCGGTCTTTGAGGCTTTGAAGCAGGGACATCATTTCTTTATTATCCAGTTTTTCATCAAATAAAGAATTAATAGTGTTGGTTAAGGTCTTAACCTTGCGCGGTCTGGATTGTCCCCGTCCGGCAAGATTTTTTACTATGGCATTGATGGTTTCTTCTTTACTTGTGGTGTTGGAGATTTTTAAGACAGGTATCTCAGCCAAGTCAGTTTCCCGATGAACCCGCACCTTATTCGTTCTTAGATGCTTAATCAATGGGTCAAAACCAGTATCCTTTGAAATGATATGAAAATAAGCGTCCGGCTCTTCGGCTGCCAACCTTCCAATGTAATAGGCAATATGAAAATCCAGGGCATTATTCCCATTTCCTGAGATTTTGACATACTTGGCAGCACTTCCGAATGCCTGGAGACCAGCAACCAAGTCAAAATGAAGCTTGGTCTGGTTCTCTCCTACGAAAACGATAATTTTGAAAGAATGCTGGGATAGAATATCCAAATTTTGAGGCTGAACGTTTTCATAATCAATCAGAATATAATTTGTAGACAATAACCACCCCTCCTAAGTTGAAAAAATTCAAAATGATTAATTTTATGGCATCTGCCATTGTTTTCGTCAATGAGGAAAAATAGATTTCAGTTTCTTTCCTCTTGTATTCATATCCTTTCAAAAGGACGAATAAACTAACCTCTGTATAGATAAGGGAACATTTTTTCCCAAATTCAAATCAGGAGGATTGTTTTTATGGAAGAAACATTCAGCATCGCAGACACAAGCAAGTTAACAGGATTTACCCCACGTCAGCTTCGAAGTCATGAAGAAAGAGGATTTATCAGCCTGCCCATCAGGATTACCTGTGGTGAAATTCGATACCGCCGGTATACCCCGGAGCAGATTACGGAAATCAAGGCTTTCAAGGGCTTTCTTGAGGAAGGGTATACCTTGGCTATGGCTTCAACAAAAGCTTTAGAAAAGTCGAAAAAGGAGGATAAATAACATGTCAAGATTAAACGGAAAACTCTGTCCCTTCTTCAACAAAGAGTGTCAGCAGAATCAGTGCGCACTGTTCGAAGAAAGGCTTGATAATTGCGCCTTTCAGGTTTTGATTTACAACCTGTACAAGCTGGAAAAGACAATTGGTGGAGGACCAGCTATGGTTCCACCTGGTAAACAGCCAACCTTTCCGGTTCCTCCAAGGACCTGATTGTTTTAACTGGGATGCTTGCCTGTATGTGGGCAAGCACCCCTTTCAACGGTTGAGATAAAAAGTGAGTAAAGTATGATAATAAAAACATGCCCTAAAACTCGGTATCATAGCCTTACAAGGCCTTTCTTTGTTGTCTGATGTTTTACTATTACTAACTTTACTTTTGAGGAATGATGACTATATTCTGTCCTCAAGCCTGATTAACGGTAATCTTACAAACCCAATATCTGTAAGGTTCAATCAGTGCCTCTGACCCCCACAAGAGATGTTTCTGGTCAAAAGAAATATCCCCCCGAGCGAAGCACTCCATGGTTGCCTTTGTTCATAAGTAAAAGCAGGGCATAGGGTCCTGCACCAGGTCATTTTACGGGCAAGTACAACTATTGTCCGCTGTGTTGAGCTGTATTCAATAAATGCCTGGAATAATTATGAACAAGGGCATTTCTATGCCCGCCTGATAATATAGGAATAAAAAATGAAAAAAATTAGTACGAAATTAGCTGGAGTGTCATTCGGTGATTGCCAAGAAAATATAAGGCTTTACAGCTACCCATCCTTCAGCACCTATGAGCTTCAACGAGAAGCAGACAATCCAAATGATGTCAATGCCGTGCGGGTAGGCATCGATGATGTCAAACTGGGATATTTACCCGGTCCCATTGCCCAAATTATCGGCCCGATGATGGACAGCGGAAGGACTTTTATAGCCGAGCACGTTGCGCTGAATGAATGCCCGCCTCATGAAACGGTGGGGTTAACAGTAAAAATTATTGAAACAAGAAAATAAAAATCAATCTTGGGTGGTAGCGCCTTAATTGGGAGGTGATTTCCGGTTTCACCTCCCTGCCCACGTCTACCGGAGGAAACACTATGAGTTTAGAATTATGCGAAATGGACCCACATTATGACAACGAAATGCCACCAGAATATCAGGCAATCTTAGATGACCCAATAGAACGGGCAAAGCTGTTCGAAGATAGTGAAGAAAAAGAATATGGATTGGGGGCGTATGAAAAAATCTATGGCCCTGGCTTGGGGCAGTTGTCCATAGCCAAAGACATTGAGTCATTTTATGGAAAAGGAATTCTTTTGAAGATGAAAAAAGACCTTGCCGATAGCAAAAGCCCTGAGTCGAATATTCCAGAAGGCCAGGTCAGCAAACAACTTTATCATGAAATGAAATGCATGCGAGATAGAACCAAGCCGAGCAAGGTTAACAATATAAATCCAGAAAACAAACCTCAAGCCTCAGCTCCACAAAAGAAAAACCATGTACTAAAGTCAAAAACAACTCCTCGGGAGAAACAATCGGGAGATGATTATTTTTTGAAGACATCACGTGGTTTGATTCGAAATCCTGCGTATAGAGAAATATTTTGTGGACCAGAAACCGTTTATCAATGGCTGTGGGCAAATATCGCGAGAAAAGGTTGGGTTGATACCGACACCTATCCATTAAAACGAAATTACTATGACAAGGGGCTGTTGGCCTGTACTATGAGCATGAGATATATTGCCGAAAACTGCTCCATGTGAGCGCGGACTCGCAAATCGATGGATTGGTGGTCAATCAAAATGATGGATCCGAAGATGAATGCGCTACGCGCATGGGTATTGGGTTTTCTAAGGCATAGGCAGAAGGGCTTGAATAATGGTAAAAATGCGAGGAGGAGCGGCAATCAATAACCGCTCCTCCCCCATCATTTAGGGCATTATTCAATGCCTCCTGCACCCGGCTATCCCTCGGCAGGTTGCTCCCCAGCAGAGCCTGCTTCCGTTTCACCGGGCAATCGGTATTCCCCTGATGATCAGCAAGCCATCAATCAGAAAGGATCTTTCTGATTTTGCCGGGGCCTGGATCTACTGGGTGAGAATATTTGGAAGAACAAAGATTCGTCAATCACAGGCAATTCCTTTATAGCGGCAGCATTAAGTAATTCAGCCGCCATCTGGTTGAGCACCCTGAGATTGTTGGCCGCATGACTGGCCAAGGTACGAATCAATTCATCGGACATTAACTGACTGTTTCCCGCCTGGTCCAGTGCAAATCGTAGATAATTCTGAAGCTGCTCTGGGCTCAGGGGTTCAAGCACCAATCTTGGGCCGATTCGGCTTCCAAGGGGTAGCAGTTCCGGCGACCGGAACCTTTCTGGGAGTCTGTTGTCACCGCATAAAACGGTAAACAACAGGTTTTTTGAGTCAAATTGATGACTCTGGAGTATCCGAAGTTCTGTCAGACATTCATCTGAGACATGCTGAGCCTCATCAATAAGCAGAACCGGTTTAAATAAGGTGGTTTGGCAGTGGTGTATCCAGCGTTCACGCAGCATCTTGAACCCGCCATACCGATTGGCGGGAGAAAGCGCTACGTTAAACAATTCACCCAATTCCCTGTAAAAATCTCCTAGCTTGCTTTGGGGCCGCTGCATAACGCCTACGGTTAGATCGGGGATTCTTTCCAGACTGCAGGCCATTTTATGTAGGGTTTTGCTTTTGCCGAGTCCCGGCTCTCCGGTAATCAGGGCGAAGCCTCCCTGCTCTGCCATGGAGCGTATCCTGAGTTCAAAAATCTCCGATCCCGGCAGAGCATAAAGGGCCTCTTTGGGTATATTGGGTAAGAAAGGGTTATATTTAAGGCCGTACAGGCTTTGGATATCGATGTTATTCAATAGAAATCTCCTCCTTGGGAAGGTAAGCAGGGGGCAGGCCCGAGGCTGCGTAATCAGCCATCCACTTTTTTAACAAAGCAGGTTGTTCATGGGTCTCAACAGGGTCAGCAGGGGGGCTTTCAGATGAAACGAATCGGCGCCTTCCGGATGCATTACTTGTTTTATCCTGGGGTAAAATTCGGGCAAGAGGGGTATCGGTTTTTTCATCAACCAGTATTATCTGGCTTTTATCCCAGCTGGGTGCCAGTAGAACCACCGATTCCATATGGGCAAATCGAACCGGCAACTCATAACGGATGCCGGCGACGGCCACTGTGGCGTCGCTGCGTCTTGGTTTTCGCGTTATCCTGCGTGTAAAGGCAAGGTGCATCGTTTCGCTGTCAGGAACCTTTCTGGCAACGCTTTTATGGTTCATGAGACGATCCAAAGGCGTTGCTTTCATTTCCCGATTACATCTGCGGTGGTAGTCTTGCTCCGTCCAGGCTTGTCCGGCCTGGTTGAGATAGGAAAGCGTCAAGTCCTTCTTCTTCCGCAAAAGCTCCAAAAGGCGCCCTTCAAGCTGGCTCCAGAAGACTTCCTGCTTCCCGTTTTGATATGGTGAATAGGGCAGGGTCGTTTTATGCACGATGCCCAGACGTTCTAACCCCCGTGTGGTTTCCTCCGCCAGCATGGCAGACCCGTTATCAGTCATCAAAGCCCTGGGAAGTCCTCGTTTCATGAATGCCTGGGTTAATCCATGGACCAGACATTCTGCCGTTTCAGCCAGATAAAATTGCAGGTGGCAGCAGATGCGGGAATGGTCATCAAGGATAGCCAGAGCCATGGGCTGGAACCAATTGCCAGAGGCATCGAGAATGCGGATTTTTGCATGGTGAAAATCCAGATGCCAGAGCCCATGGACATAGGCGATTTCAAAACCCCTTATTTCTCTCTTTTCCCGGCGCTCTGAAGCCCATTTTTGCCCTTGAGTGGGCTGGGCCGGTTCATGGGAGCGCAACCAGCCGTTATCCCGCATGCAGCGTAAAACAGTCTTATAGCTGGGCAACTTGCCCCATTCCGGCTGTCCTTTTGCCAGAACTTTCAGGTTGTCGTAGTGCAGTTGCACGGTCCAGCGGGGATAGGTTTTGTATTGATTTTTCAGCGCGTTAAAAAGCGCATTGGACATGGACCAGCGAACTCCGGCATCTGATCGGATTTTGCGGCCCAGGACAGCCACTGGATCATCGGCATGTCTGGCCTTGTAATACCAGCGCTCAATGGTCGACGCTCCAAAAGTAATCTTCTGGCTTCCATTGATGGGATGCTGGTAAACTTTTTGTGCAAGCCGGGCGATGTCCTGCTGCAGGTCTCCCGTGGCAGGGGGGCAGGACAACAGCTCTCCGATAACAGCAAGCCGGAACTGACCCCAGCGCTGCCAGGTGGATGTTTGAGTATTACCCATGAAGTCTCTCCTTTCGGTTTGCTTCCTCCGGCCCCCTCCATGGGGGCAAACGGGGCCAAACCGGGAACAGACTCCTTCTAACAGATTGATTGCCGCCTGCCATCGGCCCAACTTCTGCGTGACCTCTTTCTAAGAAATAGCACCCTCAGCAATTATGGCTGTCATGGCCCCAGGGCAAGCTCCTGAAGGCAACTGGTCAGGGCGGCTTCCGGAGACGATGCTCGTTGACTGAAACGGGCTAATAAATCGTGGAGCAAGCAGTCAGATGTCTGAAGCATGATGTGTCCTGACAGAGGATGTCTGCTCCATTCTTTGGGAAAAATCTTCAGAAAATAGTCTTTCCACCTGTTGACGGTGGAACGCCATACGTCGCAAAGCCCTTTCAGTCGCTCTAGAGTGATGGCAGGATTTTTCCCTTGACGAAGTGCGGTGACCAACAACACTACAGGAGCCCAATAAACCCGCCGGCCCCAAAATCGTACCGACGGAGGCGTGGTTCGGCGGCGACAGCCTTCACGTCCACAACACAGGCTGAAACGGATTTCAAAAACCTCTTGCAGTTCAGGAGGGCCACCTCGAGGCTTGCGCTGATAGTTGGAAAAATGCAGCGGCCCCCCGCAATAGGGCAACCGGCTTCTTTTGTTTGTTCTGCCAGTTTTTGGTCTATTGCGTAAAGAAGGGAAAATAACGATTGGCGAGTGAGGGTATCAAGTGGTATCATGTTTCCTGCCATTTAGGGTTATAGTGGCAGGAGCTCCCATCGACGAACTGGCCAAAGAACGTGAGGGGGCTCCTTTATTTTTCCCTCACTGTTCTGGACCATTTTACATTTCTTTTCCATCATTTTTTTTGTCCGCACTCAATGAACAAAAATACCGTTAAAAAACATATTGACGTGTTTGAGGGAGAAGGCATCATTAAAATTGACCATTGGGTGCCAGCTGGCAAAAAGCGAGGTCAGAACATTTATATTCTGGGACAATGGAGTGAGACGGATGGTAAGATTCAGGAGAATTACTACCGTGACCAGGTGTTCATGCTCAATTGAGTTCCTGGATTTCGATAATTTAGGTAGGTCAAATTTTACTTGACATTGGTCATCTCTTAACCAACTTCAAAACAAATGGTCATCTGGTGACCAATGGTTGGTCAAATTTTAACCGTTTTGGGGGCTAAATTGGTCAAATTTTAAGACATATAAGTAGATGAATTCTTTAAGAAGATGAATCTTCAAGTAGATGAATATGAAATTTAATGGAATTGAAACTGCAAAAACACTGGAGCAAAGATAACTGGTTTTCACTAACGCTTGATTCAGAAGATTAACCCTCAAGTACCAATTCTATTCTTTTAACAGAGTTTTGATTCAGAAGGTCCCATCCTGTGGTGTTGGTCCTGAAGCACTCACTGCTTAGGATTCACAATCCAGTGTTGATAAAGTTTCCATCAGGCCAGCACCTTTGGCCTGACACAAGATTGTTGTGAGCCGAGCATTAGAGGTGTGAGTACCGTTAAATCCTCGGAAAAGCGTTAGTAGCCGGTAAAAACATCTGATTCAGATTGCTGGCACAATGATAGGTGGTCGGGCTCTATATCAGGCATGTCTGACGTAGCCGATATCAGGTTAGGCATGGCTATGGCGCTCAGTTAAATTGATACAATTCTGCTCAGATAAATTGATACGTTGGTTAACAGAGCAGGCCAATACCCCGCCTAAAAAAATAAAATTAGAACCCCGCAGCTATCCCGCAGGCCCCTGCCTTACTTGATTAACGGGTGCTCAGTTAGCGAAGCTCAATTAAAGCTATTTTGTCAGTTAGAGATTTGATGCAGTCTTCCAGTACCGAGACTCTCTCATGAAGATTCTCAATTGTCTGACGCTCATTGTTTCGAAGCTGTGGGGATGTGATTGGGGCAGATGTTGCTAGTGATTTGAAGATGTCACCAAGGACCACCGGTTTGCTTTGTTTGACAGTATCCCTTGAACGGTTTGGCGTCGGTGGAGGGGAGTGTGCCTCCCTTGATGGGACCGGGATTGTCATTTTTAATGCTTCCAGGTAAGCAACGCTATCAATAAAGCTCAGCTCTTTGACAGTCATCACAAGGTCAATTGTGTTATAGTTTTTTTGACAATTAAAACAGCGTGCCAGATTTGTCTTTGGGTTAATACCGGTGTTGAACCCGTTGCAAACAGGGCATTGGAACCTATAACACCCTTCCTGGGTTTTTGAAGGTATGGCCATGGTTTCAATCAGCCTGTCTATAAGGATGTGGTTACGAAGGGTAAATAGATGTTCACGGGTATAACGGGAACCGGCCATGGCAGTTCCTACCCTTGTCCGGTATTCAGCTTTGCTCGCAAGCTTACACAGTCCTTCATGTTGATTACATGGCTGTTTTCTGTCAAACGGTCAATAAGCGCAGCCGTCAGTTGGTTGTTTTGCAAGAAGGTGGTCCATTGAGCAAACCCGAGATTTGAGGTGATTAACGTGGTCTTTCTTTTATGTCGCCGTTGCATCAGTGTAAAAAATAAACCTACCTGGATCGGCTCTATCTCCACGTAGCCCAACTCATCGATCAGAAGAGTGTCGTATCCCTCGAACATCTTGATGATTTTTGCTTCAGTATGATCTGCAACCGATTGATACAGCAGTTCAACAAGTTCAGGGAAGGTTATAAAACGGCCCTTGTATCCCTTATTGATGTCCTGCATCAAAAAGGATGTGGCAAGTCCAGTCTTTCCGGTGCCCGTGGAGCCTATCCAGATTATGTTCTGTCGTTGTTCCATGTAGTCCGAGTCATAAATGTTAATGACTTTTTTCCTGGATAGATTGGGTTGCCGGTCAAACGGGAAGGTCTCCATGACATACCTTTCCGGTATGCATGCTTTGCTGATCCGAAGTTTTCTGGAGTTCTCTTTCTTGATGGTATATTCATTTTGGATGATCTCTTTCAAGAGTCTTGTGTGCGAGTAGTTATCCTGACCCGCAGTCGTCAGATAGCTGTTCCAATTTGCCAATAATCCTGGTAGCCGGATATACTTGAGCATAGCTTCCAATTCTTTATCCATGGGTATCCTCCAGATCGTCATAAGTGGTCAGGTCTACTTCATCGGCGAACTGCCCCTCAAGAAAGCTTTTACGGTTTATGTACGTCATATCCACATCAGGGCTTTGGATTTTGCAATTTCCCTGTTGCATCTTGAGAACGGCAATTCGTTTAATGGTTTCAATATCGGTGATGCGATAGGTTAAGGCTCTCGCAATTGCTGCGATAAACAATGAGGGCGTCAGTTTTTGGTTCAGGCTGTACATTTGCCGGATGAACCCATGACGTTTTTTACCACTCATCGGTATTACAAATTCATCTATGTACTTACTCACTTCAGAGGAGAGCTCTCTCAAAAGTTTTTCCTGGTTTATTGTTGGTTTTTTTCGGTTGCGAGGCTGACGTATGGGCGGTGGTTGCCCGTCTGGTCCTATCTTTTTATTCTTCGTACCTTCTGGTGGAAGTTGATACTCCCCAAGACACTGCCTGTTGAGATAGATTTTAAGATGGTCGCTGTATTCCAGGGCAATCACGTCATGACGACCGGTTCCCGGTACCCAATAATAATTGCCGTCAACGGGTATATACCCGTATTGATCGGTGACTCTCTGATGTTCACGGTAAGGCTGTGTAATGAATGCGGGCATTTTCGTCAGGAATGTCTGTTCATGGGCAAACAGCTTCTCGGGGATCAGTCTGGTTTTAGCCATAGGCCGGTTCGGCATCCGCACCGTCGCCCAGGCTAACCCTTGTTGATTGAGGTCTTCGAACGTCTTAAAGGTTCGGCCGGGAATGAAGTTTGTCTCCGTTGTATAAAAGCTCCTTTCATTGCCGGCTTTTCTGTTGGGATGATTTTTCTCGTGACAGACAAATTCAAATCCGTACTGGGCTGCAAATCGTTCCATTTCAGGAACAATCACAGCATTCCTGCCGAGCCCCCGCAGACGGGCCAGGTTGGTATTGTCAATGATGCATTCCCGGGCAGCATATCCCCAGAACATTAGTGCCTCATGTAAAAAGCATTTCATGGTAAATCGATCAAAATGACGGTAGAACTTCAGATAACGAACCTTGGAGTAGCGCCAGTAAATGATGCTGGCAACAACCCTGATTCGAACATCACCTATCGGCAGGACGTAGGTGGTGGTGTCATGCTGCATCTCCTGCCCTGGCTGATCAGGAACCTGGCTACAACGTTTATTCTTCTTGCTGTTACCAAGGTCAAGCTCACGGATCATCCGGGTTAATGTTGAATAACCAACATCAAGCTTATGCTCTTCCGTAAGAATTTCATGGATCCGCTGGTTCCAGCCGTTACACTCCTGGTAAACTTTTTTCAGAAGAGCCTCGTCAATCGTGATTTTATCTTTGCGGAGCGGTTCCGGTATCAAACCTTGCTGTTGGATAATGGATATTACCGTGTTGACAGAGATGCCCATATTGCGGGCTATTGTCCGCAGGCTCATTCCCTCTTTATGTAGATAATAGATTGCCTGGCGTTTGTCTTGATCGATCATAAAGTGCCCTCATGGATTGTTCAAATGGTGTTATATGATCTAATAATTCTTTGGTAAGAAGATTAGCCTGGGCCAGGAATGCACCACTTGTAAGGCGATTGTCATAACTTTTGACACAAATGCGCTGCATTTTCCTGAGCGCTTGCTCAAGATCTGTGAGCATCCGCTGTTCATCGCCTATACACCCAGTCTCAGGTTTGGTTGTTTCCTTCAACTGCTTCAGGCACCATGGGATATTACCCACTTCTATCTGTTTGCGCAGTTCGTCCGATCCCTTAAAGTACCCATGGGCAAGCGTTCTGATCTCACGGATACTCAAATGCATACCGGATACAACAGTCACAAATGTATTCACCTCTTTTTTTGTCACTGCGTTTATACGTATAAACGGACGCAGAATATACAGGTAGGCATAGGCAGGGAATCGACCATTAAAAATAGCGGCTTTAACGCACTCGCTCATGTCGACCATGATGCCGCTACGTACACTCACCCAGGCCTTACTTTTTTCAAGTAGGAGGGCAATATCGGCAGTACCCATGGCATGAACACCCTGAAGTTCATCGATCAACCGGGCCTGTTCAAGAATCGTAAGGGATTTGGTCGTGGAACGGCGCAGTAATTCAAGGATGCCAACAGCTTCATCCTGTCCAAGACTATACCAGGGAACAATACCAATGTTGAGTTTCTTGGCACATCGTACCCGTTTGAAGCCATTGAGAAGAATCTTGGGACCGTCCACCGGCGCAACACCTTCCAAGGGTTCCCGGATACCATGGTTCAAGACAGAGTTAATAAGAGCCTGCTCCTCTACCTTTGAACGAAGGCGATACGATTCGTAACGAAGATCTATTTCCGACAATTCAATCTGTTCAATCATGGTGGCTCTCCTGGTCATGGTCATGAAAAAGGATGAATAACCATATCAAATCCTTTTTGCCCATGTCCATCGTGCCATCTTTGCAATCACGGACCAAAGTTCGTGTAACCTGGTGATATTGTTTTAATCTCTACGATTATCGCATCCATCTTTGCAATCAATTCTGGTTCCAGAGGAACCAGCCTGTATTTGCCTGATATCACAGCATTTTGCTTTGATAACGCATCCATCTTTGCAATCGGTTCATGAGGTGGGGATTCTTGGGCTTTTTTACCCCGCCTGGCATTGCGGTAGCGTTGCTTTTCACGGTTCGCATCTGTATACCGCTTGTTTTTCTGACGGTACTGCTTCCAGTAATCGGGGTTATTGTCGGACCAGTCCTGTTGAGATGATTTTTGATCCTCATGATACGTCTGATCAGATTCCATTTTTTCTTTTTGCCACATCCTCTTCCTGGCAAGCTGACATTTCTCTCTTTTGCAGTAATCATGTTTTTTTACTTTGTTGCATACTATGAAAAGGCGGCCACAGTGACGGCAACGTCGCTTTTTAATATTCATCTGCACCTCCGTTTAAGCATGATGCAGTATAAAGGACGTAGCTCTATCTGTGATTAAAAATTATTTTGTACAATGGGTTGGGGAAGATAGGGGAAGGGTTAAGATATAAAATATTGTAACGTCCTAATTCGCGGAATTGACCTTCTTCATTTTATTCAAAAAAAGGCGGGGTAAGCGGGGTGTTAAATGTGGTTAGTTTTAAGGCGGGATAAAGCTGCGGGATAGCCTCCTTTAAATCGTTGATCAAATCGTTAGATTATTTTGTCAGTAGAGGCGTTATATCTATTGCAGGGTATAGCAGGAAGGTAAAGGGAGGTGTATCAATTTATATGAGCATGGGTGTATCAATTTAGCTGAGCGCCATAGGGCATGGCTATTCCGGGCTAAAAACATACTATTTGCCAGCCGTTGGAAGGGTTGCCACAACCAAAACAGGTCATAGAAGTGGCATTTTAACGCTTCTGGGACGTTATATTGTCCGATGTCTACCGCCCTCATATTGGAAAAAACATCCAGCCGTCTCAGGGACCGGGGCGGTTGGACTTTTTTTGTTTCTAAAAAATCAACAGTCATTAAAATCGACAAACATACTACAAAGGGTATCTTCGCAAGCAGTCCCTACTGGTAAGTGTGATTTTTGACATTTTTAAAATCATTGGGATAAAATATTTTATCATTTTTAGTGATATAGTATTGACAGATAGACAACAGTACCTATCTTATTCTTGAAACAGCCCGGCGAAACGCCGGTTCGCTCTTTGACAAGATTGGAACAACAGACTTTTTTAGCTCATTTGTGTAACGAATGCTCCTAAAACCAGGCTTATAGCCTTCCCATCAGGGATTACGACCAGTTTAAACTCTGGTCCCTACTTTGTTCAAGTAGGTATTCCGGCAGCACATGTACATGCATGAATGCTCCTGGATTAGAAGGATAGCATATTCTTCTTTTTATTTTTGGATAGGTAAAAAGGAACCTAAGAGCGCTGTTACACGGACAACGGTTGACACAAAGCACCACAGTGGGGCTTAACGTTGTTCATTTTAATATAAAATGGAGCAAAAAAGATGTTCAAAAAAAATGCAAATGAGAGTCGGTTAGAAGTAAGTGCAGCATTGGCTATTGCCAAAGACAGTGAAAATCTAATCATGAGTCTGAATGTTTCAATCAGTTCTCTTTCAACAGAGACATGTGAGGTTCAAAAGGGACTGCTTCAGTACATCAGGACAAGCAAAAGAAGGTTATATCTCAAGCTTTTATTGCTTGCTTGGAAAGCAGCCTGGACAAAGGCCGTATCTATAATTTTATCATGTATCTGGTGAATAGCTTATTCATAAAATAACAGTTTGCGCCTCCATTGAGGATTAAATATATGAAATTAGGTCAATTATTAAAATTTATTAGAACATCCAAGGAGATGACCCAAAAAGAAATGGCAAGTCTTATCGGGATTTCTCAGAACTATTTATCACTCATTGAAAGCGGAACAAAAAATCCCAGTTCCGACAAGCTTTCAGATTTTGCCGAGGCATTACAAATATCAAAAGATGCTCTTATATTTGTATCCTCGAACCCACCGGAAGAGCTTTCAGGTAAAGACCAAAAAAAGTATGAACAATTACAAAACAACATCGTGTCTCTCCTATTGTTTGAATTGACCGGAGAAACAGAAAATAATGCCTGAACCGTATTCCAAGAGAGATTTGCGGATAAACAGCCTAAAACACCTTGCTCACCGTCTTGGTTTCGCACCTGAAGTATTACAAAAAGCAGCGTCCAGAGCAGAAAAATCATACAAATTCGATAAAATTCCTAAAAAAAGCGGGAAAGGATTTCGTGAAATTTCAAAGCCGAATGCTCTATTAAAAAATATCCAGAAAGCCATACACAAACTTCTTACAGAGATAGAGATTTCTGATAATGCCCATTGTGGCATAAAAAAAAGGTCTAACGTCACAAATGCAATGAACCACTGTAATAAGGAATGGGTTTATAGCATGGACTTCAAGAATTTCTTCCCGAACATATCACACCATCAAGTTTATGGATTATTCCGGTACGAGTTAAAATGCTCTCCTGATGTCACTTCAATTCTCACAAGACTCTGCACTGTCAAAGGAGGCGTTCCTCAAGGTGGTTCTATGAGCATGGATATTGCTAATTTGGTTTCCCGAAAGCTGGATACCAGATTGGAAGGCCTTTGCAAAATTCATAATTTGTCCTATACCAGACACTGTGATGATTTGAATTTCTCTGGCAAACGAATCCTGGATACATTTAGAGCTAAAGTTGAAATCATAATCAAAGAATCTGGTTTTCCGTTGAATCCAGACAAAGAGACTTTAATTCCACATCACCATCCACAGTCGGTCGTCGGATTGAGGGTCAACAGAAAAAAACCGTGTGTCCCGCGAAAAACAAGGAGAGAGTGGCGAAAGGAAAAACATGTGCTTAACAAATTTGAGGTACATGGTCTTAGTCCTCATGAAATTGAAAAAAGAAAGCAGCGTATAAATGGACAAAACGCATATTTATCCCATATAAATAATATCCAGCCATAGGACGAAACAAATGGAAGTAAGCCTCCCAACTGATACTGATGGTTTCCTTTCACAGGAATGTCCATCCTGCAATCAAAAATTCAAGGCGCTCTTTGGTGAAGGCAGCAGTGAACCTATCTCATTTTGCCCATATTGTGGATATCATGGGCAAAACTGTTGGTATACAGATGAACAGGTAAAATATGTTCAATCAGTTGCAATGAGCGATATCGTTAATCCAGAGTTGAAAAAAATGAGTCAGGAGTTGGAAGCTCATTCCAAGGGTTTCCTTAAAATGAAATTGGAGGACGAGTTACCTGGCAAAATAGTTCATCCAATGGAAGTCGATGACGATTTCGACCTATTATATTTTCCATGCTGTAATGAGACGATTAAAGCCTCACAGCATGAACATCACTTTTGCATTATTTGCGGAGCAGAGATTGATATGAAAGAAAACGCATTAAAACAAGTATTTTTGAGCCACAAGGGTGTTGACAAAGATATGGTCATTAATTTCAAAAAAACTTTAGACCTACTTGGTTATAGCCCTTGGCTGGATGAAGACGCAATGCCAGCAGGAACACCATTAGAGCGAGGCATACTCCAAGGCATGAAAAGTTCCTGTGGTGCAGTTTTTTTTATCACGCCATCTTTCAAGGATGAAGGTTATCTGGAAACGGAGATTAATTACGCTATTCAAGAATGGCGTGAAAAAAAAGATAAATTTTCACTCATAACTTTACAATTCATCGATGTGAATGGCGATGCGGGTGTTATTCCAGATTTGCTAAAGCCTTATGTTTGGAAAACGCCAAAAACAGAACTTGAAGCCTTGTGTGAAATCATACGTGCTTTGCCTGTCCTTCCAGGAATTGTAGACTGGCGTGAAAAAATAAATGGTGTTGTTAGACTATCAACGGTCAAATCGACCGCTACAGAACTTTCCATAGAAGCAAAAACACTCTTAGAGGCAGCTGCCGCTGATGATGGAACAATAATGTACAATCGCTATTTAGGCGGTGAAGGGATTGAAATAGGCAGCAAGAATCTGATTACAGGAAAAGACCCAAGGCAAATAGCATTGTGGGTTGGTGGGCTCGAAGATTTACAAAGGCGACGATACATTAAAGACGTTGGGCACAAAGGTGAATATTTTGAAATGACTCGGGAAGGCTATGCTGCTGCTGATGAGCTATCAGAAACTTAGGACACATTGAATGGAATACATTAATAGTTGTATTAAAATCAGCATCATAAAAATTTTAGGGATTGTGGTAATCTACTCGTGTCGCCTCTTGTTGGGATTCCCGGTTTTAGGAAAAATTGATTTGATAAAGACGGAGGCATTTGGTGCAACGAATATATAATCAATAATCAACCCCCTCCTTCAACTCTTTCCCTGCTTTGAAGAAAGGTAGTTTCTTGCCGGGTATCAGGACTCGTTCTCCAGTTTTGGGGTTCCTGCCGATATATGACTTGTAATCTTTAACGTGGAAGGAGCATAACCCCCTAATTTCGACCCTATCACCATTTGCAAGGGCATCAATCAGGGAGTCAAAGAAAATCTCCACAACCTCAGCGGCTCCCTCTCTGGTCAAATCCGTTCTTTTTTTAAGTACCTGGATAAGGTCAAGTTTGTTCAATGGTGGGGTGGCCTCCTATCGCAATTATTCCTGAATATTCTGAAAACTATCTTGTAGTCCATCGCCAGGATTTTATCAAGGCAAGGATTTTTACACCGTCCGTATACGGACACTCGAATTTTCCAGATATGGAAACCTTATTTTCCCAGCAGGCAAGCACCTATAAGTTATCCACATCATAAAAAAGAGATACAACATAAGGGAGTTGGCAGTTCAATCCAAGATGTTTATGCGCCATTTCAATATGAGGACGCCACTCTATTTCAGATTCAGGCCCTAACATATCCGAGTCACCACAAAAGTAGAGAAAAACCATCCACGCATCGACGTCATGCTCACGAAGCATATATAAATGTGCCAGACGATTTGCGTACTGATAATAACCACAAAGCCAATCAGTTCCTTGATTCGCTCCCAGTTGGGCTTTCACATTGTTCAAAGAGTTTGTGATAATCCGCTTTGAATTGACACCAGCTTGACAGTTGGACTTCATTTCATTGGAATGTGCCTTAGCTTCAAATAGAAATACTCGCCCTGTCTCATCCTTAGCTAACGCATCCCATTGAGGACCACGACGAGGCCAGAAATTTTTCAGAACTTGCGAAAGGTGTGCTTGCCCGATTTTTTTGAGCCATCGCAAATCCCGATATTCAGCCCAGACGTCTTCACGAAGAGGGGAGAGCCATTCGATATGATGACTATTTGAGAGCGCACCAGCTTTTCTCAGACTATCATTTACAGCGAACGGTTGATTTTGAATTAGACGTTGAATCCATTTTAGGCTACCTCTATCGCCTTTTGGTTGTTCTATCCGCATGAAAATCCTCTATTGCCATTTTATAAATCAAAAATTTATATGGTTAAGATTCAACTTTTTTGGAGATAAAGCAGCACCACCGCAGAAAATCCATTCACATCACATTCTATAGTGGTCCCTGGAAACGAGGGGGCATACTACATGTCAATCATCAGAACGTAAAATATAACGCCATATAACACCATTACGCAACAAAAAAGACAAACACCCAGTCTCTTCGTGGCTTTGATGATAGCGGCAGCACAGGTGTTAGTCCAGAACTGTCCGTATACGGACACTTCAAACTTTCTCAACGTTGAGAAACTTCATTTATCCGATTTACCAATGCTTACTTTTGCTGAGAACAACACATTCATAAATCCCCCACAGCCCCACCAATAATGCCTCTCAGCCTTTTCATCAAAACACCGCAGTTCTGAATGCGCAGTTTCCAGCATAACCACTCACAAACTCAACATTAAAGGAGGTACCACCATGGCAAACAACAATGGTCTCAAGAAAGGGTCCATCATCACCGTTGAACCCATCCGCAAACAGAAAGACATCAAGGCCATCTCCAGGCTGCTATCTTCTAAGCCGAGGGACTATCTCCTGTGGGTCATGGGAATTAACAACGGCCTGAGAGCAAATGACCTGGTTCGTATCCGGTACAATCAGGTGGAGGGATTAAAAGCCGGGGCTGCAATCAAGATTGTCGAAACCAAAACCGGCAAAACAAATGTTCTGGTCATCAACAAGTCCGTCTACAAAGCCTTGGAAAATTTTGTCAAAGCTGTGAATCCTGGCGCAGATGATTACCTGTTCAGGTCCAGGAAGGGCAAAGGACACATATCCAGCCAGAGCGTTGGCCGATTGATAAGGTCCTGGACATCAGCCATCAATTTGAAGGGGCAGTACGGAGCGCACACTTTGAGGAAGACTTTTGGATACCAGCAGCGGGTCCATTTCGGCGCTGGCTATGAAATCCTGTGTAAAAGATACAATCATTCCAGCCCGGCAATAACAATGAGATACCTGGGCATCCAGGACAAAGAGGTACATGAGCTCCTGATGAACGAGGTTGGTTGACCCCTTGACGATTTACGTTAACGGGCTATCATATGCCCACAACACTATTTGAAAGAGTTCTTGGGCGATTTATAAGCTTGACAAATCAAGGACTGTGATTATTTTAACTTCAATTGGGGAATCAACTTCCCCGGCGTTGTCGCCACCAAGAGCGGTTAATTGCACAAGGTGCAGAATAAATTACCCACTCAACAACGGTAGGCACAACCAAACCGAGCACCGGACCGAAATCAAACTTGTCCACGGCTCACACGTAAAATTCAACCATTGAAACCCTGTATAGGACGGGGAGTGGTTTAATTGTGTGAACTTGGGCTTTTTTTATGCCCGCTGAGAACAAGGAGCAGGTTTGATGGACGGTCAATCATTTCGATTCGGTAATACACCTCCGACCCCAGCCGCAAAATTCATCAGTGAAATCAACGCAATCTTTGCGTCCTTCTCCTGTACTTCAGTTAGATGTGGTGGTTGTCCACCGGAAGGAGGATTTGTGTTGGCGGAAATAGCATTGGGGGCATGGATGGTGTTTTTTATTATAAATTTTAATGTATTAAACGAGGCAAAAAATTATGAGAGATTTTAAAGTTTTTGAAAGTGTAAGGTGTGATTTTTGTGGAGAAGAAGCGATGGAATTTGATAACGGCATAGCAGGACGTTGTGAAAGCTGTGGGTATGATTGGGGGGACTGGGATTATTATAAGGACGATGAAGAGGAACATGAAATTAATGAATTAGGACTAACCTCAGAAACATTCTCTGAAATGGTTGATGAGCTGGATTTAAGTCTCACCCAAATTTCTAAAGAGGCTTATCTACACTCTGGAGATTATTGGATGGGAGTTGAGAGAAAGCTCTTGACGCCTGAACTTGTGCTGTCCGATAAAATTGGCCGTACAAAACCCCTTGAAATACAATCAAGCTTCTACGCATGTCATACAAGTGCGTTTGATTTCCTACAACGAATTGACTTTTTTTTGTTTGCTAAAAACCAATCAAAACCTGAGGTAAAATGGTCATATCTGATTAGCATTAGCGATGTGGAATTGGTTACCAAGTTTTATCCAGCCATCTTTTTTGGAACGATAAAACAAGCCACTAAAATTTTTGCTGAAATTGAAGCAGCAAAATAAAATAAGGAACCTCACTCGGTTCTCCACGGGAAGCTTTTCACATGAGTTAAGATGTGGAAGTATTGAAATCCCATTGTAAAAAGAGCCAGGACCGCCCCTCCTTCTTGTCCTTGCTCTTCAACAATCGGTAAACCACAAACACCCTTCAATATCGTGGCATCTTTATCCAGGAATTTTACGACTCCTGCATGAGCTATAGCTGTTCATTGCGGAATCAGCCTTGGAATAAATGCTGGAATGCCAGAGCCCGAAGGGTATTTGCCTGATTAAGATAACCATCAAACCAATAAACAATCAAAGGAGGTGATGTAAAAAATTAAATCTATACCGGGATGTTCCAGCCATCTCAGCATACCCCACGACATGAGCACCCATCTCAAAAAACTGGGCGGAGAAGAAAACTCCACAACCCAGCCCTGGAGCTGGCAAATTGGTAAACGTGGGGTGTTTGAATGAAAGAAAAGGAATTTGAAACGCTGTGGGGAAAAGAACTCTGGACACAGAAGGAAGTTGCAGAGTATTTTAGGGTTGTACCGAGTACAATTAAAAATTGGCGAGACCAAGGGTTGCTGTCATACTGGCAAGCACCGGGTTCAACCAGAGTGTTGTATTATAGAGATGAAATCAAGGATTTCTGCGGCAAGAACTCATTTTGTAAGAAAGGCGGTGGTAGGTATCAAAAAGATTTAAGGTTAAAAAGGGAAAAGCCAGTTGTGTCTACCAAACCTGCAAAGGCATGGAGGATATAACAATGGCAAATAAAACATCAAACAAAAACATGTACCAGGACCCAGCAAGCGGTGTCTGGTATTTTCAGAAAAAGGTAAGAGGGCTTCCCAAGCCGTACAAGTTCTCTCTGGATACAAAATCAGTGGTAGAGGCCAGGAAGAAACGAGACGAGTACCTCCTGGAAGTCAAAGTCAATGGTTTTATCCAGAAGAATGAGGTTGTGGTTGTCAATCCGGAAGATGGAACTTGTTTTGGGGAAATCGCTGTTCAATGGGCGGAATTAAAAAAAACGAAAGTTTCCAAATCAACGATACAGGAGTACAGAAAAGTCATGAATAAATACATCCTGCCACAGTTTGGAAACCGACGTATCGATTCGATTACCGGTCTTGAAATTGAAGTGTTGGTCAGCAAGTTGAAGTGCGGTGGAAAAACGAAGAATAATATACTGACTCCATTCAAGGATGTTATGCGGTTTGCTAAAAAGCACAAACTGATTCAGCACAACCCTTTCGATGACGTGGATAGTATCAAGCGAGAATCATCAGAGATACATCCATTGAGCCTGGGGGAAATCAAACTGTTTCTTGAACATGTACCGGATTATTACCGTCCACTTTTTACATTCCTGTTCTTCACTGGTGCCCGTTTTGGCGAGGCAGCTGCCCTGAAATGGAAACGTGTTGATTTGACCAACGGTATGATACACATTGCCAAGACCTATGTTCGAGGGGAGTACAAAGACCCAAAGACCAAAGGGTCCATCAGAACTGTCAAGCTGTCGCCCATTGTCATTGATGCGTTGCATCAGCAGCGGGAACACACCATGGATAAGTCTGAGTTCGTATTCCTGAACACATTAGGCAGGCATATTCACCCGCATAGTGTCAATCTTCATGTTTTCAGACCAACTCTGGAAAAAGCAGGACTGTCAGCCAACAAGAGTTTTAGTGCCGCGACCAGGAGAAGTTGTAAAGATACCAGGTCATCCTATATCACCAACTCCCTGGATAATAATGAACGTATGGGCTTTGTTCAAAAACAGGTCGGACACACAACAACCAAGATGATTGTTGAGCACTATTACAGGCATCTTCCTGCACCGGATGACGGCAAGGGATTGGAAAAAGCGATAGAGGACTTTGAATTACAAAAAGTTGAAGGGGTGGGACAAATTGAATAAGGGGCTTCTGAAAAAAATGGTGGGTTATTCTTCTGGCAACCGGGGAACATCTGTTTATATAGGACAGACTCACCAGACTAATAAAAAATCAGGAACCCTGGAATTCTACCAGGATTCTACCAGACCAAGTAAATTTAAAAAGTTTAAGTTATTGATTTTATAGTACAATTGTTGGTGGAGGCGGCGGGAATTGAACCCGCGTCCGAAAACAGTTAGCAATGGTCTCTACATACTTATCCCGAATTTTAAATTTTACTGGAATGTCTCCTCCGGGATGGATACTGACCAGTATAGCCTGAAAAATTTAACCGAAAAAGGGTCAGGCACCCTTTTCAAGCTTTCCCACATAGTCGACGCCCTTTACCAGAATCTGCAGGAAGAATCCCGGCAGGACGGTAGCGGCCTTAAGCTGCTACAGCGTAATTATAATCGTCTGCGATTACTTTTTTTTCCGCCAGTTTTACGAGTTAGCAGAAAGCTCGGTATGCAACCAAAAGCCTCGTAATCTCCGTCGAAGCCTTTTCGCCCCCAAATTGTAAAAGATCAATTATTTAATGAATTGAATATACAGCACAACCCCTGAAAAGTCAAGACCAGCCAATCAATCCTGATACTTTTTCTTTACCCGGTCAAGCTCCCGGTTCACTTCCCGCTCCTTGATGCTCTCCCGCTTGTCATAGAGCTTCTTGCCCTTGGCAAGGGCGATCTGAACCTTGACCTTCCCATTTTTAAAATAGAGCTTCAGGGGAATGATGGTATAGCCCCGCTCCTTGGTCTTTATGATCATCCGTTTGATTTCATAGTTGTGGAGCAGCAGCTTTCTGGACCTTAAGGGATCGTGGTTGTCATAATATGCAAAGGCGTAGGGGTTGATGTGAAGCTGGCGCAGAAACACCTCTCCATTCTTGATCTCTGCGTAGGCATCCTTGATGGTGACCCTGCCATCCCGGATGGACTTGACCTCGGTGCCCGTCAAGACAATGCCTGCCTCCACCTCGTCGGATAGATGGTAGTCGTGTCTTGCTTTTTTATTGGTCGCTATGATCTTTATATGTTCGGATGTCATCTTACCTGAAACTCCAGCCTATTGGTGTTCATCTGACTCCCCAAGGGGAAGAATGTCCTTGTATCTCGTCTTTACAAGGTCTGTTATGTCGGCAACCTTCCCCATTTTAAGAATCTCGTCCACAAGGTTCTTTGTATCCGTGGAATTGATCTTGCGTATCATCTGTTTCACAACAGGGATGGAACCGGGGTTCATGGACAGCTCCTTGAGACCCAGCCCCATGAGAACCGGAAGATTGACAGGGTCTCCTGCCATCTCACCGCACATGACCACCTTCACCCCCGTCCGATGTGCAGCATCCATGATCATCCGGATCAGCCGGATTACGGCCGGATTCAGCGGTTGGTTCAGGTGGGACACCTGCCGGTTTCTCCGGTCAATGGCCATGGAATACTGAATGAGGTCGTTGGTCCCGATGCTGAAGAAATCAACATAGTGACCAAGCTCTTCGGCCATGATCACGGCAGAGGGAACCTCAATCATAATACCAAGGGGGATGTCACTGTTAAAAATCTTCTCCTCTTCTTCCAGGGCCCACACGGCATCGTCAATAATCTTTTTCACCTCAATGATTTCTTCCACACAGGAAATCATGGGTATCAGAAGTTTAATGTTCCCAAAGGCTGCAGCCCGGAGGATGGCCTTGATCTGGGTCATGAAAATTTCAGGCCGACTCAGGCAGAATCTGACTGCCCGCATGCCAAGGGCCGGGTTGGCCTCTTCGATTGTGTCTGAATAGGGCAGTACCTTGTCACCGTTAATGTCCAGGGTCCGGATGGTGACACACCTTGGCGTTACCAGCTCGACCAGCTCCTTGTACTTTTCAAAGAGCTCTTCTTCGGTGGGAAACCGCTTGAGGTCAAGGTAGAGAAATTCTGTTCTGAAGAGCCCGATCCCGTCTGCCCCATTGTCCCGTACGGACACCACCTCTTCCACAAGCTCGATATTGGCCATGAGACTCAGCCGTTTGCCGTCAAGGGTCACGGCGGGAAGATGGCTCTCCCGGGCAAGCCCTGCCCTGTACTCCTCGTACCTGGCACGGCGGTCCTCATATTTAAACAGGGTATCTTCATCTGGATTGATGATGATCATCCCACTTGAGCCGTCCACGACAATAATGTCGTCGTTGGCAACAAACTGGGTGACATTGCCAAGCCCCAGCACAGATGGAATGGCAAGGGATTTTGCGATGATGCCCGTATGGGAATCTCGCCCCCCCCGGTCCGTGACAAATCCCTTGATTCGTTCAAGCTGGATCTGACTTGCGTCTGCAGGTGACAGATCATGGGCAACCAGGATAACCCGCTTATTGATTTCGGCAATTTTGATGTCCTGGGCACCGACCAAGTGGCGCATCACCTGCTCTGAAACCTGGACAATGTCCGTAACGCGGGACTGGAGATAGGGATCATCAAGCTTCTGGAACATGGTCTTAACCTTGAGGGAGACCTTTTTAAGGGCCCACTCGGCATTAACTTGTTCCTTTTCAATGGTCTCAATGGTCTTTCCATAGAGCATCTTGTCTTTGAAAAGCACCATGTGGGTCTCAAGGATGTTGAGCTGGGAACTCAGATCGTCGTTCAACGACTCAATGATGGCTGCATGTTCATCCTTGGCTTTTTTGACTGCGCTCTTGAAACGGTTTATCTCCGGCTGAATCCTGTCTTCCGGTATAAAATAGCGCTTGATGATATCCACGCCTTCACGTTCCACCACATATGCCTTACCTATGCATATCCCCGGTGAACCGCTGATACCGAGGATAACTCTCTGGCTGGATTCTGAATCATCCATCTAAATTTTCTCCAAATCCTTTGTCGATGATGTCCTTGATCGAATCCAGGATGGGCATATCCGCCTCATTCTCAGCCTCCAGCGTAACCTCGTACCCTTTTGGGCATCCCAAAGAGAGCATATCGATAATGCTGGATGCATCTGCACGGTTTTCACCGTCACCGATCCAGATAGCAGCTGTGGCGTTCAAGGCAAGCTTGGCTATCATTGCAGCCGGTCGTGCATGCATCCCAAGGGCGTTCTTAATCGTGGTTGTACGTGATAATATTTTATAATCCGTCACTGTTTTTCTTTTGGTTCCTCTGTATAATCGGCATGGCCACGCATGGTATCTGTTCCGACCACAACGAAATTTGAAACGTCTCCACCGGTGATGCCCGGGTGGGAATTTCATATAAAATTATTGGCAATAATACGTATGAATCTCAAAAAAGTCAATACAAAGGGCAAGACATCGTATAAGCAGCCACAGTCAGCAGGGTGTAATTTTCCTTTTTCCATTATATACGTGACCTGTTATGGGTACTATTGATAGTATCAATAACACAAAGAATATTTTATAAGGAAACATTTAATGACAAATCTTATTTTAATACAGATCATCGCCAGTGTAGTTAGCTCCCAGACCGTCAACACACTTTACTTGAAATGTAATTTTCAGTATAACCCACATAACTGGAGCAGGGTATATACCCTGACCCCAACGAAATTTAAAACCTGAACCTTTGACAGCAGATGCGAGCAGGGGGAAGCTTTACCCTAGCAAAGAGTAAGGCCCATGATCAAGATACCTTCCTCCGGTCGCCGGAATGAGACGAGGATAAACCATGACCAAAAACATCGCCCACAGGGGCGCCAGAAGTCTGGCCCCTGAGAACACCATGGCAGCGGTTAAACGAGCCTTTGACCTGGGTGCAGACCTCTGGGAGACCGACGTCAGCGTTACAAAGGATGAGGCCCTGATCCTCTTCCATGACAACTCCCTTGAGCGAACCACCAATGCGACCACGGTCTTTCCAGGTCGGCCGTCCTACCTTTTCACCGAATTCACCCTGGCGGAAATTTTGGCCTTAAGCGCGGGCAGTTATTTTGAAGCAACCGACCCGGCAGGTGAGATTGCAGCCGGGAACGTCAGCCGCCAGGACCTTGATTCGTTTAAAACAGAACGGGTGCCGACCCTGGAAGAGGCCCTTGTATTTACACGGGATAACAACTGGCAGGTAAATCTTGAATTAAAGGATCTGCCCGGCGGTTTTAATGCCTTCCCCCTGCCCCAGAGAACCCTTGAAATGATCAAACGAATAGGTATTGGCCTTGACCAGTTTGTGATCTCATCGTTTAACCACACCTGGCTTAAACAGGTACAGGCCTTGGCACCTATGGTTCAGGTCCAGGCTCTCCTTGGAGATCTGGATGGAGAAATTCTTGATTTCAAGGATTATCATTTCGAAACTTACAACCTCAATCACACCTCGGTTGACGAGCAAACAATCCAGGACCTCAAGCTTCGCAAAAAAAAGATCAATCTCTTTACTGTGAACGATACCCGGGATATGAACCGGTTCTTAAAAGCCGGGGTTGACGGCATTATCACCGATTTCCCTCAACGACTCGCGGCCATTTTAAAATAATCTTCAACTTGCAAGGAATAAAATGAATCACCAGGAAAAGGTGCTTTGCATCAAAAGGGAGCTTCTTCCAGCTCCCTGGGTTCAAAAAAAGAGTGTCCTCAACATCGACAAAAACCTGTTCTTGCAGACCTGTGACCAGGCAGGGTTTGAGTTTAAGGCCCGTGGCATTATTGAAACAGACCCCTCATTCAAGCAGATCATCCCCTACATCATCATCCAGACAGCAGACCGTGAACTCACGGCAGCCTACCTGAGAAACGGCAGTGAACAACGCCTCCATGACCTCTGGTCCATTGGCATCGGCGGTCACATCAATCTCAAGGACTGCCAGACCCCTTCCTCGTTTGAACAGGTGCTGACAACTGGGATGACACGGGAGCTGGATGAAGAACTGATCAAACGCCCGGACAATGAATGCCCGAATTTCTGCGGCATCATCAACGAGGAAGAGACCCCGGTGGGAAGCGTGCATCTTGGGGCCGTATTTACCCTGAAGACCTGCGATCCCGACCGCTTTTCACCTGGCCCTGAACTCATGGACTTTACATGGAAAAGAACGGAAACCCTCGCACAGCTCAATCTGGAGCTCTGGTCCAGACTTGCCCTTGAACTTATTGCCTGAAATCGCAACAGTTCGATCGTCAGGTCAACCACAGGATCTGTTTTTCAGCAATTACAGTTATGGATTTAAAAGGTATGCGTCAGTCGGTGTCCGTTAGCTGAACCGAGAAAGTCGGGGGATTTTCGAACAAGGCAAACCCAAGCCGCAAAAACTCAGTCGCTGCGCTCCCTCAAACAATTTGCGTCTCATTGGGTTTACCTTGCCCGAAAATCTGATCCCCTTTGTTTCTCAATGTTCAGCCAACGGACACCGACTGACACCCCCATGCTGACCTCCATAATTATAATTGCTGCTTGTTTTTCCATAACCCTGCTTGTTCATCCAAGATGTAAATAAAAAAGGCGTATCCCTGAACTCTTGAAAAGAGCCGGGGATACGCCTTTTTAAACATCAAACCTGTTGTATGGTGCTATTCTTTAATGGTGGGATCCTTTGCCTGCCAGGGTATCGGCAATGGTCTTCACAAGGCAAAAGGTGAGACCGGCACCAAGGATGGCGACCGTGTACCACATACCGCCGAAAAACAGCAGGTGCCCTGCATCCCATGCCCATTCAAAACTAAACGGAAACATAATTATTCTCCCTTATCTTAACTGATTGTACGTCAAATCAGACCTTAATTTGATCGGATTAATCCGCATTGAGTTCCTTTTCCTGGGGAAATACCGGCAGATACCGGTAGGCAAGGGCGATGAGAATGATGCCGTAGGCCACTGGAAGAACCGTGGTTGCAATCTCCTGCCAGCTCGGAAAGTACAGGGCCCAGGTGTCAAAGCTCATGACGGGAACGGCCATGATCTGGAGAACCATGACCCAGCGATTCAGACAGACCCCGAGGGTGCCAAGCACAACGGCTATCAGCAGCAGGCGGGAATTTTCCCTGAAACTTTTCTTGGTCAGGATAATGGCCGGAACAATGCCGCATATAACGATCTCGAGAATGAGAATCCAGATGCCGTAAAAGGCGTTGTCCGAGTAGAAATCCATGAGCTTGAATCCCTGGGAGGGAGCGGTCACCGTTGCCCAGTAGATGGTGTCAATGATCTTTGCAATGATGTAGGTAAAGATCATCCAGCCTGAGATCTTGGCCAGCAGATGAACCACATTGTCCTTGACCAGTTTCTTTTTGGTAATCCCTTCAAACATCTTGAGGACCGTCAAGGTAAAGCAGGGGCCATAGGCCGCGGCAGACCAGGTAAACAGAAAAAAAGTCCAGGGCCATACCAGAAGCCCTTCCCGATAGGCAAAGGGCCGGGCGTACATCACACCTGCAACTCCGCCAAGGGATCCCTGGTGAAAGCAGGAAAGAAAGGCACCGGTTGCGGCAAATATCGCCATGACACCGTGCATGTTGTGACCCAGGTTATGGAAAAAGGGAACCTTGTCCACCTGGCGGTTCTCGAGAATCAAGGGGATAAACTCGATGGTGAGAACGCTGAAGTAAAGGGACAGACAGAAGGCCACCTCTGTGAGCATTGAGTGGACATTGGCATGCCAGAAGATAAACCAGCCCCGCAGGGGTTGTCCAATATCAATGGCAAGGATCAACAGGGCCGAACTATAGCAGATGAACCCGATGACAACGGTGAGGTTGATGATGTTTTTAAGCTCATCAATTCCAAACACATACCGTAACAGGCCCGTGAAAAAAGCGCCGCCGCCAATGGCGATAACGGCTAAATCTGCCCAGATCCAGAGGGCAAATCCATAGTAGTCGTTCATATTGGTCTGGTTAAGGCCCTTTAACCAGCAGAGCCCCATGGCGTAAACACCCCAGAGAACCACGACACCCACGATGGCGATTCCAGCGGCAAAAACCGGGAACGGGCATCGTTTAGCGCCTTCAGGTATTAATGCAGAATCCATATCTATTCACTCCTAACGGTTGATTTGTTACTCATGGCCTTTGTCATGATTGTTCTTGACCTTTTCCCACTCTCCCTCAAGGTAGTTGTCTCCGGCTTTTCTGACCCAATCCCTTTCGGAAATGTAGTAAACCTTGGGGTTTGTCTCAAGGCGTTCAAGCAGGCGGAATGCCTTGGGATTTCGCGGCTTTCCACAGGCATGGGGATCGGGTTTCACCATCTGGTGGACGGCGTGGTCAGGATTGTTCAAATCGCCAAAGGTGATGGCACCGGCTGGACATGCCTGGGTGCAGGCCGTCTGATACTCCTGCTCCTCTATCTCTTCTCTCTCCTCAACATAGGCACGGTCCTTTGCCTGCTGGTAACGGTGGAAACAGAAGCTGCACTTTTCAACCACCCCCCTCATCCTGGGAGAAACGTCGGGACTCAGATAGTTTTCCATGCCTTCGGGCCACTTGGGATCCCACCAGTTAAAATAACGGACATGGTAGGGACATGCTCCCATGCAGTAACGGCAACCAAAGCATCGGGTGTAAATCTGGCTGACAATACCCGTACTGTGGTCGTAATCGGTTGCAACCGCAGGGCAGACCGACACGCAGGGTGAATGGCCATGATCGCCCTTGCCCCCGCAGTGCATGCAGGGACGGGGCATATAGCAGATTTCAGTTTCGGGGAAGGGTTTGCCGTTGGTCAGCTTATAGACCCGCATCCAGGTGATGCTGTCCTTTTTCCTGGTTTCATCTTCCTTGAACGGAACATTATTTTCAGACATGCATGCCACCATGCAGGATCCGCATCCGGTACACTTGTCCAGATCAATAACCATTCCGTATTTATGATTTTTTCCATGATTGTCTTGTTTCATCAGAACCTCTTATGAAAATAACCCATGATGTTTTAGGCCCTGGAAAGCCGTGCCCGGATTCCCCAGGCAGCGTCCAGTCCTGAAACAGGGTCCACAATCGGCCCCATGAGTTCATTTATGTTCACACCCTTGCCGCCCACGTACTTGTTGTTGTCCAGCACATGGCCAAGTCCCTTTGCCATGGCAACAACCCCCGGCATGATTCCCTCAAACAGGTTCACCCGGACCGTTGCCTTACCCTTTGGCGTTTCAATGACGGCAAGATCCCCATGGGAGAGCTTGTTTGCCCGGGCAGTTTCTGGATTGATCTCCACCAGCAGATCCTTGCCCTTTAAAACATTGTCTGACACGGTTTTTATGGCAAAGGGAGAAGAGATCAACGATCCGGCCGAGATCCTTACGTTGTCAACGGGAACCAGGACCAGGGGGAAATCCTTTGCTTCGCCTTCCATCTCAACCGGGGCCTGACTCTTTACTATAAACGAAAAATCGACCTTTACCCCACCACCGGGCGGGGTGGCCGTTTCAGCCGCATACCCCTGGTCGGAGAGTTCCGCCCAAAGGTCTCCAGTGACGGCTTCAAGACATTCCTCATAGGATTCCCAGGGGAAACTTGCCCCAATGGTGCCTTCCATCTTCCGGGCAAGCTCAAGCAATGTATCCCCGGGATTTTTGGTGTTGAACAAGGGTTCGATCACAGGTCGTGAAAGTCCTGTAACCCGCTGGGCCACACCGGCCCCTGAAGGTCTATCCTCCAGGCGTTCAAGGAGCATGTGACCGGGCAGGATCACATCTGCCTCCTGGGTGGTTTCATCCATCACCGATGAAAAACTCACAACAAAGGGAATCTTTTTTACGGCTTCGGTAACGGATCCTGCGTCGCCAAGGGCAAAACACGGATTGGCCTGATGGATCAAAAGGGCCTCGATATTTTTTTCCTTACCGGCATTTGTAAAAAGACCCGCCATGGAGCCCGCGGAATCCAGGGGCGCTTGTTCAAAAGCAGCCGTTGCAAGGTCGTCCATTTCAACGGCAGGCCACTTTTCGTAATCCTGGGCGGCAAGGGTCCAGACACCGCCTTTGGTGTTGATGTTGCCCACGATGCAATTCAGAAGGTGGACTGCGCTGAACTCCCGGACACTTCCGGCACTCATGCCCCTGCCCCGTCCTGCAATGGCAATGGGGGCGCTTGAACGGGCAAAATCCCGGGCAATTTCTATGATCTTTGCGGCCTTGACACCCGTTGTCTGTGCAACGGCTTCAGGTGAATAATTTTTACCAAGTACTGCTGCAAGCTCCTGGAATCCCTTGCCGGATGCCGTCACAAACGCGCTGTTAAAAAGACTCTCCTTGATAATCACGCCTGCAATGCCAAGGGCAAGATCCGCCTCGGTTCCCGGTTTTGCCGCAATCCAGACATCGGCATTGGCGGCAGTATTGGAAAGCCGCGGCTCCACCTGGACCAGGGTTGAACCCCGCTCTTTTCTCGAGCTGTTTATCTTGAAGTTCTTGACGGGCGAGCCCCACCCTTCGATGAGTCCGGCACCAAAGCTCAGGACAAAATCAGAATTTTCAAGGTCAAATCCTGCGGACGAACGACCCCCGTGAATCTTCTCAAGGGTTATCTCCCAGGTTTTCTCCATGGTGTCCATGGCATACACGTTGTTTGATCCTGTCGCCTTTAGAAACCGTGCAAACAGACCGGGAATTGTGCCCTTTGTCTGGTCAGTGACACAGGCAATCTTGTCGGCACTGCCCGACGCCCGGATCTCGGTGAGCCGCTCCGCCACCATGTCCAGGGCCTCGTCCCAGGTAATCTCAACAAAGGTATCGTTCTCACGTTTGAGTGGCGCCTTGATCCTTGAAGGATCGTAGAGGTACTGAATGGCTGAGATGCCATGGAGGCAGACGCCGCCTGCATTTACAGGGTAGTCACTCCGTCCTTCAATCTTGACGGGTCGACCGTCTATTTTCCGAACCATGATTCCGCAGTTTCCAGGACAGAGGCTGCAGACCGTGTTATCATAGGTTGCCTCTCCGGCCGGAGGCACGGGGGTCCATGGCCAGTTCTGGGTCCAGATGGACGAATCGTCCATCAACTTCCAGGTCGCAGGTGTTACTGCCACACCAGCGGCAGCGCCCAATCCCAGGCCCAGGAAGCTTCGTCTATCTACTTTCATAGGTTACACCTCAATAAATTTAAAAGAGTTCCAAGTAAGGGCCATGGCCTATTTATGACACTGAAAACATGCGCCCTTGCTTCCTGTTTCCCGTTCATGGCACTCTGCGCAGTCGTCCATCTTCATGCGATCCCAGGAATTTTTCTTAATTCCCCAGATGTTTTTACCCCAGATATCCCGGCTGTAACCCGTGATTCTGTTCTCCTCATAGGTCTTGGTGGTGGTTGACGTACCAATGTCGCCGTGGCATGATCGGCAATCCATTCCCGCCTTGATGACGTGGGCCGCATGGGAGAAGAAAACACAGTCAGGCTGCTCTGAATAGATCAGCCATGGAACTTCTTTTTCCGCTTCCACATACTCGGTTATAAAAATTTCCTCATCCTTGGTGTCGCCCAGCTGACTTTCGTGGCACTCAATGCATTGGGATGTCTTTGGCATGCCGGAAAAGCTTCCATCCTCACGAAAGAAATGGCAGGCATCGCACCCTCCCATCTCGTCCACATGGAGGGCGTGGTTAAAGTTAAACGGCTGCTCTTTTTTTGAATAGAGCAGATTGGGAAACAATAACCATCCGGATAAGAAGCAGACGGCAAAAGCCCCGATAAAAAAAAGGACGCCGTAACCCGTGGCTGCATCCCCTTTTTTTCCCTGTTCCCGTGATGCGTCCTGCCCGGATGCATCCGTTGAACCGTTTTCAGTTTTCTCTTCTAATTCACTCATGAAAACCCCATCAATTAAAATGTTGATGATACTATTAGGCACTGAACCCCTGGATCTAAGCGATGGTACAAACAAAAGGCTACTTTGATCAAGGCTCTATATTTACGCTGCAGAAGGCGGTGTACGCCACTTCCGCAGACCCATCCCTGCTGAATGTAAAAATTTAAGGTCAATCTATATAATATATATAAATCTTGTCAAGACAAAATCTAGGCATAACTGTGGAGTCCGGGCAGAAGATTGACGCCGAAATAGGTGAACAGGACAGCCATAAATCCCAGAATGGAAACCCAGGCAATCTGTTTTCCGTTCCAACCCCGCATCATCCTCAGGTGGAGCATCACGGCATAAATAAGCCAGGTAATCAAGGACCAGGTCTCCTTGGGGTCCCAGGACCAGTAGGTGCCCCAGGCTGAGTTTGCCCACACAGCCCCGGTGATGATGCCAATGGTGAGAAAGAGAAAACCGAACATCACCATCTGGTAGGTCAGCTCGTCAATGACGGCAAGGGCGGGAAGCTTTGACAGGAAGGCTCCCTCCTGGGTGTTTTCAGGTTTTACAAGGTACATGATGGAGAACCCGAAGGCCACGGCAAACCCGGCATACCCCAGAAAACAGGTAATTACATGGGCAATGAGCCAATTACTCTTTAATGCGGGAATCAAAGGAGTTATCTTGTCTGCAATATTCGGGGAAAGCGACGCATAGGCAATGGCCAGAAAAATAAGGGGGGTGGCAAACACCCCGATAATCCGCTCCCTGTATTTAAATTCTACAAAGATGTAAAGGGCGGCAACTGTCCAGGAAAAAAAGACCAGGGATTCGTACATATTGGAAAAAGGGGCATGGCCATAGCCCATCTGGTAGGATTCAATCCACCTGAGCAGAATACCGGCCGTGTTGCCAAGAAAACCTGTAATCAGTACACCAATGCCAAGGGTTGAGAGAAACTTTTTCTTAAAGGTCCATGAGCCAATGTAAAGCACTGAGGCAAATGCATACACAAAGGTTGTGATGGAGAGTAGCATGGGGCTGTTTATCATGATTTTAATTCCTTCATGGCTAGAGCAAGCTTTGCTGTTTTCAATTTCAAACTCTGGGGATTACGATTGGACGTTGCCGAAACATCGACCATGACTTTATTTTTTCCAAGATCTTTTATCTCCACGCAGTAGCTCTGGTGGGACATGAAAAAGGTGATCCAGCACCCGATGATCATGAGGATAAATCCAGAATAGACAAACCAGACCCCCGGGTCACGGTTGACCTGAAGGCCGGTGTAGTACAGCTTTTCAAAATGATCCACGGCAAAGGCAAAGGTGCCCCGTCTCATCTTGTCAAAGGTGGGAAACTTCACTGGGATGACGATTTCGCTCTCTGTTCCATCCGGGGCGGTCACCTTGCCCACAAACGACTCACCCAGGTTGTGCCCCTGGAAGTTATACCCTTTGACAAAATGCTCCATGACAAAGCTGCCCTGGTTTTCCGGAAGCGTAATGGCTTTGTTAAACTCGATATCCTGCTGAAAGGCAAGGCCGCTCTCCTTGCTTGTCATGGTCAGTGAAATGGATTTTGCTGCGGCAATACCGTAGTTTGACTGGTAAAAGCTGATCCCTTTGTACCGCAGGGGATGGTTCACGACAATATCCGTGGTCAGCACCTCAACCCCATTTTCAATGAGGGTAACGTTGGATTTAAACTCATTGGGTGCGCCGGTGTCATAAAAACTTACGTCAAAGGTGTTGCATCGGATGGCAAAATCAAGGGTCAGGTGTTCGTGGACACCCTGCCTGAGTTCAATCACATCCGTGGTATCACCCTCGGGAATGGAGACACGACCCTTAAAGCCCCAAACACCGCCAATCACAGACCCCACAAGTAACAGCAGAATGCTCGAATGGACCACGTATACGCCAATCCGGGTCCAGCGACCTTTTTCAGCAAACAGAACAGTACTACCCTCAAGGGTCTGACGTGTGACCTTTCCAACCCGTCGCTTCAGAAACCCCTGGAATCGATCAACAATTTCACCGTTATCAACGCTTGCGGCAAAGGTTTCACGATCTTTGAGGCGCCGGAACCGATCCGGTCGAAAAACGATTTTTTTGGGAAAGATGATCTTCCACGTGACCCTGAGACGTTGAATGGAGCAGACAACTATATTAACAGCAAGCATGGCAAGTAGGGTCAAAAACCACCAGGAGTGGTACATGTCATCAATATCAAGGGCCATGAACACCTTGGACCATCCCTGGCCGTACTTCTGAAGATAAAAGACATCTCCCCCATTCTGGGGAATCAAGGTTCCAATAATGGATGTAAAGGCAAGGGCAAGCAGCACCACCACGGTAAGCCTGACCGAACAAAAAAAGGTCCAGACCGGGCCTGCCGGATCTTGCTTAAGGGCTTTTTTTTTCATATTTAATTCCAACTTGTTTACTGATTTACCGATTTAATTGTTTTTATCTCAACAGATAGGGCGCCATGGCGGTCTCAACATGCTTGCGGGTCTGTTCAAACCCGTCCCGTGTAGCCCTGCCATCAATTGTTTCCATGGGCAAATATTTAATGGTTACCCTTGAGAGAGGTTTGGGGATAAAGAACCTGTCCCAGGAATGAAAAAACCAGGCCGACTCCGGAATTACCACACAGGGCACAAGCCAGGCACCCGAACGCTGGGCCATGCGAACCACCCCGGGTTTCACCTTACCCATGGGGCCGGTGGGGCCATCCACAAGGTTTGCCCCAAGGCACCCCATTTCAAGCCGCTGGATCATATCCTCCATGGCATCCTTGCCGCCCCTGGACGAAGAGCCCCGGGCCACAGTCCAACCCGTGAGCTGCGCAACCGGTGCAATGATATCACCGTCCCGGCTTTGGCTGATCATGATGCAGGGATTGAAACGTTTGTAACGTTTAAAATGGCGGATAAGCGAGAAAAAATGCTGGTGAAAGACGCACAGGACAACCGAACCGCCCTGGTCAATATGACGCTGCCACAAGGATTCATTCACGACCCTGATTCTAAGCAGACAGGTGTAAGCCCGAACCAGGCGGTAAAGGAGCCACACAACCCCTTTAGATCGAACCCCCCTTTTCATCGTTTTTTTCATCCATCCCCCTGGCTGTAATTCGTCAAACTGTAAAAAACATCAAATTGCAAAGAACATGCTTTATATCAAAACCTTGATCAGACTGCAATCAAACAACCCATTTTTTAACAGCCGCAAAGATATCCTCGCGTCGAAAGGGTTTTGTTAAAAAGTCATCCATCCCAGCTACAAGACAACGCTCCTTAAAAAGGGGCAGCACATTGGCCGTAAAGGCAACAATGGGAACCCTGACCCCTGAGTCACCCTCCAGAGCCCTTATTTGCCGAGTCGTTTCAAACCCGTCCATCTCCGGCATGAAGATGTCCATGAGAATGAGGTCAAAACGCTCCTTCGAACTCCGGCACAATTCCAGGGTCTGCCGGCCATTATCGGCCGATGTGACTTTATAACCGGCCTTTGAAAGCATTATCGTTGCCATCCGCTGATTCACGGGATTATCGTCAACAAGAAGAATGGCAGCGGAACGTTTGGCCTGTTCGGCCAGAAGGTGGGTGGTGATCAGTTTGGTCGTTGTAACCCGGCTGCCCATGCCGACGCTCTGATTCACGGTCATGCCAAGCACACCGGCGATCATGGCAACGAGCTTTCTGGGCTGCACAGGCTTGGGCAGAAAGCCGTCAAAACCCGCCTGTTGAAAGATTTCAGCAACACCCGGTCCTGGATTGGCACAGGCAATCAGCGGAAGTTCAGGACAGGCAAGCGTCAACCGCCTGATTTTTGCCACCATCCCCCGGGGATGTTCCCCTCCCTTAAGATCGATCAGCCCCACATCATGACAGGCGGCGGCAAGGTGGGTGCCGTCAAAGGGAGACAGGGCATCCCTGCTGTTGAGGACCAGGTCGACGACCAGTCCTGCAGCTTTCAACTCCCTTGACACCATGGCCCCGAATGCCAGGGTGGACACAACCAGAAGAACCCGGAGCCCTGCCGGTTTCACCGGTTGAATTTGAACGATATTCTGTTTTTCCACGGGCTCCACCCGGGATGAGAAGGTAAATACGCTCCCCTCTCCCTCCCGACTCTCGACCGTGATATTTCCCCCCATGCGACGGGCAATTTTCCTGCAGATGGAAAGCCCAAGCCCCATACCTCTGAGGCCCTTTGCAATTCTACCCCGAACCACCTGCTGGAAAGGTTTAAAAATGACGCCCAGGGCTGCCGTGGGAATGCCGCTACCCGTATCACGTACCGAGGCACAGAGCACGATTCCAGTCTTTGTCTTCTCTTTTACCTTGAGACTGAGTTCAATCACCCCATTCACGGTAAACTTTGCGGCATTGCCAAGCAGGTTCAGCAACACCTGGCGAAACCGATTGGGATCGGCCCTGACACAGCCCGGGACACAATCGCAGATCCGGCAGAGAAGTTCAACACGGCTCGTATCCACCTGGGTTCTCACCATTTCAAGGCATTCAAAGCAGAGCACCTCAGGGTCGAACTCAATGGGGTCAAGCCCTATTTCACCCGACTCCACCCTGGAAAAATCCAAAACGTCATTAACAATCCCCAGGAGCACATCACAACTCTTTTTTATATTTGTGACATAATCCGTCTGTTCAGGGGCGAGGCAGGTATCAAACAAAATATCCGTATATCCCATGATACTGCTCAGGGGGGTTCTGATCTCGTGGCTCATGCGGGCAAGAAAATCCCCCTTGGCCCGGGAACTCTCCTTCAGCCCTTCCATGGCAACGGAAAGCTCACGGTTTGTCCGTCCCAGGTCAAGAACCTTCCTGCGATCCCGTTCAATGCGCCTGACCCGTGCAATGACGGCATCAGGTTTGATGGGTTTGGCAAGATAATCTGCGGCGCCGGCATCCACGATCTCAGAATCCACGTAATCCCCCTCTGGGGATGTCATAATGATAAAATCAAGATCCGGCAGTTCATCTTTTACTGAGACCATGAACCTAAGGCCATCCATATCCGGCAAAGCAATATCGCAGATAACAAGATCAATCCCTCCGGACCAAAGGAGAGTGCGTGCCCCACGGACGCTGGGCGCTCCACAACAATCATATCCGCCAGACCCAAGGGCTTCAACCAGGCCCTGCCTGAGTTCATTGTCATGCTCAACAACAAGAATGCCCTTGATAACCGACGATTCCGGATGATAGTCCATTGCCTTTCCGATTAGACTGCTACTGGTTTTCCTAGAGGGATTGAGAACCTGCGACTTTGGAAAATCGTTCATTGCCCCTTACTCGTTCACCCGCTCGACATACTCGCAGGTTCGGGTATCAATTTTGACCAGCTGCCCCTCATCAACAAAAGGGGGAACCTGAATTTCATACCCGGTTTCAAGGGTAGCGGGTTTGGTGCTGCCAGTGGCCGTATCCCCCTTGGCCCAGGGATCGGACTGGACGATGCGCAGATTGACAAAGTTTGGAAGGGTTAGACCTATGGCCTTACCGTTAAAGAAAAGAACCGTACAAACGGTATTGTCCTTTAAAAGGTTCACAGCATCTCCCACCTGATCCTTTCCAAGGAACTCCTGCTCAAAGGAGACAGAATTCATGAAGCAGAAATTGCCGCCCTCGGAATATAGGTACTCCATATCATGTTCCTCAAGTGAGGCTTCGTTAAATTTATCACCAGACCGAAACGTCCGCTCAAACTGGGCACCGGAGATCATGTTTCTCAGCTTGCACTTGTAAAGCGCCTGGCCCTTGCCCGGTTTCTTGAACTGAAAGTCCACAATCACAAATGGATCCCCGTCAATCTCAAATTTAAGGCCCTTTCTCAAATCACTTGCGTCATACATATAATACTCCTATTTTCATTGCTTTTTGATTTTAAAACCAGTGGTAATTCATCAATCTAATAAATCATATTCAGGAGAATTAGGCAATCTTCATTTAAAAAACCGCTTGCTTTTTAGGGTGAATTACACGTAAAATAACTTCTTTAATTTCAAAAAAAACAACCTCATATCTCCAGGACATAAAATGATACTCATTATTGATTTTGGTTCACAGTTCAACCAGCTCATTGCCCGAAGGGTAAGGGAAAACGAAATCTACTGCCAGGTGGAGCCTGCCGGGATCGACATTGAAAGAATCAAGGCCCTCAACCCCGAGGGAATCATTCTTTCAGGGGGGCCTTCGAGCATCTACGAGGACGACAGCCCAAAGGTGGATACGGAAATCTTCAACCTCAACGTCCCAATCCTCGGCATCTGCTACGGCATGCAGTTCATGGTCAACGCCCTTGGTGGCTCCATTGAACGTTCAGACAAACGCGAATACGGCTTTGCAGACCTGACCATCAAAGACCACGCTCCCCTGTTCACAGGGCTTGAAAAAAGCACCCAGGTATGGATGAGCCACGGTGATTCAACCAACCGCCTGCCCGCAGGATTTACCGTGACGGCCTCGACCAAAAATACAGAAATAGCAGCCATGGCCGACAATAAAAACCACTTTTACGGCCTTCAGTTCCATCCCGAGGTCGAGCATACCCTGGGCGGGTTTGAAATGCTCAAAAACTTCCTGTTCAACGTCTGCCACTGTGAAAAAAGCTGGACCATGAGCTCCTTTGTTACCGGTGCCGTCGAGCAGATCAAGGAGGCTGTCGGGGATAAAAAGGTGATCATGGGACTTTCCGGCGGGGTGGACTCGTCGGTTGCAGCCCTTCTCATCCACAGGGCCATTGGCAAAAACCTGTATTGCATCTTTGTGGACAACGGACTTTTAAGAAACAACGAGCGGACGAATCTTGAAAAAAGCCTCACCACCCACCTTGACATGAATATCCGGTTTGTGGATGCAAGGCGACTGTTTCTGGACCAGCTGGCTGGTGTGGAAGACCCTGAAAAGAAAAGAAAGATCATTGGAAACCTCTTTATTGACGTGTTTGAAGATGAGGCCAAAAAAATCGATGGGGCCGAATTCCTGGGCCAGGGAACACTCTACCCGGACATCATCGAATCCAAATCAGCCTTTGGCGGGCCCACATCCATCATTAAATCCCACCACAATGTGGGCGGCCTGCCTGAAAAGATGAAACTCAAGCTGGTCGAGCCCCTTCAATTTCTCTTTAAGGACGAGGTGAGAAAGCTTGGGCTGGAGCTGGGACTCAACGAAAATCTGGTATGGCGCCAGCCCTTCCCGGGCCCAGGACTTGCCATCCGCATCATGGGCGCTGTCAGTGAAAAAAGGCTGTCCATCCTGAAGGCAGCCGATACCCTTCTCCTTGAAGAAATCCGGGCTGCGGGTCTCTATCGAAAACTATGGCAATCCTTTGCAGTCCTTTTGCCCATCAAGAGCGTGGGCGTCATGGGAGACAAGCGGACCTACGACAGCTGCATCGCCATCCGGGCTGTCACGAGCAAAGATGCCATGACTGCTGACTGGGCAAGGCTTCCCCATGAGTTGCTTGCCACCGTGTCCAATCGGATCATCAACGAGGTGGACGGGGTCAACAGGGTGGTATTTGACATCACCTCCAAACCCCCCGGAACCATTGAGTGGGAATAGACAGATGAGCACCAGCCCCGGAGAACCGGACGATTTCACCATTGGCGGTCATGGGCCGGATAATGACGAAATGTCGGCGGCAGCCTTTCGTCAGGAGCTCAATGAACTCAAGATCGAAAAGCTCGGCAACAGAATCACCATTATTTCCGTCATAATTCCCTGTCTCATCGGTGCCATTGTCTGGTTTGCCTATATGGACATCAAGGACAGGATGGTGGATGTCCATGACACTGGACAGAACGAGGTTCAGGATGTTGCCGAAACCCTGGGGGCCAAAATAAACGCCATGACCGTGGACATGGCAAAGATTCAACACCAGCTTGAAACCACCCTCAAGGATCTTGAGTCAGGAATGGCTAAACTTGCAACGGCCAAGGCGGAAAAAAGCGAGGTTAAGGTCGACCTTGCCCGGTTGGAAAAAAGTCTGTCAGATCGGGAGTCAGCCACGTCTAAGACCCTTGAAAATGAACTGAAAAAAGCCCTGACCGCCACGGAGAGCAGGGTGGCTGAAATCATTGCAAAAACGGCTGAACTTGAAAAGAGTCTTGGGAAACAAACGGCTGAACTTGATACAGCCATTCAGGAAATGACGGCCGCCATCCAGGAGGGGAAGTCTGGATCTGCTGCCCTTGTCGCCCAGATTGCCGCCCAGATTGCCGACAAGGAGAAGACCATGGCCTATCTGCAAAAAGAGCTCGGCCTGGTCAAGATAAAGGCGAACACCCTTGAACAGACAACCATTGACCGAAAGACGCTGGACAGGGAACTTGCCCGGATCAAACAACAGTATCAGGAAGAAATATTAAAATCCCAGGCTCAAGTCTCCCCCGGGAAGTCAGCACCCCCGAAACAACCCAAAACATCAGAGAGCATCTCTGAAAAAGATCTGCTGCAGTAGATACCGCCCCCATGACGATCCCAACCCGGGCAGGGGAAAATGTCCCAGAAAGTATTGAATATAGGCTGCTCAACCAGGAACTTGACTTTCCGGCAGCGTACATGGCTGTAAAAGCCATTGGTGAACGGCTTGTTCGATCCGCTGCAAGCGTGACCGACAAAACTGTTAACGCGCTGATTTTTCTCATCCAGTCAAAAAAATTTGACACCCAGAAACAGGCCCTTTTCCTTTTCCGGGAAACCGCCGAAACCCTGATAACCATTCTTGTCACAACCCCCAAAGGGCCGGGTGAACGCATTATCCCGGAACTTCAGCAGATCCTGGTTTCCAGCACAGGCCACAGACACAGGGCCGTGGGAGAGGCATTGGGCAATCTCCCCCTTGCCGTAAAACCCGTCACCCCCCCAGACCCGGGAAAAACCGTGGTGAGCTCACGATCGTTTGAATGGATCACCAATGCCCTTGGTATTGCCGGACAGGCACCCTTCACATGGCGGGGAAGAAGCCTGACCGCACCCACCCAGACCGGTCGTATCGGTGTTATCAAGTTTCTTACTCCCCTTGAAGACCCTCGAAATCTGGCAGTTGAAACCGGATGGATGGATTTTTTTAAAATCCATGAACACTTTGATTTCGCAGATTTTGACATTCCACGACCGATCAAGGACAAGGAAGTCTGCCTCTTCAGGATCATTGAAATCCCAAATACCGTTGTTATTCCCGACAAGGTTCACCCTGAGCAACTGGCCATTGCCTTTTGTGCTGCCAGCAACTACTACGATTACCCCAACGAACCCCTTGACCATGGAGCACCAATTGATCTGCCCCGGGTACTTGGCCACAATGCAGAGCTTCTCGGCCGAACTGCCGCCATGGGGATTGTTCATACGGCGGTTATCCCCCTGTTCCACAACCGAGTGCAGCAGGGTCGCAGGGAAGACGGTGGGGTTTACCAGTGGGAAAGAAGCGGCAGACTTGACCGCTGGCTTGAAAGCTGTCGTCACCCCAACTTTGCCGTATCCGGGTTAAGGGATTTTGAGCACTTCGCCTTTGTTCAGAACCCCAGACACCTGCACCATCACATCGGGTCCCACCTTTTAAGCCTCATCCTCGTAGCCGGCAGTTTTTTCAGAAACAGTTTACCGGCCAAACGCGGCAACGACGCCCTTGGCAATCCTGTGGATGCAAGGGAACTCTTTGACCTTGCCATGTTCAATCAGGCGATCACCTGCGCCATGAACCGTTACTATTCAGGCTTTACCGGCGTTGATGCGCCTCCAGATCTTCCCCCACCTTCAAAAGATCTGCTGAACTCCCTCATCGATGAAATGGGGGTTGACAACCATATGGAAGAGATCCTCAGAATCGAGGATCAGGACAGAATGGACAACGATGCGTTCATATCCTTTCTCATGGATCGTGGCATGGCTTTGGACAAGGCAAACCTCCAGGAACGGGGAAAGGCCAATATTTCCCTGAGCACCGGTCCCCACCTGGGTGGATTCAACCAGGGAATCTCAGTTCCCAGGCTCATTGATTATATTTTCTCCTGGGCATCCCTGTGCATCTGCGGCAAATTCCTCGAGCAGAAATCCAGCCCCTTGAAACAAAGCTAAATTTAAGCTATAGTTCACTGCAAATGCATGTTGAAGCTACAAAAGCCACAAAAAGGGAGCAAAAAATGTCAAAGCAATATCCCGAATGTCCGCTCTACAACCATGCCACCTGTAAAGAACTCCACAACCCCAACATCTGTGCCATTGTCCGGGAAGACAAAACCTGCACAAAAAAACGTCAGAAGGTGACTGAACCCCAGGAACAACCTGCCGAATCCGACGTACCGGCAAATATGTGACGCCTTAAAGCTTTAGGTGACATCCGGCCGGCCAGCTATAGTTTGGAATCCACCTTGAGCCGGTCTCCAGGATGAATGGCACTCTTGAGATTCAGCCTGTTCAACCGCAAAAGCATCCCAAGGGACATCTGATACCGTTGTGCAATGGCGCTCAGGTTCTCTCCCTTTTTCACCACATGGACGCCTGTACCATTACTCATTTTCCATGTTTTAAAAAGCCGTGCAAACCGCCCATCAAACCCCTTTGCCCCGCCTTTTGGAATCAGGATCGAACGCTTCCCCATTGCGACATAATCGCCACGGATTTCTGGATTGAGATCCTTGATATTCTTGAACGTCGTCTGGGCCGCCCGGGCAACAACTGCAACAGGAACCTCGGACCCAGCGGTTAACTCAACCCTGTCAAAGGTCATCTCCGGATAATAATCCGAAGCGATGAGATTAAATCCGTAACGTTCAGGATGTTTCAGGATCTCCTTGGCAGCAACGATCTTAAACACATACCGCTGGGTCTCCAGGGGAAGATAGAGGGAGTAGTAATCAAGGGGCCCCTGTGTCTTTATCTCGGACGCAAGGCCGTTTTCCCCCATGTTATAGGCGGCGGCGGCAAGGGACCAGGAGCCAAACCTCTCTTTCAGATTTTTAAGATACTGGCAGGCAGCAGTTGTGGAGGTATATATATTTCTTCGTTCGTCCACGTCTGTGTCGACCCTGAGGCCATGGTTTCTGCCGGTTGATCTCAAAAACTGCCAGAATCCAATGGCGCCCATGGACGAACCGGCATGGGGCCTTAAACCACTTTCAATAACTGCAAGATACTTAATGTCGTCTGGAAGTCCCTCTTGTTTCAGCACCGATTCAATGTGGGGAAAATAGCGTGAGGCCCGCTTGAGCCACAGTATCACCTGGGGGCGATCCCAGAGGGCAATGAGAAACTCTTTTTCAAGGCGTTCTCTCACATCAAAAACGTCCAGGGGAAGCTTGTCATCGCAAAAGAAAAGAGGCTGGGAAAACCGGACACTCTCCACAAGGGAAGGAATGGAACCTTCGGGAGATTCTGGACTGACAGCCTGGGACGGGCCAGCAAAAAAAAGACACAGAACAACAAAAAAGACGGTAAACCTGGGGGTTGAAACAGAATCACACATGGGGGATACAGCTCCTGAAAACCGATTAAAGAATTACCCAGGGCATGATCTCAAATCGCCCTGTCGAAGTCAAGTAGAACCCATCCACCACGCAATTCAAATTGTGGAGGTCAGCATGGAACGTCAGTCGGTGTCCGTAGCTGAAAATTGAGAAACAAATAAATAAACGAGGATTCCGAATCTGCAACTCTTTTGCCGTTTATAGTTAGTTAAAATTGTGGTATATCTGCCAACATGTATATTTTAGCAACAGCCCTGTTGATCTTCGGGGCCCTTTTCGGAGCAACCTGGGGCTACATCCTGGGTTATCCTGTCTTGAAAATTATGGTCTATTGTTTTGCTGGCGGTTTTGCTGGCAGTATGGTTGGCGGCATTCTCTTCACATTTCTCTACCTGACCGCCGACGACCATGGTGGCGACGAAAACGAAAAACCCCAGGCCCTTCCAGATCCAGGAATAGACAAAAAACTGCCCCAACCCAATAAAAAGCCCGGGGAAACGATCTGTACACCCACGGCTCAAGAGACTGTAGCAGAAACCGACACAATGAAAATCAAACGCCTGGAACAAGAGATCCGGTCCATCAAAAACAGGTCCACCAGTAACAAGGGGAGAATTTAAGCGAAAAATGGATATCCAGTGGTTCCCGGGACATATGAGAGAGACCAAAGAACTCTTGATAAAGGCGGTTGCAAAGGCTGACGTGGTCATGGAAATTCTTGATGCAAGAATCCCCGTGTCCAGCAGCAACCCCCTTCTTGACACGATCTGCAAAAATACCCTGCGTCTGAAGATCCTCAACAAAAACGACCTTGCAGACCCTGAAACAACACAGTTGTGGCTCGACCATTTTAACCAAACAACTGCCACTACCGCCATTGCCCTCACAGGCACCCAGAGTAATGAGACCTGGCGGGCGGCCGATCTGTGCCTCACAAAGGTCACAAAAGGAAAGGCAAGACGGGTGAGGGTCATGGTTGTGGGCATTCCCAATACGGGAAAATCCACCATCATCAACACCCTTGCCGGTAAAAAAGTTGCCCGAACGGGCAATGTCCCTGCCATCACCCGCCAACAGCAGCGGACCGAGCTGAAAAATGCGGTTGATATTTACGACACCCCGGGCATACTCTGGCCGGTGATGGATGAAAAGGAACAGACCTATCGCCTGGCAGCCATGGGTGCCATTTCCGACATTGCCATTGACTATACCGAGATCGCCTGTTTTACCGGAGCGCTTCTCATGGAAACCTATCCGGATCTTGTATCCCGACGCTACAGACTGTCCCCCCCGCTGCCCCGGGAGGGTATCGCCCTGCTCGAGGCCATTGCGGCCAAAAGGGGGTGCCTGAGAAAACAAGGTGCGGTTGATTACCAGAAGGCGGCCGAAATTTTTATCCGGGAACTGAGGGCAGGAAAAATCGGTCGAATAAGTCTTGAAACCCCTGAAATTAACTTCCCCTCGACCACGGCCCACCCCCTGGAGACATTGGAGAACATTTAATGAACCGTCACACGCTTTATTCTTTTCTGGCCCTGGTTGCAGCACTTCTGTTGTTTTTTACCCCGCAAGCTCAGGCAAACAAAGGGCTGGCAAACGCTGAAGAGCTTGCCTTCACCGTCGAGGACCAGGCCACAGCCGTTGCCATCGTAAGATCTCTTGAACGAAATCACTACGCAGGGCAGCGCCTCAACAACACCGTTTCCTCGCTGATATTTGACCGATATTTCACCATGCTTGATCCGGGAAGGAACCTGTTCGTCCAGAAGGATCTCGACCGATTTGAGCCCCTGCGCTACCGATTTGACAACGCCCTGAAAAAGGGAGATCTCACCCCGGCCTACGCCATATTCAACCTGTTCATTGAAAAATCCAGACAAAGGCTTGTCTACTTTACCACCCTTTCCGAGACCTGGAAAACCGCCCTTGACCTTGACTCACAGGAGACCATTGACCTTGTCCGCAAGGAGATGCCATGGCCTGCTGACAGGAAGGCACTTGAGCATCTCTGGAAAAAAGAATTTATAAACGCCGTTTTGACCCTGAAACTTGACAACGAAACCGATGATGCCATCACAGAGACATTGACCAAGCGCTATACCAGCAGGCTTAACCGGCTTGACCAGACCAATTCAACCGACTGCTTCAGAACGTTCATAAACGCCGTTACCATGAGTTTTGACCCCCACACCCAATATTTTCCCCCAAGATTGTCCGAAGATTTTGATATTCAGATGAGTCTCAGTCTGGAAGGGATTGGTGCGGTACTCCAGAATGAGTACGAGTACACCAAGGTGGTGAGCCTCATAACCGCAGGACCGGCAGACAAATCACACCAACTCATGCCTGGGGACAAAATCATTGGCGTGGGCCAGGACGCCATCGGGGAGATCCAGGACGTTGTAGGCTGGAGAATAGACGAAGTGGTAAAACTGATCCGGGGGCCCAAGGACACCACGGTCCGTCTTAAAATCATACCGGCGGAAAAAAAAGGTCTTCAGAGCGCAAGGATTGTCAGCATCATACGGGACCGGGTCAAGCTTGAGGAACAGGCTGCCAAAAAGCGCCTGGACACTGTCACTGAGAACAATCGCACATACACCATCGGTACCATTGAAATCCCCGTTTTTTACCAGGATTTTAAGGGCTCCCAGGCAGGAGAACAGGACTATCGCAGCACCACCCGGGATGTGAAAAGATTGATCAATGAACTAAAATCTGAAAATATTGACGGGCTCATCATTGATCTGAGAAACAACGGCGGCGGTTCCCTCCAGGAGGTTAATCAGCTTGTGGGACTGTTTATCACAACCGGCCCCACCGTCCAGATAAAGGGAAGAAACGGAGCGATGTCACGATTGACAGACCCGGATCCGTCCATTACCTACACAGGCCCCCTGGTGGTGATGATCAACCGCATGAGCGCTTCGGCATCTGAAATCTTTGCCGGGGCCATCAAAGATTACAACCGGGGGGTCATTGTGGGAACTAGAAGTTTCGGTAAAGGAACCGTCCAGGCCCTTCAATCCATATACAGTGGACAGCTTAAACTGACCAGTGCAAAGTTTTACCGAATATCGGGGAAAAGCACCCAGGACCTGGGCGTTGCACCGGACATAAACTATCCCTTATTCTACAACCCTGAAGAGACCGGGGAAAGTGCCCTTGAGGGCGCCCTGCCCTGGGACATTTCCCAGCGGGCTCAATTCAAGCCCAGCAAAGATCTTGCCCCTGTCATTGAAAAGCTTAAAAAAGCCCATGAAGAACGCACACGGCACAACCCTGAATTCACCTATTTAAAGGAAAAATATGACCTTGCCTCTCAAATTTATAATATCAAGCAATGGTCACTGAACGAAACAAAACGCCGACAGGAAAAAGAGCGCTTTACCGCCTTGGAACTGGGTATTGAAAACAAGCTTAGGGACAGTCAAAACCTGCCCCCCCTCAAGACCCTTGAAGATGACAAGACCCGGGCCAAAGATGCTGATCCTGAAAACGATTTTCTACTCAAGGAGACCGAACAGGTCATGGTCAATTTCATCGATCTTTCTAAGGAAAAAGGGCTTGTGTGGTAAGCAAACCCAGGATTTCCACCTTGCTATTTTGTCCATTATTGGTTAGTTTATCCAGATTAATGGACAAATGATGTCCTGCAACCATGCAAATTAAAGGGAGATTCAAATGGCAAAAGCCAGCGCGCGCCATATTCTTGTAGACACTGAAGCAATGTGCCAGGACCTTATCGATCAGATCAACAATGGAACCGATTTTGCGGAACTTGCCAAAAAGCATTCCAAATGTCCCTCAGGACGACAGGGTGGAGACCTTGGTGAATTTGGCCCGGGCCAGATGGTTCCTGAGTTTGACAAGGTTGTATTCAACGAAGCCGTTGGCAAGCCCCATGGCCCCGTCAAAACAACCTTTGGTTTCCATGTGGTTGAAATCACCAGCCGTACGGAATAGGTTTAACTGTACAGCGCCTCTCCCTGGGGTTGGCGCTGTACAGCCTTCCAACTGTCACCATGAGCTTTAACAAAAAACCTTCTGGATGCATCTTTGTTTTTATCGTTGTTTGCGTGGCAATTATTTCCATTGGTATGGGAGTCGCTTTTTTCTGGATGCGAGACTCGGCCTATTTAACACAGGCACTCTCAACCTTTCTTACCCAGAGACTCAACACCCCGACAACCTCGAAAAAGATTGAATTAACGCTTTTCCCCCTTCCCTGTCTGACGGTCACCGGCCTTGACGTGGATACCGGCAGGGGTGTTCACATCCTTGTTGAAAAAACCCTTGTCTATCCTGAGCTCCTGGTTCTTGCCACCGGAAAAATCGACATTAACAGAATCTGCTTTACAACGATTCAGGTCTCTCCATCAACGGGTTCTAAAGAGAACAACTCCCCATTGTCTCAACTTCACATGCCTGAACTTCCCACACCAATTGAGTTTTTTTCCATGCTGCCCCCAACCCAGAATGACCTTTTAATCAGGGTTGAAAATTTTCAACATCCTTTCTTTGCCCGAATGGACGGATCCATGGTCGTTTCCCCTGAACAAAAAAGAATCTCCGGCGAATTGTCTGCCAAAGATTTTAAAATGGATGAAACTTCTGTTTCCGGCCTGGATCCTGGTAAAAAGATCTCAACCATAACGGCAACGCTTGTCAAAACCCGATTTTCCGTCACAGAAACCAATCCGCTTGACATGGAGATGTCCATACTCTCTCCAAGGATTCATTTAAAAGAGAAAAACACACCGGATATTTCAGGCGAAGAGATAACAGCAAAGGCCGTTGTAACCGAAAAACACGTGGCCTTATCCTTTGATCCGACTGATTTTGATTCTCCCGAGCTCACCCTGGGTGTTGATTTTGAATATGATCGTGTGACAAACGATGCCGGAATCACTTTTACAGGGGAGAAGATACAAATAGATCCCGCACGATCGGCAACCCTTACCCTTCTCAACAAAAACCGTATCTGCCAGGAACTCTTCTGGATATTAAGAGGCGGATTTGCCCCCAAGGTCAGTGTGTCGTTCAGGTCAAACAGCCTGAAATCCCTTTTCAACCCCCAGACAATGGTAATCTCCGGTGCTGTCAAGGCGGGCGTTGTCAAAATCCCCCAAACAGAGCTGACCGTTTCAAAAATAAATGGCCGGGTAACCATGAACAAGGGAATTCTCACCGCCCATGTGACCCATGGGGAAGTAAATGGAGGAAAGGTCAAAAGAGGTACCCTTGATGTTGATATCCTAGGAAATGATCATGGATTCGAGGGTGAATTTGACCTCTCCACTGACCTCAATGGTCTCGCCCAAACCTTAAAGGGGCTTTTACCCGGGACCCTGCTGGCAGGTGAACTTGACCGGTGTGATAAAATCAGCGGAACAGCCAACGGAACCCTGGGACTTAAATCCACAGACCATGGACTATCTGTATCGGTAAAGGCTGACAGTATCGTTCTTGGAGGCGAATATGAACGCATTCCCGGCAACATTCAACTCACGGCCAAGACCTTCACCTTTCAGAACGATGAAATTTTCATCGACAACCTGGCCGCGACATCGAGTCTGGGCGTTCTTTTCAATATCAACGGCAGGATAACCCTTGACACGGACCCTGTTCTAACCATCTCAACAGGGTCAGGCCGGCTTGATCTGTCACAACTCTTTGAATGGCTCACCAGATTCAAACCAATTGAAACAATACTCTCACCCATGGCATCGATACAGGGGCAGATCCTCCTTGACCAGGTGAACCTGGATGGGCCGATTCTCAGGCCCCGAAATCTCGCCTACACCATCAACGGCTCGTTCGCCAACCTGAACCTGGCTGGCAAGGAATCCTCCTCTGGCATTTCCAACGCCTCGGGCAGGTTCATGGTTTCTCCTGACAACCAACGCCTCACAGAACTGGTTGCCACCATCCATTCTCCCAATCCCATAACCGCCATGGCCCAGACACCCCTCCTTGACGAGTTATCCATGCCTTTTACCCTCTCCCGGGGTGTGATAGAGACAAAGCCGTCAGGATTGTCCTTTGACGGTGATCTTGGATTTAAAACAGGAACTTCCCTCTTTTTAAGCATTGAAAACAAGGACGGTGGTTTTTTGCTCAATCAGGCAACCCTCAAGGACAAAGAGAGGCGGGTTGCCCGGCTTTTAAACAGGGAAGGACGTTTCATCTTTGAGGGACAACTTGACACCCACAGCCTGGAAGGCATCCTTAACCCGGAGGGCCCTGCCCTGAAGGCACTGGTCCGCCTGACCGGTAATAACCATTTTTCGGTTGAGTCCGACCCAGAGAATACCCCTGTGCTCTCCATAGCTTTCCTGGATATTGACAAGATGAAAGCAGCCGAAAAAAAACCAACTGAACAATTACTGCCTGAAGATTTTTTTCCCCCCCCTTTTATCCTCAAGGCCGACACCCTCAAATTCAATGGACATCTTTTCAACAAGGTAAAAGCCCGGGTAACCCTGGGCAGGAAAAAGACCGAGATCACCATTCTTAGGGCCAGAGGTTGCACAATCGACTTTACAGGCACCATTGTGGACCGGGACGGCACCGTTGACATCCATTTCGCAACTGAAGAAACCGACGGGGACCTCGATACCACCCTGTCATGCCTCCATGGCAAGCAAGGCCTGGTCAGCGGCCGGTATTCTCTCAGGGCGAACCTTGAATCAACAGGAACCTCATCCTCCCTTGCTGACAATGTCAAAGGTAACTTTACCCTCAACTCACCCAAAGGCCGCATCTACAAACTGACCCTTCTGTCCAGGATACTCTCCGTCATCAACATTTCCACCCTGTTCAAGGGAAAACTGCCCAACATCGACCAGGATGGATTCGCCTACAGCGCTTTATCCGTGGATGCAGATGTAAACCAGGGACGAATTATTCTAAAGAATGTAATCATAGATGGTCAGGACATGACCATCATCTTCAACGGCTGGATTGAGCCTGCAAAGAATCGCCTGGAAATAACCTGTCTTGTGGCACCGTTTAAGACAGCTGATATTCTCATCGAAAAAATCCCCGTACTTGGCAACATCCTCCAGGGAAGGCTAATTTCGATACCGTTGAAGGCAACGGGCACCATTGATAATCCGGATGTTTTTCTTCTACCACCGGCGGAGGTGGGCAAGGGTCTTGTGGGAACCATGCAGAGACTTCTTGAAACACCCTTCAAGCTGATTGAAAAACTTCCAGGCATGTGATTAAAAGGAGATTAAATGTATCTTATAGGCTGTTATGTACCCGAATCCCATCTGGAAAAAGTCAAAACGGCACTTTTTGAAAAAGGTGGGGGCCAATTGGGCAATTATGACTGCTGCGCGTGGCAGACGAGGGGTACAGGACAATTTCGTCCCCTTGCCCACAGCACACCCTTTTCAGGAGAGACGGGGAAAATACACAGGGAAGATGAATATAAACTTGAACTGATCTGCAAAAATGATATTGTTGGCGACATAATTGAGACATTAATCCGGGTACACCCCTATGAAACGCCGGCTTATCATGTCATAAAGATGGAAACCGTAGATATCCCGACGTCAACAGAGAGTTAAATCACCTATGCTTGAAAAACGGTCCACCCACATCAGCAAAACCAGGATTGGCTACTCAACCCTTGACTCCCTGGGAGAGTTAAAAATCGTCAGCATTCTAAATCTTCTCCAGGACACGGCATCTGAACACGCATCAGATATGGGGGTTTCAGGTTTTGATCTTGCCCGGGAAAATCTTGCCTGGGTCATTGTGCGATATCAGATAGAAATAAAAACCTCCCCGGCCTGGAGGGACGAGATCGCCATTGAAACATGGAGAACCCCCATAAACAACCTTTACGAATTAAGGCAGTTTAGAATAACTGACCACAACGCCCTTGAGATCGTTACTGCTAGGGCCTTCTGGGTGATGATCAAAAAAGCGAACAGCCGACCTGTCCGGTTGAGCCGATACATGCCAGACCGCTACCTTGAAGGGGAATCACCAGAAGATATTCCGTCGTTTAAAACACTCAGAGAACCTGACCGTGTGGATTTTGAACTACCCTTTAAGGTAAGAATGCACGACCTGGATCTCAATGGACACGTGAACAACGCCATCTACCTTGAATGGGCCGTAGAAACCGTTCCCCGGGAGTTTTTGCTGGCCAACAGACCCGAGCACCTGGAAGTCACCTTTCAGAAAGAGTCCTTTTATGGGGACAAAATTGTATCTATAACGCAAATTGAAACAATCGGCAACAGATCGAGAACATATCATAAAATCATGGAAATGCAGACGAAAACAGAACGCGCCCGCATAAACATCCTGTGGAGGCCTGCCAACAGACAATGAACGATGCAGTCAGAGCATACAACCAGGCGGTTCGGTTCCTTTCCCCCCGGGCAAGAAGTACCATGGAAACCAGAAACAACTTAAAGAAAAAGGGCTTTGACCCAAAAATCATTGACGAGACCCTGGCAAAATTAACCCAGGAAGGGATTCTCAATGATACTGAATTTGCTGCCCTGTTTGTGGAAAGCCGTGAGCGGTTTCGGCCAAGATCAAGGTTTGCCATTGGATATGAACTCAGACAAAAAGGTGTGGACAAGGCCATTATTGAGAGTGCACTGGCCGATGTTGACGATGAAGATGCAGCGTTGCGTGCTGTCAAATCCAAACTGGACAGATGGCGGAATCTTGACGATTCAGACTTGAAAAAAAAAGTAATGGGCCTTTTACGCAACAGAGGTTTCAGCCATGGGGTTTCAATTTCAACCTATAGCATAATTTTAAACGATCGAAAGAATACAGAGGTCCTCCCTGATGAAAATTAAATTCTTCACCCTTGGCGGAACCATTGACAAGGTCTATTTTGACGCCATGAGCCGCTACGAAGTCGGCCCTCCCAGAGTAAAGGAAATCCTCAAGGAAGCCCGGGTCAACTTTGAATACAGCATAAAATCCCTGGCAAAAAAAGATTCCCTGGACATGACTGACGCAGACAGAAAACGTCTTGTTGACGCGCTCCTGACTGATGATTGTGATCGAATCGTTGTCACCCACGGCACAGATACCATGGTTGATACAGCCATGGCCCTGAAGGCGGTTAAGGGAAAAACCATTGTTCTTACCGGGGCCATGGAACCGGCAGGATTTAAATCAAGCGATGCAACCTTTAATCTGGGATTTGCCATCGCTGCAGCTCAAACCCTTTCACATGGGGTTTATATTGCCATCAGTGGCAGGATATTTGACCCGGCCCGGGTCAGAAAAAACCGAGAACTGAAACAATTTGAGGAAAAATAACCCAAAAGCTCAAGAATAAGAAAAATATGCCATATAAAATATGGCAATCAATTCATACCCCTGCAGAATTAAAGGGTTAAACAAGGAGTATAATCACGCAAAAAGCCCTTCAGGTAACAGGAATCAACCAATCAATAAAGAAGGCACATTTATTGCATATTTTCAACTAATGATATTACATATCCATGACAGCTGTGCAAAAAAGGATACTTGAACATGGCCACCACAAAAAGAAATGTTGAGAGAAGAAAAAACAAGCGATACAAAGCCAAAGAAGGGGCTTACGCTGCCATCAGTCCCCATTCCAGGCGGCTTGGGCAGATTATTGATATCAGCATGGGCGGGCTTTCATTCAAATACATTGATAACAATGATGAAACAGAAGAAAAACCCGAACGGTCCATATTTTTAAGCAGTCTTGGATATTATGTTGGAGAATTACCTTTTAAAACCATTGAAGATTACGAGATAACCAACTACCCTTCATTCAGTTCCATGAAATTAAGGAAACGGCGAGTTAAATTCACGGAACTATCGTTTAAGCAGTTATTTGATTTAGACTTTTATCTGAGAAACAATGTAATCGAACCCATCGAGGAAAATCAGGCATAGACTGAGGGTATTCATGCTTATAAGTTGAACACCCCTATTTAAGGGGACGAATAATGATCGAAGCCCCTTTGGTTGTCTTCAAGTACTCACCTGCAAGCAGATTAATTGGATTGACCCCAATCGACTGATAATCATCAAGAATTGTCTTTGCCCACTCTAATTTTTCAGGATGTTCCCCAGACCCGGAAAGTACAGACTCCAGCCAATACTCATTATTTCTCTGCAGATCTTTGATGTGGGTAATTATGGGTTTAAGGGAAAGTTCCACCTCTTTTTGAGTCACCCCATTTTCGTTAAGGCTGTGTGCAAGTTTCTGAATCTCCTGGAGCACCATTTCTGTAGCACCTGGCTCAACATTTACAACGGCACGAAAAACGCCATATCCGTCATGGTCTTGGGAAGGGGCGTTATAGGCAAAGGGTGAATAGGACGCTCCCAGCTTTTCCCTAACGTTTTGCCTGAGTCTTTCGGAAAAGATAGCAGCAAGAACATTTAAGCGCCTCACCTTTGAGATATCCCAGAAATCATCCGTTGGGAATGCCAGCTGAACCAGGGCTTTTTCAAGCGTTGTATCCACGGTCAATTCCAGCCTTTTCCCCGCTGGAAATTCTGGATCAGGCCGACTCTGTTCCATGTCTATATCTTTTCTTTTGGGAAGGGTTCCCAGGTAGGTTGCAGCCTGACTAAGGACCTGATCGGGGTTGAAATCACCCACCACCGACACATCCAAGCTGCTACTGCTAAAGCAGGAGACCATCCAGGATTGAATATCCGCCAGGGTAATCTTTTCAATATCGGAAATCAGCGGAAGACCAAATCTCGAATCACCACCCGCCAGAAACCGTTCCCCGGTAAAAGCCATGACCCCCTCCGGCGTTCCCAGGGCCTCGTGGTACATCTGCCGATACCGATCTTTTGCAAGCGCAAGGGCCTCAGGCCTGAATCCCGGATCAAGGAAATAGTTCCTGATCAGCTGGAATACCAGCTCAGACTCCTCTGGACCGGCAGAACCCGTGATGAAAAATCGCCCCTGATCCGCATCAAGATGAACAGTGACATTCCTGCCTGCCAGGGCCGCTTCAAGCTGATCTTTATCAATCCCGCCAAACCCGCTCTCATTGACGACACTTGTCGCCAAAAGGGCAATACCCGCAAGGGTTTCAGGCTCCCCCTTTCTGCCCTGACCAAAACCTGCCTTAAAGAGAAATTCCCCTTTTTTAAATTTTGTCGGCTTGAGACTCAAGCGGACCTGATTTTCAAATTCAACCACCTTGACATCCAGGGGCTCAACTGTTTTTTCAGCCTTGATCACCCCCTGGGTAACGGGTTTCGAAAGATAGGGGAAACCGATTTCTTCGTGCACCTTTGGAGGGGATACCTTCTGGGCGCGGCTTTTTTGAAAGGCCTGTAAAATTAAATCTTCAGCCAATTGCGGGACGGAGGATTCAATGGCTGCATTCCCCGTAACAAGGACCAGCCAGGGACCTTTTTCCCATTCTTCCCTAAAGGTCTTTACCAGATCATCAACCGTCAAAGCGTCAACAAAATCCTTCAGAAGGTCATACCGCTGACCTGGAGATTGAAATATGCGTTTATGATTAACCTGATTAATTATTTCATTTGCAAGGTCGCCACTCTTTCGGGTTCCTGCCTCTTTGACTTCCGTGGCGAGGGTCTGGATAAAATCAGCTTTAACCCGGGCCAGTTCCTGCTCTGAAAACCCGAATTCAAGGGCACTGCGCAGGGTGGTTTCAAGGAGACCAAGACTCTCTTGCCATTCCCCGGTGTCAGATTCAGCCGCAATGGCAGAAAAATGAACCCCCTGGAAAAAATCACCCGAATAGATGCCGGCATCGGAAAAGGGGACCCCTTTTTGCCGTACAAGTCTGGACAGCCTGTTTTCAACCGCAGCTTCGGCAAGATCCAGGATCGCCCTTTTTTTAAACGCCGTTGGTGTGTCCATCTTAAAGGGAACTTTTCGTACCTTTTCAATGGTAACAGTGGTATTTCCCGATTCCGGCTCATAATGGTAGAACGCCCGGTCCCGGGTGCCCCCATCCCAGGTGTCTTCTGGCAACAGCCGCTGGGGCGCCCTGGATTTCATCGTTGAGAAACGCTGTTTTATGAGGGACTCAACCGCCGCTATATTAAAATCCCCCACCACCACAAGCACCATATTTTCGGGCCTATACCAGGTGTCGTAATACCCTTTAAGTAACCCATGGTCTGCATTATTGATGACCTCATCCGTGCCGATGGGAAGGCGTTGCGGCAGCCTGGATCCGGGAAGTTCAAAGTCCAGGGTCGCTTCAAAGGTGCGATAGGAGACAGAATCCCGCTCCCTTTTTTCGGCAAGAATAACCCCCCTCTCCCGTTCAACTTCAGACTCTAGCAGCAGTGCTCCCTGGGCAAAATCGTCAAGAACCAGAAACCCGCTATCCAAGGACGCCCGATCTCCAGAGGGAAGAAAAACATCATAAACTGTTTCAAAAAATCCTGTATGGGCATTGGCATCAGCGCCAAAACGCATGCCAATGGACTGGAAATACTCGATCAGCTCGTCGGGCTTGAAATGGGTTGATCCATTAAAGAGCATGTGCTCAAGATAGTGGGCAACCCCCCTTTCCGCATCGGTTTCATTCATGGAACCTGCCTGAACATCAAGATGCATGCTCACCCTGTTTTCAGGGGTTGAATTCTTGAGCAACAGGTAGGTAAGGCCATTGGCAAGCCGTCCCTGGACAAGCCGGGGATCCGGCTCAAGGCTTTTCACCCCAATGGCTGTGGGAGTGTGGACAGCACAAGAAGATAGAATTACAAGACAGGAAAAAACCCATGCAACCGACACCCACTTTAACTTGCCCATGCTAATCCAGAAATCCCTTCTTGATATCAATTTTGGCGGCCATCTTTAGCTCACCTAACCACTCATTGTAAACGCTGCCCTGTTTTGACCGGGCCATGGAAACTTTAACACCATCAAGATTCTCATCGATCTCGGCTGCATCCGGTAATTTCTGCTCCCTGAAGGAGATGACATAAAAACCGCCGCTGCCCGTGACAACTGCGGGATGAACCGGGTTTTCAGGGGATAGCTCAAATGCAACGGCTGTAATTTCAGAATTCGGTCCAAATTCAGGGACAGTGGCCCCACGCACGAAAAGGGACGACGCCTTTGCCTCAAGGCCCTTTGCCTTGGCAACTGCTTTGATCTCCTTGTTATCCTTGAGTTCATCAAGAAAGGCCTGGGCATCTTTTTTTGCCCGCTCCTGCTGGAGCTGGGCCGTGAGATCCTTTGTTACGGTATCACGAACGGCTTCAAGGGGCAGCACCTCTGGATCAATTTTTTCAACGGGTTTGATAATGTAATAGTTATCTCCGATCTCCTTGACATCCCCGATCTCGTTTAGGGACATGGCAAACGCTGCCCGGGCAAACCCCTGACTATCAGCCACGACATCACCAGGCCCCTTTTGGGTAAAAGGTCCCGCTGTTAAAACCTTTTTTCCAGTAATAAGACCGGCCTGCTCCAGGTCATCCCCGTCAATGATACCATCAAAGGCTTTTCCGGCATCAGAATAGGCAAGGTTCTTGAGTTCGGCTGTACTAAGGGTCTTACGAATTTCTGCAGCCACCTTGTCCAAGGCAGTTGTCGATGCTGGAAGTTTGGCCTCCACCTTGATCACATGCCATCCAAACTGTGTCCTGACCGGCTTGCTTATTTCCCCGGAAGCCAAGGAAAAGGCTGCCTCTGCAAAGGGTTTTACCATGGCATCCCGGGCAAAAGTGCCAAGATATCCGCCATCATCCTTTGTGGGGCCCTGGGAAAAGGTTTTTGCAAGCAAAGAAAAGTCCTCGCCTCCCACGGCCTTTGCATGGATCGTCTCAGCCTCATTTCTTGCAGCTTCAACGGTGGCCTCGTCAGCATCTTGTGGAACACGAATCAGAATGTGGCGCGCCTCAACTTTTTCCGGCACCTTGTACTGATCAAGGTTCTCGTCGTAATACGCCTTGATCTCATCATCGGAGATGGTCACACGGTCCTGGTAATCCTTGACGGCAAATTCAAGATATTTAACCGTCAGTTCTGCCTCAGACTTATATTTTTCCTTGTTTGATTCATAAAAATCCGTTAGGGCTTTTGCATCAACTGCAATGTCCTTGTAAGCGACCGGATTAAAAACAAGATAGTCGATGCCGACCTGGGTCTTGCTATGGGTGTACCATGCCCTTGCCTCCTGGTCTGAAACGGAAAGGGTGCTGAAAACAAGATCCCGGACCTTTTGTTCCCTCAGGGCCTGTAACTGCATGGCTTCAAACGATTCTGGACTCATTCTGTTCCGTGAAAGTACGACCTTGTAAGTTGCAAGGTCAAAAACACCATTTTTTCGAAACGCCGGGATATCAAGCAACGAATTGGCAAGTTCCTGATTGGACACCTCAACTTTAAGTCTGTCCGCCTCACCTGAAATCAGACGTTCGTCAATCAAACGATCAAGGGCCTGTTTTTTAACCTGGAGCATTTGAAGAATTTCATCGTTAAGATTATCACCAAACCGCTGACGCATCTGCTCAATGATATTTTGATAAGAGCGCTGGTACTCATTCAGGGTTATGGGCTGATCATTAATCATTGCTACTTCATTACCGCGCTTGGCACCAATGGAACCCATTCCAAGAAATACAAAGACCAGAACAATAAGTCCCAACAGGATTTTAATTATCCATGACCCCGTATTTTCACGCATTAACTTGAGCATACACTCTCCTTACTTTTCAAATAAATAATTTCAGATACAAACCTGTCTTTTACCGTTTTATAAGAGAATGTGTCAATACTTTCTTGGACAATGTGCCAGCCAATCTTTTTTTTTAGCCCTGCTGCATTTTTTTATTGACACAACCTTTGCCATAAACTATAAGTTGCGAAGTTTTTTTGGGGGGCTGTAGCTCAGCTGGGAGAGCGCATGGCTGGCAGCCATGAGGTCAGGGGTTCGATCCCCCTCAGCTCCACCAAAAACATATTAGAAATTGTATTCAGGTTCTTTACCCGCCATGGGTTAAAGGACCTTTTTTTGTCTGTATTTTTGCTGCACGGACCTTCAAATCCTGCTGGTCAAACAGCAAAACCGGTTAGAACAAAAAAGGCCCCAGGTGTGTTTACACCCCCTGGGGCCTTTTGTTTCAATAAAAAGTTTTATCCCTATTGTTTAGTAAAGCGCACCGCAATGAAGCTTGTGTTGCCCCGCCTGAAAAGAAGCTGAACCGCCTCACCTTTTTTGATCTTAGCAAGGGTTGCAACATATTCATCCATGGTTTTCACCCGGATGTGATTCACCTCACTCAAGAGATCCCCCTGCCGGATACCACTTGCAGCGGCCTTGCCTTCGGGCTCGATGTCGGTGACCACGAGTCCACGAACCTCCTTAGCATACCCAAGCTGTTCCGCATTGGTAGAATCAAGGGCCTGAAGATTCAGCCCGAACTCATCAAAGCCCGATTGAACAAGGGCCTCTCCCTGTTCAGAATCCGTTCTTTTTACCAGCACGACAAAAACGGTCTTTGCCTTACCGTCCCGTACAAGGGTGACAGGAACCTTGGAACCAACACCCAGACCTGCAATGGCAGTGGACAGATCCCTGCTCGATGTTACGACATCGCCCTTTACGTGGGTGATCACATCACCCGGAACAATGCCTGCCTTGTCTGCCGGATCACCTTTATATACCTTTGCCACGAGCACACCGCTCTTTTCCTTGAGATTGTAATACTCGGCAAGCTCAGGAGTGATATCCTGTATGGCCACACCCATCCAACCCCTTGTCACCTCTCCTGAACTTCGAAGTTGATCCACGATACCCGCTGCAAGCTTTGAGGGAATGGCAAAACCAATGCCCTGGCCCGATGCCACGATGGCCGTATTGATGCCCACCACTTCACCCTCAAGATTAAGCAACGGCCCGCCGCTGTTGCCAGGGTTGATCGAAGCGTCAGTCTGGATAAAATCATCATAGGGTCCTGACCCGATAATACGACCCTTGGCGCTCACGATTCCGGCCGTAACGGTCTGCTCAAGGCCAAAGGGACTCCCAATGGCAACCACCCAGGTTCCCACTTCAAGGACATCGGAATCCCCCAGTTCAAGGTAATCGAGCCCTTTGACATCTATCTTGATCAGGGCAAGGTCAGTCTTGGAGTCTGTGCCCACCATCTTTGCATCATACTCCTTATCATCATAAAGCTTCACCTTGATTTCATCGGCCTCGGCCACCACATGATTGTTGGTTACGATGTAGCCGTCACTGCTGATGATAAAACCTGAGCCAAGGCTCTGCTGACGATAATCCTTCTGGGGCTGCTGGCGAAGAAAGGGTTCGAAAAATTCCCGGAACGGGTCTTTGTCGCCAAAGGGCTGGCCATAAAAATGCTTAAACACCCGGCCGCCCTCCTTTGTGACCTTGACCGTTCTGATGTTGACAACAGCGGGCTTTGCATGTTTAGCAAGTTCACTGAAACTTTCTGGCACCATGACCACGGACTTACCCAAAGCCGCCGTTGCCGGAATTGATACAAACGCCACCATGGCAAGGGCTGCGGCAGAGAGAAAAAAAAGACGAATTTTCCTGTTTAGATTCATTATTAGCTCCTTTCCCGGACGTGCCGGAATTTAAAATAATCAGTACTGGGCATAACTATAATGCATAACACCTGACTGTTAAGTGACCGGAACATTATCTTTTGGTAATCTTAGAGAGAAAACGCTGCCTTTGCCTAAGACGCTCTCCACGCAAAGGTCGCCCCCGTGCCCCCGGGCAATGGCACGCGCAAGACAAAGCCCGAGCCCTGCGCCTGATTCACTCCTTGAGGGATCAACCCTGAAAAACCTGTCAAAGATTCGCTCAATGTCTGAGACTGCTATGCCTTTACCCGTGTCATGGACCTGAATCTCGACCCTGCCCCCCCCGGCGTCGACCACTTCAACCCACACCCTTCCCCCACAAGGGGTATATTTAAGGGCGTTGTCAATAAGATTGGTCAGGGCACGCTGAATCATCCCCCTGTCCACCCTGGCAACAACAGGCGCTGGGACAGTACACTTGAGCAGAATATCTTTATCCTCGGCAACCGCATCAAACAGATCGCACGCCTCGTGGACAAGTCCTGAAAGATCAACGGGTTCAAATCTGAATTCTCCTTGGCCGGCTTCGGCCCTGGATATCACCAGCATGGTGTTGATCATGGACAAAAGCCGGTCCACCTCTTCAATGGTCGAAGCGGCCATGGATTCAAAGGCCCCGGAATCCTTATTGCCCACAAGGGTGAGCTCGGCAAGCCCCCGGATACGGGTAAGCGGACTTTTAAGGTCATGGGCGATGTTGTCCCCCATCTCCCGAATGTTTGCCACAAGACCTGCTATCCTGTCCAGCATGGTGTTAAAAGTCTTGGCCAGAAGGTCCAATTCGTCCTGGCTGCCCGTCACCGGGACCCTGGCTTCAAGGTTGGTTCCTGAAATTCTCTGGGCCGTGAGCGTAACCGCCCCCACCCCTGCCAGGGCTTTTTGGGACAAAAACCATCCACACACGGCGGAAATAAGGACAACAAGGGTCATGGCAACAAAAAAGACCCGCTTAAAGGCCTTTAAAAAATGGGAATAGGTTTCCATGGCAAGTCCGGTCTGGAGAATTACTCCGGGCCCTGACAGATGGTAGAGCACCCGTATTTCCTGGGCATCAGGTCCGGCCCGAACGGTCTCGAATACATTTTTTTGACCCATGACCAGCTTCTGAAGCGCCTCTTTTCCCACCTGAATTTCCTTCCAGTATCCCATGTGGGACGAGGCAAACACCTCGCCATTGGCGTAGAGGAGCCTGAAAAAGATCTTTTTCTCGCCTGCCGCCCTGGCCTCAAGAATGGCAAGTTTTTTTACACCACTGATCCCCTGGACATCAAGAACGGCGGAAAATCGGCCGGCCTTATCAACAAGATCCAGGTCAAGCCTTGTCAGAATAGTGTGTGCCACAAGAAAATAAAAAAGAACAAACACAAGGCATGAGGAGACAGAGAAAATGCCTGCATACCAGAGGGTCAGCCTGAAGGCAATGGTTCTGAAAAGATTAGGCAGGCTTTTCGCGCAGCGCCAGGACATATCCGGCCCCCCTTACCGTGTGGATCAGCTTTGGGTGAAATCCCTTGTCGATCTTGTCCCTCAGGCGGCACACCCTTGCCTCCACCACATTGGTCATGGGATCAAAGTTGTAGTTCCAGACATGCTCCATGATCATGGTTTTTGACACCACCCTCTCCTGGTTTCTCATGAGATATTCAAGAAGAGAAAACTCCAGGGGCTGGAGCTCCACCACCCTGCCATCCCGGCGCACCTCCCTTTTCATCAAATCCATGACCAGTTCCCCATAACTAAGGGTTGTCGGGTCAACAACACCGCCGGCCCTTCTGATCAAGGCCTGAATTCTTGCCAGAAGTTCAGAAAAGGCAAAGGGTTTAGTAAGATAATCATCAGCCCCGGCTTCTAACCCCCTTACCCTGTCGTCCACCCGGTCCCTTGCGCTCAGAACAATCACAGGGGTGTTGAATCCCCTGGCCCTGAGTGTCTTGATCAGGGAAATTCCGTCAAGGCATGGCAGCATCACATCAACCACAATCAGGTCGTTCTCTTCAAAACAGGCCATGTGAAGCCCATCCTGACCATTGACTGCATGGTCAACGGCAAATCCAGCAGCACTAAGCCCCTTTATGACAAAATCTGCAATTTTGACATCATCCTCCACCAGTAAGAGTCTCATACGCTCCCCGTATTGCTTTAAAATAGAAAAAGAAGTATAGTATGTCAAAAAAAACAACCAATGACAACTACGAGGCATTCAGCTTTTCATGAAATATTACTGGTGGCCCCTCCAGACAGGACTTGTTCTGCTCTCCCTGTTTTTCCTGATCTTTGGCGTGGACCTTCTCATGGGAGCTTACTCTCTGAAAGATCCATTCAGCTTTATCATGACCTTTTTTGCCGCATGCCTGATCATTCTCATCAGCCTTACCCTGTTTGCAGGATTCATCATCCGCATGGTAGGGGTTTACAAACAGCTAAAAAACAACACTATAAAAGAGACGAAACGATAAACCATGACACTTGTTTTCAGCTATCGATCCATTTTCAAGTCCTATGGAGATCAACCGGTTTTTGACAATCTGACCATCAACATTGAAGACACCGAACGCCTGGGTCTCATCGGCGGTAACGGCTCTGGAAAGTCAACCCTCCTGGAACTCATTGCCGACAGGGACACCCCGGAGAAAGGGGAGCGTTACCTGAATAAAAACACCCACCTTGTCTACCTTGCCCAGCAGGACGAGCTTGATCCGGACAAGACCATCCAGCAAACCCTTGAGGATGGCCTGGCAGGGGAAAATATCCACGGCCAGGAGCGATACCGCCGCGTAAAAAAAATGATCGGGGTTGGCGGTTTCACAGACCCATCACAAAAATGCAGCGCTCTTTCCGGTGGCTGGCAGAAACGCCTGACCATCACCAGAGCCCTTGGCCTTGACCCTGACCTTTTTCTCCTGGATGAACCCACCAACCACCTTGACATCAGCGGCGTCCTCTGGCTTGAATCCATACTCAAAAACCCCAGCTTTGCCTTTGTTGTGGTCAGCCATGACCGTGCATTCCTCGAGTCCGTGTGCACGAATATCACAGAGCTTGGCCGATGCTATCCCCAGGGACAGATCAGCGTCAAGGGTGGGTACAACACCTTTGAACAGGAGCGGACCCGGATTCTTGCCACCCAGCTCAAACAGGAGGAGGTCCTTACCAACCGCATGCGGAGGGAAACCGAGTGGCTCAGGCAGGGTGCAAAGGCGAGATCCACCAAGGCGCGCTACCGAATCGACCAGGCAGACAAGCTTGGCAGCGAACTTGCCGATGTGAAGCTCCGGAATCGGCAGACCACCCGCATTGACATGGATTTTAATGGAACCAACCGAAAGACCCGGCGACTGCTCACCTGCCAGGGAATTGAAAAATCCCTGGGCGGAAAGCAACTTTTTTCAGATATCACCCTTGAGCTTGTTCCAGGAACAAGGCTTGGACTTGTGGGTGACAACGGGTGTGGAAAAACCTCATTGATGAACATCCTTGAGGGAACACTTGCCCCGGACAAGGGCGAGGTTAAACGGGCCGATCAGCTCAAGGTTGCCGTATTTGACCAGAACAGATCACGCCTTGACCCGGAGATGACCCTTAAACAGGCCCTGAGCCCGGCTGGAGAGGCCGTTATATACAGGGGACAAAGCATCCACGTGGTCTCGTGGGCAAAACGCTTTCTCTTTACTGCGGACCAGCTCACCCTGCCCGTTGGCAGGCTTTCAGGAGGCGAAAAGGCAAGAATCCTCATGGCCGAAATCATGCTGACTCCGGCCGACCTTCTTCTCCTTGACGAGCCCACAAACGACCTTGACATCCCCGCCCTTGAGGTCCTTGAACAAAGCCTTGTGGAATTTCCCGGGGCCATTGTCCTTGTCTCCCATGACCGGTTTCTCCTGGATCGGGTGGCAACGGGCATCCTCTTCTTTGACGGCAAGGGAAACGCCACAGCCCACGCAGACCAATCCCAATGCCTGGCAAAGAAAACTACTCCCAAAAAAAAGAAAAAGACGACCCGGACCTCCGGCAAAAAAGAGACCCCTTCTGCCAAATTCTCCTACAAGGACAAATTTGAGCTCGAACAGATCGAACCTCAGATCCTGGCTGCTGAAGCCCAGGTGGCAACCCTTGAGGACGCCATGGCAGATGTCACAGTCATGTCAGACCCAGACGAACTTGCAAGGGTGTGCACCGAGCTTCAAAAGGCCCACAGCCAGGTCGAGCAACTCTATGCCCGTTGGGAAGAACTCGAGGCGCTCAAGGCACTCTAATGAATGCCCACTCCCAAAATTTGGGTGTTGACCATTAAGGGGATCAATGCTATATATTTATCCTTTTATCGGGGTATATTTTTAATTTATCCCCACAGGGCGCAGGGGACTGATCGTGAATCCGTCTTTCCATTGCGCTATTTTTAATCCTTGCTCCGATGGGAACAACCGTCGGGGCTGAAATCCGAGAGGAAACAGAGTATGAGAATGTATGAAACCATTTTTATCACTGATCCCGATCTTCAAGATGAAGTTCGGAACACCCTGTTTGACAGATTCAAAGGAATCCTTGAGCAGGAAGGTGGGATTCTGGCCAATTTTGATGACTGGGGAAACAAGAAACTTGCCTACGAAATCGCCAAGAAACCCCGGGGTCACTATGTCTGCATGACCTACGGCGGAACAGGCACCCTTGTGACCGAGCTTGAGCGTAACTTCAGGCTTGACGATAAGATCCTGAAATACATGACGATCCTCCTTGAAAAGGACATTGATCCAGAGGCACTCAAACTTCAGATTGATGCCGAAGCTGCGGCAAAATCCGAAGCCGATGCCGCCAAAGCCGAGGCCGATGCTGCCCGGGTCGAAGCCGAGGCCAAGAAAGCTGAAACAGATGAGACCGATGAAACTGTAGACGCTGAAACCCCAGAGAATGAGGAGGAAAATTAGGATGGCCTTTCAGAAAAAGAACCCAAAAAAAAGATTTTTCCAGCGTCGTAAAGTGTGTCGGTTCTGCGCCGACTCCACCCTTGAGATCAGCTACAAGGATGCCAAGGCCCTTCGATCCTTTATCACTGAAAGGGGCAAGATCATTCCCCGGAGAATCACCGGCACCTGCGCCAAGCACCAGCGGGTTCTGTCAAGCGCAATTAAACAGGCAAGAACCATTGCCCTTTTGCCCTATGTTGGAAAACTGAGTTAGGACCTGCAACGGTCCCCAGCGGAGAGAATATTGACCCGTCTACGAGCAATACAACCGGTGGTACGAGACGTCATGACAGGGATATCCATCTGCCTTGTCATCTTCTGCACAACCATCTACCTGCCGCTGCTCGGCTTCTTCCTTGCCCTGGTTCTTCCCATGCCCATCACCTTTTACAGGCTCAAGCTTGGCAGGAACCTCGGCGCCATGATAATGGCAATAGTCTGTGCTGTTATCGCCGGTGTCACAGGAGGATCGCCCCTGGACGTGTTCTTTTTCGGCTCTCTGCTACTTACCGGTTTTTTCCTTGGGGAATTTATCGAAATGCATGTTTCAATTGAGCGAACCGGGTTTTACACCTGCCTTACCTCAATGGGAACCAGCCTTGTCGTTTTTTTCCTCTACACCCTTACAACAGACCAGGGGATGTTCCAGCTGGTGTCGGACTATGTGGGTGCCAACCTCAAGATGACCCTAAGCCTCTACTCAGGCATGGGGATTCCCCAGGAGAGCATCGACCTTGTCTCAAAATCCATGGATACCATTCACTATGTCATGACCCGGATCATGCCGGCTCTTTTTTCCGTCATGATCATGATGGTTGTGTGGGTGAACACCCTTTTCATCAAAAAGATTCTGCTGAAAAAGGGACTCCATGTTTCCCAGCTGGACGGACTCAACCGGTGGAGAGCACCGGAAAAACTCGTGTGGCCGGTCATCTTCTTTATTCTGCTGTTGCTGGTTCCAATACCCACGACAGCCCTTAAGATCATGGGTCTGAACTGTATTCTTGTAATTATGCCCATCTACTTTTTCCAGGGCATTGCCGTTGTCTCGTTTGTGTTCGAAAAACGACGCTTTCCTGGAATGCTGAGGGTTTTCATCTACAGCATCATCGCCATTCAACAAATTTTTTTATTTGTGATTGTGGGACTTGGCTTTTTTGACACATGGATAGATTTTAGAAAACTTGGTGCAATGGGTGAGGGAAAAGAGCAAAACTAAAACAGACCCGAATTCAAACAGATCAGAAATAAGTTCCAACCTGACGTCAGGTTGAACCTTTATCGGAGGTTGAAATGAAAGTAATACTAAAAGAAACAATCGACACGCTCGGCATTGTCGGTACAGAGTGGGATGTGGCACCCGGATATGCCCGCAACTACCTTTTCCCCCAGGGAAAGGCCATTGAGGCAACCCCCCAAAACCGCAAAATTATCCAGCAGGCAAAGGCCAAGTTTGATCTTCAGATTGCAAAAGAGAGAAAACTTGCCCAGGAGATGGCAGAACGGCTCAAGAATGTTGAGTGCACGATCAAAGCCAAGGTCCACGAGGAGTTCAGGCTCTATGGATCCATCACCTCCCATGACATCAAGGATGCCCTTAACGCCCAGAACATCATCCTTGAACGCCGGACTATTCTTCTGCCCGAGCCCATCCGGGAAACCGGTGAGTACAAGGTCCCCATCCGGCTTTACAAGGATGTTGAACCTGAAATAACCGTCAAGGTTGTGCCCGAAGAAAAGACCCAGTAGCATAATTGCCACGCTTGGGATAATCCGCCGCCATGGCGGATTATCCCAAACCCACAAAGGTAATGCCTTTCCCGATATGAAAGAAACGCCCCACAAAGACCCCCTGCTCACCAAGGTTCCTCCCCACGACATTGACGCGGAAGAGGCGTTGCTCAGCGCCGTCCTCATTGACAATGAAAACCTTTTTGATGTGATTGACCTCTTAAAGCCTGAAGATTTCTATAAAAAGGCCCACAAGCGAATCTTCAACGCCATACTCGAACTATTTTCAAAGGATGAGCCCGCAGATCTTGTCACTGTGGCCACACGCCTCAAGGAAAAGGACGAACTCGAATCTTCAGGCGGTGCAGCACTGCTTGCATCCATTGCCGATTCGGCTCCCATGGCCGTCAATGCGGTTCACTACGCAAAGATTATCAAAGGCAAATCCTCCCTCAGAGCCATGATCTCCAGTGCATCGGCGATCATCGAGCGATGCCTCAAGGACCGGGGCGATTTTGAGGACATCATCGATTTTGCAGAAAACCAGGTGTTTAAAATTTCCGAATCAAAGGGGGGCCAGGCGTTTTCATCCCTTGGCCAGCTCATTGACATGAACATCGACACCCTGGAAGAACGCCAGGGATCGTCGGGTGGACTTTCAGGGCTATCCACCGGGTATTCACGGCTTGATTCCCTGACCTCCGGCCTTCAAAAATCCGACCTCATCATCCTTGCGGCACGACCCAGTATGGGCAAGACCGCCTTTGCCCTGAACATTGCCAGAAACGTAGCCGTTGAAGAACGGGTGCCCGTGGCCGTGTTTTCCCTTGAGATGTCAAAGGATCAGCTGTCCATGCGGCTGTTGACCTCTGAATCAAGGATAGACTCCAACCGCCTGAGGACCGGATTCATCAGCCAGGAAGATTGGCAGAATGCCACCGATGCCGCAGGCATCCTCAACGAGGTACCCATCTTCATCGATGACACCCCCAACATTTCGTCCCTGGAGATCCGGGCCAAATGCCGGCGACTCAAGATGGAAAAGGGTCTCGGCCTTGTGATCATTGACTATCTCCAGCTCATGAAGGCCCCGTTCCACTCGGACAGAAGGGACCTTGAGATTGCTGAAATTTCAAGGAACCTGAAGGCCCTGGCCAAGGAGCTTGAAATTCCAGTGATCGCCCTTTCCCAGCTCAATCGAATGCTCGAACAACGGGCCGAAAAACGACCGCTCATGTCCGACCTTCGTGAGTCCGGCGCCCTGGAGCAGGATGCAGACATCATCGCCTTTATCTACCGGGACGAGGTGTACAACAAAGAAGAAAACAACCCCAACCGGGGCAAGGCTGAAATCATCATTGCCAAGAACCGAAACGGCTCCATTGGAACGGCCCATATGGCATTCATCGGTGCTTATACCCGTTTTGAGGAACTTGCCAGAGAGTCCTATCAGGGATACGAATGAAAAAAATCTTTGGTTCCACCACCGGCCTTTCCGCCCACCAGATCAAGGCTCTTGAGAATCTCTACCTGTTCAACACAACACCGGAAGACCTTATCTCCAGGGATCAGCTTGATGCCCTGATTGCCGTATCAACGGATATCCGCCGCCAGGTCGGTGTTCTCATTGCAAGGAACGGCAAAACCGTCCATGTCATTGCCGGAGAACCCCACAGGATCGTTATCCCTGACACCCCGGACTTTAGAACCCTTCCCGGCCGTCTCAAGGGGTTAAGGTGCATCCATACCCATCTGAATGAGACGGACCTCACCCGGGACGACCTCACCGATCTTGCACTGTTGCGCCTTGACTTCATGGCCGCGGTCTCAATTTTCACCCCCAAGGGTATTGGCAAGACAGATCAAAACCGGACACCGCCCATCACCATTTATTCCAGCCACATTCTTCCAGGAGACGGAGATGAGCCCTGTGCACCCATGGCGCCCCTTTCAAAGGACGATCTCAACATTGGCTGCCTGGAAAGAATCCTGGCCATCGAAGACGAGCTTGCCAGGCAGGACGCAAGCTACACCGTGGAAACAGGCGAAGAAAAGGCCCTGTTGATCAACATCTTCACCGACCAGGTGAAAGATGCCGTGGCCTCCCTTGACGAACTCAAGGAACTTTGTCGCTCCTCGAACATAAAGGTGCTGGATACGGCCCTTCAACGACGAAAAAAAATTGATCCTAAATTTGTGGTGGGACGGGGAAAACTTGCCGACCTTGTCATCCGTGCCCTTCAAAAACATGCCACAATGCTGGTCTTTGACAGGGAGCTCAACCCCTCCCAGATTCGGTCCATCACCGACTTTGTAGAGATGAAGGTTATTGACAGGACCCAGCTCATCCTTGACATTTTTGCCCGACGGGCCAAAAGCCGGGAGGGCAAACTCCAGGTGGAGCTTGCCCAGATGAAGTACCTCCTGCCCAGACTTGCCACCAAGAACACAGCCATGTCAAGACTCACCGGCGGTATCGGCGGCAGGGGACCAGGGGAAACCAAGCTTGAGATCAATCGCAGGAGAGTAAGGGATAGAATCACTCGACTGTCCAAGGATATCTCGAAAATCAGAAAGCAGCGCTCCCAGCAGCGCTCCCAGAGAAACCGCAGGGGCATTCCCGTGATCTCCATTGTCGGCTATACCAATGCAGGGAAATCAACCCTTCTTAACACCCTGACCAAGAGCGAGATCATTGCCGAAAACCGTTTGTTTGCAACCCTGGACCCCTCATCAAGGCGACTGAGGTTTCCAAAGGATCTCGAGGTGATCATCACCGATACCGTGGGGTTTATCCAGGACCTTCCCGAGGAACTCATGGAAGCATTCCATGCCACCCTGGAGGAGCTTGAGGATGCCGATATTCTCCTCCACGTGGTTGACATCAGCAACCCGAGGTACGAGCAACAGATGGGTTCGGTTGAACGTATTCTAAAGGAACTCGGCCTTGAAAAAACGCCTGTCCTGTACGTGTTCAACAAACAGGACAAAATAGCGCTTGCCGACTTTGACAACCCCTGGCTTTTAAACCAGGGGTCCCTTGTCTCGGCTACACGTCCCGAGACCTTGAAACCCCTTGTGAGCCGACTTGAATCCATGATCAGGCAACAAACAGGTTGACCACCTTCCCTGGATTGATTATATTACCCACCAACCTTACATCAAACAATGAAGATGGAATACAAAATGAAATTTATTGATACGGATGATATTCTGGTAGACGATTCAACAATTGACGACTCAAGGGACGATCTTGAGTGTTTCGGGGAGTTCAGCCGGGACGATAAGATATGCACCAATTACTGCTCTTGCTCCATCCGATGTGCCATTGAACAGAGCCAGAACCCAAAGGTAGACATTTTTGATCATATTCTGACCCTTGACTTTTTTCCAGCCAGGATGCACTAGAAAATCTTCCCGGGATTCAACAGATTCCCGGGATCAAAGACCTGTTTTATTCCCCGCATGATCTCTATTTCCGTCGGCCCTACCTCCTTTAAAAGGTAAGGTTTCTTTGTAATGCCAACCCCGTGTTCACCGGTGATGGTTCCGCCCAGACTAAGGGTTGCGTCAAAAAGCGCGTCCACAGCTGCCTCAGCCCTTTTGAGCTGATCCTTGTCCCTTTTGTCATACATGATGTTGCAGTGGATATTCCCGTCTCCGGCATGACCAAAGCTGACAACGGTAAGGCCTGAGCTCTTTTTGATGGACTCAATTTTTGCCACCATATCGGGAATCCGGTTGATGGGAACAACAATATCTTCATTGATCTTGTTGGGCGCTATTTTAAACATGGCAGGAGACAGCGCCTTCCTGGCCTTCCAGAGCTCAGCCGCCTCTTCAGGGGTCCCGGCCACAACAACGGCGGACGCCCCCTGTTTGTGGCAATAGGCTTCGACCTTCCGGGCATCAACCTCAACGGTTTCCCGGGAGCCGTCCACCTCAATGATGAGAATCGCCTCAACGGTACCGGGAAGGTCAAGCTTGACATCCTTTCTAACACAGTCGATGGATGCCCGGTCTAAAAATTCCACACACCTTGGCACCACAGATTCCCGGATAATGCCCGACACGGTTTCAGCGGCCTTTTTGATGCTGTCAAATACAACGGCCATGGTTTTAACCGCCTCGGGAAGGGGAATAAGCCGCAGGGTAACGGCCGTGACAACGGCAAGGGTGCCTTCAGAGCCCACGATGAGGCGGGTGAGGTCATAACCTGCCACCCCCTTGGCCGTTTTAACACCGGTGTGGATAATCCGGCCCGACGGCAGAACGGCCTCAAGCCCCAGGACATAATCCCGGGTCACACCATACTTAACGGCCTTGGGACCACCGGCGCATTCGCCGATATTTCCACCAATGGTGCAAAACGAAGCGCTTGCAGGATCCGGCGGATAGAACAATCCCCGCTGTTCAACGGCCCGGTGCAGATCACCGGTGACAACCCCCGGCTCCACCCTGGCAATGAGATTTTCAGTATCAATTTCAAGAATACGGTTCATCCTGCCCATGGCCATGACGATACCGCCGCCCATGGGCAGGGTGCCTCCGGTCATGCCAGAGCCGCTTCCCCGTGGAGTTACGCATACCTTATAGCTGCTGGCGATCTCAAGTATCTTTGACACCTCCAGGGTAGCTGCGGGAAAAACGACGATATCCGGGACAACTGATCGCCCCGTTGCATCAAACGAATGACAGACAAGCTCTTCAGGCTCCCGGGTAATCCTTTGCTTTCCTGTTACCTTTTCAATGGCTTTATACAGGGAGTCAAGGTCTGTCATAGGGCTTTTCCAGATTCAATCTTTCGACACAGATAATTCATCTGCTCGGTAAACCCACCCTGCTGCTTGAGCTTCTTTTCCACGGCATTTATCGAGTAAATGGCCGTGGCATGGTAGCGGTTAAAACTTCTGCCAATGGTCTTCAAGGGCTGGTCTGTATATTTTCTGGCAAGGAAGATGGCCATCTGCCGGGGTTTGACCACAGTTTGTTTCCTTGAGGTGGAGACCAGCTCTTTTTCGGAAAGGCTGAACTCGCTGCACACCAGTTTTTTGATCACATCAACGGTGATGTTCTTTTTGTTCCTGGAGATGGTTGACAGTACGCCCCTGGCAAGGTTGATATCAATCTTTTCACCCAGGAGGGCGCTTTTTCTGGCCACCCCCATGAGGCCGCTCTCAAGCTGGCGGACATTGTCACAAAGCTCCTGGGCAAGGTACTCGGTAACATCGTTGGGAATGACAAACCCGTCATATTTTGATTTGTTCTTAAGGATCTTCACCCGGGTCTTGAAATTTGGGGGGTCAATCTTTGTGACCATGCCAAGGGTGAGCCTTGATTTAAGCTGTTCGTTCATCTTTGGAATGTCGTCGGGAAGATAGCAACCGCTGAAGATGATCTTTTTCTCAGCATCCATGAGATAATCCAGGGTCATGGCAAGCTCCTTCTGGGTGGCGTCCTTGCCGGAAAGAAAATGCACATCTTCAAGGATCAGCACATCGCATTTCCTCCGATACTTTTCCTTGAAACCGTTGATGGTGTTATTTTTAATCGACGAGACCATTTCATTGGTAAAATCCTCGGCCGTCACGTAGTAGACCTTGTCAGAGAATCCCTGGGAAATCACATGGTGACCCACAGCCTGGGAAAGATGGCTCTTGCCAAGCCCTGTATCCGACAAAAGATAGATGGCACCGTTGTTCACCGACGAGGTCTGGGCCAGGGACAGGGCCGCAGAATAGGCAAAATCGGAATTATCCCCCACCACAAACCGATCAAAGGTATACCCCTTTTTGAGCATCCTGCCGCTGTCCGATCTGATGTTCAACCCCGGGAGTGCCATCTGCATGGGTCGGCTGGGGCGCCGCGGAAAGCTTAATAATGGCGTTTCACACTCTCCACCATTTACAGGCTGGGTTGCAGCCTTGGAGGCCTTCTTTTTAACGCCCTTGGTTTCGACCATCAGGTCAATTTTTATCTGGCCCAGGCCCAGTTTTGTAAACTGTGCCTCAATCCCTGCAAGGTAATTCTCCTTGATACGCTTTTTTGAAAATGAATTGGGACATGACAATGTCACTTCATTGCTGCCTGACGCCTGATACCCCATGGGTTGAATCCACATTCGATAGCTATGGTCCGGCAAAGAATGTTTCATCTCTGATTTTACTCGTTCCCAGTATTGCTCCATGGAATTTTATATCTCTCTTTTTACGCCTGATGGCTAACATTTCACCCGGAAAGTGTGTATTCACGGGTTATTAGACCAATATCGAATTTTAAGGTTAATCGGAATGAAACTCTTTGTATTTCATCTGCCCCCCCAAGTCAAATCGGATAATCCTTTGTTAGGGAAATATTAGTTTCTGATTCACACCAAGGCATTACCCACTGATTTTACAGACTTTATTTTCGTGAAACATTTTTTTTAGCTTTAATTACAGCAACTTCCCCAATGGGCTCATTTTTCATGTAATAATCATAGTTTCGGCAAGTACCACCCCCTTTTAAAAAAATAGTTTCCTTTAAATTACTCCTGTTTTCTATTCATAGCTTCTGTTTTTATTATTTCAGCCCTATTCTACCAAAGGGTATGATTTTTCAATGGTTTCACAATATCCATCCCGTTGAACCTGTTCCAGGGTATGTTTTTGGATTTTTTGTTTACACAGATTCCAGCCGGTAGTATGATTTATTTTTAATTTTCAGTAAAACAGCTCATTATTTCCGGCAACCTGCAAGACATCCAAAGGAGCACTTTTCCATGACTGACAACCGTCCTGTTATCGGCATCACAATGGGGGACCCCGTGGGTATCGGGCCGGAAATCATTGTTTCCGCCCTTGATGATCCATTCGTTTACACTGTTTGCCGTCCCCTTGTGCTTGGTGATGAAGGCGTGATGGAAAGGGCCATTGACCTGAAATCCGCCCGAATGGATGTCCACACAACCGACACCCCGGCAGGCGGAAAATATTGCCACGGTACCATGGATATTGTACCCTTGTCCCGACTTGATGCTGCGACCCTTCTGGCCGGACACCCCACCCCTGGCACCGGAAAGGCAATGATCGACTACATCACCACGGGCGTGGATCTTGCCATGGACGGGAAAATTCAGGCCATTGCCACCTGTCCCATCACCAAAACCGCCATGAAGCTTGCCGGATCAAAATTCCACGGTCATACCGAACTTATTGCAGACAGGACCCACACTCCAAGGGTGGCCATGATGATGGCCGGTGACCGACTCCGTGTGGTCCTTGTGACCATCCATATCCCCCTGTGTGAAGTTTCCGCAAGGCTGAACCAGGCTGAGATCCTGGCAACCATCAGCCTCACCTCAGAGACCCTGAAAACCAAATTCGGCATCCCTGAACCCAGGATTGCCGTGGCAGGCCTCAATCCCCATGGCGGCGAGGACGGCATGTTCGGCAGCGAAGAACTGGAAATTATTGCCCCGGCCGTTGAACAGGCAAGATCCAAAGGGATAACGGTGTCTGGCCCTTTTCCGCCGGATACCCTGTTTTTCAATGCCGCCAACCACAAATTTGATGCGGTCGTCTGCATGTACCACGACCAGGGCCTCATTCCTTTTAAAATGATCCACTTCAGCGATGGGGTAAACACCACCCTGGGACTGCCCATCATCCGAACGTCGGTTGACCACGGCACGGCCTACGACATTGCCTGGCGAGGAACTGCTGACCCGTCAAGCCTTATTGCCGCAATCAAAATGGCCGCCCTCCAGGCCACAATCACCGGTGCGAACCGTATCAACCGATGACAGCAGACAAAATAATCATCCGGGGCGCCCGGGAACATAACCTCAAGAACATTAATGTGGAGATCCCGAGAAACCGGTTGGTCACCATTACCGGCCTTTCCGGGTCCGGCAAATCAACCCTTGCCTTTGACACCCTCTATGCCGAAGGCCAGCGTCGGTATGTGGAGTCGCTCTCCACCTATGCCCGCCAGTTCCTGGGCCAGATGGAAAAGCCCGATGTGGATTTCATCGACGGCCTCTCGCCGGCCATCTCCATCGAACAGAAAACAGCAAGCCACAATCCACGATCCACCGTTGGCACGGTGACTGAGATATACGACTACCTGCGCCTTTTGTTTGCCAGGGTGGGGACCCCCTATTGCCACAAATGCGGCCTTGCCATCACTGCCATGACCATCGACCAGATGGTTGACCGGGTCATGGCCCTTACTGAACGGTCAAAGATCATCATCCTTGCCCCCCTGGTCTCCGATCAGAAAGGAACCCATGAACGAACGCTGAAACAGCTCAAGAAAGAGGGATATGCCCGGGTCAGAATCAACGGGGTGATCCATGGCACCGACGACTTACCCCAGCTCAAAAAGACTGCTAAGCACAAGCTTGAGGCTGTGGTGGACCGGCTGATTGTCAAACCCGGCATTGAAACAAGGCTCTCCGACTCCCTGGAACTTGCCCTCACCCTTGCCAACGGGGTTGCAGTTGTCCTCACCCTTGCAGACAACCAGGAAATTTTTTTCAGCGAGCGATCATCCTGCGTCACCTGTGGAGTAAGCTACCCTGAATTTGTGCCTGCAAGCTTTTCGTTCAACTCCCCCCAGGGGGCATGTCCCAAATGCGACGGACTTGGAACGGTCACCGAGTTTGACCCGGACCTGATCATCCCAAACCGTGAACTTTCCCTGAGAGAAGGTGCCATCGCTCCCTGGGCAGGAAAAGATTCCGTCCAGTTTGCCGAATTCCTCGACGCCCTGACCTCGTTTTACAACGAGGATATCTACACCCCCTTTTCCAAACTCTCGACCAGATTTCAAAAGGTCCTGATCGCCGGCTCCGGCAAAAAAGAGATCCCCTTCTACTTTGAAAAGGAAGGACGGCGCATCACCTACACAAAAAAATATGAGGGGATCATTCCCAACCTGAAACGGCGCTACCACGAAACCGACTCCCACCAGTCACGGGAAGAGATCAAACAGTACATGAACTTCACCTCCTGTTCAGGATGCAAGGGAACAAGACTCAACAAAGCGTCAAGCGCCGTTCGGGTGGGAGACAAAACCCTGTTTGAAATCACGGTCATGTCCGTTGAAAAAGCAGAAAAGTTTTTCAACAACCTGACATTTACCGGTCAGAAAAAGGTAATTGCCAAGGGAATCATTGACGAGATCAAGGCTCGCCTCGGTTTTCTCACAAGCGTGGGCCTCGACTATCTAACCCTGAACCGTTCGGCCACAACCCTGTCCGGCGGTGAAAGCCAGCGCATCCGGCTTGCCACCCAGATAGGCTCCAAACTCACAGGGGTCCTTTACGTGCTGGATGAACCCAGCATCGGGCTCCACCAGCGGGACAACAAACGGCTGCTGGACACCCTGTTAAGCCTCAGGGATATGGGCAACAGCGTGCTTGTAGTCGAGCACGACGAGGAGACCATGCTGACCTCAGATCACATCATCGACATGGGTCCAGGAGCCGGCATCCGGGGGGGAGAGGTGGTCTTTTCAGGTACGCCCCAGGAACTTCTAAAGGCAAAAAATTCCCTTACCGGGGACTACCTTTCCGGCAAAAAAAGAATCAAGGTCCCCACCCACAGACGTACGAGTCATGGGAAGAACCTCACCATCACGGGCGCCTCCACCAACAACCTTAAAAACATTGATGTGTCCTTTCCCCTGGGCTGCTTTACCTGCGTCACAGGGGTGTCCGGCTCTGGGAAATCCACCCTGGTGCTTGCCACCCTGTTCAAACTTCTGTCCAACCGCCTATACCGCTCAAGGCTTCCGGCTGGAAAGCACACTGGGGTATCCGGGCTTCGCTACCTTGATAAAGTGATCCACATTGACCAATCGCCCATCGGACGAACCCCAAGGAGCAATCCTGGCACCTACACGGGCATATTCACCTTTATCAGGGAAATCTTTGCCAAAACCCCGGAAGCCCGGGCCATGGGTTACAAATCGGGCCGATTCAGCTTTAACGTCAAGGGTGGCCGGTGTGAGGCATGTTCAGGTGACGGCATCATCAAGATCGAGATGCACTTTCTCGCCGATGTCTATGTCACCTGCGACCTGTGCAAGGGGAAACGTTACAACCGGGAGACCCTGGCAATTAAGTATAAGGGAAAGAGCATTGCCGACGTCCTTGACATGACGGCCAACCAGGCCCTTACCTTCTTCAGCCGAATATCGTCCATTCGGACCAAACTTGAAACCCTTGTTGATGTGGGACTTGGCTATGTCAAGCTCGGTCAGGCCGGAACAACCCTTTCAGGGGGTGAAGCCCAGCGCATAAAGCTTGCAAGGGAGCTTAGCAAAAAAAGCACCGGCAGAACCATCTACATCCTGGATGAGCCCACCACCGGGCTGCACACCGACGACATCAACCGGCTGCTGTCGGTTTTAAACCGCCTGGTTGAACTAGGCAACACCGTGGTGGTCATCGAGCACAACCTTGATGTGATAAAATATGCAGACCATGTCATCGACCTTGGCCCTGAAGGCGGGGACAAGGGCGGCGAGGTGATCGGCGTTGGCACCCCCGAAGAGATTGCCCAACTGGAACGCTCCCACACGGGCCGTTTTTTAAAGGAGGTATTGAACAAATGATAACCACCATTGCCCGGGATCTTGACCTTACACCGGCCCAGGTACAAACCATTGCCAATTTTTTCGACCAGGGTGCCACCATCCCCTTTATTGCCCGCTACCGAAAAGAACAGACCGGCTCCCTTGACGAGGTCGTGATTGCCGAAATCCGGGACAGGATCACAAAATTCAAGGAATTTTCTGCAAGACAGCAGGTCATTATTGCCTCCCTTGAAGAAAGAGACCTCATGACCGAAAACCTCAGGCAAGCCATTAACCGGGCCACAACAAAAGCAGAACTTGAGGATCTTTTTGAAAAATTCAGGCCAAAAAGAAAGACAAGGGCCCAGACGGCCCGGGAACAGGGTTTAGAGCCCCTGGCCCTCACACTTTTAAAACAACGGGACAAGGATCCCCAAATCGAAGCCCTGCCCTTTGTGGATACAGCTAAAGGGGTTGAAACCGTTGAACAGGCCCTTGCCGGGGCAAGGGATATCCTGGCCGAAACCTTTAACGAGGATCCAACCCTTCGAGCCAGGGTCCGCAAACTATTTGAATCAAAGGCCATCCTAAGCGCCCGGGTCAAAAAGGGCAAAGAAGCTGAAGGCGCAAAATTCAGGGACTATTTCGACTGGTCGGAAAGCGCGGCAAAAAGCCCGTCCCACAGGATTCTTGCCATGTTCAGGGGGGAAGCTGCCGCCATCCTTACCGTCCATGTACTTCCACCCGAAGAAACAGCCCTTGCCATCATCGAACAGCGGATTGTTAAAAACAGCACCCGGGCAGCCCTGGAGGTCAAAGCCGCCATCAAGGATGCCTACAAACGGCTCATGGGAAAATCCCTTGAAAAGGAGACCATGGCAAATCTGAAACAAAGGGCAGACCAGGAGGCCATCGGGGTGTTTGCCGGCAACATCCGAGAACTGCTTCTCTTTTCCCCCCTTGGGCAGAAACGGGTACTGGCCATTGATCCTGGTTTCAGGACCGGATGCAAAATCGTCTGTCTCGACCAGCAGGGCACCCTCGTCCACCATGGGGTGATCTATCCGTTTTCAGATTCGGACAAGGCCGCAAAAACCCTGAAGAAATTGACCAGAGAACATGAAACAGAAGCCATAGCCATTGGCAATGGCACGGCTGGAAGGGAGACCGAAGCCTTTGTCCGGCAGGCCGGACTTGGAGACAAGATCCAGACAATCATGGTTGACGAAAGTGGTGCATCCATCTACTCGGCATCACAAATCGCAAGGGACGAATTTCCGGACCAGGACATCACCGTACGGGGAGCCGTTTCCATTGGCCGCCGCCTCATGGATCCCCTGGCCGAACTTGTAAAGATCGACCCTAAATCCATTGGGGTGGGCCAGTACCAGCACGATGTGGATCAAAAAGCACTTCAAACGACGCTGGATGATGTCATCTCATTCTGCGTAAACCGGGTCGGTGTGGAGGTGAACACGGCAAGCGCTGCCCTTCTCACCCACGTGGCAGGACTCAACACGACCATTGCAGCCAATATCATCAATTTCCGAAAAGAGAACGGCCCCTTTACCACGCGCCGGGATCTTTTAAAAGTGCCCCGCTTAGGGCCCAGGGCCTTTGAGCAATCTGCCGGTTTTCTAAGAATTTCAGACGGCAAAAACCCCCTTGACCGAAGCGGCATCCACCCGGAGTCCTACACCATTGTGGAGTCCATGGCAAAGGACAACGGTCTTACCGTTAAGGCCCTTGTGGGCAACCAACCCCTGGTAAAAGGCATCGACCTTACCCCCTATTGCACTGACACAAGGGGAATGGTTACCCTTGAAGATATAGCAGCCGAACTTGCAAGACCCGGCAGAGACCCAAGGGAAACCTTCAAGCCCTTTGAGTTTGATGACAACATCCACGAGATCAAGGATCTTGTTCCCGGCATGAGGGTACCGGGTCTTGTGACCAATGTGACGGCCTTTGGAGCCTTTGTGGACATCGGCGTTCACCAGGATGGTCTGGTTCACATCAGCCAGCTTGCCGACCGGTTTGTCAAAGATCCCAACGAGGTGGTCAAGGTTCGCCAGCAGGTAACCGTCACCGTGCTCGAGGTGGACATAAATCGACAACGAATTTCCCTTTCCATGCGGAATTCATGAATTGCAAAATGGAATTTAAAAGAATACGGTTTGATGCTATCCCAGGTCAGTATAGTTTAGCGTGTACTCACAAGTCGATATGATTCGCAGCGTAAGGCCCATGATCAAAATAAAACCTCCCACATGGCCTGTCTTTTAAGCCGTCTTCTTCGTTGCCTTAATGGGCACATATTTCAATATGCTCCCATTAACGCGCCTTGAATACGACTTAAAATCCTAGGCCATGTGTTGGAAGATTTTATTCCGATTATGGGCCTAATACTGATCTTGTGCAGTAGATTGTTCGGTAACTTAGACTCTCACAAGCTTCATTAGCGGCTCGAAAGAATATAACGCAGGTCTTCTACCAGATGCTTCTTCTAATGTCAGGATTAGATTCTTTTCTAATAAAACCCTGGCAAATCTTGCTGCACTCGCTGTGGGTATCCCACTTTTAGTTGTAAATTTGTTATTTCTAAATACTGGGTTTGTGAACACAAAATCCAATGCATTGACACTCCATTTAGAGGAAAGAGCCTCTGAAAATATGGTCTTCATCTCTTCGTAAAGTGCCCTTATATCCTCTGCAATAGAAAGATTTCTAATGGCCTGTTGTTCAACAGCCTCGAGAAAAAAACAACACCAACTTTCCCAATCCCCATGCTCAGAGACTTTCCTCATTGTGTCAATATAAAGATTTTTATTATCTTCCAAGTACCCACTTATATAAAAATGAGGTGCAGATATTATTCCTGAAGACCACAACATTAATGTAATCAACATTCGCCCAATTCGTCCATTACCATCTTTAAAAGGATGCAATGCCTCAAATTCAATATGGGCAATGCCGGTTTTTACCAGTGCTGGGTGCGTACTTTGTTCTATATATTGAAATAATTTATCTAATCCTTCCTGGAGTTTTTCTGGGCTAATAGGGATGAATAATATTTTTTTCTTTAACTTATCTGCCAAGTAGTTTTGTTCGTTCTTTAACTGACCTGGTGATTTAGAAGCCCCTCGACCAAAAGACAGTAAACGCTGATGGATACCCTTAATGAATGATTGGGATAGTAGATACCCATCTGCCATTGCTTTTTGCGCAGCCATCAAGGCTCTTTGATAAAGAATGGTTTCAATCACTTCAGATCTTACATTTGCAGCGTTCCCTGTTTCAGCGTCATGGTCAGCTTCATATTTAAGAATTTCATCCATGGTACTTATCGTACCTTCCATTCTTGATGAAATAACAGCCTCTTGGTTACGTAACGGAGCCAAAAGTATTTCACTGTTGTGCATATTTTTCAACATTTGGTCATAACGAGCCACTGCATCAGTCGCTTTTATTAATGGTTCCACAAATTGTGCATAATCCAAATCCTTTGGTGGGAATTTGTCGTAATGATAGCTGACTGCATTTTCTAAACTATGTTCCATTATTTCCTTCTATTCTTGACGTTACTATTTAAGAAAATATTAAAGACAAAATCAATAGGTGTCAATATATTTAAAATTTTTGCAGACAAACGGGATAGGATTTAACAGATTCAGATCAAAAATGCTTGTCTTGCATTTTAGCCCGTATTTGAGAGACAAACGATTTAGACATCAACAGATTCAGATCAAAAATGCTTGTCTTGCATTTTAGCCCATATTTGAGAGACAAACGATTTAGACATCAACAGATTCAGATCAAAAATGCTTGTCTTGCATTTTAGCCCGTATTTAAAAAATAAGCAGAAGCGTTATGGCTGGCCGGGTCGGGTGCAAAACTAAGGCCTGCCCAGGCAAGACCAGCACACATGGGTCAGTCATACGCTTCCAGCAAGTCCTTATTTTCTTGTTCTAAGTTCAGTCACACATTTTCCACCGATGCCCCAGTTGTCCGTATGGACCTCATCTATGACAACAACCGTAGTGGCAGGATTCTTACCCAGAACATCAACCAGAAGCTGTGTGACGCCTTGAATCAGTTTTAACTTTTGATCTTTTGTGACATTTTCGTCTGTGATTTTGATATTCACATAGGGCATCATAATCTCCTTTTATCATCAAAAAGGTCTGATCCTACCAGTCAATGGGTCGATAATCCTTCAGAAACTTGCCGCACCAGTGTTTTTTGGTGAGAATGCCGTCAAAAAACGGGTCACAGATCCGGGCAGCCCCGTCCACAATGTCAAGGGGTGGCTGAAAATCGTGAATCTGTTCTTTGGCTTTTGCAAGTTCAGCCGGGTCTTCATCGGTCACCCAGCCCGTATCCACGGCATTCATGTAGATGCCGTATTTCGCAAGATCGCCTGCTGCCGTGTGGGTCATCATGTTAAGGGCAGCCTTGGCCATGTTGGTGTGGGGATGGCGGGAGGCCTGCTTGAACCTGAAAAACTTTCCCTCCATGGCCGTGACATTGACGATATGTTTCTCACCGGTGAAGTCACGCTTCATAAGGGGAATAAGCCGGTTGCACAACACAAAAGGGGCAATGGCATTTACCAGCTGAACCTCAAGCAGTTCAGGGGTCTGGATCTCTCCGATCTTGAGCCGCCAGGAGTTGGTCTTTCTATAATCCTTCTGCTGAAGGTCGGCATCAAGCTCTCCAGTTGGAAAGACACGTTCAACGTCCAGACTATTGTCATAGGAGTAGGGAATCTGGGAAAGCTCGGCCGAGGCCCTCAGGCCCACACCCGGGCCCTGGCCATGCCAGGCAACCGGCAAGGCCGATTCAGCAGAGGCTGGAATACCGCACTGATCTATCAGTTGGGCCTTACACTCCTCGTGGCAGGTTAAAAGCGATGCTGCCTGCCTGGAAAGATGCTCGGTGGAAAGGTTCTCCGTTTCCATTAGATGGGCGTAGAATCCCGGGGGCCGGCGTACGGTCTGGGCGGCATTGTTGATGAGAATGTCAAGGCGCTGGTAGTGGGTTTCGATGTGGGTGGCAAAGATTTCAACGCTGGGGGTGTGGCGAAGATCCAGGCCGAATATCTGGAGACGGTGGCCCCACTGGGCAAAATCCTTTTCCCCGGAATACCGGATGGCCGCATCCTTGGGAAACCGTGTTGTCGCAATAACGGTTGCCCCGGCCCTGAGCATCATTAATGTGGCCTGGAACCCAATCTTGACCCTGGCCCCTGTAATCAAGGCCACTCTGTTTTCAAGGGATGCGGTCTGGAACCGCTTCTGATAGTTGAATTCCCCGCAGGCAGGGCACATGGTGTCATAAAAAAAATGAAGATCAACAAATTCCTTTTTGCACACGTAGCAGTTCCTGGGAGAATTGAGCTTCCCAATCTGTTCAGCAGTCTTTGAGTCAAGGTCGATGAGCTGCTGGGGCGCCTCAAAAACCGTTGCTGTCCGGGCTGATCTGATGCCGGTCAAGGCCCTTGCCGCCCTGTCCTCGTCCTTGACGGGCCGCATGTTTTTGCGGTTCATGGCCTTGCGTCGCTTCTTAATCTCTTTTCTGTCGGGCCGGGAGAGTTGTCCTGCCGCAGCCATCAGGGCAATCCTATCAGCCTCATCGAGCTCGGCGAGCAGGTCACCATCAGCGACAAGGGATTCAAGAACAGGAATGCAGGCCTTGATCTCGTCCAGGGTACAAGCCGCTGCAGGTGTATCATCGGTCTTCATGGATTCTCTTTCCTGTGAATTATCTTTCCTGTGAATTTTAAAAAATTGTAAATATACCCGGACCCGGCAGAATTAACAATCCTTTTTTATCAGGCCCTTGCAAGCACCAGCAGGTCAACGGACAGGGCTCCAGCCTTAAAAAGCGTTAATGCCGCCTCCCCCGACGTGGCGCCGGTAGTAAAGACATCATCGATGAGAAGAATACGCCGCCCCTCTATCTTTTCGGTCCCTCTGACGGTAAAAGCACCCCTGAGATTTTTTAACCGATTTTTCCGATCAAAACCGGTCTGGGAGGGGGTGTTCCTTGATCGCAGCAGAATTGTATTTGAAATCGTCCATCCAGGAGGGTGTTTGACAGCCTGTTTCCACATTGATGGAAAATCCCTGACCAGGAGATAGGCCTGGTTAAAACCACGTTGCCTGAGCCTGCGGGTGTGCAGGGGAACCGGGAGGACAAGGTCAATGGCGGAACAGGCAAAATGGCGCATAAAGGCATGGAACATCAGCCGCCCCAGGGGCCGGGCCAGGCAGATCTTTTTTCCGTACTTAAACAGATGAACCAAATCCCTTAAAAGCAAATCATGGGCCGCAAAGGCCCTTGCCCTTCCAACCATGAAACGGCCTGTCTGGGCCGCCTTGATGCAGTCGAAACAGAGATGATTCTCTCCGGCACGCGACAAAAAAGGTTTGCCGCAACAGGTACACAGGGGCGGCAGAACAGGAGTAAACCCCTGCTCAAGACATTTTGAACAGACCACCCTGGCAAGGGTACTCTCAAACAGGGCCTCCAAATTGTCGGAAACTGGGGCCAGGTCATGGAGGCACCGGATATAGGCCCCACAGACAAGGCACTTGTCCGGGAAAAGGGCGGTCAACGCCCCCCTTCCCAGACGGGTAAGGCAACGGATCAGGGCATGTCGATCCGGGAGATGGTCTCGCAGATGATCCTGCCGAATTCTGAACATGATACCTCCTTGCAGCCCTCCATGCCCGAAGCAAGATCTCCCGTGGCCCTTCCACCACCAAGGGTCTGGGCAACCGAGCGTCTGACAAGGTCTGCAGCCCTGTTCCAGCCCATGTGATCGAGCATCATGGCACCGGAAAGAATAATCGAACAGGGGTTTGCTGCGTCTTTTCCGGCAAGGTCCGGGGCGGTTCCATGGGTTGCCTCAAACACGGCGCAGCGGTCCCCCACATTGGCCCCCGGTGCAATGCCGAGTCCCCCTACCTGGGCCGCCAGGGCGTCCGAGATATAATCCCCGTTGAGATTGGGGGCCGCAATCACGTCAAACTCCTGGGGCCTGAGCAGCACCTCGGCAAAAACCATGTCGGCAATCCTGTCCCGGATGAGCACCTTGCCACGGGGCAGAATTCCGTTGTGGGATTTAAAGAGCTCATCTTCAGTGACCACCCGATCGCCAAAGTACTCCTGGGCCGCCTCATATCCCCATTGTCTGAACCCACCCTCGGTGTACTTCATGATATTGCCCTTGTGCATGAGGGTGACGCTTTTCAAGCCATTGTCAACGGCATAGGCCACGGCCTTTTTCACCAGTCGCTTGCTCTTTTCCGGGCAGATGGGCTTGAGGCCGATGGCAGCGGTGGCGCATACGTCAACGTCCAGCTCGGTTTTCATAAATTTAAGGAGCTTTTGGGCCTCAAAAGAGCCTGAGGCCCACTCAATGCCAGCATAGAGATCCTCGGTATTCTCCCGGAATACGGTAATGTTCACATGTTCAGGATGTTTTACCGGGCTTTGGATGGGCGAGAAATAGCGCACCGGCCGGATACAGGCGTAAAGGTCCAGGTGCTGACGGATTTTAACGTTCAAGCTTCGCATGCCGCTGCCTACCGGGGTTGCCAAGGGGCCCTTGATGGCCACCCGGTGGGCCTCAATGATCTCAAGGGCATCATCGGAAAGCCATTCACCGGTCTTGTTAAACCCCTTGGCTCCGGCAGGAATATTGAGCCACTGGATCTTTTTTTGACCGTTATAGGCTTGTTGAACAGCCGTGTCAAACACAGGCTGTGCCGCCTGCCAGATGTCAGGACCAATGCCGTCCCCCTCGATAAAGGGAATCTCAACACAATCGGGCACATCCAGCACCAGATCGTCATTCATGGAAATAATGTTGCTCATATTAATCTATACGCTCCTTGATTTTTTTTATATGAAACACCCACCAAAGCATTGCAAACAGAGGCGTTTCATCACTCGTTGAGGCCGGGGCCAACCCTCGCTCCGGCCATGCCGGTTTCATATGAAACTCGCTTCGACCGGCCGGCGGGAACGGGTGTTGCCCTTCACTCATTCTCGCAGGCCGTCCATGGCCTGCTCCGAGGGAAATGGCAACTCCTTGGACCTCGTGTCCACCGTTGCCATTTAACCCGTTCAGGGCAACACCCGTTCCCACCGGCCTACTACTGTCGAGTTTCATGCTTCGTTGTGTCCGCCAGGACATGTGGTTATATGAAACTCTTGTCGAGACATCATTGTTAAAGTCTCGACTTTAGAGCCCTCTTTGGTTTCCCTGACCGGAACATTGTAAACCAAAGGGGATAGGATTTTTGCCCTTCCAGGCGTTAAGAAGCGCAGGCTGTTTGAGGACTTTAGCCCGCAGTTCCTGCGTTTTAGTCTGGAAGGACAAAAAGCCCCCCGACGTTTACCGTTCCGGTCAGGGTAACCAAAGGGGGCGGAATGGTACTATCGCCTGCCCGGTATCATCGTGTTTCATGCTTCTTTGTGGCCGGATGCCATCTCTCGCCCCGGCCGTGCCGGTTATGCAGTCAGCTGACGCTGGCGAAGGGCTTCATACATGGCGATCCCGCCTGCCACCGATGCGTTCAGGGAAGTTACGCCGGCCTTGATGGGCAGGGAAACAAGAAAATCACACTCTTTTTTCACCAGGGGCCGAATGCCCTTGTGCTCACCGCCCACCACAAGCACCAGGTTACCGGTAAGATCCGCCGAAAACAGAGGGGTTGTCCCCTGGCCGTCCAGCCCTGCAACCCAGAATCCCATGGCCTTTAATTGCCGCAAAAGGCCGGCCGTGTTGGTAATCAACGAAATCTCGGCATGCTCCATGGCGCCGGCTGAGGCCCTGGAAACCGATGGAGAGGGAGAAGCACTCCTCTCCTTGGGTATCATAATATGATCCACACCCGCACAAAGGGCTGTCCGGATCAATGCTCCAAAATTCTGGGGGTCCTCAAGGGTTTCAATCACCAGAATGAATCTATTCGACACTCCCTTGGGCATCTGCTTGACAATCCCCTCGGCCCGAACCGTTGCAAAGGGCGACACCCGGGCAGCCACCCCCTGGTGGCGGGCATTGTCTGTCAAGGCATCCAGGGTCATTGTATCGGTGATCTCCACAGGGATGGACTGCTCTTGTGCAACGCCAAGAATTTCAGCCAGCCGCGCCCTGGAGCGATCCTTTGAAACCAGAATGGCATAGAACTTTCTCCTGCCCGCCCGCAGGGCTTCACGAATCGGATGAATACCACAGAGGATCTCAACTGCCTCACTTTTCCGGCTCATGCAAGCTCCTTTTCAAAAATAACGGACATCTCGTTGATGCTGGTCTCGAGGTCATCATTTTTAATCACATGGGAGTACCATCCCTTCTGGCTGATCTCCTGTTCCGCATTTTTCATGCGCTGGGCAATCACCGCTTCAGAATCGGTTCCCCGTCGTCGGAGACGCTGTTCAAGGGTTGTAAAATCAGGGGCCATGATAAAAATGGTCACGGCCGCTGGAAACGCCTTCACAATCTGCCTTGCCCCCTGGACGTCAATGTCCAGAAGAAGATTGCCCCCCCGTGCCAGGGTATCCTGGAGCAGGGTAAGGCTGGTACCGTAGAAGTTGTCGTGGACTTTTGCCCACTCGGCCCACAGCCCTGCATCAATTCGTCTCTGGAATTCGGATTTATCTATGAAAAAATAATCCTGACCATGAACCTCTCCTTGTCGGGGCGGCCTTGTGGTGTGGGAAACCGAATAGGAGAGCTGTGAGAACCTGTCGAGCATCTGTTTACAGAGGGTGGTCTTGCCGGCACCCGACGGGGCCGACACCACAAATAGTTTTCCCGGTTTCTTGCTGTTTTCCAAAATAATGTCCTTTGCTTCCGGGAGAACTACCCCTCGTCATTTTCCTGGTTTTTTAAAGTTGAAAATCGCTGGGAAATGGTCTCGGCCTGGATGGACGAGAGAATGACATGATTGCTCTCGGTCACAATGACGGCCCTTGTTTTTCTGCCGTGGGTGACGTCCAGCAGACGGTTTTCATCCTTTGCATCATCCTTTAACCGCTTCATGGGTGACGAGTTGGGGGTGAGGATGGCCACCACTTTTTCAGCAACAACGGTATTACCAAACCCGATGTTTAAAAGAACCTGTTCCATTATATCTCCTGGTTTGACGAACAATTATTCTATGTTTTGAACCTGTTCCCTGATTTTCTCAAGTTCAGACTTTAAATTAACTACCCTGTGGGACAACTGTGCCTGGCTGGATTTTGAGCCCATGGTGTTGAACTCCCGGTTGAACTCCTGGATCAAAAAGTTGAGCTTTCTTCCGGCCGGCTCGTTTGAGGCCAGAATCTCCCGGAACTGCTTGATATGACTGTAGGCCCTGACGATCTCCTCAGAAATGTCGCTCTTGTCGGCAAGAATGGCAACCTCCTGGCTGAGGCGCACGGGATCAAGGTTTTCCACCCCTGCGGTGAGGCGGGAAAGTTTTTCCAACAAACGCTCCCGGTAGATTTCAGGAATTTCAAGGGCATTGGCTTCAATGGTTGCAAGCTCGGTTTCGATGAATGCCATCCTTGCCTCCAGATCCGTTAAAAGGTTTTCCCCTTCAACGGCTCTCATGGTTTCAAGCTGGGATAGGGCCTTTATCATTGTTGATGAAACCACCTGCCACACCAGGTCAAAATCCGGCTCTCGTTCCTCGTCCAGGATCATGTCCCGTCCTGCAATTACCTGGTCCAGGGTGAGGTCAGCGTCCAGGGCCAGGCAGTTTTTAAGAAGTGATAAGGCCTTGAAGTAGGCAAGTGCCCGTTGTTCGTCAACAACAAAGCCCGTTGACGCCTGGGATTCATCCTTTACTGAGATTCGGATCTCCACCCGCCCCCTTGAAAGGCGCTCTGCAACCATCTTCTTGACACCGTCTTCAAACCTGCGGCAAAAGGGGGGCAGGTAGAGGGCTATATCCAGGTTCTTGCTGTTGTAAGAACGGATCTCCACCTCTGCTCTAATATCATTTTCCGTAAATGCAGCCTCTGAATAGGCAGTCATGCTGTTAATCATGGAAGACTTCTCTCTTTATTAAAATCAAGGCAATACTTTGCCCTGACAATTTCAAGGAAACTTTTGATGGCATTCCCCCTGTAATCGGGATAGGTCCAGTCAAGGTCAATGAATCGTCCCTTTTGGTACATCAGTGTAAGATCGGCATAGATGCCCTGCCCGATGTAGACCCGGTGGGCAAAATCCTTGCCCGTTGCCAGAATGAACCGAGACTTGACAAGGTAGCCAGGATCAATATTGACAGCTCTTTTCCCATTTTCTTTCCACATGGCTTCGATGTTATTGGTCGAAATCTTGATCTCTGCCAGGGAGTCTTGGGCAACAAGCGCCTTGAACACCACCACACGCCGAAAAAGGGGGGACCCCATCTCCCTGTGGTAGTAGTTGGTGTAGTCAAAATCAAACCAGGGGCTGATCATGTCGATGCTGCCGAATTTTTCCTCCAAAAGGGCGAGTACCCTTTGAACAATGGACTGATCGTTCATGAACAGACTGATGACAAGCTTTGCCGGATCCGGGCTCTTTGGCGTACTCATTCTTTAAAGGGCTTTGCCTCTTCGACCAGCATGATGGGAATATCGTCCCTTATTTCATACACAAGGCAACAGGCCCGGCACACCAGTCCATCTTTGTTTTTATTGAGGGTAACCTCGCCCTTGCATTTGGGACAGGCCAGGATTTCCAGCAGCTCTTTGGAAACAGCCATGGTAAGATCTCCTTTTATGTATTTTTTAGTCACAGTCCCTGGGGACTGCATGGTTTAAAGCTTGAAATACGCTCCCCTGTGGGCCATGAGCGCCCCATGGCAAGAGCAAACTTTTCCCAGAGAGCAAGAATAAGCGGTAAAACCTCGTTTATTCCGGCCCGGTTTGTTTTTTTGGATAAATTTTCCATAAGCTTTACATTATGTGATACAATGCCGCCGATTGTCAATCTTAAAGCGTACAGGATGTTTATCCAAATGAAGATGGCGAACCGTCTTCACGTCCTTGACGGAGAACGTCTGAAGAAACAGGGACAAGGCTTTACCCAAAAACGACAGGGTGGGATAGAGCTTGCCGTAAACCCAATAACCCGATCGTTACAGAGACGCAAATGGAACCCATAAAAAGCATCAAAACCAATGTTATCAGGAAACGGGCAGGCCAGCACAAGCGCTATGCCACAGGATTTAAATACCAGCAGGACCCTACCTTTTTCGGCCAGATTGCAGAAGATCTCATCAACGAGGGAGAGGCTGAGCTCAAACAGCTCGGGGCCACAGATGTAACTCCCTCGTTCCGGGGCATCTACTTTAAGGCTGAAAAAGAGACCTTCTACCGCATTAATTATCAAACAAGACTCTTTTCAAGAATACTGGCTCCCCTGACCTCGTTTGCCTGCAATAACACCGACACCCTTTACAAACAGGCGAAAAAGATCAAATGGGAAAACCTGTTTAAGAAAAAAAGTACCTTTGCCATCACCTCCAACGTGTCAGACAGCGAGATCACCCACTCCCAGTATGCCGGATTAAGGCTCAAAGACGCCATTGCAGACTACTTCAGGGAAAGGACCGGCAAACGACCGGACGTCAACACCCTTGACCCCGACGTCATGATCAACCTGCACATCCGAAAGGAGACGGCTGACATCAGTATTGATGCATCCGGCGGCGCCCTTCACAAACGGGGATACAGGGAAGAATCAGTCACAGCTCCCATGCAGGAGACCATTGCAGCAGCCATTATCCGCATCTCTGGATGGGATGGCACACGGCCGCTCTATGACCCAATGTGTGGTTCAGGCACCCTGCTGTGTGAAGCTTTGATGCACCAGTGCCATATCCCTGCCGGGATCTTCAGGCAGCGGTTTGGATTTGAGATCCTGCCCGATTTCAACCCGGACCTCTGGAACCAGGTAAAAACTGAGGCAAATGCAGGGATCATCCCCATTGCACAGGGACTGATAGCTGGCAGCGACATTGCAGAATCATCTGTAACTGCAGCAAGGACAAACCTCATGGGACTCCACAACGGCGGGCAGGTATCTGTTCTGAATATGGATTTCAGACAGATCCAGGCCCTTGAAGACACGATCATTGTTGCCAACCCCCCCTATGGTATCCGCATGGGCAAGGAGAGCGACCTGAAGGTGTTCCACAGGGAACTGGGTGATTTTCTCAAACAGCGGTGCAAGGGATCAACGGCCTATATCTATTTTGGAGATCCCCAGTACGTTGGCCACATGGGACTCAAGGCAACCTGGAAAAGACCCTTAAAGGCGGGTGGGCTTGACGGTCGCCTTGTGAAGTATGAAATGTATTAATCGAACGGACACTGGCGGGACGGGCAGGCAATGGACGCTTCCTGCCCCCATAAAAAAAGGCCGACCCCATGACCTGATGTCAGGTCAGACGTCGGCCCGTGTAATACCCTAGGTTACTTCACCCTGCCCTCTTTCCAGGCCTGGATCAGCTTGTCATAGTCAATGGTTTCCCCCTGGGGCTTTTCATTGGCAAGTTTGGCCTTGGGAGCGCCAGGCTGGTCAAGCCAGTAGGATTCGGGTTTTTCGGGATTAAGCAACGGTCCCTTGTCCCCCTGTACACCGGATCTTGCAATTCTCATGAGAATTTTATCCTGCTCTGCTGCAAGGTTGTCCATGGCGGTTGAAACCGTAACCTCACCCGCAACGGCCTCACCAATATTCTGCCACCATAGCTGGGCAAGTTTAGGATAATCAGGTACGTTGGTTCCCGTGGGTGTCCAGGCAACCCGTGCAGGGCTTCTGTAAAACTCCACAAGTCCACCAAGCTTGGGGGCCCGCTCGGTGAACGAGACGTCCCGGATGTCGCTGTCCCGGATGGGCGTCAGACCCACATGGGCCTTCTTAAGGGATGTGGTCTTGCACACGCAGAACTGGGCAAACAGCCAGGCTGCTTTTCTACGCTCAATGGGGGTGCTTTTCAACAATGTCCAGGAACCGCAATCCTGATAACCAAGCTTCATCCCCTCTTCCCAATAGGGACCGTGGGGGGAAGGAGCCATGCGCCATTTGGGCGTTCCGTCTGCATTAACAACGGGAAGGCCCTCGCCCACAATCGAAGAGACAAATGAGGTGTACCAGAAAATCTGCTGGGCCACATTTCCCGTTGCAAGGTAGGGAAGGGACTGGTAAAAGTCCATGCCAAGAGCGCCCGGAGGTGCATATTTCCTGAGCCATTCCATGTATTTCCTGAGGGAATATTTGGCTGCAGGACCGTTGGTGGCACCACCCCTGCTGACACTTGATCCCACGGGCCGGTCATTTGCATCAACCCTTATACCCCACTCGTCAACCGGTTTTCCATTGGGAAGTCCCTTGTCTCCGGCACCGGCCATGGACAGCCAGGCATCGGTGAAACGCCATCCCAGATCCGGTGCTTTTTTGCCGTAATCCATGTGGCCGTAGATGGCCTTACCGTCAATCTCTGCCACATGCTCACTGAAAAACTCGGCAATGTCCTCATAGGCGGACCAGTTGACAGGAACGCCCAGCTCATACCCGTAGATCTCCTTGAACTGCTTCTTAAAATCATCCCGTGTAAACCAGTCGTAACGGAACCAGTAGAGGTTTGCAAACTGCTGGTCAGGCAGCTGGTAGAGCTTACCATCGGGTCCTGTTGTAAAGGATTTTCCCATGAAATCATCCACATCCAGGGTGGGGAGGGTAACGTCCTTGCCCTCTCCTGCCATCCAGTCTGTGAGGTTGACCACAAAGCCGTACCTGTAATGGGTGCCGATGAGATCTGAATCATTGACATAGGCGTCAAACACATTCTTACCTGACTGCATCTGAATCTGGAGCTTTTCAATAACATCACCCTCCTGGATCAGATCGTGGGTCACCTTGATGCCGGTAATTTCTTCAAAGGCCTTGGCAAGGACTTTTGACTCATACTCATGGGTGGGAATGGTCTCGGAAACAACCTTGATGGCCATCCCCTTAAAGGGTTCTGCAGCCTTGATAAACCATGCCATTTCATCGGTCTGCTGCTGTTTGGTCAGGGTTGACGGCTGAAACTCCTTGTCTATCCATCGCTTTGCAGCTGACATATCCGCCATTGCAGGGCCTGAACAGAAGGTGAACACAACCGCTGAAACAACACACCAAAGCCATCGTCGAGGAATCTTGTCGAACACTTTTTTCATCTTATGGTCTCCTTCATACGGCCTTAAAAAAGGGGTTCCGGTTGTCCGGTCGTTCGCCGATGTAAAGGCCTTTAACACCGATGACACCCAATAAATATCTTGTTTATCCCCAGCGCATGACAACAACCATCCACACAAGGGAAAACACAAAGGCCACCCACAGGGTAAAATCAGTCAGTCCCAGCCAGGCCAGATGAATGTATGCACTGCTCAAAAGGCCAATAAAAAGCCGGTCACCCCGGGTGGTTGCAATGGGCAGAATTCCCCGCCGTTTAACACAGGGAGATGCAATCTGCCACACAGTCATGCCGCAGAGCATCAGGGCAATGGTTATAAAAAAAATCGCCGTGGGATAGGTCCATGCCATCCATTCCAGTGTCATATCTTCCTCCTATACCCGTCCCATGGCAAAACCCTTTGCCATGTGGTTTCTGACGAACCAGATCACAAGGGCCCCGGGCACGATGGTTAAAACCCCTGCTGCCGAAAGAAGGCCCCAGTCAAGGCCTGATGCACTCACCGTCCGGGTCATGATAGCGGCAATGGGTTTAGCAGCGGTGGTGGTCAGGGTCCTTGCAAACAAGAGTTCAACCCAGGAAAACATGAAGCAGAAAAACGCTGTAACACCGACACCGGATCGAATCAGGGGAATAAAAATGGTGGTAAAGAAACGCACAAAGGAATACCCGTCGATATAGGCGGTCTCGTCAATCTCCTTGGGTACGCCCGACATAAAGCCCTCAAGTATCCACACGGCAAGGGGGACGTTGAACAGACAATGGGCCAGGGCAACGGCAATGTGGGTATCAATGAGACCCACTGTGGAATAGAGCTGGAAAAAGGGAAGCAGAAAAACAGCGGCCGGTGCCATGCGGTTGGTCAAAAGCCAGAAAAACATCTGGCCGTCACCGATGAACCGATACCGGGAAAAGGCATAGGCCGCAGGCAGGGCAGTCGCAAGCGATATCAACGTGTTCATTGTCACATAGATCATCGAATTGATATATCCCGAGTACCACGATACATCTGAAAAAATTTTCATATAATTTTCAAGGGTGAAATCCCTTGGATAAAGGGAAAACACGCTCAAGATATCGGCATTTGTTCTAAGGGACATGTTGAGCATCCAGTAGATGGGAAGCATCAACCAAAAGAGATAGACAATGAGAACAATGGTTCTTTTTTTCATCATGCCTCTCCTCGTCCAACGTTCTGAAGGGCCTGGTAAAACAGCCAACTGAACAGCAGGATGATTAAAAAGTAAATAAGGGAAAAGGCCGCGGCAGGCCCCAGGTCAAACTGGCCAACGGCCACCTTGACAAGATAGATGGAAAGAAAGGTGGTGGTATTGCCCGGCCCGCCGCCAGTGAGCACAAAGGGTTCGGCATAGATGAGAAAGCTGTCCATGAATCTGAGCAGCAGGGCAATGGTCAATACCCCCCTCATCTTTGGCAGCTGAATGTACTTGAACACGGCCCAGGCAGAGGCCCCGTCTATGCGGGCTGCCTGGAAATAAGCCTCAGGAATGGCCCTCAATCCGGCATAGGCAAGCAGCGCCACCAGGGGGGTCCAGTGCCACACCTCCATGAGCATCAGGGTGATCCAGGCATCGGACGGACTTGCCGTGTGGTCAAATGCAATGCCAAGGGCGTTGACCCCGGCACCCAACAGCCCGATATCCGGGCGGGTGAATATCATCCAGATGGTTCCGATAACATTCCACGGAATCAGCAGGGGCAAGGCCAGGAGCACCAGGCAGATCGAAGCGGCCCATCCCTTTTCCTTGGGCATCAGCAGAGCTATCCCTACGCCAAGGGGCATCTCGATCACGAGCACCAGGCCTGAAAAAATAAACTGACGAATCAATGCCTCGTGCAGCCGGGTGTCGGACAACACAGCCTTAAACCACTCCGTACCCACAAAAATTCGCTGGCCGGGTCCAAAAATGTCCTGGATGGAATAGTTCACCACCGTCATCAAAGGAATGATGGCACTGAAGGCAACGATGATAAAGACCGGCAGCACCAGAAACCATGCCTTATTGTCTTCCCACTTATCCATATCGGTTACACTCCTTTACTCAACCTTGCTGTTGGTTGGTTGTTAACTGTCGTTACCTTAAGAGCTGATCATCTTCAAACAGACGGATCCAGTCGGTTGAAAACCTTAGCCACACCCGTTCATCCGGGATGGACTGGCCCTCGGGAACCCTTGCCTGGACCTGATGGTCGCCCAGGAGGGCTGTGAGGATACGATAACTTCCCTGGTCTTCCACGGATTTCACCTGGGCCTCCACCCCGTGGGCCTCCTTTTGTTTGTGCACCTCAAGATAAAGCGGCCGGATTCCGAGCTTGAGCTTCCCCTTGGCCGTTGCGGCAAGGCCTGCCAGACGGTCGTCAAGAAAGATTTCAACCCCATTGGCCCCTTCTACATGGGCCACCCCGTTTTCAAGGACCATGGGCAGAAAATTCATTCCAGGACTGCCGATAAAATAGCCCACAAAGGTGTGGTCAGGATTTTCAAACAGTTCCTGGGGAGTTCCGATCTGAATGATCCTGCCCTCGTACATGACAATCACCTGGTCAGCAAAGGTGAGGGCTTCTACCTGGTCGTGGGTGACATAGACAAAGGTGAGCTTGAGACGCTCGTGGATCTCCTTTAGCTTGCATCTAAGCTGCCACTTGAGATTGGGATCAATTACCGTCAAGGGTTCGTCAAAAAGAATGGCGGCGACATCACTTCTCACAAGGCCCCGGCCCAGGGAAATTTTCTGCTTGGCATCGGCGGCAAGCCCTGCAGCCCTTCGGGCAAGAAAGGGGGTGAGTTCCAGAATATCCGCCACCTCATGGACCCTTTTTTTGACGTCCGCTTCATTAAATCCCCGGTTCCTGAGGGGAAAGGCAAGATTGTTAAAGACCGACATGGTGTCATAAAGAACGGGAAACTGGAACACCTGGGCAATGTTTCGCCGCTCAGGGGGAAGCTGGGTGACATCCTTGCCGTCAAACAAAATTCTGCCCTGACTCGGTGTGAGAAGCCCTGAAATCACGTTAAGCAGAGTGGTCTTGCCACAACCAGACGGCCCTAAAAGGGCATAGGACCCGCCGTCTTCCCATACATTGTGAATTCTTTTAAGCGCATAGTCTGACTCTTTATTGGGATTGGCCACATAGGTGTGGGCAATTTCCTGTAAATCAATTTTAGCCATGGAGCTTCCTTTCTATTTTAGTTTCCATGGGTGACAGCATCGGGTGCAAGCACCAGATCTCCTGCCGTGGAGAAAACGAAAAAGCAGGCTGGATTGACAAAGACCTGCAACTGGGAGCCGATCTTTACCGAACGAACACCCACCTCCTGAACCACAAGCCTGGCACCTGCACAATCCACATGGACAAAGGTTTCAGATCCGTTGATCTCGGCAAGCTTGGCTACAGCCTTTAATTCAACGTCAAGACTTGTCTGCCGGCCGAGGAAGAGGTTATTGGACCTTATCCCGAAGGTATACCGTCCAGGCACCAGATCCTTGAGATGACCGGAAAGGTTTATAACAAGGCCCGATTCCAGGGTGGCTGTATTTCCTTCCACCCGGCAGGCAAGGCAGTTGATGGGTGGATCACTGAACACCTCAGCCACCTTCAAGGTGGCAGGATTCCGGTATACATCGGTTGTCATGCCCGTCTGGAGAACCTTCCCCTCATCCATGACAACAATCCTGCCGCCGAATTTCAATGCCTCACCCGGTTCAGTGGTGGTGTAGACCACCATGGCCTCCCTTTGCCTGAAAATATCCTGGAGTTCGCTCTGGAGTTCCTCCCTGAGCTTATAGTCCAGGTTGACAAGGGGTTCGTCCATGAGCAGAAGCGGTGCTTCCTTGACAAGTGCCCGTGCAATGGCGGTGCGCTGCTGCTGACCCCCTGAGAGTTCTGCCGGCATCCGGTCAAGCATGTCGGTGAGATGGAGAATCTTTGCCACCTCCATCACCCGTTTCTTGATCTTATCCTTTGATATCCCTGCAACCTTCAAGGGGGAGGCGATGTTGTCAAAGATGGTAAACGAAGGGTAATTGATGAACTGCTGGTACACCATGGCGATGTTTCGTTTTCTGACGGGCACGCCAGTGACATCCTTGCCGTCTATGGTGATGGTCCCCTGGGTTGGTCGGTCAAGGCCCGCCAGGATTCGCAACAGCGAGGTCTTACCGGACAGGGTCCGACCCAAAACCACTGTCCGTGTGCCGGATTCAATTTCAAGATTAATGTCGGCAAGGTGAACCTCACCGTCCACGGTCTTATGGATATTCTCAAGGGATAATCCCATGATCTCTCCTTTTATCGCAGGTTACAGGGGATCTACCCAGTTCAGGGTACGTTCAACAGCCTTTTTCCAGCCGGCGCACCTTTTCGTACGTTCTGCCTCGTCCATGGCCGGAGAAAAGGTGGTCTGTATTGACCATTTGGCCTTGAGTTCCGCTGTCCCGGACCAGAACCCCACGGCAAGCCCTGCGGCATAGGCAGTTCCCAGGGCCGTTGTCTCGGTCACCCTGGGAACGATCACCGGCACCTTGAGAAGATCAGCCTGGAATTGCATGAGCAGTCGGTTATGGACCATGCCGCCGTCCACCTTCAGGCTTGTCAGGGCAACGCCCGAGTCAAGGTTCATGGCATCAACAATGTCAAGGGCCTGATAGGCCGTTGCCTCCAGAACTGCCCGGGCAATGTGGGACTTGTTTGCATACCGGGTGAGTCCTGCAATCACACCCCTGGCATCCGATCGCCAGTAGGGGGCAAACAGCCCAGAAAAGGCGGGCACGCAATAGACGTCCCCATTGTCCGCCACAAGGGAGGCCAGGGCCTCGATCTCCCGGGCATCCTTGATCAACCCGAGGTTGTCCCTGACCCACTGGACAAGGGCACCGGCATTGGCAATGGATCCTTCAAGGGCATAAACCGGAGAAGACTTGCCCAACTGATAGGCAGGCGTGGTGATCAAACCGTGGGTGGAGGCAACCGGTCGGGTTCCCGTGTTTAAAAGAAGAAAACAACCTGTTCCATAGGTATTTTTCGCCTCCCCCGGCTCAAAACAGGTCTGGCCGAACAATGCAGCCTGCTGATCCCCAAGGGCGGCACAGACCGGCACCTGGGCAGCCATGGGGCCGTCCTTTGTGGTCAGGCCGTAAAAGTTTGGATCGGATGAGGGTCGAATCCGGGGAAGCCCGGACGCAGGGATGTTCAGAATAGAAAGAATCTCCGGACTCCATTCAAGGGTGTTGATGTCCATGAGAAGGGTTCGGCTCCCATTGGTTACATCCGTGACATGGGCACCGCCATTGGGACCACCGGTAAGGTTCCATATGGTCCAGGTATCCATGGTACCGAACATGGCATCTCCTGCAAGGGCCGCTTTTTTTGCCTCAGGCACATTATCGAGTATCCATTGGATCTTGGGCCCTGAAAAATAGGTGGCAACGGGAAGCCCTGTGGTCTTTCGGAACCGGTCCTGGCCCCCGTCCCTGATGAGCTTCTGGCAGATCTCGTCGGTCCTTGCACACTGCCACACCACGGCGTTATGGAAAGGACGACCTGTTTTTCGATCCCATACCACAACGGTCTCCCTCTGATTGGTGACCCCTACAGCCTTGATTTTATGACCTGCAATACCGGTTTTTTGAAGGGCGCCCTGGATCACCTTTTTTGTATTCTCCCAGATCTCCATGGGGTCATGCTCCACCCAGCCCGGTTTGGCGAAAATCTGCCGGTGCTCCTTTTGATCAAAGCCAACAATATCTCCATTGTGATCAAAGATGATGAACCGGGTGCTGGTGGTTCCCTGGTCAACGGCGCCGACATATTCCGTCATACAATCCTCCTCAATTTTAAGAGAACAGCTACAAAGGGGCTAAGAAAACAGAAATAAAAATGGTATCGCTAAATCGCTAACATTAACCCTGCCCTTTTTCAACATCTTTTTCGTTTTTTAACACCTGGTTTCGATTATCAACATCACCGTGCAAGGCTGTTGCTTAATATGGACAAAAGCAATTCTTATGCCAGAATGAACAGGCTTAGTTTTAAGCGATGACAATGGAACCCGGCCTTGAAATCTTGAAGGAGTGTCTATTCTCTTAACACTGCCATTTACCATATGGAAACCTTTTCACACTCAAACGTTGCTATCCTTAGAAAACAATGTTCCAATATTGAAAGTTTTAGATTTTAGGCGTAGAATTAAACGTTTAATTATAGTACCTGAAACCTGCAATTTTTAGATAGTAAACAATCGTCGATTAATCCTCCTGGCTATTACGTCAACCCATGGAAGATAGGGATATTGAATAATCAACCACCACCAGAACTAAGCATCGTTGTTCCCTTTTATAATGAGGAAAACTGTCTGATTCCTGTTTGCAGTGAAATCATCAAGGTTTTAACAGAAGGGGTGGACTGCCCGTGGGAACTCATTCTCGTGGATGATGGATCAACGGATCGAACCGCCGATCTAATGGATTCTTTGTGCACCAGTACCCCCCCGGTAAAGGCGGTCCATATCAGTCCAAACAGCGGGCAGTCTGCAGCGCTTGAAGGGGGTTTTTCCGTTACAAGGGGAACGTACATTGCTGTCCTTGATGGGGATGGGCAGAACGATCCCAGGGATATTCCCATCCTGATGAATGAACTCAAGCTAAGAGATGTTCATTTAATGTGTGGAATCAGAGCAAACAGGACAGACACACGACTCAGAAAGCTGTCCAGCAAAATTGCCAACCATATCCGAAATGCCATTCTCAAGGACAATATTACAGATATGGGGTGTGCGATTCGGGTGTTCCGCAGGCAGTGCCTGGAGCGCATCCAATTTTTCAGAAATGCCCATAGATTTTTTCCAGCCCTGATGCTACGGGCAGGATACACAGTCTCTGAAATGCCGGTAAACCACAGGCCCAGGATCAAGGGGACGAGCAAATATGGCATGGGGATCCAGAACCGCCTCTGGACTGGAATCGTGGACCTTGCAGGCGTATACTGGCTCACAAAACGGACCCTTAGCTATACCATTCGGGAAAACCATGCCACTTTAAACAAGGAAGACCAGTAGATTGATTCTTCAACAAAATAGATGGCTTCATTTTCTGGGTGAAACGACTCCTGTTCTTTTAACAGGTCTGATTTTCATAGGCCTTGCCCTTGTGCTCAAAACCCCATGGTCTTCCGGTCTTTATCGGGAGATCCGCAGCTATTTTCTAACCCCCAGCACCATGCCGATTCTGAATATTCCGTTGATCACTGCCCTTATGTTTACCACGGCAGGCGGAAGTCTCATTGGCCTGGGCGTCCCGAGACTCTGGGTCAGTTCCCTGGCCGGCGCTATTTTTGGCATCACAGTTGGAACCCTTGTCGGCCTTGTTGCATCCACCATGGGTGCATCCATTGTCTATTTTGCAGGTCGGCTGTTCCTGTCAAGCTGGATTCAAAAGAAATTCAGACACAGAATCGAACACTGGAAAACCCGGTTAAAAAAAAACGAGTTCCTGTGGATATTATATATAAGGATCTTTCCCCTGTCTAATTCCACGGTGGTCGGCCTGTTAAGCGGGTCGTGCAGGGTGCCGTTCGTTCCTTACCTGGCAGGATCATTTCTGGGATTCATTCCCCTGACCCTGTTGATGTGTTCCCTTGGCGACGGCAGCGCACAGGGAAAATATTTACAGATAGGCCTGGGAATTGCCTGCATTGCCGCCATACACACAATAGTAATCATTAATAAAAAAATCAGATTGCACCATACCGGAATCTATCCGCAACCAATAAAGAAAGAAATGCCATGAATTTTTTTTCCATCACTGCACGACCGGTCCCAATTCTTCTGATCATCCTCATGGCCGCTCTTTTGTGGGGCGGCCAGTATGCCTCCCGTTCCCTGTGGGAGCCGGACGAAGCCAGATACACCTATGTTGCCTGGGAAATGCACGAAAGTGGAAACTGGCTTGTCCCCCACAGGCATGGTGAAACCTATGCACACAAACCCCCGCTGATGTTCTGGCTAATCAACATCAGCACCCTTTTCACCAACGGCGAATTTGACGGGGTATCGGGCCGCATGCCCACTTTTCTGGGAATAATTCTATCGCTTTGGGCTGTTTCAAGACTTACAGCCCTCTGGTACAACAGGCAAACGGCCTGGTATGCCATTTTCATTTTATCCACCTCTTATCTGTTCTGGCACAAGGCCGGCACCGGCCAGATTGATGTGCTTCTTCTGGGTCTTCAGCTTTCCGCCCTGTATCTTTTATTCAAGAATGAAACCCAGCCCTCCCGTCTGGGACTGGTAGCCGCGTTTTCTTTGATGGGGCTTGCCATCCTGGCCAAGGGCCCCGTGGGCCTCATCGTTCCCGTGGGGATCTATGTGACGGCAAGTCTCACAGCGGGAAACAAAGCCTGTCTTGCCAGAAAATTCTGGCTGTGGGGCATACCACTGTCCCTTGTCTGGCCAGGTGCCTGGCTTTTCGCAGCCTGGCTTTTCGGAGCATCTGCCGACTATTTTAATGAGCTGTTGTTTACCCAGAATGTGGGCCGTTTTGCCGGTGAGTTTGGCGGCCATTACAAGCCTTTTTATTACTACTTGAAATACCTTGTAATTGATTTTCTGCCTTGGACATTCCTGATTCCCGCAGCGCTCTGGGCAACCAGAAAAGATAAATCCACCATGGGCCAGGCCAGACGCATTCTTGGATGGGTATTGTTCGTGGTTGTTTTTTTCAGCCTTGCCGGCGGCAAACGGAACCTGTATATTCTGTCGGTTTACCCGGCATTGAGCATGCTTGTGGCATCTGTGGTATCTTCCCTTGTCAGCCTTTCTCCACGGTGGCGGCAATGGACGACTTACCCCCTGGTCATCCTCTTTGCACTGTTCTCAATTGCAGGTCTTGCCCCGCTCATACCCTGGCCGGGATTCACCCTGCCCCTGACGATTCCAGTGCATCTTCTGCTGTTGTTTTCCCTTATTTCAGCAGGGACAGCTGTAATTTTGTATCGCTGCCAGGGAAAGGAAGGCATTCGGCAGCAATGGGTAAACGCCCTCATCGCCACCATGATCATCGTGGAATGCTATGTGGGAACGATTATATTTCCGTTGTTTAATCCCATAAAGAGCCCCACAGCCCTTGCCCATGCTGTAGAGTCAACCCTTCCCGTTGATGGCAGGCTCATTCTCTATCGGATGAACGGAGAAATTCTTGCCCTATACAGCAAACGCCAGGGTATTCGATTTAATGATCTGAATGACCTGGAGCAATTCATGAACAAAACAGGGCATGGGATTGTTTCCTGCACCCAGAAAGAATGGGAACACCTTGAAAAAAAACTGGCCCCAGACCCACCCCAACAGATTTTGCCCCATTTTTTTAAAATGGGGGGCAAATCCCTGATGTGGTTTAAATACGGAAAGTAATCTATGAAAATAATCATCATAAAACTTGGCGCTTTGGGAGATGTAATCAATACCTTTCCCCTTGTTGTGGCCCTCAAGGAAAACCTTGACGCTGAAATCCACTGGCTTGTGGCACCATTGAGTTATCCCCTTGTACGCAACCACTCCTGTGTGGACAAGGCCATCGTGTTTGATAAAAAAAAGGGTAAAAGAGGAATAACTGCAGCTATTAAAGCGCTGAGAGAAACCCAGTACGACATTGCCTTTGACCTGCAGCGCATTCTTAAATCAGGTTTTTTTTGCATGGCTGCAAAGAGCAAAAGAAGACTCGGATTCAACAAGGAACGGTGCAAGGAGCAGTCCTGGATTTTCCCCTTTGAACGGATCCTTCCATCAAATCCCCAGGCCCACATGCTCATCCAGTATCTGGAATTTGCCGAGCACCTGAACATTTCCTGCGGCACGCCCACGTGGAAGATCCCCAGATCAAACTGCCCGCTCCCTGTCCTCCTTCCCCATGACTTTCTGGTGCTCAACATCGGAGCCACAAAGCCTGCAAACCGATGGGCGAACGATAATTTTGCCATTCTGGCAGAAGAGGCAAGCAAAACATTCGGTCTGGTGCCGGTTTTAACCGGAGGGCCGGAAGATATGGAAAATGCCCGTAGAATCAAAGAGACATCCAGGACTGACATTCTTGACCTCACCGGTAAAACAACCATACCCGAACTAGTCGAAGTCCTTGGCCGCGCCCGTTGCGTTATCTCCTGCGACACGGGCCCCATGCATCTGGCCTGTGCCCTTGGAACAAGACTCATAGCACTTTTTGGTCCATCCAATCCAGGCCGGACAGGCCCCTTCAAGGGCAGGGTCATCCAAAAACCCCAGGCCTGCACCCCGTGCAACAAAAAACACTGCAAGAATCCCCTGTGCATGGAGGCCATCACCCCTGAAGATGTCATGGAGGCCATTTCCTTCCAGATCAGAGAGTGCACCGACGATAATGGTTAAAAGATCCCCAACAAAACTGATCCTCAGTATTTTCCTTTTTTTTGTATTTTTCTACCTGGGACTCATGGAAGTTAAAACATCGATCTACGATAAAAGTCTGGACATGAGCCAATAACCGGCATGACCGGAACATGGCATCCGACCTGGCGGCAACGAAATCAAAAAATAGAACGTTTGACAGCAGATGCGACCGGGAAAGGTTTATATAACCGGCACGGCCGGAGCGAGGTATGGCTTCGGCCTCAACGAATTTTGAAACACCTTCATTGACAATGCTTTGGCGAGTGTTACATATAAAACCCACATGTCCTATCGGACACAACGAATCATGAAACACGATGACACAGGGCCGGCGATAGTACCATTCCGCCCCTTTGGTTTCCCCGACCGGAACGGTAAACGTCGGGGGGATTTCTGCCCTTCCAGACTAAAGCGCAGGAACTGCGGGCTAAAGTCCTCAAACAGCCTGCGCTTCTTAACGCCTGGAAGGGCAAAAATCCTATCCCCTTTGGTTTACAATGTTCCGATCAGGGAAACCAAAGAGGGCTCGAAAGTCGAGACCTTAACAATGACGTTTCGACGGTAGTTTCTTATAAATCGGCATGCCCTGGCGGATACAACGAATGAAGAAACTCGACAGCAGAGGCGGACGGGAACGGGTGTTGCCCGGAGCGGATTAAATGGCAGCGGTCGGCATGGACGCCGAATGAGCTGCCATTTCCCTCGGAGCAGCCCATGGACGGGCTGCGAGAATGAGCGGAGGGTAACACCCGTTCCCGTCTACCGGTCCGACAAGAGTTTCATATAAAAGAACCTAAGGGTTATCAATCTGCTGCATGGTGCGAAGGGAATAATATTTACCACCCTGGGCCATGAGTTCTTCATGGGTGCCCTGCTCTATAATCTGCCCGTTTTCTACAACCACAATGCGGTGGGCATGGTCCACGGTTGAAAGCCGATGGGCAATGACAAAGGTGGTTCGTCCTTTGATGAGGTTGGCCAGGGCCTGCTGCACCACCTGTTCCGCTTCGGAATCAAGGGCAGAGGTAGCCTCATCAAGGATGAGGATGGGGGCATCCTTGATCAAAGCCCTGGCAATGCATAATCGCTGTTTTTCTCCACCGGACAGCCTGCTGCCAAGCTCTCCGATGACCGTGTCATACCCTTCTGGAAACCCCATGATGAAATCATGGGCAAAGGCTTTTTGGGCGGCCAGGACAACGTCCTCGTCTGAAGCCTCAAGATTGCCATACCGGATATTGCTGGCGACGGTGTCGTTAAAAAGTACCGGCTCCTGGGTCACAATGGAAATTTTTTCCCTGAGGGACTTGATGCCAATATTTTTCACATCCATTCCATTCAGACGAAGGGTTCCGGCGGTTACATCGTAAAACCTGGGAATGAGGTTTACAAGGGAAGTTTTACCTCCCCCACTCATGCCCACCAGGGCAAGGACTTCCCCGGGATTCACCTTCAAGTCAATGTGACTCAACACGGGGTCCCCATCGGTCTGGTAGGCAAACGACACATTTTCAAAAGCCACACCCACCTCTGTCCCTTCCAGTAAAAGGGGATCCTGCACATCTTTTATTTCAGATTCACGATCAATGATTTCAAAAATCCGGGTAACAGCGGCCATGCCCTCCTGGATGGTGTTATTCAATGTCGCAAGTTTTTTTGCAGGGGCATAGAGCAACATCACCGCCGTCAGAAAGGAAAAAAAAGTTCCGGTGGAGGATGCCCCGGAAATAACCCTGGACCCGCCAAACCAGATGATAAAGGCGATACCCACCCCGCCAAGAAACTCCATGACAGGAGAGGAAAGGGATTTGGCAACCACCGACCTCATCTCCAGGCGAAACAGTTCTTCCGATTTACCATGGAAGCGCTCTTTCTCATAATCTTCCCTGACAAAGGTTTTGACAATCTTGCTGCCTGCAAAGGTTTCATGGAGAAACACATTGAGATCTGCCATGGCCTCCTGGCGTCCGGTGCTGAACCGCCGCACCCTGCGCCCAAAAAGTATAATCGGATAAAATGCCGCAGGCAGAACAAGAAAGGCCCCCACGGCAAGTTTCCAGTCCATGTAAAAAATCACCCCCACAAGGCCGATCACCGTGAAAAGATCACGCAAAAGTCCTGCCACTGCCGTTGAAACCATGCCTTTGACAATGTTGACATCATTGGTGATCCTGGACATGAGGGTGCCTGTTTTTTCATTGTGAAAAAAGGCCAGGGGAAGATCCATGATACGGTTATAAAGCATGTTTCGAAGGGTTTTGATGATCTGCTGTCCCACATGGTTCATCCAGTACTGCTGCCCATAGGTGGCTGCACCCTTAGAAAAAAAGATCAGGACAGCTGCACCGGGAAGCAACAATAAGCGGGACCGGTCGCGGTTCACAAAAATATCATCCAGCATGGGCTTAACCAGGTAGGCCGAGATTGAGGTAGCCGCAGCCACAATCACCATGCACCCCATGGCAAGGGCAAGGGGTTTCCAATAGCCGACAACGAGTGACACCAAAACCCCTTCATGGGAAGGTGCTGCATCTTTTCTAATAGATTTCATAGGCGGATATTATTGAATAGAATATGAACTATTGTCAATATTAAAAGAATATGAGAAAAAGGAGGGATGAATAATCAGTGGGAATCAGATCAAAACAGATTAAATAGGATCCTTGGCCTTTATGGTTTTGCCTGGAGACTGGCACTGCCGTGGCTGAAAAAAACCCGGCGGCTCCGCAGGGGGTTTGACCAGCGCACCAATGTCCATCACCTGACTCGGTCAGACATCTGGATCCAGGCGGCATCGGCTGGTGAGGCTTATCTGGCAAGTGCCCTGATCCGTACCATGATGCCCGACCATGAACTGACCGTGCTCGTGACCACAACCACTCCCCAGGGCATGGACATCCTGAAAAAAACGCTCTCACCAATGGAGATCAGCCCCCATATTTCAGTGGTTTTTTCATTTTTTCCCTTTGATTCACCGGACTTGATGGATGCTGCGGTATCAAGAATTTGTCCCGGCGTCATGGTGCTCCTGGAAACTGAGTTGTGGCCGGGTCTTCTTGCTAGCCTGAACAAACGACAGATCCCCATTATCATGATCAATGCAAGGCTTTCTGAAAAAAGCCTGGCCCGGTATCAAAAAGCCCCCTGGTTGTGCCGGACCCTGGCACCCCACATCATTCTTGCCATCTCGCCTGAAGATGCCCGGCGGTTCAGAAAAATCTTTCCACAGACCACAATTGATACCATGCCAAACATTAAATTTGACACAGTGATGCCCCAGGAAATGGAAACCAACCCAGGGAACTGCCTCCTACCCCAAAACCCCTTTCCCAAGGGGACACCAGTGACCCTTCTGGCATCCATCCGCAGGGAAGAGGAGGAAGAAACAGCAGATATCCTTGGACAAATTCTTTTTCAGCACCCCAACCAGGTGGTGGCAATCTTTCCCAGACACATGCACCGCATTGATTTCTGGCAGAAGACCCTCACCGCCCTTGGACTGTCCTGGAAGCTTAGATCCGCCATAACCAAACCTGTATTGCCCGGCACAACAATCCTGTGGGACACCTTTGGAGAACTTAAGGCAGCCTGTTTCCATGCCACAGCAGCCTTTGTGGGAGGAAGCCTCAAACCCCTGGGCGGTCAAAATTTCCTGGAACCTGTCATCTGCGGTGCTGCTGCAGTTACCGGACCTTACCTTGACAATTTTAACTGGGTGGGACAGGAACTGTTCTCAACAGGGGTGGTGAACCGTGCCAGAAACAGCAGGGAGGTTGTCAGTCACCTCTGCCGTCACCTGAATACCCCTCCCCGGCGACAAAAGATAACAAGCAAAGGAATAAACTATATCCGCCGATACCAGGGCGGAACCCAAATGGCGGTGAACACCATTTTAAACACCCTTCAATCTGGAAAAAAATAAAGAATAAGGCAACCTTCCATGACGATTGCAATAATACCTTCACGATATGCCTCCAAACGATTTAATGGAAAACCACTGGCCCTGGTGGCTGGAAAGCCCATGATCCAGCGGGTATATGAACAGGCCATACAGGCCGGCTCCATTGACCGGGTAATGGTGGCAACCGACAACGAACAGATTTTTGACACGGTCACTGCCTTTGGTGGAGAGGCCATTATGACCCAGGGGGACCTCAGATCCGGCACGGACCGGGTGTGGAACGCCTGCAGGCAATTGCCCCTGGAACCCGACGAGGTGATCATCAACATCCAGGGAGACCAGCCCATTTTTTCACCTGAATGCCTGGACCAGCTGACTGCCCCTTTTGACACTGACAAAACCCTTGGCATGTCGACCCTGGCCATTGAAATAACCGATCCCCGGGACTTGACCGACCCATCTGCGGTAAAGGTCACCCTTAACCAGAAGGGCTTTGCCCTTTATTTTTCCCGATCCCAGATTCCCTTTCCAAGGGACGGCAAATCCCAGATACCCTTTTACCGTCACCTGGGTTTTTATGCCTATCGAAAATCGTTTCTTGAAATGTTCACCAAGCTTGGGAAAAGCCCCCTTGAAGAGACAGAAAAACTTGAACAGCTAAGGGTGCTGGAGTATGGATATGACATCAAAGTGGTTATCACCACCTATGATTCACCCAGCGTGGACACACCCGACGATATTGACCGTATTGAGGCAAAGTTTTTTACCCCATGAACCCAAGCCGTATTCTTACAGCCAATTACAATGGATTTTGCATTGGCGCCACGGTTGCCCTGGGAAAAACAAGCACGGATCTGCTGGTGAGCACCCTGGGCCTTGACCCCAAAAAACAGACCCGCAACCTGGAAGGGCGAACTTCAGTAAAAATAATCACCCTTGAAGAGACCGGTCCCATTGCAGTTAAGACCTATTGCCGGGGTGGCTTGATTTCCAGATTAAACCGAGGGCACTATGTGAAATGGGGTAAAACCAGACCCCAGAAGGAGATGGAATTTCTTATTTATGGGCAAAATGCCGGGGTAAAGACCCCCGACCCCCTGGCCTATATAACCCGGGGTGCCCTGTTCTACCGGGCATGGCTTGTCACCCGAGCCATACTGCCCCATAAGACCTTTGCAACCCTTTGCCTGTCCAGTCCCCAGCAAGCCGTGGCACTCATGCCAAAGATATCCCGGAACATATCAAAACTTGTGGATGCCGGGATCTTCCATGTGGATCTTCACCCGGGAAACATCCTGATTTCCCCTGAACAAGAAATCCATGTTGTCGATTTTGACAAGGCCGTTTTTTATACAGGCAACCGGAAAAAATTAATAGAAAAATATCAAAAAAGATGGTCCCGGGCGGCCATAAAGTATTGTTTTCCAAGTTCCATCTGCCCCCTTGGGCTTGAATGAAATCTAAAAGTTCCATTCTTTGTTTTGAGTTTTGAAATATACCTTATTATAATAAACCGTGACCATGTTTTCTAAGCGGCTCGATACTCACCAATATTACGGCAAATCAAAATTCAAAACAAGCGAACCCTCCGGGAACACCCTTTAGGTATAATGCTTTCCGACGTATGCATAGGTGACAGAAGTTCAATTATAGCCGAATGCTGCGCACTAAAAAAGCCTATCATCACTTTCAGGGTGCCCATGGCAAACGGACTGTTCTTGACTCAACAGTCTTAAGTTCTCGCAACGTAAATTTATCATATTTACGTACTTAAACTTTTTTCCCTTGGAACAGCAAAATTTCAGTTTGTTACAGAGTTAAATCAAAACAGGGGACAAAGTTTCGACAAGGACGCAGCCGTAATACGGACCCGTATGTTCGGTGGTGTGAAAGCCGGGGTAGGGAAATCTTCTCGGCTACTCAATTCAAATCATATAAGGTAATTTCGATGGCTTAAGCCGTCTCCGTTATCATGTGAGCCAGTTCTTGTAATTCATCATCGGCAAGTATGTTTTCCAGCAACTGCTGTTCAGACTTTTTCAGACAGGCTTGACGATTCAAGACATCCATCATTTTATTGTTACCGTTAAAACGTATTTTATCGAACGAGCTTCCCCCGCCTTTTTTTGAAACCATGGAAAAGCCTTTATCTATAAACTCCAAATTCAACTTTTGGCTAATTTGTTCCCGATAGTTCCGACTGGAAAACCAGGCATCAAAATAGATACATACTTTATTCTCTAACTGGTTCGTGAATCCTACAAATTCCCGTGCATGGCTTTTCCAGAGTTTCAAAACTCTATCTTTTTCTGAATCTGTATTCATTGCATATGCCGGGTGTTTGATCAAAGATGCCTTCCGAATCCGACTTGAAAACAGATTGATAGGATCACGTATGATCAAAATGTTGGTAATATCACAGGGCACATTGGAAAAAGGTTTAATCTGCAAATCATGGTCTTCAAGACTGGCAATCAGGGAATATTTCCGAAGAATGAATTTTTTGAGAAAAAAAGCAAACCGTATACGCCTTGGAAGCCGCTTTTTTTTAAACCATGATGTAAAGTCTCTTGGTGGAGGGGTCTCTTTTTTGCCGGTCAGTATGGGCGCAATTTGGATTATATCATTATAAAAAATGAAATGGTCATGAACTTTCAGCCAATTAATTATTGCATGATTACCACTTCTCTTCATCCCATGGACAACGATTACTCTTTTCATCGATTCTTTCCCAACAAATAGTACCCTAAAGCCTAATTTACACTTTGGGCAGAAAGCTTTTAGTGTCGACTTTTTACATTAAAGTGGACCCCATGTCAAGACCGTCTCGGCCAAGGGGATTGGTAACCTAATTATCAAATTTTGGAACTGATACCGATTCGCAAGGATTAAGCCCCGGATATAGCTTTTACTGAATAGACCAGTTAAAAAGCCGCTTGATTAAGACAAGAATCTGTTTAATAGTAGCTGGCGCATAGTGACCGCCCTTGGGAGTCTGCTTGGTTGCCATATCGTTCAAGACTTCCTGAACATCAGAAGGGGTGATCTTATCCATGACCTTTTGTTCAGCTTTGCCCACTTTATGTACTTTTCCCATACTGCATTAATGACCGGGGCTCTATGGATAGTAAACACAGTTTCTTCAATGGATTGGGTCTTGAGCTCAGCCTCAACTCAAAGGAGTTGACCTGATTAGATTTCCATTTGCCATCAGGGAGTTTGATCCTGACTTTGAATAGTTGATCCCGCTTTAGATTGTTTCCACACTTGCATTTTAATGTATTGAATTTATACGCCTTATAACACTACAGCGACACTTTCGAAATCGCCTATGAATGGAGCATGTTATAGCTCTAACTCAGCTAAAATGAGATGCCTCCCCCCTTTTTGGTGTGAAAAGAGATAAGTGTCGCTGTAGCAATAACATACCGAACAGCACAGATTGATTGCCATAACCTCGTCCTTATAGCTTTCCAGCGTCTATCAAACAGTCAACTCACAGTCAACTATCATGATAAAAAACCGGGTTAAACATAAGGTAACCGGACATCATTAAGAATTAAATTTAATAAAAGTCACTTTTTTTATCGTGAAACATTTATGTATCTTTACATTCGGTATTTCTAATAAAAGAAAGAGCTAATCCAATGTACATCATGGAAACCCAAGCCACTTCCCTCCGAAAGGGTGAATAAAAAAGCCCAGCTATGGCTGGAATAATAATAGCACCAAGACATGACACAATAGACCAGTGATAATTTTTTTCATATTTCCTGTATTTTAACAGAATCCATAACACAGAAACCCAGAAACCCAATATGAAAAAAAGACCAAAGATTCCCTCTTCGATTAATTTAGTCAATAGCCAGTTGTGGGAATGATTCGGGCTTTGAAGTTTTGCTATATTTTTTAAAGGAGGATCAAATTTTAGATTATTTACATCAATAGATCCATAATTCCTTGGTCCTATTCCAAACATTTTTTTATTTTTTTGTATAAACTGAGCATATGATACTCTCCAGTAATCAAAGCGAAATTGATCGTTGGGAGTCATGCTTTCATAATTAAAGACATTTAACCTTATTTCCAAAAGATGTGTAATTCTATTTGAGTATGATTTCAAATCCCAGAGAATCACTGAAGAAATGCAGACAATTACAATAGCAAAAGCAATTGCTTTTTTGTTAATGCTTCGAAAGAAAGGCAGAGTAACAAGGAATGCACAAAACCCAATTATTCCAGATCTGTTTCCACCCATGAAGAGACAAAACAATAAAAATATTAAAGCTAAAGATGATATGATCTTGTCTTTGTTTAAAAAGCCGTCTTTTTCTTGTATGATTTTTCCGATTAATGAACTTGAAATAATACCAATGATGATTGATGTATTAGCAAGACTCATGTTTTTTAGGATAAAATAGGCTTTGTCACCTGATTGCCATCTAATGTAACCCACGGTTAGACCAATTATAGAACCAATTACAATCGCCCAGAATAAAAGTTCTAATTGTTTTAAAGTAAAGGTCTTTCGATAAATCACCCAAAAGATGAGAACAAACTGAAACGTATCCTTAAAACCATTAAATCCTTTGTGGAAAGGCCAGTTTAACACGGTACTAATAAAACCTGTAATCAGGAGACCTAATAAAAAAAACTCAAGCAGGTTCGGCTTACTAAATGTATTTTTTCTCTGAATTAATATGTGTCCAAAAGCTCCGAATATTAGCATGAAGACACCTACAGTTTTTCCAACCTTAAAAAAAGGGATACAGAAGAATAAAACAAAGAGACCTAAGAATTCCAGGGTTTTTAAGTTTTGATATTTTTTATCTTTCATTGGTTGTAAGTTAATTCTTTCTTATTTTTAATTATGATATGGGGCTATATAGTGGTCCCCAATATCAAGATAATTTTTTGATAGAGTTAAGCGTTAAATTCGGATGATTTTCTCGAAAAAATCTAATCCAGATCTTAGGGACTCAGAAACAAATAATTCCTCAATCTTGCTTGTCTTTCAGCTCGTCTTCTGCGTTGCATCAAAGGGCACATATTTCAATATGCTCCCTCTGATACGCCTTGAATACGAGCTGAAATCCTACACCATATTTGTGGAATTATTTACATCTGAGCCCCTTACAACAGTTTTTGATTTACCACACACGCCAGGGGAGGTAGAAGTCAGGTCCGAGAATGGGCCACCAATTAGCCACGTCGGAGGAGTTAACTTTTGCCGGAGCAGGTTTAAAATTATTTTTATCATCCCACCAACCTCAACTGATTTTCACCATATTTCTGCCCAGTGAATTTGGTAATAAACAACCGGACACGTTAATTGTCGTCACCGGGCAAGGGAATTATCGCACAATGCAGAGCGACAATCAGTTCTGTTCTTTTCAAAAAAAGCAACAATTGCATCTGCCCCTCTTTTCCCAGCGGATTGTTCCGTGGTTGAAAATGTATTTTCAATCAGTTCTTTTTGAATATGATAAAATAATGGATGTGTTGTTTCGGATTTTAGTAAAGCTTGTTCGAAATTATCCATAGTATCAATCACATCACCCATTTTCCACATTCTGAAGGAACTGTTGTCCTGCCACTCAGCATGATGTGGATTCAAGAAAATACATGGCCTTTTTTTATAACCAACAAACTCATAAACCTGGCTGCTTACATCACCAAGATAGATATCCGCAGCTATCGTATAGGTCATATCTACTAATGCGTGACTGTTTATATCGATGTGAATATTTTTAGAATGATAATATTTAGTATCAATAGGCTCTGTTTCTTTACTGAACAAAATTAAATGTGGAGCAAATATAAGATTGTAATTTTTATTGTTTAGAAAAAAATTTAATATTTGCTCACCCCAAAGATACCATGATGTTTCATTTTTGTTAAAGTGAGGATTATATAACACAATAGGATTGTTATTCTTGAATAGTGTGCCGTTTTTTTTTTTTAATGATACAATCTCAAACTTTGGATATCCAATGATGCATCCTCTTTCTTCTGAGATATAGTTAAGTTTAGCCATTCGTTGCCATTTTTCCTTTCCAGATACAAAAATAAAATCAAATTTTTTCATGGTATCTGTAAACCCTCTGGCTCTATCACCTGCACCATGGCCGGTTAGAAAGTAAAAGGGTTTTTTCCTGCCACCATTAATAAAATGACGATCCGTTAAAACCAAAGCATCAAAATTAATCAGCTTGTTTTTGTTATTTTGAAGGACATTTCGAACCCGTGGATGCGCTCTTTTTTTAAATAACCTTAGAGCCTTATGAAGTATAGATGGGTAAAGATATTCGATTTCACATTGATGGTATTTGTATGATTTTGAAATAGTGTTGACAAGCTTCAGGTTTAGTTCAGACGAAACAAAAAGAGTTACGTCAAAGTCTGGGTAGTTGGAAAGATGAAACGCAATGGATATTGAATGATAAATATGTGAGATAGGCCCCAGAAATAAAAATCCCACGCTTTTTTTCTTCATGGTCGTAACTCCTGTGGGGGTACCATAAACGAAACTCCAATTCCCATGAGCAAGAACGTCAGCCCAGCGATGCATGCAAAAAAAACGGCTGCAAAGGATTCAAAATTAGGAAGGAAGAAGGCAAAGAGCAGTCTTCCATATTTGTATAGTCTGTGCATTTACGGCTTTAATTCTTTTGGTTCATCTGTTTGATAAAATTTAATTTAAGCTTGAGAACGGCCATATTAAGACCGCAGATAAAATGAAGGGCCATAGAAACAATAAAATCCACCATACAATTAGTCTTTTTACTTGAAAGAACAGCAAGACAAATCCGCATGGTAAAATCCCTTCCCAACAAATCAACCATGGGCCAGAAGATACGCAACCACCCTAACGGCCGACCCTCCGTCCGAAGGTCCCACAAACAACTCGCTGTATTTCCGACGTTTTTCTCCAAACATGCCGGGGTGATTCAGTTGATCAGCCACCACTGTTTTTAACTGGCTATAATTTGCGGCATGGGCACCGATATCGGAAAATTTAAGGATATCCTGGTCCATGCGGCGGGTAAAACGAAATCTTAACGGCCCTCGATAGGACCATCTGAGGTTAAGAAAATCACACCACACAATGGGCTTATCCAGGGCTGCAAATTCAAAAATAGATGAAGACGCCTCACTGATGAGCAGATCACTTGACACCATGAACGGTAAAAGGGAATGCTCATCAATACCGGCAAGATAAACATTTTTGAAACCGGCCCATTGTTCAAATTTCCTGCGCTGGGACCGGTATTTATCCTTTGTCATGGAAAAATAGTGGGGTTTGACAATCAGGTTGTAGCCGCCAAACTCCCGGGGCCAGGCGTCAGGAAAAGAGTCAATAGAACTTGGATAAAATGTGGGGGCATAAAGAATGGTTTTCCGGGTCGGGTCAAGCCCCATGGACAAAAGATCCAAGGGCGGAATGGTCCGGTTGTAGAGGGGGTCAAGTTTGGCAAACCCGGTGAGAACGAAATTACCCCGGGGATACATTTTACGTATAATATCAAGTCGCCTTGGACCTTCCATGAATCTTACTGTCATCTGGGTTTTGGATTTGGTGTAATAACTGCTTTTTATGCCGATGGCGTGTCCCATCTGGGCACTCTTTGAAACCGTGTGCAGGGTATCAACATCAAAAAAACTATTCCCAAAAACCACCCAGTCTGCCTTCTGGGTCAGATAATATGCCAGCGCATCATGCCTGTCACTGACCCATCGCACAGGAAGGTCATCGTCCTTGACGGCCTTTTCCAAAAGATGGTCAAATTTGGGATTTTTATAAATAACAAATTCACAGCAGATCTTGTGCCGCTCAAGCTCTTTGAAAACTGGGAGATACTGTGCCAGATAGTAAAGCTCCTGAACATCGAATAGAAGTTTCATGCCCTGCCTGATTCCATCCGTATCTGCTCCTCATAGTACCGCTTGAGGGTCTTTCTCAGGGTGCTGGAACTCCTGCCCTCGGTGTAGGGAAGGTAAACCACCCGTCGATTGTTTCGAATCATGTAATCATGGCCCAGGATTTTCTTATCATTACCGTGGACCAGGATATCGGCATCAATCTCTTCAAGAAGTTTATCCTTTTCAAGGGAAACGGCGGGAATCACCATATCCACAAACCGACAGGCCTCCACCACTGCCGCCCTGTCCTCCCAGCACAAAAGGGGATAGTGTCCCTTGTACTCCTTGACAAGCGCGTCGGTGTTGACACCGACAATGAGGAGATCACCCAAGGCCTTGGCCGCCTTTAAGAGTTTAAGATGACCAATATGAAACATATCCCAGACACCTACGGTATAGACAATAATTTTTTTTCTCTGCTCAATCATTTATATTTCCCAATACCCCCATGGCCGGAGTAAGGTCTTTGCCCGTGGCCACAAGAAAATCTAAATCGCCACCTAGGGGGTACCCCTGGTAGACGTTTAATATAACTGGCACGGCTGGGAAATGGCATCTGCCCCCGTAACCGAACCTAAAATAGAACCTGATCTGTATACCATACCCCCTGCATGCCAGGCAAACAAATTAAAGCCAGAGATTGGAGAACCTGTCCTCTCCACCGTTTCGAACCCAGATAAGAGAATTCACATGGGGTGACCCTGATTTTTTGATCCATATGGGTTGATAATATCTGACCGCTCTGTTATAGCCTCCCTTGATGAATGAACAATTGAGAACAAAGATTTTGTTCCCGGGAGAAAAAATGAAGATACTACACTTGGCTTCCCACTGGGGTTTAATCCGGGGAGGGGCAGTCCAATTGTCCCGCATGGCCAGGGAACAACACCTCCGGGGCAATGAGGTCTGCGTGGTCTTTCCCGACCGGTTGCTGAAAAATCCATGGCTCAGAAAAAGGGATATCGACTCCTGGATTCCACTTGCAAAAAGCGGTGTCAGGGTAAAGCGGCTCAGATATAGATCCTTTAACGGGGTGCAACGACTGGGCCTGTTCCTGGAACAGGAAAAGTTTGATCTAATCCATGTCCACCGTAACGAGGCCATGATTGCAGCTACAAAAGCCCTTGAATTTAAAGATCTTTCCACTCCGGTGGTTGTTCAACGGGGTACCATAAGCATCCCGGGAAAACCCCATTTATTGAAAGCCTTGACCGCTCCCAACGTCAAAGCCCATGTGGTAGTTGCCGAGGCAGTAAAAAAGATCCTGATCACCACCCTGGGCCATGCAAAAGAGCCCATAATTCACACGGTTTACGGCAGCGTGGAGGTGGACCGTTTCACACATCGTCCACCGGACACGAACATTCTCTTGCGCATGGGTATTCCCCCTGGGGCAAGGATCATCGGCAGTCTCTCTTCTTTTCGAAAGGCCAAGCGGCTGGATCTGATCATCCATGCGCTGGCCAAGATCATGGAACAGGACAAACGGCTGTTCGGACTCTTTCTTGGGGATAACCTGCACCGTGAAATAATTCCCCTGGCCAAGTCAAAGGGAATATATGAGAAATGTTTCTTTGCAGGATTTCAACAGGACATCCGGCCTTGGCTCTCAGTAATGGATGTAACAGTCATGGCGGCCAACGCCCAGGAAGGGTTGTCCGGCGTGCTCAGGGAATCCTTGGCCATGGAAATCCCTGCCATTTCCACCCGATGTGCCGGAAACGAAGAGATCATTAAACATGGAGAAACAGGTTTGCTCATTCCCGTGGATGATCAATCGGCCCTGATAAACGCCATGCTCTGGGCCCTGGACAATCCCGAAAAGATGAGAACAATGGCCCAAAAAGGCCGTCAATGGGTGGTTGACCACTGCTCGGCAAAGGCCCAGGCAGATCAGCTCACCAGAATATATGCAAGCATCCAGACAAATATACAGGAACGATAAAATGCCAAGACAATACTTTATTCCAGAACACACGCCCAACCCTTTGACCCGGTTAAAATACCTGGTGGTGGATAAAAAACGCCCCCAACCCAAGGCCCCCCGGGCAATTCAGATTCAAACCATATCGGGATGCAACGGGAACTGCATTTTCTGTCCCAACAAAAAAACAAAATTAGAGATCCCCTATGGCAAAAAAATGGATGTAGACCTTTTCAAGGGGATCATCGACCAGTGTGTCACCATGAATGTGCGAAGGATCTCTCCCTATCTGATGAATGAGCCCCTGATGGATGAGGATCTGCCCCAACGTGTTCACTACATCTCAAAAAAGAAAAAACGCAGGCAATACACCAAAATAAACAGTAACGGTGCCCTGCTGACCCAGGCCATGGCAGAGGGATTAATGGATGCAGGCCTTAACAGACTCCACATTTCAGTCCAGGGAATTGATCCTGCAAATTACGCCCATCTCATGAAACTCAACTTTGATCAGGTCATTAAAAATGTGGAAGCCGCTGTCAAAATAAAAGAAAAGGGCAATTACGCAACCCAGATCAGGGTAGTCATGCTTGACACGAACGAAATCCACCCCCGGCTGGATGAAATAAGGGCCTTCTGGAAGGAACGGGGCCTTCAGATCAATGTCAACCAGATGGAAAACAGGGGCACCCATAAACAAATCCAGACCGGAAAAATATCAGCAAATAAGCTCAATGCCTTTCGTTGGTGTGACAGATTATTCCGACAGGCTTATGTGCTCTACGACGGCCGCATGGTCCAATGCTGTTCAGACTGGGAGCAGACAAAGATACTGGGGGATTTATCCAAGGATTCCCTGCAAACAGTCTGGAACGGGCCCGATTACATGGATTACCGGCAAAAGTTTATTGATGGAGACCTCAAGGGTTCCATTTGCAACGGGTGCATGAAAGATCCAAAAAAGAAATAGATTAAGCCAGCCTGGGTTCCATGACTAATAACGGTAATACCGATATTTTAATCTCATTTTAATGCGGCGGACCAGATTAAGGGGTTTACGCCGCAGTTTCCCCTTCTCATTTTTCAAAAAATCATCCACAGCCGCAAGCACCCTGGCGCTGGAACGACCATCATCATAGGGATGAAGGTCGGCAATGTAGCGATCAATTGCGGACATCAGGGAGGCTGGCCGGGTCAGGGCATGTTCGATGGCCTGCTCAATATCCTCGTCAAAGGTGACATTGATAAGATGATCCCCGGGCATACGATTGCAAAAAGTCACCACCGGTTTCTTCTGGAGGATAAATTCAGAAATAATTGAAGAGGTATCTGACAGCATGACATCCGCCTGCTTGAGCAGAGGAATAACATTGTCTCCCCCATAAAATTGGGACTGACAGGCGTGACAGAGCTGTTTGAATTTCAAGGTCACGGCCCTGTCCATCTTGGGATGCAAGGTGATGATCCATCGCCATTTTTTTTGATGCATCATTGCGGCTATTGTATCATAAACCCTGTGGGCCGCACTCAGGGCCGGAGTAAATGTGGAGGTAAACAGCACCACCGGTCGAGGGTCCGGCGCCAGGCGCGAAGATAAATATTCATCCCCTTCGTCAAACAAGGGATCCACCTTGGTCCAGCCGGTCTCAACAACCTTAAAATGGCCATATTTTTTTTCCAAGGCCTTAAACGGCACTGTGGTCGAAGGCCCCTGGGTGCAATAGAGGTCAAAAAAGCCTCTGATATTAAAATGGCCCTGGGATGCATCCCGTTTCTGGGCGTTAAATCCATGGAAAAGCTGCACCTTGATGCCGGGAAAAAAGTCAGGAACCACATTGCTTGCCACAAAGACCACATCAGGCTCAAATGCCATGACCGCGGCGACTGTTTCCAGCAGCTGTTCTTCTTTTTTAAGCCAGGAACCAAATTTCTTATCTGCCAGAAACCATGCAACAATCCCCTTTTGTTTAAGGATTTCTGCCTGCAAAGGCCGGACAATGGCAAAGGCGTATAGATTGGAAACATAAAGAAGATACTTTTTCACTTGGAATTGATCCGTTCCATGCGCTGCAAGGTCCACAAGCCTGCATATTTATTAAATGCCCCCTGGCTGTACATGGCCGCCACCAGAAAGCCCACCTGACCGTCCAGAAAACCCCTGCGGATTACGTAACAACGAAAAAAGACCCAAAAAGCCCGGAATACGGCCCCAGGCAACCCCCCACCCTTTTTCCCGGCTGTGAAACGCTTTTGAGCCCCCAGCCATGAATAGGTCCGGTTCTTCATCAGATAATGCTCAAAATCCCGAATGGAATAGTGTATAAGCCGGCCCTTGAGTTTCCCCACACGACTCCCCGGTGGAAGGACCACTGCCTCGTGGACAATGGCCTCGGTAAAGCTGGCACCCTTACGTCGAAACAGGCGTTTTACACTCCGGGCACTGTTGCCATAATCCAGCCGTTTCCCAAAATTAATCACAGCCCAGGGAATTCTAAAGGCTGCTTCTTCAGGATCTTGATTGAGCACCCCGACAATCTCCCGTGCAAGTTCGTCTGAGACCACCTCATCGGCATCAATGGACAACACCCAGTCACCTTTGGCACTGGAAAGAGCCCTCTGTTTCTGGGGTCCATACCCCGGCCAATCCGTCTCAAAAATTTTATCGGTATATTGAGCGGCAATTTCCAGGGTGCTGTCCTGGCTGCCGCTGTCATAAATAATAATCTCATCGGCAAGGGCCTGTATGGATCTGAGGCATTGATCCAGGCGATCTTCTTCATTTTTAGTGATGACAATGACGGAAAGGGTCTTTTTTTTCACGTCCGTTCTGCTATCTATCATCATGCTTTATTCACCGGCTTGGTTCGCCAACGGTTATGAATCCAGAACCACTGCTCAGGATATTTTTTAACATAGGTTTCAATGATGGCATTGTAAATCCGGGTGTTTTCCTTGAGGTCCGTGGGATAATCCCCAGTTCGAACCGTCGGAACGTGAGGTAAAATTTCAATGATGAATTTTCCATTTTCCCGGAAGGTGAAAATAGGTAAAACAGAGGCATCTGTTGACAGGGCAAGCATTGCAGGACCTGTATTTGCGCATGCTTTTCGGCCAAAAAAGTTCACAAAAGCACCGTGGCTTCTGTTGCTTGTGTTCTGGTCAATGATCATGCCTGCAACCTCCCCCCGGGTAAGGCTTGCCATAACCTCATCAAGGGCCCGGTGCATGGTGAGCATCCGACATCCCGTGGCACTTCTCCGTTCCTTGACATATCTGTCAAGGGGTGGAAATTTAAGTTTTCGATACACAATGGAAATGGGAATATCTACAAGATGGCCTATCGTGGGAACCAGTTCCCAGTTACCCAGGTGGGCTGAAAAACACAACACGCCCTTTCCCCTGGCACGGGCAATGGTCAGGTTTACAAGTCCCCTTATTGACAGAAATTTCGAATAGTTCCAGGGATGAATCCGGCGGAATCTGGCATGCTCAAAAAACATACCCACCGTATTTTTAAAAACGGCCCGGGCAAGGTCACGATGCTGTTGATCACTCAACTGATTGCCATAGGCCTGCCTGATATTATCCAACGTTATTTGCCTGTGCTTTTTATCAATGGCAAACCATAGGGAAGCCAGGGAATTGCCTGCCCATTCCGTCACAGAAAAGGGCAATACCCCAATGCATAAAATAAAAAAAGAGATGCCATGGTACGTTGCTGCATTTAAAAGATTCACACCCTCACCATTTTTTTTTATAAGAAACTCGCTTCGACCGGCCGGCGGAAACGGGTGTTGCCCTTCACTCATTCTCGCAGGCCGTCCATGGCCTGCTCCGAGGGAAATGGCAACTCCTTGGACCTCGTGTCCACCGTTGCCATTTAATCCGTTCAGTGCAACACCCGTTCCCACCGGCCTAATACTGTCGAGTTTCATGCTTCGTTGTGTCCGCCAGGACATGTGGGTTATATGAAACACTCACCAAAAAATTGCAAACAGAGGCGTTTCATCATTCGTTGAGGCCGGAGCCATACCTCGCTCCGGCCGTGCCGGTTTTATATGAAACTCTTCTCGGGCCGGCAGACGGAAACGGGTAGTACCCTCCACTCATTCTCACAGCCCGTCCTGGGCTGCTCCGAGGGAAACGGCAGCTCCTTCAGCGTCCATGCTGACCGCTGCCGTTTAATCCGCTGCGGGCAATACCCGTTCCCGCCCGCCTATGCTGTCGAGTTTCTATCTTCGTTGTGTCCGCAGGACATGTGGGTTATACGAAAAACCCACTGGGACATCACCAGTGGAGAAACTTCAAATTTCCTTCTGGTCAGAGCCGATACCCTGCCCCGGCCGTTTATTTATGTCGAAAGCCTTGGAACCAACGGAACGAATGCTTGTCTTGATAAAAGACTCAAACGGAGCAAGGGAGGCCTCATCAAAAACGATCTTCACCCCCACAACCACTATGGGAAACAAAGAAAACCTGGATCGGATCTTCACATAATCTTTTTCCGTGGTAACGATGAAATCGGCCTGAACATCCATGAACCGCTTAAAAATCCTGTCTATATCAGTCTTTGAATACCAAAAATGATCGGAAAAATCAATGTATCCTGCAATCTTCATTCCCCTGTCCCGGCAGGTGTTCTGAAAAGCCTGGTTGTTTGCAAGTCCTGAAAATAAAAAACAGGATTTGCCCTTGACCTGGCCCCAGTCTGTGATCGGCATTTCATTCAATGCTGCGTTATCCTGCACAATTCGACGAATAAACGGAATATGAAAAGTTTTAAACATGGGAATCTTTTTACCAATCATCTCCAGGGTCGAAGATTCCGCAGAATCAGAAACCTGGTCTGAACGTGTCAGGACCAGGGCATCACTGCGCCGGATCGAAGAAATTGGTTCCCTTAGCCGCCCCCGGGGAAGAAGCTTACCATTGCCAAAGGGTTTTCCGGCATCAACAAGAACAAGATCCAGATCACGTTCCAGCTTCCTGTGCTGAAATGCATCATCAAGGACAATAACCTGGGGGTTGAATTTTTTGACAGCCATCATACCGACGGCATACCTGTCTTTTCCAACAACCACGGGGATGCCAAGGGTCTGGGCAATCATATAGGCCTCATCTCCTGATTCTTCCGGAGTGCAGCACATGCGTTGTCCATCACAGACAACCCCCGAGGAGTGCTCATATTTCCCCCTGTATCCCCGGGTAACAACGGCCACACGGTAGCCCATTTGCCTGACCAGATCAGCAAGATAAATTGTCATGGGGGTTTTGCCTGTACCACCAACTATTATATTGCCAACGGAAATAACAAAGCAGGGAAGCTTTCGTGACTTGAGAATTCCGGCACGATAAAGGGCCTGCCTTGTTTGTACAACAGAACCATAAATATTTGAAATGAAAAGTAGAAAATTTTCCATGGACAAGAAACGGCCCTTTTCAACAGGCCTGGACATAATCGTTTCAATCCGGGCGATCAGTGTCCTAGACATTAACCGTCACCAGAAAAATAGTCGTTAGACAGATAAAAATCAGATCAGCAGTCCAGGCACTCAAAAAAGGAGGAATCATTCCCCCGTACCCCAGGGAGGTGCAAAAACCATGAACAACCCAGTAACAAAAGGCCACCCCTATTCCAAGGGCAATTCCCAGGGGCATATTCTCCTTTGCCGCCGACAGCATACCCGCTCCGGCCCCCACCAAAGCCATGACAAGACAAATGATCGGAAAGGCGATCTTTGCCCAGAAATCGACGATATAGTGTGTGGCATCATATCCCTCGTTTTCTATTTTATGAATATAGGCTTTGAGCTCCTGGATGCTCATCTGATCCGTTTTTTTTGCCACGGTTTTAAGGTCAGCCGGCTCAACATCCAGGGCAAATGCTTTATGGTCATAGAATTGAATGTCAGCGTTGTGTTCATCCCCTGGATTATTTTGTTCCAGAACATTGGAAAGTTGCCATTGGCCACTGTCAAACCGTCCATTTTCGGCATCAACCCGGGTCGCTATCTTAAAATCAGCCCCAAAGGAGGTGATGGTTATTCCAGAGATGCTGTTATCTGCGGGATTAAAATAGTTGATGTGGATAATTTTATTACCATCACGAATCCAGATATTCTCCCAGGTTGCATAAATTTTTTTATTCTTCTTAAGGGTTGAAGATCGAATATGATTTGCCTTTGCCATGGTGTAGGGAACAATGGTTTCACCCAAAAAAATCATGGTCATTGCAAGGATGACGCCCACAAGAACAACGGGTTTCAACAAATGGTAAACACTGACACCACTCCCTTTCAAAGCCAGAAGTTCATTGTTCCTGTTCATAAGGCTGAACACCACAATGGTTGCAAGCACAACCCCCGCTGGGGTAAATTGCACAAACATAAATGGAATTTTCAACAATATATAGCCCAATCCCTGGATCAGGGAAAAATTAGATCTCAGGAATTTTTCCATGTTGGAGAGATAATCAACCGCAAGAAAGATACAAAGTAAAAGCATCTGCACAATAGCAAAAAACCGTGTGAACTCTTTTAACCAGTACCTGTGAAGAATAGACATGGGGTTACCTGTTTTTCCGGGAAAAGAATCGCCCTGCAGCGCCACTTATGGTATGAAAAATTTGCGGCAACCCCAAGGGCCGTTCTTCAGCAATTCGATACAAAAGAAAAGAGCCGATGCCGCCCATGACAATATCAGGCATCCACATGCCAATCAGGGGAGGATACAGGCCGTTTTCCCCGGCAGACCAGCCTGCGGCAAGCAACAGATAGTAAAGAAGGAAAAAAAACATCCCCAACCCAAATCCCGCCGTTTTCCTTGAGGAAGCCGCTTGAAGTCCAAGGGCCATGGCCAGAATCCCCATGGCAATACAGGCAATGGGGATTGAAAATTTTTCATGGAACTCCATTAAAGCAGCATTCAGTTCGGGTTTTTCCGAAGTTTTTTTCAAAAAAGCCCTTAATTCATTCAGGGTCATCTCATCAAAATCCTTATTTCCCACCTTGGACGATTTTTGAACCTGGGCAAAATCAAGGTTGATATCATAGGTGTCAAAACCCACGTTGTTAATGGATCGGGATTTAAGATCCACCTGATTAACACTCCCTCCATAGAGACGAAGGGCATATGAACCAGTAACGGCATCCTTTACAAGAACGCCTTCAGGGGCAACAGAGATCGTCACGCGGTCTTTGGTCCTCCTGTCTTCAATAAAGAGGTCCCTGAGCTTTTTGGTTTTCACATCCATGGAACTTATATAGATCATGACATCCTTAAAGCTTGAGTTGAATGTCCCATCGGAAAGGGCAACGTTTAAATTCGACCGGGCCATGGCAATTCCAAGGGTCTTAAATGACATGTTTCCCAGGGGAACACCAATGATGGTAATCCACAGGGTTACAGCGGTTCCCAGAAGACAGAAGATAAGAACCGGGGGCAGGAGGCGATAAATGGTTATCCCTCCCCCCTTCAGGGCAATAATTTCGTTGTCTCCAGACATTCGCATGAAGGTCAGCAGCACTGATATCATCACGGACATGGGAATGGTAAATTCCATAAATCGTGGAAGGGTACAGGCGATCAGCAGGAGGACGGAAAAAATCCCTGTGTTGTAGTTCACAACCATATTGGTGATTTCGGGAATTCTCGTCATAATGAAGATGGACGTGAGAAAAACGGCACTGATGGCAAAGGGCGGGATCAGTTCCCTGAAAATATATCGGTTTATCGTTGTCATCATAAGAGATGAAAAATATAGGGAATGGATAAAAGAGTCAAACTTTTTCTGTGCCCTCCCCCTTTTTTAAACTAAATTTCGCAAGTTTCCCCATATCAACGGCCCCCAGGGAAAGGGTCAACCCCTCCCTTCTTTTGCCGGCAAGCCTGAACCAATTTTTCACCTCTGCCTTGAGTTGTTCTTCACCAACTCCCATTTTCCCATTGGCTCCGGCCAGGTTATGGTCCATCTTTCCAGAATTTATAAAAGTCCAAACATTGTTCTTCTTTGAAACAATACCGGTGTGCCCCCTGGTTCTCGTGGAAAAACTAAGGATCTGCCCATCCCTTAGAAAAGGAGCCATTTCAGCCATGGCCTTGTCTGCCTCAACATCGGCATTGTCAATCTTAAAAACCTTCCTTTTGTAGGGATTGCTCCCGGTGGCTTCAAGGATTCCTTCGCCATTAAGGTAGTGGTTGTAGGAGAAACCTTTATTGACGGCCTTTTCCATGAGGTGTTTTCCCAGCCCCCCTTTTCCCTGGTATTGAATGCCCATGGTCTTGAGGCCTCCCACGACAAGTTCATAACAGTCCATTTTGGAATAGGCCGTTCCAATATACTTTCTTGCGGCGTTGGATAATGTTGCCGCAGCCTCGTTAACAGACTCTGAAGTAAGAGGCAACGTTTTATCTTCCATTCTGGTATCGGGACGCTTCTCATTTCCCGTGGACACGACATTTTCTTCCTCGCCTTTATCACCCCAGGAGAGCTCTGATGTTTCAGGGTTAAGGAAAATTTCAGTTTCAGGAGCGATGGACGTAAAGGCTTTATCCCCATTGACCTGTTTTGCCAGGATGTTCCAGCACGCCTCCTTATGGTCGGTCTTATAGATAAGTTCGGAAACCGTTGGCACATTTTGGGTTACCTTTCCAAGCCGGATAAGACCTGACTTTGAATCAGGCCCGTTGGAATTTTCCGAAGAACTTTGGGAGGATAGCTCTTGGGCCAAAAGTGTTTTAAACGTCATACCATTGGAACGATCTCCAGGTGACGTTTCCCCTGGGTTTGGAATACTTTGGCTTTTTTTTTGCTGACCGGGATGTATCTGCATTTCACACTCCTGCTCCCTGTCCATGATTTTTTCCGGCATGGCTTTTTAATTGATTTCTCATTATGCCATAACAACAAAGCAATTTTAATGCCAAGCCACATCAAGCTATTCCCCCGGGCAAAGCAAAAGAAAAAGCGCCAAAACCCTGACACCGGAAAACTCAAATTCATGACGGCCTGTCAGGCTTGAACCCAGCATAACAGGGGCATTTTTGATAGACTATACCTTTAATATGGACTATATTACCAATCCATGAACTACATTGTCATAGCCAGCGGGACATTAAAAAGACGGGAATATTTTGCCGGCATCATACGCCTTGCCGACAAGATTGTTGCAGCCGATGGCGGGGCAAGGCATCTGAGAGAAATGAACATCATTCCAGACCTTGTCATCGGGGATCTTGACTCAATGGATAAAGAGACCCTCGTGTTTCTTGAAAAACACAATGTCACCCTGATCCGGCATCCCGTTGACAAGGATGCAACAGACACTGAGCTTGCCGTTCAATGGGCCATGGAAAACAACGCCACGTCCATTACGCTTTTAGGGGTAACCGGCACAAGGATTGACCATACCCTGGCAAACATATTTTTCCTTGAAAAGATCACCAGGGCCGGTGTTTTGTGCAAAATCATTGATGATAACAACGAGATCCATCTTCTGGTGGACAAAATCGAGCTCAAAGGTGAGCCAGGAGATTTTTTATCCATCATCCCCATTACCCAAACAGCAGGGGGAATAACCATTACAGGGGTTGATTTCCCCCTTGACAATGCCGGGATACCCATGGGGTCTTCCCTTGGAATCAGCAACCGTTTTTCCGGAACAACGGCCCGAATCTCCATCAAAAGCGGAATGGCCGTCGTTACAAAGTCAAAGGACTAAACTGGACAATATCTGCCTTGTGGGTCTCATAAAGGGCATCAAACAATACCGGCACCCGGCGATGAAATTCAGATAGAATGGGAAGCATACTCTGGCGCATCTGGGGATGGGAGGCCTTTCCACACCGGAGTTTAAAGATGTGCCGCCATTCCCTCATGTTGGCCGTCACCACAATATCGGTTTTGAGGCTGTTGGGCAGAACACTCCTTGCCTCCTGGGCCTTGGCGCCGCCGTCAAGAAGGTTAAGATAAACCCGTTCACAAGCCTCCATGGCCTGTTTCCACTCCTGAAACGGTGCTGACCCCTCTTCCCAGAAAAACGGTCGTATCACAGTGATCTCATTACCAAACTTTGCCTTTGAGTAGTTGGCATACCGAGTACTCTCCTGACTGAACGAACAGAGTCTGTGACGGACAATTTCATGGGTGACACCCCGGTCACAAATGAGCCTTACCGTGGCGGAAACATGCTCGATAACACTCTCATGGCCTGTTTTCAGAATCCGTGTCAGAAAAGGGGCCGCTGTATCGGCTGCAATTTTATCCTCCGATTTGTAACAGGTTCGGGCCGCAAGCTCAAGAAGCCGGAGAATCTCATCTCCATCGGCCATGTGGAGTATTTCAAAAGATGGCTCAATAATCTTCATCGTCCATTCTCCTTAGTAGTTGCTGTCTGCATAATTGACCCACCCCCCTGCCCTGACCAGGGCAAGATCAAACTCACTCACCTTAAAAGGAATTTTTTCTGAATGGAGGTTGTTGTCAATGGTAAAGTGCATGGCTTCAAGGTCCGTGGTAATGGTGGCTTCTGTTCCCTTGTATTGCTCAAACAGATGGTCAATGGTTTCAGGATCAAGGGTCAGGGCTATCATGCCGCAGTTGAACATATTCTGCCTGAAAATCCTTGCAAATCCTGTTGCAACGACCATGTTGATATCGTTCATCTCAAACACCCAGGGCGCATGCTCCCTTGAAGAACCGCAGCCGAAATTGTTCCGGGTCACCACAACGGCCCGGTCCGTACAATCGGTTGTCGGATCGAACCCATCAAGTTTAAGATCTTCAAGGATAAAGGGTTTCAGGGCACCTTTGGTGCTTTCCGTTAGATACTTAGCCGGAATAATTTCATCGGTATTAATGTCGTCCCTGTCCAGAAAAAGGACCCTGCCACTAAAGTTTTTCATCCCTTTATCCCCCTGTCACACGATTTTTCACAAAAGATTTCAGAGTTAGCTATCTTGCCTGCAATGGCCGATGCAGCAGCCGTGGCAGGACTCATCAGGTGAACCATCCCCCCCTTGCCCATTCGTCCGTTGAAATTACGATTGGTGGTGGAGGCGCAGGCTTCACCCGGGGCAAGGATACCGTTGCTCATCCCAAGGCAGGCCCCGCAGGTGGGGTTGGTCACACAGAACCCCGCATCCATGAAGGTCTTGATGAGTCCTTCTTCAAGGGCCATGGAGAAGATTTCAGGGGTAGCAGGCGAGACAATGGCCCGGACATCCGGACTGATGGTTTTACCCTTGAGAATCTGGGCTGCGATCCTCAGATCTTCGATCCTGCCGTTGGTGCACGAACCGATGTAGACCTGGTCAATGGGAGTTCCCGCCATCTCGGCAACCGAACGGACCTGGTCGGGTTTAAAACCAAAGGTAACCTGGGGAGAAAGGGTTGTGACGTCGATTTTAAGGGTATCGGCATAGACGGCATCGGCGTCCGGGGCAAAGGCCATAAAAGCCTCGAATGCAGCATCCTTTGAGGAATAATCATCCTTGATGAACCGCCAGAGATAATCCACCGTAACCCTGTCCGGGGGGCAGATTCCGCTTGTGGCACCGGCTTCCACAGCCATGTTGCACAGGGTCATACGTTCTTCCATGGTCATATGGTCCACAACAGGACCTGAAAACTCCATAACCCGGTCGGTTGCCCCATTAACCCCGATGGTCTTAATGATCGACAGGATAACATCCTTGGCATACACCCCGGCCCCAAGGGTGCCTGAAATCTCCACCTTCATGGAAAAGGGTTTCTTAAAGGCGCACACTCCTTTTAATATCCCCACCTCCAGGTCTGTGGTGCCCACTCCGGCTGCAAAGGCGCCAAAGGCCCCATGGGTGCAGGTATGGGAATCGCCCATGATAATGGTGTACCCGGGGCGGACAAAGCCTTTTTCAGGAAAAATGGCATGGCATACCCCGTTTCTGCCAATATCAAAAAAGTCCTTGATTTCATGGCGCTTGGCCCAGTCCCTTAACGTCTTTCCCTGCAAGGCTGTCTTGGAATCCTTGGCAGGTGTCACATGGTCAATGACGGCCTTGATTTTTGACCGGTCAAACACCCGATCTTTGCCCCTTGCCACAAGATCGTTGATGGCAATGGGGGTGGTGATTTCGTGACAGAACACGGCATCAAGATTGATCACCACAATATCTCCACCGGGTTTGTCTACCGTGTGGGCGTCAAAAATTTTTTCAGCAATGGTTTTTCCCATTATTTATCTCCTTTTTCGTTCTCCTGGTCCGGCAAGACGTCGGGTTCGGGTTGTGGTGCATGTTCGATCAAAAACTCCTGGACTTTATCCTTGCTGGAGGAGATCACCACATGGTTGATTTTTATGTTGTCCAGCTGATTGTCAAGGTAAGGGTTGAGCATTACCTCAAGGTTTTTCATCACCTGCTTGACCCCGTCCAGGGTTTTGACGTCCTTATAGATGAGGGAACTTAAAAACAGGATCATAGCCTCTCTGGCCCGGGGGTGGAGAACTGGAACAGGCACGTCGGGAAGTGCCGACTTCAAATTCAACTCAAGATTAAGACACAGAAACCTGTCCTTATCATGGGATCTGATCTTGTTGAGGTTTACCACCAACGGGGCCATTTTAATCATCCGCTGCAGGTCTTCCTGCTCCTGCCCCTTTGGCGTACTCTTTGCCCGCTTCCAGATCTGGACACTCCCGTCATCGTATTGAAGATGCATCACATCTTTGTTCAACTCAAGGATATCACACACTACTGTACTCTTTTTTCCCCAAAGCGCTTCAATATCGGATGCATCAACGGTTATGACAAGCTGTTTATCCACCAGCTGCCAGGAACCCGAAGCGGCACCTTTTCTTTCAATTATCTTGGATGTCGCTCCCTCCACCCTCACGTCGGCATTCCACCCCCCCTGGGCCTTGACCATTAAAATAAGGTGGGATTTGTTTCTGTATTGACTCCAGGTACCGAGCAGGAGTTCATTCATATCGGGCTTTTTCTCTTTTGCACACCCTGCAACAATGCAAAGCAGCAAGGGAATGGATAAAACACCCAACAGCAGAAACATTTTTTTCATGGGGAACTCCGGAATGGTAAGGTTGAATGGCAAACTATTTAATTTGTGACGCTACCATGAAGGGCCTTCCTTGGTCAAGAAAAGAGGAGGGAGAAACAAAAAGTGCTCCACTGGGGAGCACTTTCTATGGATCTTAGCTATCAGGCATAAAAATCAGGAACAGCAGGAGCCTTTTGTACCGCAGCTTCCGCAGGCAGAATCACCCATGTCAAGCTTTGAATCAAGGCTGAAGCCCATGCCCGTGAAATCAATTTTAATGAGTTTTGCCTGTGCCATAAATTCCTTGTCTACAACAAACTTAAACCCTTTAACATCATAGCTGTTGTCGTTTTCTTTAGGCTCATCCAGAGCCATGGCTAGTGAAGGACCACCTCAGCCACCGGAGTTCAGGAATATCCTTATGGGAGTAGGTTTTTTTCCGTTAAAATATTCTTGAACCTGCGTTTTTGCAGCATCTGTCATCTCAATCATTGTTAAACTCTCCTTGTTCGATTATTAAAGACCCAGTTGATTGCTGGTTTAAACATTTTAATCACATACCCATGGGTTGTCAAGAACCAGGAGTTGACTTGTCGTCTATCTTTGTGATAATTTACCTGTTCCATTGAGCAGGAAAACCACGAAAAAACCCAAGAGAAAAGGATAAAAACATGGAAAGAACTTTATCAATCATCAAGCCCGACGGTGTGAAAAAAAATCTAATTGGAGAAGTTGTCAAACGATTCCAGGACCAGGGAATTCATATTGCAGCTCTGAAAATGATGCAGTTAACCCAAAAGCAGGCACAGGGGTTTTATGCGGTTCATCGGGAACGACCCTTTTTCAACAGCCTGACCGAGTTCATGACATCGGGCCCCATTGTTGTCATGGTACTTGAGGGTGACGATGTCATCGCCAAAAACCGAAAGCTCATGGGCGCCACCAACTTCAAAGAGGCTGAAGAGGGAACCATTCGAAGGGACTTTGCAACGGATATTGAAAAAAATGTTGTCCATGGTTCCGATGCCCCTGAGACAGCAGCTTTTGAAATTGGCTATTTTTTCAACGACATGGAAATTGTCGGATAGACTTTTTTGGCGGGGTATCCGACAATACGACTAGAGATATCCCGCACTCCATCTCCCCCCCAAAAAAGCCCACCAGCTCTTCACTTTAGAAAAGAATCGCCCAGGGAACGGTTCATGCTGCCCATGACATACCCTTCAAGATCCAGGCAGATATATTTAAAACCAATTTTTTTAAACGATTCAACCACTGTTTGCCGCAATTTTTCTTCTGAAATCTTATTCATTTCCAGGCCCTGGCCCACCGCCTGGGATTTAAGTTCGATCCTTGCAACCGCCCCATGGAAGCGAACCCGTGCACCGCTGAATCCAAGGGCACCCAGAACACGTTCACCGTTTTCCACCATTTCAAGCTTTTCAAGGGTTATCGTGTCCCCATAGGGAATGCGGGTGGCAAGGCAGGACTGGGCGTCCATATTCCAGGTCTTAAGCCCGGCTCGCCTGGATAAATCACGAATTTCGTTCTTAGTCAGCCCAGCGTCCAAGAGGGGAGCAATCACGCCCATTTCCCGGGCAGCTCTAAGCCCTGGCCGGTAATCGGCCAAATCATCAACATTAGCACCATGAACAATCGTCTTCAGACCCAGCTCGTCAGCCCGGTCCGTTAACAGGGAAAAAATCATTTTTTTGCAGAAATAACACCGCTCACTTGTATTCTTAACAATCCTTGAATTTCCCAGCACATCTGCCTGAACAACAACATGCCGGATACCAATCGCTTCAGCCATACAAACGGCATTGTAAGCCTCCTGCCCGGATTGGAACGCAGACTTGACCGTAATTGCCACGGAAGACCCACAGGTGTCTTTTGCCACAGCCGCCAGAAAAGCGCTGTCAACACCTCCGGAAAAAGCAATGGCAATTTTCCCATACGCCTTGAGACTGTGAACAAGATTTTTCAGCTTATCAGACATCCGACCCTCAAAAAAAAGAAAAAAAAGACTCTCGCCTCAACCACCAACAAAGTATTTACAAAATACGTTGAATTATATATGTGTTGGGTTATTTTTTCAATTGTATTAGGTGTCGGTCCGAACAAAAAAATTCTTAATCAACTTCAGCAAAAGGGGAACCATGGCTGCAAAAAAGAAAACCACTACAAAAACAAAAACCACTGCTGCCAAGAAAAAATCAGACAAAAAAATGACCAATAACGAAACGGCAAAAAAGCAGGTAACGAAAAAAACCCCATCCAAAACCACGGACAAGAAGGCCGAGAAACAACAACCCGCCGAAGAGGCTGCTAAAAAGGCTAAAGAGCAACGTCTTGCTGAAGAGGCCGCTAAAAAAGCTGAAGAAAAACGCCTGGCTGATGAAGCCGCTAAAAAGGCCGAAGAAAAACGCCTGGCTGATGAAGCCGCTAAAAAGGCCGAAGAAAAACGCCTGGCTGATGAAGCCGCTAAAAAGGCTGAAGAAAAACGCCTGGCTGATGAAGCCGCTAAAAAGGCTGAAGAAAAACGCCTGGCTGATGAGGCCGCTAAAAAGGCCGAAGAAAAACGCCTGGCTGATGAGGCTGCTAAAAAGGCCGAAGAAAAACGCCTGGCTGATGAGGCTGCTAAAAAGGCTGAAGAAAAACGCCTGGCTGATCAGGCCGCTAAAAAGGCCGAAGAAAAACGCCTGGCTGATGAGGCCGCTAAAAAGGCTGAAGAAAAACGCCTGGCTGATGAGGCCGCTAAAAAGGCTGAAGAAAAACGCCTGGCTGATGAGGCCGCTAAAAAGGCTGAAGAAAAACGCCTGGCTGATGAGGCTGCTAAAAAGGCCGAAGAAAAACGCCTGGCTGATGAGGCTGCTAAAAAGGCTGAAGAAAAACGCCTGGCTGATGAGGCCGCTAAAAAGGCCGAAGAAAAACGCCTGGCTGATGAGGCTGCTAAAAAGGCTGAAGAAAAACGCCTGGCTGATGAGGCTGCTAAAAAGGCTGAAGAAAAACGCCTGGCTGATGAGGCTGCTAAAAAGGCCGAAGAAAAACGCCTGGCTGATGAGGCTGCTAAAAAGGCCGAAGAAAAACGCCTGGCTGATGAGGCTGCTAAAAGAGCCATTGAAATCAAAAGGGTTATCAGGGAAATTGCAGAGCAAGAGGCAAAGGAGGCTGAATCTACTGCCAGTCAGGTTCAGAAACAAAACAACACTTCAGACGCCAAACCAAAACCCATGGCAGCTATTCTTGCGGGTATCGCTTTTGTTCTGTTAATTTCACTGGCTGTGGGTGCAAGTATCAACAACTCCAAAAGATTTTACATCAAACAAACCAATGCCGGCGTGGAAATCTGGAAAGGACAATTTTCACCCAAGAACACCCAAAAAGTTATTCTCCTGGAAGGGCTCCACCTGCCGAAAATGACACAGAAGATCTATTCAAAGCAGGAAGTCTTTCCCATTACCTTTAATTATTACCTTGACATGGCAAACACCCTAATCAAAGAACAAGGCCTTCCTGATTTTCAACCAATCATTGACCTTGTGGGCAAGGCCTCTTATTTTGCGACAACCCCAGAGGAGAAAGAAACGATCTCCCTTTATGAAAAAACCATCCATGAAGCTTTGACAAACATCAAGTCAACCAGAATCGTCCTGCCCGGGCAAGTTCAGGAACAAGAAGCCATTCCAGTCTCATTAGAAGCAGCACCGGAAGAACAAAGCGTTCCCGTTCCAGCGACAATCGAACCCTCACTGGAAGAGAAAGACGCTCCAGTAGCAGTAGAACAAACCCATGAAACGGAAAACGCTCCATCAGCAATAGAAGCAACACCGGAAAAAGAACCGTCAGAAATCCATAATTAACGAAACCAAAGGCAGCAGCCCATGGGCTGCTGCCGATTCAGCTACCCATTCGTATAAATTTCAAATTTGGTCTCAGCATCGGTCAATGCATCAATTTTCCCTTGGATGTCTGTCCTTTCCCTGCTCACAAGCCATCGGGTCCAGTCGTCAATGCTCTGCCAGCGACTGACAATAAGGTACTCACCAGGCGTATCAACTCGCTTTAGCGTCTCACCGCCGATATACCCTTTTTGCGCCATGGCAAGCCCCCGGAGTTTAACAAACAACAGATTCAACTCTTTGCTTTTCGATTCCTGGACTTTTCGTTTGATGAGAACTTTTATTGTCATGATTCCTCCCCAAATAATAGTGAGCATAAAACAACCCTTATTAAATTTACCACACTCATAAACATTTGCCACTTTTTTAATAAATATCCTATTGACTCGAAGAGTTGCATAAGGTATAAAGCGTTCATTCAATTCATTGGGTGATCGTCCAATGGCAGGACTACGGACTCTGACTCCGTCAATTAAGGTTCGAATCCTTATCACCCAGCCAGAAATTAAAAGGCTCTTAGCGTAACGCTAAGGGCCTTTATGTTTTAAAAATATTTGGTCCATCATTTTTATATGAAACACTCGCCAAAGCATTGTCAATGAAGGTGTTTCAAAATTCGTTGAGGCTGGAGCCATACCTCGTTCCGGCCGTGCCGGTTTATAAGAAACTCTTGTCGAAACATCATTGTGAAAGTCTCGACTTTAGAGCCCTCTTTGGTTTCCCTGACTGGAACATTGTAAACCAAAGGGGTTAGGATTTTTGCCCTTCCAGGCGTTAAGAAGCGCAGGCTGTTTGAGGACTTTAGCCCGCAGTTCCTGCGCTTTAGTCTGGAAGGGCAGAAATTCCCCCGACGTTTACCGTTCCGGTCAGGGTAACCAAAGAGGACGGAATGGTACTATCGCCTGCCCTGTATCATCGTGTTTCATATTTCGTTGTGTCCGCAGGACATGTGGGTTATATAGGACCTAAAAGTTGTAAGCGGTTGTTGGCTGGATATGCAAGACGACGGGCATGAGGTCATAGTCGCCTACCGCAATTGACCGGCAACGCTGCAGGTTCGGTCAAATAGCGCTCCCGCAGGGCTTCTGGTTTTTAAATTTTTTCGGTTTTTTGGCTCGAAATGGCCGAACATCCAAAATTGACTCGGGTAAAGCAGGAATTGGCTCAAAACCATCAATTATCTTGCGTGTCAACACCATCTTTATCAATCGCTCAATATCGGATAGCTGCTGAAACTCATCAGCGCAAACCAAAGAGATCACCTGGCCGGGGGCACCGGCCCTACCCGTACGGCCCATAAGATGCACATAATCTTCCTTCACATGGGGCAGATCAAAATTGACCACCTGGGGTAGCTGATAAATATCCAACCCACGGGCCGCTATGTCCGTCGCCACCAAAATTCGAACCGTACCCTTTTTAAAATTTTCCAAAGCTTTCGTACGTGCACCCTGACTCTTATCGCCATGGATTGCCGCAGCGTCAATCCCCTCTTTTTCCAAATGACGTACCAACCGGTCTGCACCATTCTTGGTTTTACTGAATACAAGCACCTGCTCCCATTGATTATCGCAAATTAATTTTGAGAGTAATGCCGACTTCTTATTCTGATCCACCGGATAAACCCACTGCTTGATTATTTTCAACACAGAATTGGGAGGTGCAACCGAAATCTCAACAGGATCATGGAGCAGCCCACGGGCCAGATCACGAATCTCATCAGGAAAGGTCGCTGAGAACATCAAGGTCTGACGCTGGTTAGGCAAAAGAGCTATAATTTTCCCAATATCATGGATAAACCCCATGTTCAGCATTCGATCAGCTTCATCCAATACAAGTACTTCCAGCCGGTCAAACTTCACTGCATTTTTGCTGTGGAGATCCAGCAGACGTCCGGGTGTTGCGACCAGCACATCAACACCTCCACGTAATTTCATCATCTGGGGATTTATCTTCACACCGCCAAACACCGCTGTGGAACGTAAATGCAAATGCCTGCCAAAGGTTGTCACGCTTTCACCAATCTGGACAGCCAATTCACGTGTGGGCACCAAAACAAGGGCACGCACCTGATTCGCTTGAACCGGGGCCAGTTTCGAAAGCCGTTCTAAAACAGGCAGAGTGAAAACCAGGGTCTTACCAGTGCCGGTCTGCGCTGCAGCCATCACATCCCTGCCTTTGAGCACAGCAGGAATCGCCCTGACCTGAATAGGCGATGGCGTTTCATACCCCTGCCCAGCCACAGCTTTAACGATAGGGGCAGATAAGCCCAGTGTGGAAAAAGTCATAAAATATTCTCTTATTGATGCAGAGTATGGTCTCAGCAGCAAGTGAATGCAGTTCATTTACCAATTCATTCTTGTTTATAAGGGCTGCCCACCCACAGGGCCTCACGGGATTAACATAAATACAAATCAATATTTGTAGCGCATTTTGTTTGAATTCAAAACCACTTTTCTTTAAGGATTTTTTCATATGGGGACGAGCAGGATTACTCATCATCACAGGTAATGTCGAAAGCAACACTTTGTCCCTAATACCACAAATAACGGTTGGCGTAAAATTTAAGTCATCCTGAAAAAACGCTCAGACAATTCTAAGCAAGCTCAATATCTCTATGTCCGAGGCAATTTCGCTATACTTAGCCCCGGTGTCTCTGCAAAAAGGATTACACCTAAAAGTTGCAAATAAAAAGAGGGGTATCCCCTCCATCAAATTTATATACAGCCAAGGAGACCTCATTGTAGAGACCATGACACCCCCTTTTAAAGCCGAAAAAAGTTCAATAATACCCGCCACAGGCCAATCCCGAAAGTTGAAACAATATTATTTAAGACAATTGAACATAAGATCACATCCTATCTGGCAGAAAAAAACAGAGCCCATACAACCAAAATAGAGACAAGGACCCGGAGTGGCTCATTGCACACAAATGAAGACGAGATAATTTCCAGCTTTTTTCCTGGAATTTAAAATTTTTAATCCCTGTTAAGGGTTGACAAACAAGGCTTATCAGGTATAATCGCTTTTCATCGTCTTGATGCGGAAGTGCGCGGCTCACTGGTGGGGCCCTCGGACTTCAAATCCGATGTGGGGCGCTAAAACCGTCCCGGGTGGGTTCGATTCCCATGCACTTCCGCCATTTCCAACCTATTGAAATCCTTTAGAATACAATCCATACCATACTTCCAACAGCACCTTCCTAATGATGTTCAGTTACCTTATGTTTAACCCGGCTTTTATCATGATAGTTGACTGTATGTTGACTGTGTGACAGAGCCGGAAAGCTATTAAGGATAGGGTTATGGCAATCAATCTGTGCTGTCCAGTATGTTACAAGACGTACAAACTTCAAACATTAAGATGCAAGTGTGGCAACAACCTAAGAACAAACAAACTATTCAAAGTTAGAATCAAGCTCTCCAATGGCAAATGGAAGTCTAAGCAAGTCAACACTCTGGAGCTGGCGAAAAAGGTTGAGGCTAAGTTCAAGACTCAGTCCATTGAAGAAGACGTGTTCAATATTCATAGAGCCCCGGTCATTGATGGGGTATGGAGTAAGTATCTGACGTGGGCAAGCTTAAACAAAAGGTCATGGATTGATGATCGTATAAGATGGGAACTTCACATCTCCGCACACCTAAAGGGGATGAAGATGGACAAGATCACCCCTTCTCATGTTCAGGACATCTTGAACCATATGGCAACTAAAGACACACCTAAGGGCGGCCACTATGCACCAGCCACTATCAAACAGGTTCTTGTCCTTATTAAAAGGGTGTTCAATTGGTCTATGCAGCAAGGATTGTATCAGGGGGGCAACCCATGCAAGTCCGTTGAAGCTCCAATGTTTGACAACAGGATCAATAATCCATTAGACAAATCAGGGCTTAGGTCACTAATGAGTGTGTTGGATACATGGAACAATGAAAGGGCTATCCTGGTCATCAAGTTTGCCCTGTACTCAGGTAAACGTAAAGGAGAGGTCTTGTCATTGACATGGGATAGTGTGGACTTTGAGAATCATCTGCTGACCCTTCAAGCCATGAATACGAAAAGCAAGAAGGCTCAGTCCTTACCCCTTAACAATCATTGTATGACGATCCTTGAGAGGTGTAGGAAACTCAAGGTCTCAGATTATGTTTTCCCTTCTACCCTTGGTAATTATTACAACACCTTTGATGAAACATGGAAGAGGATCAGGAAGAGAGCAGGAATATCAATCAGGTTCCATGACCTGAGACACACCTATGCCTCTTATCTTGCCAGCTCCGGGAAGGTCGATATATACACCCTTAAAGAGCTGCTGGGGCACTCCACGATTGAGATGACACAACGATATGCACATCTTGTGAATGGGGTTTTAAAGAGGGCTGTGTGCGTTGCTGATGAGGTGTTCTGAGTTAGAATACCGCCATTGCTCTTGCTGTTAATACGGCGCTCTGGACTTAATTCCAGCCCATCAGTAGTTCTCTCTCTTCCCTCTCTTATGGGGATTCCGTTTCATTGAGCCATTGGGTTGCAGCAAGAGCAGCATTCTCTATTGGTGTCATATCCTTTTTAGTAAGCTTCAATTCAGGAACTTGGTTAAAGATGAAGGTGCCAATACAAGCCATTTTTTCAGTCACGTCATAAATCAAAGTACTGATACTCTTACCGTCTTCCATCAATTTGAGAACATTTCCTACATGCTGTGCCGATAGCCATGCAAGAGCTCCCCAATTTGTTAACCCTAACGCTTTGTATCGACTGTCAATATCTTTAAATCCACTGGTACTAACAATGAGTTCAAATTGATCAGAAGTTAATGCCTGGCCTATTCCACTATTTTTTTGATATAATTCAAGAGCTGTCTTCAAGCTGCTGTCTTTAAGGGTACCCATTGCATCCATTCTGTCGTTCATCTTCATCAACTCAGCGCCACCCAGCTTCTCAATCTCAGGGTCGTAACCGTACTCCTTATAGAGTCTTGCCTTGATGACGTTCTTTGCTCTGTTAGTATTCCAGATAAAGAAGATTGCTACTGCTGCGATTGCTATGATGGCTGCTGTTCCCATTGTATCTCTCCTTGTTTATCTCTCATGTGAGACTTGGTTGGTTGGGAAAATGACTACAGACATAGAATTAATAAACAGGATGCTGAATAGTGCCACCCTACGCACTGATTGTTTGAAAACTATAAACATTTGCATTGCCCTCAGTTAAGACCACATGATGCCACCAGAACCTTTTAAAATCTTGGACGATAAGTTAGTATCAGCCAGTGGAACTTAAGTAAAGAAGTTTCTATACGCCCTGCACCTGTTGTCATTCTTAGGCTCATTCATCATTGAGGCTTGCCGTCCTTGACTCTCTAAAAAATAACAGATAGAGGCAAGAGAAAAGAGCATAGAGAACCTGGAACAGCATAGAGAGTCCTACACATCAAGAGAAGATAGCTGGGGAACTACTTCTGTGTTCCCCTCTTCACTGGTTAAGGTTTTATAGGATGTTATAGCACTTCAATATATGTAGATAGAAGAAAGCAGTGGCTTGAGCCTTAAGGTACTACCCCTTATATATGCCTCTTCTGCTTCTCTTCTACCCTTGATGATTGATTGCATCTTCTGTACTCTCCATTGCATGGAGCAGGGTTTCAAAAGCAGTAGAATCCCCCTTAGCTTGTCTTGCCTGACTTCCTTGGCATCTTGTTTGTTGTTTGTTCTTGCATCTCTACTCTCTTAAATAGACAAGTACGATGCAGATGAGAATAGCAATCAAAGAACAACAAAGCCGTTGTTGCTTGTTCTCTCTTGCATCGACAAGTATCTTTGGATGGCAGCATGCCAGAATTTTCTATCTTGATTAAGGGTTCTAAAAGTGGCCCTCAAAAGCTATCATTTAAGAATCTTCCTTTAAGGGTCGTGGAAATATAATTAATAAATTCAAATAGTTACATGATCAACTACACCAGCTTGAGTGTCGTTTCAAAACGACATGATTTCATGAATCAAATCTAACATAGAAAACATTGATCTAACATCACTACTCGGGCTTAGCTAACCAGTTTTTGAATAGCTTCTCCATTCTGGGTGAACATATCATAAGCTTTATATGCTTCTTATCCCGAATTGCAGACCTGAATATGTACTGGACAAGCATTGACAATGCGTAGATATCAGGATTGTAAGAGCCATTAGACCTTGCATGCATGTATTTATCAAGGCTTGGTTCAGGGTAATGGTCTACCATGTGTATAACGAAGTCCCGGTCAATCCATTGATTGCTTCCACGTGCATTCATAGGAACCAAACACGTATACATGCTTCTTGGCATCATGTTCTTCTTGGGTACTTTATCGTCATCGGTTTTCATAAAACACTTAAAGCAAGTTATCATGACCCTTTCTATATCGTATTTTTCTCGCTTATAGACTATGTTCCTAATACCATCACAGAAAGACTTTCGTTCTTTATGAGTCATCCTTTCAATAAAGCCCTTGCTGAAGGGCTTGCTCCTTTTATGTTTATTGCAGATGTTCTTCATGTTGGCTGTCATGGGTACAAACTCAATCAATTCCCTGGCTCGTTCCTTTATACTCCTTGCTTCCTCTGGATCAATCTGTTTAATATTGTACTTAATACTATGGCTATTAAAATAGGCATCCATGAAATTCCCTTTGAAAAGATAGGTCATAATCGTGTATTTATCCCCTATTATGAATAGTCTATAGGGTAGCTCATACACAAAGAACTTATCATCAAAGCAGTACAAGGAACCAGATTTAGCTTTACTGATAACCATTTGGTGTTCCTTCTCTCCGTTATAATCATATCCAGACTCTTCATAATCCCATGTTACAAGCCCTGTGCCTGAATCAATACTGATGTATTTTAACTTCATTAAGTTCTCGATTACTTTGGCATTGATACCAACTGATTCAATAATACCGACTTCTTCATCAATAATAATATGATACCCGGCCTCCGCAATAAGCCCCTCAATCTCTGTATCCCAAAGGCTAAACAGGGCATGAGTACAAAGGATGTTGCTCTTATCCCTGAGGAAATTCTTGAATTGTTCTGTCTTCGTACTATTGTTTTCCAATGGCACCTTAAAAGTTAACTCCGGTAGTTTTTCTTGATACCTTTCTATTTCATCAAGCAAAGGCAATACAACCAAATATCTTTCCTCTATGTTCTCCCTGATGTACTTGATCATTCTGGTGGACTTGCCGACTCCACAAATGCCCTCAAGTATTGTAAAGTCAGTGGCTTGAATAGAGGTGTTGAATATCAAGCGCTCTATTGCTGATGTTGATCTTGATGTAGATTTTAATAATGTCATGTATCCTCCTTATGTTTGACTCCCATGAGAGACCTATTAATTAACGAACAAAGAGAGGATGAGCTTTCGCCCTACCAGTCTTTGTCCACTTGATGGCTTTGGTTGGTGTGCTTCTTGATTGGATAGATCTTGTAATTTGCTTATGGAGTGGAGTGGTGGGTGTTGCAGATTGCTGACGATTATCTTTTAGCTCTTATCTATTGATGCAATGTAATGCCATATCAAGGTTGATATGGCAGGTTGTTAATATTTAATCATGGATGTTTTTTGTCACACGTGTGAGACAGAACCAGGCCAGAAATAGAAAAGCCCCAAGCATCTATAGAGACACACTGAGGCTTAAATGGTTAAACAGGTTGTATGTTGTTTATACTATGCTGCTTTCTCCTTACCATTGATGCAACTTAAAACACGGTACAAGGTCGCCCGGCTGATGCTATACTCCTCCATCAAGTCTACTTTCTTCACTAAAGGATTTGCTTCTAACCGGGTCTTAATCTCTGCTACCTGCTCAGGTGCAAGCTTTGCCTTACGTCCGAACTTAACACCTTTGGTTTTAGCTGATTGAATCCCTTCCATCTGACGTTCCTTGATCAAGCTTCTCTCGAACTCAGCAAAGGCACCCATGACCTGTAGCAATAAAGTGTTCATGGGGTTCCCACCATTCTGTTCAAAGGTAAGCTGCTCTTTGATAAACTTGATACTAACACCACGCCCGGTAAGTTCATTGACGATGCACTGAAGGTCAATCAAGTTCCTTGCTAACCGGTCCATGCTGTATATATAAAGGGTATCATTTTCTCTGAGGTACTCAAGGCAGGCTTTTAATTCAGGCCTGTCTGTGGTGGCACCTGATACCTTATCAGTGAACACCTTATCAAGATCAAGAGTGTTGAATCCATCCACCTGTCTGTCTACGTTCTGTCCAGTGCTTGATACCCTGATGTAACCTACCTTCATTCCCTTGGCTGCCTTCATGTCCTTCTCCTTGATAGCTGGTTAATTCATTTACTATGTCCTGTGAAAAAGACCCTAGCAAATCAATCTCAACATGTCTAGGACTATTTGAGAATAACGTTTCTTTTTGTTGAGATAGACTTTGTGAGACACCAAGAGTCCTGTGAATAGGGTACACCTTTTCAGTATCATAATGTATAGCTTGAGAGACACACCAGAGACACCAAGAGGTATGGAGTGTCACCCGGTCAATTGGAGATGAACGAGAAAAGCCCTTGCCCTCACCTGCTCTCAGAGCTCGTATTTGACCTTTTATCAAGGGTTTGCGTGCTGTTTAATGAGTGATATAGGGGTAGTTCAAACGCCTTTATTCGGGCATCAAAAAGGGACTCATGGGGGAATATAATTGTTCGCATTAAGGGGATAACCCATCGTCCATAACTGGACTAAAATTTTTCATCTTATGTTATCTTTTGGTACTACTGATGCTTCCTACCATCTCCAATCAGTGTTGAAGCTGCCATTGTTAGCCTCCTTAAGTTTATCAGTAGACCACAATAAAAGAGACTCTACTTCCATCTATGATGCAATGTAATTGATATTCTAGCATGACTACATATTCTTAACACCCTTCCTATTTATTCCATGAGACAACCTTAATGCTGGGGTTGTTGAAGCTGACCATCTTCATAAACACATCATTCCAGGCTTTACGTATCGGCATAATATGCTATGATGCTTCCAGGCAATGGCAGGTAACTGAACCTACTTAAAGGAAGACTTTGTTGACCGTATGTTGACTGTATTAATGTAAGAGTGCCAATAGGCAGGAATAGCAAGGGACTTACAGGTGCCAAGTCGGGACTTCAAATCCGATGTGGGGCGCTAAAACCGTCCCGGGTGGGTTCGATTCCCATGCACTTCCGCCATCAATTTCATAGTGAAATACCATGAAACACAATCCATATCACAAAACGAGGCTATTTTTTTCAAATGCCCGTCCCCTGTTGAAACCCCTGATGGCTGTTCGCCACTTTAAGATTCCTGCAAATCTCCACACATTTTAAAATAAGAACCAGATGCTGCTTGCAATCCAAAGTCGTATGGTTTACATTTTCTCCCTGGTTATTGAAAGACTTCTCTTTTGTGATCTTTAAGCGGCTCAGAACCATAGAGCCTTTATGATATCCATAAGAATGGTAGACTTTGGGATTCCCCCCAGAAAAGTAAGGGGTTACCCTTTATTAATCACAGGCTATTCATTACTGAAAATTTTCATATCAACACCTGTAACGAGGAACATTTATGAGCCCGAAAACAATCGAAGAAAGCTCGGTGACCCTTTCACAGGTCATGCAACCCCAGGACGCCAATCCCGCCGGGCTGGTCCACGGTGGTGTGATCATGAAACAAATTGACAATGCAGCAGGTGTAGTTGCCGTAAGACACACTAAAAAAATCTGCGTGACAGCCTCCATTGACCGCCTGGACTTTCATAACCCTGTCCAGATTGGTAATCTGGTGACCTTCCAGGCAAGTATCAACAATGTGGGTGAAACGTCCATGGAAATTGGGGTTCGGGTTGAAACCGAAGACCTGCTAACGGGAAAGAAAACCCATACAGGATCAGCCTATCTGACCTTTGTTGCCCTTGGAGACGATTTCAGACCAGTACCCGTGCCACGCCTTAACCTGAAGACCGCCGATCAGAAACGGCGAAACAGGGAAGCTATCAGGCGCCGGAAGGCAAGGCTTGCAGAAAAAAAAAGCGAGAAAATCTGCCAGGACAACGCCAAACACTGTACAGATTGATGGACCACTCCCCCATGGAAAATAAGCTGACAAACAAAATTGTCCTTCGATCTGAAATCAAAGCCATTGCTGAGGCAGAACGGGATAGAAACAAAACAATCGTCTTTACCAACGGTTGTTTTGATATCCTCCATGCTGGCCATGTCAACTATCTTGAGGCCGCAGCCGCCCAGGGAGACATTCTGATCCTTGGACTCAATTCAGATAATTCTGTCCGAAAGATCAAGGGAGACAAGCGGCCCATCATCAACGAGCGCCAACGGGCCCAGGTGATTGCGGCCCTGGCCTGTGTGGACTATGTGGTACTCTTTGACGAGCCCGACCCTGAAGACCTGATAAGAATGGTCGTCCCCCACGTCCTTGCCAAGGGTGCAGACTGGTCCGAGGATAAAATCATAGGCGGTGATTTTGTAAAAGCGAACAACGGCAGGGTTGTAAGAATAACACTGGAACCTGAAATCTCGACCACCCTTATTATTGAAAGGATATTAAAAACCTTTGGATAAAAAACCAGCCACCACAATGGTCAGAGGAAAAAAGGGAACGCTTCACCTTGAATTCAACCCCTTTAGAGCGCTTTCGTTTGTGGTCCATGGAATTTTCACCCGGATGGGCGGGCAGAGCGCCGCCCCTTTTGGCTCCCTTAACGTCGGGCTTTCCACCGGAGACGACAGACAAATGGTGGAAAAGAACAGGCAGATTATCGCTGAAACCCTGGGCAACAGCCCCTGCATCTATCTTAACCAGGTCCACTCAGACACGGTGCTCGTCCTTCAGGGAAGCAGGGACGAGTACACCCGGGACACCGTTGGCGTTCAGGTTGCCGATGCCCTGGTCACCAACATTCCCAACCTTGCCCTTGCCATCCAGGTGGCAGACTGCCAGCCGGTTCTTCTTGTGGACCCGGTAAAAAAGGTGGTGGCCAATATTCATTCCGGATGGAAGGGCAGCATCAGCAACATCATCGGCAAGAGTGTCGATGCCATGTACGAAAATTTTGGATCAAATCCCAAAGATATCCTTGCCGGAATCGGGCCGTCCCTGGGGCCCTGCTGTTCTGAATTTATCAACTACACCCAGGAAATCCCGGCCCACCTGTGGCAGTATAAAGACGAGAAAGACCATTTTGACTTCTGGCGTATCAGTCAGGACCAGCTCATAAACAAAGGTGTCGCACCTGAAAACATTACCCTGGCAGGCGTATGCACCAAATGTTCCGCCGATGCTTTTTTTTCTTACAGGAACAATAACACCACAGGCAGATTCGCCGCCATTATCAAAATAACGTCAACAAGCAAAACCGGACTCTAATTAGAGGGTAAAAATGACACAACAAAATGTATGTTTAACCGAAAAGGTAAAGGCAGCCGGTTGAGGGGCCAAGATTGATCCAGAGGTTCTGGATCGCATTGTAAAAAATTTAAAGGTCAAGAGTCACCCAAATCTCATTGTGGGCCTTGAAACCGGTGATGATGCAGGCGTGTTCCGCATTAACGACACCACAGCCCTGATCCAGACCCTGGATTTTCTGACGCCGGTCACCAATTCACCCTATGAATTCGGGCAGGTGGCTGCGGCCAACGCCCTGAGCGACGTTTATGCCATGGGCGGTGTCCCGCTGACTGCCATGAACATTGTCTGCTTTCCTGAAGAGGATCTTGACGAGGCCATACTCCAGGAGACGCTCCAGGGTGGAATCGACAAAATTGAAGAAGCCGGCGCAACCCTTGTGGGGGGACACAGTGTCAATGACCCTGAGTTCAAATATGGACTGTCTGTCACAGGCCTTGTCCATCCCGACCGGGTGCTGACCAACAGGGGGGCAAGAACAGACGAGGTGCTGATTTTAACAAAGCCCGTTGGCGTGGGCATACTTGCCACGGCAGTCAAGGGAAAGCTTGCCTCTGACAGCCATATAAGAGGTCTTGTCAGCACCATGATCCAGCTCAACAAAATCGCCTGCGAGATCCTCCTTGACTACCCGGTCAGCGCATGCACCGATGTCACAGGATTTGGACTTGTTGGCCACTTGCTTGAAATGGCCCGAGGATCAAAAAAAACCATGCACCTTTTCTCCGACAAGGTACCCGTTATAGAAGGGGCAAAGGAATACGCAATGATAGGTATGGTACCGGCTGGAACCTTTCGAAACCGGTCCTTTTGCAAAAAGGACACAACCATGGACAAGGGTATCGACCCCATTGTTCAGGACCTAATGTTCGACCCACAGACCTCGGGTGGTCTGCTTTTTTCCATTGGTTCAAACAACGCAAAGGCTTGCGTTGAACGTATGAACCAGAGGGGGATTGCCGCCGCAATTGTGGGAACAGTCGGTCAGGACCACTCCTGCGGCAATCTGGTTGTGACATAATTTGTTTTTCACATTGACTTGATAGAATTGATATGGTAATTCCTCCTAAAATGAAAAAAGGGACATCAAAGAACATTAAGGAGCTTGCCTACTACAGCAGTTTAGGACTTTCAGTAGCTATCTCAATTTTTATCGGACTTTTCGTTGGTGTCTGGCTGGACAATAAATTTGACACCACCCCGGTTCTGACCCTTGTGTTTCTTGGACTCGGGATAGCGGCAGGATTCAGGAATCTTGTCATGGCGGCAAAACGGAGCAGAAAGCTTTAGAGATTATGAATATTCAACAGCGCATGATACTTTTTATCTCAAAATCCAACTGGTACATTTTCTGCGTCGTCAGCCTGCTTGCCTTTATCAACACCCCACGACATTTTGCCTTGGGGATCTTCTGCGGCGGCCTCATTGTGACCCTCAACTTCCAGGCCCTCCAGCACACCATCCGTCGGGCCTTCAAGAACAGTTCCCAGGTTGTTGCAGCAGGACGTTCCATCATCCACGGCGTCATCATTAAATACTACCTTCGGTTTATACTGAGCGGGGTAATGTTATTCCTGCTTATTTCAAAAAATATTGTTGATCCGTTAGGCCTCATAGCAGGTCTTTCGGTGGTGGTTGCCAGCTTTTTTGCAGCAACTGCACTTGAATTAACAAGACTCATTATCAAGGAGGCTGTGTAAGTGGAACATCCATATCTATTCTTTGTAAAATTGTTTGAAATGATAGGATTGGGGCATTTTGCCCACAGTAATGTCCATGTCATTTACATGTGGGTTGTCATGGCGATCCTCATCATCCTGGGATGGCTCGCAGGAAAAAACACCCAGATGGTTCCCGGCCCTGTCCAGAACGTTTTTGAGGTTTTGATTTCCGGCCTGGAAGAATTCATGGTGGATGTAACCGGTGAAGAAGGCAGATGGCTGTTCCCCCTTGTGGCGTCCATCTTCTTGTTTGTCTTTTTAGGAAACCTCGTGGGCCTTGTACCCGGTTTCTTTCCTCCCACTGCCAACCTCAATACCACTGCTGCCCTTGCATTGACAGTTTTTGTATTTACCCATGTCATCGGGGTTAAATACCACGGGGCAAAATACTACAAGCATTTCATTGGCCCTGTCTGGTGGATGATACCCATTATCCTTCCCATTGAGCTCATCGGTCACTTTGCCAGAATACTCTCCCTCTCCTTCCGTCTTTTCGGAAACATGATGGGCCATGAGCTGGTTCTCGGAATTCTGTTCGGCCTTGCCGGTGCCTTTTTTGCTCCCCTTCCCATCATGGCACTTGGTATCTTTGTAGCCCTTGTTCAGGCATTTGTGTTCTTCCTGCTATCGGTCATGTACTTTACCGGCGCCATGGAACACGCCCATTGAAAACGAACTAAAGCTGTCAACATGGTGTTGACAGCTGCTTATAGTTATGCGGGGACCGGAAGAAGCCGCATGAACCCAATAATCTTAATGTAACAGGAGAAGAAAATGGATTTTTTTACCGCATGTGTATGGGCCGCAGGTATTGCAATTGGAGTCGCAGCATTTGGTTGTGGTATTGGTCAGGGAATGGGCCTCAGTGGTGCTGTTCAGGGTATCGCACGTAATCCTGAGTCTTCAGGAAAGGTAACCGTTACTCTTTTGATCGGTCTTGCCATGATCGAGTCCCTCTGTATCTATGCACTCGTTGTTGCCCTGATCCTCATCTACGCACACCCCCAGGCTGCTGAGTTTGCAAAGGTTGCAATGGGTCACTAAACCCTGCGACACAAGCTATAGTTTCACCACAGCAAGGAAAGTCTTTCCCACTATGGGACCAGGCTTTCCTTGTTGTCGTTTTGATACCAGACCCATGAATGCCTATCCCTCTGAATCCCCAAACAGCCCAAACGCCAGATCAATCAAACGCCAGATCAAATCAAGAGCCAGATCAATCAAGAGCCAGATCAATCAAGAGCCAGACAGGCGCTGTGCCGGGGACAATATACCCGGACAAATTTACCTTGAATTCATGGGGCAGCCCATTGATCCAGCCCTTGAGGCTCTGCTTAGAAAAAGCAGGTCAAAAACTGCCCACGACCATAAACAAGGAAACGCCTATTAGTTTTTAAACCGCTGAACCTGGGCCAGGTAATACTTCCGGCGATCTTCGGCCTTTTCAAGGGCTTCCATGGATGCCTTCAAAGCTTCACGACTAAGGCCGTTTCGCCAGCACGCTTCGGCATAGGTGTCAAGCACATGGGCGGGTCTGTCAACCTCCAGGGCCCTCTGGGCAAGGGTAAAGGCACGTTCAGGGTCCTGAAACGAGTCATCCTTGCAGGTGACCAGAAGCCAGGCAAGATTGTTGAGAGCGTGAAGATTCCGGGGCGCTATTTTAAGTACATTTTCATAGGCCTGAATGGCCTTTTCAAACATCTCCTTCCCATAGTAGTAATCACCGATCAGGGTGTAGGCATCGGCATTTTCAGGATCAATTTGAAGCTCCTGAAGTAAAAGCCGTTCGGTAAGATAACTGTCAAGCACATCCCTGCCCTGGCCAAAATTAATAAAATAACCAGCAAACACCACAACCACCATGGCCATGGCGTAGCCAACAATCATGTAACGAACCTTTCGGTCATGTTTTTTCACAACCCTGGGATCAAGCTCGCATCGTTCGAGAAAATTAATACGCTGGGTGATGTTAAAATGATGCCAGTTTGGCCGATCCGGTGAGGTGCGGCTGAACCTTGCAATCTTGTAAAAGGTATCGATCAGGGATCTCCCGCTGCCCAGAAGTGAAAACACATAGGTGTCGGCCTGGCGTTCGAAATTACGCATGAAAAACCCGAACACAAACCTGAAATAAAGGATAAAAAGCAAAATAAGAATCAGGCTGAAAACAAGCGTGGAGAACGTTTCCTGTTCCATGCCGACAAACGAGACAAACCAGGACAGGGGATCCATGGCATAGACCAGAACAAGCAGGGGGTCAAAAAGAGCATATACGCAGGCTATATAGCCAGCAAAGAAAAAAAGATAAAAATGGATGTGATGCTTTTTTACATGCCCGATTTCATGGGCGATGACCGCATCCACCTCACGTGGGGTCATGAGAGAAACAAGGGCAGGCGTGACAAGGATATAGCGAAACCTTGAAACAAGCCCCATCACCCCCGCCGTTATCATGGAACCGCCAAAAAGCTCCCATTTGAGGATGTCAGCACAACCGATGCCGGCAAGATTGCAAAGGGATTCGATCCGCTCCCTTGTGGGGCCGGGATCAAGGGAGGAACATCCCCACAGTTTCTGGATCAGAAAAGGTCCGAATGAGGCCACAGCAAACAGAAAAAAGATCACATACAATATTTCTCCCAGGGGTGTTGCCAGAAAGGTTCTCGGTCCCTCAAAGGGAAGAATTTGAATAAAGTCAGCCATGATCGAAAGAAGAAACCAGGGAAGAAGGGCCGGGAGGGAAAAAGAGATGTTTGAGAGTACAAAGCTCTTTTTTGAAACCGTTCCGGAAAAGAATTGTTTCTGAACGCCCCAGGCCGAAGTCCAGACAATGACAAGGTACCCGAGAAAAACCAGGAGAAACACGAGCGCCTCAAGGGTTGGAAAGACCTCAAAAGGTGGAAAACCGGCAAGGGCAAGTTTGAGTTTCAGGATGTAAAGGTCAGCGGCAAAGACAAAAAGGGCAAGGATGGAAAGGCGTGACAGGGTCTGCTCCAAACGGGTGTCAAGCAGCACGCCTGTGCCAGGGGAAGTTCTTGCCGCAAGCCGCTTAAACGAGATGTGGCAGACAAGGGCAAACACCATTGCCAGAACAAGGGCAGATACCAGGGCATTATCAGGCATGGCAGCAGAAGCACCCGGATGCTCGCAGGTGGTGTACAGAATCAGTGCCACCAGAAAATAGATGAAATTTGCAAACATGTTAAATTCTGCCGGCAGTTGCAAAAGTGGAAAGAATAATCCAGGTTTTTACGTCAAATTTAAGATCTGGTGTATTTAAAAGAGATGCTGCATCCTCCTTTGACAGCATGATCACCTCAATATCCTCGGATGCCTCGTTTGCAAGGGTGCTTGGCTCGCCCTGGCACTCGGCATACACCAGGGAGACAGACTCGTCCGTCATGCCGGATGAAGAGTATACAGGGGGACTCTGTCTCAGGACATTCACCAGGGTGAGTCCTGTCTCCTCCCAGAGTTCTCTCGTTGCCGCCACCACACTCTTTTCACCCTTGTCCACAAGCCCTGCCGGGAACCCGTACTGATATCCCCCAAGGGGCACCCTGAACTCCCTGATGATCACCAACCGCTGTTTTTCGATATGAAAAGGCACAACCACCACAGCATCGGGAACGGGTGTATTACCGGCACAGGGTTGGGGATTATTTGACCTTGAGGCAAATATCCAGGATTTTTCGCTGTCCCTTGTATCCCTGTATCGCATGGAAAAAAGGTTGAGATGGGTAAAATTTGTCTCTTTCTTCAACGCCAGTATATCCACAGTCAAACTCCTTTTGATAAGACATAAAAACTTAACATATGGATACATGGATTTTTTTCAAGGAGCAATAAACAGATCTCCATCAATTTTCCCAGGGCCTTTTCTCCTGTCGGATGGCAAGGGGCGGGGCAAGAATCTCCGACCAGACAACGGCGCTGCGGATCTTTTGTCGGCAGGGCCGAATATCCACCCCCAAACGGCAGGTTTTTTCTTTTTTTTTCCTGATCCGCTGCCTGGGCAGTTCATGTTTTACACCGGCAACCATGGGAATGCTGGGTTCTTCTTTCCAGAGAAGATCACTCTCCCCGTCGGGAAGATCAATCATGTCCTGGGGCTTGTCGGGTTCAAGGATAGTTGTCCGGGCCTTTTCAGCCTCGATTCTGAACTGCTGTTCAAGCTCTGAGAAAAAAGATTTAAGGCGTTCTCCCAATTTTAGAAACAGTCCTGGCACCCTGGGTGCCGTATCTGGAACCTTTTTGGAGCCCCCCTCCTTGCCTGGAGCCGCACCTTTTAACCCGCGTCGCTTTAAAAGAATCAGCGCCACATACACGACCATCACAAGGATGGGAACAATATTTTCAAATTTCACGGGGTCCTCCTGGAATCCTAGGGCTGATCTGGGTCATCCTTTTCCGGTGTGGCAATGGACTGCCTCATGTCGGTATCGGAAACAATGTTTTTCATGCGATAGTAGTCCATGATGCCAAGATTTCCCTGCCTGAACGCCTCGGCCATGGCAAGGGGCACCTGGGCCTCGGCTTCTACCACCTTAGCCCGCATCTCCTGGACCCTGGCTTTCATCTCCTGCTCCATGGCATAGGCCATGGCACGGCGTTCCTCAGCCTTTGCCTGGGCAATTTTCTTGTCTGCCTCGGCCCTGTCGGTTTCAAGTTCTGCACCGATGTTCTTGCCCACATCCACATCGGCAATATCGATGGAGAGGATCTCATAGGCCGTTCCGGAATCCAGCCCCTTGGAGAGAACAGTTTTGGAGATGAGATCAGGATTTTCAAGCACCATCTTATGGGAATTGGCAGACCCGATGGTGGTGACAATCCCCTCGCCTACCCTTGCCAGGATAGTTTCCTCACCTGCCCCACCCACCAGCCGGTCAATGTTTGCCCGAACCGTCACCCGGGAGATAGCCTTAAGCTGAATACCGTCCTTGGCCATGGCGGCGATAAGTGGTGTTTCAATCACCTTGGGATTAACACTCATCTGCACAGCTTCAAGAACATTTCTGCCGGCAAGGTCAATGGCGGCAGCCCGGTTAAAGGGAAGATCTATATTAGCCTTGTCTGCGGCAATCAAGGCTTTGACCACCCTTGAAACGTCACCGCCTGCAAGGTAATGGGACTCAAAATCGTCGGTTGAGATCTCAAGCCCGGACTTGACTGCCATGATTTTTGAGGTGACAATCAGCTTGGGGGGGACCTTTCTAAAACGCATGAACACGATGTTTAAAAGGCCAACCCTTGCCCCAGACACCAGGGACTGCACCCACAATGAAATCGACGAACCAATAAAAAAAAGCACCACAATACAGGCAATGACCAGCAGAATAACAACAATGGTGGTAAACTCCATGACAACTCTCCTTATAAACGATTTTAAACGGCTTTAAACAGTTTTTAACGACTTTTAATGGGGTCACACGCACATGATTCATGATGCCTGTCCATGGCAGAAGAATCAGTCTTGCTTGGACCGGGGGTGCAAACGGTCACCCTGATGATTTATTTTTCCACACGCTCACGCACAATGATCTGATTGCCGATAACTCCATGGACGACAATGGGGGTCTGTTTTGAGATATACTCTCCCCGGGTGACTACATCCACCCGTTTTCCATCAATCATGGCAAATCCAGCAGGCCGAAGATCGGTTTTTGACAGGCCGTTTTTTCCAAGATATCCCTCAAGCCCGGGCTCCTGGGAAATGACCCCCTTGGCTTTTGACAGAGTGGCGTTAAGTGTGACGGGCGATTTTGCAATCATCCTCAACCCCACATATATGAGCACAGGAATGATGATCATGTCAGCCAGAACAAAAAGCATACCTGTTCCCGGTGAAAATTGCGTAAACGCAATATAGAGTGAATATCCGAAAACCAGGGCCGCCAGAATGGAAATAATCCCCCCTGACGGGATGATGATCTCGGCGATGATGATGGCAACACCCACCAACTGGAGAACAATGGGGACAGTCAAACCACTCATTTTTTCTCCTCTGCTGTAACGATAAGGCGGTTGCCCTGGATCATGGCAACAAAAATCAGGGATCCCTGTTCAATGAACTCACCCTGGGACACGGCGTCAAAGATCTCGCCATTGATCTCAACTTTACCGGCAGGACGCAAAAAAGTGGCGGCAACGCCCCGGTCTCCAACGCTCGCCCGCCTGATCTCCATGGAATCGGCATGGGAATCTTTGAGTGTGGCATCAAGATAGGGTCCGGCAATGACCCTTGAGAGCCGGGGCAACAAATAACGGATAACGCCAAGGGCAATGAAAAGCCCGGCAAGAAACGAGGCAAGCACCTGGATCAAATTTGCCTTTAAAAGCTTGCCCTGCCAGGGAAGGTCTGGATCTGGAATGACAAAATCCTGGAGGGCCAGAACCATGCCTGCACCCATGAGAATGAGCCCAAGAATGCCGGATATGCCAAAACCTGGCAGAACAAAAACTTCCCCTGCAAAAAAAAGCATACCTGCGACAATGAGAAGAAATTCCGTGTAACCGGCAAGGCCCACTATGTACTGGCCGGCGAACACAAAGCCAAGACAGACAATTCCCACAAGTCCAGGCAGGCCAAATCCCGGGGATTTGATCTCCGTATAGAGTGCCCCAAGACCGATAACCATGAGAATGGGGGAAATTTTGGTGAGGAACCTGAAAAAAGTTTCTGACCAGCTCTCTTCAATGGAGACGATCTCGTAGTTTGAAACACCCATGCGCTCGAGCATCTCCGCAACGGATCCCACGGTCATCCGGGAAAAACCAAGACGCTCGGCCTCAATGGCATCCATGGTTAAAAGTTCGCCCTTTGAAATGATAGTCTTCCTGGCTGTAATGGCTCCTCGTTCATCGTCGGTGAGATCCTCATACGCCCTGGAATCAATGTACCGGGTCTGCCCTGCCTCGGTGACCTCATAAACGGCAATGTGGTCACTGACCATGGCCTCGGCCAGGGCTTCCGGATAGTTGTTTCGCTTGGCAAGGGATCTGAACTTAGCCCTGAGGGGGGACTGGAATTTCTCACCCATCATCTTTGGGCCTTCACTTGAATTCATGATCGGCGCGCAGTCACCGATGGTGGTGTGGTCCTTCATGACAAGATCATTACAGGCAAGGGAGATCAGGGCGCCTGCAGATATGGCTTTGTTGACGACAAAGGCGATGGTCCTGCCCTTGGGAATATTGACAATGAGATCCACAATGGCCAGGGCTGAATCCACCCGGCCCCCAAAGGTATCCATCTTGAGTACAAAGAGTGCAGCAGGTGAGTCGTCCACGGCAAGGGCTCTCTCCAGAAAGGCTGCCATACCCGGCTCCACAGGGCCTTCAACCTTGATTTCGTACACCTTTATTTTATCAGTTTTTTCCCCATCTGTTCCAGTCACCCGGGTCTGAAAGGTAACAATGATAAAAATGGGCAAAAGGATGATCCAAAGGATGTTCAAGAAGGCATGGCTCTTTTTTTTGCTGGGGTTCATACCCCAGATACTACCAGAGGCAAAGGCCCTGTCAAGGAAATTGAGATAGGTGCCCAGTGACGCAACGAGGAATGCAGCGTAAAAGACAGGAGATCTGGGAAAATTCAGATTAGGAGCCTTACATGGGGGTCAGGTATCGAAACACCACCCAGAAGTGGCAGATGCTTCCGGCAAGAACAAAGAAATGCCAGATTTCGTGGAATCCCAGGATGGCGGGCCAGGGGTCAGGTCGTTTCACCCCGTAGATCACGGCCCCGAGGGTGTAAAAAAAGCCTCCCAGACCAAGCCAGAAAAGGCAGCCCGTGGAAAGGGTCACGACAAGGGGATAGACGGCAACCACGCACAGCCACCCCATGGTAAGGTAGATGACCGTTGAAACCCATCTTGGAATGTTGATAAAAAACACCTTGAGAACAATTCCAGCAAGGGCCATGCCCCACACCGTTCCAAAGAGGCTCCACCCCCAGGGTCCCCGCAGGGGAACAAGGCAAAGGGGGGTGTAGGTGCCTGCAATGAGCATGAAAATCATGATATGGTCAAGGCGCTTGAGGCGTAAAAGCCCAGTGGGGGATAGATGCAGACTGTGGTAAAGCGCACTTGCCGTATACATGAGCACAAGGGCAAGGCCAAAGATTGAAAATGATACAATGTGCCACACCCCGGCATTGAGGGCAGCAACAACCACAAGAAGGGTAAGTCCGACAACGGATGCCAAGGCACCGGCCATGTGGGAAAAAGCATTGATGGGTTCGCGGGGTATAAACATGGCGCCATTATAGCGCAATGATCCCACGTTACAAAGGGATAAACTCTGTTTTACATTTGTTTTACGCAAATTCAACAGTTCGCGCATTAGCAGGTAAAGGTCTTTTGAGTCATTGTCCCTTCCGCATCAGGTCCTGATAAACATGGCGTGGTTGGAGGTAAAAAACGGAGGGTCCCTCCTCAGGATCGGGGCAATGGCAGGATGTTTTTTAAATCGCCGTTCAAGGAAATGTCTCACCTTTCTGCGATCCCAGCCAAGGGGATGGGTAAAGCTCAGGTAGAGGGAAAGGTCCCCCGCGTAGAAATCATCGGTCTCAAGAAGGGCCGCATCTTCACTGAATCGCGGCAGATTGAAAATTGCCGTGTTTAAAAAACCGATCTCCCGACTGTGGTCAACGACAAAGTCCAGGGTCTTTTCAGCCGCTGATTCCGTCTCAAAGTTTGTGCCGAACAACAGGTAAACATAGGTGGTGATCTTGGCCTGTTTGAGGGCTGCAAGCACCCTGGCAGCCAGTTTAAGATCAGTGCCCTTACCCATACGGTCAAGCACGGTCTGATCTCCGGATTCAAGGCCGAGCTTGAGCATGCGGCATCCAGATCGGTAAAGGGCCGAACAGAACACAGGATCGGTAAGATCCCGGGTGAAACGCACAAAGCCATACCAGGTAAAGGGAAAGGTGTGGCCTGCCATGGACCGCAAAAACGAGGGACTGAGGGCATCGTCGACAAAATGAACATGGTCGGGCCGGTGTCGGCGGCAAAGGGCGGTAAGGTCCTCCAGAATATCCTGGTTTCGTTCAGGGCGATAGCGTCCCCCTTCAGCCGTTTCAGGACAAAACCGGCATTTACTCCAATAACAGCCCGTGGCCGTTCTCAGGGGCAGGATGCGGCCCGGCGCAAGGTATCCGTCCCAGTCACAGAAGTCAAAATCAGGGGTGTACCGCTCTTTGATGTCGGGCTGGACACCAAAGAGTTCAAGGAGCGCCCGTTCCCCGTTTCCTTTGACCATGAGGTCAACCAGGCTTTCAAAGGGGTTGTTCCACAGGGGACTGCTCATCCATGAAGTGACAAGTCCGCCTCCCATGATGATCTTGATGTCGGGAAAACGCGACCGTATCCACCCGGCAAGGGCAAAGGCCGTAAGGGCCTGGCTTAAAAAACAGACTGAAATTCCGATGAACAAAGGACGGATGGATTCAATCCTCGGGGCAATAAGGGTCTCGAAATACGAAAAAAAGGGGTTATCGGAAAAGGTTTGGGCCGAAGCCAGAAGATCCCGGCTGTTTACGGGGCTCAGCAAACCATCCCCATAATCGGCAAGGGTCAGCCGGTACCTTGAATCAAGGGGGGATGAAACGACCCGGTTGAGATCCATGACCCTTTGGCGATAGCGATCTATGGCGTTGTACAGGGCCGGATTCCGAATGTCCGCCAGATTCCGGTCCAGGTGGGCAACGGCTCTTTTGGTCCACCTGTCCGAAGGGTGATTATTGGCTCGGGCAAACACGATCTGGGCCTCAAGATTGGCATCAATGACCGTGCAGGCAAGGTTGTGCCGCTTGAGGGCGCCAGCAAGAAGGGCAACACCTGCCGGGGGTTCACAGGCTTTTCCCCATGGGGGATAAATCAGCAGCAAACCAAATCCTTTGCCAGTCTCTTGATTGGCAGATGAGTGATAAACAAGGAGCGCATCTTTTCTGTGCATCCCCTGGCAAGGGCACTGGTCACCATCTCCTGTCTGGCTTCAATCCATGGAAACATGGCGGTAAAATATTCGTCAAGGGTCTCATCCATGGACTTTCCAGCCACCTGGGGCAACTTGTGGAAAGAAGCAAGACTGACACTGAAATTTCTATAAATGGACGTCGAATAGCCCGGTTTTTTGTTCAAGAAAGCGACCTTTAAATGTTAAATATCCACCCCACAGGATGGGTTTATGTAAAAATCCCCATTGCGGTTTTTCAAATTTCTTTGTGACCCGGATCAAGAACCTTGGCCAATGCCAAAAGAAAACGTTTATTATGAATATTTTTCGTTATTCCTGTCAAGCCCTAATAAGACCCACAGGCGATTCCAAGTTTCAGAAAACAGCCGCGCACATTGTTTCTATCAAAAGAAACAATGTGCTTGACACGTTAAAATCACAGTTGTATTCTGCGAGCAGTAATGACCCTTAAATTTACACACAAAGGAAATTAAAAAAACGTTTATAAACAGAACACAAAAGGACTGCGGCAGCCTAAAGCTTCCCGGTCTTTTTTTATTGACCTCTTTAACGGGGACGGATTTAAAGCCTGCCCCGGGGAAAAAAACATGATTCTAGACCAATTCCCGAGCAGGGATCGATTTATTGAGCTTGCAAAAACCAGCAACGTTGTTCCCCTCTGTACCCAGATCCTCGCAGATACGGAAACCCCCGTCTCTATCCTTGAAAAATTCTACCACAAGGACGCCTCGTTATTTCTCCTGGAAAGCGTTGAAGGTGGAGAACACTGGGCACGGTACAGCTTTCTCGGCATCGGGGCCCACAGTGAGGTCTGCGTTTTTTCAGACCATGTCCGGGTCGAGTCCCAGGGGAAGACGCAAACCATCCCCCACAACAACGCCCCCCTCACCGTATTAAGGAAGCTGACCCAGGCCTACACCCCCTGTGAAATGCCTGAACTGCCACGATTCTGGGGCGGACTGACCGGGTATTTCACCTACGAGATGGTCGGATTTTTTGAAAAAATTCCCGTGGCGCTTCCCCCTGACACCCCCTACGCCCGTTTCATCATTCCCGATGCCATGGTCATCTTTGACACCCTTAAGCACACCCTGACCCTTGTAAAAATCGTCTATCTTGAAGATAACCAGGACAGGGGCGCAGCCTTTGAATCGGCCAAAACAGACCTTGATGCCCTGCTAGAGAAAATCAGCGTCCCAAAAACAACCACACAAGCCCTCCGGGGCTCCGGTCAGACGCCCGGCTTTCTCCCACTGATGGATCCTGCCACTTATATTGAAGGGGTGAAAGCCATCAAGAAAAAAATCGTTGAGGGTGAGATCATCCAAGCTGTCTTTTCCCAGCCCTATGTCTGCAAAGCCCCGGTTGATCCCGTTACCCTCTACCGGGCCCAGCGCTACATAAACCCCTCTCCCTACATGTTTTTCATGAATTTCAAGGGAACCACCATCGCGGGTTCATCCCCGGAAACCATGGTCCGCTTGGAGGGAGGCACGGCAACCCTGCGGCCCATTGCCGGAACCCGGCCAAGGGGTGCAACAGAACAGACGGACAGGAACCTTGCAGACGAACTGCTCAAAGATGAAAAGGAGAGGGCAGAGCACCTCATGCTCGTTGATCTTGGGCGAAACGACCTTGGCAGGGTTGCCGAAACCGGCAGTGTCCAGGTCACCGAACTCATGGTGGTGGAACGATACTCCCACGTCATGCACCTTGTCTCGAACATCCGTTGCGACCTGCTTGAAGACCTTGACGCCTGGGACCTTTTACGGGCAACCTTTCCTGCGGGCACCCTTTCAGGGGCCCCCAAGGTCCGAGCCATGGAAATTCTGGCAGCACTTGAAAACCGGCCAAGGGGTATCTACGGCGGAGCTGCAGGATATATTTCCTTTTCAGGCAACATGGATCTTGCCATCACCATCCGGACAGCCGTAATCGAGGACGACCGGGTGACGGTACAGGCCGGGGCCGGTATTGTGGCAGATTCTGATCCCCAAAAAGAACTTGAAGAATGCAGGAACAAGGCAAAAAGCGTCGAGCGGGCCATGTCCCTTGCCCTTAAAGGAGGTGCCCCATGTTAGTTGCCATGATCGACAACTATGACTCGTTCACCTTTAACCTGGTCCACTACCTGAGGCAGACCGGAGCAACCGTGGAGGTGTTCAGAAACGATGAAACAACCATTGAGGCACTTGGGGCCATGGGACTGGATGCCATTGTGGTCTCACCAGGCCCGGGTCGACCCGAAGGGGCCGGCATCAGCCTGGATGTATTCCGCCATTTTTCCGGTAAGCTGCCCCTGCTTGGGGTCTGCCTCGGCCACCAAAGCCTGGCCGCATCCTTTGGCGCAAAAATCGTACCGGCAAAGGCCATCATGCACGGCAAAACCTCGTCAGTCACGGCAAACGGCACCGGGATATTCAAGGGACTCAACAAACCCTTTGCCGCCATGCGCTACCACTCCCTTGCCGTTTCAAAGCAGGGCCTGCCCGACTGCCTTGAGATAACGGCAGAAACAGCGGACGGCGAAATCATGGGACTTGCCCACAAAACCCACCCCACCCAGGGGGTTCAGTTTCATCCAGAATCCATCATGACAACCGTGGGAAAACGACTCATCAGAAACTTTATCAAGGGGATATGAATATGGCATTCACAAATCATCTCAATCAAATCATCAGGAGAGTGGACCTGACCGCCGACGCCATGGCGTCCATGGTGTCGGAAATTTTCTCCGGCACCATCACCAACGCCCAGATCGGAGCCTTCATGGCAGCCCTGGCCACCAAACGAGAGACTGCGGACGAGCTTTACGGTGCAGCCCTGGCCATGCGAAGAAAGGCTGCAAAGATCCAGACCCTGGAAAAAAAATGCGTTGACACCTGCGGCACGGGCGGGGACGCCTCAGGTTCGTTCAACGTTTCCACGACCACGGCCTTTGTGGTGGCAGGATGCGGCGTCACCGTTGCAAAGCACGGCAACAGGAGCATCTCAAGCAAGTGCGGCAGCGCCGACCTTCTTGAAGCCCTGGGGGTGGTCATTGACCTTGACCCTGAAATCGTTGAAGAAGCCGTAAACGAAATCGGCATCGGTTTTCTGTTTGCCCCCAGGTTTCACGGGGCCATGCGCCATGCGGCTGGGGCAAGAAAAGAGGTGGGCATCAGGAGCATATTCAACATGCTCGGACCGTTAACCAACCCGGCAGCGGCAAGCTGCCAGCTCCTCGGCGTGTTTGATCCAAAACTCACCGAAATGTTTGCCCAGACCCTCAAGCTTCTGGGCACCCACAGGGCCCTTGTGGTCCACGGCCACGACGGCATGGACGAAATCACCGTGTGTGCCCCCACAAGGGTGAGTGAACTCAAAGATGGCATGATCCGCTCCTACGACCTCGATCCCCTTGACTTTTTTGACCACTATGCCGATCCCTCAGAACTTAAGGGGGGAGATCCAGCCATGAACGCAGCCATAACCACCGCCATCCTGAAGGGTGAAAAGGGAGCAAGGCGCAACATCGTTCTCATCAATTCGGCCGCGGCCCTCATGGCCACAGACAGCGTCGAGGATCTGGCCCAGGGCATCAAAATGGCTGAAACGGCCATTGATTCAGGCCGTGCCATGGACAAGCTCGGGCAGCTGGTCACATTCACCAGGGAGAACAGTTAGGATGGCAGTCACAGGTTTTTTAAAACAGGTGAAGGACCTTAAGCAGCAGGAGGTTGCACACCTTACCGCTAAGGTTGACATGGGCAGTCTAAGGGCCCTGGCTGAATCGGCAACGCCTGCTGGCAACTTTCTAACAGCCCTGGGTCAAAGCACCCCGGCAAAAGTCGGCATCATCGCTGAGATAAAAAAAGCATCCCCTTCAAAGGGCCCCATCAGACCGGACCTTGATCCCTTTGAACATGCCCGGCGCTACACCCGGGGAGGGGCCCGGGCCATCTCAGTTCTGACCGAATCAAATTTTTTCAAGGGCAGCCTTGCCGACCTTGAAGCGGTAAGAAGGGCCACCCATCTGCCCATCCTCAGGAAAGACTTTATCTTTTCCGAGTTCCAGATTTACGAGGCAAGGGTCGCAGGGGCTAATGCCGTGCTTCTCATCACCCCCCTCATGGATCCGGGCGAGCTTGCGGCCTACATAGCACTTGCACGGGAAATAGGCATGGAACCCCTGGTTGAGATCAACTCGGAACGCCAATTTGAAACCGCGGCCAAGGCCGGTGCCACCCTCATCGGGATCAACAACCGCAACCTTGAAACCCTGGAGACCGATCTTAAAGTGGCCCAACGCCTGGCCCCCTTTTTCTCCCAGGACCTGATTCCCGTTGCGGCAAGCGGAATTTCAGCCAGAAGCGATATCGAAGCAGGCATTGGTTCGGGAATTGTCAATTTCCTGGTGGGAGAAAGTATTGTAAGGGCCCAGGACACTGAAGCGTTTATCGGTGAACTCCTTGGAGAAACCGACCGGGACACAGCCGCCCAAACGCCCCTGGTAAAAATCTGCGGATTGACTGATCCGGATGAGGCGGTCCAATGCCAGGGCCTTGGCGCAGACGCCATTGGCCTTGTGTTTTACGAAAAAAGCCCCCGTCACCTTTCCATTGAACAGGCCCAAAAGATTACCCGTGCCCTGCCCCGGGAAACCATCACCGTGGGGGTCTTTGTCAATGCAGACCATGGATATATCATGGAAAGAGTCACAGCCTGCAATCTCAGGGCCGTCCAGCTACACGGCCAGGAAAGCCCCGAACTTGTCAAGGCCCTTGCCCGGTCCGGCATTTGGGTCATCAAGACCCTTTTTGCCCAGCAGCAGCCCGGGTTTGACATGGCAAGGGCCTATGAAGATGCCTGGGGCTTTCTTGTGGAAGACGGCAGGGGAACCCTGCCTGGGGGCAATGCGCGGCCCTGGGAGTGGAACAGGGCCGCCAGAATGGAAACAACGGCCAGGACCCGATTGATCCTTGCCGGTGGGCTTGACCCCGACAATGTTCAGCAGGCCGTTAACGACGTTGGACCGGACATGGTGGACGTAAGCTCAGGGGTTGAACGCGCCTATGGCAAAAAGGACCTCAAACTGGTGAAAAAATTCATCCAGGCAGTCAAAGGAACAGCCAAAGTATAGACTACTTAACCACAAGATCATCCCCGGGAAAGATGTCTGTCTTGTCCGTCAAATGATTAAGGGTTCTGAGCTTTGCCACTGTAGTGTTGTACTGTCTACTGATGCTGTACAAGGTCTCTCCCTTTTTGACCTTATGGACAACGGCCGCTGCGACCGCTTTTGAGGGCACGGATTTTGATATGGCCTTTTTAACGGAAGGGGTTTTAACCGCAGCCGCCTTTGGGGGGGAACTGGATTTAACCTGGGAGTCAAGACGCCTGTCAAACCCGTCTATTCGCCGCTCAAGAACCGTAAGCCGGTTTGAAACAAGATCAAACTTCATTGAAAGGGCCGCTTCGACCCTTTCAACCCTTGCCTTGTAGGAATCAAGGGAGGGGGGGGAAACAGGCGTGGACCCGGCATCTTTTTCCAGCCCGGCCACAAGGGATTCAAGACTTGTCAAGCGCGCCTCAAGGGATTGAATGTCACTCCCGGGGGCGGGGGTGGCATCAATGGGCTCGTCCCGGCCTGTCATGAAAAACAAAATAAACACAATCACGGTGATGATACCTGCCCCGATTAAAACAACCGACAGGTCACTCTTTTTTAGAAGAGATGTTGTTTTTTCCGGCTCATCGTCCCCGGTTGTCCTCAGGTTCTGCCTTGCCCCAAATGTTGACGGGGGATTATCCTTTGTATCATTTGCCTTTACCATGGTTTTTCTCCTCTTGTCTCACGTGGAAATCTGTAATATGTACATACCCATGTTGCAATGATTTATCAACCTTGAAATGATCAAGGATTTAAAAGGATCACCAATGGCACAGCGCATACAATCCGGATGCACCCTATTTTTGACCCTCTTCTGCCTTTTTTTCCCCGTCAAAGCCATGGGTGAGATGGTGACCAATTCCCTCGGGATGCGGTTCATTGCCGTTCCACCGGGCCGATTTACCATGGGAAGCCCAACGTCTGAGCCAGGCCGTGAAAGGGTGGAAACCCTTCATACTGTCGTGATCTCAAAAGGATTTTACATCCAGGAGACAGAGGTGACCCAGGGCCAGTGGAAACGACTGGTGGGGTTCAATCCGTCAGCCTTTCCAAAATGCGGAGAGAACTGCCCTGTGGACACGGTTTCATGGGAACAATGCATGGAATTCATCCGGGTGCTCAACCAATATGAACAAACGACAAAATACCGCCTGCCCACGGAAGCCGAATGGGAGTATGCGTGCAGGGCCGGCAGCACAACGGCCTTTACCAGCGGCCCCCTCACGCAAACCACCTGCAAGCCCCTTGATCCTGCCCTGGACAGCGTGGGGTGGTACTGCGCAAATTCCGGGTATAAAAATCCCCCGGACGATCTTCGGCCCCATCCGGTGAAGACCAAAAAACCCAACAACTGGGGCATATACGACATGCATGGTAACGTTCAGGAATGGTGCCTTGACGCCTGCAAATGGCGGGATCTTTTCAGGGGACGGGTGGGAGCCACCACAGACACCTATCGAGACAATATTGTGGATCCGCTGTCAACCAAAGGAGATCGCAGAATCTTCAGGGGCGGCGGCTGGCACCAGACGCCGAAATACTGCCGAAGCGCCTACCGAAGCTACTATAAACCCGTTGCAAAAAGAAACAGCCTGGGTTTCCGCATCGTCAAAGAACGGTGATTAACCGCCAAGACAAACATCAGGCAGTAAAAGCATCAAAATGCTTCCAGAAGGCCCTTCGGATTCCGTCTGTCTCATGGAGAATCTCGTGACGGGCATTGGGCAGACAAACTAACCGGCAGTCCGGCAAGTCCCTTGCCATGCGCCGCTGAGCCGCGATCGATACCACCCTGTCCTCGTCTGCACTGACAAGCATCACCGGCGTCCCAATCTGCCCGGCATATGATTTTACCTTGAGCAGTTGAATCGAGTCAAAGGCAGCCTTGAGCCATGCATAGGTCACATCCCCCAGGGCAAGGTCCGGTATTTGTGCGATGAGTCGTTCTTCATGGTTGAACCGCTCCAGGTCATGGGTCAACCGATTGGTATCAAAACAAACTTTGCCCGGGGCGTAATTGGTTCCGCCCAGGACATAGGCCTCGCCAAATCCTGCAGCACAGGCGATTTTTGCAATACGCCTTGCTGCAAAGGAAGGAAAGGGCAAAGTGACAATATCAATCATGGGAGAGACAAGAACGGCCCTGGAAAAGGCATGGGGGTTGTCGTGCATGAATCTCAGGCCCAGGTGACCGCCCATGGAGTGGGCCAGAAGTGTGACGGGAAAATCAAGGGGAATGACGATCTGCCGGTAAAAAACGGCAAGATCCGCAAGATAATCCTCAAAGGTTTTAACATATCCCTTTTGCCGGTTTTCAAGCTCTCGAACGGACAACCCCTGCCCCCGCCAGTCAAAACTTAAAACCGTGTAACCCCTTGAAACAAGTTCTTCTGCAACTTCGACATATTTCTCAAGAAACTCGGACCTTCCGTTCAGGAGGAGAACAACCTTGTTTGCCCCTGTATCAGAACCATCCAGCCGACCATACCGCAACCGATGGCCATGGGCACCATAGAACCAGTCAATGTCAAATCCGTCGTTACCCATACCTGACAAATCCGCTCCTTTTAAAAGGGTCTTTTTCAACCCGGTTAGGGGCTCAAAAATTTTAAAAAACACCAATAGGGCGCTGGATTTTAATTTTTCCAAGTCCCTTAGGGTTAGCATTGATACAGCAACCCGATTACGTTATAATGATCAAATTGAAAATGCAAACCAAACCCGCACCAGGAAACAAAAAAAGGTTGATCTCCCGACCCTGTTGTGGGAGTTTAAAAATTTAAACAAGGGGAGCGTTAAAAACAATCATGGCACAGGACACCCACAATTTCATCCAAAACTACACAGGGCTTGGCGCCTTTGGCATGGACAGAAAAACCGATCAGGAGACCATCATGTTCTATCTTCAGAAGTTTTCAGAAGACAGGTTCATGGCAAAATTCATCCCAAGGCTTGATCAGGACGAATTACAAGAGATCTATATTTTTATCAACAAAATGCTCAAACAGCACCTGTCTGAGAATGAATACCACAACCTGTTTTTAAAGGACCGCTGATGTTAGGGAGACTCATTGTTACAGCCGATGTTCACGGACGTTACGCCACCTGGCAAGTGATCAGGTCCATGGTGAAAAAAGATGACATCCTTGTGGTGGCAGGGGATCTTTTTGATACCCGGTACGGCCGACTCGGCCCTGATTTCAGACCCCAGACAATCAAAGAGGAGGCTACGGCATTGGGAGACCGGTTTCACTATGTCTACGGCAACTGCGATGTTCCGGCCTTTTGCCCGGGTTACCATTATGAGCTTGAGTTCACATACAGCGGAATCAACATTCTCCTGATCCATGGACACGCCCCCATCGCCAATTTACCTCGCCACACAAACCTGGTGATCCAGGGCCACACCCATGTTCCAAAACTTGAAAAAAAAGAAAAATTCGTCCATTTCAACCCGGGTTCTTTGGCTGTTCCACGGGTTAAGGCCTTCACCTACGGAATCGTTGAGAACAACCGGGCAACCCTCATGGATTTTACGACAAACACCCCTCTTTTCTGGATAGACCTGTAAGTATATGTCGCGTTAAGTTGCCCGAATCAGAAGGACTTTTAAAAATCAAATTTCCCATTGACATAGAACCCATTAAAACCTATAGATTCAACAACTGAATCTTTTTTATTTACCAACCACACAAATACAACCAAGGAGCACCCTGATGAAACGAACCCGTTTATCGTTCAAAACCCTTATTCTCTTGATGATGATCACCATAATCCCGTTATCAGCGGCAACGGCCCAGGAAAAAAAGCTGATGATGGCCACCACCACAAGCACGGACAACACAGGGCTTCTGGATTATCTCATGCCCCTGTTTTCAAAGGATACCAATATTGAGATCAAGTGGACCGCAACGGGAACGGGCAAGGCCTTAAAGCTTGGCGAGCGCTGCGACGTGGATGTGCTGCTCGTCCATGCCCCTGCAGCTGAAAAACGCTACATTGATGCAGGATTCGGCAAAGACCGGCGCGAAATAATGTACAACGACTTTGTCATCATTGGCCCGGCAGCAGACCCTGCCCAGGTTAAGGGAAAAACCGTAAAGCAGGCCCTTGAAATAATCCGGGACAACCAGTCCCTGTTCCTGAGCCGTGGGGATGATTCAGGCACCAACAAAAAAGAGAAAATCCTCTGGAACCAGACCGGCAAACCCCTTCCTGAAAAAGAAAACTGGTATATCCAGACAGGCCAGGGCATGCTTGCCACCATCAATGCCGCTGAAGAACGCATGGGCTACACCATGACGGACAGGGGTACCTTTATCAAATACCAGTCCCAGAAAGGGGGTACAGCCCCCCTCCAGGTACTTGTTGAGGGAGATGCCATCCTTTTAAACCAGTACAGCGTCCTCACCCTGGATCCAAAAAACTGCCCTAATGCCCAATACGACCTTGCCATGATTTTTTCCGACTGGATGGCCGGAGAAAAGGCCCAGACCCTGATCAAAGAGTTTAGACTCCTGGGTCAGCCGCTGTTTACCCCGAACGCCAAATAGGACGACCCCGCTTAAAATGGATTTTATCCTTGCAGGGCTTGCCCAGGCCTTTGGGCTTCTTGCAACCGGCGACAGTGCAACCTGGAGCGCCGTGCAGGCAACCTTGAAAGTATCTACCTGCTCCATGCTCATGAGCATGGCAGCAGGTCTGCCCCTGGGATTTTTGCTCGGCTACTTTGATTTCAAGGGCAAACGCCCCCTGCGAACGGTGCTTGACACCCTTTTAGCTCTTCCCACGGTTTTTATCGGCCTTCTGGTCTACGCCTTCATATCAAGCCGGGGACCGCTTGGCGATTTCAACCTTTTGTTCACCCTGGGGGGGATTGCCGTGGGCCAGACCATTCTTGCCTTTCCCATTGTAACGGCACTTACGGCGGCCACCATCGAAGGAATGGATCCTCACCTGAAACTGACCCTCATCTCCCTTGGGGCAGGTCGGAAAAACATCATCGCCACCTGCCTGTGGGAGGTTCGGTTCGGCATTCTTGCCGCAGCAGTCACGGCCTATGGCAGGGTCATGACCGAGGTGGGCATCTCCATGATGGTCGGCGGCAACATCAAGTGGCACACCCGGACCATTACCACGGCCATTGCCCTTGAAACAGGCAAGGGAATGTTTGCCAACGGCATCGCACTGGGTCTGGTGCTCATCACCATCGCCTTTGCCGTCAACCTTTCCCTGTCATTCCTGAGAAAACAATAATGCAGCCGGCCCTTGAATACCGATTCAAACAAGTTGCCCATTATTATGGAACCCACAGGGCCCTTGAGATTAAATCCCTGGATATTGCCAAGGGATCCATCACCGGCCTTGCCGGTCCCAACGGAAGCGGCAAAAGCACCCTTTTAAAGCTCATGACCTTTGCTGAACAACCCACCCGGGGTGAAATTTTGTTCAATGGCAAACAAGGACAACTCTTTTCGCCAAACGTAAGGTTTAAAATCAGCTTGCTGACCCAGAAGCCCTATCTTCTCAAACGAACGGTATATGACAACACGGCCTATGGATTAAAGATTCGGGGCACAAGGGACAACCTCAAGGCAAAGGTGTCGGACGCCCTTTTAAAGGTGGGCCTGACGTTTGACGGTTTTGCCCAAAGGCAATGGCATGAACTCTCAGGAGGAGAGGCCCAGCGGGTTGCCCTTGCCGCCCGCCTTGCCCTGCGCCCCCAGGTCCTTCTGCTGGACGAACCCACAGCAAGCGTTGATCTTGAAAGTGCACAACTCATTCGCCAGGCTGCCTTTGCGGCAAGGAACGAATGGGGAACAACCCTTGTCATTGCAAGCCACGACCGCCAGTGGCTTGACGAGATCAGCGAAACCACACTCCATCTGTTCAACGGTAAAATCATGAAACCCGGGATTCATACCATGGTGACCGGTCCCTGGACACGGCAAAACAATGGCCTTTTTTCAACACCCCTTGGCAACGGCCAGCTTTTTATTGCCCCTGTCCCGCCGGAAAAAGATGCCCTGGGACTGATCGACAACCTTGATATCCATGTTGAGGTTGAACGGCCCGCAAACAGCCCCAAGACCCCAGATCATTGTGACCCCATTAACGGATCTGGATTCACAAACCGGCTCAAGGGCATTGTCACCCACCTGATGCTTGATCAAAAGGCCAGCAGGATTGCCGTGACCATCCAGGTAGGTGACTTCATATTTACCCCCCGGCTTGACCGGGAGATGGTTGCCTCTCTTGCCCTTTATCCGGGCAGCCATGTTATCATATCTGTGGATTCAAACCACCTGACCTGGCTTTAAACACCAATCCCCTTTCCGTCGCTCATGATAAGCAAAGAAAGCTTATGAATATAACCCCGCCGCTCCTGATCTGTATAACCGGGAAAACGACGAAATGTCATGACAATACCTGACAGGGATGCAAAAAAGGCGCGGATGTGCAGCTGGGTCAGAGCCTCTTCCCCACCGGCAAGGGTCTTTACAACCTTTTCAAACATTTTTAAAAAATGAAGCTGAACTGCACCAAATTTTTCGTTTACTCCAGGAGTTTCATCCCCCCTCATCAAAAAATGGCACATCATCTGAAAGGTCGGTTCGTTGTCCAGAAAATAGTCAACAACGGCAAGGGTCAACGCCTCAAGCCCCTCGCCCCTGACCATGCGCTCGTTGAGAAGGATTTCAATCTTGTTGATGTCAATGAGCAATGCCTCAATAAAGAGATCATCCCGGCTTGGAAAATAACGATAAAGAGACGAGGCCGACACCCCTGCCGTACCGGCAATGTCACGCATGCTGATGTCCCAGAAATTTTTTTCACGAAACAACTCCGTCGCTGCAGTAATGATCAAGTCTTTTCTTGTTTCCCGCTCACTCTCCCTAAGCAGTTCAAACGATGATATCCTGCCCATCGATGGCATTCTCCTTTGTATTGACTGTATTAACATGTTTTGATTGTCTGGCAAGATCCTTTAAAGCAAGATAAAAGGCACCAACAGCAAGCTCTGCACAATGGGTGTCGTGGGCCGGCAAGGTCTTGAGAAAGGCTGAGACATCCTCATGGGTAATGTTCCATGCCGCATCCACCGTTTTTCCCGTTGCAAGGTGAACCACAGTATTGGCACAGGCATTGGTATTTTTGCACCCGTCAACGTCATAGGTGATCGAGGTGAGCACCCCGTTGGTTGCCATCAGAAAAAATTCCACCGTGTCACCGCATTCACCGGTTCGTCGACCATGGCCGTCGGGATTTTCCACCCGTTCTTGAAAGTCTGTTTTAAAAGCCATTTCAAGGTATTCAAGCGAGTGGTCCTGCCAGAAATTCATTTGAGTTTGTTCATTCATATCTTTTGCTCTTTTATTAATCCTTTTATTAATTATGGGGATAGAACACGGTATAGTATCACCATCACAACGGGTTTACAAGCGCCCGGCTCCAAAATCAATTTCCTTGAAATTATCAAAAAAAACTGACAATAAAAAGGGAAAAGGAGTAAAATTATGGTTCACGTTTTTTCTGCACTAGCACGTTTCTTTAATCTACTGAAACGTGAAAACATTCACCGGGTTCTTTTTTATGCAGTCTTTGTCCTTTTTTCAGGAAGCCTGCTGCTCATGTTTTTTGAAAAAAAGACGCCCTTCATTGATGCCCTGTGGTGGTCCATTGTCACCATGACAACCGTGGGTTATGGTGACGTTTCACCTGCAACCCCCGGCGGAAGAGTTATCGGCATCTTTGTGATGCTCTCCGGCATCGGCCTTATCGGTCTTTTAACGGCAACCATTGCAGGCATGTTTATTGAAAACAAGTTCATGGAGAAACGAGGGATGAAGACAACCGATTTAAAGGAACATTTTATCATCTGCGGCTGGAACTATCGTGGAGAGACCATCATCAGCGAGATGAACCAGGATGCCAAGAGTGAAACCATTCCCATGGTGATCATTGCAGATCTTGCCGAAACGCCCTGCGTTCAGGACAATGTTTTCTTTGTCCGGGGTGAAATCGACCAGAAGACCCTTGCCATGGCAAGCGCAGACAAGGCTTCGGTTGCCATCATCCTGTCCGACGACACCCTCGACACCTATGCCAAGGACGCCAAAACCATTCTTGCCACCATGTCGATTAAGAATCTTGTGCCGGATCTTTACACCTGTGTCGAACTCATGGACCCCAAAAACATGGAACACCTCAAACTTGCACGGGCAGATGAAATCATTGTGGTTGGAGAGATCTCCACCAACCTCCTTGTCCAGGCCGCCCTTGACCACGGTGTGACCCGGTTTGTCAGCGAACTTGTGAGCAATAGATATGGAAATGAGCTTTACAAGATCACAATACCGCCTTATCTTGTGGGAAATTCTTTTTTCACGGCCATGTGCCGGCTCAAGGAACGAGAAAACATCCTCTGCGTCGGGGTTGAAGATGCATCAGGCAAAAAAACGACATCTAACCCTGACAATGATTATGTATTAAAAAAGGACGATTCCCTCATGGTTATTGCAGAACAGCGGCCAAAGCTTGCCTAAACCAAAAGATATCTTAAGGAGACAAAGATGGTAGATAAATTCAACCTGATCAAGGGATTTTTAAACGACATGGAGATCTCTATCACCAAGGAGGACAAGGCAGAAGAGCTCGTCATTGTCGAAGATGAAGAAAACGGCATTAAAAACCTGGTAATCGACTGCGAAGCACCCATTGTTGTCCTTGAACAGGTAATTATGAAGGTTCCCCAAAACAAAAACACCCTTTACAAGCGGCTTTTACAGCTCAACCGTGAGCTTGTCCATGGCGCCTTTGTGGTGGATGAAGCAGAAACCTACATCATATTCAGGGACACCCTGCAGCTTGAAAATCTTGACAGAAACGAACTTGAAGGGTCAATCCATGCATTGACCCTTGCCCTGTCGGAATACGGCTCAGAACTGCTGGAATACGTCTGACTGGAATACCCATGAACTGAACGGTTCCATCATGGGAATAAACTCCCGGCTGTAACCGGCAACGATTCCTGAAAATAAAATCAATCAACAAAAAATATTTCCATAATCCAAGGAGAAGCATCAATGTCATTTTTCAAACGACTGTTCAAGGTGGGCGAATCCCAGGCCCACGCCATGATAGATAAAATGGAAGATCCCATTAAGCTTACAGAACAGGGCATCCGGGATCTAAAAAAAGATCTTACCGCTGCCATGACAAGCCTTGCCGAAGTTAAGGGGGTTGCCATCAGAACCAGAAAAGAGGCTGACAAAAAGAAAAACATGGCCCAGGATTACGAACGAAAGGCCATGCTGCTGCTCCAGAAAATGCAAAACGGCAGCATGGATGCGGCCGATGCAGAGCGCCTTGCAACAGAGGCCCTGAACCTGAAAGAGCAGAGTCTGGCGGAATCGGTTCGCCTTGGAACCGAAGCCACGGCCCATGAACAAAGGGCTGCCGGTCTTCAGACCCAGGTGAGCAAGCTCAAATCCACCATCACCTCCTATGACAACGACCTGATCACCCTTAAGGCCCGGGCAAGAACGGCCCATTCCACCAAAAAAATCAATGCCCAGCTTGCAAACATTGACAGTTCATCCACCATTGCCATGCTGGAAAAGATGAAGGCAAAGGTCGAGGAAGACGAATCCCTGGCCCAGGCCTACGGCGAAGTGGCTGCAGCCGATGCCGGAATTGACTCGGAGATCGACAACGCCCTGGGCAGCACTTCACCCGGCGCATCAACCGATCTTCTTGAACTTAAAAAAAGGATGGGGATCTCCTGATCCCCGGGTAAAAAAATGGGATTAGGCGATTTTTTTAAACGAAAGTTTGCATCCAAACAGGCCGATGATGTGGATCCTGTTTCCGGGCTGAGCCTGGAACGAATGAAAACCGGATACTATGTGGATTATGACATGAAGACCTGGCAAATCGTATCCACCAACCGCTATGACTGGGGAGAAGAAGACCTCACCCATGAATGGCAGATGGAGAGCCACGATGAAACCCTGTTTCTCGAACTTGAACCCGACGACGAGAACTACTGGACCATCAGCCGGAAACGATCATTCAGGGACCTTGACCCAGACGTGAGGGCTGCCATCACCCAGTCAGATGATCCTCCCAATGAAATTAAATTTGAAGGAAAGCAGTTTTTTCTGGACGAAACCGGAGGCGCCCTCTTTTTCAAGGACAATGCCCCTGGCCGGGAGGTCTTCAAATGGGACTATGCCGATGATTCAGGCGACTATTTCCTGACCATTGAGCAATGGGGAGAAACCGAGTACGAACTCAGCGTGGGCAAGAAAGCCGAAGAGTACCAGTTCTCCAACATCCTGCCCAATGCCTGACACCCCCAGGGACGCTTCCATGGAAGCGTCCCCTTCCCCACCAGAATCATTCGGCTGGTTTTTCCTGGTCTGCCCTGGCCTGTTTAAATGCCTTGCCCGGAAAAAAGCAGTAGGGGCACTCTTCAGGAGGCTCGGCACCGTAATGAACGTGTCCGCAGATCCGGCATCGCCAGCTTTTCTCTCCTGCTGCCCCTTTGGCTGATTCTTCTGAAGGGTTTTGGTCACGGTGGAGGAGCAGATCTTCCAGGGGTGGCATGACCGGCTTATACCCGCCCATGAGATAACCGGCAACAATCATTCTCTGAACCTCACTGGTTCCTTCATAGATCCTGAGCAACCGGGTATCCCGGTAGAGTTTTTCCAGGGGAAACATCTTTGTATACCCGTATCCACCCAAAATCTGAAGGGCCTCGCTGACCACTTCAATGGCTGTTTCCGTGGCGTAGAATTTGGCAATGGAAGCGTTCAGAGTCGGGTCGACCCCATTATCAGCTTCCCAGGCGGCCTTCCAGACCAACAGCCTGGAGGCCTCAATCTTCTGGTACATTTCAGAGATTTTAAACTGAATGGCCTGGAAGTCACCGATCTTCTGGTCAAAGGCCCGGCGCTTTTTTGCGTAATCCATGGCATATTCCATGGCCGAACGGGCCGCTCCAATGGCAAAGGCGCCAATGACCGGCCTTGTCCGGCTGAAGGTTCTCATGGACAAAAGGAACCCCTCCCCGGGTTCGGCCAGAATATGATCTTTGGGCACCCGGACATTATCGAAATGAACGCCCACGGTATTGGAACTTCGCTGGCCCATTTTAGGAATGGGTTTTCCCACTCGGATGCCAGGCCATTTGCGGTCAACAAAGAAGGCACAGATTCCCTGGTGTTTCTTTTCAGGATCAACCGTGGCAAAAATACTGAAGTAATCAGCAATGCCACCATTTGTGACCCAGTATTTGGTTCCGTTGAGGATATAATCCTCGCCATCCGGCCGGGCCAGGCAACGGACAGACGAGACATCAGATCCCATGGTGGGCTCTGACGTGGCAAAGCTGATGAGCTTGAACTCTTTGGCAAACAGGGTGAGGTATTTTTCTTTTAAAAATTCGTTGGAGGACAGAATCAAGGGCTCCATCCCCAGGGAATTGTCAAAAATGGACGTTGCCATTCCCGGACAGGCCGACGAGATTTCTTCTGTAATAATCGATCCCTCGACTATTCCAAGCCCCTTACCGCCATAAGCTTTGGGGATATCGCTGTTGGAGAGGCCGGCGTCAAAGGCTCGTTCCAGGATATGCAACGGGGTTTCATCCCTTGCATCATAATACCAGGCCTGGGGCAGAACAACTTCAAGGGCAAATTTCCTTGCTTTTTCCTGAAGTTTGAGCTGGGTTTTTGTCAGGTTAAAATTGAGCATAACAGTGGTCTCCTCGGCGGAATTATTTCAAATTATTTTACAATCAACGGTTGTTCAATATGAACCTGTCCTAGGTCAACGACTGAATATTCGCCTCAAGCGTGCCATCCTGGACCGACCATTCAATTTCGTAGGGGTTAAACCCCCTCACCAGGGTTGGCTTAATAATCTCAAAGTAAGGAGAGGCATCAAAATCCCTTGGCATAAACAGGCTGTAATGTTTTATATGGAGAATCTCCCTGTAGCACCGCCTGCATGCCATTTCCTGGGAATTTTTCATTAATACCTCAGGCAGAATCGGATAGTGAACTGACTGAAATGCCTGGGCAATCATTGACGAACAAATTGCCTTGGTGGGATCTCCACTGCCCAGTGACAGCAGTTTTCGCCGCCATCGCTGGGGTACAGGAGGTGACTGGATAAGATACCTTGCCAGATCAAAAACATTTTTAAGATCGTAGGTATTGCCGATACGGCTGACAGCATAGTCAACCACGGTGTCAATATCTTTTTCCACAAGCCCCACAGGCCTGCAGATACGGGTATGAAATCGTGAATAAAACGACAAAGGCACGGCCCTGACTCCTTCTTTGAGATCCGCCTCAACCAGGAAAGGCTCTTTCGGATTAATCCGGGCATGACCGAGACCCTCTCCCTGGCAAAGGGCAGCATGGGACCATGTTGACTGTGTCAGGTATTTTATGGCCGTACTGATACGGCTGTTGCCCTCAACCAGGAGGATATCCCCCTTTTTTATGGTTGCTGCCAGATCCTCGTATCTGCTGGTTGCAACATGTCTGTCCATCTCCAGTGGCTGGGACAGATAGGTTGCCAGTTTTTTTCCGACTCGGTTCAATGCTGCCCCTCCATACCCGTTGCTGCATGTTTTACACCTGTTGCTGTATGTTTAATGCTGATTCCCTGCATGAGTCTCCCAAGGATATCGGCACCTGTAATGATCCGCTTGGATGCCCCCCACAGCAGGATAATGTCCTGTTCAATGACATTATCATCTGGATTTTTGCTGTGAACCTTGAACTGATTAAGAATCGTCCCAATCTCCGTTGAAGCATCATGGATCACGATGGGGCGGTGACAATAGCATAGGGGGTCTGGAGGCGACACCATGAAAAAAGCGTGACGGAGGAAACTGTCGGCGTCCAGTACGAGCTGGGGCAGCCTTTCCTTGTCGACCAGAACCACCCACTTTTTCCCGGACCGTTCAATCTGCCGGAGAAACAGATCCGACGATTCCTGTTTGAATTCTGGAAAAATCAGCCTGCCATTTTCACAGGGCAGCTCCACCATACTCTTGAGGTCCAGGGGTTCGCCTTCCTGGGTAACCAGAAGATCGTCTATGTCCAGAAAATTCAAGGCTCCCAGCCCTTCAATCCTGTCAATATCTGCCCCATCCGCCTCAATGTGCATTTTGATCAACTCTCGTATGTTATACTCTCTAAAATATTGAATACTCTCTGGCCCAAGCCACCAGTCCAGAAATTTTGCAGACGATTTCGTAACCGGATACAGGGCATATTGATAAAATCTGAGAACAGGAAAAAGAAGTGATACCATCTTGAGGGCATTCCTGGAAAAATAGGCCTGGGGCAAAATTTCTCCGGCAAAGGTAATCAACATCGTTGAGAAAAGAAACGCACTGACGCCCGCCAGAACGGAATTGGACAACAGTGTCAGCAGCACGTTGATTCCCACATTTCCCCACAAAACCGTGGTCAGAATAAAATTGGAATCCTCGCGTATTTTCAGCAGCTTTGCCGCCTGGGTGTTGCCAGTCAAGGCTTCAATCTCCAGCCGCAGTCTCCCCACGCTAAAGAGGGCCAGATTCATCCCGGAAAACATTGCTGACTGGCTGATGCAGAAAACGATTCCCAGCCATGTCATCAGTGAAACAAACGATTCTGTCATAAACCATACCCCTGCTCATTATGAGGAATCACAGAAAGATCAGTCGTTACGATTCTATTTATAGACATTTATCCCGGGAATGTCCATGATTATCCATGGACAAGGACTCGGCCAGGCGTATTGTGAGCACCTGCCAGACAGTCCCTTCACCCGCTTAATATGCCGGAAACAATCTGCGATAATTATAATTGGACATCAAGGACCGTTACTGCCATACTCCAGGTTGACGGAGTACGCCCACTGACCTGCTGCAAATCGGAGCCAAACATCATGAACCAATTGATCGACAGTCTTATCTTCCGCCTCAGGGAATATTTCAGTCCAGAAAGACTTGGCCCGCCCCTGGCGGAACTCATTGTTGACCTGAGTCTTGCAGCCATTATCATGGCGGTATTCTACCTGATCTGGCGGTTCGTAAACGGCCTGGTCTTGCCCCGCTGGAAGCGATACCTCGACCGAACTTCAGCAGCTTTTGTTGAGACACTGGTGAAATTCGGCATCCTGGTCCTTGGGGTATTGGCCGCATTGAGCGCTGCCGGCATTCAGACCACGGCTGTTCTGACCTCATTGGGCGTTGTCGGCCTGACCATCGGGTTTGCGGCCCGGGATACACTGTCCAATATTATTTCAGGCATCCTGATTTTTATCGACCGACCGTTCACCATTGATGACCTGGTGGAAATAGATAACAACTACGGCCGGGTTGATCGGATAACCCTGCGTTCCACCCGGATTATTACCAATGATGGAAAAATGCTGGCTGTGCCCAACACCGAAGTGATGACCAAAACCGTTGTTTCCTATACAAATTTTCCCCATCTGCGCCTTGATATTGATGTGACTGTAGCGGTTACAGAAGACCTGAACCGCGTACGCCAGATCCTGATCGATCTGGTGCAACAGGATACGGATTTCATGGCAAACCCATTGCCAGCCATGGTGGTCAAAAGTCTCAACGATTATAATGTTGCATTGGAACTGCGCGTATGGCTTGCGGATGAACGTCTGCACGTGCAAAAGCGTTTTGACTTGAGGGAAAAAGTATTCAACGCATTAACTGCCGCTGGAATAGAGATGCCGTTTGAAACGATTCAACTGGCACCCCACAAGGTGGCCATGGTGGAGATCAATGACGATGAACAAACCCCGAAGAATACAAGCCTTTGAAAAATCGGTAAAAAACAAATTTTATGTATACAACAGCCTGTTCCTGAACCTGCCCTTTCAGAAAATCAGCAATATCGGAATGCTTATTCCATTGCTGCTCCATGTCTGCAGGAACGATCTTGAATCAGGCAAGGCCCCACTGGAAATATTGAATTCCTTTTTCAGCGACCATACCAAAATTCAATCGGAACGAGAAAAAATTGATTTCATGTTCCGGGTGATCCAGTATGTGGAAAGGCAGGTCGTTCTTTACGACAGCGTAGAAGATTCAGCCTTTGCCCAGCTGCGAACCCACGGCAACGAGCTGTCACTCAAGGATTACATACACCTGTCAGACAACAAAAGAAAAAGGGGTGTTTTGTCAGACAAGCTAGACACCTTCAGTATCAGGATTGTATTCACTGCCCATCCAACCCAGTTCTATTCACCTTCAGTACTTGATATTATTGACAACCTGCGAACACTCATTGCCGCCAACAACATCAACGAAATAGATCTCGCATTACAGCAACTGGGAATGACTTCGTTAATAAACGCCCGGAAACCAACGCCATGTGATGAGGCAAAAAATATCATCTACTTTCTCAAGAGCGTTTACTACGATGCCGTTGGTGAGATGTATTCCTACATAAAACGAAACGTCCAGAACTCTGTTTTTGACAATCCAGAGATCATCCAGCTGGGATTCTGGCCGGGCGGTGACAGGGACGGCAATCCCTTTGTTACCTCTGAAATAACCATGGCTGTGGCCGATGAACTACGCATGACCTTGATGGGGTGCTATTACCGGGAGATTGAAGGGCTTGAACGAAAGCTGACGTTCAGGGGTGTGGACGATATTATAACAACGCTCAAAACCTGTGTTCATGACACCATGTTCGATCCAACAAAGACACTCACCTTTGAGGATATCATAACCCCCCTTTACACGATCAGAGATGCTCTGGTCAGCACATTTAATGGATTATACCTGGAAGACCTGGACAAACTCATTGACCGGGTAAAGCTGTTTCGAACCCATTTTGCCATACTGGATATCAGGCAGAATCATGCTGTCCATAAACAGGCGATTCAAGAAATTCTCAAACAAAAAAACCGGATTGAAGAGAGTCTGGATGAACTTGAAAAAAACGAACTGATTTCGATCCTTGTCCATGAAAATTTTCTTGTTGAAGCGGATCAGTTCCAGGATAAAATCGTCAAGGACACCGTTCAAATCATTTCGCAAATTGCGGCCATCCAGATGAAAAACGGGGAAAAGGGGTGCAACAGGTATATTATCAGTAATTCGGAAGACATTTTTTCGGTACTCTTTGTCCATGGGCTGTTCAGGTGGTGTTGCCGGGATTCCGGGAAAATAGCTGTTGATATCGTCCCCCTGTTCGAGTCCATGGAAGGAATGGTACACGCAGGAACAATCATGCAGGAACTGTTTGATATTCCGGAATATCGATCCCACGTCAGTCAGCGCCGGAACAGACAGACGATGATGCTGGGATTTTCAGACGGCACAAAGGATGGGGGGTATCTCCAGGCCAACTGGTCGATCTTTAAAACAAAAGAACATTTATCAGCGGTCTGTGATCACAACAATGTTAAGGCGATTTTTTTTGACGGCAGGGGGGGACCACCAGCCCGGGGCGGCGGGAAGACACATCGTTTCTATGCATCACAAAGCCAGAAAATTTCAAATCATGCCATCCAGTTAACCATTCAAGGCCAGACCATCACCAGTCACTACGGATCAAAAGCCCATTTTATGCACAATTGCGAGCAACTTCTCACCGCCGGGTTGTCAAACAGCCTGTATGAACAGCGAAACGCCATATCCAACCAATCAAGACAGACCCTGGACACATTGGCCCGGTTAAGCTTTGAAAAATATACCGCCCTTAAAAATCACAAGATGTTCATTCCCTATCTGGAAAACAAAAGTACCCTGAAATATTACGGAGAAACAAATATCGGAAGCAGACCGACCCGAAGAACGAGCAAGGGAAAACTGGAATTAAAAGATTTAAGGGCCATCCCCTTTGTTGGATCATGGAGCCAGTTAAAGCAGAATGTGCCAGGGTACTTTGGTATTGGAACGTCCTTAAAAGCATTTGTGGATGACGGCAGACTGAATGAATTAAGACAATTATTCAAGGATGTCCCCTTTTTCAAAGCATTGATATTCAACAGCATGATGTCATTGTCAAAATGCAATTTTGCCTTGACCGGATATATTGCCGAGGATCCAAACTATAAAGAATTCTGGACACTCTTATTCAACGAATATACCTTATCAAAACAAATGGTTCTTCTTATCTCGGATCAAAGCACGCTCATGGAAGAAGAGCCTGTGTCAAAAAGATCGATTGAAATCAGGGAACAGATTGTTTTACCACTGCTGATCATCCAGCAGTATGCCCTCCAGATGATTGAGCAAAAGTCTGGCTATTCTGGGGATTATGAAAAAATTGTCAGGCGGTCATTGTATGGCAATATTAATGCCAGCCGTAACTCGGCTTGATTTACTCTGCGCTCTTTGATGCAACGCTGTATGTGAGCTGAAAGACAAGCAAATGAATTCATGCCCTGCACTGGTTTAGAACCTGCTCCAGGGCACCAATGATATTCTTCTTGAACAGATCCAGGCCGATATCTTCAATTTCAATGGGACAGCCTGTATATTCAAAAAGCTCCAGCAATGCTTCCTCGGAAATGTCCTGGATATTGGTATTTTTAAAGATTACCCGGTCACACAATCCAAAACTTTGCCGGACAGCCGATTCGTCCAGGCCCGTTATGGAGTCGAAAATCTCTTTCCATTTCAGAATCCATCCGGTGGTAAGAAAAAATGTCTTAGCATTTTTACCATATGTATTTTCTCCGGTAAGCAGCGGGATACAATTGTCCTGGTTAAACCGGACTACCGGATACCTGTCCAGAATGGCATCAAGCTCAGGATGACATTTTGAGCCATATAGAAAAATTGTCCGTTCATCCCCATCCAGGTTCAGGGAATTGACCATCTCTTTTTTAAGGGCATCCAAGTCAGAATGGAGCCCGGCCTTAAGATATCTGACCTCAAAAACACAGTTAAACAGATGGTCCGCCTGGATCTGACCCAGGACCTGTTCCAGTTCAGGTTGAAAAATACCACATGAAATGAATCGTACTTTTATGCTGTTGTTGGCCGTCATATATTGCCCCATTTCCGGTGAACCGCTCAAAATAAATGCCTGCCAGATGTTTTTTATATGAAACACTTGCCAAAGCATTGTCAATGAAGGTGTTTCAAAATTCGTTGAGGCCGGAGCCATACCTCGCTCCGGCCGTGCCGGTTTTATAAGAAACTCTTGTCGAAACATCATTGTGAAAGTCTCGACTTTAGAGCCCTCTTTGGTTTCCCTGACTGGAACATTGTAAACCAAAGGGGTTAGGATTTTTGCCCTTCCAGGCGTTAAGAAGCGCAGGCTGTTTGAGGACTTTAGCCCGCAGTTCCTGCGCTTTAGTCTGGAAGGGCAGAAATTCCCCCGACGTTTACCGTTCCGGTCAGGGTAACCAAAGAGAGCGGAATGGTACTATCGCCTGCCCGGTATTATCGTGTTTCATGCTTCGTTGTGTCGGCAGGCCGACATGGCCGTTTATATGAAACACTCGTCTGACCGGTAGACGGGAACGGGTATAACCCTCCGCTCATTCTCGCAGCCCGTCCTGGGCTGCTCCGAGGGAAACGGCAGCTCCTTCAGCGTCCATGCTGACCGCTGCCGTTTAATCCGCTGCGGGCAATACCCGTTCCCGTCCACCTCTGCTGTCGAGTTTCTATATTCGTTGTGGCCGAAAGCAAATACCTCGCCCCGGCCGTGCCAGTTATATGAAACGCCCACCAAAACATAGCCAGTGAGGGCATTTCAAATTTCGTTGTGGCCGAGAGCAAATACCTCGCTCCGGCCATGCCGGTCTATATTGAGATTAACCTCTCGCCATCTTTAAGAAGTTGAGTTAATGGGAGGCCCTGGTAAATGACTTCAATATCAAGTCCTTCCAGTATTTCCGTGGCACCGAGCTGATCCGTACACGCTTTACAGGCAGTGACATGCACCCCTTCAAGTTTGGCCTCTTGAATGAGGTCCTGAATCAGTTTGTTTTCACTGACCAGTTTTACTGTGGCGCCCCAGATGATGATGGTGACTTCATCCCACCAACCCTTTTTCTTTGCATTTAGTCCATACATAAACACCATTTTTTCTGCAGTAATTACATTGTCATTGGTCCATAGTATGGTCAGCTTGTTTTTTGTCGTCATTTGTGTGCTTCCTTTTTAATTGTTTTGCAAGGGATTTGAGTCCTGCACCCACATCTGCTGGTTCTACACGTTTTGTAGAATCCCCTGTCTCCCCCTGTTTTCGATTCTCTCTTGCTTACCCAGAAGTCTTAAAGTATTGGGCCGCACCCCTGTGAGCCACAGGCGGATGTCAAACCAACTGCGTCCTTTCCCCGGTTTTTTACCCTGAACATGGCTTCATCCGCCAGGGCAAGCAGACCTTCACGGTCATCGGAGTCTTCTGGATATGTTGCAATACCAAAGCTTGCTGACATACGCACCTCAAGACCCTTGTCTTTCAAGTAAATCGTTTGTTTCATACGCTTTCGAATTTCCTGAATCTGCTTTAAGGCGCCTTCTTTTCCAGTATCCGGCAGGACAAGCACAAATTCATCTCCACCATAGGCCACCCCGAAAGCCGGTGTGTTCAACCCCTCCCCAAGGGTTGTGCTAACCTCTTTCAAGGCCTGGCTGCCGTTTAAGTGGCCATGTGTGTCGACCACATGTTTAAAATTATCCATATCAAGGAAAACCAGAGAAAAGGGCTTTAGGGTTCTATTGCTCTCTTCAATAAGTCGATCAAGGGCACTATAGAGGTATCGGGTATTAAAAAGGTTGGTTAAATTGTCGTGGTCGGCAAGATGCCTGAATCTCTCCCGGCTCTGACGAATTTTTTCCTCGGCAATCCTCTTTTCAGTATTATCAATGAGAATACCTTCAATAAAAGAAAGTCCTTGAGAATCTTCAGCCAGCCGTGCATTGATAAGCGCCCAGACCGGTCTGCCATCATCTCTTTGCATCTCTACTTCATAATTTTTTACAATATGATACTTTTGTAAAGCCTCCAACAAAGGTTGGCGGTCTTTTTTGTTTTTATAGAGGCTTGCCACTCCTCCGGGGCGGTGAAGAAGTTCATGGGTATTTTCAAATCCAAAGATTTTGGCCAGAGCAGGATTGACGCTTAGGAAACATCCGTCAAGGGCGCACTGGTACATTCCCTGGATCGCATTCTTATACATGATCCGGTAACGGGCCTCTGCTTGCTGCAGGTTTTCCTGTGCTTTTTTCAATTCAGTCAATTCGGTCAGTAAGACAAGGTACCCGCATGGTTTTCCCTTGTTATCATGCATAATACTGCGCTTTAAAAGCAAAGGAATTTTTTCTCCATTTCCAGTAAAAAAGGTTGCTTCAAAGCTTAAATGATTCCGGTTGGCAAAATGAACAAAGATATTACTCTTTTCATAAAGCTTTTCAATTGAGTGGTTTAACAACATGGGCTCGTCTTTGCCGAGCAATTTCAAGATTGTGATATTGAAGTCAACAATTTTAAAATCCAGGTCAAGCTCCAGGTACCCTTCCGATGTGGAATTTATGACTCTTCGATATTTTGAAAGGCTTTCATCAATTTGCTTCTGGCTTTGAACCTGTAACTCTTTTAACTGCTTTTCAAGGTCGGCAATCTTGTTAACGAGTTTTTTGGCTTCATCAATATCCATTTCAAATCCTTCCACCATATCGTAACCCTGTGAACACACATTACACCTGAAAGTTGCATTCCTGTTTTTGTTTTTGAACTGATATATTGTTATATCAAATAGTTATAACTATCGCTTCCAAACTTACCACGCACCTAAATAGACCTGATTTCAAAGCTAAAAACCCTGCGGAAGCGCTATTTGACCGGATCTGCTGCATTACCAGGCATATGCAGCAGGCGAATTACAGTCCCATGCCCGGCGTCTTGCATATCCAGCCAACTACAGTTTACAATATTCAGGTTACACATCATTCTTATAATTTACAATATTTTTTTGAACAATCATTCAAAAATAACCGATTACAATGCGACTATTAAATACAATCCTGGGTGGAATCTATTCCGTGGTGAATTTATGGATCTGAATGGCAGCGCTGATTTTTACGCTGCAAATTTTGAGGAACTTCAGAAAAAAAGACAGCTTTAACAGATTCAATGGAATCCATCAAAGCTGATTATTTAAAACCAACTATAACAGGAAGAATTTGATGATCAAAATAGGAACCGTTTCCTTGTCAAGTTTTTCTGGGTCACTCAAGTGACCAATCTTTTCTATTCTGGAAGTTTTAGAAACGGCTGGAAGCCTTTGTTTAAGCTGGTCGGGATGAGAGGATTTGAACCTCCGACCCCAGCGTCCCGAACGCTGTGCTCTACCAGGCTGAGCCACATCCCGACAGCTGAACTAAAAAGGGTTAATAGATCTTTTTTAACTCAATGTCAACAAAATAGATTATCAAGCACGATGGTTGCCTCTCTTCCTGGGCCGACAGAAACAATTTTAATATCCACCCCGGACAGTTCTTTAATTCGATCCAGATATTTTTTGGTGTTTTCTGGAAAATCCTCGTAATCCTTGATCTTTGAAATATTTTCCGTCCATCCCGGATGGCTTTCATAGACGGGAGTGCACTCCTCAAGGGTCTTGATGGCCGGTGGGAATGCATCATAGACCTTTCCCTTGTGTTCGTATCCTGTGCAGATCTTGATCTCTTCAAGGCCGTCAAGGACATCCAGCTTTGTAATAACAAGTCCAGTCAGGCCGTTCAGTCGTGCTGCATTTTTAAGCATCACCATATCAAGCCAGCCGCATCGCCTTCGTCTGCCGGTGGTGGCGCCGAACTCTGCTCCTTTTTTCTGAAGCCTGTCTCCAATCTCATCAAAAAGCTCGGTCGGGAAAGGACCGCTTCCAACACGGGTGGTGTAGGCTTTGACAATACCCATGACATGGTCGAGTTTACCTGGTCCAACGCCTGAGCCACAGGCGGCATTGGCGGCAACGGTGCTGGAGGAGGTGACAAAGGGATAAGTCCCGTGTTCAATATCAAGGTGCGTCCCCTGGGCTCCTTCAAACAACACCTGTTTTCCCTGGTCCATACCCTTATTTAAAGCCACAGACACGTCTGAGATATAGGGCAGAAGTCGATCCCTGAGTCCCATGAACTCTTTGATAACAGCCCCAGGATCAAGGGTGTCAGTTTTAAAATAGTTTTTAAGGTAAAAGTTCTTCTCCTCCATGATGGTCGTAACTTTTTCAGCAAAAAGAGCCTCATCAAGAAGATCTGCAAACCGAATTCCCCGCCGGGTGGCCTTGTCCTCATAGCAGGGACCGATACCCCGTCCGGTTGTGCCTATCTTTGCATCCCCCTTCTTCAGCTCACGGGCCTGATCAATGGATTTGTGGTAGGGCATGATCATGTGTGCCCTGTCGCTGATCTTGATCCTTTCCGGGGAGACATCAATTCCCCTTGAGTCAAGGTAATCAATCTCTTCAAGCAGAACCAGAGGATCAACCACAACACCGTTGCCGATGAAACACACCTTGTTCTGGATGATTCCAGATGGCACAAGATGACTTATGATCTCATTGCCATCAACCACCATGGTGTGTCCGGCGTTGTTCCCGCCCTGGAATCTCACCACGTAATCGGCATAACCGCTTAAAAGATCGACAATCTTGCCCTTTCCCTCATCACCCCACTGGGTTCCTACAACAACTATGTTTGGCACTTTTAACTCCTTTTGTTTCTAAAAAAACCTCTGATGATTTCCGTTGCTTCATCTTTACACACACCAGGAACAATCTCAAGGGTGTGGTTAAGTCTGGCATCAAAGGCAAAATTATACAGTGAACCGGCCGCTCCCCACTTGGGGTCACAGGCACCGTAAACAATTCTTGACAACCTTGCATGAATGATTGCGCCCATGCACATGACACAGGGCTCTATGGTGGAATAAAGGGTTGCCCCGGGCAATCGGTAGTTTCCCGTTTTTTCACCCCCCATGCGAAGGGCCAGCATCTCTGCATGGGCCGTTGGATCACAAAGGGTTATCGGCTGGTTGTGCGTTCTGGCAAGGATTCTACCTGTCCCATCCACCAGCACAGCGCCCACGGGAACCTCATCCATCCGGGCCGCTTTTTCAGCCTCTTCAAGGGCAATTTTCATATAAAACAGATCATTCATTTATCACTCTATATCCATGTTTTGGCCTTGAGGTCAAATAGTTTCAACTTTTAATTGACATTTTAAATTTATATATGTATTGTCTAAAGGTTTTTGGGCGCCTGTAGCTCAGCTGGATAGAGTATCTGACTACGAATCAGGAGGTCGTGAGTTCGAATCTCGCCAGGCGCACCATTAACAGCAAGGGTTTTCAGTTTTTTGGCTGAAAACCTTTTTTGTTGGGGGTGACAAAAGTGACACTTTAGGGCAATGTTGCTCCAGAATAACCACCCCGCAATCACCAAACAGAAAAGATCCTCTTTCCCAAAACCACACCCACATACTCGTTGTGATCTACCCACTATGTTTCTGTGAACGGGTAAAAAAATAAAAACTGAAACCTTATCCGCAATATCCGCAAAAGTAGCAAAAGGGTCTCCCCAGATTTGGGGAGATATAAATAAAAAGCCACCTCCCCGGCAAAGGGAAAGCGGCCTGATTGTTTGATGGGGTTAAGCTCGGATTAATACCACACCATATAAGGGGAGGGCTGAAACTCAAACCACAGGTATCCTGTGGGGTCGGTTTTGCCACTTCACCCGGCATTGAGTTGTTCTGCTGCCGGTACATCTTACTTGAGGGGCGTCAAGGGGATAATCTGTAATTTTTTATATCAGAGGCAGTTTTTCGCTCGCAAATGCTAAAACAATACAGCCAGCTGCGAGTGCCAAAAATCCCAAAGCCCACAAAATCTGGAAATGAATAATGCTTGCAAGCATAGCGAAGATACTCGCTATAAAACCCACTATTGTTGCGAGATCCCAGAACCATCGTTGTGTGCACAGAAATAGCGCAACCGCTCCAAGAGTTATTATTGTTACGTATGTTTCCACGCCTTATCTCCCCCTTTTCCTCAACACCCGCCAAAGCGTTTTGAACGCTGTCGTAATGCTACCCGTGATTACCAGTTCGTGGACGTAAGTCGTGTCGCTGTCGATCGGATCAATAAGACCGGCAAAAAATTTTATTATTCAGAAGCAATTCCAAATTATAGCCATGAAACAAATTTAGATAAAATTGTTTGCATTAATTTAAAAAGAATAATAAAAAAGGCTATTTGAAGAATTTTATGAACGATAGAAGTTTTTTCTTTGGTATGTGGCTCTTCATAACCACAAATACATCGGACTAGTTCGTCTTTGTTTTCTTCCCCACATTCAGGACAAACCCAAGTCATAATTAATCTCCTTTTAATCATCCCTCAAGACTCCGCCACATCTAAACAACCCTATCCACAAACAACCTAAGCCGTTCTGACTCGACCACAACCTCAGGTTCGTGTCGTTTATGTCTAATTTCCATTTGTGAAGTTTTGGATATTTGCTCTTAATGGAGTTACTAATTTAAATTGAGGTCGTCAAGAGAAACCTAAATGCTTTTCAACTGCGGAGAAAGAATGACCACCTCCGGTCTATAACGGTATTCGGAAGTGATAAAGAAACAACCACAGGCAGGCAAAGGTTGTGCTGCTCGTAACTGTGCTTGGAGTTATCTCGAAAAGGGACCCGGAAAATCACCACCCCCTTTTATGGAGGCTTAAAATCAACCGTTATCACAATCAACATACTCCCGGCCCGCTTCGGTCAACCAGTGCCCGGAGCCCAAACACCTTTTCATCAATCCCCGGTGGCATAGCCGCCCTAAGGATCTTGAAACCGATACCATCCGTTTCCTATACTCCTTACGCCCGATCATTCGGACATCAAAGGACTGACCACCTGAATAATCCGGTGTCCTGGCAGGCATCCAGTCAAAAAGCTTGATCATTATCTCCCGGGTTGTGAGTTGGAAATAATCCCTCGGCCCGTTCCCGGCAAGGCCCAGGATAGCCCGTTGGAGTTTGGACAATCCTTTTGTTTTCAATACCCCTTCAGGACTCCACTTTTCCTTCACCTTTTTGGTCTGCATATTCCCCATCAAAAAATCCCCCAGACACCTTATTTCTTCCTTATTTTTTGTCCTGAATCTTTCCCGTTTTTTTCTCTACAAAGTGAGGTTTTGGGAGGTTCCCATGGGGTCCGTGTTAACCCATAGCCTCACCTCCTTGTGAAACCCCATTTGATTCAATAGGAGTTAAAACTGGAGTTTTCCGGTCCTCGCATGGGGTTAGCTTCCTGAATCCATTCAAGGCTGCCTTGGCCTTTCCTTTCGGTGTTTTTGGTCCTGTACTCAGGCCCCCGTGGAGCGGTCAACGGCCATTCTCATAAATATCCCGCCGTTTGCATGGAGTCCCGGCCCTGGTCTTTGCTCCACAAAATTCCCGTTCTAAAAGCTGTTCATGTGTAAATTTCATTGATCTCCTTTATTCATTCTAAGTTGGCATTTGTTGGTATTCCAAAGGTGACAAAAGGTGACGTCCCATGGGGTTTGTTTGGTATCACAACCCACTTGCCCGGCTGCGTGCCTGACTCGGTTTCAAATCCTGGTAAGCCGCCAACAAAAGAGCCATGCACCCCCGGCAATCCTCGGCAAGCTCGGCCTGGTCTTGTGGTGCCCCGGAATAATCATCTTGATACTCACACCCATGGCAGGAAAAACCGCCTTTCCCGGCTGATAGGCAATCATCCAGGCAATTGGAATAATTGGGACACCATACGTTTCTTGTGCCTTTTTTACTGGTGCCCCTGGTTTTCATGCCGCCCTGATCCCCTCATTCAAGTAGACGCTGGCTTTGCTCATGCTGACACATCCAAAGACAACCGCCCCACCACATCAAGGAGCGCTGTTAACTTACGTTTTAAAACCTGATACGGCTCATGGTAATCGTTGACACCCTTGACCGTCTCATCAAGCAGCAAAGCGGCATGTTCCTCGATTAAGCGGAGCTTTCGGAGCGCTCGTTCGTCCAATATATCCCGGAAATTATCAGGAACATTTTTCAGGTTGAACACCTGCCCATAAATCAGCTTGGTAAAGGCTGTATAATATCTGTCTGCATTGCTGCTGCCTTGACCCCTGGCAAGATCCACCACTTTCTGTATGGAGCTTGTCAATTCCAGGCGCTTAGCCTTTCCGGTCTGGCGATCGTGCTGCCATTCAAGATTCTTGTGGCGCATCAGGATTTCTTCCATGGCCTCAAACGCACCAACAAACTTTATCTTCCATTGGAGCGCCTTCTTGCCGGTGAAACCCATAGCAAGGACAGCAAAAGATTTTCTGTCCATTTGATACATTTTTCTGTTTTCCCCCTTCAAATCCGTGTATTCAACCGGCTGAAAATTCAGCCCGTTGTAATCGTCAATAATCATCAAATCCTCGATTTTCTGAATGACGTTCTTGTGCTTTTTGCGGAACTTTTCAGCCACAAGTAGAGAATCGGTTAATACCTTGTTCCGATAGGCCCGGACTAAATTTTTGTTGTCAATTGGTATGATCTGCATTATGATTACCTCATCTTTTTTTTGTGGTACATGGCCGGTCAAGGGGTGCAACCCTTTTCCGGCCGGTTTGTTTTATCCCTTTAAAATTCCCCGGATCCTCTCCAGGCAATAAAAAATCATCCCGGCCATTGGCATCAGCATCAATGCCGCAACCCGGCAATCCGGATTTATTATCAATTCAAGCTCGTTCATTGGCTGCCTCCCCCAGTGTGTTTGATAGAGAACCATTTCCCGATGGGGCAGGCATCCAGGTCAAAGATAGGCTGCTGGTTCCTGCTGCATATTTGCCGGTGATCCTTCACAAGGATGAACCGGCATGGGAGACCATGAAGGCATTTTGGCATTTTAGAAATTGTTCCTTTCGAGGTCTCGATCCTATCCGCAATATCCGCAAAAGTAGCAAAAGGTATTTTTTGATCTTTTAGAATAGGGCTTTTGCTACTATTGCTCCTTTTGCGGATAGAGAATGAATTTTTATTTTTCGGTTCAACCTTTAAAGTCTCTCGCCATCCCATCGTTACCCTTCCTTCATAAAAATTGGATTGACGTGACATATTATTGAAGGCCTGCCCCCAGTTTCTTTAATCTGTGGTCTTATGTAATTTCGTTCTGTAAGTATTTTCACCGGATCTTCAATATCTGCCATTCTGGGGAAAGTCCCTTTAAGGGCGTCGAAGCAGTCCCGTTTTTTGAAGGAACTGAAACCCTTGCGCCGTATCCAGCACCAAACCTTACGGGCTTTATCCATGCCTTCGTCTGCCCCCATAAGATCAAAGGCAATAAGGGCATGATTTGAAAAGACCGCCGCAATATCAAGGGCGCTTTGCATGGTTTCCAAAGAAACTTGTTTAGTCCATGGCTGATCTATATTTTCGGCACAATGGAGTAACCCGGCAATCCTCGCTGCAGCCCCTGGCAGTTTCCCGGCCCACCCCCGTATGAATTCAAATTGCCCACCATCCCTTAATCCTTCCTCGGTCACATGATAGAAGGCAGACCACTCCTTGTAAGCACCATGTGACAGTTTCAAAATATATGGGCAGGATTCCCCCCTTTCATTTTCAGGGGAAGTAATATCCAAAAGACTATGAACCACCCGTTCATACTGTGAGTCCAAATCTTTTGGTATCGGAACAGTATCAAGGGTTCGATATCCAAGGTTTGACTGCGGTAAGAGATACAATGGCCTTGCCAATAACCCTCGGCCTCTAAAGCCTGGCTTGCTTGCCATGCCTTTTAAAACGTCTGGCTGTGGTGAAAGACCCAAAGACAAACAAGGATTTTCAAGATTTACGGGTTCTCTACTTCCCCGGTCCACCCGTACAGGGTCCCCTGCATGGCCTTGTAGGAATAAATCAAGGTTGGGGATACCGTTGGAATAGCGCCCCCCAAGAATGTCAAAAATTCCACCCTCTGCTGACAAAACAGTCATTCGTTCATTATTTATGCCCATCAGCGTTCCCAGGTGTTCTGGGGTCACGTCCTGACTCCAAATTTGTGGTGCTACCGGGATAGGTTCAAGCTCATTCTCAAGAGTAAAAATCTCCTCTTGAATTTCATCGAGCTTACCAGGCTTGGCCTTTCCATATTTTGCCCGCAACGATTTTAGCCTTGACTCCTGAAGGGATCTAACCACCTTGGCATGGCTGATTTCAGGTTCCATGGTGATACGTTTCTCATTTTCCCACCTTGTCAACGGTCTTGTGCAGGCAGTTAAAGTTGAGCTTTTACGGTTTGCCGGTTCAAGGGCAACCACAACCCAAAGGTTTAACGGTTCTCGGTATCCCTCTTTCACTTCGATCATAAAACGACCCTGGCAGGCTGTGGCTAAAACCGAGAGAATCAACCCGGCTGACATTTCAAAAGGAGTTTCCGTCTCCTCTGATATCGCCCTGGCCATCTCTCCAACAACCCCAGGAAAAGAAGATGGATCAAATTTTGATGGTTCCCTATCTTCAATGGAAACGATATCACCCCAAGGCTCTTGGATTGTCTCTTTTCCAGTTGTCCTTTCGGCTGTTGCTTTTTCGGTCACATAGGAACGAGCCTTTTTAATCTGTGGCTGTAACCATTGTACTGGGGATTTCTGCCCACTGTATTTTTCCCCGATGGGATAGGAGTTGAATATGGAAAATATCTGTCCGTCATCTAAATTTGAATAAACCAAGGCATTCAGCACGGTTTGTATTGCCTCGCTGCGCTGACCCACTGGTGCTCCTGACAGAATAAAATCCTTGGTTCCGGGTTTAACGGGCAGGTGGTTTATGTCTCCATCAAACTGGAAAGGTTTTGTCCCGTTCTTTGGTTTCTGGTGCTTTTCCTGGCTCTTTCGTTGCCTTTCAATCTTCTGTGAATGCCATTGTTCCAGAATATTTTTAAGTTCTTCAAAATCGACACTATCACCAATAGGTTTGGCAAATGTAACGAACTGTGGTTCAGGGGAGCGCCCAGCATCAACTTTTTTCTTGTTGGGATAGTTCAGGGTTCCAGGTATCCGCCAGACGTGCGAAAGGTCTTTTGTACCAAAATCGCAACCACTGTATTCTTGGAGCATGACCGCAACGGGTTTTGCGGCATCCGGTGCAACACCATCTGTGAAGATATAACCGGCCTGGAATCGATCTTTGGAGGTTTCAAGTACGTATGTGGGTTGAAAGGGTAATCTCTCCGGCCATTTATGGGCCTGATCATCGTCAAGGTCAGCCACAAGACCGAAAACGGTTGAGATATCAGCCTCACCACCTTTTTTACCCGGCGGTAGATCCTCCCTAAATGAGCAAAGAGGCACATAAACGTTTCTGTGAGTTTCCCGACTTAAATCGTTTACGATTTTTAAAAGGATATCACCGTTACTTGTGGTAGAGAAATGTTCAACCTTTGGAGGAAGATTCTCCCCGGTCTGCGGATTCTGCCCGTAGGATGCAAGGACCATTTTTCCTTTGCATCCAAAATGTTTACCTGCCTGCTGCAACGCTTCCAGAACCGAATCTTTAAAGAAAAAGCTATTGCAATTTTCGCTACTTATGGTATCTTGAATCATCTTTTTAGTTCCACCCTTTGGCCCGTCTCCCCGTTCAGGTTTCGGGCCTTTTTTTTCACCTGCTGCCTCAACTTAAATACCGCCGGTTCCACTGGTGGGGTCGTTGGCTTCACGATGCGGCATAAATCCGTTTTGCTTCTTTGACCTGTGCATCCCTTGCCCGTTCTGCCATCTTCAACCATTCATCATTGTCAAAGAAGAGTTTCCCGGCGATTTTAAGCACTAAAGCCGGATGGGTTTTCTTGCAATTCCATTTGTAAATCGTGTGAACTGATACGGGGAGTTGTCCGGCATCTGCGGCTTTTTTGACTTCTACAAGATTCATTGATTTCTCCTGCTTTGGGGTTTTACTTGATTATCTGTAATTATATGTTTCGATAGACACCGAGTCAAGAGAATAGACTAACTATTGCGGCATATTATAGAAGTTCGGCAACTACCGAACAAATATATTTTAGCGAAACAAGTTTAAAAGGAGGGGTTCTGGTGCGATTTCTTTAAAAAGAAAAAGGCTGTTTGTTACGATAAAAACAAACAACCTCTAATGGATAGGATGGGGGAGGGAGTCATTCTGCCCGTTTTTCACGCCCGTGGGTTGTCCGGCAAATATCAGAACAATACTTTTTCCGGCCCTTGCGCCTGATAACCGTGAATCGGCCGCAATACTCGCAGAACAGAAAATAATCTTGACCACCTAAAAAAAGGAAATCAAAAAAAACACGGACAACGGCCACATCCCATGGAAAAGTTGAAGGCCATTTTGTTTTTATCTCTCCGCCAGGGTAAGACAAATGATAATCGTGGTTGTGACAGGTTGGTGTTATTTTTATTTTATCAGGAAATATTCTTAATTGGTCGGTTAATCCGTTATATCCTTTTAGAAGAAAAACCCACCTATCAGGTTTAAAAGAAACATAATGTTCTTTTACTTCTGAATGATACAGCTCAGACAATGTAAGATCCCATGGTCTACTAATACCTTCAACAATCCGCTGAAAAGAATCTTTTATAATTGGTTTTATTAAAAAAGCATTTGATGCTTGTTTCTGAGCATACATAATCCAATCAATATAATCATCTATATCAAAATATTCTTTATCATAAGTCATGGTTTCTCTTATTGCAGATAGTATTTCTTGACCTTCATTACTTTGTAATTTATAAAGAGATTCAAAATTACCCTCTAATTTGACAGAAAGGGTTTTCATTACTGAGTATGCGAATGAAGATAGATTTTCAAAACTTTTAATATACTCATTTTTTTTTTGTGTATCAGCACGATCAAAAAGCTCCAAAACTTGTAAGGTTGTGTCATTTTCAGAAAGAGGTAGATCAACCCCATACATTTTTATGAATTTTTTTGCTAATTTCTGATAATCCCAGGATTTAATATCAGGATTTAAAAACTTTTCTAACCACTCTCCGAGTTCTATCATTCTATTAAAATCTTTACTTGGCATTTTTAAAAGCCTCCATGTTAACCACCTGAGCAACTTCCTTTTTTTCAAGTAGGCTATCCGATAAATTGACGGCATCTCTAAGTGTTTTATCTGCAAGGTGAGCGTAACGCTGTGTCATGGCTGCATCCTTGTGACAGAGAAGTTTTTGAACTGTGTAAAGATCGACTCCTGCACTCACAAGGGCACTTGCAAAATGATGCCGTAACCCGTGGAGTCTAAAATCTTTGGGCAATCCTGCTGCAACCTTGATCCTATCCCAGGGACCTTTAAAGTCTGTCCTTTGCTTTCCATCTTTCCCGTAAAATATCCATTGGGTTTTATAATCCTTTGGTAGGCTGTTCAAGACTTCAACGGCCTTGTCAGATAGGGGTAAGGTCTGATCAAGCTTTCCTTTGGGATCTTTCAAAACCATGCTTTGCCGGGTAAGGTCCACGTTTTCCCAGGTGAGTTTGAACAGTTCCCCACGCCTTAGCCCGGTATGCAGGCAAAACAGAATAAACCCGGCTGACATTTTGTTGTGCCACTTCTCCAGGACATCAAGAAGGCTGTTCAATTCATCGTCAGTCAAGAACTCTGTTACCTGGTTGTTGAGCTTTGGCTTTTTTACTTTTTTGCAGGGGTTGTCACCAGAGTACAGGCCCCACTGTTCAGCCACAGAATAAAGCCTGGTGAGTAACACCACTTGATGTTTAATGGTTGCTGCTGCATATGGTTTGCCCCTCTTGCTTTTCCCTTTTTTCATCGTGACCATGAATTTTTCAATATCGAATGGGGATATGGTGTCAAGGGGGTTGTCAGCAAAAACAGGTTTAAGGTGGTGGTTGTAATGGTATTGATCGTTCAGCCATGTTTTTTTATTAACTTTTACCCAGGGTAGATATTTTTCCCATACCTCCTGCAATGTGATTGCAGACTTTGGCTTTTCAATATCAAACTCACCCCGGACAATATCCCCTTGAAGCTTGCCTTCAATATCCCGTGCAAGTTCAAGGTTGTTGACTGTCCGTATGATCCTTTTCCCGTTTGCTCGGACAATGACCCGGTACTTTTTATTTTTTGGGAAGGGACTCCCACAACTGGAACATTTCTTTGAACCGAGCTTACAATCTGTCTTGCACTTTTGACATCTAATGTTGATCGCCATTTTTCGGCCTCCTTGATCCGGTTTAAGGGGTGACAAAAGTGACACAATAGGGGTACTATTGCATACTGTTTCGCACGAACCGATACAAATAGAATAAGCGAACCATATAACAATGTCAAGGGTTTTACAATGATATACAAAAGTATAAAAAGGGGTTTTAAAGGACTACGAATCAGGAGGTCGTGAGTTCGAATCTCGCCAGGCGCACCACTTTAAAATCAAGGCTTTCAGCGATTTTTCGTTGAGGGCCTTTTTTGTTAGAAGGAGAGATCAGCAGGCCAACCAACCCGCACATCTCACATTACATGATCAATTCACAAACCGATTCTTGTTACCCTGCAACCTCTCAATCCGGGCACACCGCTCCCGTTCCCAATCATCCACCGGGTCCTCCTTTGCCCAGGCCTGAAAAAGCTTCCTGTTCTTTTTGCTGATAATCCCCCGGCCCGGGTAAGCATCGGCCATGTAAAAATAAATCCTGGCGATATCTCCATGAATTTCTGGACAGGGCTCTGCCTTCCGATTTTCAATCTCCATATCACAGTTCCCGAAGGCCCGTGGTTCTCCTGGGATCATGGCATAACTGTAATTCGATCGAAGGGCATTGACTTGACCATTGGCAGGAACAAGATTATAAAGGTCTGCCTGCATATGCCTGTACTCCATATTGACCTTCTCAGCACATTTTCTGCCTTTAAACGCTTTCCCTTTTCTGTCGACACAACCTGGATCTCCTTTCCGCCATTCAAAAAAGCTCTGGCCAAAAGCTTGGGCAGGGACCACATGTTCCCACTCAACCTTTCTGGACCTCTTTACATGTTTAGTTGTCGGAGAAAACTTGTCGGACGGGATGATTTGTTTGCCCGCAGTAAAGGGACAACCACAATAAAAAGTGATCCGGTGGTCATAATAAACTTGGTTCAGCAGAAGTCTCTTAGCCTTGGAGAACGAATCTATTTTGGTATTACTGCCGGCGCAGGCCTGGCTGATGGAAAGCAGACAAATCGATAGCAGGACAACAGGTATGAAGAACCTCCTGAAATGGTTCATGGTACTCATTTAAAAGAATCCTTTATTGCAAATTTGAATTACCCTTTATGGAAGGGAACATTAATGCCAGGGAGGTGTTTATCAAGCGGAGAAACTTCAGTCAAGAGTATAGAGAGACTGCCTTGGCTTGTTGTTAAAGGGAATACTCAGGCGGGTGATTCAAAAAAATATTATCAAAAGGGTCCTCATCACCCCAGATTGTTCAAAGGAACTAAAAAAAAAGGACGCCACGGCCTTCAATGCCGACCATGCCCCCGAGAACAGTAATTGAGGTATCTTGGAATCTAACCACAGAAAAGATTACCGACCAGATTTTCTTCAATTCAAACAAGGTCTGGCAACATTGGACCCGGCCGGAGTTCCAATCTTAAGCAAAACGCTTTCCGGTGGATGGTCAGGCTGAGCAATAGCCATGCTCAGCGCCGAAAAAAATCGTTTCAAGTTTGTTTGGACAAAGCCGAAAGCAAATTGACGAGACTCACGGCAAAGGCTAACGACTCCGCCGATTCGTTTAAGCTCAACGCCAAAAAGAGATTGCAGGCATGCAATGTCGATGCGTATTTATATCTTTATGACCTTTTTTACCCTATAACCCACATGTCCTAGCGGACACAACGAAGCATGAAACTCGACAGTAGTAGGCCGGTGGGAACGGGTGTTGCCCTGAACGGGTTAAATGGCAACGGTGGACACGAGGTCCAAGGAGTTGCCATTTCCCTCGGAGCAGGCCATGGACGGCCTGCGAGAATGAGTGAAGGGCAACACCCGTTTCCGCCGGCCGGTCGAAGCGAGTTTCATATAAAACCGGCACGGCCGGAGCGGGGGATCTGCCCTCCTGGCCACAACGAAGTTTGAAAAGCCTTCACTGATGATGTTTCGGTGGGTGTTTCTTATAAAGCCAAAAAAATCCATATTCTATGAACTTTATGTTACATTTTTTTGCAACTATTTTTTTATTGATATATAAAAAAGTTTAAAGCAATAACTTAAGCAACTTGAAGATAAAATATATGGTTTGGCATATTTTATGCTTCATTTCTTAGACGTTAAGAGATTAAAATAATTGAAACCTAATAAACCGACTTAAACCGTCCTTTTTGACAATTATTTAACTTTTTAAGGAATTCAACATGATAAAAAAAATATACTTTTGGTTATTGCTGTAATTTTCTATCTCAGTATCGTTGGGAATGCCACGGCGACCCCCTATTATGATACAGACTTTATTCTTAAAGCTACCGAACACACTAGCATTTCCTCACGCTGGTTTACCGATGATTCCGCCATCTGGACGGCTTGGGACAATCAATGGGTGGAATACACAGTAGCTCTTTCCCCTGGGGAGTGGGATATTGGATTAAATGTTATTAACTCAACTTTCTGAGAAGTAAATTCATCTCTATTCCCCTTCCAATAGGGGCGTTTGCCGATTGGAAAGGCCGAAATATACAAGTGCTTCACCCATTATCAGGTCGAGCATGGAATTTATGATCTTCTCAGACAAGTTATGAACCTTTCGTAACGTAGCCATGGCTAATTGCATTATCCTCGTTAGTGCATCAAGGAAAGTTATGTTGGCCAATTCTTCATTGCAGGCTCTGAATAAATCTCCAAATGATCGTTGATCAACGCTTTTCCTTTGGAACAGACTCAGAATATTGTATCTGGCCATTACCAGGGAAGTGTGTCCGATCAAACCATCATAGTTCCGGATTTGGATCTCTTTAACCAGTTTTAGATGCTGTTTGCACATTTTAAAAAATACTTCGATATCCCAGCGTTTACCGTACAGCCTTATTATTTCATCATCTGCTATGGTAATATCTGTTGATAAAAAGGCGAGCCATCCTCGTTTTTTATCACAGGGGACAAATATGACTCTGGCTTTGTTCCCGTCAGGTAACCGAACAAGGACACTGGCCTTAACTTTGGCCTTCCCTCTTTTTTTCTTTAATTTTCCATAAAGGTCACTTAACCTGAGTCTCTTTCCATTGTACTCGTAAAACCATTTTGGATGATCCTTAAGCATGCAGATAATGTGGATATGCTTGCGAAGGCTCGAAATCACCGAAGGCATTGAAAACCAACTATCCATTACAAGATACTTCGCCCTGATACCAGTCTTGAGGGCCTTTTTTACCATTGGTTCCAGATGCATTGTGGATTTTGTTATCGCTTCTTTGCGGCGTTGATAACCGCACGTTCTTTTATCAATATCTGGATTGATTTCATTGTATCGATTCTTTTTGTTTGCTGATGATAACAAGGCAAAATCAATCCCGAGAAAACTGTTACCATCTGACCAGCCAAGAGTAAGCAGCCTGAAGCCTTTTAGATATTTGTGAGTTGCATGATCATATACACGGGAAAGAAGTTCCACTTTTTTGGAACGGCTTCTGTCGTATGGCGAGTCATCAAAGATAAGAACCTCTTCAGAAGAATTATCCAGAAGACCCTTAATTATACAATAAATTCGGCTGCTAAGAAGAGTTGTAAACCGTCTCCAGTTATAGGTGGGCGAATTTAAAAAGTCATACACGGCATCTTTTCCGACTCCCACTTTTTTATTCCGCACTACGCCTTGGAAGAAGTTTTTGCCAATAAACGCCAGATTGAAAACGATAGTGAACAATTCCAGGGGAGAAGCACCTTTGGTTTTGACTATACCTGAATTGTTGAGCATGCTTCCAACTTTTAATTTGGAAAAATAGTTACCAAAAATTCCGAGCTTTTCAGGATTTATGGTTTGATTTTGATATTCTGTCGAGGTAATATGCATTTTGATGAGATTCCTATCTTTGATTGTTGTTTTTTAGGGGTAAAGAACACGTATCATAGGTAGTGAATCTCGTCAATATTAATAGTTATTTCAAATTGTTGTATTTTTAAAATTTAGAGTGACTAAACTCCGAAAGTTGAGTTATTAACCACGGGAATATCACCCCTGGCTGGTATTCTGATTTCAAAATCCAAGCATCCATATCTCTATTAGACTCCACCAATTCTACAAATCCTACCGTAGATACAATCGACACCAGCACTCTTACGGTGAATGCAAGCGACACCAACATTTATTCAGACCATGTAGATGTTTCAATTTTCAGCGCTGGTTCGTACAACATCCGGTATACATGGTTAAATGATCAATGGGCACCTGAAAAAGGCTTTGATGCAAACATCCAGATTCAAAATGTTTTTTTTGATAATCAAGCCACCATATTCAACATAGAGCCCATAAGTGTAGGCCTGCTTTCTGTTAATAATCAAGCCACCATACCCAACCCAGAGCCCGCTAGCCTGCTTCTTTTTGGAACCGGTTTAATGGGACTTGCCAGCTTTTTAAGCTCACATTCCGCACCATAGAGTATAAATCTCCACCATTTTTTTGGGGTATTGATTATCCGCCGGGAGTTGTGAATATTTGAGACTTCAGGCCCAACGCCTTTAAATATTCTAATTGCTTCGTGGATAAGGGTCTGTTCAGTCGTCTGTGATTCCCGATTTTTAAAATCATCAGATACTGAAAACTTATCATCAGCATAAACGAGGTGGGTTTGAAAGTTCTTCTTTTATTCCAGCCGGGAAGATCCTTGTTCTCTTTTTTCGCATATCGTCTCATGTTATATTCGATAAGACGCCAGATCAAAAGAGACAGGAGAAGAACAAGGGCCAGCACCTCTATACGTTCAGCTTTTTTTAGAAAAATCGAATTCACGATCGGTGTGTTCTTTATGAAACCAAAGTTTTGCTCGATCCCATATTGATCTTTGTACGTCCGGAGGATATCGTAGGAACTGTATCCTTTCTGGCCGTCCCTGTCCACATTGCACAACAGGACAAAACATCCAGTTTCTTTTTTGAGATTTTCCACAGCTTCGGTCTCGGCCAATTCACAAGAGATACTGTACATCATTTTGTCCAATGCCCGGGAGCCGTCTTTTTTGGGCCGTCCCCGTTTATATTTCGGGATTTCAACAACCTGGGTGACGGGTTTATAAAAAACATGTTTTGCTTCGCTCATCTCTATAGCCGCTTTCTCAGCATCCGCATGGCAGAAGAACTCCTGCTTTGACAAGATTTTGATTCTTTTCGAAAGTTCTGTATGCTCATTCTTCAGCTCTCGATCAATTCGATTTTGCCGTCTTTTATCGTGGGCGCTTGAATGAACCACAACCGCCCTGTATGATCGACCATACAAGATCGCTTCCGATTCACATGCTTTATACACAGCGGCCGGTCGGTTTTGGGTTTCCGTGGTATCAGACAATTTCCCAAGATCAGTCCAATTGTCCTCAACGATGCTTTTTTGGATCAGGCGGGAACACTCCTTGTAGGTTGCAGGCAGACGGCTGATAAACCTAATTTCATCTCCGATCTTTTCCATGTTTTTTCGGGTAACCATTGCAGAATCAGCAATGTAAATAAATCCTTCTTTCTTGATTCCATTTTCCGCCATGTATTTTGATATGGATGAAAGCACCTCATTGTTGATGGTTTTGTCTGATGCATTTCCATCTTCAGTTTGACCAAATACCGGAATGGTGCGATCAACACAGAGCATTTTAACCAAGAACTGCTTCAAATCAGGCCTGTGGTCCTTGCTGTGGCCGTAGGTGATCGTCATGGTTTTACTGTTATCGGCATCTTTGGAATACAAAGGGTAGTCCCCCTGGACAGTTACCGAGGTTGTATCAAAACTTACATGGCTACGGTCTATGTTGAAATAATCTAAGGCTCGTAGGGAAATCTCTGAGAAAACCTTCATTGCACCGTATTCGTATATCCTGTCCAATACACGTCCAACGGTATAATCAGAAAATTTTCGGGGGTCTGTCTTTTTTCCCAAAAGAAGCTCGGTGTCCTGATTTTTAAAAAATGTATTCAGTCTGTACAAGGGGCTTCTTCCGGTTAAGGTATCGAGTACCATTCCAAGAATAACTGTCCCGGCATCAATCCCCATTTCAGTGGGGACCAGGGTGTTTATTATATCAATTATCCCTATTTTACGGGCATATGAAGAAATGATTGGAAGATGTTGAACGGTAAACCCATCTATTTCTGGTAATTCTTTCATGCATTGCCTCAATGTATTGTTTTTCATTTTGGCAAATTATAATAAAACAAATTAGAAAAATCTAGGGTAAATTACATTCAGTAAATAAAAATTATTTATCTTAGGGCGATTTGAATAACTTACTTTTATCATGTAGAAAAACAGTCATCAAAAAATAGTCCTTTTTTTCTGTTGGGGGTGTCGAATGTGAGTTTAAGGAAAAGGAGGGATTGACCATAACGCCAACCCGGCAAAAACGGTTGGCGCCAAATCAAGACGTATTGCTCCATTGAATTAAATTTTCATAAACCTGGGGGTGTCACAAATTTTAACGAATCGGCATGGCAGAAACAGGGTGTAGCCTTGGCCACAACAAATGATGAAACACCTCTGATGGTGATGCTTGAACAACTGTTTTCCCGACCGGGTCAGGGTCTGAGTTGTTGCTGAAATCCTATTAAAATGGAAGCTGGATAATAAATTTTGTCCCAGAACCGGGATTCGACTCAACGCTCATTTTGCCGCCATGACTTTCAGTAATGATAAAATAGGAAACAGAAAGACCAAGACCTGTACCGACACCGACAGGCTTGGTAGTGAAAAAAGGTTCAAATATCCTTTTACTGGTCGCTTCGTCCATCCCGGGGCCATTATCTTCAATTTCAATACGCAGCATATTTGTTTTTATTTCCCTCATGAGTCGAAAAATAAAACGTGGGCACCCCTGATTAGGGGTGCCCCTTCTTTCCTGCATGGCCTGGGCGCCATTTCTGAGAACATTCAGCAATACCTGCTGTATCATATTGCCTTCACAGGGAACCATGGGCAAATCCGCTTCATATTTTTTGATAATTTCTATGGTTTTAAAGTCATAATGTTTTTTTAAGTCATAATCCGACCCTGCAAGTTCCAGGGTTTTGTCCAACAGATCAGCAAGATGATAAGAGGATACATATGCATCACTTTTTCGGGCAAAACTGAGCATATTGTTCACAATTTCAGCCGCTCTTTTCCCCGATGCGTTAATGGTGTCGATCATAGCCATTATCCCCCTGGCTTCCATAAATTTCTGAATAGCTTCAACGGTGGTGCCAGAGGCTTTGGCAGCTTTAACATTGGCAGGAATATCAATTCTTCCGCCAAGACGATTTGCCATAACGTTTGCTGTCTGTATCATCCCGGCCAGGGGATTATTAATCTCATGGGCCATGCCGGCCGCAAGCCCGCCCAGGGAAAGCATTTTTTCACTCTGTACGATCATCTTTTCCATACTCAGTTTTTCAGTGACATCGTCCACTCGAATCACGGCTCCTTCAACGCCATTGGCAATCAAAGGGTATATGGTAACATCCTCAAAACGGGTGTTGCCTTCAAGATGACGAGGTCTTTTTAATTCCTGCTTTATTTCTCTGGTTTTGATACTTTCGGTAATTATTCCCATTTGAGATATCAACTGGGGGAATACCACTGAAAGCATTTGACTCTGTGCTGCATCGGAAGATATCCCTGTGGCTTGCTCAGCTTTTTTGTTCCATTGGGTTACTTTGCCATGGGCATCCACCCCTATTAGAACAGACGGCATTGAATCAATGATGTTGGACAGATAATTACGCAGGTGGTGAAGTTCTTTTTCCACCCTTTTACGTTCGGTAATATCAAGATAGACCACCATCAAGAGACGGTTTCCAGGAGTTTCTATGAATCGTCCGAATAAGGTGCAGTTACGGACATCGCCATCGTGGCGTCGCAGGAGGGTTTCAAAATCAGCAACATAATTTTGCCGGTTGGCCATTGTTATCAGACGAGCTCGGTCTTCAGGCTCTACCCATAATCCGATGTCATTCCCACTCCGACCGTCAGCTTGTTTTCGAGAATACCCAAACGTATTATACCATGCCGAATTCCAAGTCGTCCCGGTATAACCTTCGACAAACTTAGCATAGCCCATCGGTACCGGTGCTGACTCGAAAAGCTGTACAAAGCTGTTCTCACTCTCACGCAAGGCCTGTTCTGCCTTTATGCGATCCACTTTTTCCTTTTCTAACTCCAGAATCCGCTTTTCCAGTTCTTCGTAGGTCAGTTTTCCAGCCATGGGAAAAAACTCCAAATTTAGCAATAGCAGATATTGTTTCTATTTTCAGGATACGAAAGATCGCAAATTTTGTAACTTGAACGAAATTGCTTACCTTTTAGCCCGTCTACTGAGTTAGGCCCATGATCAAAGAACAACTATACATGCTGCACCTTTAGGGCCTTGTAGATAAATCAAAATTCGGCGCTATTTCTGTTCAACTTATTATCATCTGCGGTCCTAACTAACATGAAATATACATTTTTCAATTGTGGCAGTACAATGATCTTTGATCATACAACACATATTAATACGAGACAAATCAATTCTATTGCTTAAATATAGGAAAAATGGATATAGGGACAATATTTTCAAAACCAAATGAATTACGAATAAGGCCCATGGTCAAGCTTGAAAAAGCATAGGCAGGCACTGGCCGCCTACCTTGACCGGTTTATTTCGTGTTTGAACGAAAACTCACCCATCTGCGGCGTTGCTACAAATTTCTGAAATCCTCACGTACACTAGTACACTCCGGTTTCAGAAATTTTTGCGCCTTGCATATGGACAATTTTGCGCTCAAACACGGGTTTTCAGTCAACCACTATTTAACAATGAAGCGGACCTGATGATCGCGCCAATGGTCGCCGGGTTTAAAAACATGGGCATGAACAAGGTGGGAACCGGGCTCAAGCTGCCACAAATATTTCCCCCCCTGTGTCACACCAAGGCGTTTACCGTTAAGGCACCACTCGACTCGATCCGTTGGATCAACACCGAGCAACTCAAACTCAAACGCCTCGTCCCTGTCCGGAATCCTGGGATCCATTGCCATTTCAAGGCCATTAACAGGCTTTAAAAAACCGATCCGATCCTGGTTTGCTCCCCTGTTTTTTGACACAGCACCCCCTTCTTTTAATCTGTCGGTCCCATAAACTTTTATCTTTCCAACCCCTCCGGGTTCAGTACCTGGAACAAACCACTCGTCCTGGGGAGCCCGGGTATTCGGAACGGCCTGAAAAACTTTTTTTCTAATCAAATTCGGACTCAAATAGAGCGGAGCTGTGTTACCCTTCTGGTTAAGCCATGCAAAAATCGATCTGACCACCATGGCAGGCCCTGTGGCGCCGGTAACCCCGTCCATGGGGTGCCCGTCAAGATTTCCCATCCAGGCACCAACGGTATAGTCGTTGTTGAATCCCACAGTCCAGGCGTCGTTATAGTCATTGGAAGTGCCCGTTTTGACTGCCGTTTCCAGGGGAAAATTCAGCAATGACCCCCTGCCGAACTCAAGCTCCCTTGCATCTGGGTCAGAGAGAATATTTGCGATAATCGATGCCGTTTCCCGGGAAAAGACCCTTGTTCTTTTCGGGTTCCAGCACGGGTCAGCTCTCCATGTAAGGGGTGAGAAAAGACCTTGGCAGGCAAGGGTTGCATAGGCCTGAACCAACTCATACAGAGTAACCTCCCCGTTACCCAGGGCAAGACCGTCTCCGTAAAATTCAGGATGCCTGTCAAGGCTTGTAATTCCAAGGCTCGAAAGGGTTGATAAGAAGGCGTCAACCCCGGTGAAACCAATGGTTCTGATGGCCGGAATGTTGAGCGAGTTCCCAAGGGCCTGGCGCAGGGTGACCGGGCCATAGTAACGGCGGCTATAGTTATGATAGGTGTGAAGCCCGGTACCCACTGGGTTTGCAAGGGGCGTGTCCTGGATCAACCTTGCAGCATTCCAGCCCTGTTCAAGGGCAAGGGCATACAGAAAAGGCTTTAACGTCGAACCCGGCTGTCGGGGAACCCGAACCGAATTGATCAGCCGTGAATCATCCCCACCCACACAAACCCAGGCAAGAATTCCCCGGTTTTTGTGATCGACCACAAGACAGGCCCCGTTCGAGCCCCCCCTGTTGTAAAGGTCAGCAACCCTTTCCACCATGGTTGTCCGGGCAAAATTCTGAAGGGGACCGTCAAGTGTGGTTGTTATCCTTCCCGGAACGCCGCCCGGTTCATTATCCGATAAAGGACCGTGCATGGGCAACACCTGCCCCTGGAACAAACTGGACTCGGTCTTTAGGGCGGCAAGGGCAAATTGTGCAAAATGACGGGCTTCAACAATGGGACCCGGGGGTTCCAACTGAAAACTGCCCTTAATGGCCCGTGCAAGCTCAAGAGCTGTTATCATCCCCCGGTCAAATGCCGAACCCCCAAAACGGGCAAGTGCCGGCTGAATGGCCCCGGGATTTTTGCCCAGGTCATAACTGGATGGTGCACGCACCAGTACAACCAGCGCCATCATCTCCTTTAGACTCAAAGTATCCAGGGATCGGTTGAAATAGTACAGGGCCGCCTGGGCAACACCCCGCCTGTTGCCGGCATAGGGCACCTGGTTCAGGTAAAACTCGAAAATCGACGCCTTTGTGTTGGAGCGTTCAAGGGACATGGCTTCAAACCCTTCAATCCAGCGTGCCCAGATACGCCTCTTTCTCGGATGCACCATGCGAACCACCTGTTCTGTGATGGTACTTGCCCCCCGAACGGTATGAAACGCCCAAAAATTCTGAGCAAGGGCGTGGAACCTGGCTTTCCAGTCCATTCCCCTGTGGCGAAAAAACCGTTTGTCCTCTGAAAAGAGAAATAGTTCTTTCAAACGGTCAGGTATCTGATGAAGGCTTAGGGGAGAGGTGTTCCACGGGTTGGTATATGTGACGGTCAATGGATTGCCATATCTGTCAACCAGGCTTGGTTTTGAAACCTCTTTTAGAAGTTCTGCCAGGGGCCGGGTCCATGGCACCATACCCTTCCAGGTTTTGACCATGAGCCCGGTCGTTACAAGGACAGCCACTAGCCCGGCAAGGATAAAAATCCGTACCCTAGTCCACCCAACCCTCATCTATCGGGATCCGCCACAACAAGGGTGGTTTCAACCCCCTGGCCGAATACGTCCGTGTCATACATTTCCTGGGCCCGGACCGGAAGCCAGGTAAAACGTCCAGAGGAGATGACCTGGGCCGTGTAGGAAAGGCGGTAACTGCCCTGGGGAAGCCTTTCAGAATAAAACCGCACCCCTTTGTGGGTCAGCTCCCTATGGTAAAACCAGCGTTGACCTGCATCCGCTGCCGGGTCAGGCGCCTCAGCCTCCAGATCCAGGATTGAAGCGGTTGCAAGGCTACGGTTCACCGGCTCAAGCCCGCCTGGAACAGGATCGTCCACAACCACAAAATTCCTGTCACCGCCCGGGGAAACCAACAGGTCCACCCGCACAAGGTCACCGGCCATGAGGGTAACAGGATCATTGAGAACGACAGATTTTCCGTTGCGCTCAACCCACACCCTTCTCTGCACAGAAATACCTGCATTGACAGATCGGGGGAAAGGGGTCTTTAGCGCATAGGACATGAGGGTCTGAACATAGAGTCGGCCCTGCCCTTTTCGTTCAACCGTCAGCAACCGGGACCTGCCCGGATCATCGGATTGAATCGGCCGGGCCAGGCGAATACTCCCTTGTTTTTTTCCCTGAAAGTTGGCCGTTCCAAGGGCCTGACCATCAACATCGGCAGTGACATCCATGGCTGTCTTTTCGTTCTCAAAGGCCCGGGCATAGGCCAATAGTCCCCTCATGGCAAAGACACTATCCTGGGTGCTTTCCCAGTGATCCCGGCCCCTGCGGGTGTCGGTCAGGTAACGGACAAGACCCTGGGGAATATCCCGGGACAAGGCCTTGTTTGCCTGCCCCCCATAGGCGACCAGGGCGGCAAGAGCAGCACTGTTGGTCCGGATGGGTGTTGATGCAATCTGGAGGTACCCCTTATCAGGGGCTTCGCTGAAGCTCATCTTTCCTCCGGTCCGGTCGGAAAGGGCCAGAATGGAATCAACACAACTGTCCGCCATTACCCCGGCTCCCGGGGTCATAAGGGCCGCCTCCAGCAACATGGCCCTGCCAAAAAGTCCCATTGACTTAAGATGGGGAAAAACCCGCTCAAGATCATCCATCTTACCTTTATTGCCCCGGGCAAGGGCGGCCAGGGCAACAGCCCGCACCGTTGCCTTCATCCCCGGGGAATAAAATTGCGGTACATGGTCCTGTTTTAACAGGGTTCGAACAAAGGCATGGAGTCTTTGTTCAACAATTTTTGGCACCTCATACCCCGCATGTTCTATAAGAGAAAAGGCAAAGGCTGTGTAGGCCGACAGATATGGGCTGACACGCTCCTGATCCGGTCTGTAATAGGCCATCCCACCGTTTGGGGCCTGGAAAGTCACGGCCTGGGCCAGGGTTTGCCGCACAAATTCATCGCTTTTATGCCAGACAAAGGTCCTGCCCGGTGCCTGGTTATTGTTCAAATCCATGGTCTGATTCTCTGCTCCGGAAATCCAGGGAGCAAGATCAGGCAAAAGGGCTGCAACAACGGCCCGGCTGAGGCGTTGCTCCCAGCAGGTGTAGGGATAATCACGCATATAGGCCAGGGAAGGTTCAAGGGTTCCAAGCACCGACGACGAAAGCACAACCCCCAGGCTTCCCCGATCTGTCCGGATCTTTTCAGGCACCGCCAGGGTTTGGGTCAGACGATTGCCATCAATGGAGCCATAGGTGGCAACGGTTGTCACCTTGTCCCGACCGTTCACCGTCAAAGAATGGGCCATGGCGTCCGTGTCCAGGTCATCCCCGGCCGTTGCGCTGAACCGTATTTTTCCCTGTTTTTCTGCAGTCACCGGCATCCACACGGTCTCGCGCTTAAACGGCGGCAGAAAAAGGGTCTTTTCCACAGATGCAATCGAACGGTCACCAACATCCATGGCATCAATTTTTACAGCAATAGAGCGTCCCCGGTCCGTTCGGTTCATGATGCTGAACCCTGCATTGAACCTGTCACCCACCATGACCTGATTGGGCATGACCGGTCGAACCTCGGTGGGCAGGTTCACCTTAAAGGTCTGCTCACCGGTTCCCATTCGGTCCGTGGGGGTCACGGCCATGGCAAAAATCCGCCAACCCGTGAGATTATCAGGCACCTTGAACTCAAACACTGCCCTGCCCCTCGGGTCAGTTGGAATCGACGGATTCCAGTAGCTCACATATTTAAAGATTGATCGCATGGAAATGGTGGCGCCCCCATCCCCTCCGGGTGAGGCCCCTTTTTTGGAAAAATTCTGAATACCCACGAGTCTTTTCATAAGCGAATAATTGACAAGATCCAGGCCGTCAATGGTGTAAAACCCCCTAAAGGGATCAAACGGATTACCTGCCCGACCAATGAGGTCAAACACGGCCTCGTCAAGAACGGCAACGGCAATCTCCACAGGCTCGTCCCTGTTGTCAGCCCGGACATCCACCCTGACCGTATCTCCGGGTTTGTAGGTTTGTCGTTCCACCGCCACAGCAACCTTGATCTGTCGGTTGGGATCAGCCACCTCAACCCTGTGGTATCCCATACGTGATACTGGTTTTCCAAGGTCCAGACCATTGTTTCCCGGAGAAGGTGACACCCTGGGAGAGACGATGTTCACTGAAAAGAAAAAACCAGGGGCAAACTCAGGTTCAACCGGAAATTCAATCACAGGGGTGCTTCCCTCCAGGGTCATTACCCATTGTTTAAGAACCCCGTACCGCTCCACGGTTACAAGGGCCTTTGCCCCTGGAAAAGGGTTCTTGACCAGGTAGCGTGCCGTGGCACCCACTTCAAGACGATCGCTTTCAGCGATCAAGGTCAGGGCATTGGCTTCTGGATGATGCCACATCACCCGGTCTCTGCCTGAAACCCAGAACCCCAGGGTACTTGTGTGTTTCCTTTCCCTGGTGTCGTTGATGGTTGCCGTAATACGATACGCTCCTGGCCGGTCCGGAACAAAATCAACGGGCAGGGGGTGATCACTGGACGCTGCCTGGAATTGTTTCACCCTGGTCCACTCATCCACATAGATCGTCTTATATGCGTTCCCCGCCCCCTTGACCCTGGATGCCTTTGTGGTCAGGCGTTCAACCCAAAAGCCCGTATTGATACCCGCCTGGGGGGCGCCGCTTTCATCCACCACCACAAAGGGAAAGGTCGCTGGTTTTCCCTGGTAATAGAGCCAGCTGTCCGACCTTAACCCCACGAACCGATCCCGGCCGAAAAAATCAACCGAGGTTGTGGCGGCTATGGTTCCCCCCCTGTCATCCCTTACGCCCGACTCGACAACCACACGGCCAAAGGGCGTTCGATCATGGATCAAATCAAACCCTGTGACAAGCTCCCCCCTGTTGTTCAGGGCAGCCTGGTTGTTGAAAAGGATCACACCCTCCTGGTCCTGCTGGTCCGCCTGGAACCAGAAATCCTTAACCAGGGAATGGGCTGATGAAAAGCCCCGGGGTTCAAGGCGTAAGATAACCTGGGTTGATGCGCTGGTGTATGGTCCACCGGCATGGAGCTTTGCTGTGGTTGTCACCTCAACCTTCTGGCCAGGCCGCAAAACAGACTGATTCAACTGGGTTGTCACCTTGAAGGCTGCAGGAACAAAATCACTGACCAGCACCTTTAAAGGGGTCCACGAGATCTCGGTAAAATCGGCAGAAAGCTCAAAGGAATAATGCCCTACACTTCCAGTTTTTGAGCTGGTAAACCGTCCGTCAAAGGCACCGAATTTTGAAAGGGTTATATTGTTTTGTTCATGGACCACCTTGCCCGTTGGGTTGATAATTTTAAGGGTATAGGATCCTTTGGGGGCCTGGATAAAGGTTCCGTTATTCTGATCCCGGACATAGATCTTGAAATCAATGGTTTCTCCGGCACGATAAATTCCCTGGGCCGTGGTGCCCCAGGTGTGGACATGGCTGTAGCGCCGGCTGAGATTGGATGAAAAAAGAGCGCCCGAGGCCCGATAGGTATCGGTCTCAAACCTTGGGCTCAAAGGGACCAGGGCCATGAGGTCATCCTTGACCACCTTGACAAACAAACGCTCGTCACTGTTCTCCCAGCTCCAGTCAAACAGTTTCAGCCCGGGATCAAGGGTTGAGGTGCCCGGCAGGATCAGGATGCCATCCTTGTCTGTCACGCCCTGGGCCAGGACAGGCCCGTCGCCTTTCAACCGGGTCACAGCGTCTTTGTAGACAAAGACTGCTGCACCGGCCACAGGATCCCCGGTTTTAAGATCCACCACCCACACCAGGGTGTTGAAGTGACCCGATTTCACATGGACCTCGAAGGGTGTCTTCTGGACAAAAAAAGTTTTCTGCCAGTTGGATTTTTTCACCCCTGGCCGGGTGGCTATTGTTCCAGAAACAGCCCCGGACCGATGGTGGAGCATGGTGTTGACCCCAAGGGGAATTTTAACTGCCAGGTCCTGGACCGCCTGCACCGGCGTCTGGTGTTCAAGATTTTCTTCGGTTTTATCAACAGTCATTCGCCGGTAGTGAACGTTCACCAGGTCAAGATTGGTCACCACCAGGGGAAGATCGTTGTCTATGCCGTTTTCCAGAACAGCGGTATCGTAGACAAGGGTATAGTCAGGGGGCCGGTGGTCGGTGTGAAAGGAAAAATCAAGGGGAATTTCAAGCCTTCGGCCGAATTGGTCCCTGAGCCGTAAGGCACTCTCCTTGACCCGGTAGGGGGTATGGGCCACAAGATTGACCGGCAAAGAGACCCGGTAGGTTTGCCCCTGTTTGTGGGGAAAACCCAGTCCGGAATAGGCATAGACATTGGCCCAGGGATTAAACCCCGGTCGATCAGATGCAAGGCCTGGAAAAAACTCCACGCTCTTTCTGAAATCATCAACACTTACCGGCGTGGAAAAGACAAGGGCCAGGGGGGCCAGGGGGTTCGGTCTCGGCATGGTTTCATTCTTAAAACCATGGGCCCGGATCAACAGGGATTTATCTGCGTTGATGGGGTAGGCTTCAAGCCCCAGGAACTTGAACTCAGGAAAGGTGCGAAACACAACAAGGGTCGAGTTTGAGACACCAGGAACAGGTCCCATGGCCGATCGAACACCTGCCCGGATGCCAAGGGTCACCCGGGCATCCTGGGCCAGCTCATTTTTCGGTGACACCAGCCATACCCGCCGGGCGTTGCAGGTTTGTCCGGTTTGACCGTCCTGGTTCTCCAGGGTTTCACACGGGATGTTAACCCCAGGTTCCGGGTCGTCCGGATCCGGGACGACAAGGGCAGCTGTTCGCTGCCTGGCTGAATTGTTTATCTCAAAGAAGAGATGATCTTCCAGGGAAGGCCCCAGTACCGGCTGGTTAAACACCAGCCTGAGCACAGGCGTCCCAGGGGCTTCCCAGGTTTTAAAGCCTGAATATCGCATCTGGGGCCGGAGGGTTGTAAACGAATGGACATGGGGCCGGGTCAAGCTGGAGCCGTCCTCGGCCGTTATGCCCGGCCGGATGGTCATGGTGTAAACCGTGGCAGGTTTAAGCCGCTCTTGTTCGTCAAGCTCAAGACCCAGGGTAGAAGGGGTCAGCCATCGCCACTGGCCGTTTACCAGGGGGTCAAAGGTAATGGGAATTTCACTCTGATCCCTTTCCATTCTTCCCAGGGGAACAACCTTCTGGTTGAACTCAATGGTAATCTGGCGTTTTGCCGGAACGTCCATACCCTGGGGGGTGATGCGCATGATTTTAAAGGCTTCACCAGCCATGGACGGCTGGGAAAATAACACCATCAACAAGGAAAAAAGCACACCGGCGATACCGGCGCAAAGAAAAGATCGAGGACATAATTTCATGGTCAATCCTGCCTTTTGATTTTTTTTTAATTATTCCATGTGAAACGCCCACCAAAGCATTGCAATCAGAACAATTGGTCATTCGTTGCAGCCAGGCAGATACCATGTTCCGGCCATGCCGGTTATTTTATATTCCGCTCATTCATCCAAAATCAGGCGCTTGCCTAAACTGATGACATTGTCCTGTTTGTACCCGATTTTTTGATAGAACTCAATTACCTTGACATTGGTATTCCGTACCTGGAGGTTGATTTTCGGGCAACCCGATTGCTGAAGCAGGGTTTCTGCCTTTTCCATAATACGTCTGCCCATACCAGAACCTTGATGAACAGGGTCCACGGCAAGATAGTTGATCCAGCCGCGATGGCCATCGTAACCTGCCATGACAGTGGCAACGATTTGCCCTTCAAAACACCCCACCAGAAACATTTCCGGCTGCACCTTGAGCTTCCGGCAGATGTCATCATGGGGAGTATTCTGTGGAACGACAAGGCCGCAGTCGGTCCACAGCTGAATGACGGGCAACGCATCACCGGTCTGATAGGGTCTTATTTCAACGTTCATGGATGCGGCTTCTGAAACGTCATCAGCTTTTTTCCTTTCTCATATTGACAGAATCGCTTTAAGGGTATTAACAAATTTGTAAAAACACTTCGTCCTTTTTCTCAAACTACGAATATCAAGATTATCAAACATTTTTTCCCTTAATCCCCTTGATATTTCCAAATGAACCCCTTCCCCGCTTTTGCACCTGTTGCAAATATTTTCAGGACTGATCCACTGAAGCTCAGGGAGTTCACTTATTTCGGCATTAAATCCAGCGGCTTTCAATGCATGCAATATTTTTTGTTTCAAGAGCTGATTTCTTCCGCCGATGTGAACTGTCTCCGTTCTGAATCTGGAGCCATGAACTGAGATAACAATAAGGGCCTTTTGTGCAACCTGTATTCCCAGCGGCTCATCAAAACTATTGCTGGTGATGTGCAATATTTTATTCCCTGATTTCTTCAGACCTTTGAATGCATAAAAGGTATGATCACATCCGGCAATGGCATCGCCAATATCTATGGTGCCCGGCTCTATCCCCCCTCCGTGGGGAGATATTACAACAATTTTGGAATCAACTTCACGATGAAGAATCGCATAATCAGCATTCAGTCTTTCATTCTGGCTTAACTCATCATAATTCGTATATTTGTCTGGCATAATGTCACATTAAGTTAGGAGATTATTAATACGTTATTGGCAACCATCGATTATCACCGCTAACACCTTACAAAAACCCGATAGCCTCTGTCATGAATATTTTTCAAAGAACTAACACCGAGTCCCCACCCTCATTTTTGACCGTTGGGATTTATCGCCCTTCTGATCAAGGTAGCGTTGGCACCGAAGGACCACATTCGAATTTATTGAAATCAAAATTATGCCAAATTTTAATGCGTTTCCCCTGGCTCAGGCTTGCGTAAAAGTTGACAGGACCTCTTTCATGGTATTTACAAATTTATAAAAACAAACCGTCCTTTTTCTCAAATTACGAAATTTAAGATCATCAAACATTTTTTCCCTTAAGCCCCTTGATATTTCCAGTTGAATCCCTTCCCTGCTTTTGCATCTGTTGCAAATATTTCCAGGGCTGATCCCCTTTAACCCAGGTACTTTACTTATTTTGGCGTTAAATCCGGCGTCTATCAATGCATGCATTATTTTTTGTCCCAAGTATTGATTTCTTCCGCCGATGTGAATTGTTTCCGTTTTGAATCTGGCCCCGTGAATTGAAATAACAGTAAGCGCTTTCTGTGCAACCTGTATTCCAAGCGGTTCATCAAATCCATTGCTGGTTATGTGCAATAAATTGCTCCATGATTTTTTCAACGCTTTAAAGCAATAAAAGGTATGATCACATCCGGCAATGGCATCCGCAATATCTAAGGTGCCTGGCTCTATGCCGCCACCGTGAATAGCCATTACAGCAAGTTGTGAATCCGTCCCACGATGGAAAATCGTATAATCCACATCCTGTCTTTCATTCTGGCTTAACTCATCATAATTCGAATATTTATCTGGCATATTTAAAGCTTTGACCGCATATAATCCACACCGTTCTTAAAAATCTGAATGCCAGGCGTTACCCCCGGGTCAGGTTCTTTTCCAGAGCGCTTCAATATCTCTTTGGTCCGGGGCCAGTCCGGGTGGTTGGACTCATGGTTGAACGCTTCAGGATGGGGCATGAGACCGAATATCCGGCCCGTTGGATCGCAGATGCCGGCAATGTCGTCCATGGAACCGTTGGGGTTCATGGGAAAACGCCCCCTGGCCGGCTGATTGTTCTTGTCTGCATAGCGAAACACCACCTGGTTGTTGTCAATGAGCCGGGCAAGGGTTTTCTCATCCGTGACAAACTTGCCCTCCCCATGGCGAACGGGAAGCTCCACCGCCGCCATTCCCGGTGTAAACACACAGGGACTTTGTTGATTTCCCTGGAGGTTGACCCATTGATCCCTGAAGTTGCCGCAGTCATTCCAGGTCAGGGCAACGCTTCTTTGGGTGTAGTCCCCTTCCAGGCCAGGCAAGAGTCCCAGGTTGACAAGGGTCTGGAAACCGTTACAGATTCCCATGACAAGCCGGCCCTTTTCAACAAACGAAAGCAGCTTGTCACCCAGATGATTTTTAAGCTTTAACGCCTGGATCACCCCGGCACCGTGGTCATCTCCCCAGCTGAATCCGCCGCCAAAGGCAAGGATGTGGAATCCGTCAAGATCAACACGCTGGTTGACCAGGGCGTTGATGTGAACCCGCTGGGCCGAGGCACCTGCAAGCTCAAAGGCCCGGGCGGTTTCCATGTCGCAGTTGAGTCCAAATCCGGTTAATACGAGCGCTTTTACCTGTTTCATTACATCTCTCCCAACGGTCTTTGCCACACGGTTTCAAGGGTATCGATTGCAGTGTCAACAAGGACCCGTCCATCAATGGCCCTGATTTTTAAACTTTTATGCTGGTCGGTCACGGTTCCCACACAAGCTGCGGCCATGCCCTTAAAGAGTTTTTCAACGGTTTCCCTGTTTTCAGGAGCCACAGTGACAATGAACCGACCCGCGGATTCGGAAAACAAAAGGGTGTCGTTTCTCAAACTGCCCCTTTGCCCGTTCTTTGGAACAGCGGCAAGGTCAATGTCCATGCCAAGGCCCCCGGCCATGGCGCACAGGGAAAGATGAACTCCGAGTCCGCCCCGTGAAACCGCATGGGCCGAGGCGATGATTCCTTTGTCAATGGCCCGGGTAAGGGCCTTGTAAACCACTTTGAATTTTTCAAACTTAACCACCGGCACGTTAAGGCCCGTGGCCCCGCAAAGCTCGTAGTACTCGGACGCTCCGAGTTCATTCAACGTTTCGCCCAGTACGTAGACAAAATCGCCGCTGACCTTGGGATCCATGGTAACCGTGGTTGAAATATCAGCGATCACACCTGTTGCGGAAAACTGCATGGTGGGCATGGCCGACACCTTGACCGTCTCACCGTATTGGCCGGTCAAATGGCCGTCCACATACATGGAGTCCTTGCCTGAAAGCAGGGGGATTTCATAGGCCATGCACGCCTGTTTCAACGCCCGGCAGGCCCGGACCAGCTGGGCTGCCTTGAATTTCCCATCGGGATTCTTTACCGAATCATACCCGATGGCAGGCCAGCAGAAGTTATCAACTCCACCAATATGGTCAAGGGTGCCGCCAACGGCAATGATACGGCGGACAGCCTCGTCAATGGTGCAGGTCATCATATGAAAGGCGTCAATCTTTGAGTACCAGGGAATAATTGCCTGGGAAAAGGCAAGGCCCTTGGCTGATTCCAACACCGGCCGGATCACAGAGGCGTCGGACGGAATGTTGCGGTTGCAGCCCACAAGGGGTTTTACAACGCTCCCTCCCTGGACCTCATGGTCGTACTGACGGAAGATATACTCCTTGGAGCAGATGTTGGGCCTTTGGAGAATATCACACACAAGGCGCTCAAAATCCCTGGGTTCACCAAGCACAGGTTCGTACAACCCTCTTGTTTCAGGCGAAGTCCAGACAGCGTCAAACTCCCAATTGGGAAAACCCTTGTCCAGAAGATCCATATCCACATGGGCGCAGGTCTGTTCCTTGTATTTGATGTGGAGCTTGCCCGTGTCCGTATAGGTGCCGATCACCGTGCTCTCAACGGCATGCTCCAGGGAAAGGGCCAGAAACCGATCGATATTTTCAGGTGGCACAGCAATGGTCATGCGCTCCTGGGACTCGGAGATCCAGATCTCCCACATATCAAGGCCCTCGTACTTTAAGGGTACCCGGTCAAGCCAGACTTCACAGCCATTGCTGATCATGGCGGACTCACCCACGGACGAGGAAAGGCCCCCGCCGCCGTTGTCCGTGATAAACCGGTAGAGTCCTTCGTCCCTTGCCGCAAGGAGGAAATCGTGCATTTTCTTCTGGGTGTATGGGTCACCGATCTGGACGTGGCCAGCAGGGGTATTTTCCGACAGCACCTCGGACGATGCCGTAACCCCGTGTATCCCATCCTTGCCCACCCTGCCGCCACTCATGACGATGAGGTCACCGGGACATGTCTCTTTTTCATGGCTGGGATGCCCTTCAACCTTAGCCGGCATGATGCCAAGGGCCGTAACAAATACCAGGCTTTTTCCCATGTACCCACTGTTGAACAAGGTCTGACCAAAGGTAGTGGGAACCCCACTCTTGTTACCGCCATCCTTAACCCCCTCAACGATCCCGTCAAGGAGGCGCCTGGGATGGAGGTTGGGTTTTAGAGGTCCCTTGTAATCAAGCTCACCCACACAGAATCCAAAACTGCCCATGATGAGCCTGGATCCAAGCCCGGTACCCATGGGGTCCCGGTAAACCCCCACAATTCCCGTGATGGCACCGCCGTAGGCCTCCATGTTTGAGGGTGAATTGTGGGTCTCGCCTGTGATCACATAGTTGCTGGATTCATCAAAACGGCCCACCCCTGCATTATCCCACAGCACTGAAACCACCCAGGGTTTTTTATTCTTTAGTTCAAGGGTCGGTTCCTTGATATACTTTTTAAACAGATTTTCCTCAACGCTGGATTTGCCGGTGTCTGCGTCAACATAGCGGAACAGTCCCTGGAAGGTATTGTGGTTACAATGATCGCTGCGTGCCTGGGAAATGTACTCGAGCTCAAGATCCGTGGGTTCAGCAAGGCCTGCCTCAGCCCTGGATCGTCGGACATCAGGGTCTAAAAAATACGCCCTGATCACCGGAATATCCCTGGGATTAAGGGCAAGATTTCGCTGGTCACTGATGGTCTGAAGCTCATCATTTGAACCAATGCTCAGGACGGCAAACTCGGGCTCGTGGTCAAGACGGACCTTTGCCGGTGCTGTGTTCACCCCCTGTTCCGGATCCCACTCAGCCCGTGAGAACACCTTCCATTGCTGGATGATGGGATTTGATAACAGCTCCCTGGCCAGGATTTCGATCTCGTCTCTCTTGAGGCCGTCTCCTGTAACAGCATACCGCTTTGAGGTGTAGATTCCGTCCTGGGCGTCAAAATGTTGATTTAACAAATCTTCCACGGCCTCAACCGCCGTGCTGGCTGGGTTGTCACGAACCCCAGGCCGTAACCCGATCCAGATGCACCAGTCAAAGGCAATGTCCAGGGGCTTTAAAGAAGAGATCTGGGTCACCGGGTTGGTGAGAATCTCATCCTTGATGACAACGAGTTCATCCCCGGTGAAATCGGCCTCCAGGGTGACAAGGTTGACTGTCCTGGCGTCGGTCAGCCTGATATTAAAATAATCAAGCGCCTTTTTTTTAAGGCTTGCGGCTTCCGCATCAAAAAGATCGGGCTTCAGGGCAATCTCTATACAGGAGATCATATTATTCACCATTAAATATTCTTAAGATATCGTTATAAAAAACAAAAACCATCAGGGTCAAGAGGAGCACAATGCCAAACTGGTTTGCCCGTTCCCTGAGTCTTTCACCGGCAGGTTTTCCGGTAAGGGCCTCGAGACCGAAAAAGAGCAGATGACCTCCGTCAAGGACCGGCACTGGAAAAAGGTTGATGATACCGAGGTTGATGCTGAGCATGGCAATAAAGAAGGCCAGGTTGGCCATGCCGGCTTCGGCCTGCTGGCCAGCCATTTGGGCGATCATGATGGGTCCGCCCAGGCTCTTAGCCGACACAGATCCCGTAAAAATCTTCCCCACGGAAAGCAGGGTTAGCTTGATGATTTCCCAGGTTCTGACAAACGACTGTACCAGGGCCTCAACAGGATTGAGGCGTTCGTGAACCACATCGCCTGCCGATGAGATGCCGATCATGGGCTTTTTGATGGATTCACCAAAAATGTTGGTCGCGGTGGTCTGCTCTGGAACAATGGGAATGTTCAGGGTTTGTCCGCTCCTGTTGATTAGAAAATCAAGCTTTTCAGCCCTGGAATTACCGATAAGTGCAACCATTTCGTCCCAGGATTCAACCGCAACTCCGTCAATGGCCGTAATCAGGTCACCGGGCTTGACACCGGCGCTCAAGGCCGGCGAGTCATCGGCAACAGTTCCAACAACTGGCCTCACATAGTAACTGCCCGACACCTGGAACAGCACGTAAAAAATGAGGACGGCCAGGACAAAGTTAAAAATCGGTCCTGCCGCCACAATAAGGCTCTTCTGGTAGAGCCGCTTGTGGGTAAACGAAAGCGAGCGGTCCTTGTCTGGAATCTGGGTTGACGGATCTTCGCCGACCATCTTGACATACCCGCCAAGGGGAATGATGGACAGGCAATACTCGGTCAATCCAATTTTTTTTCGGTAAATTTTTGGGCCAAACCCCAGGGAAAATGTTTCAACCCCCACACCAAAAAATCTTGCCACGAGGAAATGTCCCAGCTCGTGGAAAAAAATCAGAACACCCAGAACTACCACAAATGCAACCAATGAATGACCCATAATATCTTCCTTACTAGATAAGGGCCAAAGCCGTCTGCCTTGCCCATTTATCTGCTTCTAATATATCCGAAAGGGTGGGATCGTCAACCCTCTGGTGGAGTGCCATGGTCTTTTCGACCATGGTAAAAATGCCGGAAAAATCTATCCTGGCCGTTAAAAACGCCTGAACCGCTATCTCGTTTGCCGCATTCATCACCGCCGGCAGGGTGCCCCGTTGTCGGCAGGCCTCAACGGCAAATCCGATTGAAGGAAAACGACTTGAGTCCGGTCGTTCAAACACGAGACCACCAAGGGCCGTAAAATCGGGAAAGTCAAGATCAAGGGTCAGCCGGTGGGGCCAGGAAAAGGCAAGGGCGATGGCCGTGCGCATGTCCGGCACTCCCATCTGGGCCATGACCGAACCGTCGTTAAAGCCCACCATGGAGTGAACAATACTCTGGGGATGGACAATCACCTCCACCTGGTCTATGGAAAGATCGAAAAGGTGGACCGCTTCGATAATTTCAAGCCCCTTATTCATGAGGGTTGCAGAATCAATGGAGATTTTGTGGCCCATGCTCCAGGTGGGATGGCTCAGGGCGTGTTCAGGTTTTATGGCTGAAAATTCTTTCTGTGGCGTATGGAGAAACGGCCCGCCCGAAGCCGTTAAAAAAATCTTTTTGAGATCCCTTGCCTGATTTCCAGCAAGGCACTGAAATATGGCCGAATGCTCACTGTCTACAGGAAGGATGGAGACCTTATTTTTTCGGGCAAGTCCCATGACAAGGTCGCCTGCCATCACAAGGGTCTCTTTGTTGGCAAGGGCCACTTCTTTTCGGGCCTCGATTGCGGCAATGGCTGGCAAAAGACCTGCGGCTCCGACCATGGCAAGGAGCACCAAATCCACCTTTTCGTGGTTTGCCCCCCGGGCATAACCAGAATCGCCAAAAAGAATCTCGGGGACAGGTCCGCCGGCAAGGAGATCCGCCAGCCTTGCGGCATGGATCTCGTCGAGGACCACAACAGTTTCCGGTTTAAAGACCCTGATCTGCCGGGCCAGAAGATCGATATTGGTAGCTGCAGCCAGCACCCGCACATCAAACAGATCCGGGTGCAGCATCACCACGTCAAGGGCGCTCGTGCCAATGGAACCGGTTGACCCAAGAATGGATAAACGTTTTATCATCACTGAAGCTTCACAATAAGGTCTTAAAAACAAAGGCAAGGGGCAGGGCAAAAATAAGACCGTCGATACGGTCAAGTATCCCGCCGTGGCCGGGAAGAATCGATCCTGAATCCTTTATCCGTCCCCTTCTCTTTAATGCAGATTCAAAAAGATCGCCCACCTGCCCCACGGCCGCTGCCAGGACTGAAAAGCCGACTGCCTGGAACAAGGAGACGCCGTCAACAAACAGCTGATTGAACAAAACACCGACCAGAACTGCCGTTGCAAGGCCTGCAATTGAACCTTCAACGCTTTTGTTGGGGCTCACCCGAGGAGAAAGCTTGCGTCTGCCAAAATGGGTGCCCACGTAAAAGGCCCCTGTATCGCTTGCGGCAACGATGAGAAAAGTCCAGATGACCCAAATGGCCCCCTGGTCAGAGTTTCTAATCAAAACAAGAAACGACAGAAAAAGGGGAACGTAGACAATGCCCATGATCTGCTTGAATGCGCTGTCAAAAATCGTGGAATCGGGAGAAAAGCTAAAGATAACCACAAGGGCTGTAATCAACAGGTTGAGTGCCACCATGGCAAGGGCTGCCCCTGCTCCGCCTTCGTGGGCCCCCCAGATGATTGCAACGCCCATGACATGGGAGAGAATCAAAAGGATAATTGGAAATTTATCAGGACTGGAAGGGGGGTTGACAATTGTGAAGTATTCTTTAAGGCCAAGCAGGGCCACCAGGGTCACCACCACGGTGAAGGCCGGGGCAGATCCCTTCAAAAGAATGAAAAAAAGGGCTGGAACAAGGACTATTGCTGTGATCCATCGTTTGAGATGCATGGGACCTTTCCGTACCTGCGCTCCCGGGTCTGATATTGTCTAATAATATCGAGAAATTCCTTTTGGGAAAAATCGGGCCACAGGGTATCAGTGATAAAAAGTTCAGCGTAGGCTACCTGCCAGAGCATGAAATTGCTCAGGCGCATCTCCCCGCTGGTGCGAATCAAAACGTCCGGGTCGGGCTGACCTGCGGTGTAAAGTCTTTCCGCCACGGTTTCTTCAGTGATATCCTGGACTGAAAGCCCACCTGAGGAGACCTCATTTACAATCGCTCGAACCGCCCGTGTGATCTCTTCCCTTCCTCCGTAGCTCAAGGCAAGGTTCAGGACCATGCCGGTATTGCCACGGGTCTGGACCATGCTCCGTTCGATCTGGGTTTGAACATCATCTGGAAGCCTGGACTGTTGACCAATCACATTGAGGCAAACCCCCTGACGGTCAAGGGTATCAATTTCCTTGGCCAAAAACCGTTTGAGAAGCACCATGAGGGCCTTTACCTCTGAGGCCGGCCTTGACCAGTTTTCCGTTGAAAAGGCGTACAGGGTAAGAACATCTATGCCGATCTGGCGGGCTGCAGTGACAATGGTGCGAACCGTTTCTACCCCTTGCTGATGGCCGTTGACACGGTTCATGAACCGTTTTTTTGCCCAGCGGCCATTGCCGTCCATGATCACGGCAACGTGGCGTGGAATCCGCTCCGGATCAATCCCATGCTGTTCAAAAAGATCAGAGCTCAAGGATTTCTTTTTCTTTGGCTGCAAACACCGCTTCGATTTGTTTGATAAATTCGTCGGTGATATCCTGAACTTCCTTCTGGGCCTTAAAATTCTCATCCTCGCTGATGTCACCGTCCTTTTGCAAGGATTTCAAGGTATCATTGCTGTCACGCCGGATGTTTCTAACGGCAACCTTGAATTCTTCACAGGTGTTGTGGACCGTCTTGGCGATCTCCCTGCGTCTATCCTCGGTAAGGGGCGGAATGGTAATCCGGATGATCTTTCCATCGCTTGAGGGGGTAAGGCCGATGTTTGCCTTGAGAATCCCCTTTTCAACCTCTTTGATGGCACTTATATCCCAGGGCTGAACCGTGATCATCCGGCTTTCTGGTATGGCAATGGATGCCATCTGATTTAATGGAGTCAAAGTTCCGTAATAGTCAACCTTGACGCCGTCAAGCATGGTCATGGACGCCCGGCCCGTGCGAACCCTTGTCATCTCTTTTTCAAGGGTCTTGACAGACTTAACCATCCTGTCCCGGGTTTCCTTGTATAGTTCATTTATCATAATCGTTTTTGCTCCATCAATGCTCAGCTGTTATAGATTCGGGTGCCGATCTCACCTCCGCAAACGGCCTTTGCAATGTTACCGGGGGTGTGTAGATCAAAAATCTGAAGGGGCAGATCGTTGTCCATGGCCAGGGAAATGGCAGTCATGTCCATGACACGCAGCTGACGTTCCAATACTTCCATGTAGGAAATCTTTTTAATAAACGTCGCATCCTTATGTACAGCAGGGTCCTTGTCATAGACCCCATTCACCTGGGTTGCTTTGAACAAAATCTGGGCATGGAGTTCCTGGGCCCTAAGGACGGCTGCCGTGTCCGTGGTAAAATAAGGATTCCCCGTGCCTGCGGCAAAAATAACAGCCCGCCCTTTTTCCAGATGGCGCTCGGCCTTTCTGCGAATAAAGGGTTCTGCCACCTGGTTCATGGGAAGGGCCGACTGAACCCGTGTGGGCACGCCCTGCTTTTCCAGGGCATCGCACAGGGCAAGGCTATTGATGACCGTTGCCAGCATCCCCATGTTATCGGCTGAAGCCCTGTCCATGCCCGCCGAACTTCCGGCAACACCCCTGAAGATATTGCCTCCGCCAACGACCATGGAGACCTGGACACCCAGTTTGTGAACCGCTGCCACCTCTTTTGCAACATAGTAGATCATTTCAGGCTTGATACCAAAGCCCTGATCACCCATCAATGCTTCGCCGCTGAGCTTGATCAGGATTCTATCAAATTCGGGTGTCCCGTCCAAGGCTATTCTCCTATCTGAAAACGTGTAAAACGCTTGATTTGGATATTTTCCCCAATTTTGGCAATGGCTTCAGTGGTGATCTCGGCAATCGTCTTTTTAGGGTCTCTAATAAAAGGTTGACTCATGAGGCAGGATTCCTTGTAGAACTTCTGGACCTGGCCTTCAACAATCTTGTCCACAATGCTTTCAGGTTTGCCCTGTTCCAGGGCCTGGGAACGGTAAATATCTCTCTCCCTGGCCACAATCTCTTCTGGAATATCTTCGGGGTTGAGACCACCTGGATTTGCCGCTGCAATGTGCATGGCTATATTTTTGGCAAACTCAAGGAATGCATCTGTTTTTGCAACAAAATCAGACTCGCAGTTAATTTCAACCAAAACCCCAAGTTTTGAACCGGTATGAATATAGGGAAAAATAACCCCTTCAGAAGTTGTCCTGCCAGCCCTTTTCTGGGCCTTTGCAAGGCCTTTTTTACGAAGGTGGTCAAGGGCTTTTTCAAGATCACCCTCATTCTCAGCCAGGGCCCTTTTGCAGTCCATCATGCCTGACCCAGTTTTATCCCTGAGTTCTTTTACCATTGCCGCTGTTATTTCAGCCATTCTAATGCTCCTTGTATGTCTTCAGCCTACTCAGCTGGTATCGTTTTTCTTCTGATCATCTCCACAACAGGACCGTCCGAACCGTCGGACTCGATGGTTCTCTCCACCGCCGCAGCAACAGGGGCAGATCCCCCAAAGGCCGCTTCATCCATATCTTTGTCCGATCCTGCATTCTGCTTTTCAAGATAGCGCTGGTGACCTTCAATGGCCGCATCGGCAATCTTTGAAGCAAACAGACGAATGGACCGGATGGCATCGTCGTTTCCGGGGATGACGTAATCGATATCATCGGGATCACAGTTGGTATCGACAACCGCCACAATGGGAATGCCGAGTCTTTTACCCTCTTTAACGGCAATGGACTCGTTCTTGGGATCAATCACAAAAATAGCCCCGGGCAGATTTTTCATCTTGGAAATACCGCCAATACACGCCTCAAGCTTGACACGTTCCTTGGCCATTTTGACCCGCTCTTTCTTGGGGTAGTCTTCAATGGTGCCATCATTTTCAATGGTGCTCAAAAATTCAAACCGACTGATTGTCTTTTTAATGGTCTGAAAGTTTGTCAACATTCCACCAAGCCAGCGGTTCTGCACATAATAGGTCTCGGCCCGGTTGGCCTCTTCGTAAACAGAGTCCCTTGCCTGCTTTTTGGTTCCAACAAAAAGAACGCTCTTGCCCTGGGCTGTCACATCTGTAATAAAATCATAGGCATCCCTGAACATTTTGACCGTCTGCTGAAGATCGACAATGTAAATACCGTTTCTTGCACCGAAAATGTACTTTTTCATCTTGGGATTCCAACGCCGGGTCTGGTGACCGAAATGGACGCCTGCCTCAAGAAGTTCTCTCATTGTAACGTAAGCCATAATTCTCTCCAAAAATCTCTTAAATGGTTTTTTTTCCACCACTCCTGTCTTTTCCGACATAGACATTTCATACAGCATTGAAATGCACCCAATGCAGGATCAGGGAGTGTGTGTAATAGAGGTGATTAATTCACCGCAAACAAATCCTACTTTATATATCAGAAGGGGTATTCATTGGCAATCTTTTTTTCCCAGCCGGACCACCCGGTGAAGCCCTGCATAGTCGTTGAAAAATTCGACAGTGGAAAACCCCGGACATTCCTTGAATATTTTTTCAACCCCCCTTCTCTGGCCTGAACCGGTCTCCATCAGCAGCACCCCTCCCGGAACAAGATGATCACAGGCCTTGGCCATGATCAAACGGATGCAATCCAGGCCGTCCTCTCCTCCATCAAGGGCCAAACTGGGCTCAAAACGGCTCACTTCCGGCTGAAGTCCCTGGATGTCACCGGTGGGAATATAGGGTGGATTTGAAACGATGAGATCAAACTTCGCCCTTCCATTGAACGGTGAGAACCAGGATCCTGCCACAAACGACAGGTTTGGTAATTCCAGCTCTTGTTTTACATTAAAGGCCGCAACCTCCAAAGGAATCAGGGAGATATCAGTTGCAAAACAGTAGAGTCCGGGATTGGCCTTTGCAATGCTTATGATCACTGCACCTGACCCCACACCAAGCTCGAGCACACGGCCCATGGAAATGTTTTTCCGGGCAAGAAACTCAAGGGCCTGCTCAACAAGCACCTCAGTGTCCGGCCGGGGAATGAGCACACCGGGTGCCACTGTGAACTCAGACTCCCAGAACCCCTTGGTGCCGGTAATATAGGCCACGGGCTCACGATCACCCCTGCGTTCTATCAATTGGCGGAAGGCGGCAAGTTCATCGCGATTAAGGGGGCGGTCATGCTGAAGATAGAGATCAAGCCGCTTGATGGAAAGGGCATGGGAGAGCAGAATTTCAGCAGTCAGGCGGGGGCTGTCAATTTCCTTTTCCTCAAAATACCCCTCAGTCCAGGCAAGTATCCGCCGGATGGTCCAGAGATCCCTGTCTGCTCCCACGATCTAATTTGCTTCCTTAAGGGCCTCGGCCTGGGCATGGGTCTTGAGTTCATCAATGATATCCTGGATATCCCCACCCATGATATTGTCGAGTCTGTACAGGGTAAGGCCTATCCTGTGGTCCGTCATTCTGCCCTGGGGAAAGTTGTAGGTTCTGATCCTTCCAGACCGGTCACCGGTTCCCACCTGTCCCTTACGCTGGGCCGCTCTCTTCGCCTCTTGCTCCCTGACCATGGCATCTAAAATCCGAGCCTTGAGAACTTTCAAGGCCGCAATCTTGTTCTTGATCTGGGATTTTTCATCCTGACATGTGGCGACAATACCAGTGGGAAGATGGGTGATCCTGACCGCAGAATCCGTGGTATTTACAGACTGACCGCCTGGCCCGGACGCCCTGAACACATCCACTTTAAGTTCGGAGGGTTCAATTTTGAGTTCCACGTCTTCTGCCTCGGGCAGAACGGCGACCGTCACGGCCGACGTGTGAACCCGTCCCTGGGTTTCAGTTTCAGGCACCCGTTGCACCCTGTGGGTACCACTTTCATACTTGAATGCACTGAAAGCCCCATTGCCCTTGATCATGGAGATCACCTCCTTGAACCCGCCGGCACTCGAATGACTGCTTTCAATCACATTCACAGTCCAGCCCTTGATTTCGGCGTACCTTGAGTACATGCGAAACAGATCCGCTGCAAACAGCCCTGCCTCCTCACCACCCGTGCCCGCCCGAATCTCGAGAATGACGTTCTTGTCATCCCTTGGATCCTTTGGCATTAAAAGGAGTTTGAGCTTTGATTCAAGCCCTTCCCGCTGTGCACGAAGATCAGCCGTCTCTTCCTTGGCCATCTCTCGAATATCAGGATCAGGGTCCTTTGCGAGATCTTTGGCCTCGCCCATCTGCTGGAGAACCGCCTGATAATCGGCAAACGCCGACACCACCTTGGTGAGTTCTCCATGTTCCTTGAGACAGCGCTGGTACTTTACCTGGTCTGCAATAACAGCAGGATCACTCAAAAGATTTTCAAGCTTTATGTACCGCTCTTTTATACCCTGTAGTTTATTTATCATGTTCTGCAAATCCAAAAGGGGAAGCCGGGCACATGGTGCCCAACCTCCCCCGAATTTTAAAAAAATTAGTTTACTTTTTCTTTGCAGCGGCTGCGGCGTCAAATCCCGCATATTTCTTTTTGAAGCGGTCAATCCTTCCAGCAGTGTCAACCAACTTCTGTTTGCCCGTAAAAAAGGGATGGCACTTGGAACAGATTTCTACCTTGATCTCATCCCTTGTGGAACCAACCTCCAAGGTATTGCCACATGCACATGATGCCATTGTTCGTTTGTATTCTGGATGTAAATCTTTTTTCATACCCTTAACTCCTTGTTATATATCTACTTTTCATTATCACTAAGAATTCATTGAATCAAGAAACTCTTTATTATCCTCTGTTCCCTGCATTTTATCAAGTAAAAAAGACATGGAATCAACCGGATTAAGACTCGACAGGAGCTTTCTCAGAATCCAAACCCGGTTCAGCACCAGGGGATCCATGAGGAGTTCTTCTTTTCTTGTACCGGATTTATTCATATCAATGGCTGGAAAAATCCTCCGGTCAGCAAGCTTTCTGTCGAGGACGAGCTCCATATTACCGGTTCCCTTGAACTCCTCAAAAATCACCTCATCCATGCGACTGCCCGTATCGATCAGGGCCGTTGCAATGATGGTGAGACTTCCACCCTCTTCAATGTTTCTGGCTGCACCAAAGAAACGCTTGGGTCGGTCCAGGGCGTTTGAATCCACACCGCCGGAAAGGATCTTTCCAGAGGGAGGCATCACCGCATTGTATGCCCGAGCAAGACGGGTAATGCTATCCAGGAGGATCACAACATCATGACCCTGCTCAACCATTCGCTTGGCCTTTTCAATAACCATTTCAGCAACCTGTACATGGCGCTCGGCAGGCTCATCAAAGGTGGAACTGATCACCTCTGCCTTGACGGACCGGGCCATGTCCGTGACCTCCTCGGGCCGCTCGTCAATGAGCAGAATCATGGGAACAATGTGCTCATGGGAGGCGATCATGGAGTTGGCAATATTTTTCAGGAGCATGGTTTTACCGGTTCTTGGCGGTGACACAATCAACCCCCGCTGACCAAAACCAATGGGCGCCATCATATCAATTACCCGCATGGAATAATTGTCAGGTTCCCGCTCAAGGCTCATCTTCCGGTCGGGATAAAGGGGGGTGAGATTGTCAAACAAAATGGTCTCTGCGGCAAGCTCAGGGTTCTCATAGTTGACAGCCTCAACCTTTAACAGGGCGAAATAACGTTCACTATCCTTTGGCTGACGCACCTGGCCTGACAGGGTATCCCCTGTCCTCAGATTAAACCTGCGGATCTGGGAAGGAGAGACATAGATATCATCAGGTCCGGGAAGATAGTTGTAATCTGGAGCCCTCAGGAAACCAAATCCATCCGGAAGAATTTCAAGGGTTCCTTCACCATAGATTTGACCGCTCTCCTCAATGGCAGCCTGGAGCAGGGCAAAAATCAATTCCTGCTTTTTGACACCACCGACCCCCTTGAGTTTATACTTCTTTGCAAGCTCAGTCAGCTCACTGATTTTCATCCTTTTCAGCTCTTCAAGATTCATGGGAATAAACTCCGTAGGTATGGTTGGTTTTCATGCTGCCTTTTATGTGGATTAAATTCGAAGAATACCTTCGTTTATGGATCGAAATTCTTCTGTGAAATACGGTTACTGCAGCTTTAACGCATTTATTTTTTTTACCGGCGTATTCTGAATTTTTGGATCGTATGGAACATACAGAATTTTACTTATACCATAGTCTACCCCATGTCAACAAAAAGCTTTGTTTTATTAACACTTGAAACCAAGCAGCAGGTCATACAGGAAAGCCCCACAGAAAAACGCCACCTATAAAATCTCTTTTCAAGACGGCAAAGCTTGACAATCGTCAACCACTTTTATACTTAAAGACCAGCATCTTTTGTGAGCTGACTAAAACGAACCATATAAGAGGTAACATCCTCTTTCCAGGAAGAGCAAGAAATCACCATTAAAACAGAAAAAGGAGATTTAAATGAACATCATTTTTTTCGGACCCAACGGAAGCGGCAAGGGCACCCAGGGATCAATCCTCAAGGACAAGTACAAAATCGCCCACATTGAATCCGGCGCAATCTTCCGGGACAACATCAAGGGCGGAACTGATCTCGGGATGAAAGCCAAGGCATACATTGACAAGGGCGACCTTGTACCTGACGAAATCACCATCCCCATGATACTTGACCGCCTCAAACAGGATGACTGCGCAAAAGGGTGGCTCCTTGATGGATTCCCAAGAAACAAGGTTCAGGCCGAAAAACTTGACGCATCCCTTAAAAAAGAGAAAATGAAGCTTGACATCATCATTGAGATGCTCCTTGACCGCCAGATTGCAAAGGACAGGATCATGGGCCGCAGGCTTTGCGAGAATGACAACAACCATCCCAATAACATCTTCATCGACGCCATCAAACCCAACGGAGACAAATGCAGGGTCTGCGGCGGTGCCCTGAGTTCCCGGGCCGACGACCAGGATGAGACAGCCATTGATAAGCGTCACTCCATCTACTACAATGATGTAGACGGCACCCTTGCTGCGGCATATTATTTTCGGGATCTTGCAAAAAAAGATGACTCCATCAAATACATCACCCTGGAAGGTAAGAATGCCCTTCCCGACGTCACCAAGGAACTTGTATCCAAGCTTTAGCAATAGGGCTTGATCATTTTTTACTTGCCCATTGCCATGGACTCTGATATTAAGTTTGATTAATTCTATTATCAAATATTAAAAAAAATAAACCATCGTTACGGTGGGCAAGAAAGGGGCGATACATTTGAAGGATATCACAGTCAAAGTCATTGACAATGACGTTGAAAGGGCCATGAAAATTCTGAAGAAAAAAATTCAGAATGACGGACTTTTCAAACGTCTGAAAATGAAGAAACATTTTGAAAAACCGAGCCAATTCAGGCGACGTAAGATGAGAGAGGCAATGAGAAGACAACGCATTGCAACCTCAAGGAAACATTAAAGGAAGGCTGCTGAAGCAGCCGCTTTAGTGATCAACCAGGAACCCGGCAGGCAGTGACCTCACATGTCTGTCGGGTTTTTCTACAGAACCGGTATGGCCGGAGCAGGGGAACTGCTTTGGCCGCAACGAATGGGATACGCCCCTGATTGCAATACTTCGGTGGGCGTTTCATACAAAAAAAGAACAGACAGAGCATCGCATAAAATGAAACAGATCTCCTATGAAGAATGCCTTGAGCGCATGTACAAACGTGGGCGGTTTGGCATCAAACTCGGACTTGAAACCATCTCCGAAATACTCACCAACCTGGGTTCTCCTGAAAAACGATTCAAAAGCATTCACATTGCCGGAACCAACGGCAAAGGCTCCATTGCCTCGTACATTGCTTCCATCCTGAAGGAGGCGGGCTTCAAGGTCGGCCTTTACACCTCCCCCCACCTCATCAAGTTCAATGAGCGGTTTGTCATCAACGGCAGGGAAGTGTCGGACAATGACATTGTAGAAGCCTATGTGGCGTTAAATAAGGCGGACACGGCCGAGCGGAAGGCCACTTTTTTTGAACTGGCAACGGCAATTGCTTTTTACCTCTTTGCCCGAGAAGGGGTTGAATGGGCCATTATCGAAACGGGCATGGGCGGGCGCCTGGATGCAACAAACATCCTTTTGCCCAAACTTTCGGTCATCTCCAATATTTCCCTTGAGCACACCGAATACCTGGGCAATACCCTTGAGGCCATTGCCATGGAAAAGGGCGGGATAATCAAGCACAAAACCCCGGTTGTCACCGGCGTCAACCAGGAGAATGCCCTGGCCGTTTTAACAAAGCTTGCCCAGAAAAACATGGCCCCGCTGTATCGACTGGACAACGATTTCCATGTAAGCCAGGAGCCGGATCGAACCAGGTTCACCTACAACGGCATTGAACGAACCATTACAGGGGTTCAAACCCGACTGCCCGGCCTTCACCAGCTGGACAATTCAGCCATTGCCATTGCCGCGGTCGAGCTTGTTTTTCCCCCACAAAAAAAACAGGCATCTGTGCTTTCTGATGAAATCATCCAAAGGGGTATTTCAAAAACCCAGTGGCCGGGTCGCCTGGAAACCATAATGCAAACCCCATTTGTGGTGATTGATGGCGCCCACAACCTTGCAGCGGCTATAAATCTTGCCCGCTATTTCGAGGAAAAATTTTCCGACAAACGGCTGACCCTTGTTCTAGGCATTCTTGATGACAAAGATTTCTCATCAATGCTCAAACAATTTGTACCCTGGGCCGATCGGATTATCTTCACCCGGGCCGACAACAAGAGAAGCATTGATCCCCATCTTCTGGAGCAGACGGCAAGGACTCTTTTTACAGGAGAAATAACAGTCATTGAAAAGGTTGGCGACGCCGTGGCCCATGCCATAGCGACCTCCTCTTCCCAGGATGCCGTTTGCATCGCAGGCTCCCTATATGTTGCGGGTGAAGCCAGAAAAAAGATATTAACTGATATTCGCCCTTGACATGCCAACCTTTTAAGGAGTAAAGTACGATTTTTAGCGCTCGTAGCCCAGTGGATAAGGCGTCAGCCTCCGAAGCTGAAGATCGCTGGTTCGATTCCAGCCGGGCGCACCACCTCATCATGACAAAACCACTCAAAATAGGCATCATCAGTTATCGGAGCAACCCCCACTGCGGCGGCCAGGGGGTTTATGTCAGGAATCTGAGTCGGGCCCTGACGAATCTTGGCCACAGGGTGGAAGTAATTGCAGGTCCTCCAGATCCTCTTTTGGGCCCTTCTTCAAACAACGGCCCACAACTGACCATGCTCAAGACCCTGGACCTATACAATCCCGACGATCTTTTCAGAACGCCCTCATTGAAAGAGCTCAAGGACCCTATCAACCTTCTTGAATGGCTGGGCGTGTCAACCATGGGATATCCAGAACCCCTCACCTTTGGCATGCGGGCAAACACCTATCTTAAAAACAGGCTCGACCGGTACGACATCATCCACGACAATCAAAGCCTGAGCTACAGCATGCTCTCGCTGGCACGAAGAATCCCGGTCACGGCAACCGTGCACCACCCCATCACCGTGGACCGCAGAATCGCTGTACAGAGCACACGTTCCTTTATAAAAAAGGCCAAACACCTAAGGTGGTATTCCTTTATTGGGATGCAGAAATTTGTGGCAAGACGGCTCAAGCACCTCATCACCGTTTCCGACTACTCGAAAAACGACATCGCCCGGGAATTTGACCTACCCACAAATCGATTCACAACCATTCCCATCGGCATCGATACAGGCATCTTCTACCCCCTTGAAACCGTCAAAAAAGACCTCTCCGGGCTTATTGTCACCAACTCTGCCGACACCCCCCTGAAGGGCCTTTACTATCTTCTGCATGCCGTAAAGAACCTGTCCAAACGAAGACCCGTGAAGCTTACGATCATTGGAAGCCCCAAAAAAAACGGTGGTATCGAGCGCCTGGTGAAATCCCTGGACCTTAGGGACCATGTGGAATTCACCGGAAGGATTGACAACGACCGCTTTCTTCAAGAGTATGCACGGGCCAGCATCGCCGTGGTCCCCTCCCTATACGAAGGATTCGGTCTACCCGTGGGAGAGGCCATGGCCTGCAGAATTCCTGTGATATCAACCACGGGCGGCGCACTTGCCGAAGTTGCAGGCGATGCAGCCAAAATGGTTCCCCCTGGGGATGCCAAAGCCCTGGAAACAGCCATTGACGAACTGCTCGATGACCCCAAAGAAAGAGACCGCCTTGCTGGAGCAGGCTATAAACGGGTAATGGAAAACTTTACCTGGGAAACCACAGCCATTAAAACCGCCCAGGCCTACAGAAAAATCATCCTTGAGGAAAACTGCAAATGATCACTCTTGATTTTAAACGCCTGGACCTGAAACCTGGACAAAAAATCCTCGACATTGGATGCGGCGAAGGAAGGCACACGGCCCAGGGATATGAGCAGGGCGACACCTTTTGTGTGGGTGCAGACAGAAACCCAAAGGATCTTTTGACCTCAAAAACAAAGCTTGAACTCCACCAGCAGCTTTCAACGGCCAAGGGTTCCTCCTGGAGCCTTGCCGCAGCGGACATCACACGGCTTCCCTTTTGTGACGCAGGCTTTGACACGGTGATCTGCTCCGAGGTCATGGAGCATATCCCAGATGAAAAAAAAGCCATCGCTGAAATCATCAGGGTGCTCAAACCCGGGGGAACCCTGGGGGTAAGTGTACCAAGGTACTGGCCCGAGGCAATCTGCTGGTGGTTGTCCCACGACTACCACAACGTCAATCAGGGTCACATTCGTATCTACAAAAAAAATGATCTAATCGCAAAAATCGTATCCCAGGGGATGGGTTACAGGGGGTTTCACCACGCCCACAGCCTCCATTCCCCGTTCTGGTGGTTAAAGTGCCTTGTGGGCCCGACCCGAACCGATGCCTGGTGCGTTAACCTCTACCACCGATTCCTGGTGTGGGACCTCATGGAAAAACCCCTTTTTACAAAAATGCTGGACAGGATTCTTAACCCTGTGATGGGAAAAAGCCTGGCCCTTTACTTTCAAAAGAACCAGGACTGATCCGGTACCCCTCAATCTTAATGTGCCCACAAAGTTAAATCAACGTCGGCAAAAACGGTCGACACTTTTATTCGCCCTATTCAATGACAAAGGTTTCCACAATAACTTTCAATTTTTCAGCCATTCCCTTTAGCTGGGCAGCACTTTCCTTTACAATTTTACTATTAGATGTCATTTCAGTAGATGCAGAATTAACCTTTGAGATATCTTCAGAAATTTGAGTTGCAACCACAGAACTTTGACTTACATTTTCATTCACTTCCTGTATCCCCAAAGATAGCTGTTCAATGTTACTGGATATTTCCTGGGTGGCAGTAGATTGTTGTGTTACCGCTGCAGCAATAGTGGATATCATATCTTTAGTGGTATTAATAACATTAATAACTTCATTTATTGACGTAATTGTGGAAGTTGAAACATTTTGAACATTCTCAATCTGGGTTTTGATATTACGCGTTGCATCTGCCGTCTGATTAGCCAGATCTTTAATTTCGTTCGCCACAACAGCAAACCCCTTCCCTGCTTCTCCAGCCCTTGCAGCTTCAATCGTTGCGTTCAGTGCTAAAAGATTGGTCTGACTGGAAATATCGGTTATGGTTTCAGTGACCTGTCCGATTGACTTTGCAGCGTCACTGAGATCTTTAATCATAATTCCAGCCTCAGCCGCTTTTTCAGCTGCCTCTTCCGAGGTCAACCTGGTTCTCTCTGCATTGTCGGCAATTTCATTTATCGTAGAGTTCATCTCCTCTGCAGCGGATGCCACAAGATTTGTATTCAGCGATGATTCTTCCATGGCAACGGCAACACTGTTCAAACTGGAACTCATCTCCTCCGAAGCGGAGGCCACACTCTCCGCCTGATCGGAAGTATCTTGAGCCCCATCAGTCATCTGGCCTGAAACCTTTATCAGTTCATTTGACGCATGGTCAACACCAATGGATTCTCTGGAGATCTGTTTAATAATATTCTGGAGTTTATCCAGAAAAAGATTCAACCATTTTGCAAGATCACCCAATTCATCCTTTGATTTTAGAATCACTCTCTTTGTTAGATCACCTTCGCCTTCTGCAATATCCTGAACACTTGCAATCATATAGCCCAGGGACTTTGTTATGCCAAAAACAATGACCAGACAAAAAACCGCAATCATCAAAAACAATACACCCGTAATGCCCAACATCTTAATTATCATGGGCTTAACCTTTTTGGCGATATTCGATTTCATCACAGCTGTATATGTGTCTATATTATCGAGGTAGACCCCTGTTCCAATCCAAAAATCTGTTCCGGGAATCATTTCAGTATAAGTTAGCTTGGACACATCCCCGGCGCCGGGTTTTTCCCAGATGTACTCAACGAAGCCCCCCCCGGTTTTTGCTTTTTCCATCATCTCCTTAACGATATACACACCATTTTTATCTTTAAGACTCTTAAGATCCTTTCCCTGTAAATCTTTTTTGGGTGGAAGGGCAATATTAGTCGTGTTCTGGTACACCAGATAATATCCAGACTTATCATCTTCAAACCTGATATCATCTATGGCAGAACGAATGGCATGGATCTTTGTTTGTTTATCATCGAGTTTTTCTATGCTATGGCCCAGACTTAAAGCAAGGGAATGTGTTCCCACTTTGAGTTTTTCCTTTTGATTTTCAAGCATGATTTTAGCGGTAGCGGAAATCGCCATATCCCTAACCTTGCTTGAAGTGCTGATGGAAAACCAGATCATGGAGACAAAAAGAATAAGAACCAATAAAACAATCAAATACATCCGCTGAGTGATGGAAAATCGATTTAACATTTTCTTTCCTTTTAGGTTATGAAGTCAGTATTTTTTAGGATGCTATTTCATAACATATCCTCCCTGAAAAAGAAAATTGCACCTAAAAATTGCAAGCGGTAGTTGGCTATATATGCAAGACGCCGGGCATGAAGCTGTAGTCTCCTAAAGCAAATGCCCGGCAACGCGGCAGGTCCGGTCAAATAGCACTCCCGCAGGGTTTCTGGTTTTTAGTTTTGAACTTAAATACATTTAGGTGAGTTGAAAACTTGGAACAACGCATCACAACTGTTTTATATAACGGCCATGTCGGCCTGCCGACACAACGAAGCATGAAACACGATGATACCGGGCAGGCGATAGTACCATTCCGCCCCCTTTGGTTACCCTGACCGGAACGGTAAACGTCGGGGGGATTTCTGCCCTTCCAGACTAAAGCGCAGGAACTGCGGGCTAAAGTCCTCAAACAGCCTGCGCTTCTTAACGCCTGGAAGGGCAAAAATCCTATCCCCTTTGGTTTACAATGTTCCGATCAGGGAAACCAAAGAGGGCTCGAAAGTCGAGACTTTCACAATGATGTTTCGACATGAGTTTCTTATAAACCGGCACGGCCGGAGCGAAGTATCGGCTCTGGCCACAACGAATATAGAAACTCGACAGCAGAGGTGGGCGGGAACGGGTATTGCCCGCAGCGGATTAAACGGCAGCGGTCAGCATGGACGCTGAAGGAGCTGCCGTTTCCCTCGGAGCAGCCCAGGACGGGCTGCGAGAATGAGCGGAGGGTTATACCCGTTCCCGTCTACCGGTCCGACAAGAGTTTCATATAAAATAAGCTATTCGTTCAAAAGTAAAAACCAGGAATGCAATTTTCAGGTAAAATGCTGCCCAAGTCCAATTGTCATTGCTGCCGTATCGGGTCAACCAAGTTAATCCAGAAAAACATATTCAACCATAGCCTAACCCGTTATCAGGGGAATCGTTCCCATGCGGCCTCGAAACAAAGGTCTTGAGGATCAGAACAAGCAAAAGAATTGCCAGGGCCTTGGCCACCAGACCGTGTTCTTCCAGGGAATTGTGCTGAACCCAGGACGTGATGTCAATGCCGATCCAGTCGTAGATCGTATTTGCCATCATTCCGATTCCAAGTGAGCAGACAATTATGGCGCCAAGATAGATGCCCGTGGCCTTTTTTCCAAGAATCCTTGTCACCACCGTAAGGGATGCTGCATTGGTTGCAGGACCGGCAAGGAGAAACACAAGGGCTGCTCCTGGGGAAAGTCCTTTAAGGGCAAGGGCTGCCACAATTGGGGTGGATGCCGTGGCACACACGTACAGGGGAACGGCAACAACAAGCATGGCCACCATGGAAAAGATGCCGTCACCGAGATAGCGCTGGATAATCTCGGGGGAAAGTAATGCAGTGATCAGACCTGCAAGGATAATTCCCCCAAGAAACCAGGGGCCAATATCAGCAAATAGATCACCAAAGGCAAATCGTATTCCATTGGCAAGCCTTTGCCATACACCCAGGGGCTTGGTTGTTTCAATCGTTGTACAACCACACCCTTTGCCGCATGAAGGAGAATCCATTAAAAATGGTGCCATCCCTTTCTGGGATGAATCTTCCTTTGAATTCAAGGAATGCTCCACCGATTCTTCAAACTTTTTGTCGAAGGACATGGGCTTTAGCTCCGATGGTAGACCTTCACGGTCAAGTCGATTGACCAGAATACCTGTCGTGGTTGCCGTAAAAAAAGCCGCCAAGGGTCTCAAAACGGTCATTACAGGATCAAGCAGGGCCCAGGTCACGGCAATGGAATCAACACCTGTTTCAGGGGTTGCAATGAGAAAGGCCGACGTCGCTCCCTTGCTTGCCCCCTGTTTCCTCAATCCTGCAGCTGCCGGCAGCACACCGCAGCTGCAAAGGGGTACTGGCACCCCAAAGGCTGCAGCCTTTAATACGCTTGCAGCATCCCCATTACCAAGGTGTCTTGCCACAAGATCGCCCGGCACAAAAGCCTTTAACAGGCCTGCCATCACAAAGCCAAGGAGAATAAACCCCGAAGACTCCACCAGAATTCCCCAGCTTGAAACTGCTGTTTTTACGATAATCGCTTCAATCATATGCTTTCCCCGCAAGGTCTTAAGCCTGAAAATATGAACATACATTCATATGAATTTGCCAAAAAAAAGCAGACTGAACTGCTCCTACTCCATCACATGGTCCAACCCGTCCTGCAAAAGAGAAACAACGTGGTCGTCATCAAGGCTGTAAAACACGTGCCTCCCCTCTTTTCTGTACTTCACCACCTTGGCCGATCTTAAAACCCTTAACTGATGGGAGACGGCCGACTGGTTCATGTCCAGGGCATCCACAAGGTCACACACGCAAAGCTCTGACTTTAAAAGCGCGTGGAGGATTCTCACCCGGGTATGGTCCGAAAGAACCTTGAAAAGATCTGCAAGGTCACGGAGAACCGCCTCCCCTGCCATCCCTTTTTTTACGGCCTCAACCATTCCGGTGTGACCACAAGCACCTTGCCCAACGCTCTCTTTTGCCATGGCGGATCAGCCTCCAACATATGTAGACATATTCATATATTCATTCAAAACCATAGTCAAGCATAAAATAGAGCGCCCCGGGTAGCGTTCCAAATCAGCGACGCTTTAATACGCCTAGGGTTTGGGTCATGGAAACAGGATAGTAATCGCCTGAGGAAAGGGCTTTTTCATAGATTTTTCGGGGGGCCTGTCCCCCTTTGGTTGGATCAAAAAAGATGTCGTGGATCACAAGAAATCCATCGTTCATGATGTGGGGGGACCAGAGACGAAGATCGTCGGACGCGGCCTCAAAGGTATGCCCCCCGTCAATAAACACAAGGGACAGGGGGGTGGACCACATCCGTGCCGCTGTTCTGGAGTCTGACACCAGGGGCACAACCGTTGCGAGCAGTCCTGCCCGTTCCAGGGTTTGCTGGAAGAAATAAAAGGTATTAATACGACCCAGTCTTTCATCAAAGAGCTCTGGATCAAAATATTCTTGGCCTGGCTGCTGTTCTTCGGATCCGCTGTGGTGGTCCACGGAAAAAAGCACCCCCTGTCTGTGTTTACAGGCAAGACCAATGAAGTAGGCCGATTTTCCGCAATAGGAGCCAATTTCAAGGCAGGGACCCAGGGTTGCAGCATCAAGGGCTGTCTGGTAAAGCCGTTCAGCCTCTTCATCGGCCATGAACCCCTTGATGGTTTGTGCAAATTCAAAATCAATCGTCATAACGCTTTACCAGCACCTCCCGCTGTTTGGCCCCCTCCTGGGGACCGATAATGCCCTCCTGCTCCATGACCTCAATGATCCTGGCAGCCCGGTTGTACCCGATCCTCAGATGTCGCTGAACGCTTGAGATGGATGCCTGGCGTGTTTTGGTCACAAGGGCCACTGCCTCATCGTATTTCTCATCATATTCGGTCTCTTTGTCACCGTTCTTGCTGTCATCAGTCCGCTCGGTGACATCCTCCACATATTCCGGGGCCTGCTGATCCTTTAAGAATCCTGTAACCCGTGCAATTTCGGCCTCTGAAATGTATGCACACTGTATGCGCTGGAGTCTCCCCGTTCCAGGGGGAAGAAAAAGCATATCCCCGTTACCGAGCAGGCGTTCCGACCCGTTGGAGTCAAGAATGGTCCTTGAATCAATACGTGACGAAACCTGGAAGGAAATCCGGGTGGGGAAGTTCGCCTTGATTATCCCGGTGAGAACATCCACGGACGGCCGCTGGGTGGCAAGAATCAGATGGATACCTGCAGCCCTTGCCATCTGGGCAAGGCGGATCAGGGCAGATTCCACCTCCCTTGAGGCAACCATCATTAGATCAGCAAATTCATCTACAATAACGACGATATAGGGTAATTTTTCAACTTCACCATTTTCACCACCATCGGTCTTTTCAGCGTCTTTTGTCCCGCCCTTTTCCACAAGTTCGTTGTACTGGAGAATGTTTCGAACACCATTTTCCGCCAGAAGCTCATAGCGCCGCTCCATCTCCCGAACAGCCCAGAAAAGAGCATTGGTTGCCTTTTTCATATCCGTGACCACCGGTGAGATCAAATGGGGAATCCCATCGTAAACCGATAACTCAATTCGCTTGGGATCCACCATGATAAACTTAACCTCCTTTGGGGATGCCTTGTAAAGAAGGCTGATGATCATGGCGTTAAGCCCCACGCTTTTTCCTGTACCTGTGGCACCTGCAATCAGAAGGTGGGGCATGCGTTCCATGGCAGCAGCAACGGGAACGCCAAGAATATCCTTGCCAAGGGCAAGGGTCAGCTTTGACGAAGAGTTGATAAAAGCCGTGGAGGTGATAATCTCCCTCAGGGTAACAAAATCACGTCGGTCATTGGGGATTTCAACCCCGACAACATCCTTTCCTGGAATGGGTGCAACAATGCGTATACTTAAGGCGCTCAGGGCAAGGGCAAGATCGTCGGTGAGGTTCACGATCTTGCTGATCTTGACCCCAGGGGCCGGTCGATACTCAAAGGTGGTGATCACAGGCCCGGGAAGAATCTCAACCACCTCGCCTGAAATGCCGAAATCCGTGAGTTTTTTTTCGAGGATCTCCCCTTTTTTCCTAAGAAGCTCAATGTTTATCTTGCACTTTACCGCCTTTTTTTCCTTGAGTAGAGAAACCATGGGAAGGGTAAAGTCAGAGGAGGTTCTCACGTCATCAATGGGCTTCATGGGTCTTGCGGCCGAATCCAGGGAAGGCGTTTCAATCACAATGGCCCCTGACCCGCCCTTTTTGGAGGCAGCCTTTCCCGAATCAAGATTTTCCCCGGTGCCGTCTGATTTGACGGACAATGATCTCCTGGGAAAAAGGGTTAACCGTCGGACAGGTTTTTCGTTTCCAACATCAATGGTTTTAATCCGTTGTTCGCGTCTGTTTCGCAATCCAAGAATACCGGCCCTGCACCAGCGGCCAATCACCTTTGCCCCGTCTGCCAGAATACGCACAATGCCAAGGACCTGCTGTTTAAAAAAGGCAAACACCGTCACCATGGATATGCCCGTGGTCAACACAAAACCCACGGAAAAAAGAAGGACCAGGATCATGACACAGCCAACAACGTTGGTATAACGCACAAGAAAAGCGGCAAAGGGGATTCCAACGGCTCCGCCTGAAGAGTAGGCCTGTCCCCATAGAGAATAACTCTCCTGGACAAGGGAAAGCGCACTACCCGTTGACACCACCACCAGCATTCCCCCACAAAGGGTCATACCCATGATCCTGCCGATGTTCCGGCTGGAACGTTTCTTAAAATACCAGAACGAGCAGAGCAGGAGCAGGATCGGCACCCAGAATGCACCAAGTCCAAAAACAGCGATGAGAAAGCCCGACAAATGGGCACCCACCAGGCCAAAATAGTTGTGAATATGCTGATGGGCCGAAAAGATACGTGTATTGATTGAAGGATCAAGGGGACTGTAGGAGACAAGACTGACAAAGGTCAAGGCAACCAGAAAAACAAATAAAATACCGAGAATCTCTTTTCTCATACTTCAATAATAATGGGCAGAATCAGCGGACGACGCCTTATGGTAAAGAAAAAATACTGTTTAAGTGCCTTCTGGAGTCGGGAACGAATCACGTCCACCCTGGACTCGCTGCCCACCTCCACCTCTTCCACTATCTCAAGGATAACACACTGGGCATCATCCACCAGATAGCCTGTTTCAGCGCCAAAGACAAAACCCTTGGAAACCAGTTCCGGGCCGTAAAGCACAATACCGGTCTCCTCGTCAATGATCATGGAGACCACCACAAGGCCATCTTCGGAAAGGTTGCGTCTTTCCTTTAACACGCTGCGGCCCACATCCCCAATTCCCTTACCGTCAATGAGGACCCGTCCGGTGTACACCTGACCGTCGATCTTTGCCCCTTTGTCGTCAAAGCAGATCACATTACCGTTCTCCGCCGCAAGCACACGATGGCGAGGAATTCCCTGTTTCTCGGCAAGTCTGGCGTGGATCACCAGGTGACGGTATTCGCCGTGGATGGGAATAAAATATTTTGGCTTGACCAGGTTGATCATGAGCTTGAGCTCTTCCCTGCAGGCATGGCCGGACACATGGACCTTGGCGATCTTATCGTGTACCACCTCGGCACCCCTGCGGTAGAGGTTGTTGATGATATTTGAAATGGCCTTTTCATTACCGGGAATGGATTTTGAAGAGAGGATGACGGTGTCACCTTTTTTGATATTCAACTGCTTGTGGAACCCGGTCGCCATGCGCGATAGGGCCGACATGGGTTCTCCCTGACTGCCCGTGGTGATCACCATGATCTTATCGTCAGGAAACGAATTCACCTTTCTCAGGTCAAGGGACATGTGCTCAGGCCAGTCAAGGTAGCCAAGCTCCTTGGCAATGGCCACGGTCTGCTCGATACTTCTGCCGTTCAATACGATTTTGCGGTTGTTTTTAAGGGCAATGTCTATGATCTGCCGGATTCGGAAAACGTTGGAGGCAAACAGGGCAATGAGTACCCTGCCCTCACTCCTTGCAACAATCTTTGCAAGGCTCTCCTTGACAATCTGGTCCGACTCGGTATACCCATCCTTTTCAGCATTGGTCGAATCGGAAAGAAGGGCAAGAACGCCCTCCTCACCGCACTTGGCAAACCGGGAAATATCCGTGCAGTTGGACATATCAAAGCAGTGGTTGATCCGAAAGTCGCCCGTGTGGACAATCATGCCAACGGGTGTGCGAATGGCAAGCCCTACAACGTCGACGGTGCTATGACTCACCCGGATAAACTCAATGTCAAATGCGCCGATCTTAATTCTGTCCAAGGGCATGACAACATTGAGTTCAGCCATATTGAGAATATCAAATTCCCTGAGCTTGTTCTTTACCACACTGAGGGTGAAAGGCGTACCATACACGGAAACCGGAAATTCCTTTAAGAGATAGGCAATGGCCCCGATATGATCCTCATGGGCGTGGGTCAGCACAACGGCCTTTAATCTGTCCCTGTTTTCCCTGAGATACTCCATTTCAGGAATAACAATGTCCACCCCCAGCATGTAATCCTCGGGAAACATAAGACCGGCATCAATGACAACGATGGTATCACCATACTCAAACACCATCATGTTCAGGCCGATTTCACCCAGTCCGCCAAGGGGTATTATCTTTAACATGTCATGGCCTCCCGGGCTCAAACCGTTATCCTAAGGGTATCAAGCAGTCCGTCAGCAAATTCCATGAGCCACTCTCTCTGCTCCAGGGTTGCATACCCCATGCAGTCACACTTTATATTGGTTTTTATCCTGACTAACAACTCACAGGATAAATAGTCTCTGCCAAGTTCCAAGGCAAAGAAATGAGGAGCACAAAGGGTATGCTCTTGTTGAAGAGGGGTCAAAAGGGCCTGTTCAAGCTTGATCCAGTAGATTGCGCCAAGGTCACAGGGACCGTGATGTTCATCCAGATACGCCTTTAGTCGTTCATGATCCTGGGGGCTGAGCCCGTCAATTAGATACTGTTTCATAACACAAATTTAAATATCACAAACCGCCTTAAAGATGCAACCTGTATTAATGTTACGCCCCGGGTCAATAAATAAAATTTTCCTTGTGTATCTGGCAAATCCATTTTATAAGGGTTTTAATCTACCGTTAGGACGAACTGTAAAGATAAAAAAGTATAATCGATACGGATGGTCAATGGTTCAATTGATCGTCGAATTAATGCAAATTCTGCATATAAAAACCTAGGAGGATTTATGTCAACTTTAGTATTTGGTCACAAGAATCCGGATACGGACTCTGTCTGCGCAGCCATTGCCCTGGCTGATCTCAAAAAAAAACTTGGTGAGACAATCACCCCTGCAATCCAGGGAGAACTGACACCTGAATCAAAATTTGTACTTGAAAAGTTCAAAGTTGCAGCACCCGCTGTTGTTACGTCCTTTGCAGGCAAAGATGTCTATCTTGTGGATCATTCAGATCTTGCCCAAAGCCCTGACGATCTTGGTGAGGCCAACATTCTTGGCATTGTAGACCACCACAAACTCGGAGATGTCACCACATCCCAACCCCTGGAGTGCTGGATCTGGCCTGTGGGCTGCACCTGCACCGTCATTAAATCCATGTACGACTTCAACAAAATCGAAATCCCAAAAGATATCGCAGGTATAATGCTCTGCGCCATCCTTTCCGATACGGTCATTTTCAAGTCAGCCACCTGCACGGACGCCGACAAAAAAGCATGTGAAGCCCTTGCCAAAGCTGCCGGGATCACTGACACCCAGGCCCTTGGCATGGATATGTTCAAAGTAAAATCAGCCGTTGACGGAACCCCTGTTCGTGAACTGGTTCTTCGCGACTACAAGGATTTTAACATGAACGGAAAAAAGGTCGGCATCGGTCAGCTTGAAGTTGTAGATCTTTCGATTCTTGACAAGGTCAAAGCAGACCTTGAAAAAGACATTATCGCCCTTAAGAAAGAGGGTGGACGTCACAGCGTTTTCCTCCTCCTTACCGACATAATCAAGGAAGGATCTGAAGTACTCATTGCATCCGACGATGAGTCTGTCATTGAAAAAGCTTTTGGTGCTACTCCCAAAAACAGCAAGGTCTGGCTTGACGGCGTCATGAGCCGTAAAAAACAGGTTGTTCCCAACCTTGAGAAAGCCTTTGCATAAGCATTAAACATGGGAGCCCGGAAAAGAAATCTTTTCCGGGCTCTTCTTGTTTTAGAGGCTGTTCTCTATCCCAGGGCACACACCCTGTTTATTTTTTCAGAAAGCAAAGCCATACTATAGGGCTTTGGGATAAAATTTCCAAGGGTTGAATCAAAAATCTCCCCAAGGTCTTCGATTTTGCTGTATCCACTGGAGAGAAGCACTTTTGTTTCCGGCTGAATGGTTTTAATCCGCTGATAGGTTTCAAATCCATTCATCCCAGGCATGACCATATCAAGGATAACAAGGTCAATGTTCTTACCGTTCTTTTTCACAAATTCTATGGCATCCCGCCCGTTACCAACAGCCCTGACAGAGTACCCCAGACTTTCAATCATCTCCGAGCAGACCTCCAGTACATTCTCTTCATCATCAACAAGCAGCACACAGCCCTTGCCATTGATGATGACCTCAGATTTTTTTCCGTCAAGGCTGCACCTATTAGACTGCAATTCTTTCGCAGGCAGATAAAAAGCAAAGGATGATCCCTCGCCCTTTTTGCTTAAAACCCGGAACGTACCCCCATGGCCCTTGATAATTCCATAGGCCGTGGCAAGACCAAGCCCTGTCCCCCCCCCCATCTCCTTGGTGGTAAAAAAGGGGTCAAAAATTCGTTCCATGGTCTTTGAGTCCATCCCCAATCCTGTATCAACCACCGAAACACGAACATATTTACCCGATTTTTTCAGCCCAAGCGCCTTGTATTTTAATTCCGGAACAATCAAATTTTCGGTCTTTATATAAATTCGGCCGCCGCTGGGCATGGCCTGCCAGGCATTAACATAGAGATTCAGCAACACCTGCTGAACCTGTCCCTCATCCACCTCACAGCTCCATAGTTTTTTTTCAAGATTCTGGTGAATGGTAATATCTTTTTTGGTTCTGCCGAACATCTTTGCAGACATTTTCAGGATATAATTGATATTTACAAAGTTGAGTTCATGGTCGTTCTTCTGGGCAAACCCCAGAAGTTGACGGGTCATATCAGACCCGGAATTCACATAATCTTCAATATATGAAAGCTTTATAGCCTCTGGACTTTCCGGTGCAAGGGTCGAACGGACAAGTGAGGTGTAACCCTGTATCCCCATGAGAATATTGTTAAAATCATGGGCAATACCACCGGCAAGGGTACCGATGGCCTCCATTTTCTGAGCCTGGTGAAGCTGTTCATGGAGATTATTTCTTTCGGTTACATCCCTTGCAATACAGTAGATTTGACTTTCACCCTCAGGCAACCGCATGAACGTAGCCTTGAGCTCAACCCATATAAAATCGTTGCATGGATCGGTCTCTGATTTTAATCTGGCTTTTTTAAAACGTATCTGGAAGGCGCCCCCACCTTCAGCAGGCATGACTCCTGGAACCATACCAGGCTCACACTTTTTGAAATCATCGGGATGGACGACATGGGAAAAATGTTTTCCCAGAACAGATATCCGACTGTAGCCCAAAACCCGCCTGAACTCATTGTTAATAAAGGTAAAGCACCCCTTTGGATCAAGGGTATAGATCAAATCCGGGGAGTTGTTGACCATGTATCGGCATCTGAGTTCAGAGGCCTCTAACCTTGCTGTCATGGCTTTGTTTTCCAGCATGAGACGCTTTTTGTTCAAGGCATTTTTCACCGTCTTGATCAGGTCTGCATACTCAAAGGGCTTTTTTAGATAGTCGCAGGCCCCCTGTTTCAGGGCTCTTACTGCTGATTCAACCGTTGCATATCCCGTAACCATGATAACCAAAAGTTCAGGGTTGATCTCCAGCAGTTGTTCCATGACGTGAAAGCCGTCCATACCCGGCATACTTATATCAAGAAGGACCAGGTCAAAAGGGCTTCCTCTAAAAAGGGAAAGAGCATCCCTGCCGCAACAGGCCGTGCCCACTATATACCCTTCCCGTTCTAGGAAGAACTGAATCGTTTCCACCACCCTGACTTCGTCGTCAACGACCAGAATCCTTTCAGCTTCCATGAATCTTTCCTGAAAAAGAAAAGCCAGCAGACATCAAATTATACAACAATCTCTTTTACTTCCTCCAGTTTGGATCGTTCATAGCAGATCAACCCACACCTGAGGCAGCGCTCTGCCTCCTTGACAGCCATTTCATCGCTAAAGCCCTTGAACAACTCCCCATTACCCCGGTTAGAAAGGTCAGCCGCAGGCATGATATTTCTGGGAGAAATCTGAACTCCCTCCAGATGATTAACCCCCTGGAGAATACTCTGCTTGGTTATGGGGTTTGAGGGGTATTCAGGAAGATGACCGTAGAGCAAAGAATGAATTGAGGCTGCGGCCTTGCGGCCACCATTGATGGCTGCAACTGCTGCGCTGTAACCGCTGATGACATCGCCCTTTGAAAGGAGACCCTGCTCACGACAATTCTCCGGTTCCTTATAAATTTCAACGCCCTCCCACCTCAGGGTTCCGGAACGGGAATCACTTTGTTCCTTTTCAGAATCAAGGGTTTCAGAACGAACAAATACAAGCTCTGGAAAACGTCCGGACGACAGAAAAAGGGTGTCCGTCGGCAAAAGATGCTTTTTTCCTGAATCAAGCTCGGTATACTCAATATGGGTGAGACGATCCTCTTCACCGTAGAGCCTGGTGATACCGGTATTGTATTTTACCGTTGCCCCCCTGGATTGAATGGCTTCCAGGGTTATGCTGTCATAGGAAGACTTTTCAGGGGGTTTTCTTGAAAGCACAGTAATATTTTCAGCCCCGAGTTCCTTACATATTTTGACGGCGTTGGGAATCATCATACCGCCGCCGGCTATGACAACGTTACGTCCACAGGGTATCCGTTCACCTTTTTTAATGTCCGTGCGAAGAAGGTCGATCAGCAGGTAACCACCGGGAAACACCGTGGCAACATCGGCAACATCGCCCCTGACAAGCCTGTTATCCCATCCGCCCGTTGCCGTAAAAACAGCCTCAAATCCTTCCCTGAGAAGAGAGGGAACCGTAAAGTCACGGCCCGCCTTGACGCTCATCCGGGTTTTGACACCCATTTCAAGAACCCCTTCAATATCCCAGTCAAGGACGCTCTGGGACAGGCGTTCATCTGAGATGGCAACACGAAGAAGTCCTCCCAGAAGGGCTGTTGATTCAAACACCATTGGTGAATGCCCAAGCCTTGCCGTAAAGAAAGCAGCCGAAAGACCTTCCACACCACCGCCGATAACGGCCACCCGTTTTCCCGTGGCAGGGGCCTTGTAAGGCTGGACCCTCTTGCCAAGGTTCATTTCAATATCACAGGCATACCGCTTCAGGTGGTTGATAGCCACGGGTTCATCCAGATACTGGCGTCTGCAGGCCACCTCACACAGGGCCGGACATATTCTTCCGATAACTGTGGGAAAGGGGTTTCTCTCCTTGATCACCTGAACGGCCCCACCGGGATCATTGTGCCGGATCAACCGCACATACTCTCGAATATCAATACCCGTTGGACATGCCCGCTGGCAGGGTGTCACGCACTCATCTTCCGTATATTCACTGATGATCCTGCGGGTAACTGAGGTGAGGCGAATGATATGCTTGGGGCAGGCCCGCTCACAGGCCCCGCATCCGGTACACTTTTCCGGATCCACCTTGGGCAGCGAATCCTTGCCCATGGTCAAGGCACCAAACAGACATGCTTTAACACAGGTTCCAAGACCAAGACAACCGATGTTGCACACCTTCATCCCCCCGGACATAAGGGCTGCAGCCCTGCAGTCCGACAGGCCTTCGTAGAGGTATTTAATGTCCGTATCTTCGATGCTGTAGTGGCAACCGGGCCGGGCAATTTCAGGCTCCTTGGCTTCAATGGAAACGCCCATAAGAGCGGCAATGGCCTCTGCAACATCGGGACCCGCTGCAACGCATGAATCGGGAGAGGATTTGCCGTCGGCAATGGCCTGGGCATTGGGCGAACAGCCCGGAAAACCGCACCCCCCGCAATTGGCTCCAGGTAGAGCATCGCTAATAGCCACAACAAGGGGATCCACATAGACGTAAAACACCTTGGATGCAAGGGCAAGAGCACCGCCAATAACAACTCCGAGTCCACCCATTAAAAGAACAGCTTCAAGCATTATTACCTCCGCTGATTCTAGATTATTTTGAATTTACAAGATAGTCCACAACTTTTATAATCAGGCAAAATGGAAATGTCAACGATATCATCAAAAAATTAGGAGTGATCGCATTGACATTGCCATATGAATCCTGTACCTATTATGTATTTATTTTTATCAATCTTGCAACAACTGCTCTGGAGAAGATAGATTATGGGTAAAGATAATCAAATCATCATTGATAATAAAACCTTCGCATTTGAGCCCGGAGAGACAATTCTGGACGTTGCCCTTCGCAACAACATTTTCATCCCAACTCTGTGCTATCTCAAGGGAGCCACCCCAACCGGCGCCTGCAGAATCTGCGTTGTCGAGGTTCAAGGAGCCCCAAATCTAGTGCCGTCGTGTGCAACACCGGCAGCAACCGGCATGGTCATCCTGAGCGAATCTCAAGAGGTTATCCAGGCCAGAAGATCCATTATCCGCCTCATGCTCTCATCCGGACACCACAACTGTGCCATTCGGGACTTTGACACCAAGGATTGGACTCAGTTTCAGCTCAAGGTGCTTGAAGAAGACGGAGAACAGGATCTGTGCCCTGTATGGGGTGAATGCAAGCTCCAGGATCTTGCCTACCGTTACCAGGTAAAGGCAAGGGGCCTTCCCCAGTCCAAGAGCAAATACCCCATGGAACGGGTCAACCCCTTTATCATCCGTGATTTTTCCCGCTGTATTCTTTGCGGTCGCTGCGTCCAGGCGTGTAGGGAAATCCAGGTAAACAATGCCATTGATTTTGGATACCGGGGGGCGGACACCAAAATTATTGCAGGTGCAGATGTGGCACTCAAGGATTCTGACTGCGTTTTCTGCGGTGAATGCGTGGACGCATGCCCGGTTGGTGCCCTTGTCACGGAACGATCCATGAAGCGCGAACGCTTTGTCAAAACCCGAAAAGTTAAAACCACCTGCTCCTATTGTGGGGTTGGCTGTCAGATTGAACTAAATATCCAGAAGAATCGAATTATAAAAGTCAACAGCGCAGGCCATATACCTCCCAACAACGGCAGCCTCTGCGTCAAAGGCCGATTCGGATTTGACTTTGTGGGATCCCCGGAACGGCTCACCTCTCCCCTGGTACGGAAAAACGGTAAACTGGAGGGAGCAACCTGGGACGAAGCCCTTGACCTTGTTGCAAAGAAACTGGCACAGATCAAAAACGACCATGGATCGGACAGCATCGGGGTTCTCACCTCGGCCCGTACGACCAACGAGGAAAATTACATTGCCCAGAAATTTACCCGTGCCGTCCTCAAAACAAACAACATCGACCATTGCGCCCGACTGTGACATTCCTCAACAGTAGCCGGTCTGGCTGCAGCTTTTGGTTCCGGTGCAATGACAAACACCATTGCAGACATTGAAACAGCAGATGTGATCCTTGTCACAGGATCCAACACCACAGAAAACCACCCTGTCCTGTCCACCTTCGTTAAAAGGGCCGCCCTCCATGGAAAAACACTCATTGTCATTGACCCGAGAAAAATCCGGCTCACCGACCATGCCAACGTCTGGCTCAGACCCGAGCTTGGTACCGACATTGCCTGGATCAACGGCCTCATGAACGTAATTATATCAGAAAATCTCCATGACCAAGCCTTTGTAGAAAACAGATGCGAGGGGTTTGAAGCACTCAAACAAACCGTTTCGACCTACACCCCGGACTATGTTGAGGCGTTAACAGGCATCAATGCCGACGACCTTATAAAAACGGCAAGAACCTTTGCTAAAGCAAAAAGTGCAAGCATCCTTTACTGCATGGGCATCACCCAGCACACCACGGGAACGGACAACGTCAAATCCCTTGCCAATCTTTCCATGCTCTGCGGCAACCTTGGTATCCCCGGCGGCGGGGTTAACCCCCTGAGGGGTCAGAACAATGTCCAGGGTGCCTGTGACATGGGCGGACTACCCAACGTATTCACTGCCTACCAGGGTGTTGCAGATGCAACTGCCAGGGCAAAATTTGAGGCCGCCTGGGAGGTAACCGACCTGCCAGCCACCCCGGGCCTGACAGCCACTGATATGATTGAAATGGCCGGAACAGGAGACCTGAAAGCCCTGTACATCATTGGTGAGAATCCAATGGTTTCAGACCCCGATCTCAACCATGCAGAAAAGGCCCTTGAACGCCTTGATCTGCTTGTGGTCCAGGACATTTTCCTCACGGAAACGGCCCAAAAGGCCGACGTGGTCCTGCCGGCTTTCTGCTTTGCCGAAAAAGACGGTACCTTTTCCAACACGGAAAGGCGGGTTCAACGGGTAAGAAAGGCGGTTGAAGCCCCGGGATTTGCAAGGGAAGACTGGAAAATTGTCTGCGAAATAGCCACCCGTATGGGCTACCCCATGAACTATCCTAATGGTGAAGCCATTTTTGAGGAAATAAGAACAGTTACCCCTTCCTATGCCGGCATCACCTTTGAAAAAATTGAAAAGGAGGGCATACACTGGCCCTGTCCCACAGAGGCCCATCCAGGCACTCCGATACTGCACACCAAGCAGTTCACCCGGGGAAAGGGCCTGTTCCACGCCATCGACCACAGACCTCCGGCCGAACTTCCGGACACGGCCTACCCATTCATGCTCACCACGGGCAGGGTATTGTACCACTACCACACCGGAACCATGACCATGAAGAGCCGGGGGCTCAACACACTGTCGCCGGAATGCTTTGTGGAAATATCGGTCAATGATGCCTCAAAGCTCGACCTTGAAGACGGCACCATGGTGGACGTCCTCTCCCGCAGGGGAAAGATAACGGCAAAGCTTGCCATCTCCCCCAAGGCCGTTGACGGCACCCTGTTCATCCCGTTCCACTTTGCTAAGGCTGCAGCCAACCGCCTCACCAATGCCATGCTGGATCCGGTTGCAAAGATTCCCGAATTCAAGGTGTGTGCCATCAACATACGGAGGGCAGCCTGAACCCGAATCGGAATCTGAAATTTTAGACAGGGGCCCCTTATTTATTTCTTTTGGAAAATTAAGTAAGGGGCCCCACGGCTTTAGCCCATGAAGGGATATCGATAATCCGTGGGGGGCACAAAAGTCTCTTTGATCGTCCGAGCACTGACCCAGCGATAGAGGTTAAGGGGGCTTCCCGCCTTATCGTTGGTTCCCGAGGCCCTTGCACCACCAAAGGGTTGCTGACCAACAACAGCACCGGTGGGCTTGTCATTAATATAAAAGTTACCAGCCGCATGGGTCAGCACCTTTCTTGCCTTGATAACAGCAGCCCGGTCCGTTGCAAAGACGGCCCCGGTCAAGGCGTAGTCCGAAGTTGAATCACAGATCTCAAGGGTCTTGTCATAGTCTGCGTCATCATAGATAAAAACGGTCAACACAGGCCCGAAGATTTCTTCACGCATGGTTTTAAAATCAGGCGTTTCTGCAACAATGACTGTAGGTTCGATGAAGTATCCCGTGGTATCGTCACATCCACCGCCGGCAATGATCTCAGCATGGTCGCTGTTTTTTGCAAAATCAATGTACGAGGAGATGGTATCAAAGGCATTTTTGTCTATGACGGCATTGACAAAATTTGAAAAATCTTCGGGCGACCCCATCTTGATGGTGGCAATAGTCTTCGTGAGTTTGGTTTTCAAATCCCCCCACATGGAGGCAGGCACGTAGGCCCTGGAAGCTGCCGAACATTTCTGCCCCTGGTATTCAAAGGCCCCCCTGATCATTGCTGTACATACGGCATCCACATCTGCTGAAGCGTGAACAAAAATAAAATCCTTCCCTCCGGTCTCACCGACGATCCTGGGATAGCAGCCGTAGAGATCAAGATTCTTTGCCGCAGTGGTCCAGATATTTTTAAACACCCGGGTCGAACCGGTAAAGTGAACCCCTGCAAAATCAGGGTGATTCATCACAGGCGTTCCAACCTCTGATCCCGAACCTGGAATAAAATTGATTACTCCGTCAGGAAGGCCTGCCCGTTTAAAAATTTCCATGATAATATGGCCGGAATAAACGGCCGTTGAAGCAGGCTTCCACAGAACCGTGTTGCCCATCATGGCGGGGGAAGAACAGAGGTTACCCGCAATGGCAGTAAAATTGAACGGCGAAACAGCAAAAACAAACCCCTCAAGGGGCCGGTACTCAAGCTGATTCCAGATACCGGGATCAGACACGGGCTGATCCTTGTAAATCTGGGTGGCATAATAGGTGTTGAACCGCAAAAAATCGATGAGTTCACAGGCCGAATCAATTTCTGCCTGCATGGCATTCTTTCCCTGACCAAGCATGGTGGCGGCGTTTAGCTTCATGCGATAGGGGCCCGCCAGAAGATCGGCCGCCTTTCTGAAAATGGCAAGTCTTTCCTGCCAGGGCATATGAAGCCACTCTTTTGCGGCAGCCCTTGCCGCGTCTGCGGCCATGGCCACCTCCTTTGCACCAGCCTTGTGAAAGGTGGCAAGGGTATGACCGTGGTCATGGGGAACCCGGCAGGTTCCCATGTTACCGGTCTTGACCGCCTTTCCCCCGATCACCAGGGGAATTTCCATTTCCTGGGACCGCAACGCCATAATTGCATCCTTAAGTTTTGTACGTTCGCTGCTCTCCGGGGCATATGAAAGAACCGGTTCATTTTTCGGGGTGTCGATACTGAAAATTGCATTACTCATGGTGTATCCCTTATTTTTTTTGTGAAACGCCCACAGTGGTATCACCAGCGGGGAATTTTCAAATTTCATTGTTGCCAGAGCACATCACCTGCTCCGGCCATGCCGATTTTAAAAAATAAAAACTAATCATCTATTCAAGCTTTTCAAGTCGAACGGCACAAGCCTTATACTCTGCCGTGAGGGTCATGGGATCCAATGCCGGATTTGTGAGCCAATTCGAACAGCTTTCCCGGAAATGAAATCCCATCCACACCATTCCTTTGGGGACCTCATCGGTTACCCTGGCCTTGACCGTAACTGTTCCCCGCCTGGAAGCAACAACAATTTTTTCTCCATGGGTAAAACATAGATTCCTGGCGTCTGTCAACGATATATCAGCTGTCTCTTCACCGAGCAGATCGTTCAATCCTTCACATCGCCCCGTCTGGGTCCGGGTGTGGTAGTGGTAGAGACGGCGACCTGTGCTCAGAACAAAGGGATATTCATCATCGGGCACCTCGGCAGGCGGTGTCCATGTAACAGGGATGAAACTTCCCTTGCCAGAGGTAAATGCATTCTTGTGAAGAACGGGAGTTCCTGGATGCTCAACCGTTGGACAGGGCCACTGAAGGCCATCTTTCTCAATGCGTGAATACTTTATCCCTGAAAAGGCAGGAGCAAGGGCAGCAATCTCATTGTCCCAGATTTCCCTTGCGTTCATGGATGCCCAGGTCCGGTCCATGCGTTTGGCAATCTCCCTGAAGATCCACCAGTTGGGCATGGCCTTACCCGGAGGAGCGCTTGCCGTTCTTACCCGGCTGACCCTGCGCTCACTGTTGGTGAATGTCCCGTCATTTTCACTCCAGGCTGCTGCCGGCAACACCACATGGGCAAACCGTGTGGTTTCGTTTAAAAAGATATCCTGGACCACCAGAAACTCAGCTGAGGCAAGCTCATGCTCTACCTTTCTGATATCCGGTTCCGTATTGGCAAGGTTCTCTCCAAAGATATAAAATCCCCGGACGGATCCATCCACAAGGCCCTCCATCATCTGGGGAATCATGAGCCCGTTTTTTTCAGGCAAATAGTCCACCTGCCAGAAGTCTTTAAATTTTTCCCTGGAGGTCAGGCTTTCCACGGGTTGATATCCGGGAAAGACATTGGGAAGCGCCCCCATGTCACAGGCCCCCTGGACGTTGTTCTGCCCCCGCAGCGGATTGACCCCGCCGCACTCCACCCCCATGTTGCCGAGAAGCATCTGGAGATTGGCCGTGGAGACCACGTTATTTCGCCCGCAGGTATGTTCGGTGATGCCCAGGGTGTAACATAGCATGACAGGTTTTACAGATGCCAGCATCCGGGCAGTCTGTACGATAATTTCCGCTGTGATACCGCAAATATCAGCCATTTCTTCAATGGAGGAAGCGAGCACCACCCGTTTCAATTCTTCAAAATTAACAGTCCGGTTTTCCACAAAAGACCGGTCGTAAAGATTCTCCTGGATCAATACGTTCATCAGACCATTTATAAAAGCGATGTCACTGCCCACTCGAATGGGAACATGGATATCGGCAAATTGAGTCAACTTGTGTTTCCTCGGGTCCACAACAATTAGCTTGGCTCCATTCATCACTGCATTTTTAAGAAAAGTTGCAGCCACGGGATGGGCCTCGGTCATATTTGACCCGATTACAAGGAACATCTTTGCACGGGCAAACTCTCCAAAGGAGTTTGTCATGGCACCTGAACCAAATGCTGTCGCAAGCCCTGCGACGGTTGGAGCATGTCAAGTTCTAGCACAATGATCAATATTATTGGTCTTAAAAACCGAACGAAACAGCTTCTGCATCTGGTAGGAGTCCTCGTTGATACTCCTTGCGCAACTCACCCCGGCAATGGCGTCTGGTCCATGGGTTTCGATGATCTGGGTAAATTTCTCCACCACAAGATTCAAGGCCTCGTCCCAGGTGGCCTCCCTGAAGGTCTCGCCCTCCCGGATGAGGGGTGTCGTAAGCCGGTCCTCTGAATAAATGAAATCATACCCGAATCTGCCCTTTACACAGAGCCGCCCCTGGTTTGGCAGGGCATCTTCAGCACCGGTAACCTTCACAATAATTCCGTCCTTGACGTGGAGAATCTGCTGGCAACCGACTCCACAGTAGGGACAGGTGGTCCTTATCTTTCGGGTATCCCAGGATCGTACAGCAGATTCAGGCTTTTTTTCAAAAAGAGCACCCACGGGACAGGCCTGAATACATTCGCCACAAAACACACACTCGGAATCCTTGAGGGAGACATCGGTTCCAGCAACTATTTTTGCATCAGCCCCCCGGTATCCAAAATCTATGGCGTTGTTTACCTGGACCTGGCGACAGGCCTGAACACATCTACCACAGAGGATACAACGGGAAAAATCCCTGACAATCAGTGGATTTCCCGTCTCCATGGGAAATTTACACTCGGCAAGGGGAATTCCCACCGCCTTGACCTGGTACTTAAAGGCAAGTTCCTGGAGCTGACAATTTCCCCAGGCAGGACAAAGCGCCTGATTAGAATCTTTCTCCAAAAGATTAAGCTGATTCTGAGTCCAGTTTTTAGTATCAAAGTCCTTAATATCACAATTGTGGTTTCCCGATGACAGCATCAGCCGAATAATGGTCCTGCGGGCATTTACCACCTCAGAAGATTCGGTCTGGACAACCATTCCCGCCCTTGCAGGCTCTGCACACGAGGGAACAAGATTTTTCATCCCTTTGACCGCGACCACACATATCCTGCAGGCCCCCGTTGGAGTGGTTCCCTTGAGATGGCACAGGGTGGGGATCTCGATCTGGTTGGCCGATGCCACCTCAAGAATTGTCTGGCCTGGGTCAAAGCTCACTTCCCGGTCATTTATGACCATCAGGTTATCTGTCATCTAAAAAGCCTCCTAGTCGGGTAAAACCGATTTTAAATCTTAAGCAAGATAGAAAGAACCAATAAAAACCAATTAAAACTATATCAAACAATTTCATTCTACTTATTGTCTGACTGGAATTGTGTCAAGAAAAAATCGAACCAGAAATGGTATTTTAGACAATCGTCACTTAATTCGTTTCACCATTGGTGTGCCAAGCATACACAGATAAGGGTTTTGCGAATTTGTCAATGTCCATACAATGGCCCTTAATTTTCCAAAGGTTGAATTCCCAATTAAAAAAAGGTATGCTTTCGCTTACACAAAACCTGGAAGCATCACCCAGGGAATCAAACAATTAAAATGATTGGGAACATTATGAGTCAGAAGGTACACGATTTTCTGAGAAAAATTAATTATATTGAAGCCGACATTGACATCCAGAGGCAGATTCTCCTTTCCATCCCATCCGCCCATCGGGAGGAAATGGAAAAGACGATCAAGGTTATCGCTGAAAAGAATGAAATGATAAAGGCGTTGAGACAAGAGATAAAGGCCATTGATCCGGCGGCCTTTAATCGGATTCTGGCACTTGAAAAGGCGTCGGAAAGCTTTAAAGTCCTTGCCGCTGAAAAAAAATTCATTGAAGTCTCCACCCCGAACGAGAATGGGGCATGTACCCTGACGCTAAAAAAAGACAATACGACCATTGATTGCCTTGTGAGGGCAAAGGATGAGGCAGGCGGTTACACCGTCATTGACTTTAATGGCGAAATTCTTGAATTTTCAGATGGGGAGATTCTGGCCTGAGAAAAGACCATGATATTCCAGGGTAAGCCATCCATACCCGAATCACAAAAAAGAGAGCGGTCCCCGGTTTAGCCGTTCAAGCACCTCAACCATATCTTCTGGAAGGGGAGCCGTAAATTCAACGCGCTTTCCAGACCAGGGATGCCTGAATCCCAGGGTTCCGGCATGTAGCATCTGCCGGGGTGCACGAGCGGATTGTTTTCCACGAAAGCCATACACCCTATCCCCGGCAAGGGGATGGCCCAGGGCACGGAAATGGACCCGGATCTGATGGGTCCTACCTGTTTTCAGTCCCACATCCAAAAGGGTGTGACCCGCCATTTGTCCCAGGACTCGCCACAGGGTTTCAGCCGGTCTTGCCCTTTCCGTATTGACAGCCATACGCTTTCGATGGATGGGATGACGACCAATGGGCAGGGTAATGCGGCCCTGCGTTTCGGTTATGATTCCCGTTGCAAGGGCTATATATCGTTTTTCGACCCGCCGGAATCTGAACTCCTTTTGCAGGAATTCATAGGCTTTTTTGCTCTTTGCAACAACAATGGTACCACTTGTATCCTTATCAAGCCTATGCACAATCCCTCCCCGCAGGGGTGGATCACAGTGGGTGTCAGTCAGGCTCGGGAAATGGTGCAGCAGGGCATTTAAAAGGGTTCCGCTCGAATTTCCAGCCCCCGGGTGAACCACCATTCCCGCAGGCTTGTTGACCACAACAATCCATTGATCTTCATGGAGAAAATCAAGGCTGATGGATTCGGCACGGGGTTTGGACTCTATCTCTGATTCAGACCCAAGACTGCCACAAACCACCTCACCCGGTTTTACCCGGTAGGCCGGTTTTTTTCGATTGCCCGAAACAAGGATAAGCCCTTTTTCAATGGCCCGCACCACAGCTCCCCGGGTAGTGTCATGGACAACATCCGCAACAACAAGGTCCAGCCTTCTGCCCATGAGCGCCTCTGAAATTTCGATCTTTAGATTCACCCTGCCCCTCTTTTTACAACCCCACGGAATAAAAAAAGACCGATAGACATCGGATTGCCTATCGGTCTGAAATTTATGGCCTTTTCTGTGTGGCTAACAAAACCTTAGTTAAATAACTGCTCGATCTCCGTCATCATGGCTGCTTCATCCATATTCTTTGCCATGGACAGTTCCTGGACCAGAAGGTTCTGGGCCGTATCGAGAAGTTTCCTCTCACCAAAGGAGAGGTCCTTTTCAAGCTTTAGCTGAAAAAGATCGCGAAAGACTTCGGCAATGTCGTAGATGGACCCAGTCTTGATTTTATCCATGTATTCACGGTATCTTCGATTCCAGGTCTGTTTGTCAAGATCTGGTCCCTTTTCCTGCATGATCCTGTAAACCTCGGGAACGTCCTTTTGCTTAATGACCTCCCTTAAGCCCACTGATTCGACATTGGCTGTCGGAATCATGATCACCATGCCGTTATCAACGATCTTCATCATGTAAAAGTTCATGTTTTCGCCGTTTATCTCTTTGGACTCAATGGACTCAATACATCCTACGCCATGGGCCGGATAAACTGCCATATCACCCTTTAGAAACTCTTTCTTCCAAGTTTTAGCACCTGGTTCCTGCTTTACTTTTTCCCCCATACAAACCACCACTCTTTTTTTAGATTGTTTTAGAAAACAATACGGCCATGGTTGAGTAATATAGCATATACTCACACAGGAATCAAATGGAAAACAAAAAAAGAAAAACCCTTGTTTGATCATGGGGACTAATCACGGGCATTGTAAAGATTCATGGCAGCAGACACACCGCGCTCCATGATGGCCAAACAGGCATCAACACCCAGGGAGATAAGCCGGTCAAGATCGCAGGCCTCAGAAGGAGCAAACCGTCCCAAAACATGACCCGTCACTTCCTGGTCACCCTGGGGACGCCCGACACCGACCCTGACCCGATTAAACTCCTTTGTACCCAAGGCTTCAATTATCGAGCGGATACCGTTATGACCGCCATGTCCCCGATTGACGGCAATGAGCATACGGCCGAAATCAAGATCAAGGTCATCGTGGACAACAATAATGTTCCGAGTTTGAATTTTAAAGTATGCGGCAAGCTGCTGAACGGGTGGTCCACTTCTGTTCATGTACGCCTGGGGTCTTGCAACGACAACATTGAGCCCGTTAATCACACCCCTGGTATAACTTGAATTAAAGCGATTTTTTTCAGGCGGGAGCCCATGGGTAGCAACAAGGGATTGTGCAACGAGGAAACCGATATTATGGCGGGTCTGGGCATAATTCCTACCGGGATTTCCCAGACCCGCCACCATGAAAATCTGATTGTCAGCCATAACCTGGGGCTACTCTTCCACGCCCTCTTCTTCTTCTGCTGCTGTTTCTTCTACATCTTCTTCAAGATCTTCATCACCTTCCTCTTCTTCCACATCGCTTGTGGGCGGTACAACGGTGAGGACGGTAAAGTTAACATCATGGGGAATTTCAACGTCGGCACCCAGATCTATCTCCTCAACGTGGACGGAGTCACCAACCTCAAGGTCAGTGGTGTCAATTTGAATCACCTCCGGCATATCCCCAGGCTTGCAGATAATATCAAGTTCCCGGCGGATTAACTGGATCATACCACCGGCCTTGACCCCGACAGATTCACCAACGGCTTCCACAGGAACTGAAATGGTAATCTTTTCACTCACATTGATGGCCTGGAAATCAACATGGAGATACTTGAGATCAAAGGTATCCATCTGGATTTCTTTGAGCATGACGGTTCTTGAAGGTACCGTATCTCCGTTAATGGCAAGATTGATAAACAATCCAGATGATCCATGAACTCTTACCATGGTCGTAAGATCAAGGGTTGACACCGAAATAGGCATGGAATCCATCTTAGCGCCGTAAAGTACTGCCGGAACAGCGTCATTATTTCTAAGGTGCCGGGCGGCACTTTTGCCCCTGCCCTTTCTGGGTTCAGCTTTTAAATCTATTAGTTCCAAATTTCTAACCTCCGTATCTGCATGACAATGCAGCCTGATAACTATGTTTTTTATACAAAAAGAGAATTTACAGAATCGCCCCTGTAACTACGTATGATTGCCTCACTAACAAGCCTTGCAATACTGACGGTATCTATCTTTCCACAAAGCTTGGCCTCTTCAGACAAAGGAATCGTATCCGTCACGACAAGTGTGTCCAGTGAAGAGTTGTTTATCCTTTCAACGGCCGGCCCGGAAAGAACAGGATGGGTGCAACAGGCGTGAACCTCCTTTGCCCCCTTGGCCTTGATAACCCCTGCAGCCTCGGTAAGGGTTCCAGCCGTATCAACCATGTCATCAAGGATAATGGCTGTCTTTCCCTCCACATCTCCGATAATAGCCATGGCCTTTGCCTGGTTGGGTGCACTTCTTCGCTTATCTACAATGGCCAAGCCTGCATGGAGGCGTTTTGCAAAGGCCCTGGCACGTTCCACACCGCCCGCATCTGGAGAGACAACGACAAGATCTCCGTTATAATTGTTCCGGATGTGCTCAAGCAGAATGGGAGCTGCATAAAGATTATCCACAGGGATACTGAAGAAACCCTGGATTTGACCTGCATGCAGATCAAGGGTGATAACCCGGTGCACACCGCTGTTGGTAAGCAGATCAGCTACCAACTTGGCACTGATGGGCACCCTGGGTGCAACTTTTTTATCCTGGCGGGAATAACCAAAATAGGGAATAACCGCCGTTATAGGGCTGGCAGACGACCTTTTCAGGGCATCCACCATAAGTAAAAGCTCCATCAAATTATCATTTACCGGAGCGCAGGTGGACTGAATAATAAAAACTTCCCGTTTTCTGACATTCTCATGGATCTCCACCTGAATTTCACCGTCACTGAATCGGTTCAGCTTGGTTTTTCCAAGGGGTCTTGCAAGATACTCAGAGATCTTTTGTGAAAGCGCAGGATTAGAATTTCCTGAAAAAACCGATATACCGTTCATATAAATTCTCTTTTCATATGAAACTCCCACCGAAGCATTGCAATCAGAGGCGTTTCATCATTCGTTGCGGTCAAAGCATACATCCTGCTCCAACCACGCCGGTTATTTAATTGTTACTGGCTGGGGCGGGAGGGTTCGAACCTCCGAATGCAGGAATCAAAATCCTGTGTCTTACCACTTGACGACGCCCCAACAAAATTAAGCATTATTCTGTAAAATCATTGCCCTTTAAAAATGATGCCATGAACACACGCCCATGGGGTTCATCTGTTGTTTCCGACAGAAGCTTAAAGGCCTGCTGAGCCTTTAAGCCATCGGAAAAAAGCGCAAAATAAGAAGAACCACTGCCCGTCATAAGCAACCCATCCGGCTTAAATCCGGCCATATCTTCCCTTACCCGGATAAGAGCAGGGTAAATCCTGCAGGCAACCGGTTCAAGATCATTGTGCAAAAGCCCTTTAACATCCAGGGGTTGGCCTTTCCCATGAGCATTTAAAACAGCATTATTATTCGTTTTTACCTTTTTTGTCAATGCCAAATTGACATTTTCATAAACCAGTGAGGTTCGGACACTAAGCCCTGGAAAATATACAACCACATGGTATGGCAGAAGCGGCGCACAGATTAAGAGTTGTTCACCCACTCCCCGGGCAAGGGCCGGCCCGCCATGGATAAAAAAAGGCACATCTGTTCCCAGCTTGAGCCCCATGGCCATGAGGGCCTGTTTAGAAAAGGGCGAACCAAACCGTCGGTTGAGAACCTGCAGGGTGACTGCAGCGTTGGAACTGCCTCCCCCCAGACCCGCACCCACAGGGATCTTTTTATGAATAGACACACAAACCCCGGTCTTTTTTTTGCAAAAAGGTTTAATTCTGGAAAATGCGTCAAAAAAAAGGGTGGCTGCCCTGTGAACCAGATTGGTACAATCTTCCGGCACATCCGGGTGGTCACAGACAACAGCCACGCCCGGACAGGTATAATCAAAGGATAGACGGTCACCAAAATCAAGGCAGGTCATCAGGGTGTAAAGCTCGTGGTATCGGTCATCTCTTCTGCTGGTCACATAAAGAAAGAGATTGATCTTTGCCGGTGAAAACGCCCGTTCAATCACCCCTTGGCCCTTACAAACGCCAAACGGACTTCATGGACAAGGCTCTTAATCAGGTTGGCCTCATCATTGTCAAGGTTTCCCCGGGTTTTTTCCTCAAGCATCACGATCATGTCGATGGTCTGCCGTCCAAGATCAAGATTTTTACCCTTCTGCCCGGTAGTTGGGTCTTCCATTTCACCCAACTGCACCAGGGCAGAGGAGTAGAGGGAAAGAATAAAGGTGGAAAAATCCACGGTCGGCATTTTTTTGCCCTTACCTGACGGCCCCTGGCCGTTTTTCATTGTAAAACCCTTTCCTTCAGACATAATTTTACTCCTTCCTGTTTAGGATCGCAAATTTTATAACTTGAACAAAATTGCTTGCCTTTTGGTCCATCTACATCAAAACATCAAAGGCCCAATAGGCCTGCTATTGAACCTTTAATGCGCCGTGTAGATGAACCACCGTATTTTATAGATTCGTCGGCGCTATTTCTGTTCAACTTATTTCATCTGTGATCCCTACGCCTTTTGGAATCTCATTTTTTCAGGGGTTCAAACTTGATGATAACATCGGCAACCGTTGTTCCCTCGCCCGCTTCATGGACAAACAACGGGTTGATATCAAGCTCCTTGATCACTGGATAGTCAGTCACCATGGCCCGTAAACTCACAAGGTTTTTCTCAAGGGCCTCAATGTCTGCGGGTGCTTCTCCCCTGACTCCGGCAAGGAGGGGGTAACCCTTTATACCCTTGACCATTCTTCTTGCTACATTTCGTCCCATGGGCGCCATCCGGAAGACCACATCCTTATAAACCTCCACAAAAATTCCGCCCAACCCGAACATCACTGCATGTCCAAACACATCATCACGACTCACTCCAAGGATAACCTCCCTGCCTTTTTTTGCCGACTCCTGAACAAGGACACCGTCAAGCTTTGCCATGGAGTTGTAAGCCTCAGCGTTTGCCATGATTTTATCAAAGGCCTCGCCTGCCTCATCCGGAGTGACAATCCCCACCATTACTGCCTTTGCATCGGACTTGTGAAGAATCTGTTCGGAAACGATCTTCATGACTACCGGGTAACCAATGCGCCCGGCAATCTGTATTGCCTCGGCCCGGGTTTTGGCAAGGGCCATGTCAAGGGTTTTAAAACCATAACAGGCAAGGAGTTCGCTGCCGTCAAGTTCCCCCATGGTGGTCTGCCCCCTGTCCATGCAATCCTGGACAATCCTGCCTGCCCGCTCCACATCATGGACAACAGCGTACTCCGGCAAAATTTTTCTTGAGAGCCATTGTTTGCTTCGGTAAAGAACGCCCATGGCCCGGGCCGCACTTTCCGGAAACTGGTATACCGGCACATGGTTCCTCTGGAGAAGTTTTACCCCGTCGGACACATCAACCACCCCCATGAAAGAACAGACAATGGGTTTGATGGCGTTCCTTGCTATATTGACAATGGCCTCGGCCGTTCCCATGGCATCGGTCATTGACTGGGGAGTCAGGATAATCAGAACCCCATCCACCCCGGGATCACTGAGCACAGTGGCCAGAGTGTTTTCATACCGGTCCCTTGCCGCATCTCCGATCACATCCACTGGGTTATGAAAATTTGCCGTGGGTGGCAGATACTTGTGCAGTTCAGAGATGGTCTCATCTGAGAAACGGGCAAGACTCAGCCCGGAATTTTCGCTCATATCTGTGGCAATGATGCCGGGTCCACCCGCATTGGTAACAATGGCAATCTTGTCTCCGTTGGGTATTTTTTTAGCGGCAAGGGCCTGGGCATAATCAAATAGCTCGTTGACCGTATGACACCGCACAATCCCGGACTGAAAGAAAATAGAGTCATAAATGGCGTCTGAACCTGCAAGGGCACCAGTATGGGAGGCGGCAGCCGCAGCTCCGGCAACCGAAGTACCGGATTTAATGGCAATCACCGGGGTGGGATTCACCCCTGATGTCATCTCTCTTACCTCGGAAATAAACTCCTCAGCCCCCCGGGAAAGTTCTTCCATATAAATCATGACCACATCGGTATTGGGATCCTTGTGGTAATAGCGTAATAGATCGAGCTCATCCACGTCCGCCTTGTTTCCAATGGAGATGAACTTTGAGAACCCAAACCCCTTGTCTGCGGCAAAATCAAGTACCGCCGTGCAAAGCGCCCCGCTCTGGGAAATAAATGACACATTTCCAGCCGTCGGCATCCGGCTGGAAAAGCTTGCATTCAGGGAGACATCGGGCGAAGGATTGATGACACCAAGGCAGTTCGGACCTACCAGGCGAATATTGGCAGCGCGACACACAGCCTTGATCTGCTCCTCAATCTCGGCACCTTCTCCCCTGACCTCTTTAAAGCCGGCAGAGACGATCACCACCCCTTTTACCCCTTTGGCAATACACTCTTTTACCGCATTAAGGGCGAGCTTTGGCGGAAGGATCACCATGGCAAGATCAATGGGATCCGGGATATTGGTCACGCTGGTGTAACACTTCACCCCAATGATTGATTTGGCTTTGGGATTAACTGGATAAATGGTTCCCTTGAAACCGCCAAACAAAATATTGGCAAAGATATCATGGCCCACTTTTCCCTTCTGGGTCGAGGCACCAATAACGGCGATTGACTCGGGTGCAAAAATAGCATCAAGCTTATCCATGAATCCTCCTTGTTTGCTTCACAGCAGGAAGAACAGTGTCCATGAGCCCATCCACAGCCTTCACAGCCAGGGAGTCGTCTGGAAGATCCATCAGGGAACGACCTTCCATGTCAAAATCCAAAAGGGCTGTATCGTCGGGAATGGTACAGACAATGGGAATCCCGATCTTTTCACATTCATCAAGAAAGGCCTTTCCAAGGGTTTCAGGTGCCCGGTTTACAATGAGCCCCACCTGGCCGACGGTGAGTTTCAGATCGGACAGCATGGAGTTGATCCTGCCAACAGCCCTGAGACCCCGAAGTGCATAGTCGGTCACAAGCAGCAGCATGTCCACCTTGCCACTGGTCCGCCGACTCAAATGTTCCATGCCCGCCTCATTGTCCACCATGAGATATTTATAATTTTTCTCAAGCTCCTCGGTAAAACGGTTCAGAATGTTGTTGACCATGCAGTAACACCCCTGGCCCTCCTGGCGCCCCATGACAAGAAGGTCAAATGCCTCCTGTTCGATGATCACCTGATTTATAAGCATTTCAAGATAGACAATTTTATCCATGCCCGAAGGAATCCCCTGGGGATTTTTCATGAAATCTTCCCTGACATCCCCCACGGTTTTATCAACCTTAATGCCAAGGGTTTCCCCAAGGTTGCTGTTGGGGTCGGCGTCAACCGCAAGCACTGGGGACGCACCGTTCTTTGTCAAATGACGCACGAGCAGAGCAGCCACCGTTGTCTTTCCGACACCGCCCTTTCCTGCCAAAGCAATTACCTTACTCATTTTATCTCCCTGGAGACAAACCCTGCCCCCGGTTAGTTATAATTCTTCAAATCCGCTGCAAACCTTTGAAAATCAGCCGTCATGAGAAACTGTGAAATAATTTCTCCAAGCTTGTCCGCCGTATCAACCCGGTAAACACCTCGGTCATCTTTACCGGCAACGGCCTTGGCATTTGCAACCACTGTCTTTAAAGACTCAACGGTTATATCCAGATTGACCTGAACGGTCACCATATCTTTTTCTTCTTCCATCAGGCTTTACCCTTACGTTCCCTGGAACCTGTCATATAAATCCGCAATGCCTCCTGCACGGTTCCGGCTGCAAGGAAGGCACAATGTCTGTCATCCTCGGGCATATTGCCCAGCTTTGCCAGTATCATATCTCCTGTAATGTCTGCAAGCTCTTCGGCACCCATGCCAATGGTCATCTCTGCAGCAAAGGACCCGCACACATTACTTGACCCGCAGCCATCGGTCATATAAGAGGCTTCAACCACCCGGTCCCTTTCGAATTTAAAATAAATATCCATGGAATCGCCGCAATCGCCCAGAGCATGACCGTGAACGTCATAATCGTCCAGTCGGCCCCTGAACCTTGGATTTTGCCAACGTTCAAATCCCTGTTCACCAAGGGCATTTCTTGCCTCATCAAAAATTTTATCCTGGAGATCATCAAGGAATTGATCCAGTCTATCTGCCATTTTTACCTCCTGCCCACCAATTACTTGAACAATCCATCATCCTTAAGCCGTTGAACAATCTTAAGGACAGACCCGGATCGATCCATGGTATAAAAATGCAACCCGTCTACCCCTTTTAACACAAGATCCCTGCACTGATCAAAGGCAAAATTAACACCAAGGTCTGCCACGGCTTCTGACTTGTCATTGGTCAGTGAATCAAGCTTTTCCCTTAAACCGGTCGGAAGGGTCGAACCGCAAAGCTTACACAGCATACGGGTCAGTTTGACCGTGTATATGGGCATGATGCCTGGGATAATGGGAATGGTTATACCAGATTTCCTGCAAAGGTCAACATAGCGATAGAAACTATCATTGTCATAAAAATACTGGGCAACCACGTATTGAGCACCATTGTCCTGCTTCAACCTGAGATATTCAACATCCTTTTCAAGGCTTTCGGCCTGGACATGGCCTTCAGGGTAGCCTGCACACCCAAGGTCAAAATCATAACGATCGCTTATAAACCGGATCAGATCTGAAGCATGGGCGAAACTTTCCGGATGGGGTGTAAAGCCATCTGTTCTTGGTTTGTCTCCCCGGATCACAAAGATGGTCTCAACCCCCAGTGCTTTATACCGGTCAAGCACCTCGGTGATCTCGTGGGGTCCAAGACCATAACCTGCGATATAGGCAACCATGGGCAGGTTCTTTTCAATCATCATACGTTTAACCGCCTGGAAGGACCCCTCGCTGGTTGACCCGCCTGCCCCAAAGGTCATTGACATGTAGGCAGGATTTAAAGCGGAAAGCGCATCAACAACCCCATAAAAAGAAGATTCAGCCTTATCGTCCCTGGGAGGAAAAAACTCAAAGGAGACACTGGGATCGGACTGATTTTTATAAAGATTTCCAACTCTCATATATTCACCTCATATAATATAAATTATAACGCTTATATTTATAATTCAACTTTCGGACTTCAACTTTGACAACGCCATTTAAACAGCCAATCCCGAAAGTTAAGTTTATAAGCTATGGCTCTTAAGCTGTTCTCTAAATTAGACCAATATGAAAAAAACGCAATAATAATCAACAAAAAATCAAATTTGGAATACGGTTTCAACGCCCTGGGACACCAGAAATCAGACAAAATTTGATTTGACACATAAACTAAGTTCAGATAGAGTCCCAAATGACCCAATTTAACAGTTAATTCATCCGTTACAAACTCAAATTGAGTAGAGAACAAAAATGGTATAACCAATTGAGTATATTAAATTTATACCGATAACATCATCTTCTTGATTTAATAAATTCAGAAAGAAATACCATCTCTACCCATAACCAATTACAAAGGAGAAGAATTAATATGTCAATGCCAGATAAATCCTGCAAGGACTTCATTGATGTTTTGGCTTCCAAAAGCCCCGTTCCCGGTGGCGGCGGTGCTGCAGCAATGGGCGGCGCAATTGGTATGGCGCTTTCCAACATGGTCGGAAACCTGACCGTCGGCAAAAAAAAATATGCCGATGTCGAAGAAGAGGTTAAAGACCTGGTCAAAAAAGGCGAAAAAATCATAGCTGAACTTGAAATTCTTGTGGACAAGGACGCAGAGGTATTTGAACCCCTTTCCAAGGCCTATGGACTTCCAAGGAGCACTCCTGAAGAGATTGAATTCAAGAACAACACCATGGAACAATGCTGCAAAACTGCCTGTTCTGTGCCCATGGAGATCATGCGCAAATCATATCAAGGCATCAAAATCCATGAAAGAATGGGTCAGATCGGCACCATGATTGCCATATCAGATGTGGGTTGCGGTGTTGCCTTTATGAAAGCTGCCCTTGTTTCAGGCAGCTTGAACGTCATTATCAACTTAAATGCCATCAAAGATGAAACGTTCAAGAAAGCAACTCGAGAAGAGATGACTCAGCTTCTGGAAGATGGAAAAAAGATAGCCGATGCGACCTTTGATCTTGTGGTTTCTAAATTGACAAAATAAGGAGAGCAACAAAATGGCAGAAGTTTTAAAGGGAAAACCTGTAGCAGATGCCCTCAAGGCAGAGCTGACCAAGAATATTGAGGCACTGAAGAAGGACAAGGGAATCACACCGAAACTTGGCATCATTCGTGTCGGTGCACGTCCCGATGACCTTTTTTATGAAGGCGGCGCCAAAAAGACCTGTGCAGCCGTTGGCATGGACTGTGAAATTTTTGAGTACCCCGAAGACATAGACCAGGCATCTTTTGAAAAAGCAGTCACGGAGGTCGGTGCAAAAAAAGATGTAAACGGCATCCTCATGTTTTCGCCCCTGCCCAAGAACCTTGATGAACGGAAAATCAGGACCCTGATTCCCGTGGAAAAAGATGTGGACTGCCTGACAACAGGGGGTGCGGCAAAGGTCTTTACTGACGATGCCACGGGTTTTCCTCCCTGTACACCAACGGCCTGCATGGAGATGCTTCATTTCTATGATATTCCCATCAAAGGCAAAAAATGTGTTGTTGTCGGCAGATCCCTTGTGGTTGGGAAACCCTTGGCCATGCTTCTTCTGCGCGAGCATGGAACGGTAACCATTTGCCATTCAAGAACCGAGAATCTGCCTGGTGTATGCCAGGATGCCGATATTCTCATCGCGGCCGTTGGACGGGCAAAAATGGTAAAGGCAGACTTTGTCAAAAAAGGCCAGATCGTCATTGATGTCGGCATCAATGCCGACCCTGACAGACCCGGCAAGTATTGTGGTGATGTTGATTTTGAGACGGTTGAACCCGTGGTCACAAAAATCACCCCTGTTCCTGCCGGAGTCGGCTCGGTAACCACATCCGTACTCTGCAAACAGACCTTTATGGCATGCCAGATGCAAAACGCCTAGAGCTTCTAATTAGGCACCTAAATTTTCGGACTATCAGCAAACAACTAAAAATGGCGTAGGGGTTTTCAACCCCTACGCCATTTTTTCATAATTGCTGCACGGCAAGGGGGAGGCTGTGAACTTCTGGTCCCAGCCTCCCTTTATGGTTAAAACATTAGAATACGCCTTCAACCTTTCCAGTTTCACAATCAACATCAACACGCTTGAATGCCGGGTTGGACCCGGTTCCAGGCATGAGACTGATGGTTCCTGCTACAGGTACGATAAAGCCTGCACCGCCGTAGGTCAGAACTTCCCTGATCATGAGTCTCCAGCCTGTTGGAACACCCTTGAGTGAAGGATTGTCTGAAAGGGAAAGATGGGTTTTTACCATGCACATCCCAAGCTTTGCCAACTCGGGATCAGCCTGGATTCTGGCAAGGGAAGCATTTGCCTCATTGGAGTAGTCAACGCCGTCAGCCCCGTAAACTTCCTTGGCAATGAGTTCGATTCTCTCTTTAAGGGGCATGTCAAGCTCATAGAGAAACTTGAACTCTGTTTCTTCTTCACAGGCTTCAATAACGGTTTCAGCAAACTCAATTGCGCCGTCACCACCCTTTTCCCAGTGACGGGAAAGGGCAACCCTTGCACCCTCTGCTTCAGAGAGTTCACGAACCTTGGCGATTTCAGCATCGGTATCTGAATAAAACGCATTGATGCAGACAACCGGGCTGATACCCGCCTTTCTGACGTTTCTGATATGGTGAAGGAGGTTGGCACATCCCTTCTCAACCCACTCTACACTTTCTGTGTTGTACTCTTCGGGCATGGGCTTTCCGGGGACGGGAACAGGAGCGCCACCGTGGCATTTAAGGGCACGGATGGTAGCAACGATAACGGCACAGTCGGGCTTCAATCCGGAAAAACGGCACTTCAGGTTCCAGAATTTCTCAAATCCGATGTCAGCACCAAATCCAGACTCTGTGACGTGGTAGTCGGCAAGCTTGAGACCCACACGGTCTGCAATGATGGAACTCTGGCCGATGGCAATGTTGGCAAAGGGTCCTGCATGAACAAGAACCGGCTGGCCTTCAAGGGTCTGGATGAGGGAAGGATTAAGGGCATCAACCATCCATGCGGTCATGGCACCGGCCACCTGAAGATCTTCAGTGGTTACGGGCTTACCTTTTTTAGTATAGGCAACAACGATCTTGCCCATTCTCTCACGCATGTCCTTGAGATCCTTGGCAACGGCAAGAATGGCCATAACCTCGGAGGATACGGCAATTCCGAACTTGGATTTCATCATGTAACCGTCGGATTTACCGTTAACACCATCAATACCGATGATGATATTTCTCAATGACTGGCAACAGAAATCCATGATCCAACCCATCTCAACCCGTGTGGGATCGATGTCAATACGTTTCATGCCGGACAGCCGCTCAAGCTGCTCGTCCGTATAGTTTCTTTCATGCTGCATGCGGGATGTAAGGGCTACCATGGCAAGGTTGTGGGCGTTCATGATGGCATTGATGTCACCGGTAAATCCAAGGGAAAAAGGCGTCAGGGGAATACACTGGGCAAGACCACCACCAGCGGCAGATCCCTTGATGTTCATGGTGGGTCCACCTGAAGGTTGACGGATGGCGGCACAGACGCTTTTACCCAGCTTTCCAAGACCCTGGACAAGACCCATGGACGAGGTAGATTTTCCTTCGCCAAGGGGGGTGGGGGTAATGGCTGTCACGTCAATGTATTTTCCATCGGGTTTATCTTTCAGACGCGCCAGAACTGCACGAAAATCAATCTTTGCGATGTAGTGGCCCTGGGGAAGTAGCTCCTCCTTGGTCAGTCCAAGTTTTTCGCCAATCTCGTAAATCGTGAGCATGTCTTTTTCTGCATCCTGTGCAATTTCCCAGTCTGCATGTTTGGTTGGATCTAATGCCATGGTTAACTCCTTTTAAATTGTTGGGCTCGGGAGGTGAGCCTGTTAGAATCTAAACGCATGATCGGAATAACTTCGATTTTCAAAAGATCATATTCTAATAATAGACGATTCGAGTCAAGCACTATTTGGGTTCTTCATGAAAAAACCGGGGGTCTGAACTTTTGCTGATCCACGGCCAAATTAACAATCGTTTCCCATTTACTAAATTAAATTTATTTAATCCAGAAATCGCATATTTTTCGCCCCATTTCCTAATCTATTTTTTTTGAACCTTTGCCAACAATTAATTGACTACACTATTGACAAAAGGCCATCTGGGTTATAAATCATTGTACGATAGAAGCATGAGCCCGACTCAGGTTGACGAGCACAACACCTTTTTTGGAAGGGGATTATGGCCGTTATCAAAGCATCTAAAATACCAGCTCATTCAGCTGCCGTTCCACACCGAACCACAGGTTTCGTTTTTTTGTCTTTTGTATATTCTATGATCATCTTTTTATTTGATCATTTTTCATATAATCAATCTGCAACCAATAACAATCACTTATGAGGAGGTAAAATTGGGATTTGAAATCACGAAAGAATCCTATGCCGGAGCTATAAAGGGAATTACAATTGGTAAAGGGGATGGAGCCATCACAGTGGGAGGGCAGACCAGCTATCCGTTTTATCAATTTGAGGGTGAAATGCCCAATAAGCCCGTTATTGCCATGGAAATCTGGGACATGGAGCCCGAAGAGTGGCCGGCTACAGTTATTGAACCGTTTAAAGATGTTCTCAATGATCCTGCTGCCTGGGCCAAAAAGTGTGTGGAGGAATACGGCGCAGATCTTATTGTTCTTCAGCTCAAGAGCATCGACCCCAACGACAAGAATGCCACGGCAGACGAAGCAGCTGCAACGGTAAAAAAAGTAATTGCGGCCATCAAGGTACCTCTGGTTGTATGGGGATGCGCTGCACCTGCAAAGGACGAAGAAGTTCTCAAAAAGATTGCCATGGAGTGTGACGGCGAGAACCTGATCCTCGGCCCTGTAGAGGAAAAGAATCACAAGGGCATTGGCGCCGCAGCCATGGGTTACAAACACACCATCATCTCTTCTTCTCCCATTGACGTCAACCTTGCAAAGCAGATCAACATTCTCCTTGAGAATCTGGGCATGCCCCTTGACAAGGTCATTGTTGATCCCACCACGGGTGGTCTTGGCTATGGCATGGAATACTCCTACTCCGTCATGGAGCGACTGTCCATGGCTGCCATGACCCAGGGCGATGACAAACTTCAGCTGCCCATGATCAACAACCTTGGCAACGAAATCTGGAAATGCAAAGAGGCTAAACAGTCCGCTGAAGAAGCACCTGAGCTTGGGGATCCGGAACGACGCGGCATTCTCATGGAGGCTGTCGGAGCCGTAACCTACCTCATGGCCGGTTCCAGCATTCTGATCATGCGTCATCCAGAGTCCATAAAGCTTGTCAAATCATTTATCAACCTTGCCGCAGACGGCGGATCTTCATTGGATATTGCTCCAATTACGAAACGGCTGGATGACGTTGAGATTGATTTTGCAGCCCTTGCTCCTGCACCTGATCTTACCATGGAGGCTGAGAAAAAAGCGGCCCCGGTTAAAGCTGCTGCCGCTCCTGCTGCTGCTCCTGCCGCTGCTCCTGCTGCTGCTCCTGCCGCTGCTCCTGCTGCTGCTGCTGCTCCTGCTGAAGATGCAGTTGAAGCTGCTGCAAAGGGCCTTGGAATTGACCTTGCTGCTCTGCTTACAAAACGAGGATGCACAAAACAGGATATCCAGCACACTGCAGATCAGCATAAGCTGACGCTTGCCCAGGTCATTGAAAAACTAAACGCTTAATTTTAGGGGGAATCACAATGGCGATAGATCTGTTTGCGAATGAACCCAAAGACCTTTTTGGGGATGCCCCCAAGGATCTTTTTGGATCAGAACCAGCAGTGGATCCAGCAGCTGAGGCAAAGGCCAAAGCTGAAACTGCTGCAAAGGCTGAGGCTGACGCTGCTGCAAAGGCTGTAGCCGATAAGGCTGCCAAGGAAAAAGCTGAGGCTGACGCTGCTGCAAAGGCAACGGCTGACGCTGCCGCAGAAGTTGCTGCCAAGGAAAAAGCAGTAACAGCTGCTGCTGCTAAACTTGAGGCTGAAGAGCAGGCATTAAGGGACAAAAGAGCCCAGGAAAGGTACGAACAAGCGGCAAAACGTGCAACTCAGCCAAAGAAGAAAACAGTTTCCATGACAGCGGCCAGTGTACAGCTGTCAGAGCTTGACAAGATCCTTATAAGCTTGAACAGAACCCACAAAAGGGAAACTGCATAGTTTCTTTAAAATGGCTGTCATATTTTTATGTACATGGAATCACACACAATAGGAGGAGGAACCTCTAATGGCAGAAGCAAAAAAAGCAAAAGTTGCCAAAGCAGAAAAGGCAATGAAACTGGCAGACCCTAAGGAAGCAACAATTGACGTAGCATCCCAGCAGATGATTGTCCGTGCCCAAGAACTTGGAGTTGATACGGTTTTTGACAGGGCTGTCAATATGAAACCCTGTAGTATTGGTGCCCAGGGGATCTGCTGTAAAAACTGTTCCATGGGACCCTGCCGCCTGCCGCTTCCCAAGGGCGGGATTGAAGGTAAGGACACAAGAAAGAGCCTTTGCGGCGCAACCCCCAATACAATTGCAGCACGTAACTTCATCAGAATGATCGCAGGTGGCGCATCTGCCCATTCAGACCATGGCAGGGGTGTTGCTGAAGTATTTCTAGCTGCAGCCCGCAAGGAAACTGATGCCTACCAGATCAAAGACACGGTGAAACTCAAAGCCCTTGCACCCACCCTTGGTGTGGCAACCACCGTTGAGGTTGACGGTGAGACCCAGGACAGGGACATCTATGAGATCGCCGTTGAAGTCGGTGAAGCTGCCCTGAATGAATGGGGAAAACCCGAAGGCGAATTGCTCAACCTCAAACGGGCACCTGAAGCCCTTTATGAAAAATGGAAAAAATTAGGCGTTCTCCCGAGAAACATTGACAGGGAGATTGTCGAAATCATGCACCGGACCCACATTGGTGTTGACCAGGACTACAAGAACCTGATGAAACAGGGCACCCGGGCTGCCATTGCCGACGGCTGGGGCGGATCCATGCTGGCAACGGATCTCCAGGACGTTCTTTTTGGAACCCCCTTCCCCATCCAGAGTGAGGCCAACCTTGGCGTCATGAAAGAGGATCATGTTAACCTTATTCTCCATGGCCATGAGCCCATTCTTTCTGAAATTGTCGTTTCCGTGGCCCAGAGCCAGGAGATGATTGATTATGCCAAGACCAAGGGCGCCAAGGGTATCCAGTTGAGCGGCATCTGCTGCACAGCCAATGAACTCCTCCAGCGCCACGGTATTCCAACGGCGGCAACCTTTCTCCAGCAGGAACTTGCCATCATCACCGGTGCCTGTGACGCAATGGTTGTGGACATCCAGTGCATCATGGAAAATATTGCCAATGTTGCTGAATGCTTCCATACCAAAATCATCACCACTCATCCCATCGCAAGAATGGAAGAGCAGAGCGTTCTCCACATTGAGTTTGACGAGCACCATGCAGTGGAAGATGCAAAGCGCATCGTTAAAATCGCCATCGACAACTTTGAAAATCGTAACAGGGAAGTAATGATTCCCTCCCAGAAGGCCACCCAGATCGCAGGATTTGGTGTGGAGTCCATTCAGTATCATTTGGGCGGAACCTTCAGGGGCTCCTACTACACCTTGAACGATAATATCATCAACGGTCGCATCAGGGGTATTGCCGGTGTTGTTGGTTGCAATAATGCCAGGACAAAACATAATGACGGTCATGTCAGGGTTGTCAAAGAACTGATCAAAAATGATGTCATTGTTCTGACCACCGGTTGCAACGCCATCGCCTGCGCCATGGAAGGTCTGTTGACACCTGAGGCTGCTGCAGTTCATTGCGGACCCGGTCTTGCTGAAGTTTGCGAAACAGTTGGAATTCCACCGGTCCTTCACCTGGGATCCTGCGTTGACAACTCAAGGATTCTGCTTGCTGCTACAGAAGTTGTAAAGGCGGGTGGCCTTGGCCATGACATCTGTGATCTTCCGGTTGCAGGAAGCGCCCCTGAATGGATGAGTGAAAAGGCCATCTCCATTGGTCACTACTTTGTGGCCTCCGGTGTTTATACCGTCTTTGGAGTCACCTTACCCACATCCGGTGCACCTGTTTTCCATGACTACCTGTGCAAACAATTTGAAGGCCTTACCGGCGGCATGTGGGATCTTGAAATTGATCCCATCAAGCATGCCCAGAAGATGATTGCCCACATCGACAAAAAGCGTAAAGAACTTGGCATTGATAAGGCAAGGGAAAGGGTCCTCATGGACATGGCCGATCGCCAGGCCCTGGAAGCATAGTCTCAAAAGGATCATGGAATTAAAGCGTAATCTAATAATAATGATAAATCCTCAACGAAGGAGGAACGCATGTCAAAATTAATAGCATTTGCAGCTATTCAGGGTGGATATAAAGTAGTTTCAGAGGTAGAAGGACTTTATCAGAAAGCACTTGCTACCTTTAGCGCAGACACAAAAGTTGAATTTCCAAATACAGCCTATTACCTTCCGGTCATCTATTCTTTGACTGGATTAAAGGTTGAGACACTGGAAGACATCAAAAAACCCCTTGCCTTTGCCAGGGGACTGCTTCCCCCCCATGTCAGGGGAAAGAACCACCTTCCCTACCTCGGACCACTCCTTGATGCCGGAATGGCAGGCATCATCGCCTATGAGATTAAAGAGGCATTAAGGATCGTTAACCAACCTGATTTCTACATTGCCCAGGAAGATCCCGACATTGAGGCCGGCAAAATCTGGACAGGTCCTGCAGATGATACCATCCTCAGGAAAAGGGGTGTTGAGTTTGTTGACGGTTCCGCTCCCGGATTTGCAGCCATTGTCGGTGCCGCTCCCAATCCTGAAATTGCCAAGATGATCGTGGAAGATTACCAGAAGAAGAGTCTCTACATCTTCTGTGCAGCAAACCACAACGGCAATACAGTGATCGAACAGCTCATTGAGGCAGGTGTGCAGATCGGCTGGAATACCCGTATCGTACCCTTTGGTCCTGACATTTCGTCCGCCGTATTTGCCCTTGGTTTTGCCAACAGGGCTGCCATGACATTCGGCGGTGTTCAACCTGGGGATCACAAAAAGATCCTCATGTACAACAAGGAAAGAATTTTTGCCTTTGTAAACGCATTAGGTGATATTGGAACCGAGTGGGGCGTTGCAGCAGCAGGTTGCGTCAACTGGGGTTTCCCCACCATTGCCGATACAGATATTCCTGAAATCCTGCCCACGGGTATCTGCACCTACGAGCATGTGGTAACCAATGTTCCCCATGACGAGATCTGCCAGAAATCCATTGAAGTCAGGGGTCTCAAGGTGACGGTTTCCGACATTGATATTCCCATGTCCTTTGGACCGGCGTTCGAGGGAGAACGGGTTCGAGGAGCCGATCTTCACGCCCAGTGCGGCGGCGGCAAAACCCAGTGCACCGAGCTTGTTAAAATGGCCCAGATGAATGAAATCGAAGATGGCAAGATCATCATTGACGGTCCAGATGTGGGAGATCTCAAGGTGGGTGACACCTTTCCCCTTGGTATCTTTGTCCAGATTGCCGGTCGTGAATTCCAGAGCGATTTTGAGCCCATCCTGGAACGTCAGATCCACCATCTGGTCAACTACATCCAGGGCATCATGCACATAGGCCAGAGGGATATTTCCTGGGTGCGTATCTCCAAGTCTGCCATGGAAAAAGGCTTTACCCTCAAGGATATTGGTGTGGTTCTCCATGCCAAGTTCCACCAGGATTTTACCAAGATTCTGGACAAGGTCCAGGTCACCCTCTACACCAAGCAAGCGGATGTGGATAAACTCACGGCAACGGCAAGGGATGAGTACCATACCCGTGATTCCAGGGTGGATAAAATGAAAGACGAGGATGTGGAGACCTACTACTCCTGTTCGTTGTGCCAGAGTTTTGCCCCAAACCATGTTTGCACGGTCAGCCCTGAAAGAACCGGGTTGTGCGGGGCCTACAACTGGATGGACTGCAGGGCCGCCTTTGAGATCAACCCCACAGGCCCCAACCAGCCCATTGAAAAGGGAGAATGCCTTGATCCAAAGCTGGGTCAGTGGAAGGGCGTCAACGACTTTGTCTACAAGGCATCCAGGGGTGCTGTTGCCCGTTACAACCTATACTCCATGGTCGTTGACCCCATGACCACCTGCGGCTGCTGCGAGTGCATTGCTGCCATGCTGCCCGGCTGCAACGGTGTCATGACCGTTGGCCGTGATTATCCAGGAGAAACCCCCTGCGGCATGAAGTTCACCACCCTTGCAGGTGTCATGGGCGGCGGTGCTTCCTCTCCCGGATTTGTGGGGCACTCCAAACACAATATCACCCAGGGCAAATTCATCCTTGGGGATGGTGGGCTCCTCAGAATGGTCTGGATGCCCAAGATGCTCAAGGAAGAGATCAAGGATCGTATTGAAAAAAGAGGCGCTGAAATGGGTTGTCCAGGACTCTATGACATGATTGCCGATGAGACCGTTGGCATCACAGAAGAAGAGATCCTGCCCTTTCTCAAGGAGAAAGGCCATCCCGCTCTGACCATGGAATCCCTTATTGGATAATTTTTAATCCTATAAAATGTGACAGCCCCTGGGCAGCACCAGAACCTTTGCCAAGGGTCTGTCACCTTAAAAAATAGACGAGGTGAAAAAATGGCGTTAACCGGTATACAGATATTTAAACTCCTTCCCAAGACCAACTGCAAGGAGTGCGGCGTGCCAACCTGCCTTGCCTTTGCCATGAACCTGGCATCGGGCAAAGCAGAGCTTGACGCATGCCCCTACGTATCTGACGAAGCGCGGGAGAAACTGGCCGAGGCATCGGCTCCTCCCATTCGCCCTGTGGCAATCGGCCAAGGCGTAAGAAAGACAACAACAGGTGGAGAAACGGTTCTCTGTCGACACGAGAAGACCTTTTTCAACCCCACCCTCCTTGCCGGCACTCTGGGTTCCGACATTGATGCAGCAACTCTTGAGAAAAGCCTTAAAACCTTTAATGCATTCCAGTTCGAGCGGGTCGGTCTTAACCTTAGACCTGAACTTATCGCCCTCAAGGATGCAGGTGCAGGCAAAGAGGCCTTTGCAACCTGTGCAAAGACCATTGCCGATACCTCTGAATTCAACCTCATCCTCATGACCGAGGATGTGGATGTGATGACAGCAGGTGTTCAAGCAGCAGGCTTCAAACGGCCCCTTCTCTATGCGGCAACCGAAGCAAACGTTGACGCCATGGGCGCCCTTGCAAAGGAGAGCAACCTTCCCCTGGCAGTCAAGGCAGATTCGATTGATGCCCTCATGGCTTTGACAGGAAAACTCACAGCCATGGGTCTCAAGGATCTTGTCATTGATTCTGGTGCAAGGGAGATCAAACAGGCCCTTGAAGATCAGGTGGCCATCAGGCGTGCGGCCCTCAAGGCCGGTAACAAGGCCCTTGGATTTCCCACCATCACCTTCCCCAGTGAAATGGCCTCAAACCTTGACATGGAAACCCTGATCGCCAGTATGTTTGTTGCCAAATACGGCGGAATTGTGGTCATGTCTGACTTCACATCAGAATCCTTGTTTCCCCTTCTCCTCGAACGCCTCAACATTTTTACCGATCCCCAGAGGCCAATGACGGTGGTTGAAGGCATCTATCCCATCGGTAACCCCGATGAGAACTCACCCGTGGTGGTCACCACTAACTTTGCACTTACCTACTTCATCGTATCCGGTGAAATTGAGGCAAGCAGGGTTCCCTCCTGGCTGATGGTTAAGGATTCCGAGGGACTTTCCGTTCTCACGGCCTGGGCCGCCGGTAAATTCGGTGGTGACGATGTGGGACTGTTTATTAAAAAATCCGGCATCATGGACAAGGTAAAACACACCGAGATCATCATCCCTGGTTATGCCGCTGCCATTGCCGGTGATGTTGAAGAGGAACTCCCTGGCTGGACCATTACGGTCGGCCCCAGGGAAGCAGCCCATCTTCCTGCTTTTCTTAAAACAAAATAATGACTATCAATGTCAAAGGGACGGCCAACCGTCCCTTTGATGTTACAATTCATGTGTAGATCAACTCAAATTTTACAGTAAAGGGAGATGAAATGATACTTTTTGGAGAAAGCTTGAACGTTATTTCCAATGTGATTGGAAAAGAATTTAAACAAGCAGACCCTGCCAAAAGAAATCCAGAGCCTATCCAGAAAGAGGTTCTCGAGCAAATAGAAAAAGGCATGGATTACATTGATATCAACCTTGGACCCGCCAAAAAATTCGGCACCGAACTCATGCCATGGGTGGTTCAGGTGGTACAGGAAGCTGCTCCGGGAGTGCCTCTGCTCCTTGACTCCTCCAACATTGATGCCATTGAGGCAGGCCTCAAGGTTGCTAAACCTGCCAACAAGCCCCATATTGTCAATTCGATCATGGCACGAACGGCACGCTATGAAGCAATGGTTCCCATGACAAAAAAATATGATGCCGATTTTGTCGCCCTCATGTGGGGACCTGAAGGGCTTCCAAGGGACGAGAATGAGCGTGCAGCCCTTGCGGTTGAGCTCCTTTACTTTGCCAATGAGGCAGGTATCCCCAACGAGAAAATCTGGGTGGACGGCATTGTGACACCGGTGAACATCCAGCAACCCCAGGCCATCAGCCTGATGCTGTTCCAGGACATGCTCCAGGATATTGCCCCGGGTGCCATGAGCACCTGCGGACTTTCCAACATCTCCAATGGTCCCCCAAATCACCTTCGACCCATCCTGAACCAGACCTTCATGGTCATGCTCCAGAAATACGGCATGGCATCGGTTATCTCTGATCCCCTTGACACCCAGCTTACAGCCATTGCCAAGGGCAAACGTCAGGACATCGTGGATCTTATTTACGCCATCCAGGACGGTAACCAGCCAGACATGGCAAGCCTGACCAAAGAAATGCAGGACTATGCCAAGACAGTCAATGTCATCCTTGGCAACACCCTGTACTCTGATTCTTGGCTTGAACTATAGTTTAAAAAATCAAATCAGACCTGAAACCCCTTCACGGCCATGGCCGTGAAGGGGTTTTTTTTATCTGTTGGTGCGCATATGATTGCAATTGAACCGTTCATGGATATATTAAAAGACATCCTAATCTTTTCGGTTATTATTTTTAATCATTATGGAGACGATTCATGGAAACCAATGTACAGCCAGACGACTCAGTCAAAGACCAATGGGCCTTTATTGTTGTTCAAAATCCGGGAACCGGTTCTGAACAGTTCATGGGATTCAAAACCCCGGAAAACGAACAAGAGTTTATACCTGCATTTGCCACAAAGCCTGAGGCCGAGCAATGCTTTCTTCTCATGCCAAAGGATATTATGAACAACAAGTATGAGATCCAGGCAATCCACAGGGACGACCTTATTTTAACGGCCCGGAACAACGGATTTGACGTATTTTTAATGGATGAAAAAAGCTGCATAAAGAAAAAACTCTAACACTTGATTCAGGAGCGTACAAAGTGAGCTTAAAATTAGCCATTGGCGGTAAGGGCGGAGTTGGAAAAACCACAATCACTTCACTTCTTGCAAGAACCATTGCACAAATCGATAACAACAGGGTCATTGCCATTGATGCCGATCCGGTTGCAAACCTTGCAGCAGGTCTTGGGATAGACGAATCCACACCCATCACCCCCGTAGCGGAATTGTCCGACCTCATTGCCGAAAGAACCGGTGCCAAGCCCGGTACCATGGGCGGATTCTTCACCCTCAACCCAAAGGTAGACGACATTCCAGACCGATTCTCCCTTGAAAGGGATGGGGTCAAGCTTCTTGTAATGGGAACGGTCCAGAGCGGTGGGTCCGGGTGCATTTGCCCTGAAAGCACAATTTTGAAAGCATTGATGAACCACCTTGTGCTTGCAAGAAATGAAGTGGTAATCATGGACATGGAGGCAGGGGTCGAACACCTTGGAAGGGCCACCTCAGGATCCGTTGATGCCCTGGTGGCCGTTGTCAACCCGGGCAAAAGAAGCCGGGTCGCAGCCGAACGGATCAGAAAGCTTGGCCAGGACATCGGCATTAAAAAGATTGTTGTCCTTGGCAACCGAGTTAAAAACCAGGCAGATGAGGATCTTATCCGGGAGTCCTTGTCAGACTTTGAAATCATTGGATTTCTTCCGGAGATGGAAGAAATTTTCAGTGCAGACAGACAAGGGGTTCGACCCTTTGATGACCCTTCGACCATACCCGAGGCATTCAAAACCATTGCCCGTCGCTTCCTGGATTTGAACGTGGAATAAACCTTCAATGATTTTTTTTCAGGAGGGGGGCAATCCCCTCCTCCTGGGAAATCATCCTAACCTTTGAATTTAATTTTTATTCCTGTCGCTGTTTCCCTTATGGCAAACCCAAAGTGTTCAAGTTGCTGGAATATGGGCCGCCCGAAATAAAAAAGTTCCTGTGCAACCGAAAGATGAAAGACATCAACGGAGCCTGCCCTGTGGTCAAGATCGTTGTTGACTGTTCGTTCAAGTTTTTTCAGAACCTTTTTAGATATATGTGACAAGGAGCCGACAAGGGCCTTTAAATCGGGAAAGGGGAACAGGGCTTCATGCTCAATCAGCCGTTTGCCCAGCAGTGTTTCTGCCCCCACCAGATCAAGCCTTGACAGAAGATCTCTGCCTGACAGCTTGAGAATCTCTCCAGTATCCCAGCATTTGAGGGTTCTGCAGGCCAGGGGGCGATGGGCGTATATCGAACATCCTTTTTGACCTTTGTCATAAAAAAGACAGGACCAGGTCCCGTTAGACCCGGAAATTTTCAACAGCTCTGTTTTTGAAGGTCCAATGGTGTCGGTCACAGGATCATGGACAGACTCACCCCGTCTGATGGTAATGATGCTTTTAAACGGCACAAAACCGTCGGTGATCAGCAACAGATCCTGGGTGTGCAGTGCAGGGCCGCCCTTTTCGCAACAGATCCCGCACTGACGACACTCTGTCTGGGCAGGAATTTGAGATCCGTCCCCTGGTTTATACTCCCTGTAATCGGCCATGTACTCCTTATGGAACAAATTTTTGCAATGGGTGCAATGGGAACAGATTTAAAACATGCCCGCCACAATTTAAAAAATGGCATCAAACGGACACCTTGCATAACAGGACATACACTTGATGCATTTTTCCTTGTCAATCACCGCCACCTGTTTTTTCTTCCAGATGATGGCATCGGCAGGACACCCTTTATGGCAGAGACCACACCGCTTGCACAGCTCAGGGTCAACCTCAAATTTCACAAGATCCGGGCAGATCTTAGCCGGACATCGTTTTTCCTCGATGTGGGCCTCATACTCGTCCCGGAAATAGCGGAGGGTGGAAAGCACCGGGTTGGGTGCTGTTTGCCCCAGGCCACAGAGGCTGGTTCTGCGAATCACATGGGCCAGGGTTTCCAGACGCTCAATATCGCCTGACTGTCCTTTTCCCTTACAGATGGCCTCGAGAATTTCCAGCATCTGCTTGGTACCTTCCCTGCACGGGGTGCATTTACCACAGGATTCATCCTGGATAAAATCCATGAAGTAGCGAGCCATGTCCACCATGCAGGTATGATTATCCATGACAATGGCGCCGCCTGAACCCATGATGGCACCCACCTTGACGATCTCCTCATAGTCAATGGGCGTATCAAGGTACTCTTCAGGCACACATCCGCCCGATGGTCCGCCCAGCTGAACCGCCTTGAATTTACGCTTATTGGGAACCCCACCCCCTATGTCATACACCAGGGTTCTGAGGGTGGTTCCCATGGGAATCTCCACTAGACCAATGTTGGCCACATCACCGGACAGGGCAAACACCTTGGTCCCCTTGCTCTTTTCTGTTCCAACACTTGCATACCACTCGCCCCCTTTCAGTATAATCTGGGGCACATTGACAAGGGTCTCGACATTGTTGAGGATGGTGGGTTTTTCCCAGAGTCCTTTATGGGCAGGAAACGGCGGACGGGGTCTTGGCATTCCCCTTTTCCCCTCAATGGATCGCATGAGGGCCGTCTCTTCACCGCACACAAAGGCACCGGCCCCCTGGTACACTTCGATATCAAAATTAAATCCCGATCCCAGGATATCCTCACCCAAAAGACCGTAATCCTTTGCCTGGGCAATGGCAATGCCGAGTCGCTTAATGGCAAGGGGGTATTCGCTCCTGCAGTAAATATACCCTTTGTGGGCATTGATAGCCTTGGCGGCAATGGTCATGCCCTCAAGGATGGCATGGGGATCGGACTCAAGCAGACTTCGGTCCATAAAAGCCCCGGGGTCTCCTTCGTCTGCGTTGCAGAGAACAAACTTTTTGTCACCTTCTGCCTGTTTGGCAAATTTCCACTTCATGCCCGCCGGGAACCCGGCCCCTCCCCTGCCCCTGAGGCCTGAAGCCATCATCTCTTCAATGATATTGTCCGGTGTCATCTCGTTCAAGGCCTTTGCAAGGGCAAAATAACCGTCCCTTGCAATGTACTCGTCAATTACCTCTGGATCAATGAGACCTTTGTTCCGCATGGCCCGGAACATCTGGCTTGCAAAAAAGGGGATGTCATCCATTCTAGGAATGATGTCCTTGGAGGCGGGCTCCTTGTAAAAGAGCCGCTTGACCGGCCGGCCCTTGAGAAAATGCTCTTCCACAAGTTCTGGCGCATCTTCCGGCTGAATCTTCTGGTAAAATATACCCTCCGGCTGAACCACCATCACAGGCCCCACGGCACAGAATCCATTACACCCGGTAACGACAATCTCAACCTCATCCGCCAGCCCCTGTCTCTCAATCTCCCGGACCAGCGCCTGCCGCACCTTCTCACTTCCGGTTGAATCACATCCGGTTCCACCGCAAAGCATGAGTTGTGTTCTGATTTTGTTCATCTTTTTCTCCCCTGTATGGCCCTATTCGTATTTCTCGAGAATATTGATCACCTTATCCGAGGTCACCTGGCCGTAGATATCCTTATCAACAATCATGACAGGTGCCAGGCCACAGGCACCCAGACATCTGACCCCCTCAAGGGAAAATTTACGATCCTCTGTGGTTTCCCCCTCCTTAATACCATAGGTGCCGTGGATACGCCCAATGGCCTCCTTGATACCTTTGACATAACAGGCTGTACCCGTACACACCCTGATCGTATGCCGGCCCTTTGGCGTAAGAGAGAAAAAAGAATAAAAGGTTGCCACGCCAAACACCTGGCTTGTGGGAAGAACAAGCCCGTGGCTGATGTGGTTGATAAGTTCAGATGGCAGATATCCCACAACTTCCTGGCTTTCGCGAAGAACGGATATCAGGGAACCGGGTATGCCCTTCCCGCTTGCAATAATCTTGTCTATTTTACCCCACATATCCTCTGAGATATCTGGATGAAGGGGGTGGGTCTTCTGTTTCATAATTTCTCCTAGACTCAATACACGACTAACCTATCTTATTATTTGATTTTTAATGCAATACTGATGGTTCTCTATTTTCACAGTCAACACAAATTGTCAATCATCGTTTAAAACTTTTCCCAGACCCGGGTTCGATCCATGGCCGCCAGGTGGTTGAGGATCTCATCATATTTTTTAATCACATGGTTCCAGGCATATTCCTCCATGGCCTGGGCAAGATTTCTCCCAAGCGGTTCATGGCGGTCAGACGAAAGCAAAAAGCCTGCCAGTTTATCCACCAGGTCCCCATGGTCCTTATACAATATGGTTCCATGGTGTTCCCGGGGCATAATTTCAGGATAGGCGAGCCTGTCCGGCAAGAGCGGAATGCACCCCATGCCCACGGCCTCCACCACAGAGATACCGAAATTTTCCTGAATGGCCGTACTCACAACGATATGACCCCGGCTGAGCCAGTCAAAATACACCGACTTGGACGGGACATGACCAAACACCACGATCTCTTGTTTAAACGCCTCTCTTGCAGCAAGGAATGCCTTTGGAATCTTTGATACGCCCCCACCAAGCAACGCGAGTCTAAAGGGTATCCCTCTTCGTTTAATTTCGCCAAGAGCCCTGAAAAACCGTTCCGGCTTTTTATCATACTCCCACCGATGATTCCAGATCACCAGGGGGGCAAGCGCCTTGTCTGGCAAGGATTCAGAGCTGCCCACGGGAAAACTGCATCCAGGGTAAAGCACCCCGGACCTTGCGCGGATGGTTCTGCCCACCCACGACGGATTTAAATCAGGCATTGTTGTGAGCAGCCCTTCCACCCCGGCCAGAAACTGCTCCATCTGGAATCTTGAATTAAAGAAAACCCGATCGGCACAAAGGGCCGTTGTCATGTTCATGAATCCATACTGCACTTCCGGGGGAACCCCTGGGTTGTCTGGATAGCCCAGCTGATTTTCATGGAAATAGGCCAAGACCGGCGGCGTGTTGGGGCCGGCCATGGCCATGAAATCACTCAGATTGATCATGTCTGTTGCAATGACGCCGTCATAGGCGGAAAGGTTGTCAATCCTTTCATGGAAAAGAAGGGCCGCCCCACGCATGCGCCATCGCCAGTAATGGTCAGGAAGCGTTACAATGTCTATCTCATGGTTTGAATGGGCCTTCAACCCCAGGGCAAAAGCCTTGTGCGACCCACCAAAAAACGATTCTAGAAAAAGAAACCTCACCAAACCTCCATGCCTGACCGTCGTTCACGGACACTGATATTTTCAGAATTCCATGAAAATTTTAACAATAACCGATTTGCCCGGTAAACGCCAGCCATGATTCGCCATCCAGATTCTTTGCCCCTTTTTCATTGACTTGCAAAGAAGAATACCTTAATAATCAAAAATGTTACTCTCAGAAATAGCCATGATACTCAAGGCTAGATTTCTTTTCGGCCGTGAGTTATGCTCAAAAGAGGTTCTTAACGTCGGGGCAAGCGATCTGATGAGCGATATACTGGCTGCCGACTCAGCAGGGTCACTCCTCCTGACAGGCCTGACCACACAACAGGTGATCAGGACAGCTTCCATTGCCGGAGCAAGTGCCATTGTTCTCATCAGGGGAAAAGTTCCCCACCAGGCGATCATTGACCTTGCAAGGGAAGAGAATCTCCCCCTTCTTACCACCCCCCTGTCCATGTTTGTCGCAAGTGGACGGCTGTATATGCACGAACTTAAAGGCCTTGACAACGGACGATAATCCGGAGGTCCCATGGAAAACCTGGTAAAAACATTTCTCATCAAACACAGGGATTTTATCCATGCCGGAAAGGCGTCCATTGAAATCAAAAACATACTCAAAGCCCTGAACACGCCCCCCGACATTATCCGCAGGGTTGCCGTGTGCGGCTATGAAGGTGAAATGAACGTTGTCATGCACGCACAAAACGGTCGCCTCAACCTGGAACTGTCTGCGACCAAAATAGTGATATGCATAACCGACAAAGGCCCCGGTATCGAAGATATTGAACAGGCCATGCAGGTCGGTTTTTCAACAGCTCCTGACGAATTCAGGGAAATGGGGTTTGGGGCAGGCATGGGACTGCCGAACATGAAAAAAAATGCCGACCGGTTTGAAATGACTTCCATACCCGGAGAGGGTACAACCATTAAAATGGAGTTTAAAACCGGAGATCGGAAATGACTACGGTCAAAAATCTTCCATGTTATGTTTCCTTTGACAGCCGTGACTGTAACGGATGCGGGGCCTGCGTCAAGGTCTGCCCCACCAAGGCCATCCGAATCAAAGACGGGAAGAGTCTTCTTCTTGTGGACAACTGCATCGGAGGCGGAGAGTGCGTCACTGTCTGCCCCCAGGAGTGCATCACCCCGACCACCGCCCCCTATGGACAGTTCAAAAAGACCCCTTTCCCGGTCGTGCTGGTGCCGCCTGTTCTCTACTCACAATTTTCCCATGCCACCCCGGATAAGGTACTCAAGGGGCTCAAACAGATGGGATTTAAACACACCGTGGACATGTCCTACTTTTTAACCCTTTTTAAGAAGGCTACGGAACAGCACATCCAAAGTCTCAACGTTTCCAGAGAAGGACGTCCGGTCATCTCCACCCTCTGCCCGGTGGTGCTTCGGCTGATCGCTTTCAGATTCCCAAGCCTCATGAACCTACTCCACCCGGTACTTAGACCCGTGTCCCTCATGGTCAAGGATGTGGCAGCCTTTATTGCACGACACCATGGCATTGAGATTGGCGAAATATCCATCTTTTACTTAAACCCCTGCCCCACCAAAATGACCCTGGAAAGCTCAACCCCCCACCATTCAACGCCCTATCTTTCCAGGACCATCGGGATTAACCAGATCTATGCGGAGCTCAAACACGAGATAAAAGCCCTGGAGTACACCCCCTTGAACGATGGTCCCGTGTTTGAATTTGAAGAACCCCCAACGGGTAACAGTCTGCTGTGGGGAATTTCAGGGGGAGAGACGGCCGGAACAACCATCCAGAACGCCATTGCCATATCTGGAGTGAATCAAACCATCGAGTACCTTGAAAAAATTGAACTGGGCCTTTTCAAAGACTATGACTTCATTGAATTCAGGTACTGCAGGGAGGGGTGTGTCGGCGGTTCCCTGTGTGCCGTTGACAAGTATGTGGCAAAGAACAATCTTTTGCAGCATATTGCCCGGCTTGAAGTCAGGAATCGCCATCAAAAAAAGACCTTGGAAAATGTCTATGCTAAAAAACGTTTTTTTGACAAATTGACCTCCTCAAAAATGGAAAAAATTTTTGGTCAGAAAAAAGAACCCCTTTCCATTGATGATCTCACAAAGATCAACCGGATTTATGACCGCCTGCCAAAATTCAACTGTTCAGCCTGCGGTGCACCCGACTGTCTGACCTTTGCAGAGGATGTGGTCAGGAAAAGGGCCAGATTAACCGAGTGCAAAATATTTAAACAGGAGATTGTACCCCATATGAACGACAAAATGTTGAAGGTATCGGATTTAAAAGACAAATTAGATCTTGTCCTGGCAGCCGGGGGAAAGGGGCTTGGCCGGCCCCTGTCAGGCGGTTACTGCGGCGACCTTTTAAGTGACGTCATGGCAAATGCCGCAGAACACAACGTCTGGCTGACAGTCCAGGCCCACCAGAACATCATTGCCGTGGCCGTTTTAAAAGAAATCGCCTGCATCATCATCACCTGCGGCAACCGACCGGACACGGCCACCTGCCAAAAGGCCGATGACGAGGAAATCCCCCTGTTTCTATCGGACAGATCAGCCTTTGACCTTGCCACGCGTCTTGCCCTGCTCCAGGGCGTTTAACCGTGCCCGTGGCGACAAAGAAAGGCTTTAAGGCCGATCTGCACGTCCACACCTGCCTCTCCCCCTGTGGTGACTGGGATATGACCCCAAAAAAAATTATCAAACGGGCCGGAGCGCTGGGACTGGACATCATCGCCATCTGCGATCACAACGCATCAAAAAATGCCCGCCCGATCATGACCCTTGGCAAAACAGCAGGCATCCTTGTCCTGCCAGGACTTGAAATCTGCACAAAAGAGGAGGTCCACCTTCTGGGCATCCACAAAAGCATCTGCCAGGCAGAAGCCGTGGCAGCGGTTGTTTACCAGGGATTGACCCAAAATAACGCACCTGACCTTTTTGGTTTTCAGGTCATTGCCGACGAACAGGACATGGTGATTGGACAAGAGCAGAAACTTCTGATCCAGGCGTGTCAACTCACGGTAAAGGAGGCAGTGGATCTCATCCACCAACAGGGCGGCATTGCCATTGCCGCCCACATTGACCGAACCAGCTACAGCATCCTTGGCCAGCTTGGTTTCATTCCCCTGGATCTTGGCCTTGACGGTGTGGAAATAACGGCCAGAACAATTGCCCACAAACAAGAACGGTATTTCCTTGACAAAACTACCCTTCCCTGTTTAGTATCGTCTGACGCACATCGCCTCGACGAAATGGGACAGGGAACGACCGTGTTTCATATGACTATTCCGACATTTGAGGCCATGGCATCTACACTGAAACGGGGCGATACGACCTTCACAACCAGAGGATTCTGATCGTTGAAAGAGCTGTCACTGCACATCCTGGACCTTGTGGAAAATAGTATTCAAGCAGGGGCGACCCAGATTGATATTAAAATAGACGAAACCCATCTCCACACCCACATCAAAATTACGGTCACGGACAATGGCAAAGGCATTGACCCCGCCATGCTGGCCGTTATTTCCGATCCCTTTGTCACCTCCCGGACCACAAGAAGGGTGGGCTTAGGCATTGCGCTGTTCAAGGCAGCATCGGAAAGATGCGAAGGCATATTTTCCATTCAAAGCAGACAGGGCAACGGAACAACGGTTACGGCCACCTTTGCCATTGACCATCTTGACAGGGCTCCCCTGGGCGACTTGGGAGCGACCATGACAACTCTTATTGCAGGTTACCCTGACATTGGTATAAGATACCATCATATTCTTTTCCAGGACAGTTTCACAATGAACACGGCCGAACTCAAATCAGGGCTCGATACCGTCGAGCTCAATGACCCGGCCATCCTGTCCCGGATAAAAGAGATGATAAATGACTTTTGCAAACAATGAGGACGTAAAATGGCAAAGATTTCAGTGGAAGATCTCAAACGAATCAAGGAAAAGACATCCCAGGAATCCTCCCTCAGGGGAGGGGAAACAACGGTCAAGGTGACTGTCCACATGGGAACCTGTGGTATTGCGGCCGGGGCAAGAAGCGTTATGAACACCCTTTTAGAAGAAAAGGCCGAATCAAACAGAACTGACATCAAAATCGTTGCTGCAGGCTGCCTTGGCATGTGCAGCAGCGAGCCCAACATCACCGTTGAAATCGTTGGGCAGGAACCCATTGTATACAAAAAGATGGACCCCAATAAAACCCGGCAGGTATTCAGACGCCACATTTTAAAGGGGGAGGTTCAGACCGATTTTGCCCTGGGTAAGGGCTAACATCAATCAACCGTTATTTAGGAGGAAAAACCGATTATGGGTGTTAAAATCATTGAGCAGACTGAATCAGCCTATTCCTATCCGTTGCTGATCAAAAATCTTCTGACAAATTCCCTTGTTCGTTCACCAGACCAGGAGATCATTTACAGGGATGAGATGCGCTATACCTACCGGGATTTCCACCGACGGGTGGCCCAGCTTGCCAATGGCCTTAAAGGGCTCGGCGTCAAACAGGGTGACACGGTGGCTGTCATGGATTATGACAGCCACCGGTATCTTGAGTGTTATTTTGCCGTTCCCATGATGGGTGCCGTGCTTCACACGGTTCATATAAGGCTTTCGCCGGAGCAGATCCTGTATACCATCAACCATGCAGAAGATGACGTCATCCTTGTAAACTCGGAGCTTGTTCCCCTTCTGGAGCCCATCTACAATAAGATTAAAACCGTTAAAAAAATCATCCTGATCAAAGAAACCGATGAAGCACCCAAGACTGCCATAAAATTTGAGACTGACTATGAGACCCTTGTCTCCGGGTCAAAACAGACCTACGACTTCCCGGATTTTGACGAAAACGCCAGGGCCACTACCTTTTACACTTCAGGCACCACGGGCGACCCCAAGGGCGTTTACTTCAGCCATCGTCAGATCGTGATGCACACCTTTGGACTCATGACAGGCCTTTGCGCCTACCACTCCCAGGCCATCATGACCTCAAAGGATGTATACATGCCCCTGACTCCCATGTTCCATGTCCATGCCTGGGGAATGCCTTATCTGTTCACCATGCTTGGCGCCCGCCAGGTCTATCCGGGACGATACGAACCTGCCATGATCCTGAAACTTGTGGTCACGGAAAAGGTGACCTTTTCCCACTGTGTTCCCACCATTATCCATATGCTGGTCAACTCACCTGTGATCAAAACGGTGGATCTTTCGACCTGGAAGGTTGTCATTGGCGGATCAGCCCTTCCAAGGGGCCTTTGTGAGGCTGCCATGGGGGCAAAGATCAATCTTTATTCAGCCTACGGCATGTCTGAGACCTGTCCACTGCTCACCGTGGCCCACATCAAACCCCATATGGAATCGTGGGACGAGGACCGCCAGATTGATATCCGGTGCAAAACAGGTCTTCCCATCCCACTGGTGGATATTGAAATCATTGATCCCATGGGTGATCCCGTGGCCCACGACGGGGTGCAGACGGGCGAGGTGGTGGCAAGGAGTCCCTGGCTCACCCAGGGGTATCTTAAAAATCCAGAAAAAAGTGAAGAACTCTGGCAGGGGGGCTGGCTCCACACAGGGGATGTGGGCAACATTGATACCGAAGGATATCTCAAGATTACCGACCGGGTAAAGGATGTGATCAAGACCGGAGGAGAGTGGGTCTCGTCCCTTGAGCTTGAGGATATTGCAAGCCGCCATCCCGCGGTGAGTGAAGCTGCGGCCATCGGCATCGCCGATGAAAAATGGGGGGAACGGCCCATTGTCCTTATTGTTCTCAAGGAAATTTACAAAGGTAAAGACCTTGAAGCTGAAATAAAGCAAGCCTTTATTGACCAGCATGACCAGGGAAACCTTCCCAAATATGGCATTCCAGACAAGATCATCTTTGTCGACGCCATTGCTAAAACAGGGGTTGGCAAACTTGACAAAAAAGTGATTCGAGGCCAATATAAATAGCTGACTTGGGGACAGGCTTTCTTAGGGCAAACGGGCAATAAAAAGCCTGCCCCCGAAAACATAAAAATATGAAACAAAAACTTACCCCACTTGGCAGCATCCTTTCAAAGGTCCTTGACAACCTGCGCCCAAGCTCGGATCTTGACATGACCCGGATCTGGGATCTGTGGGATGAGGCCCTGGATCAAACCGTTGCTGCAAACTCAAAACCCGGTGCGTTCAAGGAAGGCGTCTTGATCGTTCACGTCTCAAGCAGTGTCTGGATTCAGCATTTGCGATTCATGGAAAAAGATCTTAAAGCCCAGATTAACCTGGCCCTTGGAAGGCCCCTTGTAAAAGAGCTTAAATTCAAAATTGCATCCCTGCACAGTTGAACGATTCCCTGACCATGCCCTAAAGGTGTATCAGCCGAAAACCGGCTACCGATTCTCCATTGATCCGATTCTTCTGGCAGACCATGCCGATCCTCTCCCTGGAGATAGAATCGCAGACCTTGGAACCGGCTGCGGCATCATCCCTCTTTTACTGTCCCGCAAGCACCCTGAAACCCATATCACGGGTATTGAAATCCAGGGTGCCCTTGTAGACATTGCCAACAAAAACATCCAGAAAAATCACCTGACGGATCAGGTCACCATTCTATTGTCGGACATCAGATCACTTGTGCCCGCTGATCTTGGCGGACCTGTCGACCTTGTCGTCACCAACCCGCCCTATATCAAACAAGGCTGTGGCCGCATCAATCCCCATCCCCAGAAGGCCATTGCCCGCCATGAAGTTGAGATAACCCTTGACGAACTCCTTGACAGTGCAACAAAAATTCTCACCTTCCGGGGCCGTTTCATGATCATTTTTCCCATGGAACGACTCAATGAAGTCATGGAACGAACACGTCACCACGGCATGGGACCTTTTAGCCTACGGTTCATTCACACCCACGTGAACAAACCGGCAAAGCTGTTCATCCTCACCGCCATGCACAACCGCACGCCTTTATTAACGATCCTGCCACCCCTTTTTTTACCCCTTGACACGACACCCGAAACAGGGTATTAACTCCGAGTCATTGTTACTGCGGAGAGATGACCGAGTGGCTGAAGGTGCACGCCTGGAAAGCGTGTGTACTGTTACAGGTACCGAGAGTTCGAATCTCTCTCTCTCCGCCATCCCTTTTTTCTTCTTGTTCAGGCAAAATGTCATACCGAGTTCTAGCCCTTAAATACCGCCCCCAGACCTTTGACGAGGTAGTCGGGCAACCCCACGTTACAACCACCCTGAAAAATGCCATTTTATCCGGTCGTGTGCCCCATGCCATTCTTTTGACTGGTCCCAGGGGAACGGGCAAGACAACCATTGCCCGTATTCTTGCAAAAGCCATGAACTGTGAAACCGGGCCAACACCGACCCCCTGCAATATCTGCAAGACATGCACGAACATCACCGCAGGCAGCGCTGTCGACGTTTTCGAGATTGACGGTGCCTCAAACAACAGTGTGGACCAGGTTCGGGAACTAAGGGAAAACGTAGCATATATGCCCTCGTCTTCCAAGTTCAAGATCTACATTATCGACGAAGTTCACATGCTGAGCATGGCAGCTTTTAACGCCCTCCTCAAGACACTGGAAGAGCCACCAGACCACGTTATTTTTATCTTTGCCACCACCGAAGTCCATAAAATTCCCGTGACTATCCTTTCCCGGTGCCAGCGCCACGACCTGGGAAGAATTTCCCTTGCCCAGATCTCAGCCCATTTGATGACCCTTGCCGCCGCCGAAGGATTTTCCATTTCCCAGGAGAGCTGTGACCTCCTGGCGGGCGAAGCAGACGGCTCCATGCGGGATTCGTTGAGCCTGCTTGACCGGATCCTTGGCAGTCAGGCCCAGACATCCGAACAGACATCTGGCCCAAGGGCGATCGATGATGACAAAATCCTGGGCACCCTCGGCATCATTGATAAGACCCTTGTGTTTGACCTTGCCGATGCCATTATCCAGAACAGGGGAGCTGACATCATTGACCTTGTGGACCGCATCCACACCCTCGGTCTCGACCTGAAACGATTTTACGCCTCACTTATTCGGCACTTCAGAAACCTGGCGGTTGTCAAGGTCTCCAGTAATGACAAAAACACCTGCGACATTTCAGACCATGACAGACAACGGATGGCAGCACTCACAGCCCCCCTTTCCCAATCTTTTTTAAATCAGATATTAAACACACTTCTGGTTGACGAATCCCTGGTAAAACTATCCTCACACACACGAACAGCCGTTGAGATGGTGCTGTTAAAACTTGTTCAGATTCGACCGGGTATTGAAATCGATTTGATGATCAAGCGGCTGGATGATCTTGCCCGCCGATTTGACAACCCCGATTTTCAGGCATTACCCCAGGAGGAAAGACCTGTCTGTCCCCCCCCAGAGCCACGAAAAGCACCAACTTCCATGGATCCACATCCGATTTCAGATGACAACGGTGAGTCAGTGCCTGCACCACAACCTGGGACCACACCTTCGTACAAGCCCACAGACAGAATCAATGTTGTTTCGCCCCCCACACCTGAACCTCGGACCATCGCTCCCCCAGAAGATCCAGCTGGCCGATGGAACCCTTTCCTGAAGGCTCTTGCAGATTCACTGCCCTTTGCGTCGGCCATCCTTTCCAAAGGCCGGTTGCAAAAGATTTCAAATACTGATATTGTCGTTGAGCTCAATGGCACAGCCTTTGACAGGGGAAGGATTGAATCCAAAAGAGGGGAAATCGAGACCGTTTGCCATGACTATTTTGGAAAGCCACTGCACCTGACCCTCATTGGAGACTGTGCCCCCAAAGAATATGGGAATGATGAAAAAAGTCCGGCCAAATTAAGACAGGAGATATTGAACCATCCCCTTGTGGCCGACGCAATAAAACGATTCAACGGCACAGTCGTTGACGTAAAATTAAACGAAAGGAGCAACCCGTGAACAATATGAACAGCATGATGAAACAGGCCCAGAAACTTCAAAAAAAGATGCTCAAGATGCAAGAAGAGCTTGCCACCAAAACCGTGGAAGCCACAGCAGGCGGTGGCATGGTAAAGGTTATTGCCAACGGTAGTCAGAAGATCGAGGCGATCACCCTTGAACGGGAAGTGGTAGACCCTGAAGACATTGAAATGCTCCAGGACCTGATTCTTGCAGCGACCAATGACGCCTTGAATAAATCCCAGGAAATGGTCTCCGCCCATATGGGCAAACTCACCGGTGGCATGAACCTGCCCGGCATGATGTAGTATCTGTGGACCTCTATCCCGAATCCATCCTGAACCTGATCAAAAGCCTGTCAACGCTTCCGGGAATAGGAAGGAGAACTGCCGAGCGCTTGGCGCTTCACATTCTACATGCCCCCCTTCACGAGGCACAAACCCTTGCCAACGACATCCTTGAGCTTAAACAAAAGGTGACGCTTTGCAGGACCTGCTTTTCCCTGAGCGACCAACCAGAGTGCCGGATATGCAGTAACCCACGGCGGGATGCATCAATCATCTGTGTTGTGGAAAAGCCCACTGACATTGTGGCCATTGAGAAATCAGGTGCATTTTCAGGACTTTACCATGTTCTTGGGGGGGCACTTTCACCCATGGACGGCATTGGACCGGACGAGCTGAGGATACGCGAACTTTTTTCAAGGGCCTGTTCTAAAACAACAACCGAAGTGATCATTGCCACGGGGACCAATGTTGAAGGCGAGGCAACAGCCGCCTATATTTCGGACCAACTCCGAAAAAAAGGCGTCAATGTGACACGAATCGCTTCAGGCGTCCCCATGGGTGGCGATTTTCAATATGTTGACCAGGTAACCATGCAACGGGCAATGGAGGGCAGACGTGGATTCTGAAATTATTTCCGCCAGTGACATCTTTAACTGTACTCAATGCGGTCAGTGCTGTTCAGGCTTTGGCGGCACCTATGTGAACGATGTGGATATCCAGAGAATCGCAGCATTTATCGGTTGTGAGCCGACAACCTTTATCGAGCAATACTGTAACAGGTCCGGCTCCCGCTGGGTCATCCGCCAGGCAGAGAACGGCCTGTGCATCTTCTTTGACAAAAACTGCACGATCCACCCAGTAAAACCATACATGTGCAGAGCCTGGCCTTTTTTAAGGACCCTTATCAAGAATCCAGAGAACTGGGACGCCATGGCCCGGTCCTGCCCTGGGATGCAGCCGGGCGTCCCAGAAAAACACGTTAGTAGAATTGCAGCAAAGGAGGTTGAACGCCTTGATGCCTCCTACCCCTTTTCAACCCAGAAATAACCCCTGACACCCCTTCAATTTCCTGCCCCACCCCTGCTATACCATTTAAAAAAAACATTGTATCCAAACTATTTTCATGTTACTTATTATAAGATAGTTTGGATACAATAGAAATTCCACCCCAAATACTATCTTGTAGATCGCGCTTCGTACGGACATACGTTAAAAAAATCAGGATTTTAAAAACCTTTAATATCTGGAGGGACCTATGCGATACAAGCCATATACCAACAAAAACCTGAAAAGCCTTCCCCAATTCAACCGCCTTACGCCTGAACAGATTTTTAATATTCAAGTCGTTGGAACCGTTCTACCCTTTAAAACAAACAACTACGTGGTCAATGAACTTATCAACTGGGACGATTTTGAAAACGACCCCATGTTTATCCTTAATTTTCCCCAGAGAGAAATGCTGGCAAAAAAACACTTCAACACCATGGCGGCCCTGGTGAAAGCCAATGCCTCCAAGGAACGAATAACCATGGCAGCCAACCGAATCCGCCACAGTTTAAATCCCCACCCGGCAGGCCAGATCGACAAAAATGTGCCTGTGCTGGACGGTCAACGGCTCAACGGCATCCAGCACAAATACCGGGAGACCATGCTCTTTTTCCCCACCCAGGGACAGACCTGCCATGCCTTTTGCTCGTTCTGCTTCCGCTGGCCCCAATTTACCGGCATGGACGGCCACAGGTTTGCCATGAAGGATGCCGATCTCATGGTGCGATACGTACGCAGTCAACCTGAACTCACTGACATCCTTTTCACGGGCGGAGACCCTCTGACAATGAGCACCAAAATCCTGTCGGTTTATCTGAATGCAATTATCGACGCAAAACTGCCCGGAATCAGGACTATTCGAATTGGAACAAAAACCCTCTCGTTCTGGCCCTACAGGTTTACAACGGACAAGGATTCAGCAGAGCTTCTCGAACTATTCAAACGGGTAACTGACGCCGGGATTCATCTTGCCATCATGTCCCACCTGAACCACCCAAGGGAGATCGCCACACCTGAATGCAAAAGAGCCGTTGAGGCCATCAGAGGAACCGGTGCCGTCATCAGAAGCCAGTCCCCAGTTCTAAACAGAATCAATGCATCCGCCAAGATCTGGTCAAAAATGTGGCAGGACCAGATAAGTCTCGGTATTGTTCCCTATTACATGTTTGTTGCCCGCAACACTGGGGCCCAGGACTATTTTTCCATTCCCCTTGTTGACACCTGGAAAATTTTCAGGGATGCCTACAGCAGCGTAAGCGGCATCTCAAGGACCGTACGGGGACCGAGTATGTCAGCCTCCCCAGGCAAGATCAAAATCGAAGGGATAACCGAAATCAATGAACAAAAAGTCATTGCCATGACCTTTGTGCAGGCAAGAAACCCCAAGTGGGTAAAAAGACTGTTTTTTGCCGAATATGATGCAAATGCCGTCTGGCTTGACGACCTCAAACCCGCATTTGGGGACAAGAAATTTTTCTTTGAACCGCCCAGGGAAGATCTTAAAGTCGAATTTTCCCATACCGGACATTGATTTTTATCAGGTACAGGTCAGAAAAAGTTTGGCCTGGATTACCAATTAGGGTACAAGGGGAGAAATGTTAAAATGTCTGGCCCGGTTGTTCAAATGATTTTTAGATGAAATATCCACGGGAACTTCGCCCGTGGAGACGTTTTAAATTTCGTTGAGGCCAGGGCAGAGACCCTGCTCCGGCCATGCCGGTTATATTATTTAAAATGGTGACCCAAAAAAAGTGAAAGCAATACACGAAGAACGATGCAAGGAACTCCTCACACTGTTGAGGAAAATGATCCAGTCCATAGATCTCTACTCAAAGGACCTCAACAAACGCTGTGGTCTGACCGGTCCCCAGCTCGTGGTCCTCAAAGAAGTAACCATCCATGAAGAGATCTCTGTTTCAGATCTTGCCAGGACCATCAGTCTGAGCCAGGGAACAGTGACCGATATCATCAACAGGCTTGAAAACAAGGGGCTCATGAAAAAGGAGCGGTCCAAGGACGACAAGCGCCGGGTAATAATCTCCCCTTCTGAGAAATGCGTCGACATCCTCAAGGATGCCCCCCCTCCCCTTGAAGAAAAATTCACCGGGGCATTTATTGATCTTGAGGAGTGGGAGCAACTCATGATTCTAAGCGCCATGAACCGATTGGTTACCATCATGGCCGCCAGAATCTAAATTTTCAGCCCTGGCTCATCACATAATTGGGTCCTGCAATCAGGAGGGTATTTGTAAGGGTTGACTGAACCATCTCCATGGTGCTGCCGAAAAGCACCTCCTTTACAAGGCCGTGGCCATAGGCCCCAAGCACGGCAAGGGCATTGTGGGGGACATCGTAAAGATTGTGCTCAAACTTTCCCTGGTCATAAAAATACCACTTTCTTACGGTGGCATCCACCACGTCATAGAGATCCCGTTCTCTGAGGATCTCGTTAAAATGATCCTTTGTAAATTTTCCAGCCTGGGTAAAGATGTCCAGGGGCAACCCTGTGCTCCGGCTCAAATATAGGCCAAGTTTGAGGGCCTTTACGGCATTGACTGATCCCCCGAAAAAGACAATGATGCTCACCCATTCCTTGAACTGTGAGCTTGGAATGAGCACCGGGAACCGGGCAGAGTTGATGATGCGTCTCACCTTTGGGCCGATGTGACCCAGACTTATCTTGGTTGAAAGATCGCTGATGCTCCTGGGGCAGCACATGAAATCGAAATCAACGGGAAGATCAGGCAGGGTGGATGCAGTAAAGTTCATGGGGCCGATGATTCTCGGTTCGATCCCAGCCGCCTCTGCAAGGGCCCTGGCATGGGCCTCAGCCGTTTCCGGCTGGGTCAGATAGGAGGGGTCCAGGTCCACCTGTACTACATCATTGTCAAAGTACATTAAAAACTTAATAAATTCAGGTATATAAATATTAATCGATGACCGGGTCTGTTTGCAGAAAAAAAGCGACTGCATAAGAATCTCCCTGCCAAGGGGCGTGTTCCTGAACACATGAAAAAGTGTTGTCTCCATAAATTCTCCTAAAAAGCCTGGGACGTCTGAACGTTAAGTTCGTCCCGATATTTATCCAGAAGTGTTGCCTTGGACACCATGCCCATAAACCGGTTGTTGCTGACCACCGGCATGCTGAAACAGCGTCGGGCATCCATGGTTTCAAGCACGTCTGAAAGATTGTCTTCATAATGAACAGTGGCGGGATTTGAATCCATTATCTGCTCAACAAAAACAGTGTCATACATGACCGCGTTAAAAAGATAGGGTCGTACATGTTTAAGTTCGATCATCCCGAGAAACTGCCCTGTATCGTCATCTTCAACCGGGAAATAATTTCTCGTGGACTGCTTGAGCAAATACAAAAAATCCCTGAGAAGCATGTGGGGAGAAACAGAGATACAATCCCGTTCAAGCACCTCTCGGATGCTGATGTCGGCAAGCACCCGGGAATCTGTTCCGGGTCTTAAAAGCTCGCCCCTTTCCTTTAAATCCTTATGGTAAAACGAAGCAGGTTCAAAATAGTGGGTAATGGTGGTTGATATGGCAGACACAATGATCAACGGGAGCATCACTTCATAGCTGCCCGTGATTTCCAGGATAAGAAAAATGCCTGTCAGCGGGGCCTGGAGAATGCCGCTGATCAACCCGGCCATGCCAAGCAGGGCAAAGCAGCCCTCGTTGACCAGCATGGCCGATGGGAAACCAAAGACCAGGAGGCGATGGAAGGCAAGCCCTGCAAAACTGCCGATCACAAGGCAGGGGGCAAAAACCCCTCCCGATCCTCCCCAGCCAAGGGTGAGGGAAGTTGCTAATATCTTAGCAAAAAAGGCCAGGGCAGCAATGCCGATGCCCCCCTTAAAAACGCCCTGGATCATGGCGTGGATGGAATGATAGCCCTCGCCGAGCACCTCGGGAACGACATACCCCAGAAGCCCCACGGCACATCCGCCAATGGCCGCCCTGACCCACAGCGGCACCCGGACCTTTGCTGAAACCCCGTGCATCCGTCTGAGACTCCTTGTTAAAAGGATAGAGGCAAAAGCCGCCACAACAGCCAGCCCCAGGCTGGCAAACAGATCCACCCCGGTAATGTGAAAACCGCTGCTCTCAAAGGCAATGGAATTTCCCTGGAGCAACCTTGATACCTCAGCGCCAGCAACCGATGCCACGGCAATGGGAATGATATTGACCATGGACCATTCGCCAAGGATGATCTCCATGGTAAAGATAATACCGGTCAGTGGGGCATTAAAAATTCCTGCAATGGCCCCGGCCGCTCCGCACCCCACAAGGGTGGTTCTCTGGCGATCGTTCAGGTTGAAAAAACGGGCAATGGTCGAGCCGATGGCGGCCCCGCTCATGACAACGGGCGCTTCAGGCCCTGCCGAACCACCGCTTCCGATGGTGAGGCAGCTTGAGATCAGCCGTGAAAAGCTCGAACGAAACCGCAGCAACCCCCCATACCTTGAAACACTGTAAATAACCTCAGGAACACCATGTCCAGCCCCTTCCTTCATGATTTTATCAAGAAAGAGAGCGGATGCCATGGCACCTGCGGCAGGCAGCAAGAATGCCCACCACTGGTGACGCAGGTGATGAAGTCCTTCCAGCATAAATACAAGGGAACGGTTGAGCCCGATGGCGGCAAGACCAGAGGAGAGCCCTACGATAACGCCAATGGAGATAAGCAGCAGCCTGTCATCCATTCGAAAGAAAGTGAGTCTTGCCGGATACCTCCATGAAATAATTTTTTTCATCTTTCAGACCTATCTCTCCTTACTCTCAATGGCTGTCTCCATTTTTTTTACCCGGGCAAGGAGTGCCTCCTGTTCGGGAATCTTTTTCAGGAAAGAGACAAAGGCCCCGTCACGAAGACAAAAGGAAAGTCGGGACAAAAGCTTTAAATGATCCTGGACAGTGGGACTTAACAAAAGAAACAGCACAAACACGGGCAGATCATCAATGGCGTCAAAATCAACAGGCTGATCAAGGAAAAAAGTCACCACCGTGGGGCAATCCACCCCCTTGTCCAGGGGATTTCTAGGATGGGGAATGGCAATCCCCTTGCCAATGCCCGTGGAGATGAGGGCTTCCCTTTCCAGCAACTGGGCATAAAGTATTTCTTGAAAGTCGGGGGAAAGACCCGGCACAAGCGATACGCAGCTCTTGAGCACTGATGCCTTGTCTGAGCCTTCTACCCCTGCAAATACCCCACCAAGATCCATGGCCAACGCAAGCATGCCCGATCCTGTCTGGTGCTCATTATTATCCGGTTGGGTTGAAACGCGGTAGGAACAACGCTGGGACCTGGCCCACCGTTTGAGTTCAGTTTCATTAAAAATTCCCTCATCGCCCCGTTTGGTAACGGGAATCCGACCCTGTTTGATCCAGCGCTCAAGGGTATCCATGTTCAGTGCAAGACGCCTTGCGATTTCTCTGATGGTCAACTTCATAAAATGTTACCAATACTCCATTGGGGACAGTATGGCATCCATCCCCTCAATAGGTTTTCATTCCGGCAAATGATCGGGCAATGGCATCCCTCTCGTATACGATCTCAACCCGCCGATTCCGGGCCCTGCCCTTTTCCGTATCATTAGTGGCAACCGGCCGGTACTGGGCATAACCTTCAGCGGAAATCAGGCTTGGATCCAGACCGCTTGCCACAAGCAATTTTACTACGGCTGCGGCCCGACTGGCTGAAAGCTCCCAGTTGGAAGGATATCTTCCCGTACTGATGGGTGATGCGTCGGTGTGGCCTTTCACCTTGACATGGTAGGCAAGCTGGGCAAGAACCGCTGTCACCTTGTTCAGAATGTCGGCCCCTTTTTCAGAAAGAATTGCCTCACCCGCAGAAAAAAGCAACAGGTCAGACATGGTAATCACCACCCCTGTTTCAGATTCCGACACATTCACAAGACCTCCGAGTTTGTTAAAGAGAATCATCTCCCTGACCTCACTTGCGATTTCCCGAATCTCTTTTTCAACCATGCCGCCAAGCTCATCAATCTTCTGATTGTCCGTAGGTTCTTCTGAAGGGACCGCATGCATGGTCAGCCCCTCCCTTGTGCCGGTCTCAGGAACACTCTGGACACCCAGGGCACTTCGCAAGGATTCCACAAGTTCCTTAAAGGTTTCCTGCTGGGTGGTACTCATGGCAAAAAGAAGCACGAAAAAACACATGAGAAGGGTTACCAGGTCTGCAAATGTAGCCATCCATTCAGGCGAGCCACCGCCTTTTCCACCGTCATCGTCATCCGCCGGTACAACAAGGGCCGGGGGAGCTTCGTCCATGCTTTCATCCACCATTTTCACCCCCAATGCTTGCCTGGGTTAAACTGCCAGACTCCATTCTACTCCTCCTTGGGCTTTGCCCCGGCGCCAAGATAGACGTTGAGTTTATCTTCCATCAGCCTTGGATGTTCACCCTCCCTTATGGAAACCACCCCCTCATAGATGATGGTCATGTTCGTGATCTCCTCGGCACTCCTGCCTTCAAGCTTTGTTGCCATGGGGATGAAAAAAAGATTGGCCATGACGGATCCGTAAAAAGTGGTAATCATGGCAACGGCCATCTTGGGTCCAATGGTCGAAGGATCATCCAGATTGGCAAGCATCTGAACAAGTCCGATCAGGGTGCCGACCATGCCAAAGGCCGGCGCAAAACTTCCCATACTCGAATAAAGGGAATAACCGGTCTTGTGCTCTTTCTTGATCAGGGCCATCTTCTTCTGCATGATGGCGGCAATGTCACCTGTCTTGACGCCATCCACCGTCATCTGAAGGGCTTTGGCAAGGTATGCGTCCGGGGTATTTGCAATATCGCTTTCAATGGACAACAGGCCACCTTTTCTGGCCTTGTTGGAAATTTCAACAAGATTGGCAATGATATCCTCTGTTTTCTCAATTTTAAAAAGAAACACCTTCATGGTCACCTTGACGATGCTTAAAAAATCAGACAGGGGGTAGGCGATCATTGTTGCGGCAATGGTGCCTCCGACAACGATCATGACCGAAGGAAGGTTCCAGAACAGTCCCATCCCGCTGCCAAGAAGAATGGTAACACAGATAAACCCGATACCGGAGACAATACCAATAATTGAAGCTAAATCCATCCTAATCCACCTTTATAAAAACCGTTTCCGCCAATGGGTATTCCCTGTTGTATCTCATCAACATGGTTATGGATTCCTGGGTGAGCACGGCACCTGCCGAAAAAAGCTTGGTTCCTGTTTTAGCATAAACACCTGCACCCATGGTCATCCCGGGTTTTAGTTGATAAACCCCCATCTCTTTGATCCTGGTCGAGTGACCGTCCATGCAGGTGACCACATAGTATTCAAGCAAATTCACTATCCTTGGATCAAGCCTTGTACCGGAAAATGGCTCAAGCATGCCGGGAAGCGCATCAGGCAAAGGCCTTCTTTCTGCCGGGTCCGGCCCGTCAGCCAATCCATTGGCCAGATCATCCAGAAGATCAGCCCCGGCAAGTATCCTTGCCGCCAGGGGAATATAGCGCCGCTTCAACCCCTTAGGTCTGCCCGTTCCATCAACATTTTCATGGAGATGACAGATGATTTGAGAGGCTCTTTCAAGACCCGGACACTGGCTTAGGAACGCTGCACCCGTTTCAGGCGCCTGACGAAAAAGATCCCTTTCATATTCAGTCAGCTCCTCCCTTTTCTTGGCAGACACCGATCCGGGAATAAACAGCTGTCCTGCTTCGTGGAGAAGGGCTGCCTGTTTCAATGCCATTTTTTCGATCATGCTGAGCCCCAGGCTGTCGCCCACAAATTTTGCAATGCGGGCAACTCTTCTAGCGTGCCCCTTGTTTGTCTCATTCCCTGCTTCAATCATGCTACCCAGGATATGCTCTATTCCCCTGGTATTTTTCTGAAGGCGCCCACCAAGATCAAGATTCTCAGCCTTTAACCGCTCCCTTTCCCCTGTCATGATGGTGATCTGCTTCAACGAATTATGGAGAAGGTTCTTTTCCTTTACCAGGGCTTTGCGGGTGTTCAGAAGATCTGCCTTGAACTTTTCCAGCAGTTTCACAGCATCATCAAGCTTCTCCCTTGTCCAGGCAATTTGCTGTTCCAGCTCTTTTTTCCCCAGAAAAACAGGCGCTTTCAGCCCAAGCTCTTCAATGGAAAGCGGTTTAATAAAAAGATCGTCAAACCCCATACTGAGCAACGCACACCGCTTTTTGACGCCCGGATCAACGGCAAGGACGCCAAAAATGGCGGCAAGGGGCTTTTTAACCTTTTTACTGACAAAACCTAGCACCTGCTCTGTCTTGTTAACGTCAATGGACTCAAGATCCACCACCAAAAAGTCGGGGGTTTCACCCAGTGCCGCTGACAGATTGGATGACAACGCGTCACACACGATGATCTGCCAGCCCTGGTGGTGGGCAGACAGCTCAACACGGTCATCTGTCCCCTGACAGCAGACATAAACTAACTTAATGATTTCCCCTTGTTCCTGTGTATTCATCAGGGGAGCAGGTTATACCAGATGACGAAATTTTTCAAACCTTTTAACTTCGAAATCCAGGGTTGAATAGTGATTTAGCCTTCAATCCCCCCTCTTTCTTGACTTTTTATTCCACAAGGGTGTAAATAAAGTCAGAGTTGGGCTCTTAATGAACATTTTCCAAGGAGACAGGGGTATGCACAAGCAAGGCTTTTATAGAATGTTGGCTGTTGTTTTTCTTGTCTGCTGTTTACAGGCAGAACCGGGTCGGACACAGGTTCAAGAACCGTCCCAACAAGACCCTGGATTCTTCTACATCATCCAGAAGGGAGACACCCTGTGGGATCTGTCAAAACGATTCTACAATGATCAGTGGACCTGGCCGGGGTTGTGGGAAATAAATGATGACATAAAAAACCCCCACTGGATCTATCCTGGGAAAAAAATCCGCATTTTTCTCACAGATTCCCTTGACCCCCCCCCCCCCACCCCTCCGGCACTGGTGCCGGGCAATGGGGAAAAAACGGTTAACCCTTCCAGCGAACCACCCTTCTTCGCCTACCCCGCCATGGACAGCCTTGGGTTCATCAGCGAAGAACCCATTGCCCCCCTTGGAACAATCATCGGGTCCCAGAGCAACAACCTGATGTTGGCAACGGGAGAGACCATTTATATCAAACCGGGCAAGGATTCTTTCCTTGTTCCCGGCCATGAATACCGGATAATATCAACAGAACCTGTGTCTGCAAATTTCAACGGGGAAAAATTCAACGGAGTGAAACATATCATTCTCGGTATTGTTAACGTCATTGACGTTGAGAAAACTTACGCAACGGCCCACATCACAAAATCCTTTGACCATGCTGCAGTTGGGGACATCATCGCACCCTTTGAACCCTCGTCGGGCAAAATAATGGTGAAAGAAAGTCAAAAAAATATCGGTGCACGCATACTCTCCTCCCAGGCTGAAGACGTTGTTTTAAGCGAACATAAAATCGCCTTTATCAACCAGGGAAGCGACCATGGCATAAAGCCCGGACAGACCTATACCCTGTTTGAACAAAGGGAAAAGATAGACAGCCCCTGCGGGATGCCCGATGCCATAAAGATCAAAGACCGTGCCATGGGAAAAATCATTGTGCTCCATACGGAGAAAACAGCGTCCACTGTCCTTGTCCTCTCCTGCTCAAATGAGTTCAGCCCCGGAACACTGGTCAATTAAAGCAAACTAAGATACCATGTTCCGACAAAGATTTTCCACCATGGTCAACCGGTTTTTCAGCTCACCCGGCCCGGCAACGGTTTTTGGATTCCTTGCAATGATCTTTGCCGGATCAGGCCTGCTTCTTTTACCCCAGGCCACCACCGGGACCGGTAGGGGATTAACTTTTGTGGATGCCCTGTTTACATCCACCTCCTCGGTATGTGTCACCGGCCTAAGCGTCACAGACACGGGAACCTCGTTTACCCTGTTCGGCCAGACGATTATTCTAACACTGATTCAGACCGGTGGTCTTGGCATCATGACCCTTTCCACCCTGTTTCTCATGCTGTCGGGGAAAAGGCTCAGTTTCTCAAGCCATACGGCCATAAGGGAAAGTTTCACCCCGTTCCAGGAACGCCACCCCTGGGCGATACTCAAGGACATCTTCCTTTTCACCCTGGTACTTGAAGGCGTGGGCGCCATGGCGCTGTTCACCCAGTTTATCCGTACGGCAACACCCTCAAAGGCATTCTTCCTTTCAATTTTTCACTCGATCAGTGCCTTTTGCAACGCTGGTTTTTGCCTTTTCCCAGACAGTTTTACCGCCTTTCGATCAAGCATTGTCGTCAATCTGACCATCGGTTTTTTAATCATTCTCGGTGGGATTGGATTCCCGGTGATGTCCGAGCTCAAATGGCGGCTTCTCAGGGGCGACAGGCAGCGATCTCCCATGAGCCTTCATTCAAAAATTGCCCTTTCCATGACGGCAATCCTGCTGGTTTCCGGCACCCTTGTTTTCCTTACCATGGAATCCAGGGTCACCCTTGACCGACTGCCCTGGGGACAAAGAGTTCTGGCCTCTTTTTTCATGTCTGTTAATGCAAGAACCGCAGGATTTAACAGCCTGACACTTGAAAATATGGCCAACGAGACCCTGTTTTTCATCATTTTGCTCATGTTTGTGGGAGCATCCCCGGGGTCATGTGGGGGTGGCATCAAGACCACCTGTTTTGCCAGCCTGATAGCCCTGGGTCAATCCAGGCTCAAGGGCGAAAAAAAGCCCAACCTCTTTGGCCGGGCCATCCCTGAACAAACCATTGGAAAGGCTGTGAGTATTCTCATGGTCAGCACCGTCATCGTCTGCCTGGGTACCATGGCCCTGCTCATGACCGAACTTGGAGACGTGTCCCATCCACAAAGCCGGGGAATGTTTCTGGAGCTTTTATTTGAGGTGGTCAGCGCATTTGGTACCGTCGGCCTCTCCACCGGGGTGACGGCAAGCCTCACCAATCCAGGAAAGCTTCTCGTCGTTACCATCATGTTCATGGGCAGGCTGGGTCCGCTGCTGATTGCCATGGCAGTCAGCAGACCCCTACGCCTGGGGTATACCCATGCAGAAGAGGATTTTATCATCGGATGAAAAATTCAATCAAGCAATTTGTTGTCATCGGGCTTGGCAACTTTGGCCATTACCTGGCGTCAAGTCTCTATGGAAAGGGAAACGAAGTCCTTGCCATTGACGTTGATCCAGACAAGGTCCAGGCCGTAAAGGATCAGGTCAGCCAGGCCGTCATTGCCGATGCAACCCAGGGCAAGATACTTCAATCCCTGGGGGTTTCTAAGGTGGATGCCGCCGTTGTATCCATCGGATCGATGATGGAAGCATCGGCCCTTGCCTGCATGAACCTCAAGGATCTTGGCGTGGAACATATCATTGCCAAGGCCAACTCCGAAATCCACAGCCGCCTGCTCTACAAGGTGGGGGCATCCCAGGTAATTTTCCCGGAAAAAGACCAGGCCCTGGCCCTGGCCGAACGTCTCCACAACCCCAACATTCTTGAATATATGCGATTTGTTGACGGTTACAGCATCGTCGAGTTCGCCCCTGCCCAAAATTTCATGGGCAAACGGCTCAAGGATCTCGATCTCATCAACCGGTATGGCATCCAGGTCATTGCAATAAAGGGGGCTGTGGGGGAACAGCTATCCATGATTCCGACGGGTGATTTCATCATCCAGCCAAGCGACATCCTAATTCTGCTGGGTCCGAACGCGGCCCTGGACAAACTTGAACGTCTCAAGGAATGAAAACATTCAGGTCTGACAGGTTCCCCCGGGGTCTGGATCAAACAGTACTTAAATAAAAAACATCAAGGTTCCATGACAATATCAATCACCACGGCGCATTCAAGACCAAAGGGGAGATAACCGGCATAGCCGAGCAGGGGCATTTCAAACAGATGCAGTACATCAACATAGGGGATGGTGTACTGCCACCTGGCAAGGCTGTACATGTTAAACATCTCCCAGAAAAACCCGCACACCAGGGCGGCTGAGGCATAGGCCACCACCATGGTGAAATCGCCGGGAACCACACCAGAAAGGATATGGCGCCGGTTGAAAAGGATCCGGTATCCCAGAAGAACAAGCAACGGACAGACCCAGACCAGGGGAAAAAGTGCGTCCGGAAACATGGCCATCAGGCAAAGACAGACACAGGAACAGATCATCAGACAGATGGCAAAAGGCTTTGAGTTCAGGTACGGAACGGGCCTGCAATGTGCGAATCCGTTTTTAAAACGGTCAAAGGTCAAGAGATATGCTTTCGTAGTTTCCACGGCCGGTAGGACGGTTGAGAAACTCAATGTGGCCAGAAGAAAATACCGCCATGGACGATACTGGCTTGCCGAATAATACCAGTTTCCCACAAACCGGTTCAGGTATTCAAACACCCACCAGAACAGGGCACTGACAATAAACAGGCGCAGGAATTTAAGGGGAGATGTAAACAGGGGACACTGATTTTTCGACTGGTGGACCAGGGCGTTGACACTGACAATCCAGCAGATCCACAACGGAAAAAAGGTGTGGGGCTGGAAACGGACGAACCAGTCAAACCGCGTCCAGGCAATTATCCAGAAACAGGCAAGGCCTGAAAATGAAACAACGCCCCACCAGGGAAACGGTCCAGCAGCAGCCACAGATTTTTTCCTCGTGTGGATGAGGCCAACCTTCAGAAACGGCAGCGTGGCCGTAAGAATCAAGAGGATGAAAGCCATAAAGACCGGCAGGGAAAAAGTCCCATGGCAGGTGACGACCGGCTCGGGCGGAAATACAAGATAGGGCAGAACAGACTGCCCGTCAATAAGGACACCCAGCAGGGGAAAGATAAGGATCAGCCCAGTGGGTATGATCATATGGGTGAACGATTTATTCATGTCTTAGCGCATCAATGGGATTGAGGCGTGCGGCCTGGCGTGCGGGAAAATATCCGAAGACAATGCCCACTGCCCCTGAAAAGCAAAAGGCGATCAGGGTGATGACAGGGTCAAACACAAAGGGGACATGGAGCAGCTGTGTTCCGACTGCTGCCGTGGCAAGGCCCAGAAGGATTCCCACCAGACCGCCAAGCAGCGACAGAACCACCGCTTCCACCAGAAACTGCATGAGAACCTCTCGTTCCCTTGCACCAATGGCCAACCGGATACCGATTTCCCGTGTTCTTTCAGTGACCGAGACCAGCATGATGTTCATGATGCCGATGCCGCCGACCAGCAGACTCACTGCCGCCACAGCAGCAAGTAACATGGTCAGAATCCGGGTCGTCCCGGTCATGGTGCTGACCAGCTCCTGCATATTCCTGACATGGAAATTGTCATCCTGCCCAGTCCGGATACGTCGCCGTTCGCGCATCAGCCGCTCGGTGTCCAGCTTTGCCTTTTCCGTTGAAAGACTGTCCCTGGCAGACAGGTAGATGGCATCAATGTCCCGGTTGCCGGAAATACGCCGTTGAAAGGTACGAAGGGGTATCAGAACGATATCATCCTGGTCCGAGCCAAAGCTGGATTGCCCCTTGGATTTGAGCGTACCGATAATTTTACACGAAAGTTTCTGCAGGCGGATGGACGTCTCCAGTGGATCCATGGAACCAAAAATTTCCTTGTACACAGTGGCTCCCAGAAGGCAGACAGCTGTTCCGCTTTTCATTTCATTATCCGTAAAACGCCGGCCGGTTTCAATTTCCCAGTTTCTCACAAAAAAATAGTTATTGTCAGTACCGATGACCGAAGTAGACCAGTTTTCACTGCCGTATATGGCCTGGAGGTTTTTTGAGGCTGTGGGTGCCACGGCTGCCACACTGGAGATATCCCTGGCAATGGCTGCGACATCCTTGTAATCAAACGAAGGTGCGGCTTCATGTGCCCCCCCACGAACATCCTGGCCCGGCCTGACCATGAGCATATTACTACCCAGCTTGGAAATGTCTGAAGTTACCTGAAGTGTGGCACCTTTGCCCAGGGTGACCATGGTAATAACGGCTGCCACGCCTATAACAATGCCCAGAATGGTCAGCAGTGACCGAAGGGAATTGCGGCGGATCGCCCGCAGGGCCAGCAGGATCGTGTCCACTATCATTGGTTTGTTCCTTTGTTGATCTCTTCTGAATCAATCTTTCCATCAAGGAACCGGACAATCCGCCGAGCATAGGCAGCCATATTCGGATCATGGGTGACCATGAGAACCGTTATGCCGTTCTTGCGATTGAGGGCGCAGAGCAGTTCCATGATTTCACGGCTCCTGACCGTATCCAGATTGCCGGTGGGTTCATCTGCCAGCAATACCGCAGGCTCGGTAACCATGGCCCTGGCAATGGCCACCCGCTGCTGCTGCCCCCCGGACAATTCTCCAGGCGTATGGGTTTCCCGGCCGGCAAGGCCTACGGCTTCAAGAGCTCTTTTTCCCCGCCCATGCCTTTCGTTTGCCGAAACACGGCGGTAGATCAGGGGCAGTTCAATATTTTCAAGGGCTGACGTGCGATTGAGAAGATTAAATCCCTGGAACACAAATCCAAGGTAATGGCGGCGCAACAGCGCGCGCTGGTCCCGGGAGAGGGTTACCACATCAATGCCTTTGAACAGGTAACTGCCCGAAGTCGGCAGATCCAGGCATCCAAGGATGTTCATGGCTGTGGATTTTCCGGATCCGCTCGGTCCCATCACTGCCACAAAATCACCGTCATAAATTTTAAGGTCAATACGGTCCAGGGCCGTCATGGCTGCAGCGTCCCTGCCATAGACCTTGGTCACCTTTCTGAACTCGATCATCGGCTCATCTGAACAAAAAGGATCATGGATTGGCATGCCAGGGTTCATTTATTAGCCCCTATAATGTCCACCACCAGGGGAGCACCTGCCTGAATATCTCCGGATTGCACCGCTGTCATCTCTCCGTCTGAGAATCCAATGGTCAGGGGAACCTTTACCGGACTTCCCTCTTTGAGGATCCAGACGCTTCGCTGGTTTTTACTGGCCAGGGGTGCCCGGACGCGACGATTGCCCTGGCGCGCCGGCCGCCGGAACGGCAGAAGCATGCTCATAACGCTTCTGTTCTGGTCCGGGCGCTGGATTTCATTGACCGGCATTTCAAACCGTAGGGCAACATTGGGCACCAGGAGGGTATGTTTGAACTGCTCAACGATAATTTCTGCAGTGGCTGTCATACCCGGCCTCAGCAGCAGATCCCGGTTGTCAACCTTGAGGACTGTTTCATAGGTGACAACACCATTTACGGTCTGGGCAGCATACCGCACCTGGGTGATCGCTGCCGGAAATTTACGGTCAGGAAAAGCATCCACGGTAAATATGGCCTGCTGACCTTCTTTTACCTGGCCCACATCTGCCTCATCCACATCCACATGCAATTCCATCTGGTGAAGGTCGGCGGCCAGGATAAAGAGTACCGGGGCCTGCAGGGATGCAGCCACGGTCTGGCCGGGTTCTATGCCGCGTTTAAGAACAAGACCATTAATGGGTGAACGAATTTCCGCCTTGGACAGATCGGTGTCCCGGGCATCAAGCTCTGCCTGGGCTTCAGAGACCATTGCCTTTGCACTGACTTCATCTGCCTGGGCACGCTTTAAAATGGCCTCTGCAACATCCAGATCATTTAAGGCAGGCAACTTTTGATGGCTCAACTCGTGCAACATCTGCAGCCGTTTTAATTTACTGAGCGCTTCAAAAACAGTCGCCTGGGCCTGTACAACCCTGGCCCTTGCTGATTCCAGATTGGCTCTGGATTGAATGACCTGGGCATTGAGTTTCTCGGTATCCAGCCGGGCCAGCACCTGGCCTGTGGTTACCTGATCATTGTAATCAACGGCCACGCTTTTGATGATGCCGGAAAGTTCACTTCCCACATCTACCTGCTGGTTGGTAGGTGCAATTGTGCCCGTGGCCTCGATGGTCACTGTCATATCTCCCATTCGCGCAGGCTGGGTTTCATAGACTATTTTGCTGCTCTTTCCCGCATTCTTCCAGATAATGGCCACGAGAATCAATGCAACCATGAACAAGGCAGTAATGATGACAAAGACCTTAAAACCCTTTTTTGCACCCTTTGACCGGTTGATACCCAATTTTTTTTCAATTTCAGATTTTTGATCGGTTTTCTGATCCAATATTGTGTTCATGGGCTCTCTCTGTAAAATTTCAAGAATATCCTGATTTGTTTAATGCTTGGAAAAATTAATTTTTTTAATGGGCCTTTGTGGCACCACTCGCTGACAGCGGGGTCCAGCCACCACCAAGGGCCTTATAAAGCCGGATCAGATCAGAAGTGACCGCACCATTGCTTACGGCCAGCTGGTTCTGCAATGACAACAGCGACCGTTGTGCATCCAGCACCACCTGAAAATTGACCATGCCCGAAGCGTACTGGTCACGGGCAAGATCCAGGGCATCCTGCTGGGCCGTTGATGCCCCTAGGAGAGATTGCCGCCGTACCTGCTCACCGCCATAGGCAACCAGGGCATCTTCAACATCTTTAAGGGCGGTGAGAACCGCTTTTTCATATTCAATGGCGGCCTGTTGTGTCAAGGCATTCTGCACCTCAATGTTCTGCCGTAGGCGGCCGGCATCAAACAAGGTCCATGAAAATGCAGGTCCGATACTGAAGATCCGGCTGGCGGACTCAAACAGCAGATCATGGATGGAAAGGGCATCAAAACCGATTGACCCGTTTAGGGTGAACTGAGGATATTGTTCGGCCGTAGCCACGCCGACCCGTGCCGTCTGGGCGGCCAGTTGACGCTCTGCCTGGCGGACCGTGGGAATGCGGCGCAGCACTTCGGCAGGAACGCCCACGGCAATTTCCATGGGGGCAACCGGAACCGGTGCCGGCACTGAAAGCGCTTTGTAAAGGGTACCCGGATACTGGCCCAGCAGCAGGGCCAGTTGGTTCATGACCTGGCCAAGCCCGGTCTGCAGATCAGGAACAGATGCACGGGTTTCTTCCAGGCTGGATCTGGCCTGTTCCACATCCAGCTGGCTGGTCAGGCCTGCCTGGCGCTGCCATTGGGTCAACTGGAGGGTCTCTTCCTGCACTGCCAGGCTTTTTTGTGCAATGGCCAGCCTGGCCTGGAAAGAACGAACCCCAATATAATTCAGGGCAACTTCAGCCACAAGGCTCACCCGCACATCCCCCATGCTTTCCTGGTCCGCCTCAAGGTCTGCCGTGGCCGCCTCCCTTGCTCGTTGTACCCTGCCAAAAACATCCATCTCCCAGAAGGCGTCAAATCCTGCATTATAGGAACTGCCGGATTCATCATCCTGGTAACGTCTAACAGCAGAAGCGTCTGTTTTAATCGTCGGAAAGGCATCTGTACCGCTGATCAAAAGTCTCGCCCGGGCCTCACGCAGAACGGCACGGGTTTTACGAAGATCTAAATTGACATCAATGGCACGGGTTATCAGACCGGTCAGCACGGGATCATCGAGAACGATCCACCAGCTAGCCAGGGCTTTGCTGTCCAGGGGAACAGCAGACATCCCGCCGGTCATTTCAGGGGTCCATCTTCCAGGCATTCGGTTGAAACCGGGCGCGACATAATCCGGTCCCACAGGGACACAGCCCCCGGACAGCGCCATGAAAACCGTCACCAAGACAAACAATACCATGGCTGTATATAAGGCAGACCCTCTCCTGTGATGGATACCCCCGGCGGGTGTCTGTTCAGGTCCGGACGATATTTTCAGCCTCGATCCGGGTTGTTCCAGAAATCCTGTAATGTTTTTCATTTAAGACCCGAGGGTTTAATTCCAATCACCTATTGGTGTGTTGTTTGGATAAAACCAAGAACTGCCGTGTTATTCAATAGATCTGAAATGGTTTCTTGTCAAGGACAAGGAGGGGAACAAGTCGAACCGGGAAAGGCGCTTTATATTTTTTCGCCTTTGAACTGGCTCAGATAGAGATGGTGGTAAAACCCGTGCCGGTCCAGAAGCGTCTGGTGGGTCCCTGTTCAACGATCTTTCCGTTTTTGATTACCAGAACCTGATCGGCATCACGTATGATGCTCAGTCAGTGGGCAATCACGAAACTGGTCCGTTTTTTCATCAGATTGAGCAGGGCTGTCTGAATGCGGATTTCAGTGCGGGTGTCAACACTGCTGATGGCCTCATCCAGGATCAGAATCCCCGGATCCGCCAGAATGGCCCGGGCAATAGCCAGAAGTTGTCGCTGCCCCTGGCTGAGATTTCCGGCCCGTTCTGAAAGAGACGTTTGATATCCCTGGGGCAGAAGCTGGATAAAATGATCGGCATCTGCCGTTTGCGCTGCCCGGACACACTCGTGAGCTTTCCATAACGAATATTTTCAAGAACCGTATTGGCAAACAAAAAGGTATCCGGCAGAACCAGGCCAGTGCATCTGCGCCATTCAGCCTTGGCGATATTCAGGATATCTGTTTCGTCAATGGTGATCCGGCCGTGGTTGATCTCGTAAAACCGGGGAACCAGGTTGATATCAGCCCATAAATCCACTTTGATGACGCCATTCCATTGGCCCAGACATTGGAAAGCCGGCTCATCATCAGGAGCGGCACCATGGTCAATGCCAACCCCAGACTGGTATTGACCATGAGAATCAGGCTGCCGACCATGATCAGCGGTGCTCTGGTGCCGATGCGAAGGGAGATCAGCACCAGGCGCTGGACCGCGCTGGTGTCGCTTGACAGCCTCACCATGAGTTCACCGGTTTTCAGGTTGTCCAGATTACCAAGGGAAAAGCTCTGGATTTTCACAAACAACGCTTCCCTGAGATCACGGGCAACGCCCTCACCCACCTGAACGGAAAAGATATTATTGCGATGGCCATGCACATGCTCAACAGTGAGATACCGAGCATAAACACCCCGGTCCTGATGACGACCATCTGGTTGTTCTGGTGAATCCCCTGGTCAATGATCCTCTGGATCTTAGTGGCTTCCCCTGTTATTATTATTCATGTTTGTAATCCTTTAATCATATATGCTACCCTTAATAAAAAAACAAATCCCATGATCGAGGCGGCCCATGGTGATAAAAAATTTATTCAAACATTGGACATATCAAGTATTTTCTCCTGATACCGTATTAAAAAAAAAGTATCAATCGTTTAAAACCTTGCTGGCCCACGACAAAGCTGCCCACGAGCATCTGGCAATCCTGGAAGAGCTTTACTACTCCCCCAAACCATGGGATTTCCAGGCAGTGGTCAGACACTACGGGTTGTTGTCCCGTGCCGTAGCTGCAATGATTAACGCCCTTTTAGCCATCTGTCCATCCCGTTACCGGGATCTTGCGGCCTATCATAGAAAATTTGATTTTTATGTACGATATATTCTGGCCCCTCCAGTCGTTGATCTTTGTCCCCCCTACACTGTAGAATTCAAACTTGGGGCACCATCCGTTGAAGAATCCTTTCTTGGAAACAAAGCATCAACCCTGTTCCGCCTGGCATACACCCTCCATCTGCCAACACCCCGTGGATTTGTGATCACCACGAATGCCTTTCACTATTTTCTCTCCTTCAATGATATAGAGACCCCCATCAATGAAAAACTGGCAACCCTGGACATCGGCGATACACCTGACCTGGAAGAAACAGCTTCGGACATCGAACAGCTTATTATGGCTGCAACCATTCCCCAGGAAATTACAAAAGCAGTTAAAGACGCAATGGCTCAGCTACAAAAGCAGTGCGGCGCCCAGGTAAAGGTTGCCCTTCGAAGCAGTGCCGTAAAAGAGGATGGCAAAGCCTCTTTTGCCGGGCAATACCGAACCCTCCTCAATGTTGACGTTGCTGACATTTTAAACAGTTACAAACAAATCATTGCCGGAAAATATACCTCCCATGCCCTGTTTTACAGAATCAGCCGGGGTATCCTTGACAGTGAGACCCCCATGGCGGTACTGGTCCTTGAAATGATTGACACCCTGGCGTCCGGAGTGGTGTATACCCGGGATATAACCAATTCCCGTACAGACCAGTTGATAATTTGTTCCGTGGCGGGACAGGGAGATCAACTGGTGGGAGGCCGGGTATCACCGGATGTAATCAAAACTTCAAGGTGCCCCCCCTACGCCATCGTTCAGACCATTCCAGGGACCAATAGTCCCAGGGGGACCACCGGAGGCAAATTTCATCCACAAACAACGTATACCCTTTCCCATTCACAACAACAGCTCTCCCTGGATGAAGCCTCGGCACAAACCCTTGCCCGGTGGGCCATGACGCTTGAAGCCCACTTTGACCACCCCCAGGACATTGAATGGTGCAAGGATCAGTCCGGCAACCTGTTTGTTCTCCAGTCCAGGCCCCTGCACAGCCCTTTGGCCAGAATCCCAACGATAGAAACAGGGTCACAAACCATTAAAAACAAATGCCTCAGCGCCGGGGGTGAAACCGTGTGCCCAGGCACAGGGTCGGGGGCTGTTTATCGCCTTGAACATCCGTCACTATTGCAGGATGTTCCCCAAGGGGCAGTGCTGGTGGTCAGACACGGCCTGCCCCAATTTGTAACCGCCATGAATCGCCTGGCAGCGGCGGTGGTGGAAACCGGCAGCCGGGCCAGTCACTTTTCTTCCATTGCCAGGGAGTTTGGAGTGCCCACCCTAGTCAATGTTTACCAGGGATTCAACGAACTTGCCCAGGGTCATCGGGTCACTGTGGATGCCGACAATGGACGGATATATGACGGGGATGTACAAGAGCCAACGGACGGGCATCCCCCCCAAGACAACGACAACCCGGACATGGCGGTTTATCGGGAAAGCCTTTTCATGGATAAACTAACCTTTGTCATGGATTTTTCAACAAAACTTCGCCTATTCGATCCAAAGTCCAGTGACTTTTCCCCCCAGGGGTGCCGGTCCCTCCATGACATTATCCGGTTCGTCCATGAAACCGCTGTAAAGGAAATGTTTTTACAGGGACACAGAAAGGGCCACAGAAAAAAGGGTGCCCGGAAACTCATCTCCCCCATTCCCATGCTCTTTTACCTTTTGAATGTGGGCAGGGGCGTCACGCCCCATCCCATAAAAGCCACCACCCTGACTCCAGATGAGATCACCAGCCCTCCCATGAACGCTATTTTAAAGGGATTGATGGATCCAGGCGTCCACTGGTCCCAGGCCAGCCACTTTGATTGGGAAACCCACGACAGAATTATCATGTCCGGTGGTATTATTTCTGCGGATTCTCCCCGATTTGGCAGCTATGCCGTGGTATCCAGAAAATATGTGAACATCAACTTCAGGTTTGGTTATCATTTTGTTATCCTGGATACCTTCTGCACCCCCGCAGCCCTGGACAATTATATCCTCTTTCGATTTTCAGGGGGCGGCGGTGATCACACTGGACGGGTGTTAAGGGCCGCCTTTGTAAAAGGCGTTCTGACCCGGCTGGGTTTCATGGTAACGGTGCGATCGGATCTTGTGGATGCCGAGTACCGCCAGGGTTCCATTGAAACCATGGTGACCATCCTTGAAAACATTGGACGGCTTCTTGGGGCCACCAAACTCATGGACATGTATATCAAAAACACCCGGGACGTTGAATTAATGGTTGATGATTTCATGGGGGGCCGATATGATTTCAGGAATCACCCACAACTTCAGCAGATGCCAACACGATGACATCAGGAGATAAAATGCCCGCCTACCCGATCACATGGATTACCAACAGTATTTCCCTGGGCCATGCGCCCATGTCCTACGAAGAACTGGACTCTATCAAGGCCCAGGGAATTGATGCCATTGTTAACCTCTGTGCTGAATTCAGTGATCTCCATGAAATTGAAATGGCCGCAGGTTTTGAGGTCTATTATCTGCCCATATGGGATGAAGACGTCCCGGAAATGGATGCCATGGAAAAGGCCCTGGCCTGGCTGGATGAAGCCGTCTATCTGGGTAAAAAAATCCTGATCCACTGCCGCCACGGCATTGGCAGAACCGGCACATTCATCACCTCTTACATGATCCGCCGTGGCATGGACCTAAAGGCTGCCAAAAAAAATTTAAAATCCTCACGGGCCACCCCCACCAATTATGGCCAGTGGAAACTACTCAAACGCTACACCAAACAATCGGGTGTGCTCAAGATAAGGGAACCCTCCCTGGAACGCGACCACCGGGTGGACCTTAGTCATTTTTTTTCAGAGTATGAATCCCTTGTCCATGGAATAGACACCGTCCTTGGGACCCGGGCCGGCATTGATGGGGCAGAAAATGGTAAAAAACCCTGCGGCAAAGGAGACCATGAAGGATGCCGGCGTTCATTTAAGATGCAGATCATGGAGGTCATTTATATCAACTCCCGGATAAATCGTCAATTTGCCTCCCGGCAACGGGATATCTTCATCGCCAGGTCCATTAACGCCTCGAAAGAAAAAAATCCGGGCTGTCCGCTTAATAACGGATCCGGGTGTGCCATATTTGAATTTCGGCCCATAGGGTGCAGACTCTACGACAACCATGATAAGACCCTGGACCACCCTGGCATCCATGCCCTGGTGTCAGAACTTTCCCGCACTGTTTTCCTGGCTTTGTCCGGCCAGTTTCTGCCCCCCAATACCCTCTCCTTTTCCGTTGCCGACACTATTTCCGGAAAATTTGTTCAAGCCTATTTCCACCATATGATGGCCCTTGAACGGGCAAAAAGTTATTCCACATAAAAGTTCCAGATAGCCCCATACGCTCTCAGCTTTCAAGCACGTTTTTCACCTTCTCTTCCAACTCTTCCTTGTCAATGGGTTTCACACAATACTCGGCCGCTCCCATGGCCAGACACTCCCTGGCCGTCTCAATGGTAGGATACCCTGTGAGCATGATCACCCGGGTGGCGGGTGATCTTTTTTTCATCTCATCCAGCACTTCAACCCCGCTCATTCTTTTCAACTTCATGTCCAGGATAGCCAGGTCAACGGGATGGGAGGCCACATAGTCAATGGCATCCTCTTCTTCAGTAAAAGACACAACGGTGTGTCCCTTTCGTTCCAGAATCCGTTTTACCAGAAGGCCAGCATCCATTACATCATCCAGTGCAATAATAATTGCCATTCAACACTCCTTATACAGGTATGATCACAACATCGGCCATTTTGTCGAAGAACAAGCCGGGCTGCTGCAGGGTTCAAACCACATTTTTATCTGTGTCATCCAGCGGGCAGAGTAACAACAACCGACGTGCCCCTTTCCAATTTTTCTTCCGGCAGCGGCGGTGAAAAAACCTCAATGGTGCCGTTGTGCTCCTTGATGATACCAAAGGTCACAGACAGGCCAAGTCCAGTGCCCCTGCCCGGTCCCTTGGTGGTATAAAAAGGCTCAAACAATTTTTTCATATCAGCCTGGGCAATGCCATGGCCGGTGTCGGAAATGATTATTTTTACCTCTTTTTTTGTAATAGCCAACACGGTTTTGATCTGAATGGTCCCGTTTTCTTCTATGGCATCAAAGGCATTGTTCAACAGGTTAACACACACCTGTTTGAGTTTCTCCTTGTCACCTTTTATCCACAACTGCGGCTGATCATAGATACGTTCCACATTCACATGGCTCAACCCAAAGGTGTGCTCCACCACATCCAGCACCTCTTCAATGGCCCCATTCATATTAAAGGTTGTAATGATACGCTGGCTGGACCGTGAAAAGCTCAACAGGTCCGCCACAATTTTAGAACAGATGCGGGTCTGTTTTACAATGGTGGCAACATCCTTGTAGGTCTGGCCCTGGGGGGGAATATCCTCCAGCAGGATCTGGGCATATCCCAGAATAATGCCAAGGGGGGTGTTGATTTCATGGGCAACCCCTGCGGCAAGACGTCCCACCGATTCCATCTTCTGGGCATGTGTCAGCTGTTCCTGGACCTTTTTCAACTGGGTAATATCCCGGCCGCTGCACACAAGGCCCCCCACCCGGTCATGGTTCTGCAAAACAGCAACCTTGACCACATGCAGCCATTTTGTATCCTTGTTTTTTAAAAATTTGTTTTCCTTGACCAGAGATCCCCCCAATTCAAGGATCTGATGGTCTTCCAGATTATACTGCCGGGCAAGTGGCTCTGCAAAAAGATCGTCATTGAACCGGCCCACAATCTGATCTTGTTGTTTAGCGAGTATATCGCAAAAGGCCCGGTTCACCGAGACATAACGGCCTTCATGGTTCTGGAGGGAAATAAAATCGGGAATGGCATCCAGGATGGTCTGAAGCCGGATTTTCTGCTCGCTCAATACCCGCTCGGCACTTTTGAGCTCGGAAAGGTTCCCCTTTAATGACAGGGTCATGGCATCAAAACTTTCTGCCAGGCTCTGGATTTCATCGCCTGAACATCGTTTGTACACCTGGCACTGCTGGCAGGAATCAATTTTCCTGGCATATTCTCCTTCCACACAGGTCGGGCACAGGGTGCCTGCCATGTACCAGCAGCGATGGTGATAATTTTTATATGCCGGGCAATCGTTTCGGTGGCACTGCATAATATCCCAACAGTTTTTCCCCAGCATGGGGGCTGTTTTCACATCAAAATTGCCCCGCAATACCTGTTCCGAGGATTCATGGAGTTTTTGGATTCTTTGGGTCACGGATTTTAAAACAAAGGTCCCCACAATTCCGGCCATGCAGATGGTCGCTAAAATGGTGATCACAGCTGAAATCATGATCTTGTCCACGGCCGATTCAGCCCGGGTACGCAACAGCCCCACCCGCAATGTGCCCAGTCGATCCTGGTTGATAAAAATAGGCACGGCATAATCGTAGATCAACTGCTCCCCGGTGTCTAAAAGCTTCATGGCGTTTTGGCCATTGGCAGCAACGGTGTTGACGGACTTTAATGCCGTTGGGAATCCGTTTTTAAACGAGTGGATCAGGGGGGCGTTGCGGCTGTCCAGAACAAAGGCGTAAAAAATATCCGTTTCCAACTGTACTGTTTCATCCACCAGCACCCGCATTCGTAAAAAATCCATGGCCAGCATGGGTTCCACCATGCGTGCAGACAGACTTTTGCCAATGGAAATGCCGTGGGTTTTTATCTCCTTTAGCAGTGTCTGTTTCATGGTATGGCTGAACCAGAAGAAAAATACCAGGCCCTGGATGAGCAGCAGCAAAAAAAAACCAGCGTATATTTTACTGCGAAATCCCGGTTTCATTTGTCACTCCTTAATTCTTGCGGCAAGAGCCCTCACCGAATCAAAGTCCGAATCACACCCGGGGATCACACCCACAAAATGCGCAGCCTCCAGGATGGAGCGATGGGCTTCATCATGGATATCCAGTCGTTCCAGGGCCTGGCCTACCTTTTTCACAATGGTGACGTCCAGATCTTTTCTGGCCGCATAGACCCAGCCGGGAAAATGAGGCGTCATGGCAACAACGCGTATCTTGTTCAAATCAATCTTTCCGGCCACCACCGCCAGGGCCCCCTCACGGATGGTGCCAATATCATACTTTCCCGCAAAAACCGAAAGAATGACCTTTTCCTGCTTTCCGCCAGGGCCGGGGGCAAAAGCAATCTCACTGAAATCAGATTTTGTAATACCATTGTCAAGAAAAAGTCCCAAAGGAAAGAGAAATCCCCCTGCAGATGTGGCATCCACGGCAATCCAGCGCTTGCCGCTGCAATCGGCCAGTGCGGTGATGGCAGCGTTGTCCCTTCGACAGATAATCTGCCCCCGAAAAGTTTTCCGGTTATCGCCTTCAATGCTTCGGGCAAAGGCCCTGGCACCATAACGTCCGGCAATTTTCACATATACAAATGGATTGGAGAAGGAGATGTCCACCTTTTTTTCCCCCACCATTTTCATGTGCTGTTCAAAGGTGTCGGGAAAAATCTGTCGGATATTCAACCCGGTCTCAACACACAGATACTTGATCAGGGCATTGTGCCGGGTGTGGGAAACCGTATGGGAATACTGGGGAAGATAGGCATAGGAGATGCTGTCAGGCTCCACCGTTGGAATGACCTCTTCTGTGAGGCTGAGATCCACCTTGGTGGCAGACGGCTGATCTTCACACCCCAGGACGAAAAACAAACAAACCACCATGACCCATACATATCTCACTGTTTTCCTCCGTAGGTTATGTCAGGGAGTTATGACAACATCGTCCAGTCCAAAACGGGCCAGGGCAAAAATGGATTACCCGGCAGTGCCTGACCGCGTTTTATTTTGCCTTTGTTTTTTATCAACATACCACCAGAATGACAAGACAACCAGTAATTTTACCTGCCGCGGCTTGTGAAGATCCCGGGAACCCTGCATGTTTCCCGAACAAAAGTGCAATAACGCCAACCCCATGTAAGCGTTAATAACCAGCTGTTTTCACATGAAATAAAAAAAATTACCGTTGGATTTTATTGACAATAACACCTGCAATATGATTGACTGCCAAACTCAGTGACAAAAATTAAAACGATCAGCAGGAGGAGAAAAGAAGTATGAGAGGGATAAGAGTCCATCACTTTTTAGCAATTTTATGGGTATGCGCCAGTGTTTCATCTGCCTGGGCCAATGAAACGACACCAGGGGTTACAAAAGCCTATTCTCTTGGAGAAATTGTCGTAACAGACAAAATGCCGACCAACAAAGCCATTACAACCATGGAGATTACCGACGTTGACATTGAAAACAGAAATGCAAAAACCCTGGATAAAGCACTGGAACTTTTACCGGGAATAGATGTGAGCAATGGCGCCCAGGGAACACCCCGAATTAACATACGGGGATTTCGAAGCCGGCATACGGTCCTTTTGTTGAATGGCATCCCCATCAACTCCACCTATGATGGTCAATTTGATCCCCACCTCATTCCAACGGAAAATATTTCAAAAATAAAAGTATCCTATGGCAACAATTCTGTTCTGTATGGCCAGGGCGGACTTGCGGGTGTGATCAACATCATCACCAAACAAGGCACCAAGGGATTCCATGGCGAGGCCTCAGGCGAAATGGATGAGCGGGGCAACCCCTACAGCCGAGCCAATGTATCCGGCGGCAATGAAAGGGCGAATTTCTTTGTCAGTGTGAGCAACAAGGATTCCGAAGGGTTTCTGCTCTCGGATGACTTTAAAGAAACCCCATTTGAAAACGGCGGAATCCGGGAAAACAGTGACGATGAAAGAACCAGCTTTTTTGGCAATATCGGCTTTCACATGAACGATGATATAAACCTGGGACTGACCCTGGAAAGATCCGCCGGTGAATATGGCACCCCTTCCACCACCATTGACAACGATATGGATCCTCTTTTTGCTAAAAATTTAAAATATGACCGAACAGAAAATTTTGATACCTTTTCAGCACAACTCGCAATCGAGTATCATCCAAAAGGCATCCTGGGCGTCAGGGCCTGGGGATTTACCAACAACCATGAGGAAGACCTGGACAGGTACGATGACGACACCTATTCAACGCAAGACAGCAAGGGCAGCTATTCCACCACCGACGAGACCACCATCACCGGCGGCACCCTGCAGACCAGTCTTGATTTCAAATCTTCAGGTACGGCTGTGTTCTCGTTTTCAGGTCAGAATGAAAAATATACCTCTGATGGACAGGAGGTGCTCAAGAAAAATACCCCGGCCGAAGCCTTTTACCTGGACAATGAAGTGGACATCTACTCCGCAGGCCTTGAATACAAGGTCCAATTGTTCTCTGCACTGGATATGGTCATGGGCTACAGCCACCACTGGCAGTCCAGGGATGTCGGCAGTGATGACGACAAGGGCAGCTACATGATCGGTGCCAGCACAGACATCACAGAGACCACAACCATCAGGGCCTCCTATGCCAGACAAATACGCTTCCCGTCCCTTAAACAGCTCTACGAACCGGGCGGAGCCGGCAACAGCGAACTTTCCCCGGAACAATCCTCAAATTATGAGGCCGGTGTCACCCAGCAACTGCCATGGCAGATGGAGATGGACCTGGCCGTGTTTCAAAATAACGTGGAAGACTATATTGAAAAGGATTCAGCGGATCAGAATCAAAACAACGAAGAATATGAATTCAAGGGTGTTGAAGCTCGCCTGACCAAGGCAATCATGGACAAGGGCACCATCGGCATCGCCTATTCCTACCTGCACACTGAAGACAAATCCTCCGGCACCGAAAAAGACGAACTGCAATATCGGCCCACCCATAAATTCACGATTGACATGACCTACAAATGGGATTTCGGGTTGACGGCCCATGCCGACTTCATGCGGGTGGCCAAACAGTATTATTATTCAACAGATGAAGATCTTCCCCTTGAAAAGCGGCGCCTGGACGACTATTCCATCATCAATCTCAAACTGGAACAAAAACTGTACAAAGAGAATCTATTTGTCTACCTGGGTGTTGACAATCTTTTGGACGAAGCATACGAAGAATCCTATGGCTATCCCCAATCGGGCCGGACCTCCTATGCCGGATTGCGGATAAAGTTTTAGATTCAGATGAACAAATCACAGCAAAGGCATCGAATGTGGTTTTACACCCTTATTCTAACGCCACCGCTGGTTCTGATTTTTATCTCTGTTTTCCTGGGCCGATATCCCATATCTGTTTCAGAAATTTTTGCCCTTTTGTTCTCACCGTTCACAGGCCGTAATCTCGATGCCACCCACCTGTCTGTCATCATGTATGTCCGATTGCCCCGGGTTCTACTGGGGGCCATGGTGGGTGGCAGTCTTGCCGTGAGCGGGGCTGCCTTCCAGGGGCTTTTCAGAAATCCCCTGGTCAGCTCAGGCATGCTGGGTGTCAGTTCCGGTGCCGGCTTTGGGGCGGCTTTGGCCCTTATTTTATTTAAAGACTTTTTTTACGTATACCCGTTCGCCTTTGGATTCGGCCTCATGGCTGTGTTCCTCTGTTTTTTCATCGGCCGAATGACCGCGTCCACCCAGTCCATCACCCTGGTTCTGGGCGGTGTAATTGTGGGTTCCATCTTTTCGGCCCTGATTTCATTTTTAAAATATGTGGCCGATCCCTTTGACGAACTGCCCGCCATTGTTTTCTGGCTCATGGGAAGCTTGACCCGGGCAGAATACAGCCAGATTCTCACGGCAGGTATCCCCATGGTCCTGGGTTCCGGGGGGTTGATGGTCATCCGCTGGCGCCTGAACGTCCTGGCCATGGGAGACAAAGAGGCCCAGTCCCTGGGCATAAGGGTAAATATCGACCGATTTTTCATCATTGCCTGTGCCACCCTGGCCACGGCAGGTGCGGTTTGTGTCAGCGGGGTGATCGGCTGGGTCGGACTCGTGGTCCCCCACATGGGCCGGATGATCATCGGGAACAACAACAGGGACCTGATCCCGGTCACCTTCTCCATGGGGGCAACGTTTCTCGTGCTGGTGGATGATATCAGCCGCCTGATCACCAGCAGTGAAATGCCCCTGGGAATTTTAACCGCCTTGATCGGCGGTCCGTTTTTTATTTACCTGTTAAAACAAACCAAGGGCCGGGAATGGTAAAAGAGGTGATATGGCCCTGTTGACCCTGGAAAACGGTGAATTTTCATTTGGCAAAACCCAGGTTTTCAAGGGGGTGAACCTGGCTGTTTCAAAGGGAGAGACCCTCTGTCTGCTGGGGCCCAACGGATGTGGAAAAACAACACTCATAGACTGCATCCTCGGCATCAACCCCCTTACCTCGGGAGAAATAACCCTTGACGGTCAGTCAGTTAAAGGCGTTTCCCCCAGACAAATGGCACAAAGGGTCGCCTATGTTCCCCAGAAGCATACCCGTCATTTCTCCTTTTCAGTGCTGGATGTTCTTCTCATGGGAAGGGCACCCTACACCTCCTTTTATGCATCGCCAGATGACGCTGACGTCGCCCTGGTAGAAGAGACCCTTGAATCCATGGACCTTTCCCATCTGAAAAACCGGGACTATACCCGCCTGAGCGGAGGAGAAACCCAGTTGGTCATGATCATGCGGGCCCTGGTCCAGGATACCCCCGTGATTGTCATGGATGAGCCCACTGCCCACCTGGATTTCAAACATGAACTCATCGTACTGGAAACCATTGTCAGGCTGGTAAAAGAGAGAAAACGGACCCTTATCATGGCCACCCATTTTCCCAACCATGCCTTTTATCTTGAAAATGAAGGCATTTCAGTTCAAGTGGCCTTCATGGACCAGCAAAGGGTTTACCTGGCAGGATCTCCTTCCCGGGTATTAACCGAAAAAAACCTTGAATCGTTTTACAGGGTCAAAACATCGGTGATTACCCATGGCATACCTGGGAAAGGCACTGTCAAACACATCATTCCCATTCAAACCATGGACACAGATCAATGAGAATAAACTTTTTTTTACGCCACGCTGTTTTTTTCATATCCATACTATTGAGCTTCTCTTTTTCCGGAACGGTTTTCGGGTCCGATTCTGTCACGGTCATGGACTCCACCGGCAAGGTCCTTACCCTTGAGTCTCCCCCCCGTCGCATTGCCTGCCTCTATGCCTTTTGCGGCCATGTGGTCACCATGCTGAACCGGGGGCAGGATATGGTTGCTGTTGTCAACGGATTAAAACGAGACCTGCTGCTGCACCGGCTCGTTCCGGGCATCAACCTTCTGCCCGTCCCTGCCAAAGGGGGAATTATCAACATTGAAGCGCTGTTAAAGACCCAGGCGGACATCGTGTTTCTCAAACCTGAAACCGCAACCATTACGGCGGAAATAAAAAAACTCCAACGGTTTAATCTCCCCTATTTTGTGGCAGGCTATCACAGCATGGAAGAACAGATGGAGATTATTGAAAACATGGGGAAGGTCATTGGGCGTGGGGAAAAAGCCCGTGAGTATACCCGGTATTATCGAGATGTGATTCATCGGGTCCGCTCCAGAACGGCCCACATTCCCAAAGACAAACGCGTCCGCCTCTACCATTCGGTCAATGAACCTTACCGAACCGACGCCCCGGGCACCATTGAAACGGACTGGACAACGGCCTGCGGAGTCAACAATGTCTCTGTGGGAGCGTCATTGCAGGGCAAAGGCAATAAGAATTTTGCCGGCATCGAGCAGATCCTTCTTTGGGACCCTGAAGTGATCATTGTGAATGAAGACGGGGTGGATCAATTGATCCTCAACGATAAAAAATGGTCACCCATTCAAGCCGTTCAGGACCAGCGGGTATTTTCCATTCCCGTGGGCATCTCCAGGTGGGGACATCCAGGTGGACTCGAAACGCCCCTTGCCATCCTCTGGACGGCCAAAAAAGTCTACCCCAACCTCTTCCAGGACATTGATCTTAAACGAGAAATCATCGTATTTTATCACACTTTTTTCAATCTTGACCTGGACGAAGCCCTGATCGACAAAATCCTTGGCAACACCGGCATGCGGCAGACATCATCCTGAAACTATTCCCAGGACGGTTCACGCTTAAGCAGCCACCAGTCATACAACCCATGGCAATCCCCTTGTTCGTTGTGACCGGACGCCTCCCCTCGCTCCGACCCTGCCGGTTATAAAACAAGCTCCCCGTTTTCATCAAATCCCAGAAGGGCCTTTTCAAGGACTTCAGCACTGTCCATGGCTTTTAGCTGGGGCAAAAGGGCCTGGCTTGCCCAGAACTCCTGGACATGGCGGGTGTCCCGGATGATGACAGCCCGGACACTCGAGGGATCCATGGGACCCAGGGTGGAAAACGCCGCCTGAATGGCCTTTTCATCATTGGGCAGGCGAATGGGAATGAACGCCTTTCGCAGGGACATGCTGGTCATGGCGTTCATGAGAGTGGCTTCATAGTCCAGCCCGTTAAACACCTTGTCTGTGATGATATCGGCATTACCAAGGCCTATGGCATTCCCTGCTGTTTTACGGGAAAGGTTAAGAACGGCAATGCGGCCTGCCCTGAGACTTTTTGAAAAATCATCTTCCATCAGATCATAGGTTCTGCCCGTGACATTGGGGTCCATGCCTGAGCCACTGATTTCCTTGCCGATCTCCTGGACAACCAGAACCTCCAGTTCGTTGAACGGGAGTCGGGGAAAATGACGCCTGGCCATGGCCAGCAGCTTTTCCTCCTTTTCAAACAGCTCTGCTGCCATGGGGGTTTCGATTGCCATGGTATTGTCAAAGAAATCCTCCACAAGAGCAATGCCGAAGCAAAAATTACCCTTGTCAATAATTTCATCTCCCATGGCTTTGAGAAGGGCCGAGAATCCATATTTCAGGGCCATGTTGTGGTAAACCAGGGCACCCTCATGCTTTCCCATTCCAACGCACAGCATTTTATAAAGCCCGCTTTCCACAGCACCCTTGAACTTTGTATGGGGTTTTATCCGGTTGATGCAGATGGTATGGTCCATTGCAAGGGCATCCCGGGAAAAATAAACCGGCACTTCGCCCATAACCGCTCCCACCCTGTCAACCGCCATGGAAGAAACAATGGGTGCCCCGCAGATCGACTGTGTGATGCCCAGTCGTTCAAGCACCCGGGTCTGACCGTCCGCCGTGGCGTTGCCGTGGCTGCCCATGGCTGGAATGATAAAGGGCCTCGCGCCCATTTCTCGAAGACAACGGCAGAGAATTTTCATCAGCACCGAGACATTGGCGATACCACGGCTACCCACGCCGATTGCAACCCTCTGACCGGAGCGAATGCCAGACTGTGGCAGTATCTGGTTCAAACGTTCCTCAAGAACCATCCCGGGTTTCTCCAGGCCCCTGGCGGGATGATTTATTTTCACACGATAGAAATGGGGAAAAATAAATTTATTTTCAATGTAGGGGGGATACCGCATTAAACTCCTGGAAGAATTAATCGCTTTGTATTGACAGAAAATAAAGTTTCTGATTATAAAATTTAAAGTCAGATGTCCGACATCTGACAAATTTATATTAACGATTGAATAGCACCGCACCCCATATCGTGTAAAGTAAAACTTGAGCCTGTTTGCCGGATCAATTAAAGATTCACCAGCAGAAAACAACATTCTGCGGGTCCAGATATTAACTGTCTTTAATTAAAGGAGAAACGGATGTTAAAAAAAACGCTATTTTCACTGATCGCCATTACCCTGGCATTATCATTCCAGGTAAAAAAATCAGCCGCCGGCGAAAGCCTGATCCTGGCAACGGCAACCACCGGAGGTACCTATTATCCAGTAGGGGTTGCCATCGGCACCCTTGTGAGCATCAAGCTTGCGAAAGATCACCAGATAACGGCTACTGCCATCAACTCTGCCGGATCTGGAGAAAATATCCAGATGTTGAAAAACAAGGAGGCCCACATGGCCATCCTCCAATCCCTGTACGGCCTTAATGCCTACCGGGGAGAAGGCCCCTATGCCGGCAAACCCATGAAGGATTTTTGTTCAATTACCATGCTATGGGAAAATGTAGAACACTTTCCCCTGCTCAAAAAATATGCGAAAACGGGAACCATCAGCGATCTTGCAACCATCCAGGGGAAAAAATTTTCCATTGGAAAAAGGGGTAGCGGCACCGAAGGTTCCGGCCGCACCATCCTCAATGCCATGGGCATTGATCCGGAAAAAGAGATGACCCTGGAGTACCTGGGTTATACCCCCACGGCCCAGGCCATGATGGACAATAGAATCATCGGAGGAAATATTCCTGCAGGCCCCCCGGTCGCATCCATCACCCAGCTTTTTGCCCAGTTAGGTGATAAAAAAATAACTGTCCTTGATTTCACAGACGCTCAACTCCAGACCATCCAGGCGAAATTTCCCATTTGGAACCGATTTGTCATCAAAGCCGGCACCTACCCCGGCCAGGAAAAAGAGATCAACACCATTTCCCAGCCCAATTTCCTGGCAGTCCATCCCGATGTTTCCGAAGAGACCGTCTACCTGATCACCAAAACCATATATGAAAACCTGACCTTTCTTGGCAATATCCACAAGGCCACCAAGGTCATGCGACTGGAAAAAGCCATCAGCGGCCTACCTGTCCCCCTGCATCCCGGTGCGGCAAGATACTACAGGGAAATGGGCATAAAAATTCCTGAAACCCTGTTGTAAGTATTTAACACCAAAGATACAGCATGGCAGGATCTGTTTGTAATTGGACCTGCTGCGCCACACCCCAGGAGTCTCCATGTCCAACAAATCCCAAGGCGTTATTGAAGACAGCAGTGGCGAAGTGGTGGTGAGCCAGAGAAAGCTTTCGCCGGGTTTAACCAAAACCCTGTACTGGACAGGGGTTGCCATGTCCCTTTTTCATATCTGGGTCAACACCGTGGGTATCATGCCCGAGATTCAACGCAATGCCGTCCATTTTGGATTCATCCTGTTCATGGGGTATATCATCTACCCCTTCAGCGTCAAAACAGCCCTGGGACTCAAATGGCTGGATCTGGGCCTTGCCCTTCTCTCCATTGCCACGGCAGCCTATCTATTGCTGTTTGAAAATGCCCTCCATGCCCGCAACGAGGTCCCCATCGTCCCGGACCTGATATTCGCGGGAATTGCCATCATTCTCATGCTGGAAATCACCCGGCGCACGGCAGGATACATTATTCCCGGCATTGCCCTCTTTTTTCTGGGGTATGCCCTGTGGTTCGGCAAATACATGGGAGGCATATGGAATTTTCCAGGGGTTAATATTCAACGGATGCTCTACCGAATGTATTTTGCACCGGACGGTATCTTTGGCACCATTGCCACCATCTCTTCGACCTTTGTTTTTCTCTTTGTGCTCTTTGCCTCCTTTTTGTTGAAATCCGGTGCCGGGGATTTTATCATCCAACTCTCCATTGCCATGATGGGGAAAATGATCGGAGGCCCGGCCAAAATGGCCGTTTTTGCAAGCGGGCTCATGGGTTCCATATCCGGAAGTGCCGTGGCCAATACCGTGGGTACAGGCTCCATCACCATTCCCCTGATGAAACGGGTGGGGTTTAGTGCACAATTTTCCGGTGCGGTTGAGGCAGCCGCTTCCACGGGAGGACAGCTCATGCCCCCCATCATGGGCGCCGGCGCCTTTATCATGAGCCAGTGGACCCAGATTCCCTACCTTACCATCGTGGGGGTAGCCATTATTCCTTCGTTCATGTATTTTTTAAGTGTTGGTTTTTTTGTACACCTGCGGGCAAAAAAAATGGGCCTCAAACCCATGGAAGACGCAGATATTCCAAAAATTATGGACGTTCTCAAACAGGGGTGGAACTTTTTTATTCCCATTGCCGTATTGATCGGTCTGTTGATGAGTGGTTTTACCCCCACCTATTCCGCCTGTGCAGGGATTGCATCCATTGTGGCGGCAAGCTGGCTGAACAGAAAAACCCGCATGGGCGTCAAAGATATCCTGGACGCCTTTGCACAAGGCGCCAGGGGCATGGTTACCACCGGGGTAATTCTGCTCTGTTCGGGCATTGTCATTGGCGTGGTTCTAATGGTGGGGGCGGGCATTAAGTTTTCCATCATGATCTCCGCCATTTCCGGAGGCAGCCTGCTGGTCACCATTGTTCTGATTGCCCTTGCATCCCTGGTTCTTGGCATGGGCCTTCCCGTGACAGCCTCCTACATCGTACTGGCCGTGCTGGCAGCCCCATCCATGGAAATGCTGGGTGCCTCCCTCCTCAGTGCCCACATGCTCATCTTCTGGTATTCCCAGGATGCCAATGTAACGCCGCCGGTCTGCCTTGCGGCCTATTCAGCTGCGGGCATTGCAGGCAGTTCTCCTTTGGCAACGGGATTTGAATCCTGGAAACTTGCCAAGGGACTCTATATCATTCCCATGCTGTTTATCTATACGCCCATTCTCTTTGAAGGCCCCCTGTGGCAGGTAGCTGAAACCACCCTGGCAGGCCTATCCGGTCTTTTCTGTTTTACCGCCTTTTTTGAAGGATTCCATAAAATCCGGCTGAACTGGGGGCTGAGATCTCTTTATCTTGTGGCTGCATTTCTTCTGCTCTGGCCCATGATCTACCTCCACGTCCTAGGCGTCGTGCTTCTCACAGTTTTATACCTTGCCCAGAAAACAAGAATTTTGATCTGAAACAAATCCACAATGGGTTAAGGATGTTACTGTCATTGTTGGATCTTTACCTCATAAGTTTCAAAAAAGCCGTTTCCAAAAGTTTGATCTGCATGGCATGGAGAAGGATATAGGATGCTTGATGGATATCAATCCGGGACAAATTTGCCAACAGGGCACAGGACTTCATAAGGGGCTCATTGCCGGGCAGACGAAACTCAGTGACGATATAATTTTCAATGGTTTTATTATACGCCACCAGCGCACTTTTCGACATATTTGCAAATTTCACCTTTTCCCTGGGCGTTGCAGTTAATTTATCGATCAGTATCTCAATGGCAGCCGCCACGGTCCTTGGAAATTTTTCTTCAATTGAATCCATAGTGAACCCACCCCAACCTTGCCGATGTTTTAGTTATCGCACTTGCCATGACCGTTACAATATATCTAAAATATATAGACATAAAACAACAAAAAGCAATCCTGATTGAAAATCAGATGGGATGTTTTTGTTATGCCTGGAAAAAAATCCGCCGGGAAACACAGATCCCTTTGCATCGTTTTCTGAATCACAAACTGTGACAATATGGGAAGACCCACATCCCGATCAGACCTATTGAGCCTTTGATGGCGCTCGGTAGATGGGATAGAAGACAAGCCATTTCGCTCAAGTTATAAAAATTGCGACCCCTAGGCCATGGACCATAAAAACTTGAACCCAATCAGTATTAAAACACTGCCCAGCACCCGTTTAACACTCTGGGGATTCATCTTTTTCTGCATAACCCGGGTGCCAAGATATCCCCCGGTCCAGGCGGCCAGCCCGGCAAAAACAAGAATTTTAACGGACACCGATCCCATGGCAGCATAGGTGATAAATGCTGAAAACGATGAAAAAGGCACTGAAAAGGCCGTGACCATGGCCACTTTTTTGGGATTAAATCCCTGGACCACCATCAGGGGGGAAATGATGCCGCCCCCACCCACACCAAGAAGTCCTGAGACAAATCCGGCCAACACGCCGACACCTGAGGGACCTGCAACGGGCCGGTCTTCCCGGTACTGGTCTGCATATTTTGAGCTCTTGAAAAAAATCATCATGGAACCGGAAAAGAGTAAAAAACCGATAAAAACAAAAAGAAGGGTCTGGGTGGGTAAAAAATGACCGGCCCAGGCGCCCACCGGTGCCATTACCATGGACGAAACAATTATGGGAAGCCCCAGTTTTACATCCAGTTTCTTTTCCCTGAAATTGGACCAGGTGGCCCCGAGCATGCTCAAGCAGTTAACAAAAAGCCCGGTGGGCCGGGCCAGGTTAAAGGGAACACCGATCCAAGTTAAGGCAGGAATGAGAATAACGGCCGACCCCACGCCGCCCAATGCGAAAAAAAAACTTAAACAGAATGAAAGAAAAGCAATGATGAGAATATGGGATTCCATTTTAACCTGTCCTTTATTACCATGGGAAAAAAATACCGGCAGGCAGCTGTACCTACCGGTATGGAGATCAGATCACATTTTGACCAGAGGGCCGGGCTTGAATGCCAGGGCCATATCCTCGGAAGAGGCCGTCAGTCCCTTAACCTCCTCATACCCGTTGGCCAGAAGATAGGTGTAGGCCATTGCCCCCCTGAATATTGAAGAGCAGAAGGTGACGATGAATTTGTCCCTGGGCACCTCGTCCAGCCGGTCCGGTAAATGATTTAAAGGAATATGCAGGACAAAGGGAAAAGAAAGGTATTTCACTTCCTCATCTGTCCGGACATCCAGAAACAAGAAATGATCGTTGCCGAGCACTTTGCGCATTCCTTCGATGCTCATGCCGTGCTCGCCGGAACCGAAAAAGTGAAGATCCATTTCCCTAAAAGCCTGATTCAGATAGCTCATAACAGTTAACTCCTTAGTTCGTCGTGTTTGTACGTTGATAAAAGTCCCTGTGGGCCAGCCAGGCAAGGCCGGCGGACAGGGACAGAATAAAAATGTTCCTCAACCAGGTCAGGATATTCATGGTATCTGAGGTCGAGGTGAAAAAACATCCACATCCAACCCCTGTACAGATAGAATGCAATGATGCCCCTTGGTTTTATATGTGATCATTTAACGATACAATTGTTTGTTTTCCCATTTATCCTTTGCAGACAATTTCTTTGAAAGCCCCTTAATCATTTAAGAAGCAATCTCTTTCCCAGGCATCTATAGGCTTATTTGATGCAAGCCTTTAAGTACTTCATTAAGACCGACAATACCTGTCCCATGTTTCCCAACTTTAATCTGAGTTACTGACTGCATATAAACGCATTCAACAAATCGTCGAAATGGAATATATAGATCTAAAGAAAGCTTGTCAATCAACATGATAAAAAAATAATTTTGCAATCCTATCCCCTGTTTTTTCAGGAGGGTAAATTAAAAAAAATCAGTCTTGTACTCGCTTCAACACAGGTAGACACAAAAAATCTCAAAATTCACGCAGTAACGTGATACAGCTATCCATTCCCATTGGCCTATTGCCTGCAAAACCAGGGGCTATATTAGATGAATTTATCTTTTGATTGTTTTTTAATATTTAATAGAGGACGACATCGCCAGGCTAAATCCGCCAGGGTTAGATGACCAGGTCGTATTTTTTCATCTTGAGAAACAGGGTCTTTCTGTGGATGCCAAGTTCCGATGCGGTCTTGGCTTTCATCCATCTGTTGTTTTCAAGGGCCTTGGCGATAATCTGTTTTTCAATGCCAGCCACGATATCCGGCAGGGCATTTTTTCCGTTGTCCATGTCCATAAGACAGTCATTTATTTCATGGTTGTCTTGGGGGGGAGCAAGGCTTTCTAAAAAATCGCACTCTTTTAAGGTGACATAGCGATCCAGAGAATGCTGCAACTCCCGGACATTTCCAGGCCAGTCATGGTTCAGGAATGCGTCGAGCAGTTTCTTATCAATGGGAGGAATGGAAATGTTTTTGTCATATTTAGAGATGAAATGTTTGATCAACAGAGGAATATCTTCCTTGCGGTTCCTCAGGGGGGGAAGCTTGATGGGAATGATATTCACCCTGTAAAAAAAATCTTCCCGCATCAACCCTTGGTGTATGAGGAATTTAAGGTCCTTGTTGGTGGCAGCAACAATGCGTAAATCCGGCTTTTTAACCAGGTTTCCTCCCACCGGGGTGAACCCCCCTCCTTCAATGCTCCTGAGCAGTTTAACCTGGAGGTTGAGGGCCAGGTCACCGATTTCATCCAGAAAAAGGGTACCCTTGTCAGCAAGATCCAGAAACCCGGCCTTGTTCTGATCAGCTCCGGAAAAAGCCCCTTTTTTATATCCGAAAAACTCACTTTCAATGAGATTATCATTAATGGCAGCACAGTTAACCGGTACAAACATCTGTTTGGACCGTGTGCTTAATTTGTGGATAGCTGTGGCAACAAGCTCCTTGCCTGTGCCTGATTCTCCGTAAAGCATCACATGGGCATTGCTTGAGGCGGCTCGTAAAATCAACTCATAGACCTTTTGCATGGCGTTGCTTTTACCGATGATATTTCCGAACCGGTATCTCTCTTTCATGGCAGAGCGCAAGACCCTGTTTTCACTCTGGTAATAATTGGCATGTTCTCTGACCTTCTCTTCCCTGTGCTTTCTCTCGGTAATGTCAACCATGATGACCTGTACACCGGTAATACTGCTGACCCGGTCGTAAATGGGAGACTGGGTTACAGAGTACCATCTGTCGTCCTTGGGACTCTTTTCTTCACGTTTGGCAACAGTTCCTGCAAGGACCTTTTTAAGTTCACACCCGGGACAAGGCGCATCCAGGCCGTGGATTACTTTATGGCATTTTTCGTTGACTGCATTATACCCGCTTCTGCTGATCAACGGATTGTTCATGAACTCGATGCGGTGATTTTGTTTCAGGGTAAAAATAAACCCCTCAAAGGAGCTGACAATGCTTTTGAGCAGGTGTTCACTTTTGCTCAGACGCTCTTCAGCAACCTTTCTCAAGGTGATATCCATGAACGAAGCAATGCTGATATTGGTTCCGGCCAGCATTCCCACCTTCATGTGCATATGTTTAACTTCACCGGTCTTGTCAAAAATTCTGCACTCGTACTCATCTGGAACCTGGGGGGTTCCCTTGCGCCGCCCATAGTGGTAGTACTGCATTTTTTTATTATCTTCAGGAATAACAAATTGCGACCAGTGCATATTGTTTTCCATCTCTTCTTTACCATAGCCTGTTAACTGGGCAAATTTCGCATTGGCAAAGAGGATGAGCATATCCTTGTCAATAATGATGGTACCGGTTCCCGTATTTTCAAAAACACTGTGGTACATATCCCGTTCAACACGGAGTGCTTGATTTTCGGCCCTGACAGATAATGCCCTGCGGACCGTGGTAACGGCATGGGTGAACTGAACAGTTAATTCCTGTAATACTGCCCTTGTTTCAGGCTTAAACAGATAATTGTCTCCAGAAAAAACAAAGAAACTTCCCAGGAATGCTGGCGGGGTCACCGTTTGGAGGGTAAAAAGGGGGATAAGCAGGGCCGAAGCGGGGCAAGGGATGATGGTTGCCAGGAATGCATCGGAAAAATCCTTGGCCGCCATTATCGTGACCGGCTGTTTGGCTGAAAGCGCCTCGGTTACAGACTTTTCACACCCTTTTTTTAAAATTCTGGTGACGAGATCCTTGACCGATTCAGTCTCCTGTACAAGTTCGATATGAACATCATAGGCAGTTGTGCCGGTTATCATTTCAATAGTTCTTTGAACAAGGGCCTCTTCACTGTCAGCATGGGCTATGGCATCTCGATATTGAGACAAAATATTAATATCCATGCGTTTCTCCGTCAGTTGGATGCAAAACTGCTTTGCACTTGAAGCCATAGTAGCATAACCGCTGAAAACATCAAACTATGATCCTTTAAAATGGGGGCCCGCCCAGAGGGGGGGAGGGGCGGACCCAATGGGTCAAGATCGCCTGAAACCGATTCAGCGGGCGTAGTCGTAAAAGCCCTTTTCCGATTTCATACCAAGCCATCCTGCCCGAACATAGGTTCTTAGGGTCGGGTGTGCCCTGTATTTGGGATCACCGAACTCCTGATAAAGAACATCCATGACCGCAAGACAGACATCAAGGCCGATCAAATCTCCCAGGGCCAAGGGTCCTATGGGATGGTTGGCGCCAAGTTTCATGGCCGTATCAATATCCCGGGCAGACGCAATGCCTTCGGCATAAATGGCCACGGCCTCGTTGATCATGGGAATCAGAATCCGGTTAACAACAAAACCCGGAGCTTCGGCAACTTTAACCGGTGTTTTTCCAATTCTTTCAGACAGTTGTTTCACCCTGTCAAAGGTGTGGTCTGAGGTGGCAATACCCTTGATGATCTCCACCAACTTCATGATCGGGGCAGGGTTAAAAAAATGCATGCCAATAACCCGGTCTGGACGACGGGTGGCCGCCGCCACCTCTGTTATGGACAGGGACGAGGTGTTGGTTGAAAGAATGGTTTCCTGTTTGCAAAGCGCATCAAGCTCACTGAAAATTTTCTTTTTGATGGCCATATTTTCAACGGCAGCCTCAATAACCAGATCACAATCGGCAGCAAGGGCCATGTCGGTGGTGCCGGTAATTCTTGAAAGGACAGCCTCTTTTTCAGCTGTCATTATTTTGCCTTTACCCTCGAGTTTTTCAAGGTTGGCGGTGATGATGGCCATGCCCCTGTCAACGAGTTCCTGGTTGATATCCCTTACGATGACCCGAATGCCTGCCGATGCAATGGTCTGGGCAATCCCGGCCCCCATGGTGCCGGCCCCCAGAACATATATCTTGTCCATTGATTATCTCCCTTTGTTGTAAGTTAAAAAAAACCCTTATTTGCCGCCGAACTGGGCATCTTCCATGACTGCCGCGACAGCATCCCCCTGTTTGATGGTATTGAGTCTGCCTTCGGTAACGGGCAGGATATTGTTGATGAAAAAACGGGCCGTCTGTATCTGCCCCTGGTAAAAGGCATCGTCTTTTTTCTTTTTACCAAGTTTTGGAGCGGCCACAGACGCTCTCCAGAGAAGCATCCAGGCCACGGTCAGATCCCCGCTCACCTCAAGAAAGGGGTGGGAAAATGCAAAAACCTCCATCACCTTGCCAGAAGCCGCCCTTGCAGATATTTCATGGGCAACTTCAGCGTAGTTTGTAAAAAATCGCTGCATGCTGTCGGCCAGGGATTCCAGGCCTTTAACCTCCCTTGACGCGGTTATGGTTTTTTCGATCAGCCCCAGGAAATGAATAAAAGGTTCTCCCTTGTGCATGCCAAGTTTTCGACCGACAAGATCCATGGCTTGAATACCGTTGGTGCCCTCATACAGCATGAAGATCCTGCAATCGCGAAGCAACTGGGAAACAGGGAACTCTTCGATAAATCCGTAACCACCGTAAATCTGCACACCGTGGTTACAGACATCAAAGGCCCGGTCGGTGATATAACCCTTGATGATGGGGGTGAGCACCTCAAGCAGGGTGGAATAGAACTGCCGTTCACTATCATCTGCTGCAATGGCAAGCCGGTCATGGCACAGGCCCGTGTAGTAGACAAGGCTTCTCATGCCCTCCACCCAGGACTTCATCATCAAAAGCTGTCGTTTGACATCCGGGTGGTTGATAATGGCCACAGGCGGGGTCCCCGCAGGAGCGGTCAGGCTTTTACTCTGGATACGCTGCCTGGCATAGTCCAAGGCATACATATAGGCGGCCGAGGCATTGGCCTGCCCCTGGAGTCCAACCATCTGCCGGGCCTCGTTCATCATCAGGAACATGGCTGCCATGCCCTTATTTTTTTCTCCCAGCAGTGTACCAATGCATTGCCCCTTGCCGCCAAGCTCCAGGGAGCAGGTGGCTGAACCATGGAGCCCCATTTTCTCTTCAATGCCCGTACACACGACATTGTTGAATTCCCCTGGCGTGCCGTCCGGGTTTAACCGGTACTTGGTCACAAGGAAAAGCGAAATGCCTTTGATACCGGCAGGAGAATCTTCAAGCCTTGCCAGAACCGGGTGAACAATATTTTCCGTCAGATCCTGTTCTCCACCGGAAATAAAAATTTTATTGCCCTCAAGACTGTAAGTCCCGTCACCGTTGTCCTTTGCCATGGTGGTAATCCCGGCAAGGTCGGAACCTGCATCGGATTCGGTCAGGAGCATGGTACCGGCCCATTTTCCAGAAAGCATATTTTTAAGGTGTAGATTCTTCTGCTCTGGAGTGCCAAAGGTCTCTACAAGCTTGGATGCCCCATGGGTCAGAAGATTGTAAAGCATGAACGAGTTGCAGGCACCGTAAAAGTACTCGTTGGCTGCCATGGCAACGGTCTTGGGCATTCCCTGGCCACCCCATTCCGGATCGTCGGTCATGGCAAGCCATTCGCCTTCATTGTATGCTTTCATGACCCGGTGAAACCCTTCAGGGACCTTGACCGTGCCGTTGTTGAACTCACACCCTGTATCGCTTGGCTTCTGCAGGGGCAGAATCTCTTTGATGGCAAGATTCCTTGCCTCGGAGACAATAAGATCAACCGTCTTTTTTCCAAATTCATTAAACCTTTTGTGCTCACTGAGGGCTTCCACGTTAAGCTGTTCGTGGAGTACGAAATCAATATCTCTACGGTCCGCAATTAGTTGTGCCATTCCTATCGCTCCTTAATGGTGTGTTGTCAGCAGGTGTTTTATTGATGGATATTCAGTTATAGGGCATCATGCAGCCTTAACCAGGGATGATGTCTGATTTCTATGTACCCAGATTCTCATTTTCTCAGCCTCTTTGATCAACTGATCCCGAAAATCAGGATGGGCGATGCTAATAAGCGCTTCTGCCCTTTCCCACGTGGATTTTCCCTTCAGGCAGACCTTGCCGTATTCGGTGACAACATAGTGGGTGATGGTTCTTGGCAGGGTGACAATGCTGCCGGGATCAAAGACCGGGCGTATTCGGGAATGAACCTTTCCCTCCTTGTCTGTCACGGTGGAAGAAAGACAGATAAAAGATTTTCCTCCCTTGGAGTGATAGGCGCCATAGGCAAAGTCAAACTGTCCACCGGTTCCCGTAATCTGCCGGTACCCGGAAGATTCCGATGAGACCTGGCCATAAAGGTCCACCTCAATGGCATTGTTTATGGAAATAGTTTTATCGTTGGATGCGATGTTACTCAGTTTATTGGTGTAGTCTGCCGGATAACTCGCACAGGAAGGATTGTTATTAATAAAGTCATAGAGGCGCTGACTGCCCAAGGCAAAGGTGTAAACAAACTTACCAGGGTCCAGGTTTTTTTTAAGATTGGAGACCCTTCCGGCTTCAAACATCTCAAGATAGGCATCTACCAACATTTCCGAGTGAACACCAAGGTCTTTTAGATCAGACTCAGCAATGAGTTTGCCCACGGCATTGGGCATGCCACCAATGCCAAGCTGAATGCATGATCCGTCCTCTATCTCCTCAACGATGAGGTCGGCAATCTTTCTGTCAACATCGGAAATCTTTGGAGATCCAATGGTCAAGATCGGCTGGTTTTCGGTTTCAACTACATAATTAACCTCTGAGATATGAACCGATTCCCCTGCTCCACCAAGGCAGTTGGGCAGGGTGGTATTCACCTCCACAATAACGGTTTTAGCATTATCAATGATGGCCCGCTGGAACGAATTACCAATGCCGAAATTAAAATTGCCCTGATGATCCATGGGAGTGGTCTGTACCATGCAGACATCGGTTTTGATGTTTCTGCCGTAGTGCCCCGGACCTTCGTTGTAGGTAAAGGGAATATAGTAACAGTTATGGTGGTCGTGATTATTACGATCTCCACTGCTGAAATGCCAATTGTTATAAGTCATGCTGTTGCCCTTAGCACTGGCCATGGCAACCTTGGCTTTTCCGGGAAAGGCAAGGGCCCTTACATTGACATGCTCTAGTTCATCCACACGCGCTGCCAGGGCCTCATCAAGGGTTCTTGGGGCCGTGCAAAAGGCACCATAATCAATCCAGTCTCCGGATTTAACAACCTGTACGGCTTTTCTTGCGGTTACTAATTTTTGTCGATATTGTTTCAGAATCGGTGATGTAAAACTCATTTCAGTAAATTCCTCTTGTTTGTTTTATGTTGATAAACTTGCTTGAGAATTTAACCCATGAATCAAAATATCCGTCCAATGGTCCCGGAAAATAACGATGTTCAGCCACCATTAATAGGACACGATTAAGACCATTGTTCTCTGACGTTGTAAATACAGCAATATAAGTGCCACAGAAGGGTTAATGAACACAACCTACTGTAATTTAATAATTTTTTTCAGTAAATTGACCTGGAAATTCGTGTCTGTCATTCAGGAGGGGACGTTACTGTTTCGCCACACATAAAACCGGATAAAACGACAACCACCTGATAATAAAAGCTTTTACAACTTCACGTGGCGATTCTACCACGCCATGGGAAGATTTTGCCACGGCTTCTAAAAAAAAGAGCCTATAAATCCAAGGGCAAAGGGCAATTGCTCTGGATAAGAAAGATTCCTGCTGTCCTCCCCATGGGTATACATCGCTTCACCTGAATTAAGGGCTCAGTGCAGCTGTCTTGTTTTTTGTTAAGTCTTTTGTTAACATGAAAGGCTTGAAAAATTTGATTATGGATGCTTGGAGGCAGCTGGATTTCAACACCATTTTTGATAAATCATGCAGACATAAGGGGATATAGCCCAAAATAAATGTATGGATAAGAACCGAAATGGCAAAATTTAAATATTTTAAAAAGCTGACCTCGGATATCAATGGCAACATCACCCTGTCTGCAACCCAGTTTAGGTTGTTAGCCCTGATTGATGAAAACAAGGAAATCGGATTAATCGCCCGTGAATCAGGAATGGATCTCCCAGATTTTAAAAATCAGCTGATGAAATTGTATGGGATGGGCCTTATTACACCTGTTGTCAAAAAGAAAATACAGCGCTACAGCCCGGAATTATTGAAGGAACTCACCTCAATCCTTACCTATTACGTCGGCCCTGTAGCAAATATCATCATGGCCGATATTCTTTCAGGTATGAACATCACGGATAAAAAAATTTTGGTCAACGATATAGAAGAACTGCTTTCCAAAATAAGTGATGAGATTTCCGATCCAGGACACAGGATTGAATTCAACGAAAGAGTTAACGACCTGTTGTCAAGAACCCGATAATCAATAAAATGAGAGGCTGTTATGATTGTTGCCTGCAAAAATTGTGGAAAAAAATACACCGTTGATGAAAAGAAATTTAAACAAAACACCGTCTCGTTCAAATGCATAGCCTGCGATACGCTCTTTACCGTAGAAAAACCAATTGTCAATTATGAAAACGTCACCTATGCTGAAGACATCCCCCTAACCACGGCAACAGGACAAAAAAAACCCATCAAATTTGGGCTCTACCCCAAAACCTTCCTTATCATGCTTTTGATCAGCCTTATTCCGGTCGGTTTATTTTTCATGATCACCTACAGTGAAACCAGTGCCAGGGTAGAAGCAGATACACAGCTTTTAATGCAGCAGTCCACTTCTGGGCTTCTGAACCATATTGACGAATGGGTGGACAAAAACAAACGCTTGCTGCAGATGGTTTCCAGGCTCGACGGGATCAAATACATGGATCCGACCGAACAGACAAAAATATTGGAATTAATACACGAACAATACCCCTGGATATACCTTGCCTTTACCCTGGACATCGACGGGATGAACACGGCAAGGAACGATGGTAATATTTTAAAAGATTACTCGGACAGGTCTTATTTTAAGGATATACAAAAGGGGTCTGCTTTTTCCTGGCAGACCCTCCTAGGAAAGACATCTCAAAAGCCTGCTCTTGTTCTGGCTGTACCCATAATGAACAATGGAACGATGGTTGGTGTGATGGCTGGTGCAATGACCACTGAAGCCATTTCACAATCCGTTGCAAAATGGACAAAGGGCAAAACCGGTTTTGCCTTTCTTGTGGACGAAAAAAACAAGGTGATTGCCCACCAGGTAAAACAATATGTATTAGAAGAAAAAAACCTTACAGACAACCCTGTCTTTTCTTTATCCGACGGAAAGATATCGGGGTTTGGCGAATTTATGGACAACAAGGGCTCGCTGAATATTGCCTCTTTCAAAAAGAACAAGCTGGGCTGGAATATGGTTGTCCAGCAAGAAAAAAATGAGGCATATGCGACACTGCTGAAATTTCAGAAATATATTCTCGTATTTTTTTCCTTGACCATCATAATTGTGGCAATTATCGCCTGGTTTTCTGCACGTTCAATCAGCAAACCAATTATTGAAATGACAGATGCCGCAACCCGCATGAGCCTTGGAGATCTTGATGTCCAAATCAAGATACGGTCAAAAGATGAAATCGGAATGCTTGCCAGGTCAATTGTCAGGATGCAGACAAGCCTGGCCTATGCCATGAAACGACTTAAAACCCTTTAAATGGATGAAATAGGAGTACCAGTTGAGTTAAGTAAATTGACTCCCGGTACCCCGCTTTTCAGGAAGGACTTCTTGAAATTTTTGCCTCGTCAAAGGAGGCCATCTCAGTCATAATTCTGCAGGCGGTCTCTGCCAGATCAATGGCCAGGGCCGCACCTGTTCCTTCACCCAGCCGCATGCCCAGGTCCACAACCGGTTCAAGGCCCATGTAGGCCAGGGCCGCTTCCTGGGCTTTTTCCACAGACTGATGGCCAGATATAAGGTATTCCCGGATATCAGGACAGATCAGATAGGCGATGAGCCCGGCTGCCGTTGAAATTACCCCGTCCAGGACGACTGCACATCCCTCTGAGGCCGCAGCCAGGGTCGCACCAGCGATGCCGGCAAGTTCAAATCCCCCAAGGGTTCTCAAAATGTCAAATCCGTTTTCAGGATCAAGATGATGGAAATCAAGTACCCGTTGGATCACCTCTGTTTTGTGGGACAGCCCCTTGTTGTCCACCCCGGTGCCCCGGCCTGCAGCCTGGGCAGGGCTGATGCCTGTTACAGCGGATATAATTGCCGAAGCGGATGTGGTATTGCCAATGCCCATTTCCCCAAGGCCCAGAATCTGAACCGGAACCTTTCCATGAATGGAGAAAAATGCCCGAATCCCGTTTTCCAGGGCCTGGACAGCCTGGGGAGCGGTCATGGCCGGTTCCAGGGCCATGTTTCGGGTACCCGGGGCTACTTTGGCCAGAATCAGGTCTGGATGGGGAGCAAAGGTTTTTTCCACGCCCATATCCACCACCTTCATCTCAATTTCATAACGGCTGCAGAGGACATTGATGGCGGCCCCGTGATTAAGGAAATTGTCCACCATCTGCCCCGTGACTTCCTTTGGGAAGGCCGACACCCCTTCTTCGGTGACGCCGTGGTCACCGGCAAAGACCAGTATGGCCTTTTGTTTTATTTCAGGATGCAGACTGCCCTGGATTACGGCCATCTGGATTCCTAAAGCCTCAAGTTTGCCTAAAGCCCCAAGGGGTTTGCTCTTGTCATCCATCTTGGCCCTGGCCTGGGAGGCCATATCCCGGGGTGGCCGGACAGCCTGGATAATCCTGGTACATAACGGACTTTTTGACAAAGAATTTTCTATTACACATGGAGACGCCCCATCCCGTTTTTCGGCCGGTTTTTTCGGCTGAAAATGGTGGGAACCGGTAAAATCCAGGATATATTTAAGGGTTTGCCCCTTGAGCACCTGGGGCAGAAGTTCTGGGGCCCGTTCCGGGACGACCACCTCTTCAATAAGCCGATTTAGAGACACCCCGTGGGAAAGAAGAAAGGGCAAGGCCTTTTCAATATCTGATTTTTTCATCCCATAGGCCCCCGCCAAGACGGCTTCTTTGTAATGGACCAGATTCAGCAGGTTGGTTTCCACGGACTCATTTTTGGTAATCCCGGAAAAAAAAGAAATATATCCGCCCTTATCCACCTTGGTAATGGCCTGACAAAAGGCAATGTAATCCGGGCAGGTATTGATCACAATGTCAAAGAGGCTCTCATGGGTTTCTCGGGCGCAGTCCAGGCCTTCGGCTTTCAGAATGGGACTTATTTTTTCAATTTTTGCCGCATTTTTTTCCAGGATAAAAGGAATGAGGCCCAGGTGTTTTGCATAGATGGCCGTGATAAGCCCCATGGTTCCCCCGCCGTAGATGAGTATCTTTTTACCCGGGGTCGCAGGCAGTTTTTCAAAGGCATTGACCACGCAACCCACGGGCTCCGCAAAACACGCCGCATAAAGATCCAGATCCGAAGAAACAGGAACGAGGCTGGCCAATGGAAGAACGGCCCGGTGTGCAAATCCCCCGTCGTGGTGGAATCCTGTGATCTTCATCCCGTCACAAAGATTTTCCCTGCCAGCCCGGCAGTAGTGGCAGGTACCACAGCTCTTTCCGGGCCAGACAATATACCTGCGGCCCTGGTCATCCCGGACCACCATCTCATGTCCCAGAACCCTGGGAAAGATCAGGTCCCTATGGCCCTGTTCCCACATTTTGGCATCGGTTCTGCATACGGCACAGGCCAAAACATCCACCAGGACTTCATCCGATCCCGGGGCCATGGGAGGCAGGGGACGAATTTCCAGCTGCTTCAGCCCTTTGAGCACCATTTGAATCATTATAAATCCTCTTCAGTTAATACCAGTTTTTTGATTCGGACGGCTTCATATCCCCGGGCCTTTGCCTCTCGTTCAAGTTCCCTGACATGGGCCAGGTGGTCCATGGGGTATACCGACGCCTTGTCCAGGCCAACTTCAATAAATTCATCGGGTTTTATCCTGAGATACCCTGTGCTGATTTTGATGATCAAAAGTTCCATGTCTATCTCCTTGACGAGGCTAAGTCAAACCAGGGAATAAAGTTTTTCCAGCCCTTTTTCAGAATCTGTGTTCTGGGCGGTCACCCAATTTTCCAGGGTGTCAAAGGCCTTGCCGCTTTCAAGGAGGACAGCGGCCTTCTGTATACCCTGGTCCAGGTTGTCAACCTTACCCGCAGCCAGGAAAATCAAGCCGGCATTGAGGAGGGTGGCATCTTTTCTGGCCCCGTTTTCCCTATTGGCAATGAGGCCTGCAAACCGCCGGATCTCTTTTCCAAGTTCAAGTTCTGGTCTCAAATCCTCATAGTTTGGGGTCGATAATCCCAGGGATACCGGGTCAATGGTGAATTCAGATATTTCACGTTTTCCCGTATCACCGTCGGTCTGGATCCGCGCACAATGGGTGGGCCCGCAAACGGATGCCTCATCCATGCCAAGGCCTGCGCCCGCCACTTCTCCGTAAAGGACAATGGCGCTGTGGTATCCGATCTGGGCCATCACCTCTGCCACGGGCATAATCATCTGCCTGGCATAGACCCCCCTGACGCCAATGGCAGGAAGGGCAGGATTGGCAAGGGAGGCGGCAATGTTCAGGGTAGAACCGAAAAAAATTTGTGACAGAATTCGTCCCAGGGCATTGGGATGGATATGGGGACTCATGCCGTTGAATAATCCCAGGCCAGCGGATTTTATGCTTTGGGCCACGGTGTCGGCCGTACATTCCACATCAACCCCCAGGGCCTCTGCCATATCAACGGTGCCACAGACAGAGGTGATGGCCCGTGCCCCGTGGCGGGCCATGGGCACTTTTCCGGCTGCAGCAATGATGGCTGCTGCCGTACTGATATTAAAGGTTTTAAAGGTATCCATGCCCGTGCCTGAGTTTTCAGCCACGGCCAGGTCCAGGTTCACCTTGGTGGTGTCCAGTTCATAAATGGCCTGCCAGGCACCGGCCACTTCTTCAGCGGTTTCTCCCTTGGCGGTCAGTGCGGATAAGAATGCCCCCTGCTGAAGCTCTGTTGTGGCGTTGTTGAGAACGGTGAGAAAGGCTTCATGGGCCTGATCACGGGTGATATTTTTTTTATTGATAAGGCGGGTGATGATCACACCAAAGGCTTTATCTGTATCAACGGACATAAGTCTCCTCCTGAAAATAGTATTCAACAGGATCTTATTCCAGCGGATATCCCTTGGTCTTTTGCCCGGGCAGGCTTTCCGGCTGACGGATCATTCTCTGACCTGCGCCTTCCCCTTTCGTTTTGGTAAGGAACCAAATTAAAAAAGTGGCATCATGCAGGCCTTGTCCCCGGTCACGGCAACGGCTGGTATGCAACGGAATTTCACCGTTTTTCCTTTTATCCCTGGCCCCCCTTATGCTTAAATTCATTTTGGGGGCGGCAGGCACCCTGGCAATGTCGAAAAGTATACGTGATGACAGGCGAATTTGTCAATACGCAGTTTGATTAAGGGGCTCAGATGTAAATAATTCCACAAATATGGTGCAGGATTTCAGGTTGAATATTTCACCGAACTGAGATAGGCATAAACCCTATTGAAACATTAAAATTGGAGCATCATCACGTGAACCTGAACCACATCAATTTTGTCGACAGCCACATGCACCTTGATCTTGTGCAGAAAAGCGACCCGGATCGCATCCAATGGATCAAAAAAGTTCATTGTCTGGCTGTATCCTGGGCCTTTGCAAAACATATCGACACGACGGCGGATCTCCATCGGGCCCTTGCACTTCAGAGAGAAACCATTCACCACCTTAATTCTACCGGCCTGCCCTGTTTTTATCTTTCAGGCGTGCACCCCCGCAACATCCCCCCCGATCTGAAGACCGGAGCCGTTGCTGACCTGATCATGGAGAATATTGACGACAAGCTATGTCTGGGTATGGGGGAAATTGGTCTTGAAACGGCATCAAACCGGGAAAAGGATATTTTTTCAGCCCAGATGTCCCTGGCGCCACAGATCATCGGCAGGGACAAGGTGATCGGCATTCATACCCCCAGAAAGGATAAACAACGGGTTACCCGGGAAATTCTGGCCCTTCTGGAAAACCTTCCCGACCTGAGGGATTCCATTGTGATCGATCATTGCACTCTTCAAACTATCGGTACGGTACTGGAGCAAGGATTTCGGGCTGGAATCACCGTAAGTCCGGTCAAGACATCCGGCGGTGAACTCCGCCAAATCGTGGCAAGATACCCCGATCACCTGGATAGAATCATGCTCAATACCGATTCCGGGGATCTGTATTATGAAGACCTGTATATGGTTTTTATGGATCCGGGGATGCCGGAAAGCCTGAAAACCGCCCTTACCAGAGACAACGCACTCATTTTTTACAAAAAAATCAAATGATGCCCCCCACCAAACGCTATTTCCTTGAACACCGTCTCCGTGTGGCTAAAAAGCTTGCACCCCATATTTTTATCTAACGGTCTCTGGGTTCTATGCTGACTGCCTACATTTTCATATCCCCTGTTTCCATGAATCGCTGATGAAAGGAAAACGCCTCCCCCAGCAGATGGGGTTCATGCCCACCCACCTTGTGCAAAGCCCGGCTGTAATAATCCCACAACAGATCCCGGTAATCGGGGTGGGCACATTTTTTAATAATTGCTTCGGCCACCTGGCGTGGGGTGAGGTTCCGTGTGTCCACCAGTCCCTGTTCGGTGACAATGACATCCACAGAGTGCTCTGAATGGTCCACATGGCTCACCATGGGTACAATGGCAGAAATGGCTCCGTTTTTGGCCATGGAAGGGGTCACCATGAATGAAAGCGCCCCGTTTCTCTCAAAATCCCCGGATCCCCCAATGCCGTTCATCAGCTGGGATCCCATAACATGGGTGGAATTCACATGCCCATAGATATCCACCTCCAGGGCCGTGTTAATGGCAATCACCCCCAGACGACGGATCACCTCCGGGGAATTGGAAATCTCCACAGGCCGGAGAATAATCTTTTCTTTGTATCTATAAATTTCTTTAAAAAAACGTTCCCTGGCTTTTTCAGACAATGTCATGGCCGAGGCAGATGCGGCCCGGATTTTTCCCATGTCAATCAAATCCAGCACACTGTCCTGGATCACTTCGGAATAAAGATCCACACTTTCAAAAAAATCATCATCCATGAACCGGCTCAACAGCGCATTGGAAACATCCCCCACCCCGGCCTGCCAGGGCAGTGTTTTTGGCAAACGGTCTTTTTTCATCTCATGGCGGACAAAATCCAGAATCAGCTCCCCAATGCGCAGGGGTATTTCCCCGGGGGGCTGGAACACGGCACAGGTATCTTTTTCACCGCTTTTCAAGATGGCCACCACCTTATCTGGATTCATCTCAATAAAGGGTTTACCAATGCGATCCGCCGTGCGGTACAGGGGAATGGGCATGCGATAGGGGGGATCTTCAGGAATAAAAATATCATGAATGCCCTCAAGTCCCCGGGGCTCACTTTCAGACATTTCAATGATTATTTTATCGGCGTACTTAACATAGGTGGGGGTATTACCCACGGACATGGTGGGCACCAAATGCCCCTTTTCAGTGATGGCCACTGCCTCAATAACCGCCACATCCACCTTTCCCCAGTCACCGGAACGAACCAGGGCAGACAGTCGGGAAAGATGGTCATCCTTGAAAGAAACTTTCCCCTGATTGATCTTTTCTCTCATGGTGCGATCACTCATGTAGGGCCGACGCCAATTGATGATATCAGTTTTTGAGAGCAGGCCATCCACAAGCTCTCCGGTGGATGCACCGGCATAGAGGTTTATTTTAAAGTTTTCTCCAAGCTCTGCCCGTCGGGCCAGCTCCATGGGAATCATCTTGGGATACCCGGCGGTGAACCCGGAAATAAAAACGTTAGTGCCATCCACGATGTGACGGGCAGCGGTGGCCGGATCTGTAATTTTATCCCGAAGTGGCGCATATCTGATTCTATCTTTCAATATGTTCTCCCTTTTGTCTGGGTTATGGTCCATCCTGCCCTTGTATCTCTGATGGCAAAATATCACAATCATAATAACCGGCACAATTTTTTTCACAAATTTCACAGCCATGTCAAATGCCTTGCAAAGGGGAATTAAATTTCTTTATTGAGTTGTCATGGGGAAATAACCTGTCCACATATTCACACGGATCGTCCGCATATTCCAATAATTCAGCATGGGTATGATAGATCTCCCACAGGTGGTACATTAAATTAACTCCGGCCGCCGCCAACCCCCTTGTAGCGTTTGACCGGGTTCCTCACATTTTTTATTGTACAAATGGCAATGTTGTTCTATTTTTAATTTTTTAACCGCAAACCTTGTGGACAAAGGAGTCTTTGCAGAATGAAAATACAGAACGTGGTCGACGATATTTATCGACTTGCCGTCAATATTGAGGATGAAAACTATCTTTTTGAGGGAATCTGGCCGATCCCCCACGGGATTTCTATTAATAGTTACCTGATCAAAGGGGAAAAGAACGTCCTCATCGATCTGACCCAGAATATTATGGACTTTCCCAGGGCAATCACCGAACAGCTGGAAGGGGCATCCCTGGCTGTTGAGGATATTGACATCATTATCATCAATCATATGGAACCGGATCATTCAGGCTGGCTGAATGAATTTTGCAAGAAAAACACCAAAGGCGTTATTTATTGCACAAAAAAAGCCATCCCCCTGCTTGAGGCCTTTGGAGAGGTGCCCCCGGAACGGGCAGTCGCAATTACAGACGGGATGACCCTGACTGCCGGTGATTACGAGCTTCAGTTCTTTGACACACCCAATATCCACTGGCCAGAGACCATGATGACCTATGAGAAGAAACGCGGCATCCTGTTTTCCTGCGATGCATTCGGCTCATACGGTAAAGTGGGAAACGATACCATCTTCGACGACCAGTTATCCCAGGAAAAACATAAATTTTTCGAGAACGAGGCACTTCGCTATTATGCCAATATCGTGGCCACATTCTCTCCGTTTGTTCTCAAGGGGCTGAGCAAACTTGCAAGTCTTGATATTAAAACCATCTGTCCTTCCCACGGTATCATCTGGCGTGATAATCCCAGTGTGATTATTAATCATTACAAGCGATATGCAGAGTATAGCAAAGGACCGGGAGAGCGGGAAGTTACACTTGTCTGGTCCAGCATGTATGGCAATACAAAAAGTATGCTGAACCTGATCGTTCAAACCCTGAACAAACGGCAGATACCAGTCCACGTGTTCCAGGCCCCAGGAGACGACATCGGATATATCCTGGCAAGTGCCTGGAAATCAGCCGGTCTGATTTTTGGAATGCCCACCTATGAATACAAGGTATTTCCGCCGATGTCCCATGTCATTGAGGAACTTCTGGTAAAAAAGGTGACCAACAAGAAGGTATTCCGGTACGGCTCATACGGCTGGGTAGGTGGTGCCCAGCGAGATTTTGAAGCCAGGATCGAAAAGTCCGGTTGGGATCTGCTCAATTTTTATGAATGGCAGGGGGCACCGACAGAAGCGGATAAACAGAATATGATTCAGGCGGTGGAAGCCTATTGCGATGAACTGATCAAGTTCACAGAATAAGTCTTTTTTCGGGCGCGGCCATGGGGCCCATGGCTGCGTTCAACCGGAAACAGGGACAGGAGATATCACCGGAAAAGCCATGAACGACAGGGAAAGCATCGGCATAATCGATAAATACATAGGCGAGAATGTCCATGGGGTAACCCCTGTACCGTTCAAGGATATTCCCGAAACCTGCCATCTGCTCGAAGGTGAAATCAACACATTCAACTTTCGAAATCTTTTTAATACGGCATCACAAATTTTCGGAAGTCTTACACTTGCAGAAAAATATCTGCTTGACGGCTTGAAACTTGACAATTATTACATCCGCTCCCGGTCAACAGAAGATAGGGTTGAACCGCTCCACCTGGTTCATTTACTTCAGGATGATTTCTGGATTTCAAACTACCTTTCAAGCTGTATTTTGGAAAACGCAGAAAGGCATTTAAGAGGATCAATCCTCGGGGAAGATCCTCTTTTTGAGGCTGGAAAAAGACTGAGGGCCACCAACGGCATCCTTGCATCCACTGTCATGCGGATGATTACAATTGAACAACTCATGTACATCAGCAGAATGCGCAACAACAGCTACAACCACATAAAAAAAATCTTTCCATCTGTTGACAGAAAAGGCCGCTGCATCACCCTGCGAATTGAATACAAAACAGACTGCACCAGGGCATCTAATGGTCTAATGACAAACAAGGCTGTTTGCAATTGGTACAGGGGAGCACTTTTCGGCCATATGGAGGCCATGGGACTCCAGGAAAGTGATATCCAGGAAACCCAATGCGTCACCCAGGGACACGACTGCTGTGTGTTTGAATGTCGTTACATCCCCAAACCATTCTTTTCTGGATTAAGGCACCACTTGATCAATCTTATTGATGGATCCCTGGCGCATAAGATAGAGCTCCTGGTAAAAAATCAACGGGAATTATCATTGACCATTGCTGATTTAAGAAAAAAAGACAGGGAGACAAACCTGCAACTCAAAGCTTTACTCATTGAAATAGGACAAAAAAACCTGCAGCTGGAAGCTCTCACCTTGATTGATTACCTTACGGGTCTGTATAACAGAAAATACTATACCGAGCGGCTCAAGGAGACGCTGCGGATTTGCAACCGTGAAAAAAGAATCCTTGCGGTTGTTATGATGGATATTGATCATTTTAAATCGGTAAATGACAAGCATGGTCATGCGGCTGGTGACGAGTGCCTCAGGATGATTGGCCAGGTATTAAAAACAGCGTTGAAAAAAACAAGGCCAGGCGATTTTGCCGCACGGTATGGCGGTGAAGAGTTTGTGCTTATATTTTCCGGAGCCAATGCAGACTGGGTAGAGAAAAAAGCCAATGAGATTCGTAAGACCATTCAGGCCCAGACGGTGAATACAATGAACAATCGAGAAGAGAAAATAGAAATATCGATAACCATCAGCATGGGCTTTGCCTGTAAAGGGCCCATTTTCGATGATGAAATAATGTTATCTCCAGAAATAATGACTCGAAGGGCCGATACCATGCTGTACAAGGCCAAACAGCTGGGCAGAAACCGTGTCGTAGGGGAATCTCAATAGATTATCTGCTTCAGCTTATTTCAACAGAATCGGAATAATTTTACATTATCCTGGTGGATACTGGCATATAAACAATCACCTTAGATGAGAAGCAGGTCGGTAAAAGACCTCCTCCAAACCACAGAACGGAATTAAATACCCATCTTTTACCATGGCAACCTTATTGGCAAAGGCCCTGGAAAGCAGGCCACCTTAGTTTCAGAAGGCCAAAGGGATGGTTGCGGGATCCACGCCCGCATCCCTGGCCACAGTTACCATGGCACAGTCCAGGGCCAGGGATTTTCTTTGATCCAGGGGATGGCCCGGGTGCCGTTTTAATTTCTCCAGTTCGGTTTTTGCCCGGTCAAAGACCTCCACCCGGCCGTTGGCTTCCCAGGTGCCCCTGTCCAGGCGATCGACGATGGGTCCTGGCATATGGTGCTCCTGCCTGAACCAGCGCCGGGTATGACTGCTCTGGAGGAAATCCCCACCCGGCCCTGCCCGGGCGATGAGATCCTTTGCCAGGGTGTCCTGTGTGACGGTGATACCCTTGAGATAACGGTTAACAAAATTGATGATCTCTGCATCCATGAGCAACTTTTCCACGCTGAAATCTGTAACATAGTTAAGCCCCCCCACTCCCGAGACCACGTCAAAGCCGGCCTGGGCTGCCAGAAGCGCGCTCATTCCGGTCTCGAATCCGGCCTGGTAGTCGACGATCTTTGCATCGGTCTGGGCCGCATAGGTATGGGTGGGGAGGCCGTAGTATTTTCCCATGAGGGCATAGCCGCAGCTGATCATAACTGCATCCATGGCCGACATGGGGGTGGTCGTGGTACGCATGTCAAAAATAACTGGCGCTCCACCGTAAACATAGGGGTTGCCCGGGTTAATCACCTGGTCTAGGACCAGTCCGCTCAGGGATTCCACCGTGTGCTGGAGGATTGAACCGGCCTGGGTCACGGGAGACCCAGTGCCTGAAAGGGGAAGGGAGATGGTTTCAACGGGGAATCCAAAACCTGCGCAGTCGATGATGTTCCGGGAGGTTACCTGGGACCATTTCAAGGGTGGGGAGGGGCAGATATCAAAAATACAATAGGGCTTTTCCCGGACGGCCCGGTCAGATCCGAACAAGGATTTGATCAGGTCATGGGAGCGCCGGACCCCGGGAATATCGATGGCACCGCCGATGAAGGGTTTGCGGGTGCCCTTCATGATCAAATAGTAGAGATAGGTGTCCCCCATTTCCACGGGAATTTCAGAGCAGACCACCGAGGTCGCGGCAAGGTCTATCTGGGGAAGAGAATCGGTTGCCTTTACGATGAGTCTCATGTCCTCGATGGTTGAGGGCCGAATCTCACTGTTGTCCCGGGTCAAGATATTGGCAGGGGTTGAGCAAGGGGCAAAGTGGACCTTGTCTCCCCCCAGCTCGGTGTAGACATTTCCCTCTCGGTCATAGAGCTTGAATCTCTCGGGAGCGGCTTCAATAGATTTTAATACCAGGGCGGGGGGAAACTTGACGATGTGACTCTCTTTGTCTGCAGAACAACCGCTGGCTGTAAGGATCTCCAGGGCTTGGTCGCACTCAAAACAGACCCCCACATGTTCCAGGAGATCCAGGGCATCCTCGTGGATCTGTCTAATCTGGCCATTGGTCAAGAGCCTGAGCCCGGGCAAGGTTTTAAATGAAAATTTTGACATTGAATGGCTTCTTATTTATTTGAACATGCCCCGGCAGGGAATAGCACTGCCCTGCCGGGGTCATGGAGTTAAACCCTAATGGTTTGATAACGCCGGTATGGCAGACTTGCCTGCAACCATGCCCAGGAGGAGGTAGATGCCGCCGGCACAGACGCCGATGATGAAGCAGACCCAGCCCATGACATTGGTGCCGTAGTTGGTCAACAAAAAGCTGCCAAGAATGGGGGTAAGCGCCGCACAGAGATCAAACATCCCCCCGGTGATGGTGGCCAGGCTCCCTGTATCGTCAAGCCGTGCCGCATAGCCCACGGCAAAGGGGTAGGAGATATAGTAGAAAACCATGGCCAGGGACATGGTTGAGAGAAAGATAAGATAGTTGGGCGCCGTGGCCATGCCAAGGCAGACCACACCGCTGGCAATGGCGCTGAAGGTCATGATTGAGATCTTGCTGATCCGGGTGGAACCAAGGAAGTTTGAAAAAAGCCCGCCCAGGATCATGGCAATGGATGACAGGGAGTAGGCGGTTCCCATCTGGGTTGCGGTGAGTTCCAGGCGTTCTCCGATGACATCGCTGAAGATCCAGGGCAACTGCAAGATCAGGGAGACCAGCAGGGTGCCGGCGATCAGGATAATGAAAATGTTTCGTACCGGGCCCAGATCGAGCTTTACTTTCTCTTCCGTATTCCCCTTCTGGGGCGTGGGCAGCCAGAGCATCATAAAAAGCAAGGGAATACAGGTGATGGACAGGTAGGCACACCCGCCCATGGCATTGGTGGTTTCAAATATTTTAGGTAAAAAGAAGAGCACCACGGCAAAGATGGCGCAATAACCGGCCGATCCCTTTGCAACCACCCGGTCCGGGTCCTTGAAGACCACGGATGAGGCCAGGGCAGAGCCAAAGACCGATCCAAAGGTGATGCCGATGACGAGCCGGACAGCCAGCAGCATGTAATAGTTGGTGGCAAAGGGGGTAATTACCTGAAACACCATTCCTATGAGGGCCATGATCATGGCAAAGGTGCGCAGGGATTTTATCCGGGTGACGAGGCCCCCCATGGCGATCTGCATGAGGGCGATGGCCACAAGCTCGATGGCACCGGCATTTCCCGCCTGGGTCAGTGTCATACCCAGGTTGTCCACATACATGCTGATCAAAAGCGGGGCGGCAAACGATCCGTAGGCGCCGATGGTCATGGCCGCAGCCAGGGAGATCTGTCCTTTTAAATTATCTGTTTTCATCTGGTTTTCCTTTTATAAGGGGGGCAGGCCTTAACACCTTAAGATATAGGCAACACACCAGGCCTGCCCCCTGTTTGTTTACCAGCGGCCGCACTCCGCGCGCATGGCCTGGATGGGAAGTTCGATATCAAAGGTTTTACGGATTCTGGCATCCAGATCCGGATCAATATAGACCGGATAGTGGGTGGAGAGCAGTTTCCTTGTCCTCGTCCTGGCGTTCATTCTCATGTCCGGGCGCCCCTTGGCCTCCCACTGGGAAATCATGCTTCGGTCCGCCATCTTGGGATACTCATATTCGGACCGCATGTACTTCATGGTCAGGGGGTGGCCCAGAAAATTGCCCACACCCTGGTTAATTACATCCTTCACCATCTTAAATCCCAGGGTTTCCTCGTTCACAACGATACCCCGCTGGATGCGGTGAATGGCCGACAGCATGTCCTGGTCAAGAACAAAGGCCTCAAAGGAGGCGCCCATAAGGCTGCCCTGCATGCCAGCGGCCTCACCCACAAAGGTGCCGCCGGCCAGGGCGGCCAGGGCAACGGAGATTCCCTTTTCATAGCCGGACTGCACGTCAATGAGCTTGGAATCGGTCATTCCCGAAGGAACTGTCCCTTCTATGCCGTACCATTTGATCATCTGGGCGGCCGCAGCCGAAAGCAGGGGCTCCTCCGCAGCACCACCGGCAAAACCGCCGGTTCTAAGGTCAGTAACAAAGGGCCACATGCCCAGGAGGGTGGGATGGCCCGGGGAGACCATCTGAACGGCAGCAAGGACCGCCAAGGCCTCGGCCACGGTCATGGCCAGGGCGCCGGCCAGGGTGGCCGGTGCAGCAGCGCCGGCCATGGGCGCGATCAGGGGGGTCACAGGATAACCCCGCCGGACGACCTCCAGGCACATGGACATATATTTTCCCTCATAGTTAAGCGGGGAGGTGGTGGGACAGTAGATAAAGGTAATCGGCGCCTCGGCTCCTTTCTTGTCCGTGCCGATAATCATTTCCAGCATCTCGATCATGGGATCCAGTTGATCCCGGCTGCCCATGTCCACGATGGTGTGTTTGTTGGTCGCGGCCATGATCGAGTATAGGGTATTCACCCCGAGGTTCTTGGTATTGACAATATCCGTGGGGGAGATGGGGACATCGCCGGTGGACATATTGGGCAACACATCAAAGAGCCGATTCAGGTCGTAGAGGTCCACCAGGGTGGAATTCCGGTATTCCCCGGTTTCAAAATCCACCACCGATGGGGCCACCCCAATGTGGCCGAAATGGGCAAGACCGTCCTGGAGTTCCACAGGCGCCCCACCCCGGGAAGGCAGCACCTTTCTGGGGACACAGCCTGCGATCAGATCTTCCACCAGGGCGGGGGGAAAGCAGAGACGCCCCTTGTCCGAAAGGGTGCATCCCCTGGCCAGGGCGAGCTCCTTGAGCTCTTCCGGAGGCTTACCCATGCCGATATTTTCAAGTATATTCAGGGCTGTCTGATGTACCTGCTCGATTTCAGAAACGGTGAGTGGCCAGCCTAATCTTGTTTGTTCTCTTTTCATGACTTCTCCTTAAAACTCTACTGTTTTACATCATTGACAATGTAGTCACTGTCCCTTTCGGCAACGGCGGCCTGTATATGTTTTCTTGAGGTGTTGATTCGTTCACCGATTACTTCAAACATGGTATGTACTCCTCCGGGTTAATGGATAAGGGCTTAGACAAGTTTGGCTGCAGAACCGGCATCGGGGGCAAAACCGTCCGCGCCAATCTCATCGGCATAGGCCTGGGTCACCGGAGCGCCACCCACCATTATTTTAACATGGTCCCTTAAGCCGCTCTCCACAATGGCATCAACGGTTTTTTTCATCATGGGCATGGTTGTGGTCAACAGCGCTGAGAGACATACTATGTCTGCGTTTGCTTCCTTGATCTTTGAGACAAACTCGTCGGGTTTGATATCGTGACCAGGGCGTCTCGGATTGCATTGAAATCTGTCATTTTTTCTCCTTTCAACAGTTAAGTCTTGTTGCGTTTTTTGTTGTTAAGACTCTCTTCTGGTTCTATAGTACCGGCCCATGTTGGTTCTTTTAGTCTATAGTTCATTCAACAGATGACTGGAAAAAGGATATAATCAAAAAACGTGCCAGCTCGTCAAAAGCTCTTAAGGCCATGAGTTTACGGACCGATCCAGGCATTTAATCCAGACGGAGACCAGACCTGTCGGATCGGACAGACCTGTCTGGATGACTGTGATTATAGGGATAATACCCTGGAAATAATGGAAATTTTTAAAATCAGACACTCGTGTCCGAAAACCAGACACATCTGTCTGGTTTTTGTGTGACTCCGGGATCGGATGGGTCTTTTTCAAGATTTGGGGTAAAATTTCAGTCATGGTACGCTTCCTGCTTTTAAATGTTGGATTTTCCTGGAGGAACCGTAAACGGCGTGGAACAGAACACGTCCAGCGGTGTGAATCTTAAATTAAGCCTGCCCAGGAACGCCAAGTCCGATTGTGCTGGATTTTCGGCGGTTTCAAAGGGTGTTGGGATCAACGAGGAGTTGAAATATGTCAGACAGTAAAGCTTTGGGTGTAAGGGATATCGTTCTGATGAACGTTGTCGCAATATTGAGTGTCCGTCAGTTTTCCACAGTGGCACCCTATGGGGCGGCCTCGATGATTCTCTGGGGGATCGCCGCAGTTGGTCTGTTCATCCCCCTTGCCATGGTTTGCGGAGAGCTCTCCACCGGGTGGCCCGAGGAGGGCGGCATTTTTGTCTGGGTCAGGGAGGCGTTTGGGCCCCGCATGGGTTGGCTCTGCGCATTCTTATTCCTCAGCTCCTGCGTCTTTTTCTTTCCCATGCTGCTCCAGTTTCTGATGACCACCCTTGTCTTCTGTTTTGACGAGTCCCTGGCCTTTAACAAGGTTTTTGTGGGGCTTTCCTCCATGGGGATCTTCTGGGGATTGACCGGGCTGAACATCCGCGGTATCGAGTGGACCCGGAAGATCAATAACATGGGCGCTCTTTGCGGGGTGATCGTTCCGGGGATGATCCTGATTTCCCTGGCCGTTTACTGGGTGGCCACCGGCCACCCCATGCAGACCGACTACCACACCCCGGGTAACTGGGTGCCTCAGATAAACAACTGGACCACCATTGTTTTTATTTCGTCCATGATGTTTGCCTTTGCCGGCATGGAAGTCTCACCCATGATCGCGGGCCGGTGCAAAAACCCCCAAAAAGATTTCCCCCGGTCGATCCTGATCTCTTCCATTGTGATAGTGGGCATCTATATGCTGGGCACCGTTTCCCTCAACGTACTGTTACCGGCCGATGATGCCGATATTCTCGCAGGCTTGATGCAGGGGATCAAGGCCACCTCCGTAACCCTTGGTATGCCCTGGCTTTTGCCCCTCATGGGCGCGACCATCGCCATGGGCGTGCTGGGCCAGATCAACTCCTGGCTCGTGGGCCCCATCTACATGCTCAACGTTGCCAACGCCGAGTACCAGGTGATTGGCGCAGGCATCGCCCAATTGCATCCCAGATATAATACCCCTGCCAAGGCGCTCACGGCCCAGGCCGTGCTGGTCTCGATCTTCTGCCTGTCGACATTTGTCTCCAGGAGCATGGCGGCGGCCTACTGGACCCTCACGGCCCTGACCACCCTCTGCTATTTCATCCCCTACTTGATGATGTTCGCAGGTTTTCTTCGCTTGCGCGTCAAGCATCCTGACCGGAAACGAAGTTTCAGGATCCCGGGCCGGGTCCTGCCTGTGCTGCTTCCCTCGGTTGGATTTCTGTCCGTACTCTTTGCCGTTGTCCTTCTTTTTGTACCACCAAAGGAAATCGAGATGGGCAGCCTTGTGGTGTATGAGCTTCAGATCGGCGGGGGCGGAATAATCTTCGCCCTTGTGGGTGATCTGCTCTATCGGCGGGCCGTTAAAAAAAGACATAAATCGTGATCAAATAGAATAAACTCAACGTTCGAGATTGGCTGTTTACATGGGGTCAGAGTTAAAATCCAAATGAACAGGCCATGAAATTGGTCATTCATTTTTAAAAGTTGTGTGGTATACTATGGGGCTATAACCCCATGGATATTGGAACCTTTAAATGAATTTTATCCCGTACACCAGCGATCAACACAAGAAGAACAGGCATCTTCTCAAGCTTATATGCCCCTATAGCACCACAAGGGACGTTAAGGCCGAGGAGGTCATCGATACCTTTGACTGCTTCATCTATGTCTGTTCCCAGGCGTATCGAATTGAATTCATGAACGATCAGCTCAGGATGTATCTCGGCAAAGATGTGACAGGAGAGCTTTGCCACCAGGCTATTTTCGGTAGGGAGTCAGTCTGTCCCTGGTGTGGACGGGAGCGATGCCAGAAAGAGAAGCCCTTCAGGGACGAGCTTGAGGACGCTGTTGGCAAAAAATGGTATCTTCGCATGAGAGTTCCCATATACAGGCCGGACGGTTCCGTGTCCATGCTGATGATGCTCCACGACATCACGGCCCAGAAGATGGCGAAACAGTCTTTGAAAGAGAGCGAACGAAAATTTTCAACCCTGATGAACAATTTGCCCGGCATGGCCTTTCGCTGTGATATCGATGATATTTGGAGCATCCGGTTTGCCAGCAAGGGGTGTGAACGGCTCCTGGGCTATCTTCCCTCGGAACTGATGGAGAGCAAGGAGCAGATCATCCACCCGGATGATCTTGAAATGGTTCGGGAGCAGATCAACCAGGCGCTTCAAAAGAAAGAGCGTTACCAGATTACCTATCGCATCCAAACCGCTTCGGGCCAGGACAAATGGGTGCTGGAACAGGGGGAGGGGGTCTATTCGGATCAACAGAACACTCTGATGCTGGAAGGCTATATGACCGATATTTCCGAGCAAAAAAAAAACGAGCTCAAGCTCCAGAAGGAAAACCATCGTCTCAAATATTCCTTCCGGGAATTGTACCGCTTTGGTGATATCATCGGCAAGAGCCCTGCCATGCAGACGATGTACGGCCATATTCTGGATGCGGCCAATTCAAGCGCCAACGTAATTGTGCTGGGAGAGTCAGGCACGGGCAAAGAACTCGTGGCACGGGCTGTTCATGACCTGAGTGACAGAAGTGACGGCCGATTTGTCACGGTCAACTGCGGCGCCATCCCTGAAACGCTTTTTGAGAGCCTATTTTTCGGGTATAAAAAAGGGGCATTCACCGGTGCCCTTACAGACAAAAAAGGGTATCTTGATGCTGCCCACAGGGGCACCCTGTTCCTGGATGAAATTGGAGAAATCTCCCTTGGCATGCAGGTCAAGCTTTTGAGGGCCATAGAGGGATACGGATACCTGCCAGTAGGCAACCATGAAGTCCGGCGGTCGGATTTCCGCATCGTTGCGGCCACCAACCAGAACCTTCTTGCGCTTGTTAAAGCTGGCCGGATGCGTGAAGATTTTTATTATCGAATCAACATTCTTCCCATCCATCTGCCCCCTTTGAGAGAAAGAAAAGAAGATATTCCCCTGCTGATCGATTATTTCATCTCAAGATTCCAGTCAAAAACCGCAATCCCCGGAGATCCGATCAAGACTGCCCTGAAGCAGTATGAACACGTGGGAACGGTCAGGGAACTGAGCAACCATAAGCTACCCCCCATCTCCATCAAGCTCAAGGCGTTTATGAAGGATACAAACTGGCCTGCCAGCCTCTGCCAATTGAAACGACAGGCAGCCCCCCAGCTGTCGGAGCGAGAGAAGACTGCCCTGGTTGCCTATGGCTGGCCTGGGAATGTGAGGGAGCTTAAAAACGTGGTGGAACGATATTGCGTGGTGGGCAACCTTGATTTTATCAAGAAGGCCCTCAATCTTCCCCAGGAAGAGATCTCAATCCGGATGGACCTGCCGGCCCAAACGGAAGGGCTTCAAGAGACAATGATAAAGCAGGAAAAAGCAATCATCCAAAGGGCCTTGGAAAAGCATCAATGGCGACGGATCGATACGGCCCGGGAACTCAAGATCACCACCCGGACTCTCCAGAGAAAAATAAATACCCATGGTCTCAGGGACACCCCCCTATAGATCTAAAGATCCGTTCCGTCACGACCGCATTGCACACCTTAGGGTTCACTCAAAAATAAATTACCAATTTTGGGGGTCAAGTCGCCTGCCCTGCAAGGCGTGAAAATGCAGGCATATCAGGAATACGCCGAATTTTCACAACGCGTCAGGGCTGGATGAATTGGCCGCCAAAATGTAAAGTTATTTTTGAGTGGGCCCTTAAGCTAAATCCGGCCACTGCCAAGCACCTTATACCGGTTGACCTGATTACTCAGATAGGCCTGACGCACCGTGATGGCGGATTGTTTAGCGATGCTCTGCCCGCCTGATGTCGGGCCGCTGCAAAAGCACCCTGGACGGCAGCCCCCCCCCCCCCGTGGGAAGTGTGTCCATGAACCTGACCGGGTCATGGGTGTTGGGAGTGAGGGTTAATTTTTTGTTGCCAACATCCATTTTTCCATTTGCCCATTCCCTCCGGTTCAATTCTCCCCCCTTTTATATGAAACACCCACCAAAGCATTAACATTGGCGGAATTTCCATATTTGTTGTGGCCGGATGCCATCCCTCGTTCCGGCCGTGCCGGTTTATACTGAATTTCTTCTTTAAACCGGACGTCTTTGATGTTGGGCAGCTGGGCAATGTTGCGCATGACCTTAATCCCTTCTTCCTCGTAATTTTTTATCATTTCAGCGGTCACTTCAATGGGGTCACCCATGGAAACCCCCAGCGTTGCTGAACGCAGGTGCCATCCCCGGGTAAGCTCTGATCCACCCACCAGGTTAATGGAGGCAATAAAATCACCGGGACGCATATAGGATTGTAAATACTTTGGATTAACGTATTTCATAACGACTCCGCCATCCGGGTCAATATAGGACCGGGAGCCTTCAGGAAAGATGAGAAAGCTTTCTTTCATAATCTTTTTGAAAAGGTCATAATCACCTTTGGAAAAACTTTTCATGGCTTCTGCAAAATTTTCAGTCTCCAAAAAAGTGGTCAATTCCACCTTTATTTCATCATCCATAAAAGAAGTATGCTTCACAAATGCATCAGGATTGCCATTTACCATGGCATTCATAAACTCTTCATAGGTAAGTTTTTTCATTAAATACAATCCGGCATCCGGTAACTTGATCAGGCACTGGGTCCTTTTGGCAGTTTTTCTTAATTCTTCAGCAAGGCCTCCGGTTTTGATAATGGTTGTTTTTTGTGACGGCACGGTAATAAAAAGGTTGCCGACATTTGCCGCTCCGTTTCGTAAGACAACATTGGAAAACATCCGGGGGCCGACAACTGTGTTGCAGTTCCGGGTCAGGTTATGAAAACCCAGTTTCCGGATGACGCTTCTGACAAAGTAAGGCCCTAAATATCCTTCATGGTGACCCACGAAAAAGATCCGGTGCCCTTTGTTTTTAATCTTTGAAAGTTTATGCAGCGTTAAAACAGTGTCCGTGGCTGCGATGGCTTCGGCAGAATCTTTTTTAAAGGAAACACGCTTACCATTTTTGTTGACCAGAACAATATCAACAACTTTCTTTTTTTCTGCAAATTCAAAAAATTTATGCCAGAATGCCGTATCCGGTAATACAGGAAAAATACTCCGGTCAAAAGAGAACTGGATAGCCAGCAACTGTTCTAATCGGGTTTGGGAAAATTCCTGAAAAAACTTATGCTGAAGCAGCTGATCCTTCTTTTCAAAGAGTTTTTGTTTTGCTTCAGGAAAATACACATTTATATCCACCCCATGCTTTGAGACAAATTCTACTATTTCTTCAAGCAGTTTGATGGCTGTTTCATTGTGCGGGGCATGCCAAAGGGAATATAGTTTTGTTCGTGCAAATTCAATTAATTCTTTAAAGTTCAGATGATTCTTCCATCCCCTGGCTTTTTCTATAAATCCTCGAAACCAGGAAAATCGCATCAGGAAATGTTGTGTTTTTTCGGATATCTTGTCAGCTGCCCCGGCCAGCCGTGAAAAAAAAGAAAACATTCTGTCAAATGCACTGTAAAGGCGCTTTTTTCCGCCAAGCTTTGCCAATGATTCTTCAAGCTTATCTTTATTGTCTAAAAGAACCCTGAGAATTTCATCGGAATTATAGTTTTCTTTGGCTTCAGCCCACCATTTTGATAAAGGCGTTTTGTCTAACAGTTTCACTGTTCACCTTTTTAAGATCACTGGAAATCAAGATTAATATAACCGGCACGGCCGGAGCGAGGTATGGCTCTGGCCTCAACGAATGATGAAACGCCTCTGTTTGTAATGCTTTGGTGGGTGTTTCATATAAAAAGAGTTGGCTAACTTTTTATCAAAAAAAACGACTCATTTAAAATTCCAAGCAGTTTTATGTTTTGCTTAGCCACCATCAGGCAGTTGTCCACAATGACATAAAACAGATTATTCTAGAGTAGGACGCTACTTCTTGTCAAGAAAAGTATAAAAAATTATTAACAGTCTGAAATACGACACCACAAAAAGAAAAATATAAATATTAAACCAGCAGGACAGATGATTTATATGACCTTAGGCAGTTGAAATCGGTGTGGAGTACACCATGTTTATGGACGAACCGAACCCCTAAAGATCTAAAGATCCGGTCCGTCACGACCCCATTGCGCCCCTTAAGCTAAATCCGGCCGCCACCAAGCACCTTGTACATGTTGACCTGGCTACTCAGATAGGCCTGGCGCACCGTGATGGCGGACTGTTCAGCGACAAACAGGGATCGTTGGGAATCCAGCACAGATAAAAAATCGTCAATGCCGTTCTGGTATCTGGCCCGGGAAAGGATATAGGTCTTACGGGTTTCAGCGACCAGGGCATTCTGAGCCCTCATCTGATCGGCATAGGTCTTTGTTGCGGCCAACTGGTCAGCCACCTCCTTGAATGCAGTTTGAACGACAGCTTCATATTCTGTAGCAGCAATTCTTTCGCTGACTTCAGCCGCCTCAAGGCTTGCCCTGATCCCTGCCCTGTTGAATATGGGAATGGACAAGGAGGGAGTAAAATTCCAGGCATAGGCAGCCCCGGATGTAAACAGGGACGACAGCTCATCACTGGCAAGACCAAAGGCACCGGTCAGACGGATGGTGGGGTACAGGGCCGCCCTGGCCGCCCCGATATCTGCATTGGCAGCTTTGAGCAGATGCTCTGCCTGCCGGATATCAGGCCGCTGCAACAGCACCTTTGAGGGCAGCCCCATGGGAAGCGTATCCAGAAACCTGACCTGGTCAATGGTTTCTCCTGAATCCAGGATATCGGTCACCTGGGTTCCCGCAAGAAGAATGACAGCGTTTCTGGCCTGGGCCGTAAGCCGTGTGTACCGAGCAATGGAAACCTTTGCACTTTCAACGGAGGTGGCAGCCTGGGACAGATCCAGTTCGGCAACTGACCCCACCTCGTATTTGCCCTTGATCACGGCATAGGTTTCCTGGTATGCCCTGCAGGTCTCCTTTGCAAGGCAGAGCAGTTTTTTGTTGGCCAGATAGTTCAAAAAGGCATCTGCGGTTTCAGCGATCAGGGCGATGCGGGTGTTCAAGGCAGCCTCCCCGGTTGCCAGATAGGTCGCAAGGGCCTCCTGGTTCAGGCTTTTGACCCGGCCGAAAAAATCCAGTTCATAGGCTGTCACCCCCACATTGGCGGAAAGGGTGGAACTGTTGTAGGCGCTGCCCGTGTAACTTGTATCTTCAGTCACCCCCTCACGGGCAAATGAGGATCCCCCGGATACCACAGGCAGGGTGTCTGCCCTCTGAATCCGGTATGCGGCCCTAGCCTGGTCAATTCTGAGCAGGGCTACCCTCAGATTCCTGTTATTGTCCAGGGCCCTTGAAATCAACTTCCTTAACGGCTCAGATTCAAAATAGGCTTCCCAGGCAATCTCTGGAACCTGGGTGCCGCCACCATGGGCTTCGTCCTGCATCTGGCTGGCCGTCTGTGTAGGCCAGGCATCTACCACGGGAAGATCGGGCTGCCGGTATTCGGGTATCATTGAACAGCCCGCGGTCAGGATCATCATGGCAGCCAGGGCTGCCGTCAGAATGTTTCTATTGGGCATGGGTTACCTCTTTGATGGCCGGTCCGGCCTTTTTTCGTTTTTCGGTCATCTTCTCCAGGATTACAAAGAAAAGGGGAACAAAGATAATGGCCAGGGAGGTTGCCGCAGCCATGCCGCCGATGACGCCAATGCCGATGGCATTCTGGCTGGCAGATCCAGCACCGTTGGCCACGGCAAGGGGGGTGACCCCCAGGATGAATGCAAACGAGGTCATGAGAATGGGCCGCAGCCGCTGTTCGGCTGCAATCTTGGCCGCAGTCACAAGATCTGTACCCTTTTCATAGAGCTCCTTTGCAAAGGCCACGATGAGAATGGCATTTTTGGCGGCAAGCCCGATGGTGGTCAATAAACCGATCTGGAAATAAACGTCATTGGACAGCCCGGCCCAGAGGGTGGCACCCACGGATCCAATGACCCCCAGGGGAACGACCAGCATCACCGAAAAGGGGATGGACCAGCTCTCGTACAGGGCGGCCAGACACAGGAAGACAAAGAGAAGGGAGACCGAATACAAAAGCGTGGTCTGGGAACCTGCCATCCTTTCTTCATAGGAGATGCCCGTCCAATCAAGCCCGATGCCCTGGGGCAGGTTCTGGGCAAGATCTTCTATGATCTCCATGGCTTCCCCGGAGCTGACCCCGGGTGCTGGTGCGCCCAGAATTTCCTGGGAAGAACTGCCGTTGTATCGTTCCAGTTTGGGAGAGCCATAGTCCCAAATTCCCTTGGCAAACGAGGAAAAGGGCACCATTTCACCCCTTGAATTTCTGACATACCAAAGGTTTATGTCCTGGGGAAGCATTCTGAACTGCGTATCTCCCTGCATATAGACTTTTTTTACCCGGCCCTTGTCCATGAAATCATTGACATAGGCGGAGCCCCATGCCGTTGACACAACCGAAGTAATATCCGAGGTTGAAACCCCGAGGGCTTCGGCCTTTTCATAGTCAATGTCCAGTTTGTACTGGGGAACGTCGGCAAGACCATTGGGCCGGACCCCCACAAGTTTGGGGTTCTGGGAAGCCATGCCCAGCATCTGGTTTCGGGCCGCAATCAGGGCGGTGTGGCCCAGGCCTGCCCGGTCCACCAGCTGGAAGTCAAACCCTGTGGCATTTCCCAGTTCGTTGATGGGCGGTGGAATAAAGGCGTACACCATGGCATCCTTGATGCCATAAAGATTCTTCATTGCCCGCTGGGCAATGGCGGCGGACTTCTGGTCCGGGCGCTGCCGTTCGTCCCAGTCCGTTAACTGGACAAATCCCAGGCCCACATTCTGGCCGTTTCCGGCAAAGCTGAACCCTGTGACCGTAAACAGACCGTTGACATTCTCGGCCTCCTCGTTGAGAAAATAGGCCTCCACCTTTTTGATACTCGCAAGGGTCCTTTCCATGGTGGCCCCGGGCGGGGCCGAGATCATCATCATCAGGGTACCCTGGTCTTCATCCGGCAAAAATGCGGTGGGCAGTCCCTTGAACATGTACACCAGACCGCCCACAATGATAAGGTAGACGATGATGAACCTTACGGCCCTGGTGGCTGCATATCCCACACTTTTCCGGTAAATGGACTTTCCAGCGTCAAAACTTTTGTTAAACCAGCCAAAAAACCCCTTTTTCCCCAGATTATGCCCCTTTTTCACAGGTTTAAGAAAGGTGGAACAAAGGGCCGGAGTCAATACCAGGGCCACGATAACGGACAGAACCATGGCCGATACAATGGTAATGGAAAACTGGCGGTAAATGGCACCGGTGGCCCCGCTGAAAAAGGCCATGGGGATGAACACAGCCGAAAGAACCATGGCAATGCCCACCAGGGCACCCGTAATCTGGGACATGGACTGACGGGTGGCCTCCTTGGGAGACAGTCCGGTTTCTCCCATGACCCGCTCCACATTTTCCACCACCACAATGGCGTCGTCCACCAGAAGGCCGATGGCCAGAACCATGGCGAACATGGTAAGTACGTTGATGCTGAACCCAAAGGCGGACAGCACCCCAAAGGTGCCAAGGAGTACCACTGGAACGGCAATGGTGGGAATCAGAGTGGCCCTGAAATTCTGCAAGAACAGGTACATGACAAAGAAAACTAGAACAATTGCCTCGATCAGGGTCTTGACCACCTCTTCAATGGAAAGCTTCACAAAGGGAGTGGTATCGTAGGGATATGCCACATTCAACCCCTGGGGCATAAAGGCGGACAACTCCTTGATCTTGGCCTTGACCCGGCTGGCCGTTTCCAGGGCATTGGCCCCGGTGGAAAGGGTTACGGCCATGGCCGAGGCCTCCATGCCCTTGTACCTGGCGATCCGGCTGTAGGATTGGGACCCCAATTCCACCCTTGCCAGATCCCCGAGCCTGACCTGGGATCCGTCACCATTGACCTTAACCAGGATGTTCTCGAAATCAGCCACGGTTTTGAGCTTGGACTGGACAGAGATGGAGGCGTTGAGCTGCTGACCCGCAACAGCAGGAGAGCCGCCGAGCTGGCCCGAGGTGACATCCACATTTCTGGCCTGGATGGCGGCCGTGATATCCGAAGGCATCAGGCTGTAGGAATGAAGTTTTTCCGGGTTGATCCAGATCCGCATGGAATGCTGATCTCCAAACACGGTCAGATCTCCCACACCCTGGACCCGGCTGAGGGTTTCGGCCATGTTGGATTTAATATAGTCAGAGATGTCATTACCGCTCATCTTTCCGTCCTCGGAATAGATTCCGGCCACCAGGAGAAAGCTTTTTGAAGCTTTTTTTACCGTCACCCCCTGGGTCTGAACCGCTTGGGGAAGCAGACTCTTGACGGCCTGAACCTTGTTCTGGACCTGCACCTGGGCAATATCTGGATCTGCCTCGGGCTCAAAGGTCAGGGTAATGGTCAACTGCCCGTTGGAGTCGCTGGACGATGAAAAATACCTGAGATAATCAATCCCGGTCAGGTTCTGTTCAATGACCTGGGCAACGCTGTTCTCAACCACCTCTGCCGATGCACCGGGATATGAGGTGGAGATGCTGATGCTGGGAGGAGCGATCTTGGGATACTGCTCCACCGGCAGGGTCACAACGGCAAAAAGCCCCGCCAGCATGATGACGATGGCAATCACCCACGCAAAGATGGGCCTTTCTATAAAAAACTTGGACATTCTTTTTTCCTGTTCAAATGAAACACCCACTGAAGCACTGCAATCAGAGGCGTTTCAAAATTCGTTGGGGCCATAAGCCATATCTGCTCCGGCCCTGCCGGTTATCAGCTGTTGGTGGTTTGATCGTCCACGGGGGTGACCGTTGCCCTGGGGCGGATCTTCTGCAGTCCTTCGGTTACAATCCGGTCTCCGGGCGCAAGGCCTGCCGTTACCAGCCATTTGTCTCCAATGGCCTCTGAAACGGTGACGCTGAGGATATTTACGGTGTTTGCAGCATCAACAATCCATACCGCAGTGGTGCCGTCGGCATTGCGCACCAGGGACTGTTGGGGAATCATGATGGCCTCGTCCTGGCGGGACTTTTCCACCCTGGCCCTGACAAAGAGACCGGGCAACAACTGGTTGTCCGGGTTGGAAAACAGAATCCGAAGCTGAACCATGCCCGTTCCCGGGTCCACGGTGACATCGGAAAACATGATCTGTCCCTTGCCGGCAAAGGGCTGGGTTTCATTGTCCAGAATCAAGAGGGCCTCGGGATTTCGGTCCCTGATTTTCATCTGGCGACGCAGACGCATGAGCTCTGCACTGGACTGGTTCACATCCACGTAGATCTGGTCAAAATTTTGAATTGTGGCCAGGGCCGTGGTCTGATTGGCCGTAACCAGGGCGCCCTGGGTGACCGAAGATCTGCCGATCCGCCCGGAAATGGGTGCAAAAACCTTTGTATAATCCAGGTTGATCCTGGCCGCTGCCAGATTGGCCGTTGCAACGGCAACCCCAGCCCGGGCCTGGGCAAGTTCAGCCACGGCATCATCATAGGCCTGCTGGCTGACCCCGCCCATCTTGACCAGTCGGGTATAGCGTTCCACTTTGGGCGCTAGGGCCTTGAGGTCGGCCTCTATTTTGGCAAGGCTGGCTGCGGCAGAGTCATATGCGACCTGGTAGGTGGCCGGATCAATCTGGTACAACTGCTGCCCCTTCGCCACATGGCTTCCCTCTGTAAACAGACGCTTGAGGATGATCCCGGTCACCTGGGGCCGGATTTCGGCAACCTGGAAGGCCGATGTCCGGCCGGGCAGGTCACGGGTAAATACCACGGACTCCGATTTCACAGTATAAACGTTGACCTCCACCGGTGGCGGCGTGACCGTCTTTTGTGTTTCAATCTGGGCCTGGGCCATGGAACTGTGGTCTGTGACCCACAGGTAGCCAAGGCCCACAATAGCGGCTGCAATGACACCTGAAAATAATTTTAATTTCATGCTTTCTCCTGTTGATTGAGTATCATTCTGTCGAGCAGACAGATAACATCCTGTTTGATTTTTTTCATGTCCCGGCTATTTTCGTCCCTGTTCTGAAGGGTTTGCATCGGGCCGATTACCGTGCCGAAAATCATTGAGGCCATTACAAACGGATCAAGATTCACAAACACCCCCTTTCGGCTTCCTTCCCGGCAGAGATTGACCAGGGGCAGGATGGCAATCTCAAACCGTTCTTTGTCAGCCTCACATGCGGTCCTCTGGCTCTGGACAAACTGGAAGTAGAGGGGATACGCCTCTTGGAAACCAAAGACTTCGTCAACAAAACCATGCAGTTTGGTTGCGGGAGAATTTTCAGACTCAAATATGGCCTGGTGGTTTTTGATCTTGGGGGTTATGATGGCATGGTGAACATAATCGATCAGTTGTTTTTTGTTCTTGAAATAGTTGTACAAGGTACCCTTGGCCACCCCGCACTGTGCGGCGATTCCATCCATGGTAACGGGCTGGTCCCGGGATATAAGGTCCAGGACCGTTGTTGCGACCTCCTGGCGGATCATATTGTCCAGCAATTCTTTTTTTCTGCTGACCCTGGTCATGGCCAATCTCCTTGTTTTAAAATAATACAGGGTCCCTCCGGTCGATAGAGGGACCCCTATATTCATGGACATTAAACGATCAGGCCATAAAAATGACCGCCAAGTCATAGATGTGACCGACCAGTCATATACATGACCGGCCAGTTCAATGTCAAACTTTTTTTTTAAAAAAACTATACTTTTTTGTGAAGATGATTTGTTTTGAACACCCATTGTATGGTAAGACCCCCCCTTGCCAAGGGGTATGTTTAAAGGGGGCAAGACCTGGCCTGCCATTTTAACCAATGGTATGGTTCCATCAAATGCAAAGGATTTAACATAAAATGACCAACCATTCCCATCCATCAACAACAACCACCCATTCCTTCAAAGATCTGATTTCCATGAGGCAGGCGGTACAGAGTCTATTCCTCGCCATATCCCTGTTTATGGGCATCATGTTCTATCTGTTTGTTGCTCAACTTGAATCAGGGGCTATGCCAACCCTGGAAAGGCCGCCCGGGGTGGAAGCCTTTCTTCCCATCAGCGCCCTGATCAGCCTCAAATATTTTTTGTTCACCGGCGTTTTTAATACCGTACATCCATCGGCACTGGTGATCTTTCTTATTGTCTGCACCACGGCCCTGGTGGTCAGAAAAGGATTCTGCAGCTGGGTCTGCCCCATTGGTCTGATGTCCGATGGCCTGGCAAAGATCCATTCCTGGTTGTTTAAACGACCGGTCCATCTTCCCACATGGGTGGATCTGCCGTTGCGGGCAATCAAATACACCATTGCCGGTTTTTTTGTTTGGAGTGTTTTTTTTAAAATGCCCCTTGCAGCCGTTGAACAGTTCATCCAGAGCCCCTACAATACCTTTGCAGATATCAAAATGCTGGACTTTTTCACCAATATTTCGACAACCTCCCTTTGTGTGATCTCCGTGCTGATCATCCTGTCCATCATCGTCAAAAACTTCTGGTGCCGTTATCTTTGCCCCTATGGTGCACTTCTCGGGGTGATCAGCTTTTTCAGCCTGGGCAAAATCAAACGGGACAAAAACAACTGCATCAAATGCGGAAAATGTGAAACGATGTGTCCTGGAAGGATTTCCATCATGGAAAACGAGACCATCAACTCCCTGGAATGCTCTGCCTGCCTCAGGTGTGTTGATGTCTGCCCTGCCCCAAACGCCATTGGGTTCTCTCTTGTTTCCGGAAAGGTGCCCATGGATCAACGAAAAATCGCCCTGGTTATAATTGCTGCGTTCCTAACGGGAATCACCACTGCCAAAGCAACCGGTCACTGGCAGAATGGTACCCGTATCCAGGCTTACCAGGAGCATGTTCTCCAGGATCGGATGTCCAGCCAGCCCCCCATGAAAATTCCAGCCAACACGGACCCTGAAAAAATGAAACGAATGATCGAAAGAATGCGCCAGAAAAAGAATTAACCCGGTCGAATTACTCAAAAACATCTTGCGCAAAAACGTCTGAATCTGATAGGTTTCAATCGGGTTTTTGATTTTTTCCTTGTTGAATCCAGTCGTTCAAAGACATCGAAAAACTCACATTGTATTGTTCTCCATGGCATTCAGTTTTTCAAACGACATAGAAAGACTACGCATTGAACAAGGATACCTTTTTATGATGTTTCAAAGCACTAGGACTGTTCGTGCTGTAATTTTTCTGGCCATGGTTACGCTTTTTTCCATGAATTGTTCTGTTTACGCAAAAACGCCTCCAGAAAACAGTGACCATGGGACCCTGCAACAAGCCAGCCTGGAGGAATGCCTTCAGACAGCTCTGGAGAATAACCACCAACGCCCGGCCTCCCGCTATGCCGTTGAAATGGCCGAAGCCCAGCACCGCCAGGCCCTTGCCGGATATTGGCCCCAGGTCACCCTCAAGGGTGGTTACCAGCGCATGGACGAATATTCCAACTTCATCTTTCCCCCTGCCAGTATATCTTTACCCATGGGTGGCACCATCCCGATCACAATTCCCGGTGCGGGGACCATTCCTGTGGGAGATATTACCGTTCCGGCCCAGGACGTTAAATTGATGGACGAAGAGTCATACAGAGCCACCATGGAAACCACCTGGCTGCTTTACGACGGCGGCATGCGCAAAGGCTATAGGGCCCAAACCAGGGCGGTTGTTGAAATGATGAAACAGGAATCCCGGCGCACTGACCTGGAAATTGCTGACAGCGTCAAACGGTTGTATTTCGGCTCAGTACTGGCAATCCAGCTCCACCAGATCGGCAAAGACACACTGGCCCGCATGGAGACCACCCTCAACCTCACGGAAACCATGTATAAAGAGGGCAGCGGCAGAATAAAAAAGACTGACTGGCTCGACAATAAGGTCATGGTCGAGTCCCTGAGGTCCATGGTTGCCCTGCTGGAGAAAAACGAGTTGATGGCCCAGGCCGCACTGGCCAACACCATGGGCCTGCCATGGGATGCCAGTGTGAAACCGACTGACACCCAAATCCCCTTTACCTCCTTTGCCGGACAATTGAACGGCCTTGTGGGAACCGCCTACCAGTTCAACCCGGACTGGGCCAAGGTCAAGGCCGCCATTCGTGCTGCGGAGGGGGCAGTCCTCACAGCTCAAAGCGGTCATTTTCCCAAAATTGCAATGACTGGAGAACTGCATAAATGGTGGAACGACTATGACGGTGGCATGGCCACAGACCGAAACAAGGAGGGCTGGACCGTGGGTATGGGTATTGAAATTCCGATTTTCAGTGGTTTCCTGACCCAGAATAAAGTGGCTGAAACACAGGCCCTTGTGGACAAAATCAAGGAGGAGCAGTTTCTCCTCAGGGAGGGGGTTAGCCTCCAGATCAGGGATACCTTCCTTGCCCTGAACGCCGCCGAAAAATCACACCAGGCAACCCTGGACGCCATGAACGCAGCCGTGGAAAACCGTGATTTAAACATTCGGGCCTACCAATATGAACTGGTGGAAACTGAAAATGTCATCCGGGCACAGTTGATGGATGCACTGATGTCCGCACAGCATTACAAAATGCGTTATGACCATATTGCCCTGCTGTCGCAATTGAACCTGATGGTGGGAACCGAGGTGCTGAATACCCTCAAGGGACAATGAAAGAGAACCACACAATGCCGTTTGAGAAAAAACAATGAAAAATAACAGACCAGGGCGCTGCAATTGATGTGGCGGCAGTTTCTTGGGCCTTTCAGCGTCATTGTTGTTATACTGTTGTTTGTTCCATTCAATGCCAGCGGCCAGACATCGTCCATGCTCCGTGTTGGTTTCTCCAGAATGGTAATTGGTGCTGTAAACGAAAACGATGCCATGGCAGCCGTAAAAATCTGGGCTTCATTGATCGCCAAGGAGCGAGGCATTCCTGCCGATACTTGCCCGAAAATTTTCAAGAACGTCACTGAGACTGCCACAGCTTTAACCGATAAGGCCGTCGACTGCATCAGCATTACCGTAAACGAGTACGTCGAACTGGGCGCACTGGTGGCCGGAGATAGGGTCGTGATCGGTATCACATCCGGATCGATCATGGAAAAGAGTATGCTGCTCGTACATCAAGACAGCGGTATTGAACGGTTGGACGATCTGCGGGGACGCAAGATTGGGTTGCTCATGCACCCACGTGCTTCCCTGGGGCCAGCCTGGCTTGATACGCTCCTGGCAAGAAAAGACCTTGGTCCTGCACCCGATTTTTTCGGACAAATCATTAAGACAACCAAAACCGGAAAAGCGGTTCTTCCAGTGTTCTTTCGCCATATGGACGCCTGCCTGGTACTCCAGAATGGCTTTGAAACCATGGTCGAACTTAATCCGCAAATAGGACAACAACTCAAGGTATTGTCCATCTCGCCCCCGGTCGTACCGATACTCTTCTGTTTCCGTGCCGACTACAACACTCCGGTTCGGCAAGAGGTCATGGATGAGCTGTCCCTCTGGCATCTTAATCCTGCCGGCCGGCAGATCCTGACGTTATTCCAGACAGACAGCCTTGAAGAACACCCAGTCAGTTCCCTGGACAGTGCCCTTGAACTGCTTGCAGAACACCGGCGATTATGTGATAAACGAATGGAAGGAGCCGATACCGATGCAACGGCAAAACCATGAACCAGCAACCCGGCGTCTGTTAAATATCCCTGGTGTCGCTTACGGCCTGGCCAAGGTTCAGCCGGCTGCCTTTCCTGGAATAAGGGATTTCAGGTATCAAATTGCCGTAGGGCTGATTTTGCTGTTGATCCTGGGGACGTTTCAGGGGTCCACCAGGGCAGCTGAAACACGGGAATTCACCTATTGCATGGGATTTTCAAGCACCATGTTTGCGGATGTGAATGAAAACGACGCCAGGGCAGCGGTTAAAATATGGGGTGGGCAGATCGCCATGGAACACAACATTCCCACGGACCCGGTTCCTGTCATTTTTAAAGGCATGGATGCACTGCTTGAATCCTTATTGGAGAAACAGGTGGATACCGTGGGCATCACCACCATCGAATATGATCAGCTTAAAAGGAAAGTGAAATTTCACCCACTCTTTGTGGCCGTAAACGCCGGGGGCATTTCCGAGCGTTACGTATTGTTGACCCACCAAAAGGGTCCTGTCAGAACCCTTGCCGACCTTGACGGATGCAGCCTTACGATTCATACGAACCCGCGCACCTGCCTGGCACCCCTGTGGCTGGACATGCTCCTGACTCAGCAGGGTCATCCGGTAACCAAGGATTTCACTGGCAGGATCAATCGGGAATCCAAGCTGGCAAAAGTAGTTCTCCCGGTATTCTTCGGACGGGTTGATGCCTGCGTGCTTACGCATGGCGGGTTCGATACAATGGCTGAACTCAATCCGCAACTGGCCAGGCAACTTGTCATCCTGGCCGAATCACCTGAAATGGTGCCGACCATCTTTGCTTTCAGGGCTAATTACAATCCAGTTTTTAAGGAGAAGCTCATCAAAGGCTTAAAGGACTTGAAAAAATCCCCGGCAGGCCAGCAGGTACTGACCATCTTTCAATCTGATGAACTTGTTATTGAACCCGCATCCAGCCTTGATACGGCCCTGGAACTGATTGCAACCCACAAACAGCTTGCCCGCAAGGGTCAACAACCATGAAACGTATTTTCATCCTCCTTACCTTGTTCTGCATCCTGGATATGACTGGGGGAAAAATCGTAAAAAGCCAGGAACCGCAGGTTTTCCGAGTCGGCCTCTCTCCCAGTACCCTGGGCACCATCAACCACAACGATTATACGGCGGCCTTCAAATCCTGGGTGACCACGATTGGCAAAGAGCAGACACTTTCAGTTATGACAAAGGTAGAAGTGGTCAATGCAAATGAAAACCTGCAGACCGCAATGCTCCAGGAAAAATTCGATGCCCTTCTACTTACAGTGGCGGATTTAATGCGCGGGTTTGAGACAGGGTACCAGCAACTTATGCATGGAAGGGTGCGGCCATGAAATCAGCCCTGACAACGAAAACACCCACAGTCCCTGGAACACCCACCAAAAGACGCAGCATGGGTATTGCCCTGCGCATCGCCCTGATGTCCTGGCTGGTGGCCATGACCACCTTGCTCGTCTTTGTGCTGCTGACGATTCCTCAGCAGAAAAAAATATTTCTCAAAAACCTTGAATCCAAGGCAAACAGTGTGGCCGTAGCCCTGCATGATGTCGCTGCAGGTGCCGCCATCAACGAAGACTATGCCAGTGTGGTCAGTGCCAGTCAGACCCTGCTGGCCGGCGATCCTGATCTCGATTTTTTGATTGTCATGAAAAACGACGGGTTCGCCCTGGCCATCGAAAAAAAACGGCTGGAGAATTGAGCCCAAGGCCGAGGCGTACTGGCATCCCCATAAACGGGAGCCTTTCGGCAGCATTGCAATGGTTCCCCTGTTCAATCGCCGGACCTTTCATTATGCCCAGCCCTTTGACTACTCAGGCATTGAATGGGGATGGATTCATGTGGGACTGTCCCTGAAAGGATATGACCAGAGTGTCACCGCCCTGTACCGCAACACCATTCTTCTGGCATTGGGGTGCGCTGCGTTAAGTCTTATCGTCTCCCTGCTCTATGCCGGAAAACTGGTCCGGCCCATTCTGCGTCTGCGCGAACTCGTGCGGCAAATAGCAGGGGGAGATCTGTCCGTGCGGACAGACCTAAACCGGCACGATGAACTGGGCAGCCTCGCCGAATCAGTAAATGTCATGACTGAAGCCCTGCTGCGCCGGGATCACATTCTGGAGAGCGTCCGCTTTGCCGCCCAGAAATTCATGCAGACCTCACGGTGGCAAAACACCATCGACTCAGTACTGGAAAAAATCGGCCAGGCAGCCGATGCTGACCGGGCCTATATCTTTAAAAACCACCTGGACGAGGCTGGTCGTTTATGCACATCCCTTCGCTTTGAGTGGGTCCAGGGCGTCGATCCCCAGCTGTCCAACCCGGACCTGCAGAATCTGCCTTACATTGACACAGGTTTTGCCCATTGGATCTCGGTGCTTGGCAACAACGATATCATCAGCGGACCGGTTTCAAAAATGAGCCCGGCTGAACGGACTGTGCTAGAACCCCAGGGCATCCGTTCCCTTATTGTTATTCCAGTTTTTGTGGAAGGCATCTGGTGGGGAATCCTGGGGCTGGATGACTGCGTTCGGGACCGTGAATGGACCGAACCTGAAAAAGACAGCCTGCGCGCAGGTGCAGACATGCTCGGTGCCACCATTGTCCGCCAGCGAACCCAGGAAGCCCTGCTGGAAGCCAAGGCCACTCTGGAACAACGGGTCCAGGAACGAACAAAGGAACTTGAAACCCAGGTTAATGCCAAGGAAGAGGCATTGACCGAACTTGCCGCAGTCCAGGGCTCCCTTGTGGAAGTATCACGGGCAGCTGGCATGGCCGAGGTGGCCACTGGTGTGCTTCACAATGTGGGCAATGTCCTGAACAGTGTCAATGTCTCGTGTACCCTTATCAGGGACCAGCTCCGTGAATCCCGGGTGGATAAGGTTGCCAGGGTAGCTGGCATGATAGCCGAATCAGGGGATGACCTGGGCCGGTTCTTTGTCGAAGATCCCAGGGGTGCAAAGATCCCGGCCTACCTGACCGCCCTTGCAACCGCCCTCCAGGAAGAGCATCACCTCATGTCCACAGAATCCGAAGCGCTCCATGACCGAATCGAGCATATCAAGGAAATTGTGACCATGCAGCAAACCTACGGCCGGGTTTCCGGGGTTTTTGAAACCATTTCCCCGGATCAACTGATGGAAGATGCACTCAAGCTCAATGCCGACGAACTGACCCGGAACGAAGTCACAGTACAACGGCAATACAAGGCAGTACCCCCCATCACAGTTGACAAACACAAGGTTCTGCAGATTTTGCTGAACCTGATCAACAATGCCAAGCATGCCTGCACGGATGGCGGCAGCAGGACAAGAAACATGACCCTTCGGATCTTCAACTCCAACCATGGCCGATTGGCCATCCAGGTCTCAGATAACGGCATGGGCATTGTTCCTGAAAACCTAACCCGGATTTTCCACCACGGATTTACCACGCGCAAATCCGGCCACGGGTTTGGCCTGCACAGCGGCGCCCTTGCCGCCAGGGAACTTGGCGGCAGCCTGATTGCGGAAAGTGACGGCCCCGGTCTTGGCGCAACGTTTACCCTTGAACTTCCATGTCACCTTATTTCAAATCCCGATAGCCCGAGTGCTATTAGTTCTTAACCATTGAGGCATAAAGGAAATAATATGAAACAACCCGTTCTTCTTTCAATAATAATTTTAACCCTTATGGTATCATGCTGGGTTTCTGCCGGTTGGTCAGAGGATGCCGCCCAAACAAGGCGTCCGGTGGTGATTACCGCTGCTGGATCGGGCGTCAATATAGGCATCACACGCCTTTTGGCAAAAGCCTTGATGAAACAAAATCAGCACGTTAAGATAGATATTCCCGGCAGTATCGGCACCCGAGGCGCAATAACCGCCGTTGCCGATGGGGCCATTGCCCTGGGTCTGATCTCCCGTCCCCTCAAAAATCAGGAAAAGGCGATAGGTATTGTTGCACACCCCTATGCCCGGGTGGCAATAGTTATTGCAGCTCATTCTGACGTCAAGGACGACACCATCACTTCCCAGGAGCTGGTTGAAATTTTCAGAGGAACAAAGACACACTGGCAAGACGGAGAGACAATCATCGTGCAGGCAAGGGAAAAATCCGACAGCGGTTTTCTGGTTCTTCAGAACATCATTCCAGAATTTAAGACGGTGTATATTGAAAGTTCCCAGGCAAAACGATGGACCCTTTATTTCAATGATCAGGATGCAAACAATGCAATTTCAAACACACCCCATGCCATTGGTGTAACAGACCTCGGGATGATCAAAACAGAGCATTTGAATGCCAAGGCGTTAAAATTAGATGGAATAGATCCCAATCAAGAAAACGTCATTAGCGGTAGATATCCGCTGAGCCGCCAGCTCTCTTTCATCTATCGCCCAGGAACGCTTTCAGACGAAGCAAAACTGTTCCTGAATTTCATTACCACCGAAACGGGAAGAGATATTTTACAGACCAATGGATACATTCCCTTGCTGTAGAGGATACGTGAATGGTTCAATTCGACAAACAGATCAAAATCAGCAGGGAGCTTGCCAGAAAACTTGTTCCATTGGCTGTCAGCATTGGCTTTGTGATCACACTCATTTTTCCAGGAGCCTATTGTTGCATTGAATTCAATAGACTAAAAAAAGAGGCAGGGCTTTATTCCATACAGCTTGCCGACAGCATCAGGCACTTGGCAGCCGTTTCCCCAGGTCTCTGGAAATATCAGGCAACCAAATATTCAGAAATCATGGAAAACTTTGCACCCAATAAAGGCATTCTGAGCATCACCGTGGTGGATGAGCAATCAAACCCCATCAATCAGTTGAGACTTACAAACAATAGCAATAATCCCCTGAGGAAATTCGGGATAAATGGACTGCCTTCACCAATTATATTCAACAACAAAACGATCGGTGCAGTACAGATTAGACTCTCAGCCAACTCATTTCTATTCATCAGCCTTACCGTATTTACGGCATGCCTTGTAATTGGGTTGATCCTGTCGGTAATGATATATACCCTTCCAACAGGGGTTGTTAGACGATTGGAACAACGGGTCCAGGAACGAACAAAGGAACTTGAAACCCAGGTTAATGCCAAGGAAGAGGCATTAACCGAACTTGCCGCAGTCCAGGGCTCCCTTGTGGAAGTATCCCGGGCAGCGGGCATGGCCGAGGTGGCCACTGGTGTGCTTCACAATGTGGGCAATGTCCTGAACAGTGTCAATGTCTCGTGTACCCTTATCATGGATCAGCTCCGTGAATCCCGCGTGGGTAATATCGCCAGGGTGGCCGGCATGATAGCTGAATCCCCAAAGGGGTTGGTCAAATTTTTAACTGAAGACCCCCAGGGCCGTCGAATTCCGGCCTACCTGACCGCCCTTGCAACCGCCCTCCAGAAAGAGCATCACCTCATGTTCACAGAATCCGAAGCGCTCCACAACCGGATCGAGCACATCAAGGAAATTGTGACCATGCAGCAAACCTACGGCCGGGTTTCCGGGGTTTTTGAAACCATTCCCCCGGATCAGCTGATGGAGGATGCACTCAAGCTCAATGCCGACGAACTGACCCGGAACGAAGTCACAGTACAGCGCCAATACCAGGCGGTACCCCCCATCACCGTGGACAAACACAAGGTTCTGCAGATTTTGCTGAACCTGATCAACAATGCCAAGCATGCCTGCGCGGATGGCGTCAACAGGGAAAAAGATATCACCCTTCGGATTTTCAACTCCGGCCATGGCCGATTGGCCATCCAGGTCTCAGATAACGGCATGGGCATTGTTCCTGAAAACCTAACCCGGATTTTCCACCACGGCTTTACCACGCGTAAGTCCGGCCACGGATTTGGCCTGCACAGCGGCGCCCTTGCCGCCAGGGAACTTGGCGGCAGCCTGATTGCGGAAAGTGACGGTCCCGGTCTTGGCGCAACATTTACCCTTGAACTCCCCTGTGCCCCAGGAGGCACCGCATGAATTCCCATAAAAACAGTCCTTGTGAGCGTATACTGATAATCGATGACAATACTGCCATTCACCGGGATTTTTGCAAAATACTGATAAAAGCCCATACATCGAACAACGCCCTGAACGACATGGAAGCAGCACTCTTTGGGTCAGAACCCCAAACCTTGAATTCTGGCACATTTGCAATCGATTGTGCCTCCCAGGGCAGAGAGGGATTGTCCCTGGTACGAAAGGCCCAATCCGAGGGCCACCCCTATGCCCTGGCATTTGTGGACGGACGAATGCCTCCGGGCTGGGACGGCATAGAAACCATCCGTCGTCTCTGGCAGGAAAGCCCGGACTTACAGGTGGTGCTGTGCACAGCCTATGCCGACTACTCATGGCAGGAAATCCGCCAGGTACTGGGAGAGACTGACAGCCTGCTGATCCTCAAAAAGCCCTTTGATAATGTGGAGGTGCTTCAACTGACCCACGCTTTGATCCGAAAATGGGAACTGAACCGTCAAATCCAGTGTCAAATCGATTATCTGGGAGACACAGTCCGGAAAGAAACACAGGAAAAAGAACAGATTGGAGCCATGCTTGAGGCCTCCCTTGCCCATTCGCCGGCCGGCATCATCATTGCGGACGCAAAAGATGCCAAAATCCGCTGGAGCAACCCTGCAGCGCTGCATATCTTGAGCAGTGCCCACCCGTTTTTTCCTGAAGGTCAAAGCGTAAACACAGATGATCACTGGCAGGTATTCCGGACTGACGGGGTGCTGTACGCCCCGGGGGAATTTCCCCTGGTACGTGCAACGGTAAACGGAGAAACCATCCAGAATGAGGAGTTCATCATCCGCAATGCCAGGGGCCATGAAAAATGGATTTCATCCAATGCAGCGCCTGTCCGTGACCCAAAGGGCATTATCTCGGCCGGGATTCTTGTTGTTCAAGACATTACCGAACGTATTCAGGCTCAAAAGGAACGGGAACTATTGCAATCTCAATTGCTCCAGGCCCATAAGATGGAGTCCCTGGGAGTTCTTGCAGGTGGTGTTGCCCATGATTTTAACAACTTACTCCATCTAATCGGTGGAAATATTGAATTATTACTGATGAAGAAGCCGGCGAATCATAGGGATGTAACGCTTTTAAAAACCGTTGTCAAAGCCATTGATCGTGCTGCCCAACTGGTTCGTCAACTCCTGCAGTTCAGCCGCAACGCTGAGGTTAAAAAACAACGGGTGGATGTCAATCATGAAGTGACAGAAACGGTCAAAATGCTCGAACGGATCATTTCCAAAACAGTCTCCATCAAGTTGAACATGGACCCCTCGGTGTGGCCAATACACGCTGATCCGACCCAGGTGGAACAGATTGTACTCAACCTGGGGGGAAATGCCGTGGATGCCATGCCCCATGGCGGCAGACTGGAAATTTCGATCAGGAATGTGTTGGTGGCAGATGGGACTGACAGGAACCACCTGGAAATCATACCCGGGCCATACGTTTTAATGACACTGTCTGACACTGGCAGCGGCATGGACAATGAAACATTAAAGAACGCCTTTGATCCTTTTTTCACCACCAAGGAGATCGGCAAGGGAACTGGCCTGGGGCTGGCCTCTGTCTACGGCATCGTCAAAGGGCACAACGGATTTATTCATTGCTCAAGCAAACCCGGCCATGGGACAACGTTTAAGATCTATTGGCCGGCCATGCCGGAGAGGGATACGGACAAAACAGTATTTTCGCAGGCCACCCCCCAGGGGGGTTCAAATACCATACTTATTGTAGACGACGACTCCGGAATCAGAGAAATGACCGCGAAAATGCTGCGGTCTTTTGGCTACACCACACTCACAGCGGCTAATGGTGAGGAGGCTCTGGCCATTTACTCCGACAAGGGAAATTCCATAGACCTGATTCTTTTAGACGTGAACATGCCAGGCATGGACGGTTATCAATGCATGCAGGAACTGTTGAGTCAAAACCCCAAAGTCCGCATTCTGATTGCCAGCGGTTACTCAGCCCTGGTCCAAACCAAGGAAGTGATGCAGGCCGGTGCAACCGGGTTTATTGGAAAACCATATAAGCTTTTGGAATTAAAAACTGCAGTGCGGTCAGCCCTGGATGGGCAGACAGTTAACAGCCCCAGACATCAAAAAGAATAGATCTATGGATCAACAGACTCCCAGGGGCAGCCATTCCCCGCGAATTTATACAACACAGGACATCGCATATGAAACCCCATGAAAACAATCTTTCCCATCGGATCCTGGTAATAGATGACAATACTGCGATCCACCAGGATTTCTGCAAAATATTGATGAAATCTCCTGATTCGGACAACGAGATTCAAGACATGGAAACTGCGCTCTTTGGTGCCGAAACCCAAACCATGGCATCTGGGACGTTTGAAATCGATTGCGTTTTCCAGGGCAGGGAAGGACTGGCCCAGGTCCAGAAGGCAAAATCCGAGGGCCGCCCCTATTCCCTGGCATTTGTGGACGGCCGCATGCCTCCGGGCTGGGACGGCATAGAAACCATCAGTCATCTCTGGCAGGAAAGCCCGGACTTACAGGTGGTTCTGTGCACGGCCTATGCCGACTATTCATGGCAGGAGATCCGCCGGGTTCTGGGAGAGACAGACAGTCTGCTGATTCTTAAAAAACCCTTTGACAATGTGGAGGTGCTTCAACTTGCCCATGCACTGACCCGAAAATGGGAACTGAACAATGAAATCCAGGGCCGGCTCAATCAGCTGGCTTTTTACGACAGCCTGACCGGTCTGCCCAACCGAACGCTGTTCATCGAAAACCTTACGACAACCCTTGACAAAGCCCATCGTTACAAGCACAAAGCCGCATTGCTCTATATTGACCTTGACAATTTTAAACGGATTAATGACACGCTGGGTCACAGCATTGGCGATGATTTGCTTAAAGCCACGTCAAAGAGACTCCTTAAATGTCTCCGGACCTCAGATACCGTCAGCAGATCGCCGGCAGGTGAAATGGTGGCCCGGCTGGGTGGGGATGAGTTCACAGTGATCCTGCCCGAGGTGACCCGGGCAGAACATGCAGGAGTGGTGGCCCTGCGCATTGCCAAACAACTTGCCGAACCCTTGCACCTGGGTAACCACCAAGTCATCGTCACGCCCAGCATCGGTATTTCACTTTTCCCCCAGGACGGTGAGGACATTGAAACCCTGCTCAAAAATGCCGATATTGCCATGTATTTTTCCAAACGCATGGGTCCTAATATGTTCAGTTTTTATGAGCAGTCCATGAATGCCGATGCATTGAAACGAATGACCATTGAGAATCATCTCAGGCAGGCCCTGGGGCGGGGTGAGTTTGCCCTGCACTACCAGCCACAGTTCGATCTGGTCACAGGAGAGGTATGTGGTGCTGAAGCTCTGCTGCGCTGGCATAACTGGGAGTTGGGAAATGTTCCGCCAATTGAGTTCATCTCCATAGCCGAAGAAAACGGGATGATAGTGGCCATTGGTGAATGGGTCATGCGAACGGCCTGCAGGCAGACCAGGACCTGGCTGGATCAGGGATTACCCCTGCAGCGGATTGCCGTTAATGTTTCCGTGAATCAGTTTACCCATACTGATTTCCTGAATATGGTCAAAAGCATACTTGAAGAAACAACCCTGGATCCCCAATATCTGGAAATCGAAATAACCGAAAGCCTTCTGGTAAAAAACGTGCCGGAAACCACCAACATCCTGCATGCACTGAAAAAAATGAACATCCGGATTGCCATTGATGACTTTGGCACCGGTTATTCAAGCATGAGTCGCCTGAAAGAAATCCCCATTGACTGCTTGAAAATTGATAAAACCTTTGTCGACGGCATTGCCATCGGCAAAAGAGATCAGTCCATCATCACCGCCATTATTGCCATGGCTGAAGGCATGAACCTGAGATTAATTGCCGAAGGCGTTGAAACCACAGGCCAGGTTGATTTCCTGCGTGTAAAACAGTGTCAGGAGGTTCAAGGCTACCTGTTCAGTAAACCACTGTCAACTCAGCAGGTTGAAGTTTTTTTTCAAAAAGCCTTTTCTCTTGAAAAAAATCTGGAGAATACCGGTGATGATGTTCCGCCTTTTCCTGCTTGACAAAATCATGGTGTGTGGGGTATGAGCCCTTGTACGATCTGAACAACAAGCGTGTTCAGTATTTTAAAAAAAGAGACGCTTTCTGGTGCCTTCCCCTGGGAAGGCCGGGGCCTGACAAAGGTTCAGACCCTGCAGGGAACCCGGTTTAATTCCGGGACGGACCCGCCGCTGTGAGTGAGGACGACCGCCGCAACCGGTCACTGTGCTGCAGGTTTAAAGAACGAACCAGCACGGGAAGACGCGGCCATTAGGATGATCCACGAGTCAGAATACCTGCCAGACAGGCAAAAACAGACGTTCTCGGAGAGATGGTAAATCCCCGGGCTGATCGTGTGTCAGCTGGGGATTTTTTATGCTGGCACACAGTATCGTTCGGAGGATCGCCCCGGCAACCGCCCAGGCTTCCATCCGACTGGAGAAGATATGAACCCATATCAACTGTTTCTGTGCCTGCTTTTTGCCTATACCGCCCTGCTCATAAGCGTGGGGTGGTACTTCAACAAACGACAGCAAACCCAGACCGATTTCTTTCTTGCCGGAAAAAATGCCGGGATGCTATCCATCGGTTGTTCGGCTGCGGCATCCTGGCTCACCGCCGGCGGCATCCTGGCCGTTATCGGTTTTTTCATGCTCCTGGGCATGGGATCTGTCTGGGGATTTGTGGCACCCAACATCATCGCCCTGTTCGCCATCGGCCTGTTTGTCAGGAAAATAAAAGGCCTGCCCGCCATCACCCAGCCCGAACTTCTGGAGCTTCGCTATGGCAGCTATCTGCGACTGCCCGTTGCCATCATCATCACCGTTGTGATGATCCTGTTTGCCGTGGCAGATATCAAGGGCTTTGCCATGGTGCTTTCCACCTTCTACGGCGTCTCTCCTTTGATGTCGGCCCTGATCGTCGCCCTTGCCGTCTCCATCTACGTCACCATGGGTGGGCTCTCTGCTGTGATTGCAACAGACATCATCCAGTTCCTTTGCCTGACCCTCTTTGTCCTCATCATGGCTGGGGTGGTAATGACCAGCGCAGGAACCCTCACTGCCGAACCGGTTGCAGCACTGTTGACATCCGTGCCCGACAACTGGTGGAACCCCGGTTCCATCGGCTTACCCATGATCCTGATCTTTTCCATCGCCATCATTCCCGGTTGGATCACGGAACAGGACCAGTGGCAGAAGGTATGGGCAGCCACGGATGAACGCAGTGCCAGGAACGGCATGTTCCTGGGATCGGTTCTTGTTACCGTTGTGTTTGCCGGCTGCGCCTTCCTGGCCCTGGGCCTCAACACCATCTATCCCGAGATTGCCGGTGCAGGATTTCCCATGGGAATGGCCAGGGCCGAACCCGCCCTTCTCACCTTTATCATGGACCACAATTTTTCTGGATTCATCCTGGCCCTGAGCGCCGTGGGCCTTGCCACGGCCGCCATGTCATGCACAGACACCTTTGCCACCTCAGGGGCCTCGTGCATCTCCAGGGACATCTTCCAGCGCTACCTTCACCCCGGGGCCACCATGAAGCAGATGCTTGTGGTCAACCGGATCAGCGTGGTGATCATCATCGTCTTTGCCACACTGGGATCGTTCTTCATCGGCTCCATCATCGACGCCATCCACATCGCCACCTTTATTGCAAGCGCCTCCTATTTTTTTGCCCTCATGGGCGGACTATACTGGCGCCGGGCCACCGGCCAGGGTGCCGTGGCCTCCATGGTAACCGGTTTCATCATTCAGTCCGGCCTGGTGATCCTGGACCTTGCAAAAACACCGCCCATGGCGCCTCCGTTCCTGGAAACAATTCACCCGATACTCATGGGACACGGGGTGATCCTGTCCATGGCGGTAAGCGGCCTTGTGTTTGTGGGTGTCAGCCTTTCAACGGCCCCCACCTCCCGGGTGAGGCTGGCCCTGTTCTTCAAAAACGAAGCAGAAAAATTGACCACGGCCATGGCAACACCGGCCACGGCCATGGCAGCACCGGAGATCCTTGACTTGATCCAGGAACGCCCCCGGGGCAACCGAACCACCCTCCACCTGAGCTGCGACATCCTTGGCACCCTTGAGTGGAAAAACTTTGTCGATAACCTTCAGGGTTCAAGGGAACACTGGGTGTCGGCGTCGGGCCGGGAATCCATCCGACGCATCACCCACCCGGACATCCTCTCGTGTGTTTCAGTCTCCCGGGGAGCAACCAACGCCACCCTGTGGCTGGAGGCGGAAGCCGAGACCAACAGCCTGGAAAGGGTGAAACAGGACATGGCCCATGCCTACACCGAAATTCTCACAGTGGTCAAAGGGTAGCCATCCATGAAAAAGGATTTTACAAACGCTGATCCGGCCCACCACGATTTTCAGTACCTGGAAGATCTGTCCACGGCCTACTGGTATTCCCAGGTGCTGTTTACCGCCCTGGAGCTTGAAATTTTCAAGTTCCTGGACCAGGGCATCTCCACCCTTGACGACCTTGCCTCTGCCATGGATTGCCGTGAAGCAGAGTTGTTCCGACTGCTCAGGGCCATGGAAAGAATGGCCCTTGTTGGCCATGACAGGGACCACTGGTACAACGCCCAGGTCGCCTCCCGCTTTCTCGTACCAGACAGGGAAGGCTACATGGGGGCTTTTTTCCTCTACCGGAAGTACATGGCCTCCAACTGGGAAAAACTCTCGGACAAGGTCTCCTGCCAGGGGCGACACAAGGGCGAGGACCTCGACTACAAACAACGCAACCAACGGTATGTAGAAGCCATGGACACCCTGGTAAAACAAAAAGCGCCGGAAATTGCCGATCTTGCGGCAAGACAGGATGCCATGGGCCCGATCCTGGATGTGGGCGGCGGATCTGGCAGCCTTGCCCGGTCGATTCTGGCACGAATCCCGGGAACCAGGGCCGTGGTTTTCGACCTTGAAGAGGTGATTGAAGCGGCCCGAAAGATTTATCCTGAACCCCAGGCCTGGGACAGGATCACCCCCCTGTCCGGGGACTTCAGAAGCCATGAATTCCACCAGAAATTCGGTCTGGTCGTGTTGAGTAATTTTCTCCATGCCTATGGCCCGGATGAGGCAAAACAGCTTCTCCAGCGGGCCGTCTCACTGCTCAAACCTGGCGGTATGGTAATCATCCACGACTATTTTCCAGACCGGTCGGGCAGATCACCCCAGAAAGGCGCCCTCTATGATCTCTCCATGATGCTCAACACCTTTAACGGCGCCTGCCATTCCGCCGCCACCATCAGGGCCTGGCTTGAACAAATGGACATCACCCCTGTGGAGACCATTGATCTTACCACGGACACCGCCGTCATGGTGGCAGGGGGCAGCGGCAACCTGAAAAGTTTTCAAAAAAACATCTGCGATACGGCCCTCGCCCTTGGTTTTGACAGGGCCGTGCCCCTTTCACCCGACCAGGTAGTCACAGCCCCCTGGGTAAGGATGAAATGCCGGTTTGGCTGTGCCGAATTCGGCAACAACCTCCAGTGCCCGCCCCAGACCGTGGACCACGACAGAACCCGGGCCATGCTCGACGCCTACACACAGGCCATCCTGGTCCAGGGGGCGCCCCCGGGCAGGGATTTTCACAAGCGGCTGCTCAAACTTGAAAAGACCGCCTTTCTGGCAGGATTTCACAAGGCCTTTGTATTCGGGGCCGGCCCCTGCCCTGTCTGCCCTTCCTGCCCGGACACCGGCATCTGCCGACACCCGGACCAGGCACGGCCGGCCATGGAAGCCTCGGGCATTGATGTCTACACCACTGCCCAAAACGCAGGATTCAGTCTCACCCCTGTGCAGGAGAAAAACAACTATGTCAAATATATTGGACTGCTGGTCCTGGAGTAATTACAAATGAAAATATTGCTGGTACAACTTCCCACCTCCCACCTGGGTGCCGGGGAAAAAGTATATCCACTGGGCCTGTCCAGGCTGTCTAGCACCCTGCCCCCCCACCACGACAAAGAGGTGCTGGACATGAACATCGCCATGGATCCCTGGCCCGACCTCAAAAAAACAATAGCAAAATTTCAACCCGACGCAATTGCCCTGTCGTTTCGGAACCTTGACCCCCTGGCCGGCCACCAGGCATCCTATCTTTCTTCCCTCAAGACAGGGGCGGCCCTTGCAAGGGCCCTGGCCCCCCGGGCAAGGATACTGGCCGGGGGACCGGCATTTTCCCTGTTTGCAAGACGACTCATGGAAGAGGTTCCCGAGCTTGATATGGGCCTCAAAGGAGAAGGAGAGCAGATCTTTCCACGCCTGTTTGAGCCTGATCTTGATCCGGGAAATATTCCTGGAATTCTGTGGCGAAACACGGCCGGCATCGTGGAAAACCCCATGGGTCCCATGATCGCCATGGACACATTGCCGGAAATAGATGTCAACGCATTTTCTCCGCTCTCCTACACCCAGGGCAACGCCTATATTGCAGCAATGGGCATTGAGGGCAAACGCGGATGCGACCTCTGGTGCGGCTACTGCCTCTATCCCTTTCTCGGGGGATGCACCATGCGGCTGCGCAGCCCCTCCAGAATTGTGGACGAAATGGCATCGTTGAACCAGCAATTCGGCATTAAACTTTTCCATTTCACAGACTCCGTGGTAAACCGTCCCCAACACCACTTTGAAGCCCTGTGCCAGGAACTTGTCAGGCGGAATCTTGACCTCACCTGGACCGGATTTTTCAGGGAAAACTCTCTTACCCGGGAAAACCTTGAACTTGCCCAGAGGGCCGGTTGTGTGGCCGTCTACTTCTCAGGAGACAGTCTCACAGACCAGGGCCTGAAACTGCTGAACAAACAGATGACCCGGCAGGATCTGTTTGATGCCGCAAGGCTCACGGCAGAAAACGGCATCCTCACCATGTGCCATTTTCTACTCAACCTGCCAGGCGAAGGAGACCAGGAAAGAATCCAGACCCGGGAAACCCTGGACCGGATCCTTGAAATCCATGCCAGGGCCGGTAATCTTGGGGCAGTTATCTTCAACCATGTAAGACTCTATCCCGGAGCACCCATGACAAAACGGCTGATCAAATCAGGTTCCCTGTCCCCGGACACGGATCTTCTCTATCCCGTGTACCACAACCCGGAACCCCATGGTCACCTTCTCCACGAACTCGAGGCCCGATGCCACAGAGCCGGGGTCTTTTCCAGACTGAAACTACCCATGGAGGTACAATGAAAACCCTGATTCTCGAACACCCAAGAATGGTCTCGAAAAAGCGGTTCAACGACATCGCCAACACCCCCCTCTGGTCCTGTCTCATGGGAGGCTATGCCGCAGCGATGCTTGAGTCCCGGGGATTTGCCTCCTGCTTCATGGATGCTGCGGGTAACCGCTGGGATTTTGAACAAACAGAACAGGAGATCTTGGACATTAATCCCGATCTTTTGTGCGTCAACGCCGTCTATTTCTGGGAGCACACCCCACACCTGTTCACTCTTTTCACCCACCTCAGATCCAGGGGATTTACCGGCCACATCAACCTGTTCGGCTTCTTTCCCACCCTGGTTTTCCAGGAAATCCTTACCACACAAACAGCAGTGGATTCCATTGCCGTGGGAGAGTTTGAACATACCCTGGTTGAACTTGCCGCAACCCTTGAACAAGGCAAGGACTTCGGCCGGATTCCAGGCCTGGCTCAAAGAGATAACGTCCTGATGCCCGGTGCATTCCAATCCAGACCCCCTGAAAAGAATCCAGATATCTTTCCTGCCCCCCTGAGGCCCTCCCTTGAAGGTACTGTTTCCATCCTTGCCAGCCGGGGCTGCTATAACCATTGCAGCTTCTGTCCAGTGCCCTCATTCTACAACCAGGGCCCCCTGTGGCGGGGACGCACCCCCCAGGAGATCGCCCAAGAGATGCAAACTCTGGTGGAAAAGGGCGCAAAAGAGTTCTACTTTGTGGATCCCAATTTCATCGGTCCCGGTAAAAAGGGAAAAGAGCGCATACTCAAACTCATGGGACTGATCAAGCCCATGAAGATCCACTTTGGCATGGAGACCCGGCCATCGGACCTTGACGACGAAATCCTCGATCACCTTGTGGCATCGGGCTTCACCTCCCTTCTCATGGGCATTGAAAGCGGTTCAGAAACGATCCTGGGAAAAATCAACAAGAGCACCGGCCCCTCCCAGGGAGCCCAGGCCATATCGCTGTGTCGACGCCACGGCATTGAGCCCGAGGTGGGATTTCTCATGTTTGTCCAGGACGCCACCCTTCCGGACCTAAGGAACAACATCGATTTTTTGATGGCAAACAACCTCCTGGACCGCCTGGAAAGAACGGCCAACCTGCTGTGCCACTGCCAGATCGTACTCAAGGGAACCGCAGCTTATACCCAGTTTGAACAAGAAGGCCGCCTGGTCAAGAACGGGCTCTTTGGATTCGAAGGAGAGGTGACCTTTATCGATGATGGGGTTCAATGGATGTCAAAACTGGTTGTGGCAGCCTGCCACACCATCATCATGGGCATGGGGGATCCCGAATCTCCCGTCTATTTTGCAAAACCTGAAACAGAGGTATTCCACCGGGCCAACCGCTATCTGGTCGATCTTTTTTTCAGGCTCCTGGAACAGGCAGAGGCCGGTCGCATCCACGATGACATCCCAGAACTTGTGACAGGCATCGACCAGGAAATCCGGGCTGTTTTAGACGTCCAGCCCGGCATTGAATCCAGCAGCGTTGCAGAGCTATAACGGTCCCAGGATTACCCTGTTTTTCCAATGGGGTAAGCCTGGAACATCAATGCCACCAGGGGCTATATCATTCCTCGTACACATCCACCCCATAGTGGGACATGCGATCTCCTGAATCAAGATAATGTTCTCTGATGGTATTTTCCAGATATATGGGGTCGTTTTTTTTAAGGGCATTTACAATTCTCAGGTGGCGCTGGTAGATCTCATGGGCCGTGTACAGTTTGATCCAGTGGTTGAAAAGAAGAAATTTTGAAATCCCCTGGCAGGATCTGTGGCAGAGTTCATATACAAGATCGTTGTTTATCCTGGAAAAGAGTATCCCGTGGAATTCGTTGTCAAGTTTTGCAAAATTTTCAATGGGAGCCTTCGTCTCTGCAATGGCTTTCATTTCCTGGACAAGCCTTTCAAGCCCTGTAATGTCCTCTTCTGTATAGCGGTCCATGGCCGCAGCCACAGCGGCTCCTTCCAGAATACCACCGGTGAAATAGCTGTCCTTGATCTGTTTGGCCGTCAGAGTGGTAACATATTTACCCTTCTGGGGTTTGGAAACGATGAGTCCTTCCTTAGCAAGAATCTGGAGAGCTTCACGTATGGGGGCCCGGCTGATGGATAGTTTATGGGCCAGCTCCACCTCCTTGACTTTGCTTCCCGGCTGGAATTCTCCTTTGAGGATTCCTTCTTTTATATAATGAACGACTTGGTCACTGTAAGTTTGCTTTTTTATTTTTGACATTTATTGTCCTTTATCGATCACTTTTTTTTGTCAATTATCAAATTGGGAAAATCTGCTCTGTATTGTGCGTTCTGCAATCCATCACACACCTTCCCGAAAATTCAATGTGGATAAAATTTTCTGGGCTGATATCCTTCCATGTTCAAGTCGTGTGAAGGGGCAAGAAGATTTTAGATAATGGCAGAATATATTGAGCGTGTGATATAGAGTCAAGATTAATTATGGGCAAACCTTGGCAGAAAGAGGCGTCAAGGGATTGGAGGTGCAGATTCTTATTTGCCTATGCCCTGGAGCAAAAATGGGAACCCATTGTGCCTGTGACAATAGAGACTGAGGGGGGAAGTTTATATCGATTGACAGCACCATGGCTTCGAACCTGTAAACTGTAGTTTCGTTCCATTGGTTCGAGCCACAGTGCTGTCCTTTGGCAAAAAATATCCAGTGACGGCTTATTAATTACTCAACTTTCGGACTTCAGTCTTGCTGGAAAGGGTCGGGCTTTTTTTAAGGAAAGCCTGACCCCATATAAAACAGCCAACTCCGAAAGTTGAATTAATTATTCGTCCTCAACCTTTTCGTCTCCAAGGATTACTGGGATATAGGCATAGAGTGCAGGAGATCCACCCGTGTGGACAAACATAACTTTTTCTCCTTTCTTGAAGGTCCCCTTTCTGCTCAGATCGATGAGACCGGCAAGGGCCTTGCCTGTATAGATGGGATCGGTGAGGATGCCTTCGGTCTGGGCGAGCATGCTGACAGCCTCAACCATTCGTCTGTTGGGCAGGGAGTAATGGGGACGCCAGTATGCGTCAAAGCATTTTACAAGGTTTGAATCAATGTCACCCTTTATTCCAACATGATCTGCGGTTTTTTCAACCAGATCAAATACCATCTTTTCCTGGATTTCTGTGTCACGGCTTACATTAATGCCATAGATGGGGATGTTCATGTTGCACCCGGCAAATCCGGTTATAAGGCCTGCATGGGTACCGGTGCTGCCGCTTGAAACAACAACTTTGTCGATGTTGAGACCTTTTTCAAACAACTGACTCTGAATTTCCTGGGCACAGGATACATAACCGGTCGCTCCGATGGGATTGGAACCGCCACCGGGGATGATATATGCCTTGCGGCCAGCCTTGGCAACATCTTCGGCCACCTCTTTCATGGCTGCCATCATATCGGTCTTGGCAGGAACAACCTTATAATCTTCCACACCGAGCAGGTGATAAAGAAAGTTGTTTCCGCTTGCATGTTTGTCATAGGTACCGGGGACTCTCTCCTCAAGGACAAGCCTGCATTTCATTCCCTCTTTTACGGCAGCTGCAAGTGTCAGCCGGCAGTGGTTTGACTGAATTGCACCGCAGGTGATAAGGGTGTCGCATCCCTGGTTAAGTGCGTCTGCAACAAGGAACTCAAGTTTACGTGTCTTGTTTCCACCTGCTGTAAGTCCCAGAAGATCATCCCGCTTGACATAAACTTCAGGTCCGCCAAGGGCCTTAGTAAAGTTGGGTAGATATTCGAGGGGTGTCTGACCTTCTGTGTAGCGCCTTCTTGGAAATTGTGCTAGATTCATAATCCTTTGCCTTATGTTTGAATGTTAAATAAAAATGGATAAAAACAGTCAGGTCCTTTGCCATCATAATTAAATGATGGGTTTTATTTCCAGAGATACTCCCAGGAAATCCGTGCAATTTGGAATGTGCTGGGGGCTGGAAAAGGTTCCTGAAATATTTTTTTCCATAGCTGGTTTAGACATTGTTCTTTTCCGTCAAATTCATATTCCGAAAAACCGATCGGGATCTGTTTTTATTTGTTCGTCAATTATGATTGTTGTAAACAAACATAATGTCGACATTAATAATGTATTAAACATAAAGACGAAGTGGGTGTCAACCCAAAAAAAGAAAATTGTGGTAAAAAAAAATTTAGGTCATCATCTTCAAAGAAAACACCATGAAAACAACCGACCTTATGTGGTCCGACGTCTGAACATCCAGCCAGCAAGGGGCAGGGTGACGGCTGCAATACAAGCCATGGGCCAGATCAGGGGCCAGACGGAAACAAGATCTCCACCGGCAAGATAAATCTCCCTCAGGCCATAAACAACGTAGCGCAGTGGGTTTAAATAGGTTGCAGTCTGAAGCCAGTCCGGCATATTTTCGATGGGGGTGGTAAAGCCACCCAGAATCACGGCAGGCATCATAAATATAAAGGAACCAAGCAGTGCCTGCTGCATTGTCGTTGAAATTGACGAAACAAAAAGCCCCACCCCGACCACGGCGACCACAAAAACGGTAAGAATGACAACAAGGGCCGAAACAGACCCGTGGAAGGGGATTTTAAAGACGAAAACAGCTGCTCCCGAAAGCAGAAGTGCGTCGAACAAACCAAACACGATGGGCGGTATCGCTTTGCCGATAAGAATTTCAAAGGGCCTGAAAGGTGCCACCAGGAGCTGATCAAAAGTTCCAAACTCCCTTTCCCTGGCAACGGAAAGGGACGAGAGTATCATGACAACAACCATTGAAATGACTCCCCCAAGGGCAGAAACAATATACCAGCGACTGACCAGGTTCTCGTTAAACCAGGCCCTGTTGATCAATTCAAGGGAGGGTTCGACTGCCAGTTGTCCCCTTCTTGTTAAAATTTGACGTCCCTGTTGTTGAACGATTGAGGTGACATAGCCAAGGGCAATGGCGGCCACATTGGAGTTGCGTCCGTCCGCGATTACCTGAACCCCTGCCTGGTCGCCATGGGCCAGTTTTAGACTGAAATCAGCAGGGATATTAATCACAAGCCGTGCCTTCCCGGTATCGATCATTTCCGGTATCTGGCTATCAGAGCTAAGGGTTGTCACCAACCTGAAATTATCCGACCCCTCAAACCGGGCCAGAAGCTCACGGGACTGAACGGTACGGGACTGATCCAACACCGCATACCGCACATCGGTAAGATCATAGGTTGCTGCAAAACCAAAAACAAAAAACTGAATAATGGGTGGTACGATCACCACAACCCGGCTTTTGGGGTCCCGTAACACCATGCTGAATTCTTTGAGAATCAGGGTGATTATCCGCTGTAAAATTTTCATTACTGGGGTAGCCTCCGGACCAGTTTTTTCCTGGTTGCACCAATAAGGACGATTGCCATTACAGCCAGCATTCCGGCCGCTGGAAGAAGGGTCGACCAGACATTACCTGCCAGAAAAAGGGTCTGGCTGATGATCACAAAATAGCGTGCCGGAATAAGATAACTGATCATCTGGACCAGCCTTGGCGTACTCTCCAGGTCAAACAGCAGGCCGGAAAGGAAAAATGCGGGAAGGAAACCGGCTATAACGGATATCATCGCTGCCACAAACTGGACCCGGGTAGCAGAAGAGATAAAGAGACCAAACCCTAAAGACGCAAGTAAAAACAGCCCGCTCAATGCAATTAAAAGCATCAGAGACCCACGCAGGGGGACATTGAACAAAAAAACACCAAGGATTACGGACAGGAGCATTCCCGTCATACCGAGGATGAAATAGGGAATAATCTTACCAAGCAGTATTTCCCCCGGAGTAATAGGGGTTGCCAGCAAGGCCTCCATGGTGCCTTTCTCCCATTCCCGGGCAACAACAAGGGCGGTCAAAAGGGTTCCAGTGAGGGTCATAATAAGGGTCAGCAGACCAGGTACCAGAAAATTGGTGGAGTCAGCCGATTCATTGAACCAGATTCGTTGTTCAACAATAAGGGGCGGAAGAACACCGCCTTCCCCCCTAGCCCTTCGAACATCAAGCCATTTTCCGATAATCCCCAGACCATATCCCTGGATCAGCCGGGTGCGATTGGCATCCACCCCGTTTAATACAAGCTGCACCTCTGCCCGAAACGCTTTTGCAAGCTGTGCTGAGAAATCAGAGCCAAGAATAAAGATTCCATCAACCGCCCCAGAATCAACCCGTTTTTTTGCCTGGGCCACCGAATACACCATTTGGGGTTTAAAGTAGGGGGAAAGTTCAAAACGGGCGGCAAGTTCCCTTGCTTCAGGACCGCTGTCTTCAAGGACCATTGCAACAGGAACATTTTTCGGATCCAGGGAAACGCCATAGCCAAAGATAAAGAGCAGTACCACCGGCATAACAATGCCAAGGAGAAGGCTGGACGGATCCCGAAGAATCTGGAGGGTCTCTTTTTTTAAAAAACCTGCCAGTCGCATGGCGCTGCTGCCTCCCTCAGTCATTGCCGTCTCCCACATCTGCCCGGCGGGAAGGGGTATCTGTCAGGGCGATAAAGGCGTCTTCCACCGTCGGATCTGGATTTTTTGGGGTGACAGCCAACCCCCTGATATCCTCCGGCCGACCGGCAGCAAGGTTTTTGCCCTGGGACATGATTACCATATGATCACAGAATTCTGCCTCTTCCATAAAATGTGTGGTAACAATTATCGTGACTCCATCCCTTGAAAATCCGTTAATCCGAAGCCAGAATTCCCTTCTTGCAAGGGGGTCCGCACCTGAGGTGGGCTCGTCCAGGAACAGGATCTCCGGCTCATGCACCATGGCAACGGCCATGGCAAGCCGCTGGCGATATCCACCGGGGAGATCTCCTGCCTGGCGTTTTGCCCTTCCGGTCAGGTCAAACTCCTGCAAAGCCCAATCCACCCTTTCTTTTAATTTTTTTCCAGACAGACCATAGGCCCTGCCGTAAAATTTCAAATTCTGGACCACGGAAAGCTGGCGATACAGCGAAAACTGCTGGGCCATATAACCAAGACGGGCCCTGGCCGTGGCAGGCGAAGTACGCAGATTGTATCCGGCCACATCTATCTCACCACCGGTAGCGGGCAAAAGCCCGCACAACATGCGAAAGGTGGTCGTTTTTCCGGCACCGTTTGAACCAAGCAGCCCGAATATCTGTCCCCGGTGCACCTGAAATCCGATATCCTCCACCGCAGTGAAATCGCCAAATTTTTTTATAAGCCCTGAGACAGACACAACCACTTCACCCTTATCCGGATTTTTCCTCGTTTTTTTTTCCGAAATGACCACCACGGGCTGGTTGCCCAGCCGTCCTGTCATTCTATCCATGAACCCATCTTCAAAGACGGGAGCAACAGGATCAATCTCGACCCCGGCCGGCAATAAATCAAGAAGCTTCCTGGCCGAGGATGCATCCTTTACCACAATCCTTACCCGACCAGAACGAATGGTGGCATCAATCACTTCAGGATTCGCGTAGAGCTGACGCTGGAGTTCCCGCACCCCGAGCCCCCCCCTGTCAGTGGCTCTGAAGACCCTGTTTTCAAGCCCCATTCTAAAGCGGGACGGCGCACCCATCTCAATAATCTTTCCCTGGTGGAGCAGGACAACCTGATCACACCGGTCCGCCTCATCAAGATAGGCGGTCGCGACAACGACACCGATCCCATCCCTTTGAACCAATTCGCCAACTATGGTCCAGAGATCACGTCTTGAAACCGGATCAACTCCCACAGTGGGCTCATCCAGAAGAAGTATTTCAGGTGATTTTATCAGGCAGCAGGCAAGCCCCAGCTTCTGCTTCATACCCCCGGAAAGTTGACCGGCCCTGCGGCGTGTAAAAGAAGTAAGCGCTGTCATATCAAGGAGTTTTTTGTACCGTTCAGGCCTCTCATTTCTTGGAACAGATTTCAGGTCGGCATGTAAGTTAAGGTTCTCAGCCACCGTTAAATCTTCATAAAGGCCAAACTGCTGGGGCATATAGCCGATCCGGCTGCGCAGCTTGTCAATATCTCGGACAACGTCAAGTCCCAGAACCTTGAGATCTCCTGCGGCAGGCAATAAGAGGCCCGCAGCGAGACGCAGGCAGGTTGTCTTACCAGCGCCATCGGGCCCCACAAGTCCTGTTACCTTGCCACAACAGGCCGAAAAGGTCACATTCGAGAGCGCCCGGACAGTTTCTCCGCCTTTAGGATGATACGCCATGGTGAGACCACATGCCTCAAGTACAAAATCTGCACCCAGGGGCTGCCCCATTATTTCCCTCACTTCATCCATCAGCAATCCTTACTATCCCTGATTGGCCCTTGTTTCGGGTTTGACCCTGGTGTCGGCATTGGTTGATCCACGTTTTTTCAAAACCACAGTAACAGGCATTCCAAGCCGGAACCGGTTGTCCGGATCATCCAGCCAGATACGGATTTCATATACCAACTGGGTTCGCAGTTCAGTGGTCTGGATAGATTTAGGGGTAAATTCTGCAGAAGAGGAAATAAAGCCGACCTTGCCCTTAAACGCCTCTGAAAACGAATCACTATGGACCATGGCCTCCATGCCCTGGGCAACAAAACCAAGATCAGGTTCAGCCAGGTAGGCACGAACCCATTTAGGAGCCATAAGGGCAAGGGACAAAACCGTACGGCCCGGTGCCGCCAACTCACCGGGCTCCATTATCCTGCTCTCTATGATTCCCGGTGCAGGGGCGTAAAGAAAAGTATCTTTCAAACGCTCCTGAAGCAGCATCACCTTTGCCTGCTGCGCTTTCAGAACAGCCCTTGCCTCAGCTATCTTTTCACTCCGAAATCCCTCCCTGGCAAGGGCCAGCGTCTCTTTTACCACATTAAACTCAGCCCTTGCCACATCGAGCTCAGCCACGGCATTGTCAAGGTCCTGGATGGTGCTTGCACCTGTCTCTGAGGTAACTTTGAGTCTTTTGGCTAACCGCTCACCATTTGCGACCTTAACCTGTGCAGCCTCAAGCTGGGCTTCTATTCTGGCGATTTCCTGGGGTCTTGTGCCGTTAACCAGAAGCCTGAGGACCTGGTCCTGGGCTTCCACCATGGATTTTGCCTCCTGTAATTGTGCAAGAAGCCTCTTATCTCTGAGCATAGCGAGAAGCTGGCCCTTTTCGACCATGGCCCCCTCATCCACGAGGATTTCTCGCACCAGCTCCTGCTCATTGAATGAAAGTTGTACCGTCCTTAAGTCTATATTTCCATAAAGAGTAACCGTATTATCGGACGGCGCCTCCACAGATTTATATTTCCAGTAGTAGACGCCTCCAGCCACTCCGAGGATCAGCAGCAGAATTATTACCCGTAGACCTTTATTCATTACGCTCTTCTCCCTGTGTTCTCTTCTTTACAATTTTTCGACCAGGAACATCCCATCCACCGCCAAGGGCACGGTACAGTCTTACAATCTCACCAAGCTCAAACTGCTTTGCCAGAATCAGTTCGTCCTGGACTTTTATCTGTTCACGCTGGGCATCAATCAGCTCAAAAAGGCTGCCAAGTCCAATCCGGTAAAGCTGATCAGCCAACCTCACTGAACGAATCGCATTCTCCAGGGCAGCCCCCAGGAAACCGACTCGTTCCTGATTATGAACGATGCCAACAACACTATTTTCAACCTCACCAACAGCAGTCAACAGGGTCTTTTCCAATTCCAAACGGGCCTGCTCCGCCTGGGACCCACGAATTTCAACCTTGGTCTGCAGCTTACCTGCGTCAAACAACGGAAAGGAAAGCCTTGGTCCCAGGGAATAAACAATGGATTCGGGCTGGAACAGAATACCCAGGTCGTCGGTCTGAAAATAGATGGAGCCGGTAATGGATAACCGCGGATATTTGTCCGCCTTTGCCGAACCAATCATGGCTACTGCTGCTGCATACTGCCTTTCCAACCGGCGTACATCTGCACGCCTTGTCAAAAGATCCACTGGAAGTCCAATCCCCATCATCTCCGGCACATGCATATGTGTTCCTTCTGCAAGATGATTTTCAGCCGGCACCTGACCCCGAAGAATGGCTATCGTGTTTGCAGCAACGGATCGTGCCCGGCGCAATTCAGGACCCAGGGCACGGGTTTGATTCAACTGGCGCCGGATCTGTTTTACTTCAAGTTCAGTGGATGTTCCCGTTCGATATCTGAGTTCCACCAACTCAAGGGATTTAGTCAACAGTTCAATATTTTTTTCAAGCGCCCCCAGCCGCTCCTCAAGGGTACGTACATCAATATAGGCAAGAACCAGTTCAGCAGTAAGGGAAACAGAGACATAACGATAGGTTTCAAGCTCTGCTTCGTAGCTGCGATTCGCAGCCTCCACAAGTCTTGCAACCCGCCCCCAGAGATCCAGTTCCCACCCGGAAAAACCACCGGCGGAAAAAAGGGTTGCTTCTTCGCCGGGGGACGGGCCCTCACGATTCACCGCTTTTTCACCAGTCCCGGCCTGGACAATTTTTCCATCAAGATTAACGTAGGGCATACGATCTGCACCCGTCAGACGGCGCCTGAGCCCCGCTTCCACAATGCGTTCCCTGGCTTTGGAAAGATCAAGATTTGCCTCAACCACTTCACCCACAAGCCTTGTAAGCTCAGGATCATCAAACTGTTCCCACCACCTTGCAACGGGTGCGTCCATGGAAAATGAAGTACGCTCTCCAGCCCCTGGTTGGCCAAGCCATCCCGCACCATGTGCCTTTGTCAGGTCAGGTGTCTGGTAATCAGGACCCACCACGGAACAGCCGCCCACAAAAAGCAGGACCGGCAACAACATGAGCAGCATGGACCAGCCCGGTCTATTTTTCCTCATCTGCCTTTCCTCCCCCACTTGCAGTGCTGTTCTTTTCCGGCAGGGACTGGGCAAGCCGTTCAAACCCACCAATAATTTTTTCCAAGGAGCCAAACATTTGTGCAACCTCATCCTCCTGTAATCCTGAACTGATTTTTTTGACGTTTTCCACATGGGTGGGAAGAAAATCAATGATAAATTTTCGCCCTTTTTCAGAAAGCCGAATATTTACCCTGCGTCTGTCTTCAGGATTGGCACACCGCTCAACCATGCCGTCCTTTTCCAGGGTATCCAGCACTCCAGACATGGCCGCGTAGGAGATTGGATAAAACGGCCGCAGGTCGGAAATACTATCTCCACTTGACGCGTCTGACAGAAGAAGCCGGGTCAGAATCAGAACCCGCCCCTTTGCAGTACCCATTCTCTGAAAATAGGCATCACTCACCACAACAACCCGGTGCAGCATTAGCATCGTATCGGCAAATTTCATCATGAATTCAACATCCTGCTCGGGCAAAAACGCCTTAAATTTTGGAAGAAAAGCTTTCATTTCCGGCAGGCTATCTGTTCTGTTTTGTTCCATGGCACCATCCTTGGGACTGTTGCACCTAAAAGTTTCGATCTGTGCGGATAACTTTTTTTACATGAAACTCGTATAAGTCCGGCGAACGGGAACAGGTATAACCCTAGGCTCATTCTCGCAGCCCGTCCATGGGCTGCTGCGAGGGAAATGGCAGCTCCTTCAGCGTCCATGCTGACCGCTGCCATTTAACCCGCTTCGGGTAATACCTGTTCCCGTTCACCTCTGTTATCGAATTTTATTTTTTGTCGTACCAGCCGGAAAGCTAACCGCACAGGTCGAAAAGTTTTAGGTTACATTTTATCTAGGCACATAAATAAAATAAAAAGAAAAAGGAACAAATGTCAACGAAAAAAGACCACCGTAATGCGATGCAACGCGATGCAACGCGCTTTCATTGCTACATATTTTTTCATATGAAACACTTGCCAAAGCATTGTCAATGAAGGTGTTTCAAAATTCGTTGAGGCCGGAGCTATACCTCGCTCCGGCCGTGCCGGTTTTATAAGAAACTCGCTTCGACCGGCCGGCGGAAACGGGTGTTGCACTTCACTCATTCTCGCAGGCCGTCCATGGCCTGCTCCGAGGAAAATGGCAACTCCTTGGGCGTCCATGCCCACCGTTGCCATTTAATCCGTTCAGTGCAACACCCGTTCCCACCGGCCTAATACTGTTGAGTTTCATGCTTCGTTGTGTCCGCCAGGACATGTGGGTTTTTATATGAAACACTCGCCAAAGCATTGTCAATGAAGGTGTTTCAAAATTCGTTGAGGCTGGAGCCATACCTCGCTCCGGCCGTACCGGTTTATAAGAAACTCCTGTCGAAACATCATTGTGAAAGTCTCGACTTTCGAGCCCTCTTTGGTTTCCCTGACCGGAACATTGTAAACCAAAGGGGTAGGATTTTTGCCCTTCCAGGCGTTAAAAAGCGCAGGCTGTTTGAGGACTTTAGCCCGCAGTTCCTGCGCTTTAGTCTGGAAGGGCAAAAATCCCCCCGACGTTTACCGTTCCGGTCAGGGTAACCAAAGAGGGCGGAATGGTACTATTGCCTGCCCGGTATTATCGTGTTTCATGCTTCGTTGTGTCGGCAGGCCGACATGGCCGTTTTATATGTAACACTCCCCTCGAAAAAGGGAATAGTATCCTGTTGGTTTTTGGGTCTTGTCCCAAGAACACTTTGATTGACGCTACAGATTGAAAATATCAAATCGATAGAATTCTTCCTGTCGGGTTAATAATTCAGGCACGGAAGACAAGTTTTTAAATCATCAGTAGTGGTCGGTTTATTTTAGATAAGTTTTATATGCGTAGTTCCCCCGATGGAGGACTAACAGTTTGTTGTGCAAAAAACCGACCCGTCATGTTATATTCGCGCTCTAAGGCTTCATTTGATCATCCGACGTTTGTTTACCGAATCAATAATTTCTTTGTCTGCTGTCCTTCTCTAAACAATACCTGTTAAAAACGTGCTGTCAATTCGATTAATTTCCACAAGGCACAAGTTTCATGCCTAATTCATCAGCCTTTTTTGCTAAATTTTTTAATACTCTTTGCTTGTTGGGCTTGCTCAGGTACTCTTCGCCAAGATCTTTATACGTGTCTGCATTTTTAATGATGCTGTAAATGGCTTTTGCAATTCTATGGGCTATAGCAACAATGGCCTTTCTGGCACCTCTCCTGGATTTCAGTTTGTAATATTTGGCCTTGTAATAAGAGCCTTTTTTCTTGATTGCTGCCCATGCAACCTGGACTAAAATCGTTTTGAATGGATGATTTCTAACTGCATTTCTGCCACTTTTCCGTTTTCCTGCACTTTCATTATTCCCGGGGCACAGGCCTGCCCATGAAACAAATGCTGACATAGTTTTGAATTCATTTAGCGTAACCCCGACTTCTCCTATAATGGATTGTGCCGATTTTTTATCAACACCTGGAATTTCGTCTAAACGCTCCAATAAATCTTTGTGCTCACGTGTAAGAGATTCCAATCGAGTATTAACTTGTTCAATCATTTTTTTAAAAATATTGATAATTTCCATCATCTCAACAAGTTGAAAACGATGGTGATCTTTGAAATATCCATTAAGGCTTTTATGCAGTTCCTGCGTTTTTTTCTTAAGGCCGCCTTTGGTGCACTCCTGGACCTTTTCCAAGCTTAGTTCACTATTATTGCATAATAAATTGATCAGGTTCGTGCCTGTCAAACCAAACAAATCCGAAACTATTGAATCAATTTTTATATTTGCAGTAATGAACAGCTTGTGAACACGTCTTTTATAATCGGCAAGGGATTCGGTGTATGTTTTTCTCAATCGGCTTAATTCTCGCCATTCCCGGACATTCCCCGGAGGGATGAAACTACCTCTTACTAAACCGTGTCGAAGCAGTCCGGCAAGCCACTTGCTGTCACAGATATCAGTTTTTCGGCCAGGAACGTTTTTAATATGTCTGGCATTCACCAAAACGACTTCAATTTTATCTTCAATGGTATTATAAACCGGATGCCAGTATACCCCGGTACTTTCCATTGCTATAATTGGGCAATTATTATCAAGCAGCCATTTTTTCATTTCTTGCAGATCGTGAGTGAATGTTGAAAACTCTCGAATCTCATGGTGCTCACCTCCTGCATTATTCAAAGTGATTAAACAAGCTGAAATTTTGTCTTTATGAACATCCAAACCACAACAAATAGGGTGAACGATTTGGATTAATGTGCTATTTGATCTCTTGGTCATGACTATCCTTTCGCTTTTGTTTGGGAAGATAAAAAAAATTGGATAGTTATGACCATTTTTCATTTTTTGCAAGTGTTTCATGCTTCGTTGTGTCCGCTAGGACATGTGGGTTATATGAAACACTCGCCAAAGCATTGTCAATGAAGGTGTTTCAAAATTCGTTGAGGCTGGAGCCATACCTCGCTCCGGCCGTACCGGTTATATGAAACTCTCGTCGGACCGGTAGACGGGAACGGGTATAACCCTCCGCTCATTCTCGCAGCCCGTCCTGGGCTGCTCCGAGGGAAACGGCAGCTCTTTCAGCGTCCATGCTGACCGCTGCCGTTTAATCCGCTGCGGGCAATACCCGTTCCCGCCCACCTCTGCTGTCGAGTTTCTATATTCGTTGTGGCCAGAGCCGATACTTCACTCCGGCCGTACCGGTTTATAAGAAACTCATGTCGAAACATCATTGTGAAAGTCTCGACTTTCGAGCCCTCTTTGGTTTCCCTGATCGGAACATTGTAAACCAAAGGGGATAGGATTTTTGCCCTTCCAGGCGTTAAGAAGCGCAGGCTGTTTGAGGACTTTAGCCCGCAGTTCCTGCGCTTTAGTCTGGAAGGGCAAAAATCCCCCCGACGTTTACCGTTCCGGTCAGGGTAACCAAAGGGGGCGGAATGGTACTATCGCCTGCCCTGTATCATCGTGTTTCATATTTCGTTGTGTCCGCTAGGACATGTGGGTTATATGGGACTGCATCTTTTTTTTAAAAAATCATACCACAAAGTGGCATTCCTGAATTGAAGTCCTATCTTATTATAGTTATGACTCAATTCATTTTTATACAATAAACAAACAAGACCTCAGGAGTTATCACAATGGCACATACTTTATCAGCAGCACCCACAGCCAAAGCTGAGGGCCCATTTTCCCATATTCCCCACCCCGGGACACAGCTCTATGATAAAAATCTGATCCAAAGACTGGAAAACGCCAGAAAAGTCCATGGCCGGACATATCGTCCACGGACAAAACACCTGCATCCGGACGGCTCTGCTAAATATACAAACCGCCTGTTTCTGGAATCCAGTCCTTACCTTCTGCAGCATGCCCATAACCCGGTCAACTGGTATCCATGGGGGGATGAGGCATTTGAAACCGCTAGAAAACTGAATCGACCCGTTTTCTTAAGCGTGGGATACGCCACCTGTCACTGGTGCCACGTCATGGAAGAAGAATCCTTTGAGAATGAAGAAATCGCCCGGTATCTAAATGAGAACTATCTCTGCGTGAAAGTCGATCGGGAAGAACGGCCGGACATTGACTCTATTTATATGAGTGCCGTTCAGGCTCTAACAGGCCGGGGAGGATGGCCCATGAACGTATGGCTGACTTGCGACCGCAAACCTTTCTATGGTGGAACTTATTTTCCGCCCAGAGACGGTGATCGGGGCGCTGATATTGGTTTTCTGACCCTCCTTGAAAAGCTCATCCAAAGCTTCCATGCACAGGATGGGCGGGTGGAAAACGCAGGCAGGCAGATTACCGCTGCCATCCAGCAGATGATGTCTCCCAAACCCGGCACCCGGCTTCCCGGTAAAGAAACGATACAAAATGCAGTATCCTTTTACCGGCAGAGCTATGACTCTCGATTCGGAGGACTTTCCGGCTCCCCAAAATTTCCCAGCAGCCTGCCGGTGCGTTTGCTGCTGCGCCATAACCGCAATACCTTTGAAAAGGTCAAACAGGATACGAACATCCTTGAAATGATTGACCACTCTCTCGCCCAAATGGCCGGCGGCGGAATGTATGATCATGTTGGCGGGGGATTTCACAGGTACTCCACAGATGAACACTGGCTGGTCCCTCATTTTGAAAAGATGCTTTATGATAATGCACTGCTGGCAGTGGTCTATCTTGAGGCCTGGCAGGCAACAGACAACGCGGATTTTAAACGGGTGGTCAATGAAATATTGAGCTATGTTATTCAGGATATGACCTCTGCTGATGGGGCATTTTATTCAGCAACGGATGCCGACAGTATAACGCCCCGGGGCCATATGGAAGAGGGGTGGTATTTTACCTGGACACCGGAAGAACTGGACGCTATTTTAGGTAAAGAAAACAGCAAAATCATAAAGAGATACTACTCCGTGGGAGTGACTCCCAATTTTGAAAAACGCCATATTCTGCATACAACCAAAAGCCGGGCAGAGACAGCATCAGCATTAAATATAACAGAGGAGAAACTGGCAAAGATTATAGAAACATCCAGAGAACTTCTTTACTTGGAAAGAAATAAGCGCCCTGCCCCTTTGCGGGATGAAAAAGTTCTTACCGCGTGGAACGCACTGATGATTTCCGCATTTGCCCGGGCCGGATTTACGCTTAACAATACGGTCTATATTGACCAGGCAGTCAGGGCGGCCCGGTTTATCATGGAAAATTTATACATCGACAACCGACTGTTTCGAAGTTATAAAGATGGAAAAGCCCGTCACAATGCGTATCTCGAGGATTATGCCTTTTTCATCGCAGCACTCATTGATCTTTATGAAGCCACCCATGATATCGAGTGGCTTAAAAAAGCTCTGGAACTCGATGATGTACTGAAAACATTTTATGAGGATCGAAAGAACGGCGCTTTTTTCATGACAAGCTCTGATCATGAGGCTCTGATCTCCCGGGAAAAACCTTATTATGACAATGCCACGCCTTCAGGAAACGCCATTGCCATATTAAACCTGCTGCGACTGCATTCTTTTACCACGGACTACAGATACAAACAACGGGCGGAAAAAGCGCTTAAATTCTTTTCTGAACGTTTGAACACCGCACCTTCAGCCCTATCTGAAATGCTGCTGGCAATTGATTATTATTTTGATAATCCTAAAGAAATTATCGTGATTGCCCCAACAGAAAAACCGGATGCCGGTGATTGTTTACTGGAAACATTCCGGAATCTCTTTATTCCCAACCGGATTCTAATGGTGGCGGATGAAAAACAGGCGGCCGACCACGCAAAGATCATCCCCCTGGCCCAAGGAAAGAAAGCGATAAACGGCAAGGCCACCGCCTATGTGTGCGAAAACGGAACGTGCAAACTGCCGACCAGCGATCCTGAAGTGTTTGACAAACAGCTTCAACCGGACGGTCCAACTTTGTTAAAAGTATCGTAAGATATTGACCATGGGGAAGATATAAGATATTTTGCTTTAAATTAATTTCAGATTAGGATTAGGAACCCATGATGGTATGGGGTCTCCAAAAAACAATTTTTTGTCACTTTTTAATGAGGTCTAATCAAATGAAAAAGAGTCTTAAAACCTTGTTATGGCTTGTAATTGCCCTGGCAGTGATTCCCAATTTTGCCATTGCAGCAGAATGTCCCTCTGACATTAAAGCGATAACAAATGATGATCCAAACATTCCCATCAAAGTGCTGGCACAACGTGTTAAGCCATTGACAAAATGCGAACTTGAAGTTGAGGCCCAGGCCTGGGTATTGTTGCTGCAAAAAAAAATTACAGAAATAAGTAATGCTGAAGTGGCAGCACTCTACAAAAAGGATGAAATCCAAAAGGCCGAAAAAGTTGAGGAGGCGCTGGAAGATGCAAACAAAGTAAAAGAAGGCGGTGACAGTGAAGAGGCTAAAAAGGCGTCCCAGGAAGCAAAAAAAGCTTTGAAAGAAGCTGAAGAAAAATTATCCGAGGATAAAACCCTTCAAAAGGCCGTTGAAATTGCAGCAACCAAGGCAAAGGAAGAGGGAAAATCGGCCACACCATCAGAGACGTCAAAAGAGGGGAAGGCTGAGCTTAAAACAGCATTAATCGAACATATTAATTCGTTAATAGCTGAGCGAACAGCGCTGATAGACAGATTTAATATTGTATTGACTGAATTGACGGCCAAGGGTGGTACAACAGTAGAATATGATGCTTACATTAAAGCAGTTTCAGGCATTAAGGTTGATGTGACTGATGCCGGGGCCACTTGGACGACAATTACCGGCTGGTTGATGTCAGAAGAAGGGGGATTTCGCTGGGCAGTTAACCTGATCCAGTTTTTAGTCATCATTATTTTATTTTATCTGCTCTCGATTATTGCAGGAAAAGCGGCTCAAAAAGCTTTCTCAAAGATGAAACAGTTTTCAACACTACTGCGAGACTTCCTGGTGCTGACTACGCGCCGACTGACATTGCTTGTTGGATTGTTTGTCGGACTGTCGGCACTGGAAATTAATATTGGACCGGTACTCGCCATCATCGGCGCCGCCGGTTTCGTCATTGCCTTTGCATTACAAAACTCCCTGAGTAATTTTGCCAGTGGTATCCTCATGTTGCTGTATCGGCCATTTGATATTGGTGAAGTGGTCAAAGTGGCGGGTACGCTGGGGAGTGTTGAATCGATGAATCTATTGTCCACACAATTGAGAACGCCTGATAACCAGCTTGTTATTGTTCCCAACAATTCAGTCTGGGGCGATGTCATTGTTAATGTTACCGGCATCACGGAACGCCGCATCGACCTGGTGTTTGGCATTGGATATAGCGATGACATTGATAAGGCACAGAGAATTCTGGAAGAAATTGTCAGTGAACATAAATTAATCCTGAAGAATCCTGGAGCAAAAGTAAAACTCCACGAACTCGCAGACTCATCGGTTAATTTTATTTGCCGCCCATGGGTCAGGCCTGATGATTACTGGGATGTTTACTGGGATATTACGCGGGAAGTTAAACGCCGCTTTGATGCTGAAGGGATTTCCATACCCTTCCCGCAGCATGATGTTCACCTTTACCAGGTAGCAAACAGCTAACGGCAGATAAAAAGAGTAAAATAAAATTATGAAAAGGGGGTGCAGATTTACGTTGTTAAATCTGCACCCCCTTATTTTTTGCATACTCCTCGTGCCAGGTTGCCGGTACAGGCATTGCCCCATAGAGGTTTTTTCTTTCGGCTTCCAGGAGCAGACGTTTTCTGCCCATGAAGTCTGCGGCGCAATAGATTTGTCTGCCGACTGCAGCGGAAAGGTCTGCCAGCCATACAGGCCCCTGTTGATCACGCATCAGGTGATGATCAAGAATGAGGGTTTCTACATTTTGAGCCAGACGAAAACCATTTTCCCATGCAACTTGACGCATTGCAGGTGAAAGCCTCTCAAGATATAAAGGTGGCCCTGCTGCAAGAACGATATCCGGTTCCCAGGCAATGATATAATCAATGGTTTCAGCATCGAGTAACTGAATATCCGAGGCATGGACAAAAACGGCATTGCCCACATCAATGCGAGTCATCATAACCATGTCGCTTCCGGAATTTCTACCACCCCCATGGTTCACTGCCTTAGAAAAACAGAGGGGGCCATCCTTGAGATTTTCAGCACTGTGAAAATTGCTGCCTATATATTCCTTTAAATCCTGGGCGCGCTGCTTCATTTTAGTGCCAAGGGCATCCATGGATTTACTCCAGCAGCAAATCTTCTGAAAATTTGGGGGAAGCTGTCGGATTGCCATTTGATATGGATTTGCATCGCGTAACGGAACGTGATCACCATGGAAATGACTGAATACCACATCTGTTGCTGTCGTTAATGCTGTGATAATTCGCTGTCGCAGGTGTTCTCCTTCAGCGATCTGCAATGGATGGGGCAAAAAGCCGTGGCGTAAATACCCCAGAGCAATTCCAGGATCAATGACGATCCGCCGTTCTCCTGCGTGAACCAGGCAACTCAACCCCCTTACCCCCAGCGATTCAGTACCGATTATTTCAATTGATCTGTTCATTATTCACCATCCAAGCGTATATCCGGTGAATCCCGTCAATATTCCCACGGCAAAATTAATTGCCTTTACCTTTAAAAAATCTCGACGAGATTCAGCAAGTAACGGCAACATTCCATGACCATCCTGCACAATGGAACTGGCCATAAAAATGCTGAAGGGGATAGTCCCTTCAACAAACAGCGTAAGAAAGAGAAGGTGGGGCCCTGATTCAGGAATAAGCCCGACAAGGCAGGCGATCATCAGAATAATCAGTTGATTGTTCTGTATCCACCCCTCAAGGTGAAGGGAATCAACCAATATCGACATCAGCAACAGGGCACCAAAAGTCCAGAGAAACACCTTGGGGACATGGTCCTTTACCACATGGTTCCAGAGATGCTCTTCCAAAAAATGATCAGGAACCGTTGCAACAATGAAAAATCCCACAAGGGCAAGGACGACCAATGTTACCCGAAGCCAGTTCCAGTTTGCCGGTCCCAGCTGTCCACAGCACACCGCAAATACGAACAAAAGCAAAGTGCATCCAAGGACACCACGGGCAGAAGAACAGTGTCTCCACTGCCTACGAAGGTTTCCCCAGGGAAAGCAATGACATATCTCCTGCCCATGAACGTTAAAGGTATTGTGGCCAATGACCGGATCCGCTGGTTGTTTGCCAAACAGCGCATCGGTGAAATAGCCAGCAGCAATGCCAACAACAAACAACAGTACAAAAACGATTGCAGCCTTTTGTGGGATCAAAGACAGCATAACAAAGGATTCATCACCACTTGTAGCAACCATCGCCACCACCAGTGCCCCAAGACTGACCTCCCGGTGCAGATACAAAGAGACGACGGCAAAGGCGCCTAAACAACCTGGCGTTGCGCCAAGAAAAGCTGCCAGAAAATATTGCCGCCAGCGGCCACCGCGCAACCCACTTTGCCAGACGCCACGGGACAGGACATTAAGGTATTCAATGATCAACATCATCATGAACACAAAGCCGGTTATCAGTACGGCGTGTGTCATTGTCTGCTGCAGCATATTTATTATGTTTATTTGCGTCGTCCCCCCCCACCTCCCATACCCCGACCCTTGCCGCTTTGGCCGCCCATACCCTGGCCACCGCCACCGCCCATGCCACGGCCACCGCCGGCTATACCCCGCCCTCTTCCGCCACCCTGACCGCGGGGAGAGGGCGTTGGTTCGCCGTTCTGGGTGGTCTTGCCAAAGGCACCTTGTTTAAATTTAGCCAGGGCCTGCTCAACGGTGTCCTGGGAAGACACACCTTCAAAAACGCTGACCCCGGTAGTTTGAAATAACTGGGCGGCATTGGGGCCGACCGTGCCGGTGAGAACCGCATCAATATTTTTAGCTGTCACAAGCTTAGTCGCGGCAATCCCAGCTCCCTGTCCCTGGGCGACAGCCGTATTTTCAACCGCCTCAATAATGGTGCCTGTATCTGTATCGACAATTAGAAACCAGGGTGCCCTGCCAAATCGGGTATCGATATTGGCATCAATGCTTTTTCCTGCTGCTGTTATACAAAGTTTCATGTCCTCCTCCTTTGATTGTTTGATATCAAGAGAGTCTCTTTTATTGTTAGCACCATGAATGATTGACAGCAACAGTAAACTTTTCCAGGGGCCCTTATGCCATCATCTCGTAACTGCTGGCGGTCACCGGTGCCCTTAAGTTTGTGAGCACTCTTTCCAGAAGAACCCCTTCCCGGCTGGGATAATTGTAACCAAAGGTGGACCGTATGGCCATGGATACGAATTGAACGGCCCGGTCCAGGGCAATGGGAAGGCTGTCTCCCTGTAAAAGGCCACCCACAATAACACTGGCAAAGGCATCCCCTGTGCCCGGGTAATGGGCCGGGATATAGGCACAGTCTACCTTCCAGAAGCGGCCATCGTCACGGTCAAAGGCCACCACCCCCGATAAATTTTTTCGCCCTGCAACAGGTACACTGGTTATGATAACCTTTCCTGGTCCTTTCTCGCAAAGCCTTAAAATCCATTCTTTGATCTGCCGCTCATCAAGGTAGTCAGTATAGGGCTCATCCAACAAAAACGCAGCTTCAGTAAAATTTGGGGTAATAATGTCGGCATGGCTCACCAGTGACTGCATCTGCCGGATCATTTCCGGCCCCATTGTTTTATAGGGTTTCCCGTCATCTCCCATTACCGGATCCACAACAACAAACTGTTCGGGGCGGGCAAAGGTGCCAATAAAGTCCATGACGATATCAACCTGCCGGGGGGAACCTAAGAATCCGCTGTAAATCGCATCAAATGCAATATCCAGCGCCTTCCAGTGGTCAATAATTTTGACCATGTCTTCGGTCATGTCTACAAAATGATAATCATTGAAACCGCCGGTATGGCTGGAAAGAACGGCCGTGGGCAGGGGGCAGGTCTGGACTCCCATGGTGGATAAAATTGGAATGATAACCGTCAGTGACGCCCTCCCAAACCCGGAAAGGTCATGGATGGCGGCCACCCGGGGGACTGGATTGTGCATTGATTTACTCCTTGGTTGTGCAACATGAAAATTACAATTTATGGTTTGCACCGAGTAATAGGGAAAACCTGCAGGGTTGTCAATATTTATGAAGACTTAAAAAAAAAGATGTTTTTTATCAAAAAGCATGAAAAATTATTAGCACACCCACACCTGGAGGGCCAGTTTATCCATCGGCTACCTCACTTGTCCCGGCTTGGTTGGCAACGGCTGCTGCGGCCTTCTTTGCAACTTCTGGATCACCCAGGTAGGTCTTGCCAAGGGGTTTAAGATTGTCGTCCAGGTCATAGCTCAGGGGGATTCCGGTGGGTATATTCAATCCCACAATCTCCTCCTCTGAAAGACAATCAAGATGTTTGACTAGTGCACGGAGGCTGTTGCCGTGGGCGACAATGAGTACACGCTTACCACTTTTGATTTGCGGTGCAATCGTGTCCAGCCAGTAGGGAATAAAACGGGCTACAGTATCTTTGAGGCTCTCTGCCAGCGGGATTTCCCCTTGAGAAAGGTCGGCATAGCGTCGATCACGACCGGGATACCTGTCGTCATTTTCCGTAAGCGCAGGGGGTGGGGTCGCGTAAGAGCGGCGCCATATTTTCACCTGTTCTGCACCGTACTTGTTTGCCGTTACCGCCTTTTCGAGCCCCTGCAGCGCGCCGTAATGCCGCTCATTCAAACGCCAATGCCGCACAACCGGCACCCACATCTGGTCCAGCTCATCAAGCACATCCCACATCGTTCGAATCGCACGCTTCAAAAGAGAGGTATAGACCAGGTCGAACTTGTAGCCTCCTTCCTGCAAGAGCTTGCCCGCATTCCTGGCTTCCAGGGTACCTTGTTCACTTAAGTCAACATCTGCCCATCCCGTGAAACGATTCTGCAGGTTCCACTCGCTCTGGCCATGCCGTAGTAAAATTAATTTATACATACGCGGCAAAGTCCAGCATTTGTTCTCCATAGCCAATCCCATTGTCATACCCGACCAGCACCTTGTTGACCACCCGGTTCATGACCACCTTTGTGGAAGGGACATCAACAATACCTGAGTGTGGATTTCCAATAATATCGGCAGATACGATTCCAAGGTCATTATAATCCATGATATCCTTTTTACGCATTTTTTGAAACCACGGGATCCATTGAGCCTGCTTTTGCCAACTGAGAGTAAATCGGTTTACCCCCCAGACGATTTGCCACCAGACTTGCACTGAGGCAGGTCATCATCAGGGGAAGTATCAGTTCATAGCTGCGGGTCATTTCCACAATGAGAATAATACCGGTAATGGGAGCCTGCACAGTGGCTGCAAACAAAGCGCCCATGCCGCCAATGGCGAATATCCCGGAATTTTCAACCAAGGCAGGGAAAAAAACCACGACAAGCTGACCATACCAAAGCCCCAGGAAGGTTCCTATGGCTAACATGGGTGCAAAAATACCACCCGGAGTGCCAACGGCATATGAAACAATTGTAAACAGAAAACGAAGAAAAGATAAAACCAGCAAAATTGTTGTACTGAACTCATGGTGCAAAGCAAGCTCAAGCGCCCCATGACCACCACCTACCGCACTGGGCATTAGACTCCCGACAACGGCAATAATTAAAGCAATACTAAGGGCAAGCATATATGGTTTGCGTCCTTTTTGCTTTTTACTGAACAGAACCCCTTTAAGCATAAGATTATTAAACAAGGTACCAAGCAATCCAAAAATGACTCCAAGAATTACAAATAACGGCAAGGTCACAAGCTTAGGAGCTTGAAAAGCCGCATTCAGGATGTCTGGTTGATGGCCGTTTAAAACTTGCACCACTATGATGGATATACAACTGGCAAAAATCACAGCCATAAGGGACTGGAAATTATATTCAAAACGGTCCCGCATTTCCTCTGTAACAAAAATGAGCCCAGCAAGGGGAGCATTAAAAGCGGCGGCAAGCCCGGCAGCAGCCCCTGCTGCCACTAAAACATGGTGCTGAAAGCTATCATGGGATGTTCCAACCATATCACCAAAGGCACCTCCCATATGAATTGTCGGTCCTTCCCTGCCAAGGACCAGGCCGGAACCGACGGCCAGCACCCCTCCAACAAATTTAACAGGAAGAACGCGTTGCCAATGAATCTTTGTATCTTCTTTTAAAGTAATTTCAACCTGCGGAATCCCTGAACCTGCTGCCTCTGGTGCAAACTTTCGAACCAAAAAAACAGAAAGAACAACGGCAGCACAAGTCAACACGATGAAAAGAAGCCATAAGCCCATGGATCCGTCGATATTATCAACAAAGGTATTTCGCCAGCTATTTGCCTGGTTAAGGCAAGTATGAAACAGCGCCCCGACCAAACCGGAAAGAAGGCCGACCAATCCACTTTTGAGAATTAAAATGTTGAAAAATTTTCTATTTGTATCTAATTTCATCATTCATTGCACCGCGTTCCTGCATATTTCTTAAATCTGCCGTAACAAACAACAGGTCATGGGATCAAACCTTTTACGGAGGTCCCCATTTTTTTCAAAACACCAATTCGTTCTAAAATAGGTGGGTGGGAATAGTTTAAAAAGACATAAAATGGATGGGGGGTAAGGTTAGCCAGATTGTGGACACTTAGTTGTTTCAATGCCGTAACAAGGTGATGGGGGGATCCGGTGGTAATCGCAGCAAATCGATCTGCTTCATATTCATCCCTTCGGGAGTAAAACTGCATGATCAGCGACAGAAACAGATCAATGGGAGAAAAGAGCATGCCAAAAAAGACCAGGCCGGCATAGATGGAAATATTGTCCACAAAAAAGGCATGAAACAGCCCTTCCTGGGAGATGAACAGAGAAATGAGAAAGAAAATGACTCCCATCTGAAGGATACTTACCATAAGGCGCCTGAGAATATGTTTTTTTTTGAAATGCCCCATTTCATGGGCAATAACGGACACCAGTTCTTCAACACTCTGCTGCTTGATCAAGGTATCAAACAGAACGATTCGTTTGTTTTTCCCAAAACCTGTAAAAAAGGCATTTGCTTTGCCGCTTCTTTTGGAACCGTCCATGACAAAAATGTGGGAAAGTGAAAAATCAATGGACCTGGCATAGCGGAAAATGGCATCTTTTAAAGTTCCCTGTTCCAGGGGGATGAATTTGTTGAAAAGCGGCATGATCCAGGTGGGGACCAGGTATTGAATCCCAATGATGAACAGGATGCTTGCCATCCAGCACAGAATCCAGGCCAGGGGTCCGAAGGATTCAAAGAACCAGAGAATCAGGGAGAGTAAAAAACCGCCAAGAATCAGTGACAGAAGAATAGACGTCACAAGGTCTTTAAAAAACAATCCAGGGGTTGTTCGATTAAACCCGAATTTTTCCTCGATGACAAAGGTGGAATACAGACTGAAAGGCAAGGAGATCAGGAGCTTTAAAAGCAGTAAAATCCCAATAAATACAAGACCTGTGACAATTGTGTTTTGTCCAAGTCCTCTGACAAAGGTATCTAAAACACCAAATCCTCCCCCAAACCAAAAGATCAGCAAAATGGTAAGATCAAAACTTGCAGTAATGAATCCAAACCGTGTATTGACCTTCAGGTACTCTTGGGATCTGGCATATTTATCCGTGTCATAAACATCTGAGAACTCATGGGGCAGGTTTGGGTTCAGGTGTCGAATGTTTAAATATTCTGCCAGGCTGTCAATCAAATATCCGCCTATCAGAGTTACCAGGATAAGGGTGGTAATGAAGTGCTCTGAAAAAAACATGAAGTTCAGCTATCCTTTTTAAGAATTGATAAAATTTCTGATGTCCTAGGTATTGATTTTGGGCAAATTCAGATTTTCTTGTATCTTCTCAGCAATGCTATTTTTTGTTAATGTCATAAGATTATTATGGCAAGACATTTGCCTTTTTTATGACTTGATCGCTAAAATACGTTAAACCCCCGGGGGTTGTCAAGGAATCCCGCCCGAACATCCATGGGCAACCTAAACGTTTTTAGGGATCAAGTTTTTTTAGGCTCACTCCAAACCGGCAGGCGAAAACAGGTATTGTCCTTCTCTCATTCCCACAGCCAGTCCATGGACTGCGCAGATCTTGTTTTAAGCCGCTACATATGTTAACTATACAGAAATGTTGACAATATACAGGGAGGAATATTTTTTTCTCCACTAAAGAGGACCGACAACCGCACCAACTCCAGAAGGCATTTATATGGGTATCTTGAAATTCTCTGTTCCGGAAATTTTCTTCGGGTCAGGCAGCTTGAAATATACGGGAATGTGCGCCAGCCATCTGGGGGCAGAAAAAATATTTCTGGTCTCTGACCCGGGCCTGGAAAAATCCGGGTGGGTGAACCAGGTATTTGAAATTTTAGACAAACAACATCTCAAATGGGTTTACTATTCCGAGATATCTGCAAATCCCAGGGACTGGCAGATAGAAAAAGGGGCGCTTTTATACAAAGAACATGGATGTGATGTGGTCATCGCTTTAGGGGGCGGAAGCCCCATGGATGCAGCCAAGGGAATTGCACTTGTTGCCAGCAACGGTGGCCGGGTCAATGACTATGAAGGGGCCAACCGCATAGAGCATCCCCTTCCCCCCATGATCTTCATTCCATCAACGGCAAGCAGTGGATCCGATATTTCACAATTTGCCATTATAACGGACATGGAACGGCAGATTAAGATGTCAATAATCAGCCGGACACTGGTTCCCAATATATCCATCATAGACCCGACACTTCTGACCACTAAATCGCGGGAACTCATGATTGCCGCTGCTGTGGACGCGCTGTCCCATGCCATTGAGGCCCATGTCTCAAAAATTGCCTCTCCCCTGACGGAAGTTCACTCCCTTAAAGCCATTGAACACATAATAAAATATCTGCCCCTGGCCCTGGAGAACGGTTCATTAGAATACCTTGAAAAATTGAGCATGGCCGGAACATCCTCAGCCCTGGCCTTCAGCAATGCAAGCTTAGGGCTTGACCACGCCCTTGCCCACAGTCTCGGGGGAATGCTGGATGCGGTTCACGGCACCATTCACCCCATACTTCTTCCCCAGGTGATGCGGTATAATCTTTGTGAATGTACCGATAAACTAGCTGAAATAGGCCGGGTGGTACTGGGCAGGGATTTGGAATCACCCAGTGCAACAGCCCTTGCCGGCATTGAAAAACTTGAAAGGTATTTTAAAAGCCTCGGGGTGAGCACCCGGTTGCGGGACATTGTACCAGACCAGTCGGTCCTGCCCAGGATCTGCCAGATGGCCACCTTTGATTCTTGTCTTTTGAGCAACCCCAGGACGGCAGGTGTTGAAGATATGATGCAGATATGTAATGGGGTATGGTAATGAACAATCCAACAACCCTGGAAGACATCATTGGCCTTGAATCCACCAAGCTGGGTTTTTTTGGTGAGGTAAAAAACAAGGTTGTCGAACTCCAGACAACAAACCTGAAACTTGAGCGCAAACAGCGTCAACTCCAGGCCATTTTAGATGGGATCTCGGATGTGATGGTCATTGTCTCATTGAACTTCACCATAATATCGGTAAACCGGCTGTTTTCTGAGATTTTCAAATCTGCATCCCCTGAGGGACATTTCTGCTATGAAATTTTTAATAACCAGACGGGTCCCTGCCCTGACTGCCCCATCATCACCGCCAGAAAGACCGCCAGGGTCTGCCGTAAAATGCTTGTGTACCAGATTGACAATAAAAACCATCAATTTGAAGTTGCAGTATCCCCCATGCTGGACTCGAACAAACGAACATTCAGGTTCCTTGTTCTCATGCGGGATGTAACCCGGGAAAAAGAGTACCAGGAGCAATATCAATATTCAAAAAAAATGGCCACCGTCGGACTGCTCGCCGCCGGGGTTGCCCATGAGATAAACAATCCGTTGACCTCCATCAGCGGATTTTCAGAGGGGCTCAAGCGGCGGCTGCCAAGGCTCAAAAGCTGCCTGGAAAACAACCCGGAAAATTTTGAACTCATGGCTGATTTCAATGAATACATTGAAACCATTATTGCCGAATGCAACCGGTGCCATGATATTGTAAAGAGTCTGCTGACATTCAGTCCCAGGAAAAAAATTGTATTTATTCCTGTGGATCTTAAGAACCTGATCAACGATGTTCTCACCCTCCTGCGATACCGCCTGAAAAACTTTCCCCTACTGAGAATTGATCTTGAATTCAATACTGACATCCCAAAGGTTCAAGGCAATGCAGCTGAGCTCAAACAGGTGATGCTCAACATCATATGCAATGCCCTTGATGCCATTGATCCAGACGGCAGGATACAAATTTATGCAAAAAAGGCAAACCAATGGGTGACTCTTTCGGTCAAAGACAACGGCAGCGGCATTACCCCGGAAACGATGGATAGAATGTTTGACCCTTTTTTCACCACAAAACCCGTGGACAAGGGAACCGGTGTAGGCCTGTCCACCTGTTATAATATTATCAAACAGCACAGGGGAGAAATAGTCGTAAACAGCAAGGAAAATATTGGAAGCGTTTTTAAAATAAAATTTCCAAACCCGGAATATGCAAAAAATGAATAAACACTCATGCCCCATCAATATTCTTGTGGTTGACGATGAAAAATCCATCCGCAGGCTGCTTGAAAAAGAGTTGGCCTCTGCGCGGCGATGTATCACAACGGCCGGTAATGGCAGGGAAGCCCTTATTGCCATACGAAAGAATGTATTTGATGTCATTGTCCTGGATATCAGCCTGCCAGATGCCAATGGAATTGAACTGATGTCCCGATTCCATGAAGAAATCCTGGGCGTTCAGATCATTTTAATTACAGGGTATGGCGATGTTGATGATGCTGTTGAAGCCATGAAGACAGGTGCCTGTGACTATATTACAAAGCCCTTTGACCTGGGAAGGTTGGAACAGGTCATTGAAAAGGCCTATCAGATAGGATCTCTTCACAAAAAAAAGTTCTTAAAACAGCAGGGGCTTCACAAGAAGAAGATTTTTCCAGACCAGATCGTGGGACACTCTGCCGCCATGGAAGAGGTCCGATTTCTCATCGGCAAGGTGGCACCGACCTCGGTTCCTGTGCTGGTCACCGGTGAGAGCGGCACCGGTAAGAATGTTGTGGCCAGACAATTGCATGGCCTGAGCCTGCGGGGGGAATACCCGCTGATAACAAAAAACTGTGCCACCCTCCAGGAAGAGCTGATACGAAGCGAACTCTTCGGGTACTGCAAGGGTGCGTTTACAGGGGCTGAGGATTCCAGGGACGGACTCCTTGACCTGGCAGACAAAGGTACCTTGTTCCTGGACGAAATAGGCGAACTTTCCGTGGGGGTACAGGCATCTTTGTTGCGTGTCATGGAGAATCAGACATTTCGCCCGGTGGGGGATAAGCATGAGAGAAAAGTTGATATCCGATTTGTTTTTGCAACCAACCGGGACCTCAAGGAAGAGGTCGCAAAGGGGAGGTTCAGTGAGGCGCTTTTTCACAGACTCAACGTTTTTGCCATAAAGATCCTTCCCCTGCGCAAACGCAAAGAGGAAATCCCTGTACTGATGGAATATTTTCTGGGCCAGATAAGTACCGGCAGCCCCCCCTGCATGGTGTCTAAAAATGCAATGAAACGCCTCATGGCCTATGACTGGCCGGGCAATGTGCGGGAACTTTACAATGTAATGGAGCGCGGTGTCATCCTTGCGGACAACAATATCATCACGGAACGCTGCCTGCCCCTTGAACTTCTTGAGACAACCGAAGGGACAGAAGACAAAAACTCAACCCTGTTCCCCACCCTTGAGGAGTTGGATAAAAACTATATCATGAAGGTGCTGGACCATGTGGATGGCAACAGATCAAAGGCCGCCGAAATCCTTGGTATCAGCCGGAAGACCCTGTACCGAAAATTATTGAACAGTGAAGAATAGCTATGGGAAGGGAGATGGATCTATTATACTGAGATTTCATATTGTCAGGGGGCATGGGAATTTAACTTCCATGCCCCGAAACAGCTATACGTTTACCTTTGGGTCAAGACCCGTTGGATAAACGATTACAATGCATTTGTGTAAATTTGAATAACATCCTCAAGGCTTGGACGTCTCGGATTAGTGGCACCGCAGGCATCTTTCTGGGCATTTTCAGCCATAATCTTGAGATCCTCTTTCTTAACACCCAGTTCTGTGAGATTTGCAGGAATGCCCACATCGGCAGAAAGGGTCTGGATTGCGGTCAAGGCTCGTTCTGCTGCGTCCCTGAGGGACAACCCTGTAATGTTTTCTCCCATGGCAACGGCAATGTCAGCAAATCGCTGGAGCTTGGCAATAAGGTTGAACCTTGAAACATGGGGAAGCAGAATGGCATTGCACACACCATGGGGAAGGTTGTAAAAACCACCCAGCTGATGGGCCATGGCATGGACATGGCCAAGGCTTGCATTGTTAAACGCCATACCTGCAAGATATTCCGCATAGGCCATTTTGTCCCTTGCCGCAAGATCATCACCATTGGCAACAGCCTGCCTCAAATTCTGGGCAACAAGCTCAATGGCCTTGATGGCACAGGCATCGGTTATGGGGGTTGCAATGGTTGAGACATAGGCTTCAACAGAATGGGTCAAAGCGTCCATACCGGTTGCAGCAGTCAGTCCAGCCGGCATGCCCATCATGAGAAGGGGGTCATTGATGGCAATATTGGGCGTGCAGCGCCAGTCAACAATGGCCATTTTAACCTTTCTGCTGGTATCTGTGATGATGCAGAAACGAGTCATCTCACTTCCGGTTCCAGCCGTGGTGTTGATGGCAATAAAGGGAGGCATTGCTTTTGTGGACTGATCAACGCCTTCCAGGTCATGGATGGTTCCGCCATTTGAAGCAACAAGACCAATGCCTTTTCCACAGTCGTGGGAGCTTCCACCACCCAGGGTGATGATCATGTCACAACCGCTCTTCTCATAAATAGCAACACCATCTGCAACATTTTTATCTGTGGGATTGGGAACGGTTTCATCGTATACTACCGCATCAACCCCCATCCCTTCTTTAATGATATCACAAATCTGCTTGGTGAGCCCGGCAGCGGTGATTCCCTTGTCTGCTACAAGAAAAGGTTTAGAGACTCCCAGGCTTTTCATCTGGTTGCAAATCTCTTTGTGTGAACCAATACCCATGAGTGAAACTGTAGGAATAAAAAATCCGTAAACTGCTTCTCCGTTTGACATGCTAGGCTCCTTAGTAAGGTCTGTTTGTTAAATTTAAAACAACAACACTTGTTTGAACTCTGATGCCTTTCATAGCAATAAATCTGCCAGACGGTTTGTTTCTGCCTGCAGTGCGTTCACCCATTCTGCTTTTCCCTGCTAAATGACTTAAATTATAAATTAAAATAAGTTAACATTTAATGAAATAAATTCAGCCGCCAGCAGCAGGGATTTAACTGACCCAGGAATTTCGGGACAATGTGACCCACAGCGCCTGCCGGATGAGTCGATGGGAAACACTGTCTCTTATTTTATCACCAACGGTTCTCCAGCCCTTGACAAACAAGTAGAAAATGCAATCTGGACATACAAAAACACATGGGATAAAGGTAAGGGATCAAGTGAACGGGGTCAGGCGCACCATAATAAGAGGTAGGGTGATGGAACAGACAAGACAACTCAATACAATGAAGCCGGTTAATCTTACAGAACATCCTGAAGGAGGCCGATTCCGGGAGGTATTCAGATCCAATGCAACCATCTCTACATCACAGGGAGAAATCAGATCGGCACTTACCCACATCTACTTTTCTTTAAATCCGGGAGAAACGAGCAATTTTCACAAAGTTTTGTCTGATGAAGTATGGAATCTATACCAGGGTACAGGCCTTCGTTTGTACTCCTGGGATGGATCCAGCACACCTCCCCAGTGCGTCACCCTTTCGGCTGCCGACAATATTTTCTGCCATGTCATTCCTGCAGGGATCTGGCAAGCCGCCGAACCCATATCCGATACAGTCCTGGTCGGGTGCTCCGTGGCTCCGGGATTTGAATTTCCAGATTTCACGCTCATTGATCCAGACTCAGACGACGGCAAACGGCTCGTTTCAATAGCCCCGGAATTTGCCAAGTTTACTATCTCATAGCAGAAACTTTCAGTGCAAGGCCCGCCATCTCCACGTTGACCTTCCACTCCGGTGGGGAGATTCCCCATTTTCTGCAGTCGTCCGGGTCCGCATCTCTGTTAAATGCGGATTTCAGCCATGAAAGATCCCTGTTGTCATAGCACCAGGCAGCAAAGGAGTCGTCCCTGAGAAAAATGGAAGGGGAAGTTCCCGGATTTTGGAGTACCATTTCCCTGAGGTCATCGGCTGTTTTAGCGAACATGATATACCTTTTATTTTACGTGTTAAAAAACAGGCGCTGACTATAATTTAAAAAGAACAATTTTACAATACCGAAGCATCATTTTAATTGACATTCCAATTCCGATTTTTCTGTTTCGCCAGAGATTTTGTAACAGATCCAACTCACACCACAAGTTACGCTTCCAGTTGAATGCAATTGCGGCCGTTAGTTTTAGCGCGATAGAGCGCTGCGTCAGCTTGTCGCACCAGTTCGACAGGAAGAAGCTGGTTTGATGGCTGGAGGATAGCCACACCAATACTCACAGTGACGATACCTAAAAGTGAGTCAGTGTGGGGGATTGCAAGTGACAAGACTCTTTGATGGATCTGTGTTGCAGTTTCCAATACGATTTGCTTGTCCATGTTTGGCAAAAGGATGGCAAATTCTTCACCGCCATAACGAGCTGCTAACTCACCTGCACGACGTCCCGATTCCGCTAACGCCTTGGCCAGTGCCTGCAGGCAAGCATCCCCGGCTAAGTGTCCATAGCGGTCGTTAAATCGTTTGAAGTGGTCAATATCCAGCATGATAAGCGCCAGAGGAGTACCGCCACGTTGGCCTCTACTCCATTCCTGAACAAGCATTTGATCAAAAAAGCGGCGGTTACCTATGTTGGTCAAACTATCTGTGTTTGTCTGTATTTGCAGCAACCTGTTAGCCTCAGCCAATTCTTTGGTCCTGTTTTCGACGACCTGCTCAAGTTCGAGGTTACGTTTCTCCAGTCGAGACACCGGATAGATTTCACTATCATTAGCCAAGCCATAAGGAATCGAGAGCCCGCTGTGCACAATTTTCCAATCGTTATCCTCGCACCGGAACATTAACACTAACCTGACGGTCTCCCGCGAAAGTATGTGCTCGGGTACTGGTAGGTTTATATTGAAAAAAGCAGTGATGGCCACAATGTCTTGAGCAAGGTCTTGTAATGACAAATTCAACATTTTTATATGAAGTCGTCCGGGTATTTGTGCAAAATCTTGCATTGTAATCCGGACCCACTCATCTTTGCTTGTGACGAGAACGTCGCTGCTGCCCGCATAACCACTAAAATTATCACTAAAGCGTGAGGTCAGTCGGTCATCGCGTGAAGCGTACATTTCAATGTACTCGTCAAATAATGAACGGATCAGTTGCTGACGTTCAAGCCGCATAAATCTATTCTCCATATTGGAAAAGTAAAAACGTTACTATAAATTTAAGAGACCTTACCCCACTGACTCTCAGAACCCAAACAATGCGTTTCGCATGTAATTTACTTCAGTCGACTAAAAAGGTCAACAAAATGCCGATTCACCTGATCTGGAACAAAATTGAACTGGCCCTTAAAAATGCCCTGGGAGACCTGCCTGAAAAATGGCATGCTCCCCCTGGCACATGGGGTTCATCAAACGGCCATGTACAGCATTTATCGAAATTGGTTGGAAAAATCGTTTCTTGTTGACATTCCCATTTCGATTTTTCATACTCCCGGGATATTTTGTACGTGCCGAAGGCTGTAAAAGTCTACCCCAAGACCCGGCTTTATTTTAAACCACACACAACCGCCATGGTATTGAAAACTCGAGAAAAGGAGATGTTCATGACAGCAAGATTAAACCCGGGAATCTACGGAATCCTGACAGAAAAATTTTCCAGGGGACGATCCAATATCCAGGTGGCTCAAGAGATGGTAAATGCAGGCGTAACCACCCTCCAGTACCGGGAGAAACCCGCCTCAAAATCCATGGGGGAAATGTACAAGGAGTGTGTTGCCATCAGGCAGATCACCAGGGATGCCGGGGTCACCTTTATCGTTAACGACCATGCCGACCTTGCCCTGATGGTGGAAGCCGACGGCATCCACACGGGCCAGGACGACCTTCCCTTAAGGCCGCTCAGAAAACTTGTGGGGGATATGATCATCGGCCGCTCCACCCATAGTCTGGATCAGGCCCGGCAGGCAGTCCTGGAAGGTGCCGACTACATCGGTGTGGGCCCGATTTTCACCACCCAGACCAAGGAAGGTGTCTGCGATGCCGTGGGACTTGCCTACCTTGACCATGTTGCAGCAAACATCGCCATCCCCTTTGTGGCCATTGGCGGCATCAAGGCGCACAACCTGGGCCAGGTGGTAAGCCACGGGGCCAGGACCGTCTGCATGATCACAGAAATTATCGGCGCCGAAGATATCAAGGCAACCATCCAAGGGCTTCAAACCATTTACAAGGACACTTCAGCCAAATTGTACCAGGCCTTGTGAAGCGTATGATCACCTCAGCAAAAGCGGCCGTACTGTTATTTTAACCTTTCTTCGTATTCTTATTCTTATCCATATCCTTTTTTACCCCACTCGTCTATTGATTGTGTGCCTGTATTTTGATACCCATCTATAGGTTCCTAGGGAACAAATTATGATCGAATACAGGGAAATTTATGAAAAAGACGATTTTCATACTGGTCCTGCTGGGATGTGCCGGACTTTTTTTTGGATATTTTAATAAATTTGACAAACAGGTTCAGGAGCAATTTCAGGGCAGGCTGTGGGAACTGCCGGCCCGGGTTTATGCCCGGCCCCTGGAAGTCTATCCCTCCATGCAACTGGTTCCTGAGTTGTTTGAAAAAGAATTGATCCTCATTGGGTACCGGAAACAGGATAATTCAAATGGGCTGGATACACCGGGTACCTACGCCCGCATGGGAAACACCTTTGACCTGTTTTTGCGGGCCTTTGATTTCGGGGATGAGACACTTCCCCTGCGCCGCACCCGGGTCCGTATCAAAGACAACAGGGTGATCCAGGTAAAAAATATCAAAACCGGCAGAGACAGGGAGATGGATCGGCTGGATCCGGTTATGGTGGGCCGGTTTTACCCGGCATCCATGGAGGATCGAGTTCTGGTAACTCTGGATCAGACGCCGCCCCTGCTGGGAAAATCCATTGTAGCTGTGGAAGACCGAAATTTTTACACCCATTACGGCATTGATCCCAAAGCTATTTTCCGGGCTATTCTGGTAAATATTAAAAATCGGCGGCTTTCCCAGGGGGCCTCCACCCTTACCCAGCAGCTGGCCAAAAATTTTTTTCTGACCCGGGAAAAAACCCTGGTCCGGAAGATCAACGAAACCTTTATGGCAGCGGCCCTGGAACTTCATTTTTCCAAGGATGAAATCCTGGAGGCTTATATAAACGAAGTCTACCTGGGCCAGGACGGCAAACGGTCCATCCATGGATTCGGCCTGGCCGCGGATTTTTATTTCGGTAAGTCCCCGGCCAATCTTGCCCCCCATGAAATCGCCCTGCTGGTGGGCATGCTCAAGGGCCCCTCCGCCTATAATCCCAGGACATATCCGGACCAGGCCAGGCAACGGCGAAATGTGGTCCTTAAATTAATGGCAGACCAGGGGCTGATCTCGCCCTCCCAGTTAAAACAAGGCCTGACAGCTTCCCTGGGAGTGATTCAAAAACCGACCCAGGGACACTCTCCATTTCCCTTTTACCTGGATCTGGTGAAACGGCAGCTGCTCAAAGAATACCGGGAAAACGATTTGAGAACCATGGGGCTGAGAATTTTTACGGCCCTGGATCCCCAGGTTCAGCTGGCTGCAGAACAGGCTGTCTCCGGCTTTTTGAAAAATAAAGACAGCCACCTGGAAGCCGGATTGGTATTTTCGGACACGGCCACCAATGAAATCCACGCCCTGGTGGGGGGCAAAGATTTCAGGTACATGGGGTTCAACCGGGCCTTGGATGCCCGGCGCCCCATAGGGTCCCTGGTCAAGCCGGCGGTATATCTTACGGCCCTGGCCCAGCCAGACACCTACACCCTGGTCTCCCGGGTCAACGACGGCCCCGTAAAAATCAAAAATTATGACGGCACTTTCTGGCAACCCCAAAATTTTGACAGAACATCCCACGGGCAGGTGGGGCTCTTTCAGGCCCTGGTTCATTCTTATAATACCGCAACGGTGAGGCTGGGCCTGGATTTGGGTCTTGAGAATGTCTCAAATACCCTGAAAAAATTAGGTGCAAATCCTGAACCCCCGGTTTTGCCTTCCATACTCCTGGGAAGCATGGATATGTCTCCCATCCAGGTGGCCCAGATGTACCACACCCTGGCATCTGGAGGATTTTACACGCCAGCCCGGGCCATTCGAACGATCTATACCCTTGAAGGGGAAGCCCTCCAGCGGTATGACTTGACCATTGAGCAGCGTATGAATCCAGGAGCGGTTTTTCTGGTAAATAAAATGCTCCAGGGAGTGGTTTCCCGGGGAACGGGAAAATCCTTGAATAAATGGCTGTCCCCGGATTATTCAATTGCCGGGAAAACAGGCACCACCAATGACCTCAAGGACAGCTGGTTTGCAGGATTTTCAGGCAATCATCTGGCTGTAGTATGGATCGGACGGGACGATAACCAGTCTACCGGCCTTACCGGTTCTTCCGGTGCCCTCCAGGTCTTTGGACGACTCATGTCAAAAATTTCCAACTCTCCTCTGGATCTGGCCGTTCCCGAAAATATTGAATGGGGAATCATTGATTCCAAAACCGGATACAGAACCAACGGGGATTGCCCCAATGCCGTGTCTGCTCCGTTCATCCGAGGGTCTGTTCCGGAAGAATTCCAGCCCTGTGAATCTGCTTTTTCACCTATCCAGACAGGTGATCAACCCGTTCCACGGTCTTCATCCAAGGCAGCCCCCCCAAAAAAAGTAAAAACCAAATATCTTATGGATTGGTTTAAAGAGGTCTTTAAATGAAACAGAACCTTTTTGTCCGCTGGGTAACCATTTGTTCAGTTCTATTGTTAATTCCTTTTTTCATGGCCTCCTGCGCCAAAAACAGGATTTCATCCATTCCCCAGACCCATGAGCCCCCCAAACAGGTGCCGGAAATCGGGGCCCCCCCACCGGGAAAGACAATCCAAAAGTCGGGCCAGCCTCAGCCTGAAAGGCTTTCGCGCCTGGTTCCCACAAAAAAGCCGCGACCAGCCATTCTGAACACCATGATCCGAAAGGCTGAAAGGCAGCTTTTCCTTCATAAGCCGGATCCTGCTTTCCAGACCCTGGAACGGGCCCTGACCATTGACGGACGGGATCCTGAAGTCTGGCATCTCATGGCAAAGGCCAGGCTGATGAAGGGTCAATACCGCCAGGCTGAATCCCTGGCCAGAAAGTCCAATACCCTGGCAGGTGATGATCGTTCCCTGAAAAAGAAAAACTGGAAGATAATTATCCACGCCCTTGAGGAGCAGGGCAGGATGGATGAAGCAGACCAGGCCCGGGCAAAGGCCGGAGCCTGAGCCTTGAGACCCCGTCCCCATCCTTTTTCCCCAGATCACCGGTATGGAACCAGCAATATGCCGGTGTGGCATCCCAGAATCAATTTGTTAACCGGGTTTTAGGTCAGCCACCAACGATACGGCCGAGGCAACTGCAATTTCAAAATTATCCTTCAAACGACCCGGATTGTGAGCCCAACTGACTTGACCATGCAAATAATTCCGGAGATCCGCCGGTATGCCAGAACAAGACGGTCTGGCCTTTTTTAAATACCCCTTGTTGGATCAGGTCCATCAGCCCCCCCATGGCACGGGCGGTATACACCGGACCAAGCAGAATGCCCTCGCACCTGGCCAGATCCCGAATGGCATTAAACTCCAGATCTGCCGGCACGGCATAGCCTGCACCCAGGTAATCACAATTAAGAGAAAAATCCTGTTCTGTCAACTCCGTACTGATACCAAGCCTTTGGGCCGTTGCCCTGGCAATTTCAAGGAGAACCGGGGGAAAAGGATTTTTTCCGGTTTTGACCTGATCAATACTGATGCCCAGGACCTGCCCCTTAAACCCTGTTAGCTCTGCACCCAGGGTCAGGCCTGCCTGGGTACCACCGGAACTTGTGGCAAACACAATGGCATCGGGCTGGACCTTCATCTGCGTAAGCTGGGCATGGAGTTCCACCATGGCGTTCACATAACCCACAGACCCCACGCCGTTGGATCCGCCAACGGGAATGACATAGGGACGTTTCCCCTGGTTTTGAAGGGTGTCCGCCACCTGGTAGAGTCGCTGGTCCCTGTCTTTCCTGTCACAATAATGGATCTGGGCCCCGAATATTTTATCCAGCAGCAGATTGCCGCTGGCCGTTTCAGGACAATTGCCGTTTAGAACCAGATGGCAGTCAAGGCCGGCTTTTCCGGCGGCAGCCGCTGTCAGACGGCAGTGGTTGGATTGCAGCCCTCCTGCGGTAACCAGGGTATCTTTACCCTGGTCCAGGGCTTCGCCAACGAGGAATTCAAGCTTCCTTGTTTTATTGCCGCCCATGCCCAGGGAAGTAAGGTCATCCCGCTTCATATATATTTTGGGTCCGTTGTTCAATTTTGAAAACGACTCAAGAAAATCAACCGGGGTTGGAAATTCAGCCAGGACATATCTTGGCAAACGATATAATTTCATGGGGCTTTCCTCCGTAAAGATTAATGGGTCAGTATCATGCTGATAAATCCCCGGGCCCTTTCTGTGGTCGGGTTATCAAAGAAATCAATGGGTTTCCCGGTTTCAATAATTTGCCCTTCATCCATGAACAGCACCCGGTCGGCCACTTTTCTGGCAAACCCCATTTCATGGGTAACCACACACATGGTCATGCCTTCGGATACCAGGTTGACCATGACGTCTAAAACCTCACCGATCATTTCCGGGTCCAGGGCAGAGGTGGGTTCGTCAAACAGCATGATGTCAGGAGACATGGCAAGGCCCCTTGCAATGGCCACCCGCTGCTGCTGGCCACCGGACAGCTGGATGGGGTAGGCATTGGCTTTTTCAGTCAATCCCACCTGGTCGAGTTTTTCCATGGCAATCTTTTCTGCCAGGGATCTGTTGATTTTTTTCACATGCATTGGCGCCAGGATAATGTTCTGCAGAACTGTCATATGGGGATAGAGGTGAAATTGCTGAAACACAAAACCGATATCAGCCCTGAGCTTGGTTAAATTTGCAGACTTGTCATGGACCTGCATCTTGTTTACATGGATCTCACCATCATGGATATTTTCAAGGCGGTTGATACACCGGATCAATGTGGATTTTCCCGATCCGCTGGGGCCACAGATCACCAGGACTTCCCCCCTGGCCACCTGAAGATTGATATTGTTCAATACGTGGAGCTTTCCAAACCATTTATTTACATTTTTAAATTCTATAATATTTTCCATGGATACTTCCTTAAGGTGTTAAACCGCCATTTTTCGTTCCAGATAGTTGGACAGAAGAATCAGGGGATAGGAGATGACAAAGTAGAGAATACCCACCAGGGAAAACACCATCAGCCCTTCGGGGATCCGGATTACGGTGATCCATCCCACCCGGGTCAGATCCATCACCCCGATCACCGATACCACCGAGGTATCTTTTATCAGCAGGACAAACTGCCCCACAAGGGGGGGAAGAATCACCCGCATGGCCTGGGGCAGAATAACCAGGCGCATCTGCTGAATCCGACTCAGGCCGGAAGATTCTGCGGCCTCCCACTGCCCCTTGGAAATGGACGCAATGCCACCGGCCACAATTTCACAGATAAAAGCCGAACCCATGATGGCCATGGCCAGAAGGGCTGCCGAAAAGGCTTCCAATTGAAGTCCCCATTCAGGAAAAATAAAAAAGATAATGAACACCTGGACGACAAAGGGGGTTCCCCTTACAAACGAGACATAGACCCCGATGATCCACTTGAGAATCACACTTTTACCGGACCTCAATATCCCCAGGCTGAATCCGAGCACCGTACAGACCCCCAGACTGATAAAGGCGATCTGTGTGGTCATCCACAGACCCTTTAGAAAAAGGGGCAAAATCTCCACAAGCCGGTTGAAATAAAATCCCATCATGATCAATACACCTCCCTGAAAATCAACTTTTTCTGGGACCAGTCGGCCAGGGATTTAAGCACAAAATAAATGCACATATAAAAAAAGGCAACCGTTAAGAAAGCCTCGGTGGGCATGAAACGTTCCGAAGTCAGGACCTGGCCGCACCGGGTCAATTCTGCCACTGAAATCAAGGAAAGCAGGGCTGAATCCTTGACCAGGACAATGGCCTGGCCCAGCAAAGGAGGAATGGTAGCCCCCAGAGCCTGGGGCAGGATGATAAACCGCATCCGCTGGACGTAATTCAAACCAGATGAAATCCCGGCTTCAATGTGACCTTCATCCACGGAACTGATCCCTGCCCGTATAATTTCAGCAATATAGGCCCCTGAGTTGAGCATCAGAGCAAGGATTCCAGTCTGTATCTCTGGAATTCTGACACCCAGGGTGGGTAACCCGAAATAGAAAAAATAAATCTGAACCAGAAGCGGGGTGGACCTGATCAGCTCAATATAGGCGATGGCGGGATACTTCAGGTATTTAATCTGTGAAATCCGGCATGCGCAGGCAATAACTCCGACGACCAGCGCCAGGAAAATAGACGCCGTGGAAATTAAAAAAGTGGCACCCAGCCCATGTAAAAAAAGCGGCAGGTACTCCATGATAATTCTAAAATTAAAATCAGCCAGCATATTACCATCCATTGGTAAATTCAGTATGCCTTCCCAAACAACTCAGGAAGGCACACCGTAATTATCGGTCTAACCCATGGCCTCAACGATACCCATGTGAAGATGATTTTTCCGGCCTAGTGATCTTTTTTCCAATCAATACCTTCCATCCAATAAGCGATATTTCTGTCATATTCGCCGCTGGAACGAATGGTCTGAAAATAAAGATTAATCCACTGCCACAGGTTCACAGCCTCATGACGGACGGCAAAGGCAAGGGGATCTTTTCCCTGGCCCAGTCGTTTGTCAAGCAAGCGGACTGAATTGGGGGGAAAGTCAGAAAGAACGGTAAGAACCGCCAGGTCATCATTTACACCGGCATCCACATGTCCGGCAACAAGGGCCTGGACAATCATCCGACCGCCGCCTTTGTAGGCCTTGATTTTGGCATTGGGCAGATACGTTCTGGCGATGTTCTCACCTGTGGAGCCCAGAAGAACACCCACCGTGACATCAGATTTATTCACATCTTCCAGGGTCTGGTACGCTTTGTCGGTGCGGGTAAAGATACAGGGCTGAACATAGATCCAGGGGTCGGTAAAGGTAATTTTCAACGACCGCTTCAGGGTCGGGGTCATATCCGCGGCCAGGATATCGGCCTTGCCGGAAAGAAGGGCAGGAATCAGTCCGTCCCAGTCAAAATCCAGTATTTTGAGCTTCACGCCCATGGCATCGGCCATTCCTTTAGTAAACTCAATCATGGATCCTGTGTGGTCACCGTTCTTATCAATAAAGGCATAGGGCGGGTTTCCTGACTGAACGGCGACCCTGAGTTCGCCTCGTTTCACGATATCCGTCAGGTTGTTGGCAAAGCTTAGTCCTGAAAAGGACAGCGCAATGAGAAAAGCAAGGGCCATGGTTAACATCTGTTTCAATTTCATTTTTTCTCCTTATTTTAGAGTCAATGACCTTCCGTCAAAGGCGGAGGCCGGTAATGTGAACCGCGCATATAGGGCCATGAAAATATTAAAACACGCCAATAGAATGCTGGATTTCTGCTTGGTTTTATTATTTCCATGGCCCCTATTCCAGAACAATAAATTCCTCATTAATTTGTATACCTCGATCTTTCAGGCCGGATAGTAATGGGACCACCGGAATATGATGCAGCGGGGAAAGCACACCTTTTTCCTTAATATCCCCCCTGGCGATCATCCGGGCTGTAATGGCGGCAGTATACCCCACACCCTTGCTCATGGCAGTGATTCCCGTTTCCAGGTCCCTTTCAATAAGCATGGTACTGGTGAACCGGGCCTTTTTACCCTCTTTTAGGCCTTCAAAGACGTTGATCATTGTAACCAGGTCTTTTTCATCTTTCTGGTATTCCAATTGGGGACCTAGGAATTTATCCAGAAAATCAATGGGAGAAATTGTTCCGGCAAGGCCTTTTACCGGTTCATCACTTAAGAACCCCAGTTGTTTCAAAGGCCGCCAGAAAGCACTCCAGCCCGGCCATCTCAAGGAATATCGCCCGGTTTCCACAATGGTGTCTGTGACACCCAGAAAATCTGTAAAAATAACAGCATCACCGTTGGGGATGGCCTCCAGGGGCCCCAGTCCCGGAAAATCAATGGTGTGGAGAAATCGTTCATCATGCTGATTCATGGCCGGGATATCGACTATTTTACCATCTTTGATGATTCGTCCCTGGCGCATGGTAGAGTTCAACACCCCTCTCCATATCCAGGATAATTTATAATTCAACGGGTTGGTACAGGCTTTTTTTTCCGGGAATCCACCGCAGTAGGAATTGATCAAATGGAGCTGGTCAAGTCGTCTGGTCGCATCTCCATAGATGACCAGATCAATACCCGGGTCCAGTCCACATTCGGGCATAATTGCAATCCCGGCCTGCTTTGCCTGGCTGTCCAGTTTTCTTAATTCGTGGCCATAGTTGGCATTGACAATGTCAACCTTTGCTTCCAGGGCCGCTTCATACACAGCCTCTTCAAAGGAACTTGGCAAAAGGTCAATGACGATATCCACTTTTCCATAAAGGTCGATCAATTGATCTTTTTGCCGGGCATCCAGGACCACGGTGGTAATTTTGGCCATGTCCACAAACGGTTTGATTTGCTCCAGCGCGTCAAACCGGATATCGGCGCAGATGATTTCACCAATGTCCGGATCTGGGGCCAGATCATACAAAACCGTTCGGCCCTGAATTCCACATCCACCAAGCACAAGAACTTTCATCTTTTCCTCTTTCATAATTCCATGGTTCTCCTGAAAACAATTCAACTTTCAAGTACCTGTCTGGTTGATCTTTTCCAAGGCAAACATCACTTGATTTTTATTTGAGACATTCACCAAAACATCTTCATTGGAAGAACTTCAAATTTCGTTGTGGCCGAGAACAAATCCCCCTGCTCCAGCCGTTCCGATTACTTCCCTTGATCCACCCCTTTAAAAAGAATAAAATGTATACATAAGAATCGTTCCCTTTATTTGTCAACATTTTTTTTGTTTCAATCACCCACGGCAAAGGCGGCCACCAGGACATATTCAGCTATAAAAGGGTTCTAACGCATTTCAATTCGGCAGCATCCAAACACAATGGCCCATCAATCCTCATTCCTCAATGGGTAAGGGCCATGGGTCTATTCAGAATATCAGGGGTGTCATTTATGTGCAGATGGGCTGGCTTAAAGTTTTATGAACAATTGTTCAAAGGTCGTTCTCACGTGTTGCCTCATGAGATGTTCGGCTTTTTCTTCATTCCGGTTTTCAATGGCAGCGGTAATTTCCAGATGCTGCTGGGGCTCTTGAACCTGACTATCCATGGTCAAACTACTGTAATATTTATCAAAAAAAAATATATAGACATTTGAACGGCAAAAAGCATGGCGACAATAGTGTTCAAGGTATTTGTTCTGGCTGAACCTGGCAATACTCAAATGAAAATCCTCATTGATCTCCACATAGAGTAGTTTGGATGCATGGTTGCCGAAATTTTGAACTTTGTTTTCTTTTTCAATCAGGCCGTAGAGATACTGAACCTCCTCATCTGTCGCACACCGCGCTGCTGAGGCTGCAGCAAGACCCTCAATATGCTCCCTGGCATAAAAAATATGACGGGCGTCTTCTGGAGTCGCCAAAGGGATAAAGCACCCTTTTTTCTTTTTTTTATCCAGAAAGCCTTCTGCGATAAGCTGCCCCAATGCATGGCGGACAGGTGTTCTGCTTAACCCAAGGGACTCTGAAAGTTCGGTTTCAAAAAGGAACTCACCGGGTTTAAAATGATTTTTAAAAATCAGGTCGAGAATGGCCTTGTATGCAAATTCATCCAGATTCGTTTTTGCCATTGCTCCTCCTTTTAGAAAATATTGATGTATACATAAATCAGAAAAAACCCCATTGTCAATTGTTTTTAACTCTAGTTTCAGACTTTAACTTTGATGATCAGGTCTTGTGTTATTGTGCTTTTGACAATGTCTTGTCCCTGTTTCCAAGCCGAACAAAAGTGCAAGCCCCATGCAACATGCCCCCATGTAACTGCCAATCCCGAAAATTGCGTTTTAAAAATAACATTAAAAGAAACATTTGCGATCCTTGTCTATCCATTCAGGTTACAAAATCAAAATTTGCGATTTACCATTTGCTTTGTTAAAGCGAAATTGATAAGGAACTAAATATCCTGAGAAATTTTAGCCATTACTGTGTGACAAAACACAATACGTATTTTTATCGTATAACAATTAATAATTCACCGTGTCCTTTGTTCAGGGCCTTGCGCGTATGCTTTTGTTCAACCTTGTCTTTGGTTTGATGCAGGCAGTAATTGATACTGTTTTGCTTTTTATAACAGACCCTTACCTAAAAGGAGAAAAGGATGATGAAAAAAAGCTTGGTATGGCTAATGTGTCTCGCATTTCTAAGTTTTCCCATTGGTGCCGCAGCAAAAATGGGATCCGGTCAGGTCATCACAAAAAGCAAGGATATTGATATCACCATGTTCGGCTCCCTGAAGGTGTTTCCCTTTTTTGTTGATAATGCCGATTTTAACAGCGACGATACGGGATATGATCGCCTTTTGGACGAATCGGGTTGGTTTGAAAATCACAGTGTCAGATCCGAAATCAGGGTCGGCTGGACCGCAAAAGCGGAAAATTGGGATTTTTTAATAATCCTTGAGTCTGATTTCAACATGAACAAGGCAAACGCGGACAGGGGGGCCGATGCTACCAGTCCGGATGACAGCGGCATGACAGGCGAAGACTTTGGTGTTGAAAAACTTAATTTCGGATACAATTTCGGACCCTTCAGGATTGATACCGGTTGGAATACCAAATTTCTGGATCTAAAAACCGGTGGCATCCTCTACGGAGATGACCATCCCTACATTGCCTTCAGCGGCAAGGTAAACGAGGCCATGGGCTGGGAAATCATGTATCTCATGATTCAGGATGAAATCGAGAACAATAACGGTATTTTCGATGGCGACAGCCTGGACTGGCGTGCCTATACATTTCGATTGAATTATGAACTCAACGATTTTACCCTGGCCCCCATTTATGCATTTAGCGATAATGAAGATCATGACGCACAAACCCATTATCTCGGATTTGAGGTTTATGGGAAAATCGGTGCCTTTACCCCCCGGTTTGAATTTGTTTACGCCACAGGCGACATAGGCAATGGGGATTCTGAAGCCGATATATCGGCATTCGGGGCATATGGATCACTGGAGATGGAAGTCAATAAAAAATTCAAGCCATATATCGGCGGTTACTTCATGACCGGTGATGATGACGCCAATGACAAAGATGTGGAAGCCTTTAATGGAATTACCAATATTTCCAGGTATAGCCCGACCTTTGGGATGGAAAATGCCATGATCTATCGATACATCCCTGCCATTGGATCCCACCTTTACAGCAACAACTTTGCCACCCTTGGAAATACGCCAGGGTACGGTGGGATATCAAACTCCTCCAAGGCCGACTCTCCGGGCATGATGATGCTGGGACTTGGGGCAAAAGGTGCCATGGGCGCATGGGGATACCAGGCCCAGGTCATGTATTTTCTTTTTGAGGAAACTGGTGCCCTTGAAGATTCCTACGGGACAGACATTGACAGTGAGGTGGGCACTGAAATGGACCTCCGTGTCACCTATGCGTTTAATGAACATTTCTCCCTTGGAAATGTAATCTCCGTCTTCATCCCGGGCGATGGGGTTCAAGATCTCCGGGGCGATGATTACGATGATACCGCATTTCTCAACACAATTGAAATAACCTGGAACTTTTAAGCAGCTCTTTAAATTGTTTTTTGACCGTCCGGCCCGTTCCCTTGAACGTGGCCGGGCAATTTTTTCCACGACTGGTTAAACCACGGGGGATAAATGAATAATAAAAAATCGTTTGCATGGTTCACTCTCTTCGTTTTGCTGCTCCTGTCCTATCCCAAAGCACCCCAGGCCAATGGGCTGGATTGGAGTGAAACCCTATCATTTCTCCGGGAAAAATTCCCCCGTGCATATGTACATATGGGCGATGTGGTCGAGACCAATGGCAATCGTGTGGTGTTTAATCTGAAAACAGGAACAACAGAACTTCCATCAAGGGGAAGTGAGTTGATGGTCACAAGCCATGAGCCTGGGGTACCGGTTTATTTACAAAAAGAATCCGGAATAATAAAGGTCATCTCTATTCTTGATGATAGGGTTCTTGCCCAGGGGGTGGCCTCCTTCAAAGGCAGTTTTGAAAAAGGAGATAGCATTGTGATGCCGGCATCCCCAACGGTCTATCTCTATACCCAGATAAGGGACAAGGAATCATTTTTGCCCTATAAAAACTTGCTCCAGGGACTCATTGACGAGCATCTGGAGGTCGTTGAAACCCATGATGCCACAATTTCAAACAATGGTGGTCCCTATGGGGTGCTATTGCGGTTGGATGCCGGCAATGGATATCTTGCAACAAAAATTCAGTCCATCTATTCCGGCAACACCTTTTATTCGGGTTCAGTTCCCCTTGAAACAGCCGTGGCCCTTTCAAACCCTGATGAAAACAAAGTCAACGTCAACATTCCGGAAAAGCAGGCGGTCGCGCCCATGGTGCTGGACGGGACCGTCCATCCCCGGAAAACGCAAACCCTGGATGGCGAAGGTTATTTATCCCTGGATGGTGAATATAAACGTCTTGTTTTTGCCGATATGGATGCAGATGGCAAGCAGGAGCTGATTCTGCTCAAAGACCAGGGAATCTTTGGTTTCAAGCCGGTTGATGGCAAATACCTGGCCTGGAAACACTTTTTGTTCAAAGGGTCTGACCTTTTGGGCATCCATCTCCATTGCGGAGACATGGACATGGATGGAAAAGATGAACTCCTTGTAACCCTTGTTGAAGAAACAGAGCACCTGGGGAAAAAAGACTCTATCCTTAAATCATTGATTCTCACATTTGCCAATGACACCCTTACGATTCTGGATGAGCACCTGCCGTTTTACCTTCGCACCATTCAGGACAGGGGTGGGAAAGTGGTCTTCATTGGCCAGGCAGGCGGGCAGTATGAACCCTACGCCGGTCCTATTTTTCAAATCCATTATGACAAAAACCAGAAAAAAGTCGTCAAGGGTCCATTGTACAAGCCTGCAGCCGAGGTTTTTTCATTGTATCAGTTTAACCTGGATCCCTTTGATGAGGATCGTTTGCTGATATTGGAACCCAACAATGACCTTTATGGATACCATGCCTCTTCTGAGAAAATCGGTACGATTTCACCACGGAACTACGGCGCCTATGAAGAGATATCCTATCCTGTAAAACTCAAGAAGGAAGTTTATTCACAAGGTGAATTTTATGGGATTGGATACAAAACCGTTTTTGCGCCAAGACGTTTTGTGTTGAACAAAGAACATGCCAATCTGGTCTTTTTGATCAATAAAGAGAGGGCCTCTAATATCGCAAGGGCTGCTTTCAATAAATTTCTGGGTAAATCCTCGGCAAAAGACCAGATCCTGGGGATCATGTGGCAGGGAGACAGGCTTATTGAACCCTGGAAATCCGAGGCAATGGAAAGGGACATTATCGATTTCTGCTTTGCAGGAGGTTACATCCATATCCTTGGCAGAAACACCAATGGTAATTGCTTTGTTTCGCCCATCCTTTAAAAACCGCAAAGGAGCAATAAATGGCCGAATGGATCGCAGATAAAAAAGAGATCGATTTCATCCTCTATGAAATGTTCGATGCGGAAACGTTGCTGCAGCATGACAAATTCAAAGATTTTTCAAAGAAAATGTTTGATATGGTCATTTCAGAAGCCAGGAAACTGGCCATCAAGGAAATCCTGCCGACCCTGGCGGACAGCGATCAAAACGGTGCCCGGTTTGAAAACGGACAGGTCAAAGCACCCGAGTCTTTTCACCGGGCGCGCAAAGCCGTCATTGAAGCAGAATTCACCTCCCCCACCGAAGACCCTGCCTGGGGCGGTCAGGGCCTGCCCTATCTCATCTCCATTGCCATGATGGAATATGTGATCGGCGCCAACTATGCCCTGAGCAGCTATGTCAACATGGGCCATGGCACAGGAAAAATGATCGAAATCTTTGGAACCGACCGGTTAAAGGCGCTTTTTGTTGAGAACCTCTATACGGCCCACTGGTCAGGAACCATGCTCCTCACAGAGCCTGAAGCAGGTTCGGATGTGGGGGCGCTTACAACGTCCGCAAAAAAGAATCCCGACGGTACCTATTCCATTACCGGTAACAAAATTTTCATAACCGGAGGGGATCATGACCTTGCTGAAAATATTATCCATCCAGTACTGGCACGGGTTGAAGGGGCGCCCAGCGGAAGCAAAGGTATTTCCATTTTTATTGTTCCAAAAATTTGGGTCAACGACGATAAAAGCCTTGGCAAAAACAATGATGTTCAGTGCACGGGTATCGAAGAAAAAATGGGGATGCACGGGTCTGCAACCTGCTCCATGTCCCTGGGTTCAAAAGGCAACTGCCGGGGATTCCTGCTGGGTCAGGAGAACCAGGGACTGGCCATCATGTTCCACATGATGAACGAAGCGCGCCTCAATGTCGGCTTCCAGGGAAGTTCTGCAGCGTCCATGGCCTATCTTTACGCCCTTGACTATGCAAAGCAAAGAATCCAGGGCAAAGCGCTCCATGACATGAAAAACCCTGAAGCCAAATCCGTTCCCATCATCCAGCACCCGGATGTCAGGCGCATGCTCACCTGGATGAAGGCCCATGTGGATGGCATGCGAAGTCTTGTTTTCTATGTGTCAAACCTGTTTGACACCCAGGGACTCTTCCCGGATACACCCGAAGGAGAGCAGGCAGGCAAACTCATTGAACTTCTGACCCCAATTGTTAAGGCCTATTGCGCCCAAAGAGGTTTTGAGGTGTGTGTTCAGGCAGTCCAGGTCCATGGCGGATACGGATATATCAGTGAATTTCCGGTGGAGCAACTGGTCCGGGATGTGAAAATCGCCTCGATCTATGAAGGGACCGATGGTATTCAGGCCATGGATCTTCTGGCCCGCAAACTCGGCATGGACGGCGGAAAAGTATTTACCGGACTGTTGGAAATAATAGGCAAGACCATTAAATCAGCACAGGACAACACAACACTTGCTCCCCTGGCAGACGAGCTCGAAAAAACGGTGAATGCCCTATGCCTTACAGCAATGGTTATCGGCGGTACAGCCAGGTCAAAGAAATATGCAACAGCCTTTGCCCATGCATATCCTTTTCTGGATGTGATCGGGGATGTTTGCCTTGGATGGATGCACCTGTGGCGGGCCAAGGCGGCAGCAGACGCCCTTGGGAACAATACCAAAGGAAAAAGTCGCCTCTTTTATGAAGGCATTATCCACACTGCACGATTTTACATCCAAACGGTTTTACCGGTAACCCTGGGAAAAATGAATTCAGTTCAGGCCCTTTGCGATGCCTCCTTGACCATAGATCAGACGGCCTTTTAATATGTGTCCTTCCCATCCCGGAAGGCTGCCACACAGGATTGATATCAAACGAAATATCATCATTGATTTTGTATTTTTTTATATGAAACACTCACCGAAGCATTGTCAATGAAGGTGTTTCAAAATTCGTTGTGGCCAGAGCAGACACCTCGCTCCGGCCGTGCCGGTTATAGGGTTATTTCCACTCCCTGTTTGCAGGTCATGGCAATATTTTCAGCCAAAGGAACAGATCATCTCACCTGTTGTACCGGATGAGATTCTGAGTGTCTGTCCTTAAAAACGGCAGTTCCATCTATTTTTCTATCCAGGAGCGATACTCCCCGACCTCAGCCACAGTCAAGCCACAGGAGGTCAGAATGGGAACAATGGAATCATGGGTACGTCTGGCATCCTCAATGTCAAGGGAGTTATGGGCCACACCGGCCAGGCCCTTTTGGGGGGGAACAATACTGGTGATGACATTGGCGCCAGCATCCAGTCTGGCTTTGAGCCCATCCAGCCCATCCACATCCAGGGATGCCGGAATTAATCTGTCTGGAAACAATAACCGCATGACGGCAATGATGATCAGCTCTTTCAGGTTCTCACTGGGAGGCACATCCACCATGGGGGTTCCCTTCTGGGGGACAAAGGTCATGACCCGGACCTGATGAGCATCCAAGTCTGCCATCATCTCCATGGAAGTGGCCAGATCATCCACGGATTCACCCACACCGGTGAGGAGCCCCTCTTCGATGAGCATACCAAGCTTCCTGGCCGTGCGTTTTCTGAGCATTCGTTCGTCAAAATCCTGGCCGGGTCGAAGGCGGTTGTAAAGTGACCGGGTGTGCGTCTCCTGGTAACAGGCATACCAGGTGACCCCGGCATCCGCCAGCATTTTAAGGGCATGATCCGGCATCACCCCCGGAGAAATCATCACCGGTAGCCCAGTCTCCTGCTGCACCTTGCGGCAAATGTCAGCAAGTCGTTCAAATCCTCTGTCACCATCGGCAAACAGTTCAGGATCTTCCCCCATTGTAAGATCAATAAGATGCACACCGGTGTCGGCCATTTCTCTTGCAGCGGCCAGAATCTCGGATTCGTTTTTTCGATACCGGGAAAGGGCATGATTCGCTTGTCTGTACTGGCAGAATCGACAATTATTTCGGCAAAAAGTACTGAAATAAAGGAATCCATACAAAAAGACCCTGTCTCCAAAATGCTTTCTACGAACTTCCCTGGCTGTTTTAAACAGCCTTTCAATCTCTTCATCATGGGAAAGGCTGAGCAAGAATTTGATTTGATTTCGGTCGGCCTTGCCACCACCCGCCAGATGATTTAAAAGTTCCGGCAAATAAAGAACTGCTGGCTCTGTCTGCATGATTTCCTCCACTGGTGTAACTTCTGCCAAATAAAAAATCAGGCTTTTTCAGAGTTTCTCGCTGAAAAAGCCTGACAATAACCCACTACCTCTAACCGAATAACCCAAAACACAACTTATGGTTCTATCTTCTATCAGTTGGTTTGTAACACGCTGGTATAAAGTACCGTAGAAAAGCCATCTGATGTTTAAAGTTGAGTATCATTTTGTTTGGGCGACCAAGTATCGTTATCACCTACTGCAAGGTGATATTGCCCTTTGTGTTCAAGAACTTGTTCGTCAAACTGAATGAATCAACCGGCCTAAGCCGGTCATGCATCTTTATCCCCCGTCAGCATGGAACCCTGATGCCGTTTAAACATGGTTGAAGAATATTTTTGAAGTTTCCAGTCAGGCACTCCGCATTTGGGGCAGACCTGGCTGAACCATTTATTCCGCAACCAGCGGGCCGCCCGGCTGTTCTGGGAATTTTTAATCAGAAATTCTTTGTTGCAGTGGGTGATGACACGGGCGGTGTCCCCTGCGATGACCACGGAACGGATACCATGAAGTTGACCGGTTCGAGATGGCCACAACTTGATCTTGTTAACAAGATTTAGCAGAGGGACCCGTTTCCTGTAGAACCGTTTCTTAATGGCCTTGGGTGGCCTTTCTTCCGTTGTCATTTTGCACTATCTCCTTCCATGGACAAAGCATTTTTTGATCTTACGGGATGTTTATACGCTGATTCCACTTGATTTTCAAGGACAAATCCTTTCACTATCTTGAACACCAAACAGGTTCACCCCAAGTATCCATTCAAGGGATTGGCGTAATTGGGCTTTGAGCATCATGGCACTGATGATTTTGAAGGGGCAAGCGGCAACACACCTGTCAATCCCGAAAATCACATCACCATGCACGAATCACAATCGCATCGAATAAGACATTTAAAGTTAATAAAAACTGTAGTACGTGAGTATTTCAGCTTTATGCAGCAACGCGGCAGGTGGGTAAAATTTCGTTCAAACACTAAATACGTGGAGCAACGGGATCATGTGGCCAGTGTTGTTGTCGGGCTTGACGTATGGGCATTTTTTGTGGCGGAGAGCCCGGGAGTCGCACCCGGCTGCATGGATTTAGAGTCCATGTGATCACATCCGATCCACCCTCCACTATTTAAGACTAAGACCGTGTTTAACAAGTATGCACATTAAATACAATACTTTGTTTGACCGATATTGAATTTCAGCATCTTTTACACAATGATTCTTTTTTCCCCACAGCACTGCTAACCGGGATCAGATTTATATGAGTACTGTTATTGACCGGAGCCGGTGCGAATCAAAAAAGACACTGATGATTCCAGTGCACCTATGCGGAGGGATTCAATGGTCTGAACGGCCTGCCTGCCTGGAAACCCATAGGCGTTTTTCGGGAACTGGACCTGTTTTTTGAAATGGAAAAATCCTGAATCGGTTCTAAAACCACACGTCAGTTTTTTTTACACTCTGGTAAATCCACAGCTTATTTCAGAAAAGAAAACCCCCGGTTGAAAAGATAGATTCCAGCCGTCTCCCCCATGGATCAAGGACTTTTATTTTTCAATAACACTGGCACACCACTTGCTACAATATAGAATTGAATAAAATTTAAAAGAATTAAGAGGCAACTATTAATTCTGAACAATCCATCATAGACAAAGGAGAATCCCAAATGAATAGAATAAAAAAGATATTGGCCTGTATTGACCTGTCACCTTATTCCTTGAACACGCTGAAATATGCGATAGAGTTTGCAAAGGACACGGGGGCTAAAGTCGTTGTATTTAACGTGATCAACCAGCATGAGATAAGCAGTATTGAAGCATACAATCTTCACTATCCCAGTTTTGTTGCCGAAAAAATCCCCACAAAAGAATATATAGACGAGATGCGAAAAGTACGGCTTGAAAAAATCGAAGCGCTGTTAAACGAGCATTTTGCGGATCACCGGTCACTGATAGAAGTCAAAATTGAAATAGGGGTTCCCTTTGAGGCTATTTTAGATGCCATTGAGACGGAAAAGGCGGATCTTGTCGTAATGGCCACCCAGGGCCGGGGAAATCTTTCCAGGGTCTTCTTTGGCAGCGTTGCTGAAAAAGTTTTCCGCCACTCCCCTGTTCCCGTGGTCAGTGTAAGGGACAATCAGAAACGCCATTAACAGGAGGGTATGGGTATAGGGCTTCGGCAGCAGTCTTTTAAACCATGATTAAACAGGCACGCCGAAAGCCTTGACCCCCAAAATTTAAAAGAGGTAACACCTGATCATAAAAGAATGAATGGATAAATGCTTTTTGTTAAGAAAAGTCATACTTGATTGGGATTAATGTTCCCATCATCCAGCACCCGGATGTCAGGCGTAGCCCACCTGGGGGCAGTCACACCTGCCCCCCCTGCCCTAAAGCTACACCTGACAGTTATTTTTATTCAGCAATCCATTTATTTTTCAGTTTAATAAATTCGCCTTTCTGGTGCATCTGATACATCCATAGGTTCATCCAATTCAAAAACGCAACGTCATCCCGCGGCAGCATGTAGCCAAAATCATCCTTGGTGAAGGTAATATCGGGTGTAACTGCATACAATTAAAAATAACAGAGACTGTAATTTCATGTCAATTTTTAATAAAAAGCCCAACCCCAAAAAAAATCAAATATTGGCAAGATCCCAAAGACTATGGTATCAGGGAAGGGTATTAACGTCTGAATCGATCCAACAAACAAAACGATTATAACTGGAGGTGTCACCTTGAAAAATGGCAATTGCCCCAAATGTGGTTCTGGTGAAGTCTACTCGGGTGTTGAGCTGATTCTGAAAGGAGGACCCTTTGCCAGTAATTCCATTCCTGTCAGCCTGACCAGCCTGGCCCCCATTGACAATTACGTCTGCGTCACCTGCGGATATGTGGAGCACTACATCTCAGATCCGTCAAAGCTTAAAGAGATCGCTAAGAAATGGGATAAGGCAGGATCTGAAGAAGACGAAGAGCAAGCCAAAGAATGAAACTGCTTAAATTGGGCTTGAATTTAAGGCTCCTCCGGCGATTTTTCACCATCATGGGGGTCCTTGTGTGGTTCGGGATCAAGGACATGGCCTCCCGCCTGGTCAGGCCGTTTCAACATCTCTTCAAACCATCGGATAAAGTCAGGCAGGTGGTTGAAACCGAGTTTCCCTCCCCCGGTATGATCCGTCTTGCCATGGAAAGACTGGGCCCCAGTTTTATCAAGCTCGGGCAGTTGCTCAGCACCCGGGATGATCTTTTACCCCCAGAATATGTCAGTGAGTTTAAAAAACTCCAGGACCAGATCCCCCCCCTGCCCCTGGAGACAATTGCCAGGGTACTGGAACGGGAACTGGATCGCCCCCTGGATCAAATTTTCAAGACATTCACCCCGGAAGCGATTGCAGCAGCCTCTGTGGCCCAGGTTCACGAAGCCTGGCTGTTTTCCGGTGAAAGGGTTGCCGTAAAGGTCATCCGGCCCGACATTGCCCCGATTATCCGCAAAGACATTCGCCTGATGTACTATATGGCCGAAAAACTGGAAAAATGGCTTGAAACCGGTCGAATACTGGGTGCGGTCAATCTGGTCAAAGAATTTGAGCGGACAATCTTTAATGAGCTGGACATGTTCATTGAAGCGGGAAATATCGAAAAATTTGCCGGCAATTTCAAAAACACCCCGACGATTCATATCTGCAGGGTATACCGGAAATTTACGACAAGATCCGTCCTGGTGATGGAATTTATTGACGGGTTCAAGGTGGACCAGGTGGCCGCCATAAAAGCCCACGGCATCGACCCGAAGAAGATTGCCCGGATCGGCCTGCAGTCCTTTTCCCGCCAGCTCATGGAATTTGGTTTCTTCCATGCCGACCCCCATCCCGGCAACACCATAGTCATGTTTGACGGCAGGGTAAGTATTATCGATTTCGGGCTTGTAAGTTATCTCGATGATGAGATGGTGGAGCATCTGGCCAATTTGTGCCTGGGTTTTGCAGACCGCGATTTCGATCTGGTGGTAAAGGCGCTCCAGGAGATGGGATTCCATGGAAAAAGAGGGGTAAACATCAAGGAGTTCCGGTCTGACATCAAGGATATCAGTGAGCCGTTTTATGGACGGGCCCTGACCACCATCTCAGTAAGGGAAGTTTATGACAAGGTGATGGCCCTGGTTCGAAAACACCGGATCACCATCCCCCGGAAAGTCCTTTTGATCTTGAAAACATTTGTTCAGAATGAAGCCATCGGCAAAAAGCTGGGCAGCAACACCAGTATTCTAAAGATTGCCAGACCCTATGCAGAGAAAGTTTTCCAGGAGCGCATTTCGCCTGAACGGCTGTTTAAAGATTTCGGCAATGAAGCAAAAATTGCGGCCGGCTATTTACAGAGTATGCCCAAAAGCCTCAATAAAATCCTTGAGACCGCATCCGGGGGAGATTTTGCCATAAAAGTGAGGCACACGGCGGAAAGCAAGCTTCATCAAACCCTGGAAAAAGGTCTCAACCGCATGATCGTTGGTATCATTGTTGCTGCATCAACCATTGCAGCCTCCCTGGTACTCAACTCCTCCCTGACAGTGATGGAAGTCAATCTGCCTGTTTTTGGGCTCTCCGGGATCCCCCTTACAGCCCTCCTTGGGGTGACGGGATATGTTATTTCGACATTTCTGGGACTCTGGCTGATCCTTTCCATATTGAGATCTGGTCGGCTGTGACAGCTGGTACGGTCAAGCAAAAAAATATTTTCATTTATTACGGCAAGTGCTATGACAACGACATCTTTCACATCACTATCAAATGGACCTGGACAAGAAAATGATCTTAGATTTGGATAAATGGTACAACAGAGAAAAACGACACGAACAGTTAGAAAGGCATGTATCCGAAACCCGGACGGCAACATTCGGGTTTACCGCCTATGCCGAATCCGATAAACGCCACCGGGTCAACCGGCATTTCGATACCATTGCGACAAAATATGATTTTATGAATACCCTCCTGAGCGGCGGGATTCATTATGCCTGGAAACGACGGGCCGTTGAAACACTGATGATCAAGCCCCAGGACAAAATTCTGGATGTATGCGGCGGAACAGGTGATATCGCCAGCTTGTCCGCATCCAGAACAGGCAAAAAGGGGATGTCCGTTGTATACGATATGAACCTTAAAATGATCGAACAGGGAAAACAAAAATCCATAAAAGGGGTAACCTTTGTCCAGGGGGATGCGGAAAGCATCTCTTTTCCAGATGATTCATTTGATGCGGTTTCCATTGGGTTTGGCATCCGAAACGTCACCCACCTTGAAACCGGTTTCCGGGAGATCTTCCGTGTGTTGAAAAAAGGCGGCACCATGTGCTGCCTGGAGTTCTCAAAACCTGACAATTCTGTTTTTAGATTTCTCTACGATCTGTATTCCTTCCGAATCATGCCCTTGATAGGCGGACTCATCACCGGTTCACAAGAGGCCTATACCGCATTCCCGGAATCCATAAGAGCCTTTCCCCTGCCTGAGGAGTTACGCCTGATCTTAAAAGATATCGGTTTTAAGGATATCAAAATCAGGAAACTGACCAACGGAATCGCCGTAATTCATTCAGCAAGGAAATAACGTAGACCTGCTGACCGTTGAAAATTATTGACAATCAAAAACCATTTCTATAGATTTGGACCTATAGCTTTTGGTCGTCAATTTGTGTTTTTTTGCAGACCGATGACCCCTCGATCCAAAACCGGTTTTCTCAACGGTCCTGCTGAACTGGAAAAATGTAAGAAAATTTATCCGAACCATTACCATAAAAGGATGCATAATGGATAGGCGAACATTTCTCAAGACCGCTGGAATCGGAAGCATCTCAGTTGCCTATGGCTGCAAGTCAGACTATGATAAAAACATTTTTTCCCTGGTAACGGCCCCGGAAGATTTTATTACAGGGCAGGCAGTCTGGTATGCCACAACCTGCACGGAATGCCCGGCTGGATGCGGTATCCTTGCAAAAAACCGCGAAGGCCGCGTCATTAAACTCGAAGGTAATCCCGCCCATCCGGTGAACCAGGGAAAGCTGTGCATCCGGGGACAGGCAGCCCTGCAGTCTGTATATGATCCAGACAGGCTGTTGACGCCCCAGCTCAAGACCGGCCAGACATTTAAACCCATCTCTTTTGATCAGGCCGTTGATATCCTCAAACAGCGAATGCAAGCCGCATCAGAGAGAGGAAACAACCGGGTCAAACTGTTGACCGGTATTACCTCTGATCCCCTTTGTGCCCTGCTTTCAACCACCCTGGAAGCATTTGGTGCAGGCCCTGCCGCCGTGTACGAACCCTTCGCCCACGACGCCCTGAGAAAAGCCCACGAGGCCATATTTTCAAAACCCATGCTGCCCTCTTTTCATATGGAAAAGGCCGATTTCATTCTGGGCTTTGGGGCGGATTTTATCGAGACCTGGCTGTCACCGGTTGAATATATCCGCAAATTCAAATCCATGCACAGCCTGGACAACGGTTCAAAGGGGATGTTTGTCCATGCCGGGCCTTACATGTCCCTGACCGCCGCCAATGCCGACAAGTTCATCCCCATCACTGCGGGCACAGAATATATGGTGGCCCTGGGGCTGATCCGCCAGATTCTGGAAACCCGAACCCCTGATCATCAATCTGATCAACGACTTGCCCATCTACCGGCACCGTTCGTAAAAGAACTTGCAGCGGTTGTCAAAACATACAAGGCCGACATTGTTCAAGAGTACACCGGTTTCCCGGCAGCAGACCAAAAACACCTGGCCGAATCCCTGCTCGCATCCCACAGCCCCCTGGTTCTGGGATCAACAGGCACAACGGCAGACACCTCCTTTGCCCTGGAAATGGCCGTGACCCTTTTGAATCTTCTGCTGGACAAGGATCTTTCCCTGTACGATTTTGAACAGAGGCACGCCCTTGAAAAGGTCATGACGGCAAAACAGACAGCAGATCTTTTTAAGACAGCCGTTACAGACCCCACAGATCTTTTTTTGTTCTATAACACCAATCCCCTGTTTACCTTTCCTGAAAACACGGATTTGACCGAAATCTTCAATCGCAAAGAGATCTTCAAGGTCAGTTTCTCAAATTTCATGGACGAGACCTCCCAGAACGCAGACCTTGTCTTCCCGGTCCAGCTGTCCCTGGAAACCTGGGACAGCTATGAGAGCAACACGGCATGCATTTCAACCCTCCAGCCTGCCATGGGACGACTCACCCAGGCGCCCTGCCTTGGCGATGTTTTCCTTGACCTGTCCGACGGAGAACGGAAATTTGAGGATTACTATCAATACCTTGCCGACTACCTGTATACAAATATGGCAGAAAAGAGCAAAGCAGCTTTTATTGAAACCATTCAAGCCGGCGGGATATTTCATTCCAGCAGCAAATCCGGGGCTGGCAGACCACCCCTTGATCCTGGATCGATCCAGGCACTCAAACGAGCACTTGATTCAATCGAACCTTCTGAAGCACCGGAATTAAAATTTCTGGCTGTTCCGTCAATTCGCCTCTATGACGGCCGGGGGGCCAACAAGTCCTGGCTCAATGAGATCCCCGATCCCGTGACCAGCATCGCCTGGGAAACCATGGTCATGATTCATCCGGCAACCCTTGAAGGACATGGCTTCGCCCACGGGGATATCCTGACCATTGAGTCCGGCGACCACGCCATTACAGCCCCGGTCTATTCCTACCAAGGAGTTGCCCCCGGGGTGATGGTCATGCAGACCGGCCAGGGACACAAAGCCTACGGCCGGTATGCCGCAGGATTTGGCAGCAGCCCCATTGATCTTTTGTCTGGCAGCCTTGAAACCTCTGATTTTCTCGCCTATCTAATCACACCCAGTTCGGTGAAACAGACCGGCAGGGTTGAAGCCCTTCCCCAGACAGACGGCAGCCGGTCCCAGTACAAAAGAAAAATCGCCCTGTCCATGACCGTGGGCAACAGCCATGGCGAATCTGCTGGCCATGGTGCATCCGACGGTCATGGGGAATCCGACGGCCATGGTGGAAAAGCGGGCGGGGGCCTGGATATGAACCAGTTCCCCTTAACCCTGCCAACCAAAGAAGGATACGATAAAAAACGGGATGTTTACGCGGCCCACGACCACGTGGGCTACCGGTGGGGAATGATCGTTGATCTGGACAAATGCGTGGGGTGCGGTTCCTGCGTGGCGGCCTGTTATGCGGAAAACAATATCGGCGTTGTGGGAAAAGAGCAGATCATAAACGGCCGGGAAATGGCCTGGCTGCGAATCGAACGATACCAGGACCAGAACATCGAGGACCGGCTGATTTTCCTTCCCATGATGTGCCAGCACTGCGATGATGCACCCTGCGAGTCCGTATGCCCCGTGTATGCCCCCCACCATTCCAAGGAAGGGCTCAACAACCAGGTTTACAACCGTTGTATCGGCACAAGGTTCTGTGCCCAGAACTGCCCGTACAAGGTGAGAAAATTCAACTGGTTTGACTGGGAACGTCCCAAGCCCCTCAACCTTCAGCTCAACCCCGATGTCACGGTCAGAAGCAAAGGGATCATGGAAAAATGCTCGTTCTGCATACAGAGAATAAAAAAAGCCCACGATCATGCCAAGAACGAAAACCGGGAAATCCGGGACGGGGAGATTCAGCCGGCATGCGTGCAGACCTGTCCTGCGGGGGCACTGACCTTTGGCAATTTCCTGGACAAGAACTCGGCTGTTTCCCGCCTTGCCCGGGATTTGCGGGCCTACCAGGTGCTGGGCTACCTGAATACCAAACCTGCCGTTATTTATTTGAAGAAAGTGGTGCAGGAATTATAACCGGCACGGCCGGAGCGAGAGGGGTATTTGGCCACAACGAACAATGAAACACGATAGCAGTAGGCAGGCGGGGACGGGTGTTGGCCTGAACGGGTTAAATGGCAACGGTGGACACGAGGTCCAAGGAGTTGCCATTTCCCTCGGAGCAGGCCATGGACGGCCTGCGAGAATGAGAGAAGGGTAACACCCGTCCCCGTCTGCCGGTCGAAACAAGTTTCTTATAAACCTTCAACCAGAGGTTTTAAACCTATGTCTTCTACGTCTCAATTGACCTTTGAAACAATCAACACCACGGTCCTGAACACGCTGACCCGTCCGGGAAAGGCCTATTGGTGCATCATCGCCCTGATGTTCTGCGGGGCAGTCATGGGCGCGTCCTGCTGGGCCTACCAGATCTTTGTGGGTGTGGGCGTGGCCGGCATGAACACACCGGTCCACTGGGGCACCTATCTGATCAACTTTGTCTTCTGGGTGGGAATTGCCCATTCCGGCACCCTGATTTCCGCCATCTTGTTCCTGTTCAGGGCAGGATGGAGAAACCCCATTGCCAGGGCTGCTGAGACCATGACCGTCTTTGCCGTGTGCATTGCAGGGCTTTTTCCCTTCATCCACCTGGGCCGTGCCTGGCTGGTGTTTTATATGCTGCCCCTTCCCAACCAGCGGACGTTGTGGCCCAACTTTCAATCGCCCCTGATGTTTGACGTTATTGCCATCAGTACCTATCTCACCGTGAGCAGTCTTTTCTGGTATACCGGCCTTATCCCGGATTTGGCCATTATCAGGGACAGGTCTGAAGGGGTACGCAAAAAGATCTTCAAGGTTCTCTCCCTTGGATGGTCCGGGAAAACCGGTCAATGGATGAACTATTCAAGGGCCTATCTGTTGTTTGCAGGCCTTGCCACCCCCCTGGTTATTTCCGTCCACAGTGTGGTGTCCTGGGACTTTGCCCTGAGCGTGATACCCGGCTGGCACACCACCATTTTTGCCCCCTACTTTGTGGCCGGCGCCATCCATTCAGGCCTTGCCATGGTGCTGACCCTGAGCATTCCCCTGAGGAAAATTCTCAAGTACGAAGCGCTGATCACCATGGACGTACTTGAAAGCATCGCAAAAACCATTGTTTTTACCGGCATCATTGTCGGCTTTGCCTATGGCACTGAATTGTTCATCGCCTGGTACAGCCGCAACACCATTGAGATGGAAACCTTCTGGTGGCGCGCCTTTGGCCATTATGCACCCGAATACTGGATCATGGTGGTCTGCAACACCGTCATCCCACTCTTGTATTTATCCAAAAAAATCAGAACCCACGTCATTCCTCTGTTCGTCATCTCGATTTTTGTCAATATCGGCATGTGGTTTGAGCGGTTCGTCATCATCGCCGGCAGCGTTGCCCATGACTTTCTGCCCAATGCCTGGGGGCATTACCGTCCCACATGGGTTGAGGGGGGCATCATGGTGGGGGCTTTCTGCCTTTTCTTTTTCCTGTTTCTGCTGTTTGTCAAGCACCTGCCATCGGTTTCCATGACTGAAATGAAAGAAATGATACATCACAAAACGGAGTAATTCATGAGCGCAGATGCCATCATTGTCACAGGTCTTTATCAAAACCAGGAAGAAACCCTGGCGGCTGTGGAGAAAATACAGGCCGAGGGCTTCACTGTCACCGAAGTGCACAGCCCTATTCCCAGCAACGCCCTTGCCCGGGCCCTGGGCACAAAAAAAAGCAGGATCGGGTGGTTTACCCTGACCGGCGGAATCATTGGATTTATTTCCGGGTTTTCCCTTGCCGTGTTCACGGCCACCCGTTGGAGCCTCATTGTCAGTGGAAAGCCTATTATCTCCTGGATACCGTTTTTTGTCATCGCTTTTGAGCTCACCATTTTGTTTGCCGTGCTGGGCAATGTCCTGGGCATTGTGACCCAGGTGGGGCTTCCTGACCCAGACTATGAAAAAAATTATGACCCGGAATGTTCAGGTTCTCTGTATGGGATTGAAGTGGCTTCAACCCCCGAAAATGCGGAATGCCTGAAAGATCTCCTCGTCCATACAGGGTCTATAAAAAAACAAAGGGAAAACAAATGACGTCCATGGATCCGGCATTACCAGAAGGTACGGCATTAACAGAACCGTCCGCACCTTTGAAAAAGAGTGTGTTCCTCATTCCTGCACTGGTTGCCGGTGGGGGATTTCTATTTTTCATTTTCATGGCTGCAGGCAGTCACCCGGAAAAAGCCTGGCTGGCTTACCTGACAAATTTCATGTTTTTTACCATCCTCTCCTGCGGGGGGCTTTTGTTCTCCACCCTCATGCACGTTACCAAGGCCCGCTGGAGCCACACCTTTGCGGCTGTTGCAGAGGCCTTTTCCGCCTTTTTCCCGGTTTCCTTTTTGCTGTTTCTCTTTCTTTTCATCGGAGAGGACCACGTATTTCCATGGATGGGACAAAATCTCCACGGCAAGGAGGTGTGGCTGAATCCTCAGTTTTTATTTGTCCGGGACGGTGCAGCGTTTCTAATTCTCTACGGCCTTGGGTTTGGTTACCTGTACAACTCACTTAAATTCAGATTAAAGACCGCCCCGAAAGATACCCGGCTGAAGACATTTTTATTCAACCGGTTTGAACAAAGCCTGCATGACACTGAAACCATCCGGCACCGGATGACGGTTTTGGGTGTCTGGTACATGTTTGCCTTTGCAATGTGCCTGTCGCTCGTGGGATTTGATCTGGTCATGAGCGCGGACCCCCACTGGTATTCCACCCTGTTTGGTGCCTACACTTTTATCAAAGCCATCTATGCCGGGTTCGGCGCCATTATCCTTTTAGTATCCATTCTTCACCTGACCCCAAGGGTTCCCTTTACCCTTACCCCGGCCCAGCTGGCCGACATGAGCACGCTTTTTTTCGGCTTCAGCATTGTATGGGGGGACTTTTTCTACTCCCAGTTCGTGGTCATCTGGTACGGAAACATTCCTGAAGAAACCGCCTATATCATTGAACGGACCATGACCCTTCCATGGAGTTATCTTGCCTGGACGGTTTTTATCGGCTGCTTTATCCTGCCGTTTATCATCCTTTTGAGCCGGAAAATCAAACAATCCCCCAGGATCATGATCGTCATCAGTTCCTGCGTACTGGCAGGACTCTGGATCGAACATTTTCTACTTCTCGGCCCCAGTTTCCTTGAACACGATCCAGGTGTATTTCCCATCGGCATCAGTGCAATCATCATTAGCCTTGGATTCTTCGGACTCATGATTATTTCCATTATCGCCTATTTCAAACAATTTCCTGAAGCATTGAAACCCGGTTCAGGGGAGGTGGTTCAATGGAAATAATACTGGCATCCCTGACTTTTCTGACCCTGGTGGTTCTGGTGGTTCTGGTGGGAACCAAGGGCCGCCCCCTGACCCTTGTTTCCCAGTTTAAGTTGTTTTCAGCCCAGGTGCGGGAGAACAAAATCCAGCTGTTTGTTTTAAGCACCCTGGTCATCCTGCTGGCCCTGTTTGCCTATTTTTATTATATCATGCCCAATGTGAATGCCGGGCCGACCCAGCCCATCGCTTTCAGCCACAGGCTCCATGCCGGCAACAAAAAGATTGACTGCCGTTTCTGCCATTCCTATGTGGACCGGTCGCCCCATCCCGGGATTCCGCCCGTGGAAAAATGCCTGTACTGCCACAACTTTATTATTCCCAACCACCCGGAAATAAGAAAAGAGCATGCGTATTTTAATACTCAGACGCCCACACCGTGGGAAAAAGTTTTTTATGTGCCCGAACATGTCATGTTCAACCATGAACGCCATATAAAACGAGAAATCCAGTGTGAAGCCTGCCACGGGGATGTCGCAGGAACCGACCGGCTTAAGCTTCACGAATTTAAAATGGGGTTTTGTATCCAATGTCACAGGAAGGAAAAAGCCAACCTGGACTGCTGGCTGTCCTGTCATAATTAATAGAGGAGTAATTGCTTTGCCCGAGAACCCAATCCAACCCGATACTGCCACCTACCTGACAGCCAGGGGATTTTGTTTGACCTCTGCCGTCTGGATGATGGTGGCCACCCTGGCAGGATTTATTGCGGCCATAGAACTTGTGGCCCCTGATTTAACCGGCAACATTGCCTGGCTTCTCTTTTCACGACTTCGCCCCATGCATGTCAACCTGGTATTGTTCGGGTTTGTAACCCCGGGCCTTTTAGCCAGTTCGTTTTATCTGGTTCCCCGGCTGCTTAGAACCCAACTGTACAGTGAACGGCTGGGGGTCTTCACCGTTGTCCTGTGGAACATTGCCATTGTGGCCCTGGTGGTCAGTCTGGCCGCAGGTTATACCCAGGGCCGGGAATACGCTGAAATGATCTGGCCCATTGATGTGGGTATTGTCATTGCATTCAGTTTGATTTTCTTTAATTTCATGATGACGGTAAAAAACAGGCAGGAAAAAATCCTGTACGTCTCGGTCTGGTATGTGCTGGCCGGGATTCTTCTCACCACCTGTACCTACAGCTTGGGCAACGTTATCTGGCAGCCGGACTCGGGAGCCCTTGTGGGCATTCCCGATGCCATTCTCCTCTGGTTTTACGGGCACAATGTGTTCGGGCTTTTGCTGACGCCCCTGGCTGCGGCCGTTGCCTATTACATCATCCCCCAGGTCTGCCGGGCCCCGCTCTACAGTCACACCCTGTCCCTGCTGGGTTTCTGGGCCCTGATCGTCATTTACACCCATATCGGCACCCATCACCTTTTACAGGTGCCGGTTCCCACCTGGCTCAAGGTGGTCGCCATTGTGGACAGTATTGCCATGGTGATTCCGGTCATGGCCTTTCTCATCAATATCTGGTACACGGCCCGGGGCAAGCTCGGATTGATCAGTGAAGATATTGGTGGCAAATTTGTGTTCACCGGCACCATCATGTATTTCATCGTCAGTATCCGCGGATCCATGATGGCGCTGCCCGATGTCCAGCGGGTGACCCACTTCAGCCACTGGGTGGTCGGCCATGCCCATGTGGGTGTCCTCGGATTTGCCGGAATGATTGCCCTGGGGGGGCTGTATTTCATCCTGCCTAAAATAACGGGCAGACCACTTTTCAGCCCCTTCCTGGCCAATTTCCAATACTGGATGGTATTGATCGGCGTGGTCGGGTTTACCATCGTGTTAACCATTTCCGGACTCATCCAGGGCAATGCCTGGCTCAACGGAGAAACCGTGTACCGCGTACTTCCTGAAATCCACATTTACAATATTGTCCGGGCGTCCCTGGGGCTGTTAATTTTTCTATCTGCCCTGTCAGGGTTTTATAATATTTTCCGATCACTCTTTTCAACCCCCGGAGAAACCCCATGAAAATGACACCTGCAGCCATTGTATTCGGCAGCCTTCTTATCCTCGTTGCCGTGGTATCGGTGGTCATCATTCTTCCCTATGCCAACACCAGCAAAACCATTCCTTCGGATCTGTTCAGAGACCGGACGGCCATGGAAGAAAAAGGGCGGGCCCTCTATATCAGCAACGGGTGCGTTTACTGCCATACCCAGTCCATCCGATCGATTGACTGGGGATTGGGCGCAGAAAGGCTGGCCCAGGCAGGAGACTACCTGAAGGATTACCCCATCCTACTGGGTTCCCAGAGAACAGGTCCGGATCTCTCCCAGGAAGGCGGAGAGCATCCCAATGACTGGCACCAGGCCCACTTTACCAACCCAAGATTTACACGGCCGTTGTCCATCATGCCCCCGTTTCTATTTCTAAAACAGGCCAACCTGGACGTATTGATCCAGTATACACAGAGCCTGGGACTCAAGAATGCAGACCTGAGAATGGAGAGGCAGACGCTCTGGAAAAAACGATCAATTGACGCATACGAGTCGGGTGTGAACGAAAACGTGGCATGGATTCATGCAAATGTCCCCAAGGGCTGGCACGACATCCCCACACCCTATCCCGCCTCGGAGGCGGGCCTTGCAAGGGGTGCAAAAATCTACCAGGATTTCTGTTTTGGCTGCCACGGGCCCGTGGGAGACGGCATGGGTCCGGCCCAGCCCTATCTGTATCCGCCGCCGTTGAACTTCACCATCCTCAAAGGCCGGGGGGTCAGCGGGGGCATTATCTACTATCAGATCATGAACGGCATTACCGGAACGGCCATGCCCTATTTTAAGCGGGAACTGGAATCTGAAAAGATATGGGATGTGGGAAACTATATTGCCAAATATTTCATTGGCGAGATCGATGCCAACAAAGAACCCAGGGGAATTGATGCCGCATATGAATAACCATTTGAATACCTATCGAGGCTGACCCATGTATTATCCATTTTTTGTGGCATATATTCTGACCGGACTGTTCATCGGCGTTGCCGTGTTTGTATGGGCGCTGAAAACCGGACAATTCTCCGACCAGCAGCGGGCAAGATTCCTGGCCATGGAGGAGGACACGACACCGGCAGCAGCAACCTCAGCCAAGGCCGGCCGTGATCTCTATTGTGTCTTTTACCTGGCCCTTGCAGCCATTGGGGCAAGCTTTGCCCTGGTGGGCTATGCTCTTTTTTTCAGATAGCCAGTAATTTGTCCGGGAGACAGACGTAAAACCCGAAACAGAGGGGATTGATAAATGAGATTTTTCGAACTTTTAAATACCCAGCATGTACTTGCCCTGATCATTCTGACCCTTATCTTTGCAGTCCTGTTTGCCGTGACCCTGTGGGTTCTGCCCATGTTCGGGCCCCGATCCAGGGTCTCCAACCTTAAAGCCGTCCAGCTGTTTGCCGACGGCATCGAAAAGGCAGACGGCCCGTTTCCCATGATCATCGCCCTGATCGTTGGCGGTATCGTTCTATGGACGATTTATTATATTCTGTTCTACGGCCTTACGGAGGTAATATTATAAAATGATGGACACACTTAAACCCAAAGAGTCTCTGTTGCGAACCTTTGTGTGGGTCACCACCATGGTGGCCATCATCCTCGGTGTGGGATATTTCTCTTTTGTGGTGGTGGGAGACAAGGGCATTCCGACCTGGGACTACCGGCCCGTGAATAGCCTTCCGTCAGCATCCCCCTATGCAGAATATCAGAAAAACCCCCTGGGCCAGCATGTCAGCGGCAAGGAGGCCAAATAGATGAAAAAGGTACTGATTCTTGCCGTTTTTGTGTCGCTGGTTTTAACCGGAGTCTATACGGTCATTACCCTGTACGATACAAACCTGAAAGCCGGGAGAATGTATCAAACCCCTGCGATCCGGCCCCATGAGGAACCCCAGCTTATAATGGACAAACGAACCATTGCCGACACAAAAAGTGAGGCCCTGATACGGGAACTCTTAAAAACCGATTTTACCCTGACACCCATTGGGCCTGCCCAGGCTGTGCTGGCCAAAGGGGAAAAGGATTACCAGGCCTTCTGTTCCCATTGCCACGGTCCCAAAATGGACGGACTTGGAACCGTGGGCCAGAGCTTTTTCCCCCTGCCTACAGACCTGACCGACGAGAAAACCGTGGCCATGACTGATACGCAATTGTTTGCCTCCATCAGCTATGGAAGCAAAAAGGCGCCAGCCCTGGCAAGCTCCATGTCTGTTGAAAGTCGGGAAGCGGTTATCCAATATATCCGGCACATCCAGCAAACAACCCTTTGATCATCTCCGGTTATAGGATGTATCCCCATCGTATGCCCTGCCTAAAAGGCAGGCAATGAAAACACGCGTTCCATGCACCCTTTGCGGCCTGGGCGTTAAGGTTTCCAAACCGACATCAAAGGACGTCTTCTGCTGCCAGGGCTGCAAAATGGTCCATGCCATGCTCATGGAATCGGACGAGTACAAAGATACCAAAGATTTCAAGGATACCGACCTGTACAAACAATGTGTTGCCGCAGGTATCGTGCCGGACACGACTAAAGAGACTTCGGAATCATGGGAAGCACGCCTTGAACCCCCTGCCCCAGAATTGTCCGGGACAGATAGTGAGGTTCCCATGGATGCCGGCAATTTTCTGACCCTTAATCTCCAGATTCAAAACATGTGGTGCCCGGCCTGTGCATGGCTGATTGAAACCACCCTCACCCGGTCAAAGGGCGTGGTAAACGCCTCGTGCAATTTTTCCAGCGACCGGGGAAGCGTGGTGTATGATCCAGTAAAAACATCCCCGGATAAAATTTATGCCGCCATTGAAAAACTGGGATACCCTGCTGCTGATATTAATCAGAAAGCCTCAAAGAGCAGAGCAGAATTTATCCGGATCTGTGTGACCCTGTTTTTAACCATGAACGTCATGATGCTCAGCTGGTCCATCTATTCGGGGTTCTTCATTGAGCTGTCCCCCCATGCCGTGCAGCTTCTGGCCTGGCCGGTTTTCCTCATGGCCACCGTTGTTGTTTTCTACGGCGGATATCCCATACACAAACGGGCCCTTGCCGGTATCACATCCGGATTTCCGGGAATGGAAACCCTGGTATCCACGGGATCCTTTTCAACCTATACCTACAGCCTGTTTCATTTTTACAGGGGAAGCATCCATCTCTATTTTGATGCCGCATCCATGCTGATCCTGCTGATCCTGACGGGAAAAATGCTCGAACAGACCGCAAAAAACAAAATTTCTGAAGGCCTGTGGAAATTTTTTTCCCTGGTTCCCCAGAAAGTCAGAATCTGTGCAGATCAGTTTCCCAGGGGACGGTATGTTTCCATCAAGCAATTGTCCCAGGGGGACGCGTTCCTGGCCGAAGAAGGAGAGATCCTGGCTGCAGACGGCATTGTCACCCGAGGGTCTGCCGTCATTGACGAGTCTTCCATCACCGGCGAGGCAAAACCGGCCAATGTCCGGCCCCAGGACACGGTCAAGAGCGGCACCCGGATCATTTCCGGCAAGATCCAGATAACAGCCGTAAAAGTGGGGGAAGACTCCATTCTCGGCAGAATGCTTGCCATCATGGAAAACAGTCTGTCCGAAAAAACCGCCCAGACCCAGCGGTTTGAGGACATCTTAAAATTTTTCGTCCCATCGGTCATCGGATTTTCCATTGTGACCTATTTTTTCTGGATGCTGTACGGGCTGACCTCCTACGAAGCCTTTAACCGGGGAATCTCCGTCATGGTCATTTCCTGCCCCTGCGCCCTTGGCATTGCCATTCCCCTTGCCCTTGTGGCCGGCGTGTCTGCCGCCGGGAAAAAAGGTATCCTGGTAAGGGATTTTGAAGCCTTTGAAAAGGTTAATGGACTGGATACCATTGTTTTTGACAAGACCGGCACACTGACCACTGGCAAGCTCAAGGTGCTGGGCATGGACACGGCAAACAATTTCCCAGCCCAAAAGGCCTGGCAGATCGTCCATGCCATGGAACAAGAATCGGACCACTACATTGCCCATACCATATCCGCCTTTGCCATGGCAATGAACCTCCCCCCCCTTGATCTGGAAGACCTCACTTACCATTCCAACGGGATCAGCTGCCAGTATCAGGATAAAATTTACTGCTTCGGCAGCAGGGATTTTGTGAATAAAAGCAATCCGGCAGACCCCTCTTTTATCTCGTTCGCCAGGCAAGGTGCCCAGGTCATATCAACGGTTTTTTTAGCTCAGGATGATACCATTGTAGCAGCTGTCCACCTGGGGGACGCAATGAAAACCGGCGTAAAGACCCTTGTTGCAGATCTTTATAAAAGGGGACTCACCTGTTATCTGATTTCAGGAGATGCTGAACGACCCACCCTCGCCGCCGGAGCCTTTGTGCAGATCCCGGCTGAAAACGCCCATGGGGGATTGCTGCCCCATGAAAAAGCTGAATTCATTAAAACCCTTAAACAATCGGGCAAAAAAGTTGCCATGGTGGGCGACGGCGTAAACGATGCGCCGGCCATGGGCCAGTCCGATATTGCCATGGCCGTTCATTCTGGCCTCAACCCGGGTGAAGGTGTTGCCGCCATTACCCTGATGCAGGAGACCCCGGTCCAGATCATCGATTTTATAGGGCTTGCCACACGCGTCAACCGGAAAGTAAAACAAAACCTCATATTTGCCCTGGTCTATAATATCATCAGCATCCCGGTGGCGGCCGGGGGATTTTTAAATCCCATCATTGCGGCAACGGCCATGCTCTTTAGCAGTCTTTCCGTGACATGCAATACCCTGCTCCTGGTAAAACAAGAATCCAAGAACAAGCCTGTGAGTTAAACATTAGGGAACTTGAATTATTTCAAAAAATCGCTCACCTTGTGGCCACTGAAGCTTTGCCGACAGACTTTACTCGCTTCCGGAGCATGGCAGAACGACGTGGCAGTTTGGGCGAAAGGAGCAAAAACAGGCAGTTTTACTCGGAGCGGTATTAAGGCCCATCGAAATAAAGTAGAGAACAAGCGGGTGATCCTTCCCCCAAGAAATTTGAGTTAGAATCAAACCATTTTCTAAACAGTTCTCAAACAAAAAAATTGGATCAGACAAGCTGGGTATTTTCTTGTTATCCAAACCCAGAGTATTGAGGGGCTCAAATCATTAAGGATACCAAAACAAACCGATAATTGCCTTGATAATAAAACTGTTCATGTTGATGTAAGTTATGGTTAAGTCTTGGACAAACCCAAAAGCGTGTACTGGAAGATGAATTAATGGACCCAAAATCAGATTCGACTACCGACTGATGATACCATTAGTCAACGCCTAAAATGTTATCAAGATTTGATCTGGTATCATTGATACTTTTGATGTTTTGTTGCAGTTATCCTTAGATAATTATCTTTGAGCAGAACCCTTGGCCTCATCCAACACTTTTCGAATTACTTTGGCAAGCTCCTTTATAATCATTGGTTTTTCAACATATTCAGTGATCCCAATTGAAAGCGCTTTTTCTCTGTCTATTGTTTCGCTGTACCCAGTACATAATACGATTGGTTGTTCAGGCCTCAGTTCTAAAATTCTCTGTGAAAGCTCCAATCCCGTCATGCCTGGCATGGTCATATCCGTAACCACAAGATCAAATCGACAAGGATCTTCATTATAGGTTTCGAATGCTTTTGGTCCGCTTGAGAGAGTGTGTACAGTATACCCGAATCCTTTCAAAATATCATGCGTCACCTCTCTCAATGCTTCCTCATCATCAACAAACATAATCGTTTCCTGACCGGATAAAGGGGTTTTTCCTTCATTTTCAGGTATATGGATAGCTAATGGCCCATCTACAATCGGAAGATAAACATGAAATGTCGAACCTTGGCCAGGTTCGCTGTGAACCGTGATATGTCCCTTGGATTCTTTAACAATTCCAAAAATAACAGCCAGGCCCAATCCTGTTCCTTTGCCAGGCTCTTTTGTAGTAAAATAAGGATCAAATATTTTTTGTAAGATCATCGAATCTATACCGTGACCTGTATCAGAAATTTCTAAATCAAGATACTTCCCAGGAACAATATTCAATTCAGGCACACAATCTTTCTTAGAAAACACAATTTCCTTTAAACTAATAAATAGAAAGCCACCGGTTTCACTCATTGCATGATAGGCGTTGGTACATAGGTTCATCACGATTTGATGAATCTGAGTTGGAACTGCCAAAATTTTTGCTTTTGAAACAATATTTTCTTTTATTGCTATGGTCGATGGTATTGTAGAACGAAGTAATTTAAGAGTCTCTTTTATCACGACGGAGGCTTCGAGAGGGTATTTTAAAGATTCAGACTGCCTGCTGAATGCAAGTATTTGCTGAACCAACTCGGTTGCTCTTTGAGCCCCTGTGATTATCTGATCAATATCCTTTTTTGCTTTTTCTGGATGATCTATGTGTGTTTTAGCTAACTGGGAAAATCCAAAAATACCAGATAAAATATTATTAAAATCATGTGCAATACCACCTGACAATGTACCGATGGCCTCCATTTTCTGTGCCTGATGAAGTTGTGCCTCCATTATTTTAAAATCTGTGATATCAGTTGCTATCTGGAGTTTGACCAGACGGCCGTCAGTCCATTCTATGGCCCGGTCATAATTAACATACCATTTTCCGGTTATCGGATTTTTATCTTGCCAGACAATGACACCAGTTGGTTCACCTTTGGCATCAATCAACTGTTCATTCGTACAATGTCTACAGGGCCCTGATTCACCCCTGAATATATCCCAGCATAGTTTACCTGTCATGTCATTGCCAAAACTTTCAATCATATATTTATTCATGAATAGTATTTGGTATGTATCTATATCCAGGACACAAATGGTCGCATCGATCCCGTCCAATACGGTCAGAAATCTTTTGTGAGATTCTTTTAGGGCATCTTCAGCTTTTTTCCTCTCTGTTAAATCCCGAACAACACTTAAAATTGCTTTTTGATCGTCGTATTCAATTGTCCGACTGCTAATCTCGACCGGTATCAAATCACCGGTCTTGGTCCTGTGTAAAGATTCAAAAATCAACTTTTCATCATGATTGACTTTTTCAATCCGAGATTGAACCACGGCAGCGGATTCAGGTGCATCAATGTCTGTAACTTTCATGTTCAGAAGCTCGTCGCGTTCATATCCTGAATAATCAAATGCTTTTTGATTTGCTTCAAGCAAGTTACCCTCTAAATCATGTATGTAAATGGCATCGCTGGCATTGTTAAAAAGTGTTCGGAATTTATTCTCTGACCTGCGGATCAAATCGTTTGTTCGATACAAGTCACTGTATAATCTGCTGTATTGAAAAGCCAACTGGCCGATTTCATCTTTAGGGAAACTTGAGGCCTGATCAGAGGCCATATCGATTTTACCGGATTGGATATGTTTAACCAATTTAAATAAAGGACTGATTGCTTTTTGAACAACAATCGCTGCAATGAAGAGGCTAATGCAAAAGCAACTGAGGATAATAAAAGTGATGAACCTTGCCTCTGCTTTAGCTTCCAGAATAATATTCTTGAGCGGTTGCTGAACAATTAATCCCCAGTTTGTAATATTAATGGGGTAAAATGCGGCAAGCCATAGCTTATCTTCATATGCGTAGCTTGTAATCCCTGATTGTCCTTTTAGTGCGTTTATTACAGGTTTATAACCCATCATGCTATAGGAGTTGAATTCTTTGTAGTTCAACTTTTGATTGCTTTGAGCGATCAGCCAACCGTCCGAAGAAACCAAGTAAGCGTGATATCCTTTTATGGTTTGAGTATTTTCAATCAATCTCACGAGAACGTTATTTTCAGAAATAACAAATACACTTCTTAGAAGGGCGATTGTTTTGTTCTCTTTATTTCTTATCTGTGTTGAAAATCCGCTAACAAGGGTTCCAAGTTTTGATTTTACAACGTCAAGAAAGACTGTTTTCTCGGATTTGAATGTTTTATTAACCCAACCCATATTTTCTGCAGGAATCGTTTTTCCGATCAGTTCTGGATGGGTGGGATAGGACAACCATTTGCCTTGCTTATCCATCACAAAATAATAATTAAAGAAATGGTTGGAATTGTTTATAGCTGTAATTGTTTCGTTCATAGACGTTTTGTATATAGAAACAATCTGTTGCAGCGAGGCGATTTCTTCAAGTTCTTTAATCGCCTCTTCTATTCTTGAGTTTATGTCACTGGCAAGATATTTGGCAAAGTTATCTTGCGATTTTGTAATACCTTCGATTTTTCTTTTTTGAAGTGTTGGAGCTATATAAGCAAATTGGAACAATAGGGCTATGCCCAAAAGAAAAAAGAATGCAAAAAGAAGCTTGCCTTTAATACTATGAAAAAGAAAATTAATCATTGGTTGCACATCAAAATAGTTTTAAGGGAAACATATTGGCTCATGAGATAACTTACATAACAATGCCTCAAATCCTCGATTAAAACAAGTTTTCAATTGTATTGTTGTCTTAAGATTTCCACCTTTTCATAGGCAACCTCAAAGGGCGTATTTGTTGGGATACCCAGATCAATTCCCCCGTAGAGATCATGGTGTCGTCCTTTACACTACTTAAGTCTGAGATGGGGACCGATATAGCCGATGAAAATCGTTTTGGAATGATGATCTGGGAAGAAATGAAGCCGGTAGCCTTTGTTTAATTTAACATGGCTTTGGAAAACTTCTTTCCGGCCCTTAGGCAACCAGAATTCCCGTTCCGCCTTCAACCGCGGATTATCCAGGACAGAGCTTGATTCCCCGCTGACCTCGTGATTTAATCCAAGGTCCCGTAAAACCTCATGCCGGTATTCCGGATACCCTGTTTCACCCCAGACCCCGCAAAATTGATTCAAAACAGTCAACGTCTCTTTGACCTGATCTAGGATGGCGAGCCCTGCAGACCAATGACGCAGCTGCTGGGGTGCTTTCCCACAGAAAATCAAACCGGAAAAAAGCCGTTCTTTTTCATCAAAAAGGGCTCTGCCTGTACGAATTAAATCGTTTCTTTTTTCCAGGAGTTCATTGCTGTGCTGTTCAAAGATTGCCAGGGAGAAAAAATTCATTAAATCAATGGATTTTTGCTTGATCTCACCTGCCTGATCAAGCTCTTCCACGGTCACGGTCAAAGGGGAATCCAGCCATGGTGAGCGGGTGGGAAAACCTGCCAGAGGCGCCTCATGCCAGGCTGCCGCCCGAAGCGCTGGAAAAGAGGCATCACCGTCAAGGCTGACCTCAAACAGGTCAACATGATTCTGAATATCCCTGGTGGAGAAAAAAGGCTGGCGGGTGGCGATGGATCGAAAGGCCCGGATCTGTTTTTCCGCATTCTTATTATTTCCTGACTGAATCTTTTGATACCAGTCCTGCCAGAAATAACTGCCGGACAACTCAAGGCGAAACCATCCCTTGTCAATGGATTCGTCCACCAGGATGGTATCAAGTCCGATATTCTGCGCCCGGAGACACAGCTTTAAGAAATCAGGCAGGGCCTCGTCCGCCATCCCAGGTGAATCAAAGGGAAGGCTGTGGTGGTTAAACACCATACAGGAGGTCATAACAGTTTCTCCAGCAGTATATCCGCTTCATCGAAAAAGCCCTTTGGCCAGATGTCGATCCGGCCCTGTTCATCAATCTGTGGGATGACCACCAGGGATTCGTGGACTGATGCATCATTTCGTTCCAGATAAAACAGGTTCACCTCTGTATTTTTAATTACCCCCTCTTTAACCGCCACCCGGACTCCATTAAGAAAATGGTCGGAATGGGTTTCAATGAACAGCTGCACCCCGTTGGCGGCGGCAATGGCGCAGAGTTTGCCCAAAACCGACTGCCCGCCCGGATGAAGATGGGCCTCGGGATTTTCAATGATGAGCATGTCCCCGGGTTCAGCCCTGAGTACCGAAACCAGAACCGGAAGCACAAAAGTCAGGCCAAAACCCACATTTTCCGGTTTGAACTCTGCCGTCACTTCAGATCCCTGCTCAAATGCGTAGCTTAATGAAACAGAATTGATGTGCGGATGGAGCCGGGCTTTAATCCGGATGCCGGGGGAAATTTCGGACATCCATTTATCCAGGTTGTCCAGCAGAGAAAATGAAGGGGCATTATGGTGTTTTAAGGCCTTAATGGACAGGGGGGTTAATCCGTTTTCCGCAATATAGTGGGCCGTGTACTCCCCGTGGTTGCCGATGGAATTTAAATCCTTGATATAATAATCCGAAGCTTCATAGGCGGCTTTGGGACTGATGCGGTCGGCAGACAGGTATTGAAACGCCTTGGTAAACAAGGCCGGCAGCGGGTCCGGCAGCACCACAGGAGAATCAATGGGTTGTAAATCGGATTTACCAGAGTAATTAAATCTGAAATTGACGGGTTTCGTATTCTGCCAGACCAGGGTAAATTCTATGGTTTCTGTTTCGGCATTTTCCGATAAAATATCCTGCCCGGTCCCCAAAGAGACATATTCCCCCTTGAGAAGCAATCCTTTATTGGTAAGGGTATTTTTCTCCATGGATTGCCGCAGCAACAGCAAAGTTTGTATCAGGGAGGATTTGCCCATGCCGTTCAATCCGCTGAAGATATTGAGCCCTGCCAAAGGAAACCCTGCATCCCCCAATGATTTGAACCGCTGGATTCTTATATACTCAAGCATCAAGCACCTCCTTTATCAAATCTGCCACCCTAGACTTCCTTGTCCGGAAATGGTCTTTTTTCTGTGTCGAATAGGTAATCGACCGAAAATAATCGTTATCATTGGCCATGAGATCCATATGTTTTTGATTCAATATATCCCTATTCTGAATCAATTTGTCTGTTTCGTCTTCTGTCAGTATGGCCATGGCATTGGTCCAGACCTCAAAAAGGGTGGAATTCTTGCGCCGCCGTTTTGCATTCTCACCTGGGACACTTTTTTCAAAAGCCGCTTCCTGGAATATGAGCCAACACCGTTTAACGGCTTTTTGAAATGACTGTTTATACCTTTCCAGTTCATCCGGAGAGGATTTTTCAAGTTTATGGACCATCTCATCCAAAAAGGTGGCAATGTTTTTCTTGCTCTTTTCATAATCCATGAACCGGAAGGCCAGAAAGCGCAAAACCAGCTCCTGGTCTACCATGCGCTTGCTCTGATCGCCGATGGCTTTTTTTAAATATTCGTCAGCAGCCAGATCTTCGAGATATTTCCGAATGCCCGGCTTGGTCATGGCATTTCTTATCTCCTGGTTATTCAAGACCAGGCCCCCTGTATTGATCCGCCTGAAAACCGAGTATTTTACCGGATCAGGGGTGCCGGGCTGGATCAGAAAAAGGGTCACCGGGCATTCATCAATTCGCCGTTGATAGGTTCGGGGCAGATCATCATAGCCTTTTCCCTTGAAATCTTCCAGGTACTCAAGGCCGTTCAGTTTGAGGTTCTTATCCACCACGAACTTTTTAATGGCCGAAAGCCGTTGAAGTCCGTCCACAATGACCCATCTATCCTCGTCCGACGCATCAAAATAAAAGGCCGGCAAAGGAAAGCGTATGAGAATGGATTCAATGAGCCGTGACATCTTAGGATTGTCCCAAAGGTCTGCATGACGTTGAAAATCCGGATTCATGTCAATCTCTTGGTATTTCAACCGTTCAATCAGATTGTGCAGGGTATCCGGTTTAGATATGATGTTTATCTCGGACGGGTTGAACGGATCTTCCATGACAAGATCCACTTCCCCGCCTTCCGGATCAGGGGTTAGATCATGGTTTTCAATTTCTATGAATTCCTGGTCCGTTATGTTTTTTTCAATATCAGGCATGGGATTTTTTCCTTCATTCCATTCAGGCTTTGCAATATACTTTTAATAGCCATCTTTCAGTTCAGCCAAATCATATTCAAACCAGTTGATTGAAGGAAAATTTTTATTCGCCTGAACAAATTTTTCGATTTCAACCAAAGGATTAAATGATTTTTTATGTTTAAGGCCCATGATCGGAATAAAATCTTCCAAAACATGGCGTAGGATTTTAAGTCGCATTCAAGGCGCGTTAATGGGAGCATATTGGAATATGTGCCCATTAAGGCAACGAAGAAGGCGGCTTAAAAGACACGCCATGTGGGAGGTTTTATTTTGATCATGGGCCTAAGATGATCAAGATGCTTTGAAACCAGTTTTTGGTAAAAGACACTGTCCCATTTTTTCCTTTTTTAGCTGTCTCTTAGGTACATGCCTTTATTATCACCTTGGTATGGTTTCTTCAATTTTATTTGTCGACATTTTTTCCAACATCTGCCGCTGATTTTCTATTTGTTCCCGGTTTTTAAGAACGATTTGCTGTCTGATGGGATCATTTTTAGCAAACAGGAGCACGCCTGCCAGATTCAAGAACCCATTTTCGCTGGCCAGATTCATATTTTGGAGCACTTGCCATACGCGTAAACCGGAAAGTCAAACAAAACCTCATATTTGCCCTGGTCTATAATATCATCAGCACCCCGGTGGCGGCCGGGGGATTTTTAAATCCCATCATTGCGGCAACGGCCATGCTCTTTAGCAGTCTTTCCGTAACATGCAATACCCTGCTGCTGGTAAAACGAGAATCCAAGAACAAGCCGGTGAGTTAAACATCAGGGAACTTGAATTGCTGCAACCTACTACTGACTTCAAATTTTCAAGGAAAAGCCCTCACATTCCAAAATGTTTTTTCCCCCAGTCACGCATCATCATCACTACATCCCTTAAGCCTTCTCCAACTTCTGTAAGAGAGTATTCCACTTTGGGGGGTACTTCAGCATATACTTTACGATTGATAATTCCATCACTTTCCAGTTCACGGAGTTGTTTTGTCAGCATGCGCTGTGTGATTCCCGGCATGAGTTTTTTCAGTTCTCCGAACCGGTATGTTCTTTCAAGCAGGTGATATAGGATAACCCCTTTCCATTTTCCACCGATCAATTCTAATGTTGCCTCTACTGGACAACCAAAATTACAATTATATCTGTCGTGACGCATTGATTTTCCTTATTAGTATACTTTTAGGTACTACGTAATTAAATAGTGCCTACTTGATATATTTGACACTACGATCTATATTATATGCTGTCAACATTAAAGACGGTATGATGCATTATGAACATAAGAGTTACAACAACTGAGCAATTAAATGGGAGATAAATAAATGAAAGCAATGATTCTTAATGAGTATGGTGAAAATGCTCAATTTCAATTAACCGAGCTACCCAAGCCCTCTGTAAAGCCTGGACATGTGGTCGTAAAGGTTGCCGCAACCAGTGTGAACACAGTTGACACAATGATCCGGCAACTGGGACAGGAAAACCTGCCAATTTCACCGGACCTGCCCGCAGTGCTTGGGATGGATTTTGCCGGTACCGTAGAAGCCGTCGGAGAGGGCGTAACCAACTTTGCCCCGGGAGATGAAATCTATGGCTGCGCCGGTGGTCTCGCAGGTTTGCAAGGCACACTTGCAGAATATATGCTGGCCGATGCCAGATTAATTGCCCACAAACCCAGGTCTCTCTCCATGCGCCAGGCGGCGGCGCTGCCACTGGTAGGCATTACCGCCTATGAAGGGTTGCAAAGGACGAATATTAAACCGGACCAGAAAGTTCTGGTTCACGGTGGTGCGGGCGGCGTGGGACATGTTGCCGTACAATTGGCCAGGCACTTTGGTGCTCAGGTTTATGCGACATGCAGCGGCGGGAAGCAGGTCGGTATTATTGAACAATATGGTGCCTCGGTCATTAATTACCGAACAGAGAAAGTTTCGGAATATGTGGCAAAACATACCGGTGGAGAAGGTTTCCAAGTCATTTTCGATTCAGTCGGTGGTGCCAATATGATAAAATCCTTTGAAGCAGCCGCATTGAATGCCAACATTGCCACAACTGTTTCCCTGTTGGAGCTGGATCTGACACCGGCTCACTTTAAAGGCCTGTCCATCCATATTGTCTTTATGCTGATCCCAATGCTCCATGATTACAAACGGGATGAACATGGCAAAATTTTATCCAACCTTGCAAAGATTGTTGATTCAGGTGCGCTTAAACCTCTGCTTGATGAAAACCGTTACGGCCTTACAGAGGTTGGAAACGCCTATGCTCGTCTGACAAGCGGCCAGGCCATAGGCAAAGTGGTCGTTGAAATATAGAATAAGCAAAAAGGAATGCTGACCCAAAAGAACCCAAGACCTTGGATATGGCTTCCGATATCGAAGATATCGTTCGGGGGCCAATAATCCAGACATTAAATAAAAATGAGGATTCAAAATATGCAAAAAATCATTTTAATTACAGGAAGTACGGACGGTATCGGAAAACTGGCTGCCATAAAACTTGCTGGTGACGGGCATGCAATTTATCTGCACGGCCGGAATCGTCAAAAATTGGATTCAACCATATCCGAGATAAAATCAATCACTCAGAATGAAAGAATCAGTGGGTTTGTTTCGGATTTGTCCGATCTGGATGCGGTAGAAAAAATGGTAGATCAGATCAATAATGATTTGCCGAAAATAGACATACTTATTAATAATGCAGGAATTTTTAAGAGCTCGGCATCCCATAATCAAAGCGGGCTGGATGTCCGCTTTGCGGTGAACTATCTGGCGCCTTATCTGCTTACCGAAAAATTGATACATTTGATAAAAAAAGGAAACGATCCCCGGATTATCAATCTGAGCTCGGCAGCTCAATCTGCCGTATCCATTGACGCATTATGCGGTAGTATAAATTTGTCCGAGCAGGAGGCATATGCACAGAGCAAACTGGCATTAACCATGTGGAGTTTCCACCTGGCTGAAATACTGCCGGATGTCGCTGTCATAGCTGTCAACCCAGGATCACTGCTCAATACCAAAATGGTGGCAGAAGCCTATGGTCGATCCTGGTCACCTGCTGATAAAGGGGCGAATATCTTGTATGATCTGGCAGTTTCAGAATGTTATAAAGGGATCACGGGTAAATATTTTGATAATGATCAAGGTAATTTTGCCCAAGCCCATCCGGATGCATACAGTGAAATGAAAATAGCTCAACTCATCCAGACAACTCAGAATCTGATTTAAATCAAAAGAGGAACCATGAAATATACAGGCCCTACATACCGGCCGCCCTATGAAGCCAACAGTTTGTTGCTTCAGGTGACCGTCGGTTGCACTCATAACAAATGTACCTTTTGCACCATGTATAAAGATACAAAATTTTCCATTGAATCACTTGAGCAGATTGAAGAAGACCTCAAAGAAGCCAGGGCGCTTTATGGTGATGTTAAAAGAGTATTCCTGGTTAACGGTGATGCTTTTGTTTTGTCTGCAAATCGCTTGAAACCCATTGTCAAATTAATCATTCAATATTTCCCCGATGTTAAAGTGATTACTATGTATGCATCCATCAATAACATCAAAAGCAAGACGGACCAGGAACTTGAAGAACTGCGTGATTTAAGAATCAATGACCTGTGGATCGGAACTGAAACCGGACATGAAGAAACGCTTGAGTATATGAATAAAGGATTTAGCCTCAAGGATTCCTATGAGCAGCTGGAAAGATTGAACAAGGCAGGTATAAAACACATTGATATCCTGATATTCGGTGGTGCCGGCAGAGGGAAAGGGATGGAAAATGCAATGGCCAACGCAAAATTGGTCAATGCATCAAAGCCCATGGGGGTATCCGTAACAACCATGGGCACCTTCGGTGACAGCCAGGTGACAAAAGATGTTGAAAGCGGAAAATTTGTTCCTGCAACTGAACTGGAAGTGCTTGAAGAACAGAAAAAAATGATTAAACTTATAGATGTTGATACCATTTATTTGGGTATCCATGGGATTAACACGGTTACGTTTGATGCAATGCTCCCAAGGGACAGAGAAAAAGCAATTAAGATGGTGGATGATGCCATCGAAAAACTGGATGATGAATTTTTAAATAGTGTACCGGAACGTCATTCAATTTAAAAGTAGCCTGGATAGAACAAATGAAAAAGAACAATCACTATTCTTTCGGCCTCTGAAGATTTATTCAAAGGGTAATTAATTGTGTCATTCAAACAACCAGCTGTATTCTAATCCTGGCCCAACACATTTCCAACCATCATCAAGCAATGAAAGGCCTGTCGATTTGAAACTAATATCAGTTTGACGACCAACGATATTAACATTTTCATTCTGATCTAATTGAAAGGCGACAGCTTTTCCATTTTTGTGCAACAGCAAAAAATTATTGACACCTTTTTGGAAGAGCCTTTGTAGGCCCGCTTTTGAATAATTATCATTCATGATATCCTTACTTTTGTGGGAATATACAGATGGAATCTGCAAATTTATAACGGTATCTATGCAATATCCATACAGCGGTTACAAGGATAATCCTCTCCCCTTTGTACTTCCAAACATCAGTTAACCTGTTTCCCATGGAAGGTCTTCAGGAGAAGCCTTTTTCCATTCCTCAATAATCTTTTTCGCTTTCTGAAAATCAGCTTCAGCAACCCTGATGAAACCCCAGCCGTATTGGGCCTGGAAAAGACCATCATATGCAGTATCGTGAAATGATTTTATTTCCGCAAGGATACCCTGTTCTTTTAAAACCAATTGGATGATATCTGCCTCAGCTTCGTCTTTGGGCTCTATTAGATTTTTCATTTTTTGATATTTCCTTGTTTTAAAACGTGTCAGGATTGATACCTGTGAATGCCTATGATCATCGGCTGGATTTCAAAGCACCATCATTTTTTACAGGTAGAGATACCCAATAGTTGATACGGTGGACACCAGCCAATCAGACCCGTCAGAATTGGCAGAATGCCTACCAGGCCCCATAAAGATTTCGGTCCTACAAAAATCAAAGATAAAATAATGAGCCCCAAAACAACACGAATTACCCTTTCAATATTATGAATGTTTTGTTTCATGACAGCTTCTCCCCCTGTAAAGGTTGTATTTATTAAACCTTTTTTAAAGATAAGGGCTCTTTTGGATTTGAAAAGATCAAGTTTTACCCAAAAATCAGACACGGCAGGGTCTACCGTTGTCCCCTGTGCGAAGACCCTCCTGTCCAGGGCCTTGAAATCAGGGACAACCGGCTGATCCCCACCACCACCCTGAGCGAGACCGCCCTGCTGAACGAGACCGCCCTGCTGAACGAGACCGCCCTGCTGAACGAGACCGCCCTGCTGAACGAGACCGCCCTGCTGAACGAGACCGCCCTGTTCAAACTCACCATTGCTGAAGGTTGTGTCATGAACAGGCTGATTCAGCCCGGCAACATCACCTAGGGACCAGACGGCTTATCCTTCGTGGAAGGCATACTGCACAAAAGGTCTGTTCCGGATCAAAAACCATAAAATTCCACTGATCAGACCAATCATGATCTGGATGCAGCCCAGGGCCAGTATGAGGTCATTGGGGTTGAGTGAAACAAGATGCATTCCAAGACTGCCCAGGAGCATCCCAAAGAAATTAATCAAAGCGGAAGCTGAACCGGTATCGTTTTGTTGTTGTTCAAGCATGAGGTTTACTCCCGGTACCCGCATGCCATCTACAATCAGGGTAGCCAGGGCGGCAGCTAATGCAAATGCCCACACGGAACCATGTCCGACCGTGGCGACTGCGATGCCACACAAAATGAAAATAGGAAATCCAGCCGAGATTATTGCCTGGGATTTAAAATGTTGGGATAATTTCACATACAGCATGGGGCCGATCATGGCGAAAACAGCATTAAAGGCAAGGAAATAGCTGAATTCACGTTCATTCAGGCCAAAGCCATTAATGTAGATAAAGGACGAGGCCGCAAGAAAGGTCATGATGGACATGGATATTGTGGAGAAAATAGCAAGCAAGATTGAAAAATTAGGATTTTTCAAGACGACTGCAAGACGTCCCCAGGAGCGCCATACTGAACCGGTATACCGATTCTCTATGGTTTCTTCCAGCAACGCACCAGCCATCAAGGCGGTTGCCCCAACTCCGGCTAATACAAAGAAAATGATTTCCCATGAAACATACTCAAGTAAGAATGCACCGATAACCGGTGCTACAATCGGGGCGATAATCACCATGGACATGACCATCGCCATAACTTTTTCCCGCTTTCGCCCACTGTATAGATCTTTTACCATGGCTGTAGAGACGGCAGTGGCGGCGCTTCCGCCAATAGCCTGGATGATTCGTCCGACGATCAACTGCTCCACATATTGTGAAAAACCGCAGATGATACTGGAAATAGTGTAGATAACCATACCAATCAGCAATATGGGTTTTCGCCCGTACTTTTCACTTAAGGGCCCCCAGAACAGCAATCCGATTGCATAAAACACAAAGAACATACTCAGTGTGAGATTTACCTGGGATTGTGTTGTGTTCAGGATCTCTTTCATCTGGGGCAACGCCGGCAGGTACAGGTCCGTTGACAGCGGAGGAAAAGCACTGATAAATGCCAGCAGGATGAACATCCCCTTATCTTTGAGATATTTTTGTTTCTGGATCATTCTAAACAGTCTCCAGGTGATGCAGGATTGGTTCCGTGAAAACCATTCAACTCTTTGCCGTCGGCTAGCTTTCAAAGGGCTGTTTTTCGAATTTCATTGAACCGTCACTGCCCTTGTAGATGTTGATCCAGGCATTCCAGTTTTTTGTGTCCATCCCAGGATAATCCAGGCGAAAGTGACTGCAGCGGCTCTCCTTTCGCATGAGTGATGCCTTGAGCTTCATTTCAGCACTGACGATCATGTTAGCGGTTTCAAAAGCCAATCGCAATTCATGCAAATCTGCAGCTCTAAGCATTGGCATGTGATGATCTCTCAACTCTTCAACGTAGGCCAGTGCCGCTTTTAAGAGGTTTTCTTTCTTTATATATATGATGAAATTAGGAATCATGATGCCTTGCAACGTCTGTGTCACCCATGCAGGGCTATAACCGGCCTCTCTCTTTAAAGGTGCAAGGATCTCTTCCTGGACGTCATTCATCTTTGCTTTTGAGATTATGGGCATTTCAACGCCCTGGCAATATTCAGAAGCAGATTTCCCAGCGACAGCGCCCTGTACCGCAGAACCGGCCAATGAGGATCCTACCTGGGTATAAATTGCCCCGGCCATATGGGAACCCAGGGCATCACCGGCAGCGTATAGCCCTGGGATGTTTGATTCACATTTTTCGTTAATGGGGACAAGACCTTCTGATTTGTGTATGGCCATGCCGGCAGAAGAACCGCCAACCGATGTCCCACCCATTCCCGGACCAGGCGCGCCGCCTTCTTTTGGAGGGCCGTCGGCCCCCGGCTTCCCTTCTCTACTCCGATAGTTATCTTCCGCAAATTCCGCCGGCCTGTAAGGTCCGCCTTGAACGGTAACGCCCGATCCCGAAGGTCCGCCTGTCACGGGATTTCCGGTCATATAAGCCTTGTAATTGCCTTCCATCCCTAAATCATGGTGTACGTCAACACCGTTGACGCTGGGTTTTCGATCAAACATACCGCCCACACCACCCCATCCATCATAACACGCCGCAGGATTTTCAGATCTGCCTGGATGCCCGTCGTTCCATTCCTTGCCGGTCACTTTGGCACCTATATTATAGGCCATGACAGTACCGTCGTGGGTGAGGTCGCAAATGGGAAATCCATTGGGCTTGAAACCACCCGCACCGGTACACAGGATCACGCTTTTGGCCTTGAAAAAATGGATCTTTTCTTCATCAAGGTTGAAACCGGCCGCACCTGCAATTCGACCGTCTTCTTTGATCAAATGGGTGATGACGATTCTCTCTTTGACAGGGATATTTCTCTCTTTGACGGGGTTGTTAAAACTCTTGTTATAAAGAGGCGATTCAAAAAAACCCCATTGTTTAAGTTCATTGACACGGGCAAGGGAATGCTCCGCCATTTGCCGGGTATAAATCGGATTATTGGTACCCAATGCAGATCGGGAGACGGTATCTACAAATTCATCAAGGCTCAATTTTTCCCTGGCCGGATCATAGGTAAAGATGCCTTTGGCAAACGGTGTCATCCCGGATGAGCCGAGACGTCCCTTGGAAACCATCATAACTTTGGAACCTGCATCATGTGCCTTGACAGCTGCAAATAATCCTGCCATTCCGCCGCCGATAACCAGCACATCCGCTTCGTTTTCGGCATATGACATTTTGTCGATATCGATTTCAGGGATATTGGCGCCGTAAGCTTCGCGCTCTGGGGAAAAGCCCATGGCGGCCATAGCCGCAAGCCCTGCAGCACCGCCGGCAACTGCCATGAACTTGCGGCGGGACATCTCTTTTGGATTTTGAAGTGTTGTCATTTTATACCTCGCTGGTTTTCTTTGATTTTTTAAACATGTAGGTTTTTAGAAGGAGCATAATCCCGCCTGCCGCAAGCATGGTGATATAGATTGACATGGCAAAATTTGAATGACGACCAAGATCAATGACATGCCACGCAGCAATGGAAATAAACAGCATGGCCAGAATGCCGTGAAAAACCCGCCAGGTTTTGTATTTCATGGGTAACTTATTCCGTACAAGAGCCGTAATTCCCAATGCCAGCATCAAGCACTAAGCCGTGATGCCAAGCACAACCCCCTGGTTCAGGGTAGTGATGGTCGTGATAAAAGCGTCAACAGGGGAAACGCCCGACTCAAAAAACCGTGGGACCACCAGATAAAGTGGATGGAAGACCATAATGGTGACGAATGTATACCCGATGATTTTATGATATTTTACCACTTTGCTCATCCTAAGGCCTGCAACAGCGGATCTATTCGTGCGTGCCCAGAAGAACTGTCCAATCATCTGGCAAAAGGCCAGAATTGTTATGACGAAAAGTGATTCTTTCAATAACGAACGCTCCGGTAAATTACCCATTGCCCAGATCAGCAGAGGCATGCCGGTGAAAGCCAGTATGGATTGTCTAAAAAAACTGGTTTTTATATATTCACTCATTTTTACCCCCATGAAACGACAACCGGAATAGATTTTTCCGGTGAAATGGTTATTGCATCCACAGGGCAATACATCCTGCACAGGTGGCAGATCTGGCAGTCAGCCGGGTATGCGATGAATGCTTTTTTTGTTTTTGGGTCTTTGCGGATGACGTCAGTGGGACATGTTTCTATGCATGTTCCACAACCAATACATCCTTGAATTTTTTCGATGGTCATTGCTGTGCTCCAAAGTTGATAGGACTCTGATTTTAATGTTTAATTTTCGACTTTATTTTTATAAGAAACACTCACAGAAGCATTGCAAACAGGGGCGTTTCATTGTTCGTTGTGGCCGGAGCCATACCACGCTCCGGCCGTTCCGGTTATTGAAAATTCATTCCATTCTGTACTTACCTGATATTATATGCCTGGATCAGATCCACCAAGCGTGTTGCGAATTCTTTCAAGGGGATTGCGCAATTTATCAATTTCTTTTTGGGTAAATTCTGAGCGGATATCATTTTCAATCTGCTCCATCACGTTTATGGCGAAGTTTGCGGCCTCTTTTCCTTTTGAAGTCAGGGTGACGTTTATGATTCTATCATTATTTGCATCTCGTCCGCGCTCAATCAGCCCTGACGCTTCCATTCTTTTCACCATGTTTGTGACCGTCGCAGGTTTGATGTGCAGCTCCTGGCCAATTGTCCTCTGGATCAAATTACCATGCCGCATCAATGAAACAAGAATTCTCGCCTGCCCAAAATGAATTCCGCCCCCACCAAGAGAGCTTCTTAACCTATCATTTAACAATTTCCCTATGTGCATAAAAAGATGCATTAAAGGCTTATCTGAATCTTCATATTTCATAATTTTTCTTTCTCCCTGTTTTTTAAGTAGCAAGATAATAGTTAGCTGGCTAAACGTCAAGTATTTTTTACCTTTCCATGAAAAATTATCAGAGCGCCTATAAGGCCAAACCCTTTGTATTGTAGATATAAGGGCTGAGCAATTGTTATTTTGAAACAGGAAGGGATTGTTGAAATAATAATGAAGAATCTCTGATGTTGCCCAAATTTTTCAATATGTCAGAAGATTTTTGGATGAATTTACAGCTTCGTTGGGATCTGTTTCGTGCAAAGCGTTCAAAAGAAAAAAAATTACAAATGATAAAGCCCTACACCTCTTCTGAATACACAGCTCATCCATAGAGGCTGCGCCAAACGAATCACTAGTCCCAACCCAAAAAGCAGGGCGGTACAGTTCAACAGTTATGTCCTAAGAGGTTATTCATATTGCGAAAAACAAAGATAACATGTATCATTTAAGATATAACCCATATAAGAGAGGTAACAATGCAGCAAGCATTTCTGCCATTAAACAAAATGACCAGCACCGAAAAGATCGTTGTAATGAATCAAATCTGGGATGATCTTATGCGCAATCCAGATGATATTCCATCACCTGAATGGTATAATGAAGTTTTATCTGCTCGTGCCAAGCGAGTTCAAAACGGTGAGGCTCATTTTAAAGACTTTGATACTGTTAAGTCTGAATTGCGTTCAGAGTTTAAATGAATATTCAAATTCTTGATGAAGCTCAAGCTGACCTGCGCGAAGGGACCCAATTTTACGAGCGACAAAATGTAGGTCTTGGAACCTATTTTCTCGATACCATATTTTCTGATATAGATTCTTTAATTCTTTACGCCGGTGCCCATATTAAACTCAATGGCTACCACCGGTTGTTATCAAAAATTTTCCCATATGCAGTCTACTATCAAATAGATGCTCTCAACTGCCATAGAGCTTGCCAAGGAAATAGTTCATCTGCCTGAACCACCAGGGCCAGTCATGGTTAACGTCATAGCCCCAGAGATCGACCCAGGCATCTATCCCCTTGCCTTTTAGTAGTTCATCTACAGCCCTGGTGTCTGCAACCGCCTCATCCTCCCAGGAACCTTGTCCCGCACAGATGATAATGGTCTTCTGACGATATTGCTCTATAATATTCGGATCGTGGAGATTCGGCAGATAGCTTATCGGCGAGTTAAAATAAACACCCTCAACCTGGCCGGGTGCAAGACCAAACTCGGCGCGGTCCAACCGGTACAAACCGCTTAAGGCCAGCACCCCCTGGCAGAGCTCAGGATGTTTCAGAAAGAAATTCAGGCTGTGATAAGCACCCATACTGCAACCGTTGACCATAACCTTCACATCTGCCCGGCAATCCTGTTGGATAAAGGGGAGAACCTCTGTGCAGATATACTGATCATAGGCCTCATGACGGCTGTTGCGCTCCGATGGGGAGACTGAAAAATTATACCATGACTCACTGTCAACGCTGTCCACGGCATAGATTTTAATTTTTCCCGCCTCGATAAACGGCTTTATTGCATCGATCATTCCCATGTTCTCGTAATCGTAGAATCGACCCTTGGAACAGGGAAAAACAATAAAAGGGACTCCCCAGTGGCCGTATACCTTAAGTTCCATATCCCTCCCCAGATGGGGACTGTGCCAGCACTGATATTCTGTCTTCATGCAGTGACTCCATTCTTTTTTCGCATTTTACATTTCATGGATAAAAGCGGTTATTTCAAATAGATCCCGCTCATGTTCAACCCTGAAGATATAACCGATATCGCCCAGGGCTGTGCTGAAGACACCCGGTACTGAAGGAACTTCAAGGATACAGGAACCATAGTGATCCATGATTTCTTCGTGGCTGTGAACATAGTTAAAGCGGTTTTTGCGGCTTGCATAGCAGCAATGGTATTTCCTGTGATAGTCCAGAGGCTCGGTTCGACCATTCACCACTTCGGCCCACAGCTTATAAACGTCGATATCGCTTGCATAGTTGAACATATCAGTGGTGTACCCACCCGGCGGCCGCATATTGACCTCCAGGGCCACATAGTCGGTCGGGCCGGTTTTGAAGAATTCAATATGGAAGAATCTCTCTTTAACTGTAAAGGCGGAGACAGCCTTGCGTCCAACCGCTTCAAGCTCTTTTGGGATACTTCTGAGTGAGTAGTAAAAGAGATGGTCCCCATTGTTGACCACATCCATGATCCCCTGGCTAAACGTATGGGCTGTACAGAAGATGATGTTACCGTCCCGGTCTGTCAGGCCGTCAAAGGAAAAAATGGTGCCTTTGACAAAACCTTCCATTATGTAATCATGATCCGGTTTTTTCTCAATAAATGAGAGGAGCTCTTTTTTATTGTTGATTTTGAAGGTATCGAGGGCACCGACCCCATCGTCTGGTTTGGCAACAACCGGGTAGCCTGTCTCTTTGACCACCCCTTCAGCATCAGCAAGCGTATGAACGACCTTCCCGGGTGCAACCTTGATACCGGCCCTGCGAAAGACCTCCTTCATCCCGGATTTACGTCGAATAAACTGCATATCAGCCGGCTTCAACCCCTGAATATTGAAATCCAGGCGAAGCCCGGCATCGGTTGCCAGCCAATATTCGTTATGGGATTCAAGGCGGTCAATTTTACCGTACTGGTGAATGAAATAGCCACATGCCTTGACCAGGGAGTCGTAATTATGCAGGTCATCGACCATATAGTAGGCGGCCAGGGAATCGCTTATCTCCTGGCTAAGGGATTCAGCAGGTCCGTCGCCGATACCAAGTACCGTTACTCCTAACGCCTTGAGGCGACTGCAAAAAGGTGAGAAATTCGGTGGGAACTGGGGACAGATGTAAACAAGGTTCATAAATTATTCCTTTGGAATCAATGATTTTTTATGGGCCGATAAACACCATCCATATTTCTTGGTTTATATAGCAGGTTTTCAGGAGTAAGACAAAAAAAGTCTGTCAAAGCAACTTGGGGAAAATCAGGTCGGGCCGCCGCAACGCACTAAAATATCTGGGAATGCCAGTTATGTTGAACTGCACATAACTTACAGAGCCATATTGTATGTGATAGCTTTCTAAAACGACTCATGTGTTACTCCCTGCTTGAAATCGTGGGGACGATTTAACTAAGGAGTAACATGGAGTCGTCCAAGCGGCAAAGCCTTTGAACTCTGACCATACCCTGAGGGTATGGATTTCTATACCGGATTAAAATATGAGTCGTTATCACTTTTCAGTTTAATTTCGTTCAGGGCACTTTAGTTCATATTGATCCGACCAACGGCCATTGTTTTTGAACCCTCCCTTCTTCCGATCTTTTGTGTAAAAACGTACGTTGGGTATCTCGTGACTTCTACAAAAGATACCCCACTCAAGCTTACAATCGCTGCGGCTACAAACGGCTTTAAATGCCTGCCCACCTTCCCATGGTGTCAGTTTCGCCTCTTCCTGACAAAAAGGACATCTTGTGATTTGATCCATAAATACCTTAGCTGTTTCAAACTGCGCTCTACTTCCATCAGCATTAGCCGCTTCCAGAGCATTCAATATAAGGCCAGCATCTCTATCAGATATTGGTTCCAGCAAGCGCACCGAATATTCACCCTCCACTTTACAGCTCTTGATATTTTTCAATTGAGGCATGATCGTTCTTGGGAGTTTATTGATCAATTGGCCATATGCCTGAAACGGTTTCAGCAAGATCCAGCTTATAAGAAGGCTTACCAAACGCTCTTGAACATAAAAATCCAGGGGAGAAAGAACAAGTGGGCCGTCATATTTCCCGGTTATCCAATCGGACGGGGTCAAAAAAGTGTTTCCCACGCTATTTAAACAACATGGAATTATGAGTTTGTCACCTTCTTTTATTGTTTTTAATCCTTCAGAATTCCAGGAAGCAATTGGGATAAGAATAAGTTTCTGACCACTTCTTTTATTTTCTATCTCCCAGCTTGCTTTTTTTAAAGTCACTGTTAATTCATGCCCTTTAAATAAAAACCGACAACCGTGGATCCCTTTGCTTTTGGAAAAATAGCCCAACTCTTTTAAAGATCTTACGATCAATAATTTACAATAATTGATATAGGCGAGTTGTAACGCCATATTTTTTTTGTACTTTTCCTCCGGTAATATATTCTTATCATTACCCTCAAGGGATGAATTCCATAGTTTAACAATAAATCGGTAATGCTGATCATGGGCAAGAATGTTTGTAAGTTGAATTTTACTTGCTACCTGCGCATTTCGAGGTACCCGATTATACAAATTCCCCTGAATCAATCCCTTGATGGATTTTGAATATTCTTTAAGGCGCTTTTGAACTCTTTCAATCTTGCACCGGACAAGTGAAACAGATTCCATGGAGGTAAATGTTTCTCCCCATAACGAAAAAAGGCTGTTTCTTAACCGATAATTTAATGAGTCGGCACTCTCTAACTTGAGTCCCTCATCAAAGTTTTCAAGCAGTTCACTTAACTCCTGCAATCTTTTGTTTAATGACCGATCAAGCCGATCCAATAGCCGGGCATACACCCTGTTTTCATAAAGACCATATTCATCTTCACTAATCTGACCCATGATTTTTTTTGGCTGGATTCCGGTCAAAGTTCTTCTCTGCCAGCATTCTGAGTGGGCGGCAAGGTGCCGATGGGCTGATGGTGACAGGCGCTTAGCGCGGCTCACTGGCAACACCCTGTCATCATACCGCATATCAATACGGGGCCGACGGTTTATTTCATGAAGATGGCCCTTTTTCAAGACATGATCAAGTAAGATTTCAAGTGGGTTAAACTCACCATCATCATCAAATACCTGACGAGGGACAAGCGGTGGCGGCAACATGTCGGAAACATCATCAGGCCCAGTCAGTACCTTATCAATTTGGAGCAGCGCTTTAACAACTATTTCAAATTTAACTTGCTCCTCTTTATCTTCCACTGCGTCAAAAAAGGAAACGATATGACCATTAAATGAGAGTTTATGGGTGCCATCCGATACCATGACATCATCGGCACCCATCTGCGTATGCCCATTAATCAATGCCTCTCCGGTCAATAGATATCTTCCGGGCAGAACATGTTCCGGTAATTCCTCAACTGAAATCGTTCTGTTTCTCAAACGGTCATACAATATCATGCGCCACGCTCCATCCTCCTCCGGTCTTTCTCAATACAGGCCAGAGTTTTAACTGGATCATGTGTTAATCCTATATCTGTCCATGTTTCGATCAATGCAGCCTCTACATCATCAAGATCTTTTAAAACAGTATCAAAACGTCCGGTAACTTTCCCATCCCTGAACACCTTTGAAGCCAGTAAGTGGTCCAAGCCTTCTTCAAAAGATCCTCCGGCCTCTTTAACAACCGGAATAAACTTTTTTGCATGTTCCCTGAGCCGGTTCCCCCAGCGCACAGTAAAGTTTTGTTCCAAAACGTCTGCCAGTTTGCTGTCTTCAAAATTTTTGAAGAATGAATTAACTGTATTTCCATGCTTTACGGCAGCTGCGTGAAACTGTTTTGTTAGGGATGAAAAACGATAGGTTGTCTGTTCATAATCATCAGTGCCAATTTCTCCGTCATTCCGGCCCAATTCCATTACATGGGCACGATCATAGGTCTTATCTGCAAATTCATTTGTGGTTTCGTCATGGTTTGCAGTCCCTATGAACCATACATTTTCAGGTATTTTTATTTTACGCCCTTCCTCAAAAAGCCTTGGTGAATTCTGAATTTCACTTTCAAGTAGGACGATCTCACGTTGATCAGGCTGTTTTTCCATGGCGGACAGAAATTCAGCAAAATATTGTTCAGGCCTGGAAAGATTCATTTCGTCCAACAAAATGACATTTATTTTATCCTTGAATTCTGGCAATTGAGCCCTGTAAAGCGCCTGAAGCGCCTCCCGCTCATAAAATTTTTTCTCAAAAGCATTAAAATGCCCCAAAAGATCATCCTTATCACGCCATCCGGCCTGCACGGCAATATCAGTACAATACCCTCCCACAACCTTTGTAAATGCTTTGGCAAGGCTTGTTTTACCCGTTCCGGACATACCATGAAGGATGTGAAGATTACTCATGGCCAGTCCGCCAAGAAACAGACGAATATCCTCACTGCGATAATAAAGCGGCGTATCGGAATAAATACAGGCCATCCCCTTGCGTATCTGATCTGCAAAATTTTTAAGATCTGGAACGACCTGGAGGTTCACACCATCTTGACCATGCTTTTTATCTAACCCGCACAATGCCGGGAACGCGTTATTGCCCTGCTGTTTTTCAACAAGGTCATCTACCTGTACTCGGAGTTCCTTAATTGCGGAATCCAAAATCTTATTATGAAGTTCCAGCACTTTTTTCTCTTTAATCAGATTATGTTTGGCAGCCACACTTAAATTCATTTTATCCAATTCGGTTTTTGCTGACCAAAGCTCACTTTTAAGATCTGTATTTTGCTCGGACATGTCATCTATCTGTTCCAACAGCCTGTCGTTTTCTTGTTCCAAGTCATCCCTGGGGGCCGCAGCAAGCTCGGCTTTTAACTTTTTTATCTCTTTACGGTTTTCTTCCAATTTCACCTGGACATCTTCTATACCGGCTCCGTCCAGAGATTTTGCCAAATCAGCATACTGGATCAATTCCCTATTCAGTTCCTGGATAGTTTCCTGGTCTTTACTACGGTAATTTTTCATCTGCTCCAGTTGACTTCCAAGACTGATAATTTGAGAACTGGATTTTTCTTGCAGGTCATCTTTTATACTTTGCTCCCAGTCATTCTGGGAACGTTTTCGGATCTCAAGTTGATTGACATGCCGTTCAAGCTCTTTTTGTTTAATCTCAAGCTGACAACGTTCGGTTTCCACCAGTGTTCTTTCCAGCTCTAATTTTTCTTGATGCTCATCCCGAACCTTGTTGATCTCCAGGAGAAGCAGTTCCTTATCCATGGAAAGTTTTTCATCGTGCTTGAGTTTTTCCGCCGCCATTGTTTGCTTAAGTTTTCCAAACTGCTCTTGTTTATCATCTATCTGTTTTTGAAACGCTTCTAAAACTTTTCTTTTTTCATCTACAAATCCGGCTTTGGCACTGGCTTCTCGTTGGGATAATTCTAATCCTCTTTCATCCAGTTCTTTTTCTTTTTGAAAAAGTGCATCCCTTTCTTTTTCGAATTTTTCTTTATACTCTTTTTCAAGCAAATCCAAAGCGTCTCTCTTTTCAAGGCAGGCTTTTTGTTTTTCCGACAGGAATCCAGACTTTGCATCAGCCTCACGTCCGCCCAGATCTTCTTCCCATTCTGTAAGCTTTGCTTCTTTCAGATTTAATTGATCCTTTTTTTCAATAACCTGAGCTTCTATCTCTTCCACTTTTTTCTGCTGGGTTGAGAGCGCCTCTTTCTCCTGCCCTATTGATTTATTCAGGACTTCTATACCTTCTTTTGATTTATCAAGATCTTCTGATTTTTGTTTTAGATCATCAGAAAATTGAATAATTTCATCCAGGAGTTTTTCTGCTTTCGGCCGCAGGTCTTCATCCTTTTCAAGCAAACCGATATCAATATTCCCCGGTTTGAAAACAGAATCCGGAGACAAAAAATTATTCACCCCCATGGCTTTGATAATTTTTGACTTGAGAGATTCGTTCTGGGACGAATTGATAGACTCTTTATTATTTTTAATCTTCTGCTTATTTTTTTTCTTATTTTTTCCCATTTTTACTCCTGACTCCCTGCTATAAGCTCAACCCATTGTATGGAAAATTCTGCCCAATCAAGAGCATCTTTTTTTTCTATAAATTTACCCGAGGCATGCGCAACTGAATTGCGGTTATCAGCCAACTGATCAATCCCGGTAACAAAAGACAGTGAAGGGCAATGAAGAATCGGATGATCAGGATGCTCTTCCATGGAAAAAATCACCGTAGAAAAAAGGGCACGAAGGGATTGACGTGCATCTTGTTTCTGCCTCGCAGCCTTCCACATTTCCGATGCCCTTGTTTTATGGGAAAAGGCTTTAATTTCATTTTTTGAAAGGATTCCCTTGAAAATTAGCTCAAAGGCGAAGAACAGATCTTCATTCCCCCATTTTTTATTGATCCGAGACGGATTGCAGGGCCATTCAGCAAGCATCCATTTACAACAGCACTCTAAAACCTTTTGAGCTTGAGTGATCACGTCATCACAATCCTCAAAATTCTCTTTGCCATCTTCGAGTTCTTCCAACTTATATTTACGACGTAACAACGCGCCCAAATAGGCAGGAAGATTTGGAACATTCCCGACATCGGGATAATTTGCAAACACCTCGAATTCGACTTCTGTTTCCAGTCTGGTATTCATCTGTTCAAAGGTTTCCTTCTCATCAGGTTCTCCCAGATAAGAACTTAAGTAGCGGGCAAATCCCGTATTTTTTCGGGCCAGGGAATGCACATTTTTACGCATCCAGTCGGCCGAACGGGTAATTGCACAAGGATCGGAAATAGTCCAAAAATGAACGGGATCAAAAATGATCCAGCAAAAAACATATGCCGGTATCGGCTCCGTATCTATGAGTTCAATTTCACTTATTTGATATTCACGAAGCTCACCCGCCCATAAATCGTCCCTGACCTTTTGATTGTGTATGGTGTTATTGCCCAGTTGGATAGCCTCTCTGAGAATATTGATATTCGGCTGTTTCGGAACAGAACCCCCATATTTGATAATAAACGGCTCTTCCTTCCGATCATGATCCCGGCGCTGCCTGAACAGAAGGCGCCCGTTTCCTGAAACCGAAGAAGGTTCAACATAGGGAAGATGATCAACGACACGGGACCAGAGCGCACCATTGAGTGCATCCTGAAACACATAACCCGATTTTAAATCCTGCCTTGCCTGCACATCATCGTCAAGCCGTTTAAGGCCCTGGGACGTTAATTTCCCCCGGGAATCTACCCAGCCGTTGGGCACCAGTTGGGTGGCAAGAATGTATAGGATCAACTCTTTATCCACCCCCAGCCATTGGGCCATATCCGAAGTGTCTGTCTGGCCCACCTGCATCAAACCGAGAATAGTCCGCTGAAAAACATTCAGTCCGGCGCTATCGATGCCAGGTGCCAGCACCTGCCATATCCAAACCGGCCAGAGAAATGATCGGCTTTTATCAGGAGATCTTCTACCTTCCAGATAATTAAGATAACGGTTATTGTATTGTTCCATCGTTCCCCCCACACATCTGGTAAAATGCAGGCAGGGCAGCTACTGCAGCCTCAGCCCCCTGTGCCGTGGCCATGGCAGCATCCCCAACCAGAATCAGCAAACGCTGCTGGCGGCTCATGGCGACATTCAACCGATTATCCAACCGCAAAAATCCATAGGCCTTTGTCAATGCATCATCGTCTGTCTCGTCCACAGGGCCCTTGCTGGTTCGGACCAGAGAAAGCAGTACTACATCAAATTCCTTTCCTTGAAACGCATCAACGGTTCCGACTCTCAGCCGTTCGCGGGTATGATCCTCACCATTGAGTTTAATCCGTATGCCATCAGGCCCCTTTTCCGTCAGCCCTTCTTTAACCATTGCCTCCATAATGCTATCAACCTGGGCCCTGTAAAACGTGATGACGCCAACACTCAAATCCGGACAGGCCTCCATTATGATCCGGGCTTCCCTTGCAATACGACGCGCTTCAACGTCCCGGACTAAACTGCCGTTTCTCCGATGATGCTCACCTTCTCTGCCGGGCATGTCAATCCAACCGCAGACCTTCCCTTCATAGCCTGGTACCTTATGAGCGAATCGATCATCATTATCAAATCCCGGCTTCACTTCCGGAAGGTTATAAGGCACACGCTCATAAAACAATCTGCTGACAAACCGGCCCAGAGCAGAATGCATGCGAAATTGTTTATCCAGCATCACCACCCGCTTTGGCTGGCCCGGATTTTTTTCCATCTCCTTCAAAATTTCCATCATTCTTTGAAACAGACTGACCTTGAGCATTTCCTGCTGTGTTATCTCAAGCTCAAATTTTTCTACCAATTCATCTTCAACCTCAGGTCCCACTATATGAGGCAGCTGGCGGTGATCCCCAACGAGGACAATACGGCGTTTTGCCATGGCCATGGGCACCATCAAATCCAAAGGATTGGCCCGGGCTGCCTCATCCACGACCACAGTATCAAAACTAATGGAACTCTGGTGCTCCACCTGTTTCAAATCCGTTATCCTGTTGGATGCCGCCCCCTGGCAGGTTGCACCCAAAACGCTGGTATATTCCAACGCAGCTTTTTTAATTACACTGGGTGAACTGTTTAAGGTCGTAAGATAAGCGTCAAGTATAAGCAGGTATCCCAGGCTGCGGGAACTTTTAATCTGCTGCTCAATTTCTTCCTGGATATCGTCCAGCAACTCACAGGCTTTGTCGGGCAAGACCATCCTGATATGGCGGGGCCGATAATCAGGGATAAGCCGATCCAGCATAGCGGCTTTTAGTTTTCCAAGCCCCTGGAGCCGCGCTTGGCATACAGATACCTCACGGGAACAATGATTCAACAGGTCCAACTCAGACCGATCCATTGTTAATTTTTCGAGCTGCACCCAGTCAAGCAGACGCAGGCACTGCTCCGGGCCGTCATCCCCAAAGGCAGTCGGTGTTGTTCTCAACGCCCGAACCCGCTTGATCAGTCTTTCATTTCCCAGGCAGGCCTGTTCACCGTTTGAATCTGTATGGTGCTCATTCAAAAACGCCTGCCAGGCATGTTCTACCTTAGGAGACAGCCGTATTTGAAACGCCGACAATTCTTCCAAACACCTTTTTATTCGGGACAAAAGAGCCTGTTTTTCCTTATAGTCGGGCCGGGTCACCCGCAGCGTGGTCATCTCTTTTTTCAAACTTTTGAGTGTAGTAAAAACCGGTTCCCGGTCTATTTTTTCCTTTAGGCTTACGGACAGAATCTCAGATTTTTCTTTGCACCAATCCTCGATGGGGTCACTGGCCTGTCCCCCCGCTTTCCGATTTTTTCCCCCGACCTTAATCGCCGGCAAACCAAACACACGGGTTCGGGCTGTGACATTATCAACGGCATCATGCTGAAAACTGGAAAGAAGCACCTGGTGCTGTATGGGCATTCCTTTCATGGACAGGGCCAACTCTTTTTGCAGTGCAGTGATCACCTGGGTTTTGCCTGTTCCGGGCGGCCCGATAATAATCGCCACATCCGGTGTTTCAAAGGCCACTTTTATGGCCTGCCGCTGTTTGGGGGTTGGCTCGCCCTTAAATGTTTTACGGGCGGCAGGGCTTAATTTTCGGAGTTTTTTAGGTTGCTCAAAGGGCGTTGTCACCCCTTCAAGCAGGTAATGAAGCTGGGGCATGGGGTTATTGCGCTGCCGAATATTCGTAACCGCCTGATGCCGTCTTTCCCTTATTTTCCTGTAGCCGTGCATGGACATGCAGATAACGCCTTTCCCACAAGGCTTTTTATGCCATTGTGCTTCTATACGAAGAGTGACAATCTCATTGTCCATCTTTACCCACTCGCATAACCAGGGTTTGCCCTTGTCCTCTGCCAATCCGGTATCTTCGATGTTCATACTGCCGTCCAGCCAGTCGGGGATGTTCGGCATGACTTCCAGCAGTCCGTTTCCCGAGCTGTGTGCTCCCTTTTTCTTTAATTCATCTAACTTTTTGGAAAAATCTCTTCCGGAAGCAGGTTCCACCAAAAACTCCCATTCATCGGGTTCACTCCCCTTTTCAACCAGTTTGAACCTCAGCGCTCCAAGTTCCCGGGCCGCATTCAGGCTCAACGCCCACTCCATATTGCTGTACTGCTCCCAAAGCGTCATATATCCACCCTGGCTGCGGATCGCCTCTTCCAGGGCATGCCGATGAACAGGATTGGACAATTGACCGGCCACAGAGATATCAACAAACCGGAGCTCACCCTGGAGCAGCCTCAGGCCTGCCCCGCTGCGCCGGGTCCGGGTCAGTCCACTCATCTGCCAATAGTTGTCTATCTCATTTAAGGAGGCAATCCATTCACGGCCACGAATCTCAAGTGTATCCGTTCGTCCCCCGGCATATGAAGAAACAAACATACAGGGCTGCCCACGGCCTTCCAGAAAAAATTCATCTTCAAACCAACGTCGGGCGGCGTCTATGGAGTCTTCTTTGATTTGAGATGACCCGTAAAGCTGTCGGGCAATTTTATCGCTAAGCCCGATATCAAGATCAATTATGGTAGGTGAATCCGAAACCTCCACGCTTCTGACAAAAAACTGATTTTTCCGAATGGAAGTGAGCGACCAAAGCAAATGGCCCCGCCCTATTTTTAAAGACAGGTTCTGACGGGCTTCATCAGGTTTTACAGATTTTATCACATTGCCCTGTTGGAGATAGAAACCACCGGAATCCTCTATGAGTGTGACTTCTTCGCCAATTTTCCAGTCTTTTTTTTCAATGAATTTCCCTCCAGGGTCTATCAGCCGGACTATTTGCTTTGATAAGCCGTTAAATTTTCCAAGTTTCATAAAAACTCCTACCAGATAAATGTCCAGACAGGGTGAGAAAGAAAATCCGAATGATCTTCCATGCGTAAATGCAGGGCAACGGCATGACCTGATCGACTCTCGGATTTCAAAGTCTGCTGTCTTTTGATCTGGAACGGTTTTTTACCACCAGCCTTTTGAAGCTCGACAATTCCATGCATTGAGGGTTTTATAACCAGCCCTTTGTCTTTCAACTCAAGTGCACAGATTTTCGGGGATTCACGGTAAAGTTCAGTGCCCACAGCACCAATATGAAACGCCACTGTTTGTCCTAAATTTATGACTTGAACTTCATTGGTCTTAATCCAGCGGGGCTCATCAGGCAAAGCAGTGTCATTCATGAGATAATGCTTGAGCAATGCACTATTTTGCTTTGGCTGTATTGTATCGCAAAACGGGCATGCTTGATCTTGATTATAGATAAAGGATATTCCGCAGTCAGGATTGCAGCAGTCATGCATCAAGGCACAGGCGGCATCCAGGGCATCAGCCCAGGCAGCCATTGACGGGCGGGTCGACAGATCGTCACGCCCGGGACCGAAGCATTGATTAAACAACTCTCGGATCTGTTTTGTGGTTATAATATCAAGGGGCAGCCCTGATCCGGCCCAGGCATTGCTCTCATCGCTTTCATCATATATCCAGGGCAGTTCCCCCTCTAAGGCCCGTCTCATTTCAACGTCAGGGTCACCATCCTCCACAGCAATACCGGATTCAAAAGGATGGGTATGGGACAAAAATTTCATTGCAATCACAGCAAAACTCCAGCAATCCGTGGACATGTTGACCCCAGATTCCCCCCGGACAATTTCCGGTGCAGCATATCCTGGTGTATGCACATCTCCGTATCCTGAGCGCTCGCTGATGCAAATGTTATCACAGTCGATCAGCCAGAGCTGATGGTGCTCAACATCCTTGGAAACAAAAATATTTGCCGGAGACAGGTCCCCATAGGCAAGCCCTTTTGCATGAAGTCCTGCCAGGGTCCGGGAAAGTTCCGCCAAAAGTATGAGCCTTCGTTTTAAACCGCCGGTACTTTGATAGCCTTTAAGGGGTTCATCTTCATTCTCTGCCAGTTGAAGAAACGAGTGCTCCAGGGATTTTTCCAGAGATTCGAGCCCATCCATCAGCTCCATGATATATCCGTTCACACTGGCCGGCCGGGCAAGAATTTCAACAGGCCGGGCGATCTTCAATCCGGCAAAGTCCTGCCGCATAAGCCATTTGATATGCCGGGCCCAGTCTTTTCTTTTTGATGGATTTTTATCTGTCTGAATTTTTATCAGCACCCCGGGCAGATCTGTTGAGCAGACCGTTCCCTGCCCCCCTTCTCCCACCTTGCCGGTCAGGGTATAGCCGGTGCCTTTTCTGTCCTGCACCTTTCGGTTTCCTATCTTTTTTTTAGGGGACTCTTTGTTTTCAGCCTCTTCAGTTGCGATCTGTGTCATATTTATTTCCAAAAGATTACTGCTAAGGTTTTATCATCCGTGTGTCCCGGTGTAGGCCAGTTTTCCAATTGCTTCCGGATCCACTTTTTACCCCGCCTGCGGCTCATCCGCCCCATGGTTTTGATCATATAGGGAACAAATAAATCTGGCAGGACCAGGTCTTCACTGATTCCGTCGGTCATCAGCGCCACTCCCTGGCCGTTATTCCCCAGAAGAACTTCTTTGGTGATCCAGTCACTGTATCTGCGGGAAATACCCAGGCCGGTGGTTTCATTGGAAAAAGCGTGGCCATGCCTGCAGGATAGTTGCCCCTGTTCCTGGCCATGAAAGATCAGGGCACCGTCTCCCAGCTGGAACAATCGTGTTTGCCCGGCACTTTGTCCCCAAGCGATAAGGCAGGTGGCCACAGCATCATTGGGGTTTATCGATCCCAAATTATTCAGCCACCGTTGATAGATCATGAGAACAAGATCCCGGTCCGGCGTATCGAATGAAGCGTCTTTTAAGACATTAAGGGCAGCTTTGCACACGCATTGAGAGCCTATATCCGATTTTTTCCTGGACCCCATGCCGTCACTGACCACTGCCAGCCAGCCATGTTCCCACTGCCGGGTCAATACCGCATCCTGGTTGGGGATATTGTCAATGATATGCCCAACTCCCCTTACAGAAGCAGAGAAAATCCGTAACCCCATTTAAAAATCCAGATCCAATTCATCATCAGGGATTTCTTCATATTCGATTTGAATGGGTTGATTCGGAGCCGAGCTGCGCGAACGGCTGGTAACACTCATGCTCACCGCACGGAAAAACCGGATGATGTCCCTTGCACCATTGGCCCTGAAAACAGGTGTTTCAGGATCATTGATAAAATCTTTGAGCATATTTTCATCCGCATCACTGCCGATGGCCATGGCCATCCGGGTCGCTTTCTGCGCCCTTTCAGAGCCGCGAAGGGAAGAAAAAGCGGCCTCCCAGTCATCATTTGGGTAGCCGTCAGATACAAGAACAATTACCGGCCGATACGCCCTGGAAGGAATCTTTTCTTTATCTTCGATCAACTCTTTGGCAATCCTGAACGCACCTCCCATGGGCGTCATTCCATGGGCCTGCAGATCTGAAAACCCGGAAATAGTATGGGCACAGGTCAGCGGTAGATGCTCTTTTGCACCGTCCCCGCCGAATGTAATCACAGACAAATGAATTTCTGCATTCAGCCGGCTTTCACCGGAAAAGGTATCAATCAGATCCCTGAGCGCCTGATTCATGGCATCAATTTTCCCGTCAACACTCATGCTCCCGCTGGTATCCGCAAGAATTATTACCGGAATGGGCCGGGCTGTTCTAGCAGCAAATTTTTTCATTTTTTATCCTTTACCTTTCAATGAAATTTCATTTGGCGTAATGCAGAATATACCGTCAAAGAAATTTGAATTACTAATAGATCGTATGCCACGGCTTTGGCATAACCCCCTTAAAGACAAGGGAGTATGCAGACATAGAATCGTCTTTTATTTCGCCGCGAATACTATGAGGTTAAAAGAACTATGTCAACGATTCTTAAAACATTTATCCCTGTGGGTTGGCCGCTGTGTTGAAGGCTGAAAAATCCATAGGCAGCCGTCTGTGGCAACCGGTTGAAAATACACCAAAGGGCCAATCGATGATTCCCCTTTGGTGCATTCCTTATTCCTACCCTTTGGGCGGAAACGGATCATTTCCATAAGAGTTCTTTTCTCTTATCTGACCGTTTCTGCCATGGATGAGAAGTTCACCCTGCTGGTTCTGGGCAATCTGCCGTCCGGCGTCAATGGCTCCCTGCTGGGTTATGTGTAAAGAAGTGGCCCGGGAATTTCCGGCCCCCTTGACTGCCCATTGATCCCCATGGGGAACGATATGCTGGTTCTTGCTCATGTCCAATCACCTCCTTTCGTAAATTATTAACTAAAAAGGAGATATTGCCAGGAGCGTGCCAGGTTTACTAAAAATCATGAAAGGCGAGAGGAAATCTTCAGAACATCCTGATTATAAAAGAAATAAAAGACAATTCAAGTTATGAAATTCTCATTTTTAGAAAAAAAACAGCAGGTGCAGATATAATATTTTTTATTCAGACATAAACTTTATTACCTACGTTCAATTTCTACGACGAGCATATCGTGAAATCAGTGGTCTTATTTTTACACAGGGACCACCATTCTTTGTAGGTGTCATCAGAAAGCCGGGTTATTAAAATTTTATCAGGTCCGAACCCGAGGCGCTCATCAAGGCCTTGCCCAAAAAGTACACCACCGATGTTTGTTAAAACAAAGCGATCATGAAGTTTATCCTTTGGCCAGACGACTACCTCCAGTCTCATACCAGATGGGATTATCGGTTTGATATGTCTCAAACACTGATTTTCCAGATAGCCCACAGAAACACTATCACCTGTATGATAAACAACCTTTGCGATACTTGGCCCATGAGTTCTCTTTGAGAGCATCTCCATAATTTCTGATAACACATTCTGAAAACGCTGTGTTTCCGGTTTAAAATTTCTGTCAACCAGAATGATTTCAGATGCACAATTCAGCATGGACCTTATTTGCTGCACCATAACTTTGTGTTCTCTATCCACGGATACATCTTTGGGAACTGTCCAGAGAGGCTGATCTGCCAAGTCCAGGTTATTTACCAGAACGAACTTTTCATCACCTTCATATTGATCTGCAATAATCGCCCTGAAAGGCCTTTCACTATGGACATTGATAACAAATTGCAACCATTCACTTCCGTCAAAGGCAGGGTGGTTATTACGCTTGTATAACGCCTTTTTAAAAAGGTTTTTTACGGCATTTTGCATTGTTTTACGCATGACAGGTTTATTTTCAGAAACCTTGATAACTTCGAATACCTGTCGCTGCCAGATTTTTTTGGGGATTTCGGAAAAAAGACGACCTTCCTCTTTGCCGAAAGTATGTTGAAGCGTTTGAATAAACGTAGCACTTGAAAACAACTCAGGAGAAACAGCATACTCATAAATCATTAAAAAAACAACTCCTCGTCTCTTTCTTCAAAAAATCCTTTTGGCCATTCCGTCTCAAAATCACCGGTATCATCGACATCAAGTTTTAGAACTTCAAGCCCGGAATCTTTTTTATCGAGATACAAGACTGATAATTTGTCAGATGTAAATCCATCTACCCCGGGAGGCAATTCATTTTCAGTCGTTTCGCGTATCCGGCGCAGCAATCTAAGAATTAAATGCTCACTATGGGTTTCTATTAAAAAACAAGCATCGTTTTCATTGACCCTGGCAATAAACAGATCCCCCAAAGCCACCTGAAGGGCCGGGTGGATATGCAGTTCCGGCTGTTCCATTGCAATGATTCCCTCACGAGAAGAAAGAGACGCCACAATAACAGGAAGGACCTGGGAAATGCCAACACCAATATCCTGGGGATGAACCTCAATCCGGCTGAATTCTTCTTTCAATACCAGTTGAGTTTTTACAGGGAAACGATTGAGTTCATTGGGTGCAAAATCCTCTTCAATGATATCCCCACTTTGAAGGCTTATTGCAAGGGGACTGTTGACATCCAATTCATATGTTTTTTTTAATTCAACTCGGTAACCGGTATTGAACTTATCTTCCCTTGAAATCCATTTGTTCAGCTCTGCAATAAACGCCTCATCAGATTTATACAAAAAATCCCAGGCAGCAAGGCCGTTTGACCAGCGGGATTCGTCATAGGTTATTGAAGGATGGAAATTTCTTTTTGGGACTTCCCGGATCGGACCGATGTATTTAAATTTTCTTAAAACATCCCTTACCATTTCACCGGGCCCGACGATAAGCGAGCTTGCGATCGCCGTGAATATCGTTTGATCTTCCCAGTCAATATTCAACAAAAGATTATTTGAACTAAATCCCAGAGACCGCCCCCATACCGGCATTGCCGATTGAGTCTGGCTGGTAATCCCAATGGGCTGATGCAGATCATACCCACCCGCTTCATCCCGGCTAAACTCAAGAAAAAGCGGAAACATGGGGCCAAGCTTCTCAACGTCCGGATCACCTTCCCCCTCAAACAATTCTTTTAATGTTCTTATGATTTCATCGTTTGTTGTCTCTGGGTCATGGAACACAGGATGAAGCATATTAAAATTTGAAAGACTAATTTGACGCCCATCTTCCGAAGTTTCTATTTTTGCAAGTTCCTTGCCTGAGATATCGACGCGATAAGACTTCAAGATTGGCCTTTCGGCCACCGCGCTCCATTTAATTACAATTTCCACCCAGCAGCTATTCACCCGGGCCGGAATCTCATAAAAATCAGACTCAAAATAGTGGGCAGCCCCTGTATCATCCTCAACCCAATCCCGATATTCAGGAAGCTGATCCGCTTCAATATCAAGCTCAAACTTCATGATAACAGGACGGGAAAGTTCATGATTGTGCACCAGATTTTTAAATCCCCCGAGATCCAGATTTTCACCGCCGGTCAATGTCCTATCCGGATCGACATTCCCCCGTTCAAAGATTTCCCGTGCGTAATGCAGTGCCTGGACAATTGTGCTTTTACCGGCACTGTTGGGACCAAACAAGAGGGTGACCGGTTTGAAATCAATATGAACAGGCTTACTGATTCCCTTAAAATTTTCGATGGTCATGCCGGTTAATTTCATTTATAGATCTCCACGGAATGCTCTTTGAGTAAGCGAATTGAAAAGATGTTCTTGGTTTGTTAATTTATCAATCATCTTATTTTTTATGGACTCAAGCTTAGCAGCTATTTCACAAAATTCTTTTTGCAGACTCATTGGCGGGACTAACGCACTAAAATTTTTTAATTGCGTCATATTTATTGAGGCTACACCGGTAGTTTGTTTAGCCGAGCTTAAAAAATATCTTTTACCACGCGCACTTCCAATCTGTTTGCTTAAGTATTCAGGAAGAATCCTTTTTTCATCTGGTCTTACTCTGAATATGTGATTCTGATGAATGCAGGGATTAATTTCCCCTTTCCATACTGCTCCTCGGCCTAACTTATCCGGGTCGCCACCCTCTGTAAGCAGAAGATCGCCAACATTCAACTGAAATTTTTCTACATCAGTTTCCAGCACCTCTATTTCTTTTAAATCATCAATAATTATATGGCCATCCTGGACATTTGCGACTCTCATATATGGTACGGCTATTGTTTTTTTGCCATCTAATTTACGTCCTTTAGTTACCCCAGATTTCAACTCAGATATTTCAGACAATTTATATTCTGGCCATCCCTTCGGATTGGTAACCGGATCACCAAACATATATAGAAAGACAGACTTCAAAAACTCATCAGCCAGCTCTATTGCTTTTTCCCGTTTCCGGCGGATGGCATCTGCCTTGTCAAGGATTGCTGCAATGCGCTTTTGCTCTTTTATTGGTGGGAGAGGAATCTTTGTATCTTTTATAATAGTTTGGCTTATATTGGGCTGCCCGCCACCAACTTTTCTGCTCAATAAAACAGGGACAGCGTTTTGAAGAGCATAAAAAAGATAACGATTGTCAGCTCTTTTACTATCTGGAATTATATTACATATAGCTTGATTAGTAGCGGCATCCACACCTAACATAGCAACTCGCCCAATAGTAGCCCCATACATAGCTACTAAAATTGCTTTGTTCGATATGATTTTAGCACTTGAATTTTCTATGGCTTCAGCGCTAATTTTTTCTTCCGAATCATAAATTATATCCTCTTTCAACTCACCCGATTTAATCCATGGGATACTCCCCTTATAAAACTCTAAATTTCTCCTTGATGGGGTTCCACCACTACCTGTTTTACAAAAATCTGAAATTGAGATTTTTTCATAGTTCATCCCAACATCCCCTCCAACTCATCCATATCTGCCAAAATCTCTTTTTCAAGATCCTTCATCCTGGCAAGAATGTCCTTAGGCGGTTCATACTCATCTTCCTCATAAACAATTTCTTTGTACCGGTTTATGGAAAGATCGTATTTATTGGCCTTGATTTCATCCTTTGAAACAAAGAAAAATTTCTGGGTTTTGTCCGTATCTTTTTGGGGATCCTTATTTTTCCACCGTTCAATTACATCGGGAATATCATTTTTTTCAACTTTAACCCTTTTATCATCCAGGGAAAAACCGTCAGCAGTAAGATCATAATAAAAGACATCATCTGTTTTACCGCCTTTGGTAAAAATTAGAATTGCCGTGGAAACTCCGGCATAAGGTTTAAAAACACCTGACGGAAGTGAGATAACGCCTTCCAACTGATTTTCTTCAACAAGAGCTTTTCTTAAGGCCACATGGGCTTTGGACGAGCCAAAAAGGACCCCATCAGGCACAATGGTGGCTGACCGGCCACCCAGCTTCAGCATCTTTAAAATCAGGGTGACAAACAACAGTTCTGTTTTCTTGGTTTTCACCTTTGAAAGAAGGGAGGGATGGACATCCTCAAAATCCAAACTCCCTTTGAACGGAGGATTTGCCAGGATGACATCAAATCCGTCTTCAGCAAAGTTCGGGAATTTTTCAGGAAAATTATTGCTCAGTGTATCCTGGTAATGGATGGTGGGGGAATCAATGCCGTGGAGCAGAAGATTCATAACAGAAATCCGAAGCATGGTGATATCAAAATCAAAGCCATGGAACATGCCATGGGTGATGTGCTTCCACTGGTGTGCTTCAAGCTTATCCCCGGGGAATGTTTTTTCACCGGTATCATGAGTAATGACCGCCTCTTTAGAGGTATAGTTTTCAAGTAGATACTCCATGACGGAGACAAGAAAGCCTGCTGTACCGCAGGCAGGATCGGCAACGGTTTCATCCGGTTTGGGATCAAGGATATCAACCATCATGCGGATGATATGCCGGGGCGTTCTGAACTGTCCGTTTATTCCGGCGGTGGTCAGTTTTCCCAGCAGGTATTCATACAGATCCCCTTTTGTATCTCCCCTGTCCAGGGGGAGGTCACCGATAAGTGTAACCGCGGAAGCCAACAACTGAGGCTTCTGGATCATTAGCTGGGCATCCTTCATATATTCTCCGAATGCCGTATTCTCCATGGCCGCAGTCTTAAAATGTGGGAATACCCTGTCTCGAACAAGGGGCAGCATTTCTTTTGCGCCCAGGTGGAAATAATTTGACCATCGAAGATCCTGTTCATCCGCCTTAAACACGGGCTTAAATTCTTTTTTGGTCCTTTTGGCTTTCTTTTCGTTTCTTCTTTCCGTCTCATCCAGGAGGCGTGAGAACATCAGAAAAGAGATCTGCTCAATTACGGTAAGAGGATTGGTAATACCCCCAGTCCAGAATTCTTCCCACAATTTATCAATTTTACACTTTAAATCACCGGTTATCATATCTTTTCATTCACCTTTACTTCTTTGAATTAACTACGTATTATCAACTCTTTTTATGGTTGTTAATTGGGTCTGTTTTCATCTGTCAAAACATCCTGCACATGGGGCTGAAAGGTTTCAAGAATGCTGATGATGTCATCCACCTGGCTGCCATCTTTAAAAACACCGTCAATACCGTCACTGGCCAGGGTGGTAAACGGCGCTTCATAGAGGTTGTCTATTTCTATGGATCCATATTTTGCAATATGGTTTTGAAGCATTCTTAAAAAACTGACCTGCCGGGCGCTCAATCCGGAATTTTTCACGGCAAACGCTTCAAACCGCTGTTGTACAGCCCCGGCGTCCATACCAATAATTGACCGAATAATAAAATCCAGAGACCTGGCATTTTCAGGATAGAACTCCGCCAGAAGGTTGAAATCCACATCCGGGTTCTGTGTAAGCACCAGAGATACAAGGGAATCAAGGTCTTTCTTGCTGACGGATTGTCCGGTTTTAATTTTCTGCAGGGTATTATTTTTATCGAAGATCCCAAGCAGTGCTTCCTCAACCCGTTTCTTATAGGCTGCCATCTCAACTTCGGCAACATATGGGGTTTTCTCTTCCATGATCTCGTCACTGTCTTCGATATCTATCAGATAAGGTTCGGGGTTGGGCTGAACCGGGCCTTTATCCCGAAACTGCATGATATCCCTAAGATCTATGCGTATCTCTTCAAGTTCCTCCAGGGTTATTGTGTCCCAGAACGCTTTATCCTTTACCCTTTTGATAACTTCGGCTTTTTCCTTCACCTGGTTCAGGTTCATCCGCAGCTGCCCGATCCGATTTAACAACTCTCCTTTTAAATTATCGAACAAGGCGCTTTGTTTAAGTTTTTCAATCTGCAACTGCCCAATGAGCTGATCAAATCGGCAGGCGTCGGCATGCCCCCGGATATCGACCCATTGCATCAGGGGGGCTATGTCCTTTTTTAAGGATGCAAATGTTGCAGGAGAAAAGCCCTTAAGGGTATCCATATTTTCCAGCTTTTTTTTCTCACGCCATTTTTCCCTTACAGCAATTGTTTTTTCAGGCAGGGAAAAAATATCCTTCTGGATCAAATGTATCATATCATCAAAAAATGCGATTTCAGATTCTTTAAGCGCTTTGTCCGCCAGGCTGACCCGGGTTTCAAAAACTTGCTGCATTAAAGATTTAGAAGCCTTTGGTTCCGATTTCTTGAATTTTTCTTCAAAGTATTCAAAATTGCCCCAGTGATCAAAAATCCTGAAGACTGTCTTATCCTTTCCAGGGCCGAAAAGATCCGGGGACAGCCGGGTGCCCCTGCCGATCATCTGCCAGAACTTTACTTTGGACTTGACCGGCTTTGCAAATACAAGGTTGACGATTTGGGGAATATCGATTCCCGTATCCAGCATGTCCACGGATATGGCAATGGTTAAATCGTCTTTTTGACGGGTCCCCTCCTTAAAGTCATCAATCAGCTGCTCTGCTCTTGGATCATAGTTGTCGATGACCTGGCAGAATTTCCCGCCGTATTGGGGATAGATCTCGTCAAACAGTTCAGCTAAAAGAACTGCGTGGTCATGACTTCTGGCAAAAACGATGGTTTTTCCGGGGAATTGCCCGGTCTCTTCCCTGATTCCGTTTTCCATGAGATTTCTCAGGATCATCCGGTTGGTTTCTTTATTAAAAACCTGTTTGTCTACCTGGGCGGCATCAAAATTAAATGCTTTTGGATCCTCACCGTCGTCTTCCAGCTGCTGTCGCTGTTCATCCGTTAAGTCTTTGTATTTTATGCCTGACCTGAGAAACTTTGTTGTATGGGTATACACTTCATAGGGAGCCAGATAGCCCTCCTCTACGCCTTTACCCAGGGAATAGTAAGCCGTGGGGTTCTGTTCACTGCATCCGAACAGCTTGAATGTGTTTCGGCTGATGTAATCGACAGGGGTGGCAGTCAACCCAACCTGAAGGGCATCAAAATAGGTGAATATATCCCTGTAACGGTTATAGATGCTTCGATGGGATTCATCAGCAATGATCAAGTCAAAAAAACCCGTGTCAAAAGTTTGAAAGATCTTGCTGACAGCGGGATAGGTTCCCAGATAGATCCGTTTATTCCTGTCCTTGGCTGTCCGGGCTGAAACGATGGTCATGGGCTCTGATATAAAATCATTAAACGCATTTTTGGCCTGGCGCCGCAACTCTTTGCGGTCACATAGAAAAAGCACCCGCTTTACCCAGCCGGCACGGATCAAAAGGTCGGTCAAGGCAATTGAAACCCTGGTTTTGCCGGTGCCTGTGGCCTGGACTATCAGCGCTTTTCTGTGTTTTTCCGAAAATCTTTCGCTCACACGCTTGATGGCTTCAAGCTGATAAAGCCGTCCTGCAATTTCAGCAGACGAATCCAGGGAGGCCAGATCTTTTTGATATTTCCGCTGAAATATCAAATACTGGAGGCTGTCCTTTGAATAAAAACCGAACAGCTGTCGCGGCGGATAATTCTGGGCATCATCCCAGATAAATATTTCAAATCCGTTTGTGTAAAAAATGACGGGCCGCTGGCCATAGGTTTTTTCCAGGCCGTCGGCATAGAGCTGAGCCTGTTTCCGGCCCTTTTCCGCGCTCACACTGGTCTTTTTAGCCTCAATAATAGCAAGGGGCTTGCCGTTATTATCCCAGAGGACATAATCTGCATATCCCACACCGGTTTTTGTCGGCTGGCCCTGAACTTCTTCTTCCTGGGTCACCTCTTCTGTGTCTTTCCCCTCCGGGGCAACATCCCACCCGGCATCCACCAACTGGCAGTCAATCAGCCGCTGACGTGTCATCTCCTCATCAAACTCAAGGGAATCAGCGGCTTTCTGTCCAGCAGCCTTGAGCTTTTCAAGCTCACCAGCTTTTTTCTCTGCAGCCTCAATTTTAGCTGTTGAAACTTTTAGCTCTTCAAGGACGGCCTGCAACTGGGCCTCCTTTACCGCAAGCTCCTCAAAATCCCGTTTTTTGTTTTTTACAGATATAGTCTCAGGCTTACCAGGCTCCTGAAAGTCATTCCAGTCCTCCTGGGCACCTCCGGTAAAAACATAAAACCACCTTGAGAGGTGATGGGCATCTTTCACCAGCTTCAGCGCTTCATTTTGCGAAATATCAGCACCATGGGCAGCTTTGTTGCCTGATTTTCTTATGATATGCAGGGTGTTTAAGATAACAGGGGGGACAGCCGCCTTGAATACATGGTTATTCAAAAGATCATTGAGCGATGGTTGATAAGGCCTGGGCAATTCGTAAAATCGATAAATCCTGTCAACCAACGATTCAACAAAGGTTCGCAGTTTTACAAGGGCGCTTGAAGGATCCGTATAGGAGTAGTTTTCAGCAAAGCCACCAAGACTTGCCAGTTCCGGCCATATATCACGAAGAACTTCAAAATTTGTCGATTTCATAATCAGATTGTCCATTAAAAGGATTTAACAGCAATACGGATGCCAACATTAGTTAATATTATATTTCTTCATCCAGTTACCAAGGGTTTGATAACTGGAAAGGCCTACCAATTCAGCGGCTTTCCCTTTTTTGCCATTGGCTTCTTTTAATGCTTTTTCAATATAATGTTTTGCCACAACCTCCATCATATCCTCAATTTTAAAATCCCCTCCAACGGGTCTGTTTAAAATGTCTGAAGGGTTTGAAGTGCCCAGTGGAATCAGCGCATCCTCAATATCCTCGCGGTTTATGGTTGAATCAAAAGACCAGATAGCCGCCCTTTGGATTGTATTTAACAATTCCCGGACATTTCCCGGCCATGAATGCTGAAACATAAGATTTTTTGCATCAGGAGAAATTTTTTTATCTTTATATCCGGGTTCATTTTTACTGTCTGTATTCACCTGGGCCACAAAATGATCGACCAGAAAACTTAAATCACCGCTTCTTTCCCTGAGGGGAGGAATTTTTAAAATTGCCACTGCCAATCGATAGAAAAGATCTGACCGGAACCGGCCCTCATGTATTTCATCAATAAGACTCCTGTTGGTTGCCGCAATAATCCTGACATCAATCTTAACAGGCGTTGCCGTTCCGACCCGGACCACCTCACCTTCCTGAAGCGTACGCAGCAGTTTTACCTGGCTCAACAATGGGAGTTCTCCGATTTCATCTAAAAACAGGGAGCCCTTGTCGGCTTCCTCAAAATACCCCTTTTGAGCTTTTTCTGCCCCGGTAAATGCCCCTTTAACATGACCAAAGAGTTGAGACTCAACAAGATCAGCAGGGATTGCACCACAGTTTACAGTGATAAATGGCTTGTCTTTTCTTGGACTTGCATTGTGAATGGCCCGGGCAAACAATTCTTTACCGGTGCCGGATTCGCCTTCTATTAAAACAGGTACCGACCGGACAGCCACATGCTGAGCCTTGGCAATCACACGCTGCATAATAGGGCTCTTATGAATAATTTGTGAAAATTCCGGTGATTCAGGCGGCAGTCCCCTGCTCAGAAGCTCCAAGCGCCTGTCTGCAGGTCTCAGCAAATTAGGTATAAATTCCGCAGATAGTTCAAAGGGGAATGATACCGTGTTTACTCCTTGCTCAATGGAGGATTCAATCAGCTCTGCGTTTGGGAAAAGCGTTTTAGAGAGGATTATCCATACTGCGGCCATCTGGGAAGTCCCAGGACTTATATGAAAGGTAAGATCCGTGTCTTTACCATGCCGATCCAGAATATCGGTTACCACCTTTACCACGGATTCATAAATTTCAGAAAATACAGTAGGTCCGGACAATTTTTTAGGATAAAGCCGAACCGGGATGTTGCCTGCGGTTTCTATCCATTTTTTATAGGCGTTTGTTTTTTCAGGCTTCCAATCGCTGATCAGACATACCTCATCATACGTCCGAGATGCGACTGCTTGGCCGACGGGCCCTGAGCCAGCCCCCTCATTACCCTTACAAGCATTGAGATCGGCAGAGCCGATCCAGCATGTCAAAACATTCTTCATATCCATCCATATAAATTAATTTATGCGCACACAAAATATTTTATCTTCTCCCACTTAACGCATTGGGAATATCTGTTCAACCCCAAAAAAGCACCAAACAAAAAAAATTAATAATTTCAATATGTTAAATTTTACAAACAAAATATTACTGTTATGAATCACCCGTTTGGCATCCTTCATGCTCTATAGGCTGTTGGATTAACCTAAAAACTTAAAAAAAAGGACAAGGAACAATGGCTTCTTACTATGTAAACAAAAACCAGCAACCCAATGGCGATCATGAAGTACATAAACAAGGCTGTACATACATGCCAGATGCCGCAAACAGGATCTATTTAGGAGAACATGTCAGTTGTCATTCTGCAGTACAACAAGCCAAAAGACACTACGCCAGATCTAATGGCTGCTATTTTTGTTCTGATGCTTGCCACACATTTTAACCTGAATCTGTGCCTTGCATAGAGTTGGGGAGAATAAATTCTGAGTGAAAAATTCTCAATTTTTCCAACGCAGCCCGAAAATAAGTGGGGTCATTGTTTTTAAACTGATATTCGCTTGATTATTACCAACTAGGATTGTACGATCTCTACGCCGAGAGTTGGTTTTAATTCTGACTGTTGCCCCCACCCTTCCTTTGGTAGGTTGTATTGTCCAAGTCTACCAGACCTGGACGAGGGGTAATAGTTCAGTATTTAGACTGCTCCTCTAAATTTGTTATAATCATTTTTTTAACCATAGGGAAAGCTGGGTCATGATCAGTGCGGCCCGGTTATAAGCGGACAAAATTCACTCATCTTTAATTCATTTTAAAACAGGAGTCATCAAATATCATATTCTAAATTTCCAATATTCTAAGTAATGAACATTCGAGGAAAAATCCGCCATGAATAAAGGCTTCCAGGATTTTGAAGACAAACTGCTAATCAATATCAAAAACAGTGAGTCCCCCTTTCTAGGACTGTTTGAAAATCAAATTAGCAGTAAAATGCGTCAAAACATTATCTCCTTCATTCAAAAACAATACGATCCTTTTGATAAATTCATTGATCTTCTGGATGATTATCCTGCTGTATTTTCAACTCTACTCGTGGTCCAGTTACTCGAAGATTTCGGAAAACACGGACATTTTGAGGTATACCCGTTCTTTGAAAAGATTTTCGACCAGACCTTAACCCAGCACCAAAAGGAAGTCCTGTGGCAGGCTTTCCGAATTGCCTGTATGTATCATCTCGGCATTTCGGTATCTCCACGGCGATCCGGCCCCCATTACATGGTCAGGGAATATCTTCGCCAGGTCGGCCTGCCGCTTAGGTATGTGGATCAGTTTACAGTAAAAGCACTCCGATATGTTGACAAGACCGGGATTCCAGACCTTGATGACCCGGAACTGCTTAAACTTTGGCAGGAAGGGCTGGTTGACAGGCTGACACCGTTGACAGTCAAAGAGGCCATACAGCGGGATGATATCTGCTATCATTCCCAGTTGTTCATCAGCTGTCTGCAAGGAGGAAAAAATTCCCTTAGAGGCAAATCGAGATTAGAGGCTGCCATACTTAAAGCCATTGAAGCCGGTCCTAAAATCAGAAAAGCCAAGCAGGCCGGCATTCCAAGGGTTATCCTCAGAGAATCTGAATATGGGATTTTACTACCCGGCAGCAAAGAGCCTGTGCAGTGGGAAATCATTACGGGTGATGAAACCAGAAAATTCACCTCCAGGAATGACGACCGCTTCCTCTCTTTTGAGATGTCACTCCCTCCCGATGCCGTTGTCATAAACGACGAAGGCTTCAGATGCAGTTACTCTTTGTGGGAGAATCAAAAAAACAATCGTCTTTTGATCTTCTCCATGCCCGACGGTAGATTTGTAACGGGTTCATCACTTGCCGAAAAAGAAGTTTTCCTCGACCCCGGAAACTATCTATTTCTGACCCGATTCTCCCCGGAAAATGAAGAGGAATATGAATTATTCTCCGACAATCCGGAAGTCTATAGTCAGCGGGTTTCCCTGGCCCCGGGGGAAACATATGTGTTCCAGCGAGGGCCGGCTAAACTTCAGATAAAAGCAGAAGAAAAACCGGCGCTCTATTTCACACAGGAACCATTGCGGGGCGTCAGAGGGAACGAACTCTATCCAGCCGACAATCTTAAACTTGACATCATTATTCCCAAAGAGATGCTGATGTCAGATGAAAAATTTGTTGTCAGAGTCACCTCAAATACTCTTGGAGAAGAAATTGTACTGCCTTTTCCCGCCCAGGAAAACAATCAGTTTGTTTTAAATATCGGAAAATTGATGGAACAATATTGGGTCCCGGGGGTCAGCAGAGTTCTATTTGCTGTCTACCGGGAGGATATTAAACGGGCACTGGTAAGAAAATCCGCCGTGATCTGGAGCGGTCTGCCCCAGATGAAAAACCGGGCCCGGTTCGCCTGCACCCAGCTACCGGCAAACCTTGTTCAAGATGATTGTGAAAACCTTCAAGTTGACCTTGATACCAACTCCATCACATTTAGTGATGAAACAAACCGTTTTTTTAAAATGGCCTTTAAGGATGGCGTCAGAACCCTGTATTTTACCTGGGCAGTCCCCGGAGTCTTCCTTAGTTTAAAAGATTACGGAAGGGCGGATCATGCTGAAAAAGGGCTGAAGCTCGGGGAAACCATCTCAATCAACACCTCAAGCAGAAAAGTACTGACCGTATTTGCCTCAGAACCATGCCTTCTGAAAATCGGCCAATATGAAACCCAGGTTGATTTCAGCCGGGTTGGATCAAAAAGAATACCACTTTCCGGTATGGTTGATTATCTGGAACCTGGACATGACACCTTATTATTATACAGTGAAAAATACCCGTCGGCATTGCCGCTCTTACGCTTTGTATCGCCCTTTGAAGCAAAGTCATACTCAACTGAATCCGGTATTGAATTAAGAAAGATAGAGTTATCAATCCGGTCTCCCATTCAGTCTTTGAGGTTTTCCATAAAAAATCTGATAGACAACATCTCCTATGAAATCAATGTTGATCTTAAGCAAATAGGGCAGACATACCGCCACGAGATCCTGCCGGACATTTACGCCACTTTTTTTAAAGTCGATGAGAATGAATGTACCATTCATTACCCTGAAACTGGATGGCCCTCCGGGCTATGGTTGACCTCGTTTATAATAAAGGCAGAAAACAGATGGGGGGCACTGGCGGATTCAAATGGTGCTGTATTTGCCGATGGCCTTCTTTCAACACCAAGCCAGATAGGCCAGAGTTTTGAGGATTTATGGTGGTGGTTCTCAAACAACCACGATCCAGATACATATGCCCAAATATTCAGCCGCCTGGATGAAGCCTTGAGAATAAAATATGCCTTGGGATGCTGGAAAAACTTGTCATGGCTTGAAAGCTTTTGGATCAAATTGGGGAAAAAAATTTCCTATGATGCGCGAACCGAGGATTGTCTCAAGCTTCTCTCGCTGGTCGGCGATCGCAACTCCATAACAGAGGAAGGGGATGCAATACCCAAACTACATCCCGGTACCGCGGTCCCAGCCATTTTCTGCCAGGGGAAAAACGTATATCCGGAAAAAAGGTTAACTGTTTCCAGCTTTCACAGTTGCCTCAGGTTTATGCCAAAGTTCAATAATCCATGCCATGCCTTCTCACATAGATATCTTGATGTTGCTGCACTGTTCGGTTTTCAAAATGCCATGGCGGTTGTCCAAACTGAATGTGCACCACAAAAATTCACAACATCGGCATACATGGAGTCTCTATCGGCCAGAGATCTGCCTGAAAAATGGCGTTACCTGAATGATGATCAATGGATACCCGCCAAAGGAGATATCCTCGGCCCCATGCACTATCGCTATGCAGTTGATCGCTTCCAGGGTGAATTTTCAAATGCCATGGCCATGGGATCGGAAAGACTGGGGCACGCACTCGCATTGTCAAAACAGATGAAAAATGTATCCATATCAAATTTAGCCGGCGGCGGAGCCATTTCACGGTTGGATACAGACTCGGACCCGGTGATGCTGTTCAACCGATTTCATCCCCAGCCGGAATGGCTGGATGACGAGGCTGCGGTGGCCATTGAAAACCAAAAAAATATTATCAGGTTCATCTCATTGTTTGCACAGGTCTGCCGCTGGGAATCAAGAGAGGCGGGCATCATGGACAATTTCAAAGAAAAAGCAATTAAAACCTGTAGTTTACCCGCAAACGCCATTAATAAGTATTTGGGCTATCTTCTTTACCTGTCAGAGGATCTTTTTTGTTTTTACCTTCTGTTGTGGGAGCTTGTTTTTTCTGTTGATTGCGATCAGCCAAGGAGGCGTTATGTTTGAATCGAATCCAATTCATCTTGTTGAAAATCTGAAGGCAACCCTAAAACGGTATATTTCCACATCTTTACCCATCAATAGCCGGTATCCAGTTCTTAAGCAGGCTTTTTTCAAACTGGTAGAGCAACAGGAATTGGTCAAAGGGCCTTATGTTGAAGCCCTGCCGGACTTTGAAAAGGGAGCGTCCCTCAAGGCACTATTGGAGGTGAATGGTGGGTTTCTCCATAAGGGATTTGCAAATTTTACAGATCAGATACTTGACCGGCCACTACATCTCCATCAGGAAAAAGCCCTGACAGCAGCCTGCCAGAAGGATCAAAGCCTTATCGTGGCAACCGGAACTGGTAGCGGTAAGACCGAAACCTTTCTTTACCCCATTGCCCAAAAACTGCTGATGGAACCCCACCCTGAACAGCCCGGCGTCCGGATACTGCTTATTTATCCCATGAATGCTCTGGCCAACGATCAACTTTTCTACCGCATTGCTCCCATGTTCGGCCGGGAATTAAAAGAATATGGGATTACATTCGGCAGATACACCGGTCAGATCCGAGCCAATGCCGACAAGAACGAAGAGAGGGAAAAGCTCAGGGAAAACGATAAACTTATGGAAACTCTGGGGCATACTATCCCGGAGAACTGGTTGCTTACCCGGGAAGAGATGATAGAAACGCCTCCAAAAATTTTGATTACCAACTATGCAATGCTGGAGCATCTTCTTTTATTGCCCAGGAACGCACCTTTATTTGCCCAAACGACCCTGAACACCTTGGTCTTGGACGAAATTCATACATACAGCGGTGCACAGGCCACAGAAGTGGCTTTTTTGTTAAGAAAACTGAAACACAGGATAGGATTGACAGCGCCGTTGCAGGTTTTCGGCACCAGTGCAAGTCTTGCAGAAGGACCAGGGGCAGATGACGCCCTGTTGAGTTTTGCCGACCAGCTTTTCGGAGAGAAGGTTCATCAAGTCATCCGGGGAAAGCGGATCCCTCATCACACACTTTTGGAAAAAAGAAAGTATTTCACCCTCTCCATTGATACCTGGATCCAAATTGGTAAATTCCTTAATGAGAATGTTGTGGATGACTATGATGTTTTTGACTGGAATGAAATGGTTGAGGAAAAGCTGGACACAAGGGTTAAAGACCCTCTCTTATTGAATGAAAAACAAACATTTTCTTCCGGTTTGGAAAAATTATTTTCTGCAAATAAGGAGATCCGATACATTGCAAAAACATTGGACCAGGAGCCCATCATTGCATTCCAGGATCTGGCCGAGAAATTGTTCCCGGGTGACCAAGTAAAAACAGAAGAAAAACGACAGGCGTTGAGCTCCGTTGTACATATGGGGATTATTTCAAGGAAATCCATGAATGTCTTCCCCCTATTGCCCAGCCGGTATCACATTGCCACAAACAGCATTGAAGGTGCCTGCATCCGCCTGACAGGAGGGACCAAAGAAGGATGGTCTGATATCAAGTCGTTCCGCAACTTCACAGATACAGAAGGACGACCATATTATCCGCTCTTTGTTTGTCGACGGTGCGGCCAGCCATACATTGAAGGGTTTACCGATGGTTCAAAACTACTAAATTCCCTCAAAGGGATTGATCAGTCTGACAAGCAATACATCCGAAAAGTATTTTGGCTAGGTCAACCAACCAAATCCAGTGCACTGGATGAATTAGACGACGAAACTCCTGTGAAAGTCCAAAAAGACAAAAATAAAAGCCCCACCTATCTGAATCCCGAAAACGGTGACTTGAAACATGAAGATGAGGGTGGGCAGTATATTCGGCTATATGAAGTCGAAACTACCCGGGATGAAATTGAAAAAAATGATTATGTCCGGAAATGCAACGCCTGTGGCAGCAGGGCATCAGGAGCGTCTGCTGAAATAATATCCCCAATGAATTCAGGCAACGAGGCATTTGGTGCCGTGGTCTGCCAGAAGGTACTTGAAAACCTTCCTCCGGCAAAGAACATTGATCATGTCACACCGATGCAAGGTCGGTCTCTGCTGACATTTTCAGATAATCGACAAAATGCAGCCTATTTTGCACCTTATTTTGAACGAACCAGTGGAGAACTTGCGCTCAGAACAGCCATTTATCAAGTATTAAAAAAAGAAGATGAATTGATGTCGATAGACGACCTTGCCTACCTAATCTTTAAATTTTGGAAAAAAAACGGAGAACCAATCGTTATTGACAGCGCAGGTAAGCTGATAGAAAACAGGGAGCGTAGAACAGACCATATCATGGGTAAGGTAGCGGCCGAATTTTGTACGCCTGGGGGACGGAGGAATTCTCTTGAGGCTCTGGGTCTTGTCCATGTTACATATGAGTCAAAACGATTTAAAAGGCTGGTAAAAACGATTACACCTTTTATTCCGGAACACGATAGAAAAGAGGCAAAGAGTGTTGCCCTTTTTTTATTGGAAACCATCCGCCGGGGTAAAGCCATTGTCAATCTTTATGATATTGATCTTACCGATCCATTTATCTGGGGAGAAATATACTCCCAAAAAAGATCTTTTGAACTTCATAAAACCAGTCCTGGATATACAACAGGCTGGATCCCTGCCGAGGGTAGAAAGCAAAACAACAGAAGAACATGGCTGATAGTTGAACGCCTTGGATGGTCTTGGGAGCAAACCCGAACTTTTCTTTCAAATTTTTGGGAAAGCCTGATATCTCTGAAATTTCTGAGGCCCGCCAGGCCTGGATACGGACTGGACGCCAAGCTGATTCGGTTTGAAAACGGTAACGACCATACCCTTCACCGTTGTGAAGATTGCGGACTATCAACATTCGATACGGTTTCTTCTTGCTGCTCATCATTTTTATGTAAAGGCAAGACCAAGCCGGTTTCCGAAAAAGAAAGAAAAAAAAGAATTGAGTACAATCATTATGTTTCCATCTACGATCAGGGGACTGCGCTAACCACAAAAGCCAACGAGCACACAGCGTCATTGTCCACAGAACTTCGCCAACAGATAGAACAGGATTTCAGTATACGTAAGATAAATCTACTGAGCTGTACAACAACCATGGAAATGGGGGTAGACTTAGGGGATCTTGAGGCTGTGGTTTGCTTGAATATACCTCCTGGAATATCAAATTATCAACAGAGAACAGGGCGGGCAGGCCGCCGGGCCCAGGCCGCCCCTTTTTGTGTTACCGTTGCAAGGAACAGCCAATATGATCAAATGGTCTTTTCAAATTTTCGAGAATATCTTATGCAGCCTGCACCCATCCCAAGAATACATCTTGAAAACGCGAAACTGTTTCAAAGGCATCAGAATTCCGTTGTTCTATCCGGCTTTTTAAGAAATCGCATTCCAGACACGTCAATAAACGCTCCTTCACTTTCAGATTTTTTTGGAGACAGATTTGATGATGAAGCGTTAAATGAATTTAAGGACGACCTTAACGCTTGGCTTGAAAGTGAAGAAGGCGCAGCCTCTGAAAATGAGGCCTCACGGCTTGTGGCATCTCTGCCAAAAGACCTTCAGAGTTTTATCGGCCTGTCCGGAAAGGCATTGACCGGAAAATTCACTGAGTTGATCTTGAAACTTGCCCAGGATGTTAATGGGCGCTGGCGGGTCTACAGCGAAAAAAGAAAAGCACTGCTTAAAGAAGACAAACTCAACAAAGCATTGCATTGGGAAAATTTAAGAAAATCATACATGACCCAATTTTTGGTAACTCAATTATCGTTGCATGGCATGATCCCGACCTACAGTTTTCCAGTAAATTCTCTAAGTCTTGATGTAACCAAAGAATACGGCAAAAAAGCACGGTTTTCATGGGACAAAGATATTTCTCTGAACCGGGATGCTCTTTTAGGAATTTCAGAATATGCGCCAGGGGCCGAGGTCGTAGCGAATGGACGAATTTGGACCAGCCAGGGACTGGCTTATTACCCGAAAGACTTCATGCCGACTAATTACTATACCTTGTGCCGGGAGTGCCACCATGTCGAAGTGCAGGTTGATAGAGAGGACCTGTCTGGCACCTGTATGTTCTGCGGGAGTAAAAGTATAGGACTGAAAAGAAATTTCATAGAGCCAAAGGGATTTGTCACAGCATATAAAGACCGGAAAGGTAAAGATCTTTCTTTGCATAGAATCCGGAAACAATATGCCGATGAAGCTCGATTAATCTCCATGGCAAGGGAAGAACAGTTTAAGCCCTCCGACAATCCGGTGATTACCAAAGCATTGTTGCGAAGCCATGCCATCAATAAAAATGACCCCGTCGGCACTCTTTTTATTGTAAACCGAGGCCCTTTTGGTATGGGGTATCACAGGTGTAATTTATGTAACCATATGGTTCCGGCAAAAAAAGCGGAAACCAAAAAATTAAAACATACCGACCTGCTTGGAGACCAGCGGTGTATAAATGATAACTTGTCCTGGCCAGTGGATATATCACACATTTTCAACACTGATGTGACCATTTTGCGGTTTTCTAATCCTATCCCGGAACCCGAGAAGCCGTTAAGCACTTCAGAGAGAAGGCGACACATAGATTCTTTTGCTGCGACCTTAAGCGAGGCCATTCGTTTTGCAGCGGTCGCGGTAATGGATTTGCAGATTAATGCCGTTCGAACAACCTATAAAATAAGTGCAAAAAAAATATCCGTTATTATTTATGATTCTGTGCCAGGCGGTGCCGGATACTCGGTGAGATTATTCCGGGAAATTAAAATGGATCAACTGTTGAGTGCTGCCATTGACAGACTCGATTGTCCCAATGAATGCTCTTCGGGATGCCGCAGATGCTTATGTGATTATTCAAATCAAAGGATTTGGGATTATTTTGACCGAATTTCGGTCATTCCATGGCTGAAAGCCATAAACAAAGGAGAAGTTGACCATCCTATAATCAAGGCTGGCGGCCTGATATGGAAAAAACCAAGTTTGAAGGCGCTTTCTGAAAAATTAGCCCCATATCAGAGTATCGCTTTAATTGGGCAGAATTTTTACAGTTCAAAAACAAATTTTGAAAACCCTTGCGTCAAATGGATCTTGGAACAAATGAATACTGGAAAGAAGATCAAAATTTTCTTTACCAATGCCTCAAATATTCAGGAGAAGAAAGTATTCAGGCAAAGAGAAGTTATGAACTACCTGAAACCATATATAGAAAGTGGACAGCTAAGCCTGTACGGCATTCGTTCAAATGAAAAAATTTTGCTGCCCAGCATTGCTGCGGGCCCGATTAAAGATGGGCCCGCCTGGTACTCAGATTTCCAGCTCCCGTCAGTTATGGATGAAATTGTACCCCATCCGGCATATGAATTAACTATAAATGAAGAAAGGGCTGCGAAACTTCAAGAGACATTAGAGGCCGGACAGCACTATTCAGCGAACAAATTGTTCCCTCCTCAACGAAAATTTGAACGTTGGGAATTGGCTTCAGGGCAAAAAAGGAATTTGAACAAATATTTTAACCATGTTCATGATGCTTATGTCGAGACGATTGAGATCAAAGACCCTTATTGCGGCGCTGATAACAGGCAAATCAACCTCCTAACAACATTTTTACAATTCTTGAATAAATATACTAACTCAATAAAAAAAGTACATATAAAATGTAAGGAGCAAAGTTTTAAAGCCTATAATTATAAAGCCCCCAATTTAATGAGAAACGCTGTGATTGAAAAAATATCGCAGGCAATTGAAATGAAGCCAATTGTCCAGGTAATCCCGTTTCCCCAAGGCAAAGCATTCCATGACAGGAGTGTCATCATTACTACGATTGACGAACAAGGAGAGTCCGCCAAACATATTTATGATCTTTCCGGCGGGATAGATTGGCTAATGGATGACCAGAAGAATACTTTGCTGTTTTACTCTACAGAAAAATGATTTACCGTGCAGCCATATGGATTCAAATGATTGCCGCTGTTACTCCTAACATCTGATTGTGCTCGGATGGCAAGGAGTAACAGAAAACTGAATAAATATTCAGTTTCCATAGAGACTTACGCTCTTGAAAATTTTTTCAAGATGATTGCGGAATGATTACGAGAATTAATTTCCAAACATATCGGGTCAGAGCCAGCTTTTTCATTACCATTGCAAGTATTGAGAGCAACAGAGCCGATCCAGCATGTCAAAAAATTCTTCACCTCAGACCATATAAAATTATTTATATATATACAAAATGTTTTATCCTTTCCCTTTTGACGCATTGAGAACATCTGTTCAACCCCAAAAAACACCAAGTAAAAAACCCTATAATTTCAGAATATTAAATTTTAAAAACCAAATATCCCTATCATGAATTTCCCGTTTGGCACCCTTCATGCTTTATAGGCTGCTGTATTTAAACAAACCCAAATTCAACCAGGAGGAAAATGAGTAACCTGTATTCAAATCTTAAAGGAAAAGCCTATGGCTTGGCATGTATTACAAGCTCAAGAGATAACCGGTCTGCAAAACAAGAAGGGTATGCTGATGTCTATGATCTAATCATGTCAGATTCGAATCATAATCGACAGGCATTTTTCCTAATGATGCTCCCGCACCAACAAAGCGAAAAACAACGCCAGATACTTTTAGATGGTATGGCAAAGGAATACCAGAATTGCAGTAGTTGGCTCGAATATGTTGACCGTGAATGTGAATAGTGAATCAGCAAATTTAGGGGGGATATGATGAAATACATTGCAAACTTCAGCGTTAACGAAAGCGGCGACAATACGTTCGGATCTTTTTCGGTAATCTTGTCAGCAGAAGATCCAGGAGAGGCAATTGAAAACCTTAAAAAAAAGATCATTGAAGAGTCAAAAACTGGCCAATATGGCATGTTTAAAGGTATTGATGAAATCTATTTCGATTCACTCATAGAAATGGAAAAAATCCCCAGAGAACCCGTCATCATAAATTTCAAATCCGGCAGTGTAGATGGCATGGGCTGGGGAGAAGTCCGGCTGGATCTGGCAGATGCTCCAGAAGATTTCAACAGTTATGGGTGGACAGATGATGAGAATGATGAGGGACCTGAATCCGGAACTGTTGAGCCATTCATAAAATTTAGCGAAATCAAAAAAAATAACAAATAAGGAGAAGTAAAATGTCAAAAACTTACAACCTTTTTATCAGCCATTCATGGGCTTACTCCGATGCCTACGACAAGTTTGTATCCCTGTTGGATAACCGACCTTATTTTCACTATAAAAATCATTCAGTTCCTCAAAATAACCCGATTCATTCATGTGGAACCGATGCACAACTTTATCAGGCAATTAAAAATAAAATACAGGGCTGCCATATAATTATTATCATGGCAGGCGTTTACTCCAGCTATAGCAAGTGGATAAACAAAGAAATCAAAATTGCAAAAGAAGAATTTTACAGCCCAAAGCCAATTATAGCGGTAAAACCATGGGCTCAAACAAAGATGTCGTCTGTAGTTCGTGACAATGCCAACGCAATTGTTGCCTGGAATACAGAATCCATCATTTCAAAAATAAGGTTGCTTGGATGATTGAAGACAAATCGATATTAATCGAACAATACAAACTATATACAGAAGTTACCGACCGTGTCAGTGCAAGGCGGGCGGCAACTAACAGATACTATATTTCTCTGTTGTCCGCTCTTTTTGCTTTTATTACTTTTGTGATCAACAAAAAAATATGTTCAGATTATTCGGAAATTGTACTTTGCTGCTTCACTCTCCTGGGGGTTCTGTTATGTGGTGTATGGTTCATCAATATTAAATCATACAAACAGCTTAATTCCGGTAAATTTAAGGTTATACATTTGATGGAAAAACAATTGCCGTTCAGGTGTTTCGATGAGGAATGGAAAATCCTTGGATCTGGAAAAGATTCAAAGAAATATAGGAAGCTGACGAAAATTGAATTGGCAATACCCGCTATTCTTGCTGTACCCTATTTAATATTATTTTTTTACTACGCCAGATCTCATATTCAAATCATTTTAAACTTCTTACTATTATTTTTTAATTTTCAGTAAAATAATCGGAATCCATTCATGTCAAACCGGTATGATGCGGCAACAGCATCCATGATCGATGAAATTGAAGATCTGATAACAATGTCCGGTATGCAATTTTTAAAAACGTTGAAAAGATTGGCATCTGTCTTGATCAATCCGTTTTACAAAAACAAACTCATCAACACCACACACAAAAGAAAAAACGGATAATAACTTGCCTTGTTAAAAAGGGCCATTGCAGCTTGATTTTCACCGGTTTTCCGAAGCTTTTGTGCCGGCAGAAGCAACAGGAACAAAGAGCCTGCCCCGAAAACCAGATATGAGAACCATCTGAAATCAACCGGAGATAAAAGGAACACGGCTGCCATGACACAGAAAGCGGCAGCCAGCAGCCCCACGATCAGAAAACTTGCCATATCACGTCCAAACACAAGGGGGAGGGTTTTTGCATTTATCTGCCGGTCTTCCTCTATATCGGTATAATCGTTGGGGATATTCTGACCCCCGGCTTCCCACAGGAAAAAGAAGACAAAAATCAAACAGACAAACAGGGCATCGGGACTTTTGTCCACGGCAAAGACACCGGCAACAGGACCGGCGGCTTTTACAAACCCGTTGACGACAATCCTGAGATAGGTGATTTTCAACAAAAAGCAGTAAATAACTTCGAGCAGGGCGCCACCCAGAAAGATCAGAATGCAGGCCGGGTTTAAATAATAGGCTCCCAGCACCGCCACAACAGACCAGAAACCGGCCCATAGCGCAGCGGATTTCAGGCTGATTACGCCCTGGGCAAGGGGATGGCGAATCAGGATCGAGTCCAGGTCGGTTCCTTTTTTGTCCGCAGGGTGGATGTTTTTTTTATCGTCCCTGTATCCGGCAATGTCATTGAGTGCATAAACAGCGGTATACCCGGAAAAAACAGTGATAATCCCTGCCAGGACAATCCCGGGAGCAGGAAAATGCCCAAGGTAAACCAGGGCCGCAAAAACAGGTGCCATCATATCGAGCACGCCATGATGGGTCCGTGAAAGCGCAAAAAAGAATTGAAGTTTTTCCGGAATCAGTGCGTCATAAAAGGACATTACATATTTCAATCGCCACCCCGCCAAAAGGAGAACAAAACATTAAACATTGTCTTGGAACCAGGTCTCTATCCTGTGGAACAACCGCACACCCATGCAGTGATTGTTTGAGATTATTGTTGTAGACGACCCGATCTTTATAGTAAAAAGCCAGAGACAGACCATGTCTGCATCAACGTAGTGAAAGAACCGTTGCAATAATCACGCATGGAAAAAAAGTATAAACGGATCAGGTGAAAACTTCAAGAAATTATTGACCCAGGCGCCTGGCACAAAACAATAGACAGGGATTCCCAAGGAACCGGATGACAAACAATATCTCTTTGAGTGAAATTGAAAAATTCGATGATTTTGCAACTGACTGGTGGGATGCCAACGGCAGGATGAAATCCCTCCATGATATCAATCCCCTGAGGCTTGAATACATCATGCAGCAAACAGATCTTACGGGGAAACGGGTGCTGGATGTGGGGTGCGGCGGCGGGATACTCACCGAAAAAATTGCCCAGCAGGCTGGGGCCACCATCGGCATTGACGCATCCGCCGAGATGACGGCCATTGCCCGGACCCACGCCAAACAGTCAAACCTTGATATCCTGTATATTGACACGGACATCGAACATCTCACCCGGTTCACCCAGACCGGTTTTGACGTCATTCTCTGCATGGAATTGTTGGAGCATGTGCCAAGCTATGCGTCGGTCATTGCTGCATGCAAAAAGGCCTTGAACCCCGGGGGGATCGTTATTTTTGCAACCATCAACCGAAACCTGATGTCCTTTGTTCTGGCTGTGGTGTGTGCGGAATATGTTCTGGGGCTTCTGCCGAAAGGAACCCATGACTGGGCATCATTGATCAAGCCTGAAGAACTGAAACAGGCCTGTTCTGAGGCAGGATTAAAACAGAAGAATATCACCGGGTTTTCATACAACCCCATTACCCGGAATTACTATTTGTGCAAAAATACCATGGTCAACTACCTGGCAAGTTTCACCGCTGTGTGACCGCTCGGGTGATCGGGCGGTTCGATCCTGCATCACTGTAAGTGTTCTTGAGAAATGCAACCCCCTGCCTGATAATGTCAAAATCCATTGCATGGCGCTCACATTTCTGCCCGATGCCATCGGGCATGGTAAAGGTCAACCTTCCCCCCAGGTGCAGCCGGAATTCCTCAAGTCCGTTTTCTATTTCAAGATGGCCTGAACTGTCCGTGGTCTCCAGATAGGGGCTCCAGACCGGGAGACCGCAGTTGATCAGGGCTGTGATGATACGATCCAGCTCGGCCCGGGCGATCAGGGACTGCTGGCATGCATAATAGGAATCCAGGGCAATGCCGATTGAAACGGCCTGGCCGTGCCCCATGGCAAACCCGGACAGCATTTCAAGTTTGTGGGCAGACCAGTGTCCATAATCAAGGGGCCGGGATGACCCTGTTTCAAAGGCGTCACCGCTGTGGGCGATATGCTCAATGTGAAGCCGGGCGCAACGTTCAATGGTTTCTTCTATTGCCTTTGGGTCCCTTTGTTTCAGGAGTGCGCTGTTTTTCTCAAGAAATAGAAAAAACGACCGGTCCCGGATCAGAGCAATTTTAAAGGCTTCGGCCACCCCCCCGATGAAATGGTCAAACGGCAGGGTCTCAAGGAAGCGATAATCATTGATCACTGCCACAGGCAGATAAAAGGTGCCGAGACAATTTTTTTTGCCATACTGGTTTATCCCGTTTTTAACCCCGATGCCGGCATCGTTCTGGGCCAGGGTTGTGGTGGGAAGCCGGACCAGTTGTATGCCCCTGTGGAACATGGAAGCGCTGAACCCGACCATGTCCAGGAGGGCGCCCCCGCCCAGGGCAATGACCACGCCGTGCCGGTCTATGCCGGAATCGTCCATGGCCTTTGTTGCCCGGTGCACATGGTCCCAGGCGTTTTTCACCTGTTCACCGCCGGGAAACACCACAGGTTCCCAGGCCAGGCAGACACGGTCCCTGTGGTGTTCAAACCACAGGGATATATCATTCAAGAGCTGGGGGTTCCGGCGGGTCACCCCGTCATCGATCATCACCATTATTTTCCTGGGCTGGGCCTGGTTTTTGACGGCAAGGGTATTGATCAGCACAGGATTTGTGATGCTGAACACATCCCGGGTAAAACAGACCGGGTAATGATACGCCTGATCAAATTTCAGGGGGACGACGGTCGCTTGGGTATGGCCTTGTGGAAACGGTATGTTATTGATCATAATTAAACCGGGAATCCATATTTTTCCATTACAGGTTTTAACGTCTCAATACTTTTCACCCCGGCTTCGCAGGGCGCTTCGGTGTAGGTGTAAAGTTCAAGACAGATATCTTTGTTGTAATTGAGTTCCCTGAGCCGTTTAAAAAACGCGTCATAGTCTATGGCACCCAGGCCGGGAATGAGATGGTGGTGTTTCCGTGTGGGCGCAATATCTTCAATGTGGATATGGCCGATTTTATCAAACAGGGTTTCAAGGGCAACTTCCGGTGCCTCATTCACACAGTAAAAATGCCCCACATCAAAGTTGACCCCCAGGTTTGGGGATGAAAAATCCTTGATAAACGAACTCATCTGACGGCTGTTTTCAATTAAAAGATCGGGTTCGGGCTCAATCAGGATGGTTACACCCAGATTCTCTGCCTTGGGGATTACCTGTTCAAGGCCCTGGCGAAACAGTTTTAATGATGCGTCCCGGCCCATTTCAACCGGCGGCCCGCCAGGGGGTACCGAGATGCACGGGCTTCCCAGGAAATGGGCAATATCCAGGCAGTTCAGTGTATGGTCAATTCTTTCCCGGCGCCTTGATTCATCCGGCTCTATCCAGGACGGCAGCCAGGTATTGCCCACGGCAAAAAGAGTGAAACAATTAAGATTGGTAATCGTCAAGTCCAGCGTTTCGAGTAATTGCTTGAACGTTTCAAGATCCTGGGGATTGGCATCCGGGGGATAGAGGTGGGGTCTGTCGCACATGATCTCCACTCCCTTAAATCCTGTCTGGGCGATCATTTTAACCGCATCAGCGAGGGAATATTCAACAAACGCATTGGAGCTGTAAGAAAATACCATGAATTTCACATCCTTTTTTTATCATTCCTTGACGACTTGCCCTTCCTAAATACGTTTCAGGCCATATCCTGTCAAGGAAATTAACCCTTTTTAAGGGGCGCCATGGACGATGCCCCGGGCCTGGGTTTTCACCCGTGGGTCCATGAAGGGTTTGACAGATTGAAATTCAGATTGTATGGTTTTCTACAATATATCCAGTTAATTTGGTCAAGCAAAGGAAACCGTCATGATACTTCACTTGGACCCAGCCCTGCTGGCAAGACTTCAGTTTGCTTTTACCATATCGTTTCACATCCTGTTTCCCGCGTTCACCATAGGGCTTGCAAGCTGGCTTGCCGTGGTGGAATGGCGCTGGCTTAAAACCGGCGATGAGACATACAGGGATGTCTACCAGATGTGGGTGAAGATATTTGCCGTGACCTTTGGCATGGGGGTTGTGTCCGGGGTGGTGCTCTCCTACCAGTTCGGCACCAACTGGTCGGTTTTTTCCGACAAGGTCGGCAATGTTCTGGGCCCCCTTCTGGGGTTTGAAGTGCTGACCGCCTTTTTCCTGGAAGCCTCTTTTCTGGGAATCATGCTGTTTGGGTGGAACCGGGTCAGTCCCAAAATGCATTTTGCCGCCACGGTGACGGTGGCCTCAGGCACCCTGGTCTCTGCCTTCTGGATCCTGTCAGCCAATTCCTGGATGCAGACCCCCCAGGGGTTTATGATAGGCGATGACGGCCTGTATTATCCCACCAACTGGCTGGCCATTATTTTTAATTCCTCGTTTCCCTATCGCATGGTCCATATGGTCGTTGCGGCATACCTGACAACGGCCTTTGCCGTGAGCGGGGTGGGCGCCTTTTATCTGTTTCGCAAAAAATTCACCCGCCAGGCAAAGGTCATGTTTGCCATGGCCATGCTCATGGCCGTGTTTGTTGCACCGCTCCAGCTGCTGTTCGGCGATCTCCACGGCTTGAATACGTTCAAGGAACAGCCGGTCAAGGTGGCTGCCATGGAAGGGCTGTGGGAGACCCAGAAAGGTGCGCCCCTGGTGTTGTTTGGCTGGCCGGATGAAGGTCTGGAAACCACACGGTTTGCCATTGAAATCCCTAAAATATCCAGTCTTATTCTCACCCATAGCCTGGACGGAGAAGTCCGGGGTTTGAAAGAGTGGCCAGCGGACCGTCGACCGCCGGTTGCCCCGGTTTTCTGGTCGTTCCGGATCATGGTGGGGGTGGGCATGATGATGATTCTCACCGGGGTGTTTGCCGTTTTTCTGTATTGGAAAAAGCGCCTGTTTGATTCGCCCTGGTTTCTTCGCTGGTGCATGGCCATGACGCCGGCCGGGTTCGTTGCGGTCCTGTCCGGATGGTTTGTAACGGAAATCGGGCGCCAGCCGTATATCGTGTTTAATTCGCTTTTAACCGCTGAATCCATATCCCCGGTGGCCGGTATCCATGTGGGGCTTTCCCTGGTTGCCTTTATGATCATCTATGGTTTAGTGTTTGGTGCCGGCATTTATTATATCGTCCGCCTTGTGGCAAAAGGGCCGGTGCCTGAAGCAGACACCCCCTACGGCGGCCATGGGATTACAAAGCCCCCCATTGTTTCGGATGCTGTAAAGGCATCAGGAGGAGACCATGTTTAGTTTTCAAGGATTCATTGATCTGCCCCTTGTCTGGTATGCATTGATCGCTACGGCTGTTTTCCTGTATGTGCTGCTGGACGGCTTTGACCTGGGGCTCGGCATCCTGTTTCCCTTTGCCCCGTCTGAAAAATGCCAGGACCGCATGATGACATCCATTGCACCGTTCTGGGACGGAAATGAAACCTGGCTGGTGATGGGCGGCGGCGGACTTTTTGCCGCCTTTCCCCTGGCCTATGCCATTTTGATGCCGGCGTTCTATATTCCCATCATCCTGATGCTCCTGGGTCTGATTTTAAGGGGAGTCTCCTTTGAATTCAGGTTCAAGGCCCACGACCGGTCCAAGAAACGCTGGGGCTACGTGTTCCATCTGGGATCACTGGTTGCCACCATGACCCAGGGAATGATCCTGGGCGCCTTTGTCCAGGGGATCAGCGTCACCGGAAGATCCTTCAGCGGCGGGCCCTTTGACTGGCTCAACGCCTTCAGTGTCATGACAGGGGTGGCCCTGGTGGCCGGTTATGCCCTCCTGGGGGCGACCTGGCTGATCATGAAAACCGAAGATGTAACCCAGGCCTGGGCCCGCAAGTGCACCGGTTATCTGTTCTGGCATGTGGCCTTTTTCATGGGACTGGTAAGCCTTTGCATGCCCATCATGGATCCGAGGATCCGGGAATTGTGGTTCAGTCTGCCCCATTTTGCTTATCTCGGGATCATGCCGATCTCGTGCATAATCCTGTTCTGGTTATTGTGGCGGGATCTTCGCCACCAGAATGAATACCGGCCCTTTTTCCTGATCCAGGGGATTTTCCTGATGAACTACATCGGCATCGGCATCAGTACCTGGCCCTGGCTGGTACCCTACCAGGTGACCTTCAGCCAGGCCGCGGCCGCACCGGAATCACAGTCCCTCCTGCTGGTGGGGGCGGTGATCATGCTGCCGGTTGTGCTGGCCTATACCGGCTATTGTTACTGGTTATTCCGGGGCAAGAGTTCCCATGAAAGCGCCTACTGACAAAATCAAACAATGGCTCTGGTTTGCGGCCCTCTGGTGCGGCGGTCTGATTTCGGTTGCCCTGGTGGCCGCCATTACCCGCTGGATCGTCCGGCTGGGATAAACAACCTGAAAAAACGTCAGGGACTTGGCAATTATCTGTTTTCAAGTTTCTTACCCTGGAGCAAAAAAAATGAACATACTCATTACCGGCGGCACCGGATTTATCGGCTCAGCCCTTTGTTCCCGGCTGGTGGAAGATCAGCATCACCTGGTGGTGGTGAGCCGGCACCCTGAACGAATAAAACCGCCCGTCCAGGGGATTGATTCCCTGGCCAACCTGGATATGGTTTTTGATGCCGTGATCAACCTGGCCGGTGAACCCATTGTAAATAAACGGTGGACCGATCAACAGAAACAACGCATCCTCAGCAGCCGCCTGGACACCACCCAGGCCCTGATCGACTACTTTGCCAGGATAGAGACAAAACCCCACGTGTTCATCAGCGGCTCAGCCATTGGGTATTATGGGACGGGCAGAACCAACGATCCCATTGACGAAACAGGGGCCGGTGACGACAGCTTTTCCAGCCAGATCTGCCGACAATGGGAAGCCATTGCGCTCAAGGCAGAGCCGATGGGCATTCGGACCTGTTTATTGCGGACGGGTGTTGTCCTTGGAAACGGCGGGGCCTTGGCCAAGATGTTAACCCCGTTTAAACTGGGCGCCGGGGGACGCATGGGCTCGGGGACCCAATGGATGTCCTGGATTCATATCCGTGATTTGATCGGCATTATTCTCTATTGTATTGAACACGACGGCATTCAGGGCCCGGTTAACGGCACCGCCCCCGGCCCTGTAACCAACCAGCAGTTCACAAAGGCATTGGGCCGGGTGCTGAACCGGCCGACTATTTTCCCAATGCCGGCGGCAGCCATCAAGCTGTTGATGGGGCAGATGGGCGAAGAACTGCTGCTGGCCGGGAAAAAGATCCTGCCCCGGAAAATCCAGGATGCAGGGTATGCGTTCCTGTTTGAGGACCTGGAGGAAGCCCTGGCTGATGTTGTATAGCGGCCATGACGGGCTGTTGGCACAACGAATAATGAATAATGAAAATGGTATAATCCCGCCCCCGACGGGCGATGGGACCGGCCCGGGACCGTCGGCGGCCCTTTTGCCCTGCCGGTCTAAAGCGCAGGAACTGCGGGCTAAAGTCCTCAAACAGCCTGCGCTTCTTAACGCCCGCCAGGGCAAAAGGGCTGATCGCCTTTGGGTTCCAATGGGCCGATCCCATCGCCCGCCGGGGGCCTCTGCTGTAACGGATGGGGTCAGGCTTGGCTTATTGGCGTTATTGACCACGATCTATTCAAGGCCAGAACTCCCAACAACAATGCCAATAAGCCAAGCCTGACCCCATATAATTTTTGATAAGGATATGAAATGAAACCGATCAAACGCCGCCAGTTTTTAAAAACCATCTCATTAACTCCCCTGTCCCTGGCCGTATTTCTCCCTGGTGTGAATGCAATGGACTGCAAGGTGCTCCATCCTTTGATGCCGCCGCAAAATGAATTCCAGGGGCAATGCCCGATTTGCGGCATGGTCCGGCCAATGTGGGCGCGAACCTGGATTACGTTTAAACCTTACCAGGGGGTGGATCAGGTCTGTTCGTTCCATTGCCTGGCCGACTGGATTATTAAAACAGGTGAAAGTCCTACTGATGTTATGCTCTCGGTCTACCACGAACCCGGCAAGATGATACCGGCAGGCGAGGCGTTTATCGTCATGGGGTCGACCGCAGCAGGCACCATGAGCCCGGTATCAAAAATCGTGTTTGACGATAAGGCCAAAGCGGTCGAATTTGCCAAACAATGCGGCGGTGAGGTCCTTGATTTTCCAAACGCCCTTGCAGCGGCCAAATCCAGCGTTCTAAAAGAGAACAAGATGGTCAAGGAACGGCAGATTAAAAAGGGTAAAATCGTTGAACCCTCCCCAACCGACCGATGCCCGGTCTGCAATATGTTTCCGGCCCGCTATCCCCATGGTAAATCCCAACTGCAATTAAAGAACGGAAAAACCTTTCACTTCTGCTCGACCCAGTGTCTGTTCGCCTTTCTGGGCAATCAGTCCCTGTATTTAGAAAAGCCTGTGGAACCCTTCCTGATCTGGGTGGTGGATCGCAATTCCGGCATATGGACCAGTGGGCGGACCGCATTTTATGTGATCGGATCTTCAAAGATCTTCGGCCCCATGGGGTATGAGGCGTTTCCCTTTAACTCAATGGGCGAAGCAACACAATTTGCGGCTGAAAACGGCGGCATGGTTGCAGGCTATGGTGAGGTCACCATTGAAAAGATTGTCCCGGGGTGGCGGTATCCCCTTGAGGTCATCAAAATAGCGGAATGATTAAAATAGGGCTGCAACCCCGTCCAGGATGAGGGATGCGGCCATGCCGATCATGAGCATGCCCGAAAGAAGATCAAAGTGCCGACGATAGCGGCGGGCCATGACCGAGGCCCCCGTACCCAGCAGCAGCAGACCCGGAAGTGTGCCCAGGCCAAAGGCAAAAAGAAACGCGCCGCCCTCCATTGGCCGGCTGGCAGCCAATGCCCTTGAAAAGGCTGCAAAGGAAAGGCCGCAGGGTATGAAGCCCATGAACATCCCGGTAACCACCATTAACCAGCGGTCGGATCGTTTAAAGGCCGAACGTACAATAAAGCGGTAACCGGGTATGATCTGGGGATTTGATATGATCAGCCATTCAGACTGACCCAGGATGCCCAGCTGGCCAAGGCCAAAGATCGCCAGAAAAATGCCTGCCAGCAAAGAAAAGACCAATTGGATGCGGGCCAGGGTTGCCAGGTAGTCAAGTCCTGTAACCGAGACAAGCTTTGCCAGTGCCAGGCCAAGACTTCCCATGAGGACACCAATGACCGTGTAGGTGAAAATCCGGCCGGCGTGGTAACATAGATGGGAATCAAATTTTCCGGACTTTCCGGGAAAGGCAAGTACAAGGGGACCACACATGCCAAGGCAATGGCCGGTTCCGGACAGGCCCAGAAGAAATAAGGACAACAGGGAGGATGTTTCCATAGACAAGGGGTTCCAATTAATTGGGTTGATTATGGCCTGGGCGTATAGTACAGACTGTGGGGTATTGCGTCAACACAAGGAAGCCTCTGCCCAAAAGCGAGCAGGGTTCGAGATGATCCTGCACCCGAAAAAAAGGAGAAAATTTGTTAAAGCATTTTACTAAACGAGCAAAGGGTACCAGGGCAATTTTATTTGCAGTTGTCCTGGTGCTGCTGTGGGTGGGGGTGGCTGCGGCTTCCGACGGAAAACATCCCAAAGCCGGCCTCAAGCCCCTGGACGAAAACAGGCAGATGCAGGTAAGCCACGGGGACCATTGCCCGGTTTGTGGAATGAATTCGATCCAGTACCCGAAATTTAATTGTGCCATCCAGTTGAAAAACACGGACACTTATTATTTCTGCAGTGTCGGCTGCATGATTCGGTCCTGGATGCACCCTGAAATATACCTGGGAACGCCAGGGGATATGCTTGAACGACCCATTGTCAGGGAATACTTTTCCGGCCGGCAGATGGACGCCCGTGACACGATCTTTGTATATGGGTCGGATGTCATTGGCCCCATGGGACCCGCCCTTGTGCCCGTTCTGGATGAACGTCACCTCAAGGTGTTTAAAAAACGCCATGGCGGTAAAACCCAGGTGCTGTTAGAGGATCTCAATGATGCCAAATGGTATGAAATGACCGGCAGGAAAATGGCTGAATAAATGAAGCGTGCATCCAGGGATCGATTGGACACAGCCGGACAGGGCCTTGTGGTGATAGCCCTGGTAAGCGTCATGGCCATGGCTGTTATTGCCATACTCAGTCTCGATATCCATGGCCATTGTCGGCAGAAAACCCATATGTGGATCAAATCTTTAACCCTCCAGACCCCTGCCGTTGTTCCATCAGGACATGTATTACGAAACAACGGTTATGCCGGTGTGATCATCGACCGGCGTCAGAGCCCCTACCTGCCATTGATGGACGCGTCCCTGGAAAACATGGTGGTCGGCAGCCTCAACCCGGCAAGGGGAGGAATGCCATCAAAGGACTGATGTTTAATACCATGCAGATCTGGGCCTTCAGGGATCTTTTGCGGCGGCCCTTTGAATCCCTTCTCCTTGGCATCACCTTGACATTGACGGTTGCAATCCTGGGAACCCTGCTGCTGTTTCCCCGGGCCCTGCACGATACCCTGAACACCCTGTTAACGTCCACGCCTTCCATTGTCCTGAGACGCCTTGATCCCACAGGCTTTTGTCCCCTGCCGGTTCAGTCGTCGGTACAGGCTGCAGAAAATGTTATCGGGGTTGTTTCTGTCAGGCCTAGAATATGGGGCCTGGTCAGCGGCCCCCAGGGACCGTTGACCATGGTGGGCATATTAGATGACCGACTGCCCGAAGCCCTTGCCGGCCAGGTGACCCGGTTGCCGGGCCCGGGTGAGGTGATCATCGGGTTCGGGGTTTTGGCCGGTCAATCTGCCGACACCCTTCAACTGGAAGGGAAAATCAGCCGACAATACCAGATCATTGACCGGCTGCCTCAAGGAACCAGCCTGTTTACCCACGACCTGGTACTGATGAATCCCGAAGATGCCGGGCAGCTCATCGGTCTTGACCGGGGTTATGCCTGTGATCTGGCCATTGACGTTTTCCATGAGAGTGAGCAGGGTGCCATATTGTCAGACCTGACCGCTGCCTTTGCCTGGCCCGTGGCATGTGTCACAAGGCTCCAGAGCCAGGGGCTTAGTGCCGGCCGTTTGAATCGCCTCAGAACCCTGGTGGCCATCGCCGTGATTCCTGCGGTGCTGGCCCTGTGCCTTCTGGTTGCGGTAAACACCCGGAAATCAATGGGCCGGCAATCGGACCTTGGCATTATGAAGGCAATGGGCTGGACCACCGGCGACATTGTCTGGTTTCAAATGTATCGGGAATTATTTGTCTGCCTGCCTTCGGCCGCTGCCGGCATCTGTCTGGCCTTTGTTCTGGTTTACGGGCCCGGCGCAGGATTGCTGGCGGATTTTTTCCTTGGCTGGACCACCCTGCCTCCCTCCCTTTACCTGGAACCCACCGGAGCTGCCACCGTTGTGCTGGAAGTGACCGCCCTGATGCTGGTACCGGTGATTGTGTCTGCTTTTTTGCCGGCATTAAAGGGCGCCACCGCCGATGTCCATGATATGATCAACGATGCAGGCAGCCGATGAATGCCACAATTACCTGCCGGGATTTGTGCGTTTCCTTCCCCATGGGCAACGGGAAAAACCGCACAATCCTGGACAAACTCAATGGCAATTTCCAGGCGGGACGAATAAACATCATCACCGGCCCGGTGGGTGCCGGCAAAACCACCCTGCTCAGCACCCTTTCAGGGCTCAGCCGTCCGACATCCGGTGAGGTGATCGTAAACGACCAGGCAATTTCCCGGTGGACCGGCCCCCACAGGGACCGATGGCGGCGCCAGGCGGGCATTGTGTTCCAGCACGATCATCTTCTCCATGACCTGACCGTGCTGGAAAATGTCATGCTGCCGTTGATTCCCCTGGGTCGCACCCTGTCCACATGCCGCAGCCAGAGCATGGAAGCCCTTGAAAAGGTGGGCATCCTGAACCATGCCACAAGTTTAGCCAGCTCCCTTTCAGGGGGGGAACGCCAGAAAACATCCATGGCAAGGGCCATTGTCAACCACCCGGACTTTATATTTGCCGACGAACCCTTTGCCCATCTGGATGAAGAGAGCAGCCGACAGATGATGGACCTGCTGTACCACCATGCCTGCCAGAATGCCGTTGTGATCGTTGCCGCCCATGGTTTAACCCTGGACACGCTCCCGGAACAGATCGTGGGTTACCGGCTGGAAAACGGTGTCCTGAATCAGATGGATTCCTGAGGCCCACCATGTTCTGGCATCCCCTGCTGCTGGCCGTCATATCTGCACAGCTCATGGCGCTGATTCTATTGCTAGTGGCCTGCCCCACATGGGTGAACACGGCATTGAACTGGCATCCCCTTGTGGCAGACCGCCGGCAGCTGACCCTGGAAACACAGGCGGAAGGCGCCTCCATCCTGGGAAGGGCGGCTTTTTTCTTATGGTTGTTCGCCGGGGTTGTCCTTGTGTTTGGGATTGCCAATATTTTCCATGAGGATATTCCCGGCGCCATGTGCGGTACCGGTGTGTGCCAGGCAATGTCTGCCGACGGCAGCAACCGGTTGCTGCTGTATACCGGTCTTTTGCTGTTGTTGATGAAGCTGTGGTATGAACTGGACAAGCTTAATCGAGCGCTCCCGGAGATGCCGTTAACCCAGATTTCCGCCCGCCTGTTCCTCGTTATTCCCGTTCTGGCGGTGTTAACCTTAAAACAGACCTATGAAGCGTTTGCAGGTATCCGGCCCAACCAGCCCGTGGACTGCTGTGCCGTTGTTTACGATCAGTTTTCAACCGTGGAACAGGCAACAACTCTTTTCGGGCTGGGGGACAATGTGTGGCTCACGGCTTTTATTGTGCTGAACATTCTGCTTTTCATTCTGTCCGTGACTTTAAGCGTTTCACGGATTGACCGCCCCCGAACAAGATCCCTGCTTGCCCTTGTCACCGGGCTGTGGCTGCCGGTTTCGGCCCTGGTACTGGTCAATGTCCTGTCCGCCTATCACTATGAAGTGCTGCATCACCATTGCCCGTGGTGCCTGTTTCTTCCGGTGCATCACCTGGTGGGTTATCCCCTGTATGGCGCCATGGCCATCATCGGCATGGAGGGGATTACGATCTTCATGCTTCCTGTTTTGGTGAAGCACGACACCGGCGTTTACCGAAGATCATTGAATCGTTGCCGGCAGGCAGCAACGAAAATCACCCTGGCACAGCTTGTTTTTCTGGCCCTGGCCGTTGTGCCGGCCATTGTCTGGCGGCTGCGCTATGGCGTGTGGATGTCCGGATAACCGGCATGGCCGGAGCAGGGTATGGATGGGGTCTCAACAAACGATAAAACACGATGATACCGGGCAGGCGATAGTACCATCCCCCTTGGGTTCCCCTGACCGGAATGGTAAACGTCGGGGGGCTCGAAAGTGTTCAGGAGTTATTGACAAAAGGCAGGTTACTCTCTAATCTTAAGGGTATAGGTGTTATCCCAAGAGCGCACAAAAGGATTCACCATATTTGATATTATTATTGAAGCGTCGGAAAGCTGAAGAGATTCAGCATCCCTGAAATGGCATTCTCCGTTTTTGTAAGTTAAATTTTATTCCTGTGAGATGTCCGTCCCCGAAGCATAGGAAAGGGGATCTGCTAACCCCCTTGTGAGGAGCCATGTTAACACATTACCCCATTAATTTGCAGATTCAACAGATCGTTGCATCCCTTGAAACCAACATCCAGCGGTTTCATGATACCTTAAACGAACTGAGAAGGCTTTCCCTTGCACTGTTCCAGGAAACCCGGGTCAGTGATTCAGACATTGAAAACTGGTTCCAGGAAGAAGAATTTGCAGTTGATGAAGACGGTTTCTGGCTCAGTATCCCACTCTTAAAGGCATTTCGGAAAAATAAAGCCCCCAAAAATGCAATTTCCTACTCCTGGCATCCGGACCTTGTCCAAAACGGGGAAGCCTGTTCACGTATGTACTGCCTGAGAAATATAGGGCCTTTTCTCGACGAAATTCGTTCCAGGTTGCCCCATGCCGCATGGGTTTATTACCAGGACATTACTAATACCTCAATTCAATTTCCCTATATTGACCAGATCACAGCCATTACCCCGGATTTTGACTGGACAACCTACCACACATTTCAATCCGTGACCCCGGAAAATAATCCAGGGGGCCGGATCCAATGGACACGTCCCACCATTGACTATGCCGGGGAAGGGCTTATCCTGTCGGTGTCCATTCCCCTGGAACTTAAGGGCAATTTTATCGGACTGTGGAGCATTGACCTTCCCATGGCAAGTCTTTACCCCGATTTTATCTTTGACACCCTTTTACAGGGCCAGGTCAACTTTATAATCGACCAGGGGGGCCGTCTTGTGGCCCACCCCTCCATTGAAGCCTCCATTGACCTGGAAAAGGGGAGCATTTTTCAACAGCATTTTCATGACTTGGGGCCTGAATTCAAGGGTTTGAATCCGGATGAACTACTGGAACAAAAGAAAGGGCAGTTTCCCCTGACTTCGACCAAGGGGGGAACCGATTTAATTGCCTATTTTGAAGTTATTCCCGGCATCCAGTGGATCTTTTTTTCAACCTTTCCCCGACAATCCATGGAAGATGCCGTTAACCAGAGAATAAGGATGGCCCTTGACCGGGTCAGATCTGGAGACTTTTCCTACCGGCTTGACAACGTATCCAGCATTGAAGAGGTCAAGTTGATCACCAATGCCTATAACGAAATGGCCCTGGCCCTTGAAAATCAGGAAAAAATAAGAGAACAGGTCCAATCGGAAAAGGAAAGGCTTGAGGTAAGACTCCAGCATTTTCAGAAAATGGAATCCATGGGTACCCTGGCAGGGGGGATAGCCCATGATTTCAACAATATTCTCTCTCCAATCATGGGGTATTCCGAGCTTTTATTGATGGATCTTCCAAAGGAGGGCCCCAACCATGAAATGGTGCAGCAGATCCATCTGGCCGCATCCAGGGCAAAGGATTTAACCCGGCAGATTCTCACCTTCAGCCGCCAGGGTGAATTGAACAACCAGGTGGTGCGGTTCCAGATAATAATCAACGAAGCCCTTAAGCTTCTGCGATCGTCCATTCCCAGGGATATTGAAATTCTTAATAATATCCAGCCTGACTGTGCCAAGGTTTTTGCCGATCCCACCAAACTTCACCAGATTCTTATGAATCTTTGTACCAATGCCTTCCATGCGGTCCAGAAGAACAGCGGAAAATTTGAAGTATGCCTGGAAGAGATAATAATTATTAATAAGGATGAACCGGGCATGGAGGGACTTGTCCCGGGTCGCTATGCCCGTCTCACTGTTTCTGATTCGGGCTGCGGCATGGATGCCAGTACCCTGGCGCAGATCTTTGATCCCTATTTCACAACTAAAGAGGAGGGAAAGGGTACCGGACTGGGCCTTTCGGTCACCTACGGCATCGTCAGAAAACTCAACGGAGATATCAAGGTATATTCCGAGCCTGGCAAGGGCACAACTTTCCATGTTTTTCTGCCCACAGTAGACGTTCCGGAAGAATCGAAAAAAGCCCTGGAGGCGTCGGTTGCTGAAGGAACCGAACGTATTCTTTTCATTGATGATGAGGAAAGCGTTGCCATGATGGGTCAGAAAATTCTCCAGAAATACGGGTACCATGTTTCGATTTACAAAGACAGTATTCAGGCCCTTAAGGCATTTAAGGAATCCCCGGAAGCCTTTGATCTTGTGGTCACGGACATGGCCATGCCCGGGATGACCGGTGACATTCTGGCAAGACATTTAAAGGCCTGTAAAAAAGATATCCCCGTCATCCTCTGCACCGGGTTCAGCGAGAAAATATCACAGGGAACTTACCATGAAAGTGATATTGATGAATTTCTCATGAAGCCCTTCAGTATTGCAAAATTTATAGGCACAGTCAGAAAAATCCTGGACAACCGGGGCTAAAGCTTTGAGGTACTCAATTAGGGCCATGGGAATAATGGAAACGGTTTGGGTCTCTTAAGTATCCGGGGCACTGGTATGGAATCGTCGGGAAAAATTGCAGCCTCTGCGCCTGCATACGGCCCGGGACTTCCTGGGTGAACAGCACTTTAGAAACGACTATTGTCTATTATCGCTTTGGAATCTGAATTAAGTAAGGTGTCCCCGGAATTCTGTCCCCGGAATTCAATGTTTCGATTTACAAAGACAGTATTCAGGCCCTTAAGGCATTTAAGGAATCCCCGGAAGCCTTTGATCTTGTGGTCACGGACATGGCCATGCCCGGGATGACCGGTGACATTCTGGCAAGACATTTAAAGGCCTGTAAAAAAGATATCCCCGTCATCCTCTGCACCGGGTTCAGCGAGAAAATATCACAGGGAACTTACCATGAAAGTGATATTGATGAATTTCTCATGAAGCCCTTCAGTATTGCAAAATTTATAGGCACAGTCAGAAAAATCCTGGACAACCGGGGCTAAAGCTTTGAGGTACTCAATTAGGGCCATGGGAATAATGGAAACGGTTTGGGTCTCTTAAGTATCCGGGGCACTGGTATGGAATCGTCGGGAAAAATTGCAGCCTCTGCGCCTGCATACGGCCCGGGACTTCCTGGGTGAACAGCACTTTAGAAACGACTATTGTCTATTATCGCTTTGGAATCTGAATTAAGTAAGGTGTCCCCGGAATTGAATAAAAGTGGGCAGGGATCCGACTACCTGCTTGGAAGGGATGATACGGACTGGACCGTCGGAGTTCAGGCCAGTGTTCCCCTTTACAGCGGCGGCAAAAAAAATGCCACACTAAACCGGTCCCGGGAAGAGCTGTTACAGCTGCACCATCAGCGAGACAGCCTGGCAAACCACATTGAAAAACAAATTCTCAATGCGGTCCACCTGATCCGCGCCTCCTATCCTGGCATCCGGCTGTCAAGGGATGCAGCCAAAGCAGCCCAACGCAACCTTTCCCTGGTAACCGATTCCTATGAACGCGGCATAAAATCCATCATCGACCTCATCGATGCACAAAACCAGTCCCTGGTGGCTGACCAGCGCTCAGCCAATGCGGTTTATGATTTCCTCATCGATATCATGGAGATCCAGCGCAGCGCCGGCAATTTTTTCCTCTTTGCACCAAAAAAAGAGTTAAATGCCTGGATGACCAGGCTTAACCAGTATATGAATTCATCATTGTAGGGGGGACAGAAAAATCAAACCATGTGTAAAAAACCCTAGAACAGGCTCAGCTGTTTTCCCCCCATGATGTCGGCAACGCTCAGGTCAAAGAAAAGGAGCACCGCATCTGCAATGGGCTTGAGCTGTTTTTCAATATAGTGGTTATAATCCAGGTCGTCATGGGGCAGTGCCGTGGGAACAGGCCCCCTCAGGGTCATGACATAGGCGATTTCCCTGGGATTCTCCTGTCGGCCCTTGAGGAGCCGGGCCGCTTTCACGTGGGGGGGAACCATTTTAACATACTCCCGGACCGGCTTGGTCAGCCGCTTTCGATAGACCAGATCCGGGTCATGGACATGCTTTTTCAAATCCATTATCTTCTGCCGGATCCAAACGGCTACCTCCTGGTCCTGGAAGACCCGGTGGAATAAATCATATTGGAATTGCCGGGCAAAGCGGGTCCAGTCGGACCGGACAAACTCCAGGCCCGTAAAGACCAGTTCCTGTTTATCCCCTTTTTGTAAAAGGCCTGCGTATCTTTTTTTAGCGCTTTTCCCGCCGCCCCTCAGGGCCGGAAGAAAAAAACGGGCAAACAGCTTTTCAAATTCAATTTCCAGATGGGATTCAAGGTTAAATTCGGATTTCAGGGTCCGGGTCAGATAGTCGTTCATCTGCCGGGCAAGCTTTTCGCCGGCCTGTCTGCCGTCTTTAAATTCATTCGCCTTTAATTGAACGAACACGGAATCTGTGTCTCCGTAGAGAACCGAGTAGCCTTTTTGTTCCAGAAAGTCCCGGGTCCTTTTCAGCAGCCACCGCCCGGACCCGGTAATGGATCGGGATAAATCCGGATTGTAAAACCGGCTCCGGGTGGTTCCCATGACCCCGTAGAAGCTGTTCATCAGAATCTTAACAGCCTGGGACAGATGGGGATCCCTTGCTTTTTTGGCCCTGTCCCGGTTTTCCATGAGGGTGGTGATGAATTCGGGAAGCACATGGACATCCCGGGAAAAAGTGGTGTTTACCGGGGTGGTCAGGGGATGGACATGGGCATTTAACCGGGACAACGGATCAATCTTAAAGGTTCGAATAATCGAAGGGTACAGGCTTTTAAAATCAAACACCGCGATCTGCTCAAAAAAACCCGGTAATTTGGTAAAAACCCAGCCCCCCGGGGCATTGCCGATATCCTTGATATCCTTTACATTGGGGGCCACCAGGCCGTTGCGGTGGATTTTGGGCAGCATGAAATGATCAAAGGCGGCCACAGACCGGCCCACCTGGTCCATGGCAAGGCCTGAAAGCTGGGCCCGTTTCAGGATCAGGTCAATGAGGCCGATTTTTTTAAAAATCTCCCAGACCAGGGTGCAGTCCAGCAGATTGTACCGGGCAAGACCTGTTTTATCCTGCCTGAACCGTCTTTCGATCTCCGGGACCTTGTCCTGATCGTCACCGATGTCCTTGCCTTTTCGCAGGATTTCAGAGGCCACGGTTTCCAGGCGAAAATTATCAAACGAATAAAAGGCGGCCCGGAGGGATGGGGGGCCGTCAATGACGATGCGTCCGCAGATATCCGTGGTATAGGTGCCTTTCCGGATCTCCCGGATCTCCGGCACAAGCTGGTTCCGGCCCAGGGTAAATTTTATTGCGTGTTCCCGGTATTTTTTTTCAAGGAACATCAGGTCAAACCCGATAACGTGCCAGCCGATGAGGATATCCGGATCCAGGGTGTTCATGATTTTCAGAAAGGCGTTGAGGATCTCTTTTTCACCGGGCAGGCGGATCATCCAACCGGTATCGGTCAAGGGCTCGACATTCTCCCGGAAAAGTCCCATGTCCATGGGCAGGTTTGTATCGGTCAAGTCAAGGTGGGGGGCGGAGCTGTCGTTCATCAGAACAATGCCCATGGTGCCGGTGCCGGGGTGTTCAAGTTCTCTTTTGGGATCTTTAAAATGGCAGGCAATGGAATAGAGCTGTCCTGCCTGGCCGGTTTCAATATCCAGGGACATCACTGAAAACCGGGGCTGCCAGTCAACCGGGCTAAGGGTCGGATCTGTAAATGTCACCAGGCCGGCCCTGGAACGCCAGGTCCCCATGATTTCAACGCTTCCATGGATAAACCGTTCCATGAGATAGCGATCTTCAGGAAGGATGTCTGCCTCAAAGGTTGTGACCCCCAGATCCTGCAATAGCTTTCGAGCCCTGTATAACTGGGATTGGGTTTTAAAATAAAGGACATCCACTGATGTCCCGTCAAAGGCGGCAAGGTCCACCGGCCGCCGCTGGTCAAGGGGGATATGGCCGGGCAGTTCGGCATTGTGTTCAATGAAAAAAAGGGGCCGGTCCCGGGTGATGATGATTTCAAAGGGACCCTGGTCTCCGGCTCCGGTGTAGCGCAGCAGTTGCCGGCCCCGGTTGTCCAGGTGTTCCCGTGTGAGTATGTAGCCCCTGTATCCATCCATAGGGGGTATCATCTCATATCAATCGGGCCGGGGAAAGCCTATTCCGGTTGGTGCCCAGGGGTCAGTCCCTTGACACAGTCCCTGGGTATGTTTCGATCATGATTATTCCTTAAGGCCCATGATCAAATTTTCCCATTGTGCTATTCGTTCTTGGGAACCCAATGAGTTGGTAATATCTCTATGTATGGGCCTGTATTTTTCCAGGCTTTTTAAAGAAAAAAGGTTGATTTTTTACCTGATCCTTCTATCCTGATAGGTATTGATTCGTCTGTACCGGAATCCAAATTGGATGCGCACCCGGTTTAATTAAAAATCCACCTGAATCAACGGGCACGATTTCCAAACGGCAGGCCAGAACAGAGTGCAATCATAACTAATAATTAAAGGAGTAAGGTATGAAAAAATGGTTATTGTCTACAATTTTTGGTCTCTCTATCCTTTTGATTTCTATCATTCCCGCCCTTGCAGATGGTCCTGTTAAAACTTTGCCAGGGGATATCACCCTTGCCCAGGCACAAAAGATTTTAACGGCAGCAGTCAAGAAAGCCGAAGAAATTAAGGTACCAATGAATATTGCCATTGTCGATGCCGGTGGCAATCTTAAGGCTTTTTATCGCCAGGAAGATGCCTTCATTGGCAGTATCGACATCTCCATCAAAAAAGCAGTGACGGCCCGTTATTTCAATATGTCAACCCGTGCCCTGGGGGCCGCTTCACAGGTGGGTAAGTCTCTATACGGGATTGAAGTCAGCAATAACGGTTTAATCCTCTTTGCAGGCGGTGTACTGCTGGTGGATGGAAACAATGTAATTATCGGCGCTATCGGCGTCAGCGGCGGCAGTGTGGACGAGGATGAAAGTGTGGCCATGGCCGGTGCTGCGGTCATCAAATAACCACCCGCTTATTGTTAAAGCATTCCCGGTCGTCCTGACCGGGAATGCAGCGGAGAACTTTTTCAATACTTTTTTCAAGACAGCGGTAAAAGAGTTTAACCTGGTCTTGATCCCGGGTGATAAAGGGCATGAATGCAGAAGATGACATGGCCGGAAAAAGCAGTTGTGGAATGGGGCAGACGCCAACAATCATGGCAAAGGCCACTTGCTCCTCCCAGGTACTGAAAGATTTCTTTGTGTTTGGAGGAATAATTTGCGGCAGTGCACCGCCAAAACGGTGGTAAGCTTCAATGGATATACCAGGAGGCAATTGTGACGTTGCCTTTTTTTCAATTCCAGGTTCAGCCTTGTTTTCCATTTGTGCCAGGGCCTGTTCAAACCCTGTTCGCTCATCCATCTCCCCGGCTAAAGCCAATGGATCCAGACCCATGGCCAAGGCTTTTTCCATAAGGATGTGGGCATCTTTTGGACGGGTTTTGGACAGGGCAGCAAAGCCCTGATGATCAAGGATAAAAATACCCCGGGTATCAACTTGTTCTGTACGGGTTTGCATGCCAGAAAATTTCAAAAAATTAATACATCCCACAGGGCAATGAAAACAGGCATGGGAATGATTGAAATATTTTTTCACCAGTTTTCTGGCAGGATTGCTGCCCGTAATTTTACCCAATACCGTCATGGGCCTGGATCTGGGCAATTGTTTGTGAACCTGGCCGTTTAAAACACGACTCGTCTCAAGATCCTTGTCATTAAAGTCAATTTCGCCCCCACCGTTGAGAACAATGGCCCGAATATTTTTGGATGCCATATAACCGGCCAGCCCACACCGATCAAAACCACCGAACACAGACGTGGAAGCAGAATGATGTCTGCTGGAAGAATGGACATCAGGGCCGGTCACCAGGGCAACTTCCTTTATGCCCCTGGACTTCAATCGTTTCACCGTTGCTGGGATACTCATTCCTGCAAGATCATCTGCTGTTTCAATATGGATGTTATCCTTTGAAATAACCACCACACAGGGCCTGGGAGCCTGGCCTGTAAAGACAACAAAATCTATTCCGGAAAGCTTTAACATCGGCCCGGAGTTAATGACCACCGGGACATGGCAAATCCCCCTGTCGCTTGAACAAAAAGATGCGGCCATCAGACAGGATGCCGGTGCAAACCCGCCAGTAAGGGGCCCGGTTCCCAGAACCAGGGGCACCTGCTGACTGTATTTTTCCAGTAAGAGGGTATTCACCGCTGCCCCACCAATGGATTCGACCATTTCTGCTGTTGGCAATGTCTGTATCATGGATGATTTTTCAAGGTCCACGACAGCGATAACCCTGTTTGCAGATCTGCCTGGAAGATTCATATTTTCCCTCCCAGGGGAGCAGTTTTCTGCCACCTGAACCTGATTTTGGCTCCCCCGTATCTGCAGGCATCAATGCATCGCATGCACATGATGCATTCGGACATGGGAATTTCAGGTGAAATCCCCTGTCTTAAAGCATCTTTGTCGATAATTCCCATGGGGCAGACATCGGCACACTGCATGCAGGAAAATTTTTTACACTGCTGTGCGCCAATCACGATTTTAACAACCCCTATTTTTGCGGCCAGGGCCAGGACCGCCCCCACCGGACAAAAATATCGGCACCAGGACCTTTTTTCTCCCATTTCAAGGGCGGCAACAACCGGAAATACACCCAGCTGAAATCCGTTGAGAATGCCATTGGGACCATAGGACCGGCAAAGACTTCCAATGGGACAGACCGTACAGAATGCCTGGCAACCCAGGCCTGCACTGGTACCCACTGCCCCGGCCAGGATCCCGTACTTGATCAGCCGTCCTTTTAAAAATCCGGGCAGTCCGAACTTTGGGACAATCTTTCCCACAAGATCCAGGAAAAACCCAAACGGGCAGATAAACCCGCAAAAGATCCGGCCCAGAAAAAGGGTCAGCACCAGAAGAACAGATGCTGAAACAAGACCGGTCAGCACCAGAATCTTTGTTGAAGCAAGATTTTGTAAAAAGCCTGCCGGACATGCCAGGGACACAGACCCGGCTTTGAAATAGCAGAAGGTGCCGGCCAGCACCATCACCAGCATAAAAAACGCCAGGACCTGAACCGGCCATCGAATCCATCGAATCCAGCCCAGCCGTTTCCCCCGGGTAAAGGTAAGTGCTCCTTCCGGGCAGCATTTTACACAGGCCGGATCCCCGTCACACAGGTCACATTTTCTGACGGTTCCGTCAGGGGTGATCATTGGAGCAGCCTCGGGGCAAGCAAGGGCACAAATACCGCACCCCGTGCACAGGGCAGGGTTGATCCGGACAATCCCGTCTTTGCCCTTTTCAATGGCACGGACGGGACAGGCGGGAATACACAGAGGTTCCTGACAATGGAGACACAGCACGGTAAAATTATTACCCCGCTCTTCTGAACGAAGATTTTTAACAGCAGCAAACGAGGGTGCAATGGCATTAACCTGTCGTGCTGAACAGACCATTTCACAGGTACCGCATCCTGTGCATCTGGAAGGATCAAAAACAATTGTTGGCGGATGTTTTATGGATTTTCCCTTGCCAGGCAAAGGCCGTATGTCATCCATACCCAGCTGAATAGATTCCGGCATGTTAAATTCCAACTTCCATTATGGTAAAGGGATTGCTTGGGGGCAGGCAACATCCCCCTGCATTATCCCAGGGTATTTCTTTCCATATAGACCTGCTGCCGACAGGCCGGACAAAGGTTCAGGTACGCTATTTTCTCCCGGTTCAGCTTTTTTTGAATATAATCAGACACAGGCAGTGTGGTCACCATGGCGCCACAGCGAATGCACGACTGAATCTTTCCATTCAAATTTTGCTGTATCGCTACATTTCGAAGGCCTTTGATCAATTCTCTGCAATTGACTCCTTCTGGACAGACCTGGGCACCGGCATTACACCCAACACAGCACCACAGGCCCGCATCCTCAAGGATATTCTCCTGCCTGAGCGCCCGTTGAATAATTCCCCGGGGGGAAATATCTGCGGAAAAATCCTGATACATTTCAGCCATGGGACAGACAGCCACACATTTCCCGCAGTCCACACAAAAAACAGCTCTGGATTGTTCAAGCACCTTGTTTATCATATTTATCTTCCCTTTCAAGCCTTGCCGCACATGCCTTGAACTCTGGAATCTTAGAGACAGGATCCAGTGCTTCATGGGTCAGCGCATTGGCCGGGGCCTCTGCAAAATGAAACGGCACAAACAAGGAACCCGGTTTGACATCCCGGGTCAGCCGTGCAGACAGAACAATGCTGCCCCTCCGGGTGGACACCCGGACACCATCACCCTGTACTATCCCTGACACCTGTGCATCCTGTGGATGAATCTGTACAAACGGGGTTGAAGACTCCTGGCTGAGGGTCGGTGAACGGCGGGTCATTGTTCCGGTATGGTAATGGCAGAATATCCGCCCTGTTACCAGGGTAAACGGATAGTCTGGATCAGGTATCTCCATGGGCGGGGTGTAATCCGGTACCACAAAAAGCCCCCTACCCCGGGAAAAGGTCTGATGATGCAAATAGGGGGTACCCGGATCATCCTGGGATACGCAGGGCCATTGCAGGCCATGGGGGGCTAACCGGGAAAACCCTATCCCCCCGTAAATGGGGGTCAAACCGGCAATCTCATCCATGACCTGACCCGGGTCTGTATAATTAAAATCAAGTCCCAGCTCTTTGCCCAGGCAACAGAGGATGGAAAAATCATCCATGGCCTCCCCAGGGGGAGAAACCGCCTTTCTCAAAAGCTGAACCCTGCGTTCTGTACTGGTAAATGTTCCGGTTTTTTCGGCAAAACAGGCACCGGGTAAAACCAGGTCGGCCAACCGGGCGGTCTCGGTCATAAAAATATCCTGAACCATGAGAAAATCAAGCTTTCCCAGACGATTTTTCACAGAATGAATATCCGGGTCACTCATCATGGGATTTTCCGCCATGATGTAAAGCGCCCGTACTGTTTCTCCTGCGCCGGCAGTCATTTCTGTAACGGTCAAGCCTGGCGTGACAGGCAATGGAGTCCCCCATGCCGCCTGAAATTTGGACCGGACGTCAGGACTTGTCACCCCCTGGTAGCCTGGCAAGAAATCCGGCAAAGCACCCATATCACAGGCACCCTGGACATTGTTCTGTCCCCTCAAGGGATTGATCCCGGTAAATGGTCGGCCCAATTGACCACAGAGCATGGCCAGGTTGCACACGGCATGAACATTGGCCGTGCCGCAGGTGTGCTGGGTAATTCCCATACAAAAGACAATCGAGGCATTTTGGGCCCTTGCATAGCATTCTGCCACCTGTGCTATTTTTTCCGGCGAAATACCCGAAATCTGGGCGGCCCGTTCCATGGGCCATAATTCAAGCGCTTGTTCCATGGCCTCAAACCCTTCAGTACGCTGGGAAACAAATGAACGGTCTTCAAGACCGCAGTCCAGAATATGACGCATCATTCCATTGATCAGGGGAATATCTGCACCAAAATTTACAGGCAGATGAAACTTGGCATTTTTTGCAGGCTCCGTGGTCCTGGGGTCGACCACGATGAGCGTTGCACCCTTTGCACAGGCTTCATAAATCTGCCCCATGATGATGGGATGGGTTTCGGCTGCATTTGAGCCAAACATGATGATGCAGTCCGCCCCTGCAAAATCATCAATGGAATTGGTCATGGCACCGCTTCCAAGTGCCCGGGTCATGGCCGCGGCCGTGGGCCCGTGGCAGAGCCGGGCACAATGGTCGACATTATTGGTATGGAATCCCGCCCTGATTAATTTTTGGAAAAGATAATTTTCTTCATTACTGCACCTTGCCGAACTCAATCCTGCCACAGCATCTGGACCATGGGTATCAGCTGCCGCTTTAAATTTTTCCATGGCAAGGGTTATGGCCTCATCCCAGGAAATTTTTTGAAACTGGTTGTTTATCTTTAAAAGCGGTGAGGTAAGCCGTTTTGGATGGTGAACAAATTCATGGGCGTTCCAGCCTTTCATACAAAGATGACCCTTGGAAACAGGATGATCCATGTCCTGACGTGTATTTACGATAATTCCATCCGCCACCTCAAGGATAAGGCCGCAGCCGCAGCCGCAATAGGGGCAAATGGTTTTTATATAATCAATCTTCATGGTCTGTATCCAGTGAATCTGTCCAGGCTGGCAGGGTTGAACCAACAGGCCGCCCCTGGGTCAGGTTGGAAAATAAAGGGGATCGCTGCACCTTGTCTGAACCGGCACAATACCCGTAATCCTCGTCAAGGGCCCTGCGCATGGGCAATTGCAGCAGTGTCAGAGGGATACCCACGGGACAGGCATCCTGGCAGGCCCCGCAGCCCACGCAGGTATCAGCAAGATGAAACGCACGGATCAGGTGAAAAGAAACTGGATCGGCGGGTATCTGACCCTGGCTGCCCCAGAGGTTGTCCGCCAGTTTACAGGCAGAACAATTGCACAAAGGGCAGGCATTACGGCAGCCATAGCACTTGATGCATTTTTCAAATTCTCTCTGCCAAAGCGTTCTTCGAACCTGAATATCTCCATCAATAAAGGCTCTGGCATCTGGATCCGCCCAGGGATCAACCCCTTTGACAGGGGTTCCGATATCCACACGAGAGGGCGCAGGGGCATTGCACAGGCAGGCCTTTGCCTGGTCTTCGTCACAGGCCAGACCGATGATGTTCAACCGTGTTCCATCCACCTGGTTTCTCTTGATCAGCTCGTTGAGTGCCCGCTCATCACATCCCCGGCAAATTACCGAAAGGCGATAATCCTCCGGCAGTCGATCAAGAATCGAGGATGCAATTTTGGCCAGAACCCACTTTGGAGAAAGAACAAGCCCGTCCACATCTTTTTCATCTTCAAAGACATGGGGACTCACCCCGCTTTCCGACTGGATCAGGCCAAGAATGCCATGGCTTTTACCCGATTTAATAAGGTTTGTTACAATATTTTTGGCATGTTCAAGCATAGTTATACCCGTTGCCCGGCGTGACCGGTTTCATATCGTTGACCGAACCGGCCGTTTGTCCCTGCCCTTCGAGCAGATGAAAGGTTTGGCAGTTTTTCCAGCACACCTGCAAACCCATGGATCAGACCGGCAAATTGATGTGCCTCGTGGGCCGTACCATAGCTGGTCAAAAGCCGCCTGGAATCAATGCCGGTTGTGTCAAGGAGAATGGCAAGCAGTTTCATCTGTTTTACGCTTCTGTGATTGGCCTCGTGATATCTGCATCCGCCCAGGTGGCAACCCAGCACAGCCACCCCGTCGATCCCCAGGGAAAATGCCCGGACCACTGCATCCGGTTCCACCCGGGAAATACATTCCACTGAAATCACCCTGAAATTTTCCTGGATGTCAAGTCGTTGCCGACCGGCTTCTTCTGCGCCAATCAAGGGACAGTACCGGCAGGCAAAAACCAGGATCTTCGGATCTTGATTTTCTTTTGTAACCTTTTCTGCTGTTCGTTCCGGCGCTTGGCTGTTCATTGTTCAATTCCCCTGGCAGCTCTTTTCTGTTTTTTGACCCGGTCAGGGCTGTTTTCTTCAACCCCGGTGTTCTGTTCGCCAAATGCCGTCAGGAGCATGGCCCCAATGGCACGGGAGGTCTGCTCGGGCAATTGAATGCTGTTGTTTGGACACACAGCCACACAGGTGCCACACCCTGTACAGCGAAATGGATTGACCCGGCAGTGGTACCGGCCGTTGCCGGGCTCAAGACGGCAGGCCTCAAACGGACAGGCTGCAACGCAGTTCCCGCACCCTGAACATCTGTCCGCGTTTACCCTGGCAATGGCGAATTTGGATTCCCGAAACTGGCTCAACCCCTGGGAATCCAACCCTTTATCGCCTAAAAATATCAATGCTTTCATGGCTGCAGCTTCCCCCTGGGTTGCTGCCCCGTCAGCCAGCACCGGCCAACGTGCAGACCCACAGATCAGAACCCCCGGCACATCTGTCTGCACAGGGTTCATAAGGGGTTTAACACTGAAAAAATCTTGAAATGCCCCATCCTTTTGAGTTTCCCCGGCAAGGGTGATCTGATCAAACACCCCATTGGTATTCGGGTGCGGGGCAAGACCGGTGCTCAGTACCAGGGTTTTCACCGGATAACTTATTTCCCGGCCCATGCTGGTATCAAGGCATTGAATTTTTTCAATTGATTCTTTTCCCAGGACAACAGGCGGTGTAGCTGCATCAAACCGGATAAAAACAATCCCAAGGCCCCTTGCCCGACGATAATACCGCTCCAGTTCAACCCCGGGACACATCATGTCCCTGTGGAAAACGATTACCCGGGTTTCAGGATGGTCTGTTTTAATTTGAATGGCGTTTTTCAAGGTCACCGGACAACAGATGGCCGAACAATACGGCCGATTTTCATCCCTGACCCCCACGCATTGAATAAAAGCCACGGGCCCCTGTATGGCCATACCCTTGTTCAGGTTACGCTCAAGTTCCATGGCTGAGATAACACCTGAAAGTTCCCGGTATCCATACACATCCCGGGGCAGAACAGCCCTTGCACCCATGGCCAGAATCACAGCGCCTGCTTTGACATCAATTTTTTTCTGGCCAACGATCATACGTGCGGTAAAGCACCCTGGATCGCCATGAATGGACATCAGCTTTGCAGACAGGTATGCAGTAACCAAAGGATTCTTTTCAATGGCTTCAACATAACTTGCAAGGTAGGCTTTTGGGGTATCATTTCCCGGTCCCACCGTGTGAAGCAACCTGAGCATTCCCCCGGGTTGTTCGGCCTTTTCAACCAGATGCACCCGAATCCCTGCCCTGGCCAGGGCAGCTGCCGCAGCAAGCCCGGCAGGCCCTGCCCCAACCACAAGCACCGAAGGTTGTATGCCTGGGTCAGGAAAAGACGAGACCCCTTGTTCAGCCAGGGACACAATTGCCATTTTGACCAGGTCACAGGCTTTTTCAGTGGCAAATCCGTGGCGTCCCTGGTGAATCCATGCACACCCCTCCCGGACATCTGCAAACTCAACCATTGCATCCATATCCTGTTTTTTCAGTCCAAGCCTGATCTCGTCAATCTTTGATGCACACGCGCAGATCAAAACCCTTGATGCACAGCAGTCTCGAATATGCCTGGCCATCTCAGAAAAATCTTGATCCATGCAGAGGGAATCAAAAATTTTCACTTGTTTAACAAAGGAATATGCGGCCATAACCCTTGCCCTTACAAATTCAAGATCAATCCTTTTTTCCGTTTGACCCAGATCTTGATGCCCGGAATCAACCTCTCCATGGCAACGGCATAAAAAGCATATCATCTGTTCAGTCTTTTCCATTGATCCCCTTTCCCATATATGCCCCCATGGCTGCAGATGAGGCCTGGACCACCGACACTTCCACATCCGCCGGAGCCCTGCAGAATCCACAGGCCAGGGCCGGGTTCGAGGGTTTGCCGATAAATCCGTCATCGTCCGTCAATGGCAAAGGGGCAGATCCTTTGTCCGCCTTTTGACAGGGCTCCAGGGCCCCGTTCAAGACAACCAGATCAAATCGCTCTGTCTTCACCTGTCCGGTACGGGTATTTTCATACCGCACAGCAAGGCCGTCCCCGGACGGCAGTGGACAGATCAGCCCCGGCCTGCTCCGGACCAGAACAATGGAATATTCCTGGACTGCCTGTCGGTAATAATTGTAGTAATGACGGCCTTCCGTACGCATGTCTGTGAAAAAGATCACACAATCCATTCCAGGATCTCGTTGTTTGACCCAACGGGCCTGTTTAAGGGCATGCATGCAGCAGACAGCAGAACAATAAGCAAATTTTCTTTGATCCCGTGCGCCGGCACACTGAACAAATGCAATGCGGCGGGGAACCTTTCCTCCAGGTGTTAAAACATGTCCCCTGCCCGGGCCTGATTCAGACAGCAGGGCTTCAAATGCCAGGGATGTCATGATATTGGGATGACTGCCATACCCAAGTTCCGGCAGGACTGAGACTTCAGATTCAGCAAATCCTGTTGCCCAGATAATGTTCTCGGCCAGAATCTTTATTCTATCTTGTTTTCTCTCCAAATCAATGGCATGGGTGGGGCAGACAGCCACACATTTACCGCATCCTGTGCAGGCATTGATATCCACAAGAAACGTTCTTGGCAGGGCATGGCAAATTGTGGGAGAAACAGCATTTTCAGGACATACTTTTTCACACCGGCCACACAAGATACAACGCCCTGGATCAATCCGGTTCAAATCACGGCAAATAATAATTTGAATCAAGCCTTGTTCCTGTTTTTTTCCCATTTCTTTGCCCTGGGTCACATCCTCGATACAAGAATGGGTATGGACGGTAATCAAGGGATGTCCAAGGCACAGCCTTGCCTGGGTCCATACCGGGCAAAAGGCACAATGATCCGTGGGATACAATTTATCAAGCCTTGTCACCTGACCGCCCAAGACCGCACTTTTCTCGATCAGATGGACCGGGCGACCGGCCCGGGCAAGATCAAGGGCTGCGGTAAGGCCTGCAACGCCTCCCCCCACAACGATTACAGGAAATCGTTTGTCTGCTTCACCCTTCATCAATCTTCCCCTGTCCCGATTGCCAGGCCATGATTTTTACCAATTTTTTCAATCCGTTTTTTCAGCCAGGTGCCAAAATCATCCGGCGGAAATTCATAGGGTGCTACCCGATCTTCCAGACAAAGGGCAAAATGAGCATCCCCGGCAGGATACCTTTCGGCTGCTTCATATTTTATGTCAATTGTTCCAGCCACAGCCGGGCACCGTTGAACACAAAGCCCGCAGCCGTTGCATTTATCTGCTATAATCTCAGGATAACGTCGTTTTTTCAATTCAATGGCTTTGAACTTGCAGGCACGATAACAGTCCTTGCACCGTTTTTTCTTCTGCCAGGCCAGGCAGGTGTCCTCATTGATAACCGCCTTGCCCAGCACAACTTCCTGTTTAGGAATTTTCTTAATGGCAGGGGTCGGACATATCCTGACACACTCCATGCACATAATACATTTGGGTCCGTCCAGAACCGGTGTTCCAATGTTGATAATGCCGTCCAGGATTGACGCAGGGAAAAGGGCATCGGCCGGACAGACATCAATACATTGATGACACCGTGTGCAGAACCTTAAGAAATCATCCTCCACAAGGGCTGCCGGTGGTCTTGCTAGGGCCCTGGCCGGACTGACCTTGAACAGTGTAAACACGGAGCCTGACACAACAGCACCAGCCAGAAATTGAATAAAATTCCTTCGGGAATTTTCCATTGGGATTCTCCAGGATATCGCAGATATGCAGGCATTAACCATCAGACGAAAACTAAATCCCGGCTGATAGTTAATGTCTGTTTGATCCTTTTTCTATCTGTCAGGCCATTGATTTTTTAACCGAGTCAATGGCAAACTCAAGCCCCAGGGATTTAAGTGTTGCTTCAGTGGGGATACCATTTGCATCCCACCCGAAATAGGCATAATACTCATCCTGCACCTTTTTTATTTCTTCAGGTGAAAATAAAACCCCTTTTTTCGGTCCCTCAGGCAGTTTTTCCGTCAGCATCCGTTTGGGAAGCGTATCATCCTTACGGCTGATTCCTTCCCGGACGTTAAAACATCGCTCTATCGTCCGGATTCGCTTGCCCGTGGCCCAGAAATCCGCCTCGGACATATTCCACCCGCACAGGGGATTGAGCAGATCCGTGAACATTTTCGGAGACCAGTATCCGCCCACAAAAGAACAGATAACAAGGGAATTGTGCATACATCTTGCCGCCTGACCTTTCGGACTGTTGCCCTCATGGTGATCCCCGCCACAGGTTCCCATGGCATAACTGACCCCCCGGGGCTTGTCTCCTCGAGGATCATGGGCGGCCATTTCCTTGCCCTTGACAATGCAGGCATAATCCATGGCTTCACCGCCGATTTCTTCGGCCATCTGTTTGACACCCTTGGATAGCAGTTGACCAACCTTGCCTTCTTTATAAGCAATCTTTTTGATGACTTCCACAACCGCTTCACCATCTCCCCATTCAAGGGTCATTCCATCCAAATCCTTGGCTGTGAGGATTTCCCGCTGAAAAAGCTCCATGACAAACCCAATGGACCCGCCAGTGGATATGGCATCCAGTCCCATGGCGTCACACATTTCTATGGCGCCCATCATCAGGTCAAAATCAGCAATTCCCAGGTTACTTCCCAAAAGGCCACCGGTTTCATATTCAGGGCCTTCAGCAATGAGGCCGTCATACTTCCCGCCGCGGATCACCCCGAGTTTCATACAATGGTTCGGACAATTGTAACAGGCCGTGTGCCTTTTCCAGAACCGACGGTTAGCCTCTTCGGCACCGATTTCTTCGATGTCCGGATACCAGGTGGTTTGAAAATTTTTGGTGATCAAAGAGCCGGTTACATGGTGTTTAAGTTCAAGTAGGCCTGCCGTGCCCCAGCGTTTGATGCCCTGCCAACCTTCATGGTCAATTGAAAACTGCTTATTGGCTGCAGCATTCTTGTGAAAAAGTTCCCGGTCCGCAACGGGTACGAATTTGGTCCCCCGGACTGCAATGGCTTTGAGCTTTTTATTTCCCATGAGAGCCCCGGTGCCGGTCCGGGCAGCCGCGCGGAACCGCTCGACCTGTACACAGGCATAGGGGACCTCATTTTCACCACCCGGCCCGATGCAGGCCACCTTGGTGCCGGAATCATGACTGTCTTCAATAATGGTTTCCTCGGTTACATGGGTATCTTTTCCCCACAGGTTACCTGCATCTTTAAACGTGACCCTGTCATCTTGAATCAGCAGGTAAACCGGTTTTTTGGATTTACCCGTGATCAGAATCCCATCCCATCCGGCCCATTTGATTTCATTACCAAAAAAACCGCCGACTTCGGCATGGCTTAATAAACCCGTATAGGGACTTTTATTAACAAAACTGCACCGGGTGGAAGCACAGGCCGTACCGGTAAGAGGACCCACTCCGACAAAAACAGGGCTGTTTTCAGCAGTGGGGTCCTGTTTTGTCTCGAGCCGATTAAAAAGTAAGTGTGTTCCCAGACCACAACCGCCCATATATTGTTTACAGGTATCTGAATCAATATTTACCGTTTTGGTTTTCTGATGGGTCAGGTCGATCTCCAGTATTCTTCCGAAATGTCCGCCTTTTGAATTGGCCATGATTATTCCCTCCTTTCTCCGTCTTCATTGGGGTAAAACATACTCTGGAGCAAATCAGCCCCGGCATCCTCCGGGGTGACATTTCGATATGCCAGGTTTACGCCGAATCCAACCTTTCCCGTCATCAGGCAGGGTCCCAGTGGATTGCCGGCCTGTGCTTTGCAGGCCTTTACACATTCAGGATCTCCGTCGCACAGATCGCACATGAGCGGCATACCGTTATCCGGACTTCGCCGAATAAAATTACTCGGGCAGGCTTCAATGCATTTGTTGCACTTGGCACCAATACAGAGCTTTTCGTTGAGCTTGATTCCATTAGTTTTCGGATCTTTCTCAATGGCTTTGGGTGTGGTGGGACAGGCTTTGATGCAGGGGGCATCATCACAATGCCAGCAAATCACCGGAACATCCACGACCCCCTTGTACCGGAGCACATGAATACGGGAAACAGACGGTCGGACCACGCCTTCATGGTGAAGGCTGCAGGCATATTCACACGCCCTGCACCCGGTGCAGTTCATCCGTTCTGCAAACAGATATTTCATCACAGGTTTGGCCGCAGGCTCTTCAGCTGCCTGTGCAGGCACCGTCATTTTCCCGGTGGCAGCCACCACAGCCACCCCAGCAGCTGCCGTACCCATTTTTTTTAAAAAACTGCGGCGAGACGTTTTCTGCTCCAACATATCTTGACTGATATCATGATCTTTTTTCATCATTGATTTTCTCCTCGATTAAATCATGGCAAGCATTAAACATGGTTTGATTCTCCCTGGTTAAATCTTCAGCAATTGTTATGCCATTTTCCTAAACCCCCTTAACCACAGGGCCATTGTCATTCTTACCCCCTTGAAGAACCAAACAATATTTACACTTTGTAAACATACCTGACACGTTGAGAACCATTTCCACCAGACCCTGGGCCGGGAGATCAGGCCATCATCTCGATTCCCGTGCCGGTCATCCAAAGAGGATTGATAATCCATGGCATTTTTCCCCTTTACTAAAGATTTTCTAACAGAATAAAAATCATTAAACAATTGTGGGATATACCCAATTTGATATAGGTATTTCTACATAGTGTTTGAACGAAAAATCACCCATCTGCGACGTTGCTGCATAACTCTGCCAATTTATAAGATTGGCCTCACGGACAGTAGTACGCTTTGGTTTCAGAAAGTTTTATTCAATTAGGATCGAAAATTATTCGTCTGAGGTATATCCATGGCGAATGGCATATTTGATCAGATCTGCAAGAGTTCGCAAATCAAGCCGTTTCATGATGCTTGCCCTGTGATGCTCAACTGTTCGGGTACTGATACACAGAATGTCGGCAATTTTCTTATTGGATTTACCTTCGGCCAGAAGTGTGAGCACCTCCTCTTCCCGGGGAGAAAGTGTTCCACCTGGAAAGCTGGAACCATTTTTGACCATATCGGTCAGGATATCAGGCATATCCTTTGTAAAAATGGAAGAAAGAAATGCCTTGCCCTCCAGAATGGTATCCATGGCCGTCAAAATTTCAGTGTCGGTATCTTCCTTGAGCAGATACCCGTTGGCTCCGGCGGAAAAGGCATGGTAGAGATATTCGTTTCTTTTGTGCATGGAAAGAAATAAAATCTTGATACCTGGATAGGTCGCCCGTATCTTCTTTGCGGCCTCAATTCCACTCATTTTCGGCATGGAAATATCCAGAATCACAAGATCCGCCGGCTGGGTACTCAAAAGATTCAGCAACTCAATTCCGTCACCGACCTCCCCCACCACAGAAACGCCTTCTTGGGTTTCAATGACCTGGCAAATTCCCCTGCGAAGCATGGCATGATCATCAGCGATCACCACCCGGCAGGCTTTCATGGTTCAACCTCCCCGGGAGAATCCGGGATTTCAAACCAAAGCCGTGTGCCGCCGCACATGCGATTTTCAATTCGCAGTTGTCCGCCCAGCATCCTGACCCGTTCATTCATGGTGGTGAGCCCCATGCCAGAATCCTTAAGGCTGTTACCCTGCAGGCCATTGAGGTCAAATCCGATTCCATTGTCTTGTATGTCAAACCGATACCTGTTGTTGTACCTGTCAACACAAACCCGTATCTGATCGGCCTTGGCATGCCGGACAATATTGGTAAACGCTTCCTGAAAAATCCGGTAAACAAGAATTTTTGACTGTTGGGTAAGCTGGTTGTCCATATCGGTCATATCCAGGTGACGGTGAACATTGAAATATCGGCCAAAATATTCGAACAGGCTGTGCAGTGCAGCCGACAACCCCAGGTCCTTAAGTATCGACGGGGTAAGGCTGTGGGAAATCTCTCGGACATTTTCAATGGTTTTTGAAATATTTTTCATGGCAAGGCAACAGTCAGCCTTTGCACCTTTACCATCCTTTTCAATTTTCATTTCAATGGCTCTGATTTGCAGTTTCAAAAGAGTCAGGGATTGCCCAAGATCGTCATGGAGCATATAGGCTATTTTTTTACGCTCCTCTTCCTGGGCAGTTAAAAGATGGGAGGATAAAAATTGCAGCCTTTTTTCAGAATTTTTCAGCACTGTTCTTGCTGTTTCCTGTTTTACAGCAGAAGCAAGTATATGTGCCACTGACTGGAGAAAAATAATATCATTTTTCTTAAACTTACGTTTCTTTGGTGAATGCACACCCAAGACACCAAAGGCCTTATCGGATTTGCCAATCAAAACACTCACCCCGCTGACGACACAACGATTACTAAGTTCGGGTAAAGGGCTTTTAAACCGGGTTTCCGTCTGCAGGTCCGCTACCAGCACTGGTCCTCCTGAAATCAGAGTAAAACCAGACTGGGATGCCGTCCCCCCCATGATCCGTTTTCGGCCAACCATACCTTTTTTCCAACCCTGGGCAGCCCGGATCAAAAATTGGCCACAGTCGGGAAGCCATTCAAGCACCTCTCCTGTCTCCAGTCTCAAGGTATCTAATACTTTTGCCAGGGCCTCATTCAACAAAGATGTGAATTTTATACCCGTCAGTGACAGTTGACCCAATTCAGTCACAACCTGCTGCTGGGATTCACTGATTTCCAGGGCAGATTCCGCCCTCCGTCTTTGGGTAATATCCAACAGAGTGGTTCGAATCAGCCTGCCCCTATTGACCATTCCCAGCTCAGCTACACTTTCCAGCCGGCCGAAAAAACATTGTTTTTGAGTGGGTAAAAACTTCAAATCACAGGTCTGGCGTGTTCCTTTTTCAAGGACTTGTTTGCAGTGATTCAAAAAAACAGATTTAAAATCCGACATGACAAATTTTACAAATTGCATCCCCGGCAGCGCCTTGATGCAGGTATTCAACAAATTCGCACCTGTGATATTGGACTCGCAGATCACCCCTTTTTCCGACAGGGTAAAATAGCCCATTGGCCCATTTTCATAAATCTGGATATACCGTTCCATGGACATCCGGCCATGGGCGGTCAAATTTTGCGGTAAAGAGGGGTCTATCCCTGGATTCAAAAGGGCCCTGAACCCGATGTCAAAGTCGGTTAACGAACCTGGCAATCGCTATCCCCCAATGGCAGACATCCTGCCGTTAAGCCTGTGGGCATTTTTATCCCCAAGGTGGTGCCGCCTCTTTTTTGTGCGGGCCGCCTCGATAAATAACCCGGCCAGTTCTTCATCTGTGCAGCCGTTTCTCATAGGACCTTTTAAATCAATCTGTTCATCCGACAACAGACAGGGCCGAATCTGGCCGCTGGCGGTCAGCCTCAGACGATTACAGGCGCTGCAAAAAGGGTTGCTCATGGCAAAAATCAACCCGATCTCACCGGGTGCGCCCTTGTACCGATATCGCCGGGCAGGACCGTCCGTTCGTATATTTTCAATGGGTAATAACTCGCCCAGTACAGACAGGCGTTTAAGAATTCCCTCTCCAGAAAGAATCCTGCCGGATTCTATTGATTCCGGACCAATGGGCATATATTCAATAAATCTTACATGAAAGGGATACGTGAACGTCAGGCGGGCAAGATCTTCTATTTCATCGTCATTGATCCCCTTCATGACCACCACATTGAGTTTTATGGGTGAAAACCCGGCAGCATGGGCCGCCATTATGCCATCCCAGACGCGTTTAAACATATTCATCCGGGTGATCTGCTTATACTTTTTGGGTTGCAGGGTATCAAGACTGACGTTAATTCGGTGTATCCCTGCAGCCTTTATCTGTTCAATGTTTTTTTCAAGCAGCACCCCATTGGTGGTGAGGGAAATATCCAAAAGGCCTTTGATTTTTGAAAGCCGGCTTAAAAAATCACACGCCCCTTTTCTCACCAGGGGTTCACCCCCGGTTATCCGCACCTTGGAGATACCCATTTTCGACCCTGTTTTTACAATTCGCAAAATCTCCTCATAGGTAAGGATTTCCTCATGGGAAAGCATGGGGAAAATTCCGTCTGGGATACAATATAAACATCTCAAATTACAACGATCTGTAATGGAAACCCGCAGGTAATTGAGGTGGCGATGATAACGATCCATCAGTTTTGAGTCCATTTTTTTCGCCTTTCAGGCGGCAAATCCTCTGCCACCTTCTTTGTTCAGTTTAGCTGTAAATTCAGCATTTCGGGTCTAAAACAAGAATCGTTCTTTGTCAAGGACAGATACAAAAGAACAAACGAAAGGATGGGAATGTGATCGCAGTTTTTCTTACTGACATCCATACACGGCGTCTGATTTTGTTAGACTTTTATCCATCTGCCTGATAAAAAATTTGACCAACCTTAATTTCCCCGGAAATTTTGGGGATATTTATGAAAAATTTGAGTAACCGGCATGGCCGGAACAGGGTATCTGAGCTGGCCACAACAAATAATGAAACGCCTTTAAATTGTTGTGCTTTTATGACCGTTTCATACAAAACTGATACAGGGAAAAATGAAAATTTCAATTCGATGGGCAATGGTTCTTGGTTGTCTTGGTCTTATTTGGGGCATGCAGATTCTGATCACTTCATCTACCTACATTTCATCCCAGCGGATGTTGGTCGGGCATGCACGTGACGTGATGCAGAACATTGCGGATCTGACCATGACCCAATCCCAAAACCATCTACAGGTGGCCCAGAGAGCGGCCCATCTGACCAAACGCCTTCTCGCCTCAGAGGTGGTTGGCAGTGGCAACCAGCAGGATACCGTTCTGGAACAGTATTTTCTGGATCAATTATCTTTATATGCACATTTCGCCGGCATTTATATCGGTATGCCCAATGGAAATTTTTATTATGTCAGTCGCAATGATGCCCATTCTCCCAAAGGGTATCGAACCAAGGTGATCGATCATCCCAATGGTGTGAAAAGAACCCGGCTGATATGGCGGAATCATGAAGGCAGCATCATTGAAACGTCTGAAGCGCCCGCTGACACCTATGATCCCCGACAGCGGCCCTGGTATCAAAAGGCCCTTGCCGACCGGGCAATTATCTGGACAGACCCCTACATTCATTTTACATCTCAAAAACCCGGTATAACGGTGGCCGGCCCTATTTTTCGGGGAAATGGCCAACTACAGAGCATCGTTGGCGTGGACATTGAAATCGATGAACTGTCCACCTTCATCAGCAAACTGCGTATCGGCAAGCACGGCCGTGCATTTATGCTCAACAACAACGGTGATGTTGTGGCTTTTCCCGACATTTCAAAAATTAAACAGGAAGACGGCACCCCAGATCACTCTTTTAGAATGGTAAAAATCGATGAACTCGACGATGAATTGAGTCGTAAGGCCTTTCATGCCATCAAATGGCAGCGCACAGAAAACGGTTTGCTTAAACTCAACAGCTCCCAGTTTGCCAAATTCTCCCATAATGGCAAGGTGTACAACACCATGTTCACCCAATTTACCGATTCACACTGGCCCTGGATGATCGGGGTTTATATACCGGAAAACGACTATCTCGGGGCGCTCAAGGAAAATCGTTTGTTTAATTACTGGATCACTTTGATCCTTTCGGTGATTACCACCCTGGTCGGTCTGCAATTATCTCGCAGTATCACACACCCATTGATGGGACTGGAGGAAGAAGCCCTTGCCATCAAGCAGCATGATTTAACCACCAGCTTCAAAACCCGCTCAATATTTAAAGAGATAGACGAAACCTCCGCTGCCTTTTCACAAATGAAGGCTTCGCTGCAGACCAGTGAAGAGAAGTATCGCAGGATCTTTGAAAATATTCAGGACATCTATTTTGAATGCTCCATTGAAGGCGACATCCTCGAAGTAAGCCCCTCTGTAGAAAAATTGATCCACCTGGGCCGCAAGGAGATTATCGGAACCAGACTCATGGGGTTTTTGAAAGATTTTAATGATTACGAACTTTTTTTATCCAAGCTCTTTGCTGACGGTTCAGTCAGTGACCATGAGGTTACGCTGGTTAACAAAAACGGCAAAATCGGTTACGGCTCGGTTACGGCCACGTTGAAATGCAATGATGCCGGTGATGGGGAAAAAATCATCGGTTCCCTGCGCATTATCACCCTTAGAAAAAAAGCCGACCTCAAGCTGCGCCGTTACCAGGATCAGCTGGAGGATCTTGTCGAAGAACGCACAGCGGATCTGCAGAAAAGCAATGGACAACTACGCAATGAAATTGAAGTGCGCAGGGAAAAAGAAGAGGCACTCAGGCGAAGTGAAGAAAAGTACCGATCAATCATAGAGAATACCAGCAACGGCTATTATGAAGTGGATCTTGACAATCGTCTGACCTTTTTCAACGATTCTCTGGCCCAGATTCTGGGATATCCAGCTGAAGAACTTAACGGTATTGATTATTCCATTCTGCTTGATGCAGATTCCTTACGGCGGATGGCTGAAAAGCCATCCAGCATGTATCAATCCGGGGAAAACGGGAACCTGTCCCGTTTGACGATTATTCGCAAGGATGGTGGACTGCGGACCGTAGATGTTTCAACCGCGTGCATTCTTGATAAGAATGGCAAGAGAATCGGCTCTCGTGGTGTTGTCCTGGATATCAGCGAACGGTTGAATGCTGAAAAAGAGAAGAAAAAGTTAGAAGAACGATTGCATCAGATCCAGCGTCTCGAGGGTATCGGAACCCTTGCCGGCGGTGTGGCCCACGACTTCAACAATTTGTTGATGGGTATTCAGGGCAATATATCGTTGATGATGCTCAAGGTCGATCCTTCAGGTTATAATTATAAAAAACTGAAAAGTATCGAGTCCTGTGTCATTTCCGGAACCAAACTCACCCAACAGCTGCTCGGGTTTGCACGTGGGGGCAAGTACATGGCCAAGGCGCTGGATTTTAATCAGATCATCATGGACACCGCCCGTATGTTCGGCCGCACGCGTAAAGAGCTCCAGATCGAGGAAAAGATAGAGAATGATTTGTGGACAGTCATAGCCGATAAAAACCAGATTGAGCAGGTCCTGCTCAACATCTACATTAACGCCTGGCAGGCGATGCAAGGCGGGGGTACGGTGTTGATCAATGCGAAAAACATGGTTCTGGAGGCCGCTTTTTCGCAGCCTCTGGATATTAAACCGGGGCGGTATTTATGTATTTCAATCTCCGATACCGGCACCGGTATTGATCCTGCAATTCAGGCACGCATATTCGAACCGTTTTTTACAACCAAAGGAATGGGCCGCGGCACCGGGCTGGGCCTGGCTTCCGCCTATGGTATTATCAAAAATCATGATGGCGCCATCGATTTTGTCAGCCAGCCGGGCAAAGGTACCACCTTTTACATTTATCTTCCAGCATCAGATGATGATGTAACACATGAATCCGCACAGACCACAACAATATCAAAAGGGTCTGAAACCGTGCTTCTCATCGATGATGAAGAGGTCATCCTCCAAGTCGGAGAACCCATGCTTGAATCCCTGGGGTACAATGTGATGACCGCCTCAGACGGTAAAATGGCCGTTGAGATCTTTCGCCAATTGTCCCATGAGATTGACCTGGTGATCCTGGATGTGATTATGCCTGGTATGGGTGGCGGTGAGGTTTTAGACATGTTGAAGGCCATCAGCCCGCAATCCCGGGTGCTGTTGTCCAGTGGATACAGCATCAGCGAGCAGGTCGAAGAGATTCTGTCACGCGGATGCATAGGCTTCATCCAGAAACCGTTCTCTCTGGAAGAACTCAGCACCAGACTGCGCTGCATATTCGACAGTTAACAATTTTTCCCCGGCTGAATGTAGTTCACGTCCGGGGAGGGACCGTTATTAGACCCCCTAGGTTCTCCAAACAATCGTGGTTGACATAATTTTTTTTGTCGATATAGTTAACTGAACGATCAGTTAATTATATTTGTTTCATTTTACTTTAACAAAATGAATTAACGGAGAATACACCATGATTTCAAAAGAAGATATCGTAATAAAATCCAAGGAATTCGGGTTTGAGGATGTGGGGTTCACCACAGCCGAGCCCTTTGAGACCCACCGAAAATTTCTAGCCGATCGTCAGGAGGAATATGGCTGGGCCGAGGCCGTTGGCCTGGACTTGATAAAAGGAACAGACCCCAGGGCCATCATGGCAGATGCCCAGACCGTTATTGTGCTTATGGAAGTATATTTTCGCAAGGCCTATCCCCGGCATATGGAAGGGCATTTCGGGCGATGTTATCTGGACGATGACCGGGTGACCAAAGATGGCCTTAGCCAGCGGATCAAAGCATTCCGAAGCTTTTTACGCGACAACGGAATTGACTCCAAAGTGCCGTTTAACCTGCCCCACCGGGTGGCGGCAGCACGTGCAGGCATGGGCACGTTTGGGAAAAACTGCCTATTCTATTCCAATACCGTTGCCCGGCAGGGCTCCTGGGTCTTGCCCATAGCTGTGGTCATCAACCATACCTTTGAACCCGGAAAACCCACCGTTGAAATGGGATGCCCGGACTGGTGTAAAAATGCCTGTATTGCCGCCTGTCCCACCCGGGCATTAAAAGGCAACGGGACCATTGATCCCAGAAAGTGTATTTCTTATCTGACCTATTTTGGACAGGGCCTGACCCCGAAAGAACTCAGAGAACCCATGGGGCTATACGTTTACGGGTGTGACCGGTGTCAGAATGTCTGTCCGAGAAATGCGGCCTGGCTGGCCAACGATCTTTTGCCCAACGAAAAGGTTGAGGCAAAGGCATCGGCATTTGAGCTTTCTGCCCTGCTCCACATGGACAAGCCCTATTTTGAATCCAAAATATGGCCCCACATGTTTTACATGTCTTCCGATGACCTGTGGCGATGGCGCATGAACGTAGCCCGCGCCATGGGCAATACCCGTGATTCCATGTATACCGACGACCTGATCCGTGCATTCAGGGAAAATAAAGATGACCGGGTCCGGGCCATGTCCGCATGGGCCCTGGGTCGAATTGGGTGCAAAAAGGACAAAGCCGCCCTGGAAGATTTTTTAACCGACAGTTCAGGCCAGGTCCATGGTGAAGTTCAAGATGCCCTGGAGCAATGCAATTAAAATCACCGGAATTTTCAATTTCCACAAATCTTGGACCCCAGGGGCCATGATGAAAATCAATACACAAAGGGAAAAATGAAACGAAGACTCAACGCAGACATACAAAAGCCTAAAATTGTCAAACATTTCTATAAAACCATTCTTGCCGAAGGCTTTGAAGGAGCATCCATTGCCAAGGTGGCCAAGCGCATGGAAATCCATCCCAGCCTGATTCTCTATTATTTCAACAACAAGGAAAACCTCACCCTTGCCCTGGTTGATTTTGTGATTGATGAATATGGCAGGCTGCTCAAGACGTTCAGGTCAAAGGACCTTACACCCGAAGATCGCCTGACCCAGCTGCTTGAATCCATCTGGAACCGGGATTTCTACGAACGAATTAAAATTGCAGGATCTTTTGCCGTGCTTGCAGTCAGTTTTCGTAATCCTGTAATTCACGAAAAAATCAGGGAACTCTACCGGATGTTTAAAACCTTTCTGGTCCGGGAGTTTACATTTTTGATGGATCACCAGGTGATTTCCATTAATGAACCAGCCCATGCCGCCGAGGTTATCATGACCATGATCGAAGGATCCCGGCATTTCAGGATGTTTATCATAGATGACGATCAGATGAACCGCTACAATCAGGATATGATCGGTGCAGCCCGTCATTTTCTAACCGCCATGGCCGGAGCAGGGGTATCGGCCCACGGCCGCAATGAACGATGAAACGCCTATGATTGCAATGCTTCAGTGGGCGTTTCATATAACCCACATGTCCTAGCGGACACAACGAAGCATAAAACTTGAACCTTCGACAGCAGAGGCGACCGGGGGGAGGTTTTGCCCGTAGCGGATTAAACGGCAGCGGTCAGCATGGACGCTGAAGGAGCTGCCGTTTCCCTCGGAGCAGCCCAGGACGGGCTGCGAGAATGAGCGGAGGGCAATACCTTCTTCCGGTCGCCGGAATGATACGAGATTTTATAAGAAACTCTTGTCGAAACATCATTGTGAAAGTCTCGACTTTAGAGCCCTCTTTGGTTTCCCTGACTGGAACATTGTAAACCAAAGGGGTTAGGATTTTTGCCCTTCCAGGCGTTAAGAAGCGCAGGCTGTTTGAGGACTTTAGCCCGCAGTTCCTGCGCTTTAGTCTGGAAGGGCAGAAATTCCCCCGACGTTTACCGTTCCGGTCAGGGTAACCAAAGAGGGCGGAATGGTACTATCGCCTGCCCGGTATTATCGTGTTTCATGCTTCGTTGTGTCGACAGGCCGACATGGCCGTTATATAAAAAGAGAAAGGATTACAAATGAACGATAGGACAAGAACCATTCCAAGTATCTGTTTTGAATGTCATTCCCGGTGTGGGGTTCTGCTTGAAGTCAAGGACGGAAAGCTCGTGGGCGTCAAAGGCGACAGGACCCATCCCTTCAGCAATGGTTATACCTGCCCCAAGGGCCGGGCAGCCATGGAAATTATTTATCACACGGACCGGATCACCCGCCCCCTGGTCAATATCGGCAAAAAAGGTGCACCCCGGTTTGAAGAAACCTCATGGGACAATGCCCTGTCCGTGATTGCCGAAAAGCTCCTGGATGCACGGGAACACTGGGGAGCGGAGTCTGTGGTTCTCGGGTCGGGCACAACCCGGGGAATGGCTCCTTATCTCAACCGTTTTCTGTCGGTTTTCGGATCGCCCAATTTCATGGCGCCATCAAATATGAGCGGCGGCCCCATTGTCGTGGGCAGTTCCGCCACATGCGGTTTTGCCCTCATAGATCCGGACTACGCCGCAACATCCTGCATGATCCTCTGGGCCCATAACCCAGAGGCCTCCTGGCCGGGTCTGTATATGCATGATATCCGGCAGGGGCTTAAAAACAGTGCCAAACTCATTGTTATTGATCCCCGGGGTACCCATCTTGCAAAAAAAGCCGACCACTGGCTGCAGATCAGGCCGGGAACCGATGTTGCCCTGGCCCTGTGTTTCATTAACTATATCATTGAAAACAACCTGTATGATAAGGCTTTTGTGGAACAATGGACTGTTGGGTTTGAACAGCTCAAGGCCCATGTTGCACCCTTTACCATTGAAAGATGTGCTCAGATTACCTGGATCCCGCCAGAACAGATTAAAGCGGCAGCCAGCACATTTGCCTCAGCGCCACGGGCCTGCATTGGTCCTGGCATGGGAGGGGTATGCCAGGCCAACGACGCCTTTGACCTGAACCGGTCTTTGACAATTTTAAGCGCCATTACCGGGAATCTGGATACCCGAGGCGGGAATCTGAACTGCCGGCCGCCCACTGGGAAACGCAGCTGTTACGGGCCCGATTACAGTGCTTTCAACAATCTGCCCAAAGAGCAGGCCCAAAAGAAACTGGGCCTTGATACCTATCCCCTGCTTGAGTTCATCCCCATCCCCTCCCCGCCCCAGGCAATCTGGACCGCAGTTCTCGACGAAAAACCCTATCCAGTGAAAGCCCTGGGTTTGTTTGCCAACAACAGCGTATGCGCATATCCAAACTCCGCCCGTGTGGTCCGGGTCATGGAAAAACTCGATTTTATGTTTGCGGTGGATTACTTTCATACACCCACAACGGCTTTAGCAGATGTGATCCTGCCCGCGGCCCACTGGACTGAAAGGGACGATGTTGAAGACCTGCTCATGAAAAATCATGTATTCTGCCAGCAAAAAGCACTGGATCCGGTTCCTGAATGCAGGGATGAAAAACAAATTTTAATAGACCTGGCTCAAAAAATGGGTCTGGATTCGTACTGGCAGTCAGTCACAGAAATCCTGGACCACCGGTTGGAACCCGTGGGCATGACATTTGAAGCATTCAAGGTGAAAAAAAAGGTTGCGACACCGATCATCTACAAGGGTTATGAACAAAAAGGACGGTTTCGCACCCCCACCGGAAAGGTGGAACTATATGCTGAGTATCTTAATTCAATGGGAATCTCCCCCCTCCCGATATTCCGGGAACCAGCGGAAAGCCCGGTTTCCAGCCCGGATTTAAGTCAGGATTACCCACTGATACTGACCACCGGAGGCCGGAACCTGGTATATTACCATTCCTCCCACCGCAATATTGAATCTTTGCATAAAAAATCTCCAGACCCCGAACTTCAGATTTATCCGCAAACAGCTGAACGATTGGGTATGCACGAAGGGGAATGGGTGTTTCTGGCATCTCCCAGGGGCAAAATCAAAATTAAAATCCAATATGATCGAGATCTCCATCCCCAGGTGGTGCATTCTCCCCATGGATACTGGTATGGGGTGGACAATGGATGGCAGCGGGTGAATATCAACATGCTCACCGATGATCAGCAGTTGTGTCCGGTCACGGCATCCGTGCCCATCAAGGCTTTGCTATGCCGTGTGGAAAAAATAAACCAGTTAATAAATCAGGGACAACCCATATGAAAGCGTTAAAACTCACAGGCTCCAGGCACCTGGAACTGGTGGAAATCCAAGCACCTGAGCCGGATGGCAGAAACGTTATCATACGAGTGTCCGCCTGCGGTATCTGCGGGTCAGATCTGCATTACTGGCATACCGGGCTAGGAATGGGCGGCGTCCATGACCTGATCATGGGCCACGAATTTGCCGGCATTGTCACTGACCCCGGGAACCGGGACGACCTGGTCAAAGGAGACCGGGTCACGGCATTACCATTGGATCCCTGCGGGGGGTGCACCGCCTGCCAGGCGGGCCATGTCAATATCTGCTCAAAGGCATTGAAACGATCCATTCCCGGCAACAACGGTCCAGGCGGGTTTGCTGAATTTGTCAAAATCCGTCCGGATATGGTAAGAAAATTGCCGGCCAGCATCAACGATGTCCAGGCCGCAATGATTGAACCAGCGGCTGTGGCCCTTCATTGCATTCGCACGGCCGGCATCGGTCCCGGGGACAAGGTCATGATCAGCGGGGGCGGCCCCATCGGCCTGCTGTGCGCAGCCTGGACAAAGATCAGCGGTGTTTCCTTTGTCGCCTTGACAGAAATCAATGGGTTCCGTCAAGACTTCGCAAGGCAGACAGGCCATGTAGACGAGGTTTTTGATCCATCAGATCCGAATTTCGCCGCTCAAACAATGAAAACGACCCAAGGCGGGTTTGATGTCGTCATTGAAACATCTGCTTCAGATGCAGGTATCAATCTGGGTCTGAGGATGTTAAGACCCAAGGGTCGACTGGTGCTTGCCGGGATTAATGCCCATACCCAGGCTATATTGACGATCATGGCGGCTGTCCGGGAAATCACCCAGACATCTGTAATGGGATACCTTCCCGAAGAATTCGACACGGCCATGGATTATATTGCCCAAAAAAGGATCAAGGTGGAAAAACTGGTGACCGGCACAACAAATTTAGCCAGTCTGGGTTCTGCCTTTGAAAAACTGGCATCTGGAACGTCCAGGGAGATGAAGATCGTTTACAGGGCAGAGACATAACATACGGCGTATTCATGGGAAATTGGGAAGAGTAAGGTTTTCATTGTGAGATAGGCCCAGAGGACAAAAAAACCTCCGGGCTTTATGCCCTTGAACGTTCAAGTCTCTCCTCCGGAACCATCGATATAAAAGGCCTTGAGAATTTTCAATCAAATCTCAAGGCCCTTTTCTATTCTCTGGGGTAACATTTGCCAGAGATCTCTCGATTGCTTACAAGAAAAGACCAGAAGATACTTGAGACCGTTTTTTATGCTGTCCGTCTCATTTGGCATGTTTCCAAACGGCAGAGGGAACAGGGATTTGTATCCAGGGGGAAAGGCCCTGTTGCCATGATAAAACTGATTGTCTTTACCGGGGTCATCATAAACGAAACTGGATGATAGCGGATGCCAAGGGGGGCGTCCCCAAAGGGCTTGAAAATCATCTCCTGTTCCGTGAGGGGATAGTCGCAATACCCCGGACTGAAAGGCAAGGAAACGTACTGCCCCAAGGCCTCAGCCACTATGTTCCTCAATATTTCCACCCCCTGTTCCACCACGATGGAACCAATGGAGTCGACAACCATGGCGTCCACCGTGTCCCTGCAGTCGGCGAGGAACTGGTCCATTTCCGGCCCTGCCGTAACCAGGCCGAAAATCACCTTTTCAGCCTGAGTTGCCAGACTACCGAAGCAGGGGCTGGCAATGGTTCCCACATCCGTTCTGACCAAACCCTTTTCCATGGCCTTTATTTTTCTATCCACATAGCCGGAATAAACATGTTTAGGTGCGGCCTCAATGAGTTTCTCCACCCTCTGGAGAAACCCTTTTGAGGGAGGATTTTTTTTGCCGTATCCCAGTGCTTTAGTAACTTGCCGACAATCAATTTCCTCTATAGCAATTTGCTGTTCTTTCATTGCATAACCCGCTCGATCTCCGACATGATGACGGAGGCATCTTTAGCATAGCCATGGGCATTTAATTTACCGGCCAGATCCGTGTTCATAAAAGCACCACCAAGAAGAATACGGATGCTGGGCCGGGCAGATTTCAGCCGGTCAACGGTATTCTCCACGGCCTTTAAAGTGGTGCTCATCATGGTCGAAAGGCAAGCCACATCCGCATTTTGTTCCAGGGCAACTGCTGCGAACGATTCGGCAGAAACGTCTTTACCCAGATCAAAAACCTCATGCCCGTATCCTTTGCAGATATCCCGGATTATATTTTTCCCCATGTCATGAATATCACCTTCAACAACGCCAATAATAATTTTCCTGCGTTTGCCCGCTCCCCTTTGGATGTCAACGATTTTAGCAATACGGTTCACCTGGGTTAGGCCCATCAGTAACTCCGGCACAGCTCCTTTCTTGAGCCGGATATTGGCACAGAGCGCGTTCAGGGATGGTTCAATACAATTGTCAAATAGCATACGGCCGTCAACGTCTCCGTTCAATTGTTCCATCAGTTCATCCACTTTGTGACTGTCTGCAGAAACAATGGCCTCGTGAAGTTGGCTCAGCGTCTGTTTCATTATGATTTCCTCAATGATATAATTTTTATTAATCGTTTCAATTTCAGGCAATAACTTGAGCTTGCTGTTGTTTTTTCCACACAGGATACATCTGGGCCGCCGTCACCATTGCCCTTGCATTCAGGATATTTCCGTTCGGCGGGAATTCACAGGTCGGGGCCAGGATAAAATTGCCGTTCCGGCCCAGGGTATCGATTTCATGAAGGGATTCTTCAATCACATCCGAAGGAGTCCCGGTGTACAGCAGACCTGTGGGAACATACCCCATGAGTATGGCATCATGGCCGTATTCTTCCTTTGCTTCGGCCATGTCCTTACACCCTTCGGGAACCTCTGCAAAACTGAGAACTGCAGGGTCAAGCCACTTGCGGACCTCCCTAAAATACGGAGAAAATCCGCATCCGTGATGGGCGTTAAGCACGCCATGGGCAACAATTTCGTCTCTGATCTTTTTGGCGTAGATCCCCTCGAATTCTTCCCATATCCTAGGCGAAACACCCGACCTCGACGCCGGCAGGGTATCAATACAGACCCCGGCCACCCCACGGCGGAACTGGCAGCGGACAAAGTCTACTAAAACTTCTGTTATCGTTTCCAATGCGACTTTCACCTTTTCCGGATACTCCAGCAGGTCGAGATAGAGGTTTTCCATGCCGCGCAGCATTCCGAGAACACCAAGGGGGCCGTAGACAAATCCTAGAATAGGAACCTCACTGCCCAACCGGGTCACCAGTTTATCGCAAAGATCAAGAAAGGTACCCATTCTCTGCCCCTGGTCAGCACTGAAAATTTCCAGTCGCTCATAATCTTCCGGTCCTTTTATCAGCATATCCCCATAGTCAGGGTATGCCGTGGTGTGGTTGGGGTAGATAATTTTCTGGCCGAAATCAGCCGCCTCCACGGAAAGATCGGTAAAGCAGAGGATAATATCGTCGCCGATCAGTCTGTTGGCAAGAATCATTGACTCAGCTGCAGCTTCGCTGTCCATTGAAAACTCGGGAAAGCTGTACCCTCCGGTCATCCGGGTGACGCCTACAGCCAAGCTGCATACGGGTACCCTGTCCGTTTCCTCTCCGCTAATGGTTGCCAAAACCCGTTCCATTGAGGACATTTGTTCCATTTGATTCTCCAGTTTTTATGTTTTGTAAGATCCGGTGCTTCAGTATTTTCTGGTCAAAATAAACTCGAGCAACAATTACTCGGACGACCCTATGAAGTCAAATTGTTAGAAAAAATGAAAAATATACATTGCATAGAGAATCTCTATTGAAGATATTTACATTTTGTTTTTGAAATGTCTTGGAAGTGGGTTGTGCCGGGACGCGTTGCCCCGGAAAGATCAGGCGATTGTTATTAAAGTCCACAGGGTCACGGGTCAGAGCAGCTTATGCTTTTGCAATTTTCTTGCAATGTTTGACTGATTCAGGCCAAGCACCTTTGCAGCCTTTGACTGGGTTAAATGCTCAGTCATGGTGTTTTTGAGAATCTGGCATTCAAATGCATCCATCATTTCCCGTAAAGAGCTGCCCTTGGTTTGCATATCCATGATCAAGCCGTCATGCTTTGTCGACGCCACAACATTACTGGGAAGGTCTTTATAATGGATGGTATTGCTTTCGTTCATCACCACCAGGCGTTCACAAATATTAATGAGCTCCCTGACATTTCCTGGATAGGCATAGTTTTCCAAAGTACCTTTAGCATGACTGTCCAGGAAGATGCGGCCTTTGATTCCATGTTTCTTACAAAAATGATTCATATAATGTGAGATCAGGGGCAAAATACACGCCCTGCGCATCCTCAGGGGAGGCAAATTAATGGGAATAACATTAAGCCGGTAATAAAGGTCTTTTCTAAATTTCTTCTCAGCCACCATCTCTTCCAGATCCTGGTTGGTGGCGGCAATGATACGGACATCTACCCGTTTACTGACGGTATCTCCAATCCTGCTCAGGTAACCGTCTTCAAGAAATCTCAGGATCTTTACCTGGGAAGCCAGGGGAAGCTCTCCAATTTCATCCAAAAAAAGAATGCCCTTGTCAGCCATCTCAAAACGGCCTGCCTTGTTTCTGTCGGCTCCTGTAAACGCTCCTTTTTTATAGCCAAAAAGCTCACTTTCCACCAGGGCATCCGGGATGGTGCCGCAGTTGAGCTTGATCATGGGGGTATTGCATTGTTTTGAATGGTAATGAATCATCTCTGCAATGACACCCTTTCCAGTACCCGACTCACCAAGAATGAGAACATTTGAGTTAACCCGCCCGATTTTAATCGCCTTTTCAAGAACAAGTTTGTAATCAAGGCTTTTGGCAATGATTCTTTTGGACTTGACCGCCTCAAGCTGCATTTCAAGAAGATCATCTGCAAACTCCTCTTTCAGGGCTTGCTTTTCATCAATTTTTTGTCTCAGATCCTGAATTTCCGTGATATCCCGTTCATTGACGACCACCCTGAACAGACGCCCGTCTTTGTCAAACACAGGGGTACCTGTCAATAAGAGTTTGTTTCCGCTTTTGGTGTCCTGGACGATGGTCTCTTTTTTTTGAGAGTTTAACACTTTCAGTGAGACAGACCGGGCAACAACCCTTTTGTCAACCAGTTCCTGCATGGCCAGTCCAATCACGTTCTCACGTTTGATACCCGAGAGGTGTTCAGAGGCAGGATTTAGCTGTATCACCTTTCCCTGACCGTCACAGATCAAGATACCGTCATGGCTTGAGTTGATTATGGTATCAAGCTCCATGGACAACTCCTGGTAGGAGCGCATCTTCTGACTAACCTTTTCCAGCGCGGTTATATTTTCAAAAACGTAAAGAAGCCCAAGGGTGAAACCGTTCCAGATAATGGGGCTGATTCTTGTCATAAATTTCTGATTGTTCCGGCGGATTTCAATATCCCCCATGGCAATGTTATTTTTTAATACCGCTGCAGAAGACCGGGTCAGTTCCTGCAGGGTGGTCTGGAGCAAAGTCCCGGTGAAGATCTCCAGAGAGTCCTGGGCTTTTTCGTTTGAGAGAATCGCTTTAGAAGAGCGGTCTGTAACCACAATGGCATTGGGGGAGGCATTCAGAAACGCTTTGCTGAATTGTTTCCAGTTCAGCTTTAATTCATTGATCGGAACCAGGGGTTTTTCATTGAGCAGCATTGGGATCTCCAGAATTAGCGGCAGCAGTAGCAGCACACCCCATGCGACTCCGCATGGATTATGCAAAAATGCATCATTTTATGCAGCTATTTTTCCCCTGTCAAGGAGAAAGATGGCGCAAAATGGAGCTGGCACATTAATTGCTTTGTTGTATTGATCGCCAATGCAAAGCTGTTGAACACAAAATCAGTTTAAGGGTAGGGCCATGAAAGGCTGTTTTTTTAAATTATTAAAAATTGATGCAACAACAAAAACATCCCATGTTGAGGGTATTGACCGGGAGATGATGGCCCTATGCCTTGGCGGTAAAGGTCTTGCAACCCAGCTGCTTCTGGAAAACAATCGTGCAGGGGTTGACCCCCTGGGCCCTGATAACCACCTGATCATTGCTTCAGGCCCCCTTGCAGGAAGTTCGCTGTACGGATCATCCAGATATGGGATCTTTGCAAAATCGCCTTTGACCGGATTTTATGGTGAATCCTATTCAGGGGGAAATTTTGCAAGGCCCTTGAGTCGTACGGGGGTTGATGCTGTCATGATCAAGGGAATATCCGACACCCCCGTGTGGATTGAAATTAACCCCAACAGGGTTCTCTTCCACGACGCCTCAAACATATGGGGCCAAAACACCTTTGAAACAGAAGCGTATCTGAAACAGAATGCCGGGGGAAAAGCCCCTGGTATCATGGTGATCGGGCCGGGTGGAGAGAAACTGGTCCGTTTTGCCGTCATAAAAAACAACCACCACCAAATAGCCGGAAGAACCGGTATGGGCGCAGTTCTAGGATCAAAAAAAATCAAGGGAATTGTCTATTACGGGGATCGAAGAAAAACTTTCCATGATCCTGACGGTATTGACCGATACAACAGGGCAATGCTCACCCGTTTCAAGGATGACAAGGGGGGCCAGGCCTATGGAACCATGGGGCCCCCCATGATGTATTCCTTTGGCGGCCTGTGCATGATTGATGAAATTGAAGAGATTGTCTATTTAAACTGGCTGTGCGACAGCCTTGGCATTGACACCATCTCCGCAGGAAACCTGGCAGCCTTTGCCATTGAGGCCTCTAAAAAAGGAAAAATCAACGAACGATTGAGCTATGGGTCTGCCGAGGATGTGGCTAAAATCATTAAGAAAATCGCCCGGCGGCAGGGGGTGGGGGGCGTCCTTGCCGAAGGAATCAAACCCGCAGCAGAAGAATTTGGCATGCAGGAGACCTGCATTCATGCCAGGGGAATGGAGGCCGGCGGTTATGACCCAAGGATTCTAAAGAGAATGGGCCTTGCCTATGCCGTCAGCGAAAGGGACGCATGCCATCTCAGAACCACCTTTTACAAGGCTGAACGGTCAGGAATGATGCCCCCTGAAGCAACGGACAGCAAGATTGAACTGTTCAAGGATTTTGAAGACCGCTGCACCCTTTTTGACTCTTTTATTCTCTGCCGGTTTTTCAAGGATTTATATCCATGGGAAGAACTGTCAAAGGTTTTGTTCCTTGCCACCGGCCTCACCTGTAATCCTGGGGATCTGTCAACAATTGCAGCAGGAATTAAGGATAACACCCGGCGTTTCAACCTCAGGGAAGGCCTGACATCAGCCGATGACACCCTTCCCCCCAGGCTCTTTGGCCATAATCTTGAAGGTGGTGGAGGCATTACACAAGAAGAGTTAGAAATACTTGTGTCAGATTACTATAGAATAAGGGGCTGGGATGCCAAGGGGATACCCCTGGACCCTTGAGAACCAACAGATAACAACCAACAAAAAACCCTATGCATTTTTGCATAGGCTGTCACCCGTTGAATCAGACAATCAAAAACCCATTTTCCTGGACAGTTTGTTGTGAAAAAGGGCTGGCAGATGATTCAAACCAACCATATAAGGAGTTTCACACAAAATGATCGATATAGAAGAATATCATCCCGATGATTATAAACTCAGGGATATCAAAGCGGCAAAAAAAGAGGCGGATGAAATCGTTGAAATCATCCTGAAACCCACCCGGGAAATTACCCTTAAGGCCAGAGAAGAGATTTCGAGAAAAACAGTTCGAAACTTCAGGGACCATATCAACAAGGGGTTTCTTGAGTATCGAAAATCAGTTACAGAGGCAACCGGGTTTGCCGTAACAGAATGGACCGGCCAGGGATCCATCCTTGTGGATGCCCTTGACAGGGAATTTCTCGATCTTCTAGGGGGATTTGGTCTTTACTCCTATGGTATCCGCCACCCGAAAATTGTGGCCGCCGTAAAGGCACAACTGGACCGCTCACCCCAGTACAGTCAGGAAATGCTCGACCCTTTGCGTGCACAGCTTGCAAAGGTGCTGGCCCTGCTCACCCCGGGTAAAATCCAATATGGGTTCTTTGGCAATTCAGGCACAGAGGCCGTGGAAGGGGCAATGAAGCTTGCCAAACTCTACACGGGCCGAAAGGGATTTATCTCCATGCTCAAGGGATTCCACGGAAAAACCCTGGGGGCTCTCTCCCTGATGGGCAAAAGATCGTACCGTCAACCATTGCTGCCCCTGCTTGACGGGGTCCGCCAGGCCCCTTTTGGGGACCTTGTGGCATTGGAGCATGAGCTTGCATCAGCCAGGGCCGTGGGGGATGATATCGCAGCGGTTGTCATCGAACCCATCCAGGGTGAAGCCGGTGCCATTGTACCGCCGGATGATTTCCTGCCAGGGGTTCGGGCCCTTTGCGATCACTATGACATCCTTATGATTGCCGATGAAGTGCAGACCGGATTTGGCCGGACAGGGGAACTCTTTGGCGTTGATCACTGGAATGTTCAGCCTGACATCATGTGCTTTGGCAAGGCCCTGGGTGGTGGCGTCGTACCCATGTCAGCATTCATGTCAACCCCTGAAATATGGAAATGCATGGAGCCTAACCCGTTCATTCACACCACCACAACCGGCGGGAACCCCCTTGCCTGTGCCTCAGCCCTTGCAGCCATATCTGTACTTCTGGAAGAAGACCTGACGGGCCAGGCAAAGAAAAAAGGAGCGTATGTCCTTGAAAAATTAGGGGATCTCCAGCAACGATATCCGGGAATCCTGGCCCATAAAAGGGGACTGGGGCTTCTCCTTGGCATGGAATTTCACACGGACGGTATCGGATACAAGGTGGCCTCAGGATTGTTTTCAAGGGGGGTGATCACTGCCGGCACCCTGACCAATGCAAAAAATATCCGGTTTGAGCCGGCATTAAACGTGCCCTGGACGATCCTTGATGAGTGTTTGAACAGGATAGAGGATGTCTTTAAATCCATTGAGCTTCCAAAGGGCAAACCCAATGAGTACCTGTACACGGGCCAGCTCCTCCATGTGGATCTGACAAACAAAAAGATCCATTCAACGACCATTCCCCAGACCCTTCGCAAAAAATATATCGGCGGATGGGGAATGGCAGTCAAGTATATCACCGACCTGGTTGATCCCAAGGTTGACCCCCTGTCTGCGGACAATGCCTTTGTTGTCATGACAGGTCCCTTGTGCGGCACCCTTGTTCCCACATCTTCAAGAACCTGCCTGGTCTCAAAATCACCCAAAACCGGTACCATATTCGAATCCAATATCGGGGGTTCATTCGGGCCTGAACTTAAATTTGCAGGATATGACGGCATTGTTGTGACAGGAAAATCCGACACCCCTGTTTACCTTAAAATTGTAAACAGCAAGGTTACCCTGGAGGATGCTTCTCCTGTCATGGGCAAGGGAATTTTTCAAACAGAAAACTGGCTGAAAAAGCAGGTGGATTACGAAGCCAAGACCCTTGCCATCGGTCCTGCCGGTGAAAATCTGATTGAGTTTGCCTGCGTGGGTTCTGAATCCTACCGGCACATGGGCCGGGGAGGGGCCGGTGCAATCTTCGGATCTAAAAATTTAAAGGCCATTGTTGTCAGGGGAACAGGCGGTGTTCAGGTCAACGAGATCGGATCATTCTATGAAAAGGTTGTTGAGCATACAAGCAACAATCTTCTCACCGACGAAAACCTCTGGGCCTATAAACACGGTACGGCCATGCTCGTGGATGTGACCAATGAAATGGGCATCCACCCCACCCGGAATTTTTCAAAGGGGGTGAGCAACGGCCGCCAGAAATTAAACAGCGAGGCCATAGATGACATTAAAATCGGTGACAGATCCTGTGCCTCATGCCCCCTGGGGTGCGGAAAATTTACTTCCCTCAACGGCACCCAGATCGAAGGCCCTGAATATGAAACCCTGTGCCTTGGCGGAGCAAACTGTGAAATCGATGACCTTGAATCGGTCATGAAGTTCAACAGGCTTTGCGACGATTACGGCCTTGACACCATGTCAACGGGAAACATCATCGGTCTTGCCATGGATATCACGGAATCAGGGCTCCATGACTACGGTGTCCGGTTCGGGGACAAGGAACACTACCTCGAACTGATAGAAGAGATCGCCACCCGGTCCACCCAACGGGGACGGGACATGGCCATGGGAGCCCAGAAACTTGGGGAAAAGAACGGTGCAGCAGACAAGGCGGCCCATTCCAAGAACCTTGAAATGCCGGCCTATGATCCCCGGGGAAATTATGGAATGGCTCTTGGCTATGCCACATCCGAACGGGGTGCCTGCCATTTAAGATCCTTTACCCTGTTTGAAGATCAGCCGTTTAATGTGAAAGAGATGACCCGGGCCGTCATCAATAATCAGAACACCAATGCCGTGAAATGGTCCATGGGCCTCTGTGACTTCTGGGGAACGGTCAACACCACCATCATGGCCGATTTCATGACCAAGGGACTGGGTAAAAAAGTCTCAGCCCAGGATCTTGAAAAGGCCGGGGAAAGAATATGGAATCTTGCCCGGCTATTCAACCAGAAGGCCGGATTCTCAGCCAAAGATGACGTCCTTTCCGATAAATTATTAAACAAGGCCCTTGAAAATGGCCCCTATGAAGGCAAAAAAATTGACCAGGCTGCTTTGACCCAGATGAAGAGTCTTTTATACCATCTCAGGGGATGGGACACGGACGGTCAGCCATCTGAAGAAAAACTCGAAGAACTGGATCTTCTCTAAAGAAACACGCCATTTTCATGGAAAGAACACCATAAGGAGTCAGTAAATGGAAAAAGTACTTATCGCCATTCCCAACAAATGCACAGGGTGCAATAGGTGTACCTATGTCTGTTCAGCCGTTAAAGAGGGGATGTTCATCCCCTCAAAGGCCAGGATAAAAATTAATAATTTCCCCCACCAGGGATATTCAGTTCAAAGCATCTGTTTTCAGTGCCCCAATGCTGCCTGTATGAACGCCTGCCCTGAAGGGGCCATAATCAAAAATGAACGGGGCGTCATTGCCATTGATATCAACAAATGCACAGAGTGCGGAGAGTGTGTGGAGGCATGCCCCTACGGAATGATGGAACAGTATGAATCAGGGGTTCCCTATAAATGTGACCTCTGCGGCGGAAGCCCTGCCTGCGTTGCCGAATGTAACTTTGGAGCGCTTTTGTTCAAGGAAATCGATACCATTTCCCAAAAACAGCGAAACCAGCAGATGAAGCAGCGGAGCAAGAAAGTTTCCCCCGAGTCCAAACGCCATGAACTTGCCGGCAATATTCTTGAGCTGGCCGTCAGAATTCCACGCACACCAGGCTATCTGGGATAGGAGCGAACAGATGTTGACAAACATTCTGGAAATGATTTAAACGACCGGATTTTAATTACTGGAAAAACATATGATAAAAGACAAAAAGGGGCTCTACCTCAGGGGGATCAATAAGACCTATGGTAAGGTAAAAGCCGTTAATGACATTAACCTTGAAATAAAATCAGGGGAGTTTTTTACCCTGCTCGGCCCTTCAGGGTGTGGCAAAACAACCTTACTGCGCATGATAGCAGGCCTTGCACTCCAGGATTCGGGCAGCATCATCCTTGAGGGGGAGGATATCACAAGGCTGCCTGCCATTAAACGGCAGATCAATACGGTCTTCCAGAGCTATGCCCTTTTCCCCCATCTCACTATTTTTGAGAATGTTGCCTTTGGCCTTCGTTCAAGAAAGGTTGCCGAGCAAGCGGTCAAAACCCGGGTTCAACGTGCCGTGGAAATGCTTGAAATCGGCAATATGCTCAGCCGCTATCCCCACCAGCTGTCCGGGGGTCAGAACCAGCGGGTGGCCCTTGCCAGGGCCCTGGTCAACGAACCCAAGGTGCTGTTGCTGGATGAGCCCATGTCAGCCCTGGATGCCAAATTAAGGGCCCAGGTTCAGGTGGAACTGCGGCGCTTACAGCAAAAACTGGGCCAGACCTTTATCCTGGTGACCCATGATCAGGATGAAGCCCTGGTGGTGTCCGATCGAATTGCCGTGATGAAGGACGGTGAGATTGCCCAGTTTGGCACCTCTGAAGAGGTGTATGATGCACCCAGAAACCGGTTTGTTGCAGAATTTCTGGGGGCAGCCAATCTGCTCACGGGAAAATTCCATGACGGAATCTTCCATACGGATATCGGCAACCTTGAGCTGGAAAAAGAACCGCCCTGGAACGAGGGTGTTGTCGCCATCAGGCCGGAATGGATAAAAGTTTCTGATACCCAACCTGAAAAAAACGGCATCCGGGCAAAGGTCAGTGAAATTATCTACCGGGGGACCAACAGGGACCTGTTTTTTGAACCCGGATCCATACGGGTCCGGAGCAGTACCTATAAAAATTTCAACATCGGAGATGAACTCTGGCTTGACATGGCACCCTCGGACCTGGTGGTGCTCCATGAATAGGCTCATGGTCTGGTATGGGGAACTTGTCGTCCAGAAAGATCTGATTAAAAGGGGGGCATTGTTTCTAAGCCCCGGCATGCTGTGGCTGATGATTTTCCTGGTGCTTCCCGGTTTAATACTGGTGGTGATCAGCTTTGCCGGCAGAGGGGACTATGGTGAACTGGTATGGGATTTCAGTCTGGAAAATTATCGACGACTCATGGGGTATGGTATCTTTGGGTGGGCCCCGGACTATATCCTGATTTTGTTACGATCGGTGTGGGTGGCCATCTTTACTACGGGCCTGTCCGTAATTCTCTCCTATCCCCTCTGTTTTTTTATTGCAAGAAAGCCCGTGAGAACCCGGTACCTCTGGCTCATGGTGGTGATCATCCCCTTTTGGACCAATATGGTCATCAGAACCTATTCATGGTTTCTGATCCTGGCGCCGGAACTGCCCTTTGCAAAACTTGCAGCATACCTGAAGCTCGTTTCACCGGGCATGGCCCTTTACCCCAGCGCCTTTGCCGTTTATCTGGGCATGATTTCCATGTTTCTTCCCTTTGTGGCCCTGCCTCTTTTTTCAAGTGTTGAACGTCTGGACTGGACCCTGGTTGAAGCGGCACAGGATCTGTATGCGTCAAACCTGCGAATCTTCATGCATGCCATTCTGCCCCAGACCCTTCCCGGGCTTTCCGTGGGAATCATTCTAACCCTTGTGCCTGCCATGGGTATGTTTGTCGTGCCGGACCTTCTGGGGGGGGCGAAGTACATGCTTGTGGGCAATCTGATTCAGCAGCAGTTCGGGGCAAGCCGGGACTGGGCCTTTGGTGCGGCAATCAGCATGGGACTGATGGTATTGACCATGTTCAGCCTCTATCTCTACAGAAGAAAAAACAAGGGGATTGAACTATTATGAAACGAATCAATCTGCTGGTGAACACCATGGCCCTTGGAACCATCTGTTTTCTGTATCTTCCGTTGATGGCTGTGGCATTTTTCTCGGTGAACAATACAAAATACGGACTGGCATGGAAGGGATTTACCCTTGACTGGTATCTCAAGCTCTTTCAAAACGAAGTGATCCTCCATGCCGCCTGGAACACCCTTGTCCTGGCCGTTGTGTCCACCCTTGTTTCAACCGTTCTCGGTACAGTGCTGGCCATAGGGATGGATCGATTTCCCTGGCCCAAAAGAATGAACACCATTCTGGACCTGACCCTGCACCTGCCCGTGGTCATACCCGACATCATCCTTGCCGCAGCCCTGGTGGTTGCCTTTGGCTTCCTTCGCCAGGTTTCATCCTGGTTTGAACCGGGTCTGTTCAGCATGATCATCGGCCACATCACCTTTCAGGTGGCATTTGTTGCCCTGGTGGTCAGAAGCCGGCTGATCAGCATTGGAAAAGACGTTGAAGAGGCGGCAAGGGATCTGTATGCAAGCAACGCATACCTGCTGTGGAAAATCACCCTGCCTCTGCTGATCCCTGGCATCATTGCCGGTGCCATGCTTGCATTTACCCTTTCCCTTGACGATTTTGTCATCAGTTTTTTTACGGCAGGACCCGACTCCGTCACCCTGCCCCTGTATATCTTTGCTGCGGTCCGAAGGGTGGTCACCCCCCAGATCCACGCCCTGTCAACCCTGGTGCTGCTTGTCACCATCGTTCTGGTGGCTTTAATGGAACGTTTTTCAAGAAAAACGAACACAAAATAACGTTTAAGACATTTCGTTAACCAACAATAAAAATGAACCAAGGAGCTGAAAAAATGATAAAAAAAACGATGTTGATGGTGATATTGATCTTTGTATTTCTTTCACCCAATGCATGGTCAGGAACCAATGTGTTAAAAATCTTCACCTGGTCCGAGTACATGGATGAGGTCAATTTCCCCAAAGAATTTGAAGCAGCAACAGGCATCAAAGTATACCTGGACATGTATGAATCAAATGAGGAGATGATGGCAAAGCTGCAGTCAGGCGGCCTGGGACAATACGATATTATCATTCCATCCGATTATATCGTGCCAAGCCTGATCCATCTGAACCTGTTGACACCCCTTGACCATTCCAAACTACCCAATTTAAAAAACCTGAGTGAGAAATTTACCAGCCCGGACTTTGATCCCGGCAACAAATACTCGGCAGGATGGCAGTGGGGAACCGTTGGACTGTTCTACAACAAGAAAAAAATGAGCCAGGCAGATGTTCAGTCCTGGTCCGTTATTTTTGATCCACAAAAAAAATCCGGTACCTTTTATCTCATGGACTCGGTGAGGGATATGCTGGGGATAACCCTGTTATACCTTGGATACGATTTTAACTCCACCAACCCCAAGGAGCTGAAAGCTGCGGCAGATCTTCTTGTGAGCACAAAAAAGAGAGAGGCCTGTCTTGGATTTAAAGGCGGTGTGGGTGGCAAAAACGATGTGATTTCAGGAACCGCTGCTGCTGCCGTGGTTTACAATGGCGATGCCATTCAAACGGTTGCTGAAGACCCGGACACCTATGGATTCCTTGTTCCCAAGGAGGGCAGTACCATTTGGATCGACTCCATGTGCATCCCGGCCAAGGCCCCGAATCTTGATTCTGCACATAAATGGATTAACTGGGTTCTTGAACCCAAGGTGGGTGCATCCCTGTCCAACTACAACCATTATGCAACACCCAATGAGGCTGCCAAAGCCTATGTTTCCAAGGAAGACCTGAACAATTCAGGCGTCTGGCCTACACCGGAAATCATCAAAACCCTTATATTTGTAAAAGATCTCGGCAAGGACAACAAAATTGTTGACCAGGCATGGACAAGGGCAAAATCCCATTAAACGAAGTCACCCTGGCATGGGGGACAGGAGCAAATTGTCTCCCCATGCCAAACCCTTTTAAACCTAAAAGTTGCATTCCTGGTTTTTATTGCGGCAGGCGGCGACAGTCCCATGCCCGGCGTCTTGCCTATCCAGCCAACTACCGTTTGCAACTTTTAGGTTAAACAAGAAAATCAATATTTACTCATACTCAATCATCAAGTTTTTTAGATTCACTTCGAATCGGCAGACGGGAACGGGTGTTGCCCTTCTCTCATTCTCGCAGCCCGTCCATGGGCTGCTCCGAGGGAAATGGCAACTCTTTCGGCGTCCATGCCGACCGTTGCCATTTAATCCGTTCAGGGCAACACCCGTTCCCGCCTGCCTACTGCTATCGTGTTCCATGGGTTGTTGTGTCCGCAAACATGGGGATTGAATATAACTTGATAATCGAGTTATACGACTGGAGAATTGAAAAGTTCTACTCGGTTTCGTCCATTTTCCTTGGCTTTGTATAATGCCATATCCGCATTTTTCAATAATTCGTCACTGGACAAGAACGCAGCCCCATCTAATGTTGAGACACCGAGACTTATGGTGACAGCCTTAAACGGCAACGAACGTTCATGGGCAATATTCATCCCGTGAATGGACAGACAGATTTTTTCCGCAACATGTCCTGCTCCTTTCATGGATGTGTCCGGCAAGAGAACAACAAACTCTTCACCCCCATATCGTGCGCAGAAATCCACAGGTCGTGTGAGCGTATTTTTTATTCCCAGGGCAATGCGTTTAAGGCAGCGGTCACCACGGCTATGGCCATAGGTATCATTGTACAGTTTAAAATTATCGATGTCGCACAATATTATGGACAGGGGCTTTTTGAGTCTATGACTGCGTTTCAATTCCCTTGATATGGTTTCCATGAAGCTGCGCCGGTTTGGGATTTCTGTTAAGGCATCGATTAGAGCTTGCTGTTGAATTGTGGTATATGCTTTTCCCAATCGTGATCCGAAAATGATACTGCAACACAATCCTGCAGCACCGATCATCAGATGACCCATCAGTAAAAAAAAGATTGGCGGATCCATGGTAAAGGGGAATGTAATACTGATGCCACCTCGGATATCCCCCTGCTTATATCCTTGTTCTGCGTGGCATCCCAGGCATGTTTTTTCAGTTGTGAGTGCCCCCATATAAAAAAAAGAAGACCCCCTGTCAGTCGAGATCCCAACTTCTTTTATACCTTTCTCAAACGCCTTTAAATATTGTTTTTCTCTCTCACTTGGGCTGTTTTCCGGACGAATTGGATTAAGACTGGTGATGTGAAATTGAATACGTCTTTTTTCAATGGCTATCTCTGATAGTTGCCTTGTCATAAATGCCGGATTTATCATGGTAAGCGTCAGGTCTTTGTTGACATGAATATCCCTCATTGGCGTTTTAAGATATGGATTGGGTTTCAATTTTTCCGTGACAGGCGCATACACCCCCCCATGAAGGGAATTCCACATGCGTGAGATTAATATTAATTCAAAGAAACTTTTTCCAGTCTCAAGGGCAACTCTTTTTTGTTCCTTAATTGCCTGGGTGTAATTCATAAAAAAAGAGAGGGTGACAAACATGATCCATATGGCACAAATAGATAGTAAAAATTTTTTCATTTCACACGTTTCAACCTAAATGTTCTATCTGTAAACCCTGGGGAATCGGGCTGGTCCTATTTTTTTGACATTGGTATATAAAGGGATGGGGGGGTATGGGTAATTGCATCCCCCATCCTGGTTGAATAGTTGATGTCCACGGTACCAGCCACCCTGAACTGATCAAGATCGCAAGCTGATGGTTTCCCATTGCCCAGGCATTTGCCGGCGTGTCCCAGGACCCGCCTGGGCCGGGAATTCAAAGGATTAACGATGACGATTACAGCAATTCAAGGGGATGAAAAACCTTCCTGGCAAGCATCTGCTCGAACTGTATTTTACAGCTAAGACAGTCTGTAATGATCATCCTGTTCTTTTCAGACAAAAACCTTTTAAAAAGGGGCTGGCCGATTTCAAGGGTGTGGGCATGGAAAGATTTTTTGTAGCCAAGATGCCCCCCCATACCGCAACATTCCATGGCCTCCCCGATCTGGATTATATCCGAACCTTCAAGTGATTTCAGAAGGCTGTAATAGGGTTGCCCGATTTTTTGTTCCCTCAGGTGACAGGGGGCATAATAGACCATGGGAACGTCCTGGTAAACCCGGTTGATGTTTAAATCACCCTTGAGATAGATGGAGAGAAGGTATTCTCCCAGATCCGTTACGCTGTTCGATAGTTTTATCCTTTTTAAAGGATCAAGTGAGGAAAAGTATCCATCATCCTTTAACAGTTTCCGATAGCTTCCCCTGGACACCAGGGTAAAACGTTGCCCCCCAAGGGGAACTTTCATGGCCTTGCTGCCAGCCCCTGACTGCTCCTGAAAGGCTTCTGAATAGTAGGCATTTTCCAACAGCAGTTTTTTAAAGAAATATCCGCAGGTGGGACAGGAACAGACAATGTCGTAGCCATCTTGAACACACTGCAAAAGACGCTCCATATTTGCAGCTATTTTTTTTAACGACGTTGTTTTATCGCCTTCCATGATCAATGGCATGGAGCAGCACTCCTGGGTTGGGACATAAACAGCGATGCCATTTCGTTCCAGGAGCCTTACAGCCGCTTTTCCGACTTCCGGAAAGAGATACCCGGCACTGCAGCCTGCAAAATAGGCAACTTTTGATGTGCACCCACGATTGCCCGGGTTCGGGATATCCAGACCTTTTTTCTTTGCCCAGAGGAAAAAACTTTGTTTGGGAAAACCAGGCAAATCCCTCTGGGGATGTATTTTCAGGGCCTTTTTCACGAGGGGGACCACTGGCTTCAACCCCTTCAATGGGTTAATGACTTGTGAAAAAGTCGTTCCCCAGCGACCGATTGTTTCGATATCTGAAAGCATCCGACTGGACAGCGGAATCCCCTTTTCATCACTGAAAGCCGCCTTTGCCTGGAGAATAAGCATCTTTATATCCTGGCAGGGGCATAGTCCACACAGGGTACAAAGGTCAATCAGATTGCGAAGCTCACGGGTGTTCGGTGGCAGCCCGGATTCGTCTGCCTGGTCCTGCAGGCGATAGAGTTCAGGAAAAAAAAGACAATCATCTTCCATGTGAAGCCTGCACACCCCACAGCCGGAATCTCCGGCGCACTTTACAAAAACTTTGTGTATCAGGTCTTTCCCTGATTTCCCCATACCCTATTTCCTTCCCCTGCAATCATTAACATCTGGTTATTCTAACCTGATCCTTTGAATCAAGGTTAAAAGAACCAATAATTATAGATTGTTCCCTGAAAATTGCAAGCCTGCAATCGAGACAGGACACTGCTGCCCATGAAAAGCCCATAGGATTCGGTGAATTCTCTATCCTGGGGCCTCCCGTTGCATTGCAAATCTAACATCATCGGAATCAGGGCCAAACCCGGTGAATCTGGATAATCTCCTTGTTTCGGAATCGTACCCCATGGATATCATACCCATGGGGCACCACCAACCCACGGCCCGAAAAAGAAATGGATGGGGAGTGATTCTTCTCCCCGGATCAGTGCATTTAAAGGGGATACGGCATCTACCGGCAAAATGGGGACTAAAAGGCACCTGTTCTTTTAACCTGTTTAAGCTGAAAAAGGGAAAGTTTTCTTAAAAATTATTTTACCGGTACATATCATTTAACGAACTAAAATAATTTGACTTTCATTTTTAATCATATGAACTTTCGGCCAAAAACCACCATGGGACATACTCAAGAAGAGCGCCTGAACAATTTCGAGCCATTACCTATTACAAAATAACAATTGACTTACCCATGCAACTGTTATTTTATTCAGCTTTAGATGCTGGATTTTTTAGAGCTTTCTATGGGCTTATTACGTTTTTGTTGATTCTTTTAATCGAGTAAAAGGAGAGAGTATGTTTGAGTTTAGAAAACAGATTCTGGGAGCGGTATTTCTTTTTGCAGTATTTTTTTTGAGCAGTCTTGCCTCAGCAGATGAGGTTCCGGTTTACAAACTGGGCATTGATGCGGCCTTTCCACCCTGGACATGGGCTGAAAAAGGCGAAATAAAGGGGTTTGACTGGGAACTTTTCCAGTACATCGGTGAGGTTGAAGGATTCAAGGTCGAGGCGGCAGACATTCCATGGTCAGCCATTATCGCAGCCCTTTCAAAGGGAAAAATTGATATTCTAGCTGGCGGTCTTTCCTATACCTGCAAACGTGCCCAAGTCATTGACTTTGCACTGCCCCACTGGAAAACAGATTACTGGACACTGGTTAAATCAGATTCAAAATTAAATTGTATTACAGCAATGAGCAAGGGAGCCAACGTGGGTGCCCAGGCCGGAACAACCGGATACAGATGGCTCAAGGAGGAACTCAAGGATAAGGGGGTTGATATTAATATCAAGCCCTATGAATCCGTTGAGCTGGGGATCAAGGAACTAGAAATTGGCAGAATTGATGCCTTCCATGTGGATTCCCCAACGGCCAGAGGGTTTATTGATGCCAAAAGAGGCGTAAAACCGGTGTGTACAGGGTTGCATTTTGATTATAGTGCCTATGCTGTCACCCCCGGGGACCCCCATCACTTGATTGAAAAAATAAATTCCGGACTCAAAAAGGCATATGAATCGGGTAAGATTGAAGAACTGGTTCGAAAATACCTGCCCTGGGCATCCGTGGAAGCCGTTCCCTACCTGGTTGACTATAAAAAGCTCTGCAGCGAATCCAATTGATGGGTTTGACCATGTCGAGCATTTTTTATCTTTTAATCTCAGGGTAATTGTCCCCCGGGTCCAGACCAAAAAATCCAGACCCGGATGGCACGGAATCAGCGCCACCCGCGTTGTGCTCAGGAATAGAATGCATGGAAATTATTAAAATACTTATTTCAGAGCTTCCCCAGTTTGCAAAGGGAACTCTGGTTGCCCTGGAGGTTCTTGGGGGGCTGTTGACTGTGGGGATGGTGCTTGGGCTTGCCATTGCCCTGGCTGAAATTTTCGGCAACGCCTGGGTGAAATTCCTGGCAACCACCCTGCGCAAATTTTTATGGGCCATTCCCCAGCTGGTTCTTCTGTTTCTTGTGTTTTATCTCCCGTTTGATCTCAATCGCATGGTGGCTGCCATCCTTGCCCTGGGGCTATGTTCCTCAGCGTTTCAATCCCAGATATTCCGGGGTGCAATCCTCTCGATCCAGTCGGGACAGCTTGAGGCGGCAAAGGCAATGGGGTTGAGTCTGCCCGGTACTATTTTCCATGTTGTCATTCCCCAGATGATCCGTTTGTCCATCGGGCCCTGGACCAATGAATTCTCCTCAGAACTCAAAGATACCTCCCTTGCCTATGTGGTGGGGGTGGTGGAAATTATGCGGAACGCAAAGTATGTCATTGCGTATACCTATGGCAATACAGCTGCTGTTTATCTGTTTGTGGGAATCCTTTATTTTACGTTGACCAGAATAGGAACATATTTCTTCTATAAACTGGAAGAGAAACTCTGGGTTCCTGGCTTTGGGAAAAGGAGCTGATATCGTCATGTCCACCATACTTGAAGTTAAAAATCTCACCAAAAAATTTGTCGACAATGAGGTGCTCAAAAATGTCTCATTTGAATTGGAAAAAGGAGAAACACTTGCAGTAATCGGATCGTCAGGATCGGGAAAAAGCACATTGCTCAGGTGCCTGAACCATCTGTCAGCACCGGATTCAGGACAGATCCTGCTGGAAGGCGTCGACATCACAACGCCTGGGACGGATATCAATAAGGTTCGGGCGGATATGGGGTTTGTCTTCCAGGATTTTAATCTCTTTACCCATTTGACCATTCTGGAAAATGTAATGTTCGGCCCCCTGAGGGTCCGGAAACTGTCGAAAAATGAGGCCAGGCAGATTGCCATGGAAGAGATCCGGAAAGTGGGCATGGCCGATAAAATCGGTGCCTACCCGGCCCAGCTTTCAGGTGGACAGCAGCAGCGGATTTCCATTGCCCGGGCCCTGGCATTAAGGCCTAAGCTGATTTTGTTTGACGAACCCACCTCCGCCCTTGATCCAGAGTTGACAGGAGAGGTGCTGAGTGTCATGACTGCCCTTGCAAAAGAGGGTATGACGGCCATTGTGGTCACCCATGAAATGGGGTTTGCCCGGTCCGTTGCCGACAAGGTCATTTTCATCGATCAGGGGCTTATTGTTGAGCAGGGGTGTCCGAAAAAAATGTTCGCCGCTCCCCAGCATGAAAGAACCCGACTCTTTCTGAATAATTTTGGCGGCCTTGAATAGCCGATCCCCAGTGAACCGGAGGTGTGGAACAAATGGTCAGTTTTTTTAATTACGCCATTGAAATTTTGCCCGACATGCTGTCGGGTGCCTGGGTCACCATTGAGCTGTCTTTTGTCTGTATAACCGTTGGCATTATCTTTGGTTTGATACTCGGGGTGGCAAGGGTATATTCCAGTAAATTTATTTACTGGATCGTCACCGCCTATGTTGAATTCCTGCGGGGGACCCCCTGCCTGCTTCAACTTTTTTTCATCTACTACGGACTGGGGGATATGGGACTTCTGCTCAAGCCGGTTCTTGCCGCAGGTCTTGCCCTGGGTATCAACACCTCTGTCTATCAGGCCGAGTATTTCAGGGGGGCCATAAAATCCATTAAACCCGGGCAGATGACCGCCGCAAGGGCCATGGGGCTTGGCAAGTGGAAGGCCATAAGGTATATCATCCTGCCCCAGGCCCTGAGGCTTGTAATTCCGTCGTCTTCCAACGAAATCATCTATATGTTCAAATACACCTCGGTTGCCTTTGCCGTAGGGGTACCCGAGCTTCTTTCCCAGGCAGATCTCACCGGGGCCATGAATTTTCGATATTTTGAGTCCTATGTGGTAGCGGCCATCCTTTACACGATAATGGTATTTGTGGTGGCTAAAATCATGGCAATGATCGAAAAAAAGGTTTACATTCCAGGACTGCAGCTTTCCCAATAGCGTGTGAAGAGTGAATTGACCCGCATATCTTTTTTCTATTTTTGAAACCTGGGCGAGATACCGCCCACAACCGGCTCATAATAGCGATAATGGGTTTTATCCCCAAGCAGTTCATCCACATTTTTCTGGATGACCATGCGCTCGTCACTGTTCATCCATCGATTCCAGTCTTCCAGGGTATGCCAGTTGCTGATGACCAGATATTCTCCTTCACAATCCAGACAACTGAAGGTCTGGCTGGACAGAAAACCCGGCTGAGCGGCTGCCCGGGACCTGAGCTGAACAATGAACGGAGCCAGTTGGGCGGCCATGGTGTCATCTTTTACAATGCGCTTAATAATAATGGAAACAGTCATGCGAACCTCCTCATTAAATGGTTAAAAATAATTACATGGGGTCCATGGAACACAAAGGTAAGAAAATGAACATTACGAATTATTTTAGAATAAAAATGAGAATGAGTGGTAATGAATAGTTGATTCTACCAATTTGTACGATTTATTGTCAAACGGTAATTCAACATAATCTCCAGGGATACGGCTTTAGCAAATCGCCTGACGCAAAGCAATTCTAATTATGGATCTATACTGTATGTGTCAGTCAGTGTCCGTTAGCTGAACCAAGAAAGTCCGGGATAAACGCTAACGACCAGGGATTGGGTGATGAGATCACTCTCATCACCCGCAACCACAATGGTTTACCGCCACAACTATCGGCCAGACAATTAATCCGCGGCAATGATAAAAAGGTGGAGTTCCCTCGGGCCGTGGGCACCATGAACCATGACAAGTTCAATGTCCGCGGTTTTGCTCGGTCCTGAAATCAGCGTCAGATTGCGCGTCAGTCCCTCTTTACGCTCTGCTTCATCCCATTTTAAAAGGGTATAGAGTTCCCTGAGGTCGGCCAGGAGCTGTTCCTCCCTGACCACCGCCACATGAATGGAGGGCACCAGGGACACGGATCTGGCATGTCCGGGACGGGTCTTCATGGCCAGGGTGGCAGTGGCGGCAATGCAATAGTCAGCAGAGGTAATGCCGATAAACGAAGCTTCCACCTGACTGCGGATCTCTTTTTTCCGCTGGGGATCGGTCCCGTCATATCCCGTATTATGGATGGGGATCTGTCCTAGTTCAGCAACCTCGGAAAGTTTCAGCTGATTGATCAGGGGATGGTCCCAGCAGACAACGCTCTTGCTGGTTCCCCATTCCGGTTCTTTTTCCAGGATCAGCCGCCCAATGGCCCGGGCTGCTTCTTCGATGCCTGCTTCAAGATGCAGATCCATATGAAGGGAGGGAACGGTCTGCCGGAGTTGCTCGATCAAGGGCACTCTCTCCTGGTGGGTCCGGGTTCTGATCTTTTCAAGAAGGGTTTTCTCCTCCTGGGAGGGCGAGGTGGTAAAAAGATCGGCTGGCGGCTGGTTACCGGGTCGGCCCAGGGCGGTTTTGATGGTATTGATAAATTGTTTTTCCGGGTCCATTAGGATCTTCCTCCCTGGTGTTCTTTCCATAGTTCCATAAAGGTTTTTCCGGCCAGGGGTTTCATATCCCGGCTCTGGGTCCATCCGCTAAAGGGCCAGGGAAGTCGCCTGATCATATGATTGCTGGAGGGCATGATCTTTTGGATCAACCGACCGAGTTTCAGTAAGATATCGTAAACTTTGCGATTTTGGTTGATCCGGCTCCAGACCTGAAAGAGCATTTTTTCAGGACGGCTTTTGGGCTTTACGTTCCAGCGGGGATCTCCTTCGGAAAGTTTGGCACGAAGGGCAAGGAGCATCCTGGGCAGGTTGAGATTCAGGGGACAGGCAACCCGGCAGGCACCGCAGAGGCTTTCGCCCTGGCAGAGGTGACTGGCCTCGTTGATTCCACCCAGCAGAGGGGTTACAACGGCCCCCACAGGCCCTGTATAGGCTGATCCATAGGAGTGCCCGCCGATCTTACCGTAAACCGGGCACACGTTAAGGCAGGCACCGCACCGGATGCAGCAGAGCATTTCACGGAACTCCTCGTCGGCCAGGATTCTGGATCGGCCATTGTCCACAATCACCAGATGAAAGGCCTGGGGGCCATCGGCGTGATCCACTGCGGCCGGGCCGCCGATATAGCTCACATACCCTCCGATCTGCTGGGCTGCCGCTCCCATGGACATGAGCCTTAAAATGGCCTGGTGTTCTTCCAGGTTGGCTGCGATCCTTTCCATGCCCATGAAGGCCACATGAACCCTGGGCAGGGTGGTGGCCATGCGGATGTTTCCCTCATTGGACACCGTTGTGATGTGGCCGGTTTCCGCACAGGCAAGGTTGCATCCGGAAATGCCCATGTCCGCCGCCATGAATTTCTTCCTGAGGGCCTGCCGGGCATCCCGGGTCAAGGTAGGTGGATCGTCCGTGTAAGGGGTTCCGAGTTTTTCAGTGAAGAGTTCGCCCACCTCCTTCCGGGTTTTATGAACGGCCGGGGCAACAATGTGGGAGGGTTTTTCACCGGCCAACTGGATGATATATTCCCCGAGATCGGTTTCATTGACTTCGATCCCTTTGTCCATGAGGGCACGGTTCAGCCCGATCTCCTCGGTGACCATGGATTTTCCCTTGACCACATGTTTAACATTATTTTTTTCGGCAATATCAAGGCAGATGTCCACGGCATCCTTAGCTGTGGCTGCAAAATGCACCTCTCCGCCATTTTCCCTTATCTTCCCAGCCAGGGTGACAAGCATGATGTCCAGATTGTCCACGGCCTTTCTGCGATAGGCATGGGCTTTAGCCCGCAGATCCGGGCCTTCTGGCAGATTTTCATAAAGGGATGCCGTGGCAGGCCCCAGGCGGCTTTGTAATCCGGCAAGGGCAGATTGCAGAATCGGGTCGGCAATGGCTTTTTTCGCCGTTTGCTTGTATGCTTTTGTTGTTAATTCCATATTTCACACCTGTTATTTTGCCGAAAGAAGTTGGGCGATGTGCATCACCTTGACCTGAGCCTTCGTCCGGCTCAGCATACCCTGGATGTTCATCAGGCAGCTCATATCACAGCCAGTGACCACAGTGGCACCCGAATCAACGATATTTTGAACCTTTTCCTCGAGCATGGCCGAAGAGATATCAGCATATTTCACGGCAAAGGTACCACCAAACCCACAGCATTTATCCGAATCCTTCATCTCAATAAATTCAAGTTCCCGGATGTTAGCCAATAATTTACGGGGCTGAAGGTGGATGCCAAGACAGTGATTAAGGTGACAGGAATCATGGTAGGTGACCTTGGCTGGAAATCGTGCATCAAGGTTTTCAACCTTGAGGATATCCACCAGGAATTCTGTAAACTCAAATGTTTTTGCAGCAACGGCCCGGGCACGTTCCAGCATGGAAGAATCCGCACTGAAAAGATCAGGATAGTGGTTTTTCACCATGTTGACGCAGGATCCCGATGGTGACACAATAACTTCGGCATCTTCAAAAAGTTCAATAAATTTCTTTGCGGCAGAGCGGGCCTCGCTTTGGTGGCCTGCGTTAAAGGCCGGCTGGCCGCAGCAGGTCTGTTCTGTGGGACAGTCAAGTTCCAGGCCCAGGTCTTCCAGCACCGAGACCATTGCCTCTGCCACTTCAGGGTAGAGGGTGTCGACAAGACACTGGATAAAAAGAGTTACTTTTTTTTTCTTGTACATCATTAACCTCTGTTTTTTTTTATATGAAACACTCGCCAAAGCATGTCAATGAAGGTGTTTCAAAATTCGTTGAGGCCAGAGCCATACCTCGCTCCGGCCATGCCGGTTTATAAGAAACACACTTCAAACCGGTAGGCGGAAACGGGTGTTACCCTTCTCTCATTCTCGCAGCCCGTCCGTGGGCTGCTCCGAGGAAAATGGCAACTCCTTGGGCGTCCATGCCCACCGTTGCCATTTAACCCGTTCAGGGTAACACCCGTTCCCGCCTACCTACTGCTATATAGTTTCATGCTTCGTTGTGTCCACCAGGACATGTGGGTTATATGAAACTCGTATCATTCCGGCGACAGGAGCAAGGAATTACCCTCCCCCCGGTCGCCTCAGCTGTCAAAAAGTCAAGTTTCATGTTTTGTTGTGGCCAAAGCAAATACCCTGCTCCGGCCATGCCGGTTAGTTGATAAAGTGCGACGGCAGCCAGGTGATAATCTCAGGAATTAAAACACAGAGAAAAATAGTCAACACCTGCAGCCCCACAAAGGGCATAACTCCGCGGTAGATATCCGTTGTCTGTACCTCGGGCGGGGTGATTCCCTTAAGATAAAATATAGAATAGGCAAAGGGCGGCGTGAGAAACGAGATCTGGAGATTCACCATGACCAGGACTGCAAACCAGATCGGATCAAATCCCAGTTCTGCCGCAATGGGGGTGATCAAGGGCACGATAATAAAAAGAATACCCATCCAGTCAATGAACATGCCGCACAATACCAGGAGCAACATAATGGCTGCCAGGATTCCCCATTTACCCATGGGAAGATTCAAAAACAACCTGGTGATCACTTCATCCCCCCCAAGGGTGACAAATACCGTGGAAAAGAAAGTGGCACCAATGGCGATCATCATGATCATGCAGGTAATGCTCATGGTCTGCGTGCAGGCTTCCCGGATGACACCCATATTAAGGCGCCCATATCCTGCTGCAAGCAGGATGCTGGCAAAGGCACCTACGGCTGCGGCTTCTGTTACGGCTGCAATGCCAAAAAAGATGCTGCCCAGTACGGAAAAGATGATCAGCCCCGGAGGAATCACCGAGGTCAGCATGATCATCATTTTTTCCTTCAGGGTTACCTGGCTTTCTGCCAGGGGTATGGGGGGACCGTCCTGGGGATTGAGGTAACATCGTATACCGATATAAAGCATATAGAGCAGTGTAAGCAGCAGGCCCGGCACCAGGGTTCCCAGGAAGAGCTTCCCGACGGATATATTAGCAATGGGCCCATAGACGATGATCATTACACTGGGGGGAATGAGAATCCCCAATGTTCCGCCGGCGCAGATGGATCCGCAGGCCATGGACTTGTTATATTTTTTTTCCAGCATGATGGGCAACGCCATGAGACCAATGGTTATTTCAGAGGCGCCCACCACTCCGGTGGCCGCAGCAAAGACGGCAGAGATGGCAATCGTTGAAATACCCAACCCCCCCCTCATGCGACCCCAGAGTAGATGCATGGCGTTGAAAAGCCGTTCAGCCATGCCTGATTTCTCCATGAATACCCCCATGAACAGAAAAAGGGGAACAGCAAGGAGGGTGTAATTTTTCATAAGGCCGAAGAGCCGGGCAATGAAAAGCCCGTAAATATCAGCCCCCATTAAACTGCCGCCAAAAAGAACCGACACCCCCCCCAGTACAAAGGCGGTTGGAAATCCCAGGAAAATCCCGGCTAAAAGGGACACAAACATCAGAAAAACGGTTAATTCAGGACTCATTGGATTTCTTCTCCCCCAAAGGCGATAACTGCACTCCTCAAAAACTCGGCAACCCCCTGGAGCAGCAGAAGGAAGACCCCAATGGGCATCACTGTTTTAAATGGGTAAATAATGGGTCGCCAGTACCCCTGCATGGATCGCTCGCCAAGTTCCCAGGAGAACTGCACATAGGGAATCAACGCCCAGAACAGCCCTGCCCACAGGGGAAAAAAGAAAATAAGGTAAAAAAAGATATCGATGACGGCCCTTCCACGGGGGGAAAAACGGTTATAAAAGATATCGATTCTCACATGCTGCTGTTTCCTTAAGGTCCACGCTTCTCCCATGAGGAAAAAAGTACCTCCGATCATATAGCTCAAGTCAAAGGCCCACCTGGTGGGTGCATTTAAAAAATAGCGGGAGAAAATTTCATAACCGATAATTACAGTCAGAACCACCACAAGCCAAATCATCACCTTTCCCGTGATTTCACTGACCGCATCTATACCTTTTATTACAGCCTGTATCTGTTTCATTTTTATAGCCTGGTCTGAAATAGAATATAAAAAAGCCGCCTGTTTGTTCAGGCAGCTTTTATGAACGCAACCTTTGGACCTCAACCTTAAAGGCAAGGGCCGGTCTTTTTCCCTCGCTGGGATAAAAAAAGACTGGCACCAAGGTCAGAACAGTCAACTCCAAAAGTTGAATTATTGAATCATCAAATGGAACAATCAATCAAATTAAACGATCAATAGGATGGGGTCATCAGCTTCTTATAGCTGTCATACTCGGTTCTGAATTTTTTCTGGGACTCCCACACCTCTTTAAAAAAGGGATCCGTGGCAGCTTTCTGCGCCATAAGCGCTTCGGCTTTGATTGACAATTCCTTCTGGATTTTGGGATCAAGATACTGGATCTTCACCCCTTTTTCCCTGAAGAACTCCAGGGCAGGCACATCCCTGCTGATGCACCGGGTTAAAAGCCGCATGGTGGAAGCTTCGCTGGCAACCCGGACAATTTCCTTGAGATCTTCGGAAAGCTTGTTCCACGAGCGCTTATTTATTTTGATGTCAAGGAAGGTACTGGTCTGGTGAATGCCGGGAACCAGAAGGTAATCGGCAATTTCATAAAAGGCCAGATCCTTATCAATACTGGGAATGCTGAACTCACCTGCATCAAGCACATTTCTCTGGAGGGCTTCATACACTTCACCGGCAGGAAGCATCATCACCGATGCGCCAGCGGCGCTGAGAATCTCGCCCCAGTACCCGGATGTCCTGAATTTAAGCCCTTTAAAGTCTTCCATGGTGGTGATGGGCTTGTTGGACCACGCCAGGTCCTCGCTGGGAATAATGCCGCAGGGAGCCACATAGCCAAAGTCAAATTTTTCGTAGAGTTTGCTGAAGAGGGCCTTACCTTCACCTTCATACATCCAGGTCAAATAGGGAATGGTTTCCATGCCAAAGGGAATATATCCAAAAAGAGGGGCTGCCGGAAGCTGTCCAACCGAGTAAGTGGGAGAACTGTGGGCTGCGTCGATGGTCCCCATGCGCGCCGCGTCAGTCACCTCCAGGGCGCCCATGAGAACGCCTGCAGGATAACTTTTGATGGTAAGTCGGCCGTTGCTCATTGTTGTGATCCGTGCTGCAAAATCGTCGGCAATTTCCTGAAGGACCGTCCCCTTTGGCCAGGAACTGGCCATTTTCCAGACAATCTTGTCCGCACCCAGGGCACTTCCGGCCATGGTGAGCAGAAAAAACGTTGTTACAACAAAAATCGAAGTTCTAAGTTTCATAGAAGCACCCTTTTTATACAAAAATTAAAAACAATAAATCGTGTATAATAGGATAGAAGTCTGATTCTTGTCAAGGACAAGTTAAAGTTTTGGATGGAATATCAACGTTTTTTAAAACACAAAGATTTCGTAAAATAAAAATTTAACAGTTCCTTTTTTATGGTTGACAATCTCAAAAGTCAGGCATATAGAACTATATTAGTTGTACAAAGAAATTTCTTATTATTAGAACATTGCCCTGACTCCATTCTCTACCGACTTTGCGTTGATAACGCCAACAATGCAAACCAGCCTAGCTTTTCTACCGACTTTGCTCGATAACGCCAATAATGCAAGCCCCCCATTACAAAGTGACCTAAACGATAATTAAGGTCGATTTTCATCTTTTCGTATGCCCGTGGATTGACATGACAAATATTGAGAAAAGCAGGATATTCCACCAACAAGCAAGGAGGGATAAATTAGATGAAAAACCATTTATTTTCAGCATGTTACACCTGTATTGTATTTATTGTTTTGTGTTTCGCCGGGTGCGTTTCAAAACATCTATCGCAGGAATCCGCCACGATCCCTGTCATTGCCGATGCGAATTATATTGGCGATGCAGCCTGTTTTGACTGCCATTGCGAAATGCAGAAAAATTTTAAAAAAACCATCCACGGACGAATTGCAGACTTTGAGGTGGTCAAGTCAAAAAAGGGTTGCGAATCCTGCCATGGACAGGGTAGTCGTCATGCAGAGAGCGAAGATCCGGCTGATATCATCGTTTTTAGCAACATCTCAAAAGCACAGGCTGCTGCTGTATGTCTGAAATGCCATACATCCGGTTCACTCATGGAATGGCCGGGCAGCAACCATGCACTGAACGATCTGGCCTGTACCGACTGCCACCAGGCACATTCTCCAAAAAACAGCCTTCTGGCCCAGCCACCTCCAGATCTTTGTTACACCTGCCATCAACGTATCCGTGCCAAAACCTTCTATCCATCCCACCACCCCATTCGAGAGGGAAAAATGGCATGCAATGACTGCCACCAACCCCATGGGGGAACAGGTGCCCATCTGAAAACAGCGGAAAGAGCAAACGACCTTTGTCTGGACTGCCATGCCGCAAAACAAGGCCCGTTTGTTTTTGAACATCCCCCGGTTCTGGAGGACTGCAGCATCTGTCATGATGCCCACGGGACCATTGCAAACAATCTTTTGATACAAAACGAACCGTTTCTCTGCCTGCAATGCCACCAGTTTCACTTTCATCCCGGAAAAATCGCCAGTGAAGAAGAAGGAACAGATGTATACGGCCGGGTCACCACTTCCTGCACGGAAGGGATGACCATGTCCTACACAACCAAATGTACCCAGTGCCACTCAAGGATCCATGGGTCGGATTTGCCCTCTCAGTCTGTTTCCGGCCAGGGAAAAGCGCTGACACGATAGCCTTTTTTAAACAACATTCGTGACTACCGTATATCGCGGAATATGTTGTGCGTTGTGATAATGATCATTTTTTTACTGTTTTTCACAAAAACGGCCATCAGGATAAACGCAAAAGGGGGTTAACTATGATTTGCAAGAAAATGTTTTCAAGATTTGTAATCCTCACATTCATGTGCGGACTATCTTTTTATAGCTGGGCAGAAGACAGTGAGGACGCAGTGTATGACTTCAAGATTGATGTCGGATATCATTATGCCAATGATGATGAAAGCATCAGCAAAGTTGGTGAATACAACATACTTGATCACACGTCATCAGGACCGGACATGGATATTTCTGGAAAAGTACTGAAAAATGACTTGTTCGTAGATTTTAGTAGCCGATATTACCATGATAGCGATTTTAACGGACGAATCAAGGGAGATTATAAACGAATTATAGAGGAAGACTTTAGTTATTCAAGTTTTGAACATTTCCTGGATCATGATAACATGAGTAATCTTTGCGGAAAAACCGGGGCCGTGGTGGTGAACCATGAAGATTTCAACGCCGGGAAAGACTATATCATCCGGCGTTCAGAGGAGAAAAGCGACACCACGATCAACCTGCCGTTCAGCCCGGGTACAGATATTCATTTCAGCTACCGCAGACAGAGACGGGAGGGACTCCGCCAGGCCATGACCATGAGCCACTGCGGCACCTGTCATGTGACCAGCAATTCCAGGGAGATAAATGAAGAAACAGAGGATTACAAGGCAGGTTTCTCCAAAAAGTTCAGCATCTTTACCCTGGCATACGATTATTTCCACCGGGAATTCACAGAACACGGTGCTCCTCCCACAAATACCTATGATGATCCAACACATCCGGGAGGCAGCGGTGACATTTTCGATGACCGCATCCAGTACGGAGACGACACCCTGGTTTATGATCTGGTTCCCAGTATGAAAAAAAACATGCACACGGCCAAGCTCAATGCTTTACTTCCGGCGAACACGAATTTTTTCGCTTCCTATGTATTTTCCAACACGGAAAACAAAGATGCAGATCTGGAAACGGATACCACCACGGCAACCATCAAAGTGACTAACCAGTTCTTCCCCGGATGGCGCCTTTCCGGTCATTTTAAATACCAGGATATCGACAACGATGATGTGTTCGTGGATGTCACAGAGCCTGTTTCCACAGAAGGTCTCAACAGCGGTTATACCTGGTATCTCCATAACCCCACCCTGGATTACAACAGCTTTGATCCAGATTACATCCGGGAATCCGCATTATCCCGGAAAGTCACAACCCTTGGATTTGATGCACGGTATCAGGTCCTTAAAAAAACATCCCTTATTTTTGGCTATGAACGGGAAACAGTGGATCGCAAATATTATGCAGTGACAGAAGACGGAGACACCGAAAGCACCACAGACACCTACAAATTGAGCATGACAACCCGGCCGTGTCGGGGTGTCAAATTGCGGCTGGGGTATCAACGGGCAGACACGGACAACCCCTTTAACCTTGTAAACGGCGCCTGCGAATCCGATTTCATTACCGATAGCGGTGGTGCTTTCAACGGCACCCAATACTGGGAAAGGCAGAATGAACGGATTGGAGATTTGAGTAATCAACCGACACTGGCACAGGAAATATCAGGTGATATGACCTGGTCGGCCTTCCGAAATTTTTCCGTTACCGCGAATTACCGCTTTATAGACAAAGAAAATGATGAAACCGATGTATCGGACTGGCAGTCACAATCCCATATCCCATCCATCAGTATCACCTACGTTCCGCTGCCAAAGATCGATTTTAATGTATCCTATATCTTTGACCGCACAAAAACCGAAACCCTGGCGAATATCCCTGTTTTTGACGGGTGAGCGGGCGGTATCACATCGAGCCAGGTTTGCTCGTACTGCGAAGTTTCGGAATATGAATCAAAAACACACACGGTAATGGGCGTCATCAATTACCGCCCACTGGAAGAATTAAACCTGACCCTGAGCGGTTCCTATACGACCTCAGATGGCGGCATGGATGCCCTTTCCGATTATTCCGCCCTGTGTAATCAATTGACGGATATGGTGAGTTACAGTTATGACCTGAGCACCGTCCATACCTATTCAGATCTGGATATTACCCAGAAAGAGGTATCTTTCCAGGCAGCCTATCGCCTGGATGACAACTTTACCCTGGGGGCCGGAATCAGTTATATGAGATACGATGATTCCGAACCCTACCTGTATGACGGGTCTGGAGATGTCTATTATGTAAGTTTCGGCCTATCATATACGCCCTAGTGGTCAATTGCCTGAACATCAAACGGGCGCCGGGTAATGCTTCAGTTATAGTTCCTATCGCATGAATTGATACCATCTAACGATTAATCGTGATAAAACAAGTATCAATTCATGTGCATAAATCTATTAGGTCAATGATCGGAATAGAATCGTCCAAAATATGGACAGGAACCCTAGGTCGTTTTCAAGGTGTTTTAATTGAAAAACGCTGGTTTCACAATAACTCCTGGTCCAACAGATTGCTTTCCCATTCTTTTCCCCAAAGATCTGGAACAGTTTCTTCAACCTGAAGGATAGACTCATAGTTCACATTAACCCCATTGAAAATTTTGATCAATGCCTCTTTGTCATGTGCAAGCCAGATACAATATCGAATCCCTTGATTTTTATTAAAATACGTCCGCACCCAGGTTGCGTCGTCCATATTTGCCATTTTCTGCCAATTAGACTGCACCAATTTGAAATCAATACCCGGATTTTTATGGACAGTCATGAATTGCATCATCTTAGCCATGTTAAACCTCCTTCATCGTTTCAAAGGTTAGTGGTGCTACCCTATAAAGATAATTATGATTTATTATCCCGCAACCTGAATCGGTATTTTTTTTAAATCGTACACAGGATTTTTGCTGCCTGCTCAAGGGTTTCGTCCTTTTTGGCAAAGCAGAATCTCAACACCCGGTGATCATCGTTACCATGGTAAAAAAACGAGGGGGGAATAGCTGCCACCCCATGTTCAACCGTCATTCGCCTTGAAAAATCAATATCATTTTCGTCTGATATTTCCGAATAATCCATCATCTGAAAATAGGTACCGCAACAGGCCATGGCCCTGAATCTGGACCCGGTCAGCAGGTCCAGAAAATAGTCCCGTTTTTTCTGATAGAAATCAGCAAGGTCAAGGTAGAGATTGGGTTTATCCATGATGTCGGCCAGGGCGTACTGTACAGGCGTCATGGTGGAAAAGGTCAGATATTGATGAATCCGCTGAAATTGCTTTGACAGGGGTCTGGGTGCCAGGCAATAGCCGATTTTCCATCCCGTATTATGGTAGGTCTTGCCAAAGGAGCTCACCACAAACGACCGCTCCTTGAGTTCAGGATACCGGGACATGCTTTGGTGTTCTACTCCGTCGAACACAATATGTTCATACACTTCATCACTCAGGATCATGATGGGGGTATCGGCAACAATATTTGCCAGGGCTTTCATATCCTGGGGACTTAAAACAGCGCCTGTGGGGTTATGGGGCGAGTTCAATATAATGAGCCGGGTTTTGTCTGTGACAACATCTTTGACCTCATCCCAGTCGATGCGATAGTCGGGAAACTTCATCTTCACGAACACGGGAATGCCTTTGTTTAAAAGAATTGCGGGTACATAGGAGTCATAGGCCGGTTCCATGACGATCACCTCATCCCCGGGATTTACCACGGCTGTAATGGCGGCAAAAAGCGCTTCCGTACCTCCAGAGGTGACCGTTATTTCACTGTCCGGGTCATACACGGCCCCGTAGAGATTGAAAACCTTCTTTTGGATACTTTGCCTGAGCCCCGGGATCCCCTGCATGGGCGCATATTGATTAAATCCTTTGTCCATGTAAGCCTTGACAAGGGCTGTAAGTTCGGGGTTAACATCAAAATCAGGGAATCCCTGGGACAGGTTCACAGCATTATGTTCCATGGCAAGTTGTGACATCTGGGTAAATATGGTTACCGAGACATTGGGAAGTTTTGATTTGATTTCCATGCAATCATCCTTTTTATAGATTATCTGGATTGACGCCGTTTAAAAAATGGCCCCGGATTTTCTTGGTTGCCTTTTTAACACAATTCCTGCCATACTTTCCCCTATTTTTTTGCAAATTTGCTTAATGGGGTCAAAGGTTCCCTGGTAACCGGCGTTTGAAATCTGAATATTTAATATTGAAACCTCCAGAAATATGATAAATAGAAACCGGGCAAAAGAACCTTAATTTTTTTAAGAGGAGATGTCAGAGACCATGGGAATTGCTGGGGATATAGTTATCATTGTAATGGCTGCCTTTATCGGGGCACTCTTGGCCCAACGGCTCAGGCAGCCCCTTATTCTGGGGTATATCCTGGCCGGTGTAGCCGTCGGTCCCCATACGGGAGGAGTGACCGTATCGGGTATCCATGAAATCGAAATGCTTGCTGAAATAGGGATTGCTTTGCTGCTCTTTGCCCTGGGACTTGAGTTTTCCTTCAAGGAGTTAAAGCCCATCCGCAGGATTGCCCTCATCGGCACCCCCATTCAGATCTTCTTGACCATGGTCTTTGGATTCTGCACCGGCCAGGCCTTTGGATGGCCATGGATGCAGTCCCTCTGGTTCGGTGCCCTGATCTCATTGTCCAGTACGATGGTGCTGTTAAAAACCCTTGAAAATCAAGGACGAATGGGCACCCTGTCCAGCCGGGTGATGATCGGAATGCTGATTGTCCAGGACCTGACCATCGTACCGATGATGATCATCCTTCCCCAGCTGAACCACCCCAGGGCAGGGTTACCCCTGCTGGCCATGGCAGCGGTTAAAGCCGTCTGCTTTCTGCTGGTGATGATTATAGCCGGCACCCGGGTTATCCCGCTGGTCATGAAACGGGTTGCCCATTGGAATTCTAGGGAATTATTTCTGCTGTCAACCGTTGCCATGGGACTGGGCATCGGCTACGGCACTTACCTCTTTGGTCTTTCCTTTGCCTTTGGAGCCTTTGTGGCAGGTATGCTGCTCAGTGAATCCGATTACGGCTACCAGGCCCTCAGCGACATCATCCCCCTAAGGGACATATTCAGTCTTCTGTTTTTCACGTCGGTGGGAATGTTGTTTGACCCTCGATACCTGATCAATCATCTGGGAACGGTTATGCTGCTGGTATTGATCATCATGGTTGGCAAGGGACTGATCTTCGGCTTTTTAAGCAAAGCCTTTGGTTACCGGAATGTCATCCCCCTTGCAATGGCTCTGGGACTTTCCCAGGTCGGCGAATTTTCATTTGTTCTGGCAAGGGTGGGGGTCAGTACCCACTCTATTTCAGCAGATTTTTATTCCCTGATCCTGACCACGACCATCATAACCATGTTTCTAACCCCCTTTGTTTCCGGATGGACAACACCGCTGTATGCCCTTCGCAATAAATGGGGTAAGGCCTATACTTTCCAGACGATAAATCTGCCGGAACAAGGTCTGAAAGACCACCTGGTCATTGCCGGCGGCGGAAGGGTCGGGCAATATATCGCAGATGTGCTTCAAAAGATCGGGGTCTGTTTTGTTATTATCGAATTTGATTGCAGGCGCGTTGAACAGTTAAAGTCCTTTGGATTTCCCCTCATTTACGGGGACGCAAGTCAACCGGTTATTCTGGAAGCAGCCAACATCGAACGATCAAAACTCTTATTGGTTACCACCCCTGCTGCCGTTGTTGCCCGGGCAATCACCCTGCTGGTAAAAAAAATACAACCGGATCTGCATGTGGTCACACGGGCCGACTCCCTTGATCAGATGAAAGAGTTCCAGAACAATGGCGTATATCATATTGTGCAGCCAGAGCTGGAAACCGGGCTTGAATTTACCCGGCAGGCACTGCTCCACCTGGACCTGCCCATTGAAAGGATTCAGCAATTTACAGATGAAATCCGTCACAATCTCTACCAGCCCCTGTATGACTCCCAGACTGAATACAAATCCATTGCCCAGCTTGAAAACAGTTCACGATTGTTCCAGTTGACCTGGATCACCATCCAACCTGGCAGCCCATTAGCCGGAATGTCCATCGGACAGTCAAAAATCCGGACACTGACAGGTGTGACCATTGCCGGCATTTTACGAGAGGGGCTCCTCAATTCCAATCCAGACCCAGATTTTAATTTAGAAGAACAGGATACACTGGGCGTACTGGGAACCACCGAACAGCTGACAGCTTTTCGAAATTTATCAAAATCACCCGAGCTGGAAAAGGCCTGAACCATATATGGATATCAACATGGTAGTGTCCATCGGCCATTTACAGATACAGCCATAATTACGGGTCTGATGAGCCCTCTCATTTGTCCCATCCAATGGCGGCATTCCGGATCCTGGGGCAGACAGATTTATATGAAACACTCACCGAAGTATTGTAAACAGAGGCGTTTCATCATTCGTTGTGGCCGGTGAAGATACCTCGCTCCGGCCGTGCCGGTTATAAAAAAGCGCTTGGGTGAAATCAGCCGGTTCAGCCAGGGGGTTTTCCATAGTAACGCTCATAAAAAAAGGTTGTATCCGGTTGGCCCCATGGACGCTGTATCAGGTAGAGGAAAAAAAGAGCGATAACGAGAAGGGCATTCCCAGATCCTCGGGTTTCCCATCGCCTGGCTGATACCACTACCTTTTCATTCAGGTAAACAAGGTCTCCCAGGGAACGCATTCGAATGGCAAATTCAACATCCTCCATAAGGGGGATATCTGGAAACAGATCCCTTGAAAAAACAGGTTCCCGCCGGAAAAACTGTACCTGGTCACCAAAACTGATGCCAAAGACCATGGCCCGGACATGGTTTAAAAATTCGATGAGTTTAATTCGAATCTGCCATGCTCTGCCTGGAGACCGGATCTGGAATCGGCACCCTGCTGATCCGCCAATAACAAGTCTTCTGGCATTTAACACACGGATCATTCGGGTGAAGGTCCTGGGGGGAACCAGGGTATCGGCATGGACAATGGCCACCACATCTGCCCGGGCCTCGTTAATGCCGGCTCGGATCTGCCCTCCCCGGCCCCTGCCGTCTCCCTGGCAGGGGTTATGGAGAAGAACCTTTGCCCCTGCCGCTTCGGCTATGGACCGGGTTTTATCCTGTGATCCTGCATCCACCACAATTACTTCAACAACATGGGGAGCATTGAGGATGATTTTTATACACCGACCGATAACCAACGCTTCGTTTCTGGTGGGAATCACAACGGAGATGGTATGGCAGATTGGAACAACAGGGGCGGCCCCGCCCTTTTTTCTATTCATGGGATAAAACCGTTCAGGGATAAACCACCTCCCATTCTGCTGTTCCACCTTCGAAATTCAAGGATTCAGGCAAACCTGCAAGTTCATGGACCAGCCAGGAATAACCAGAACGGATACCACCGGAGCAGTAATAAACGATCGGTTTATCAGGATTCAGGTCGTTTTTTTTCAACAATTTCTTGAGCTGAACTACATCCAGGGGAATTCGGTCCGGTCCAGTGAAAAAACGGGTCCACGAAATATGAACAGCCCCGGGGAGATGACCCATGAACCATTCCCGGATGGAACGGGTATCCACCAGCTGAAATTCATGGAGCCTTTGCTTGAGTTCCCTGGCTGAGATAAGCATGGCAGCGTCGGGCTTTGGGATATAAGACACCGGGACAGGTGTTGGTTGAGATGACCTGCCCTGGGCAAGTTCAAACCCATTGCGTTTCCATGCCTGAATGCCCCCCTTCAAGAGTCGAACCTCTCCTTGATGGCCCAGCCATTCAAGAGCCCAGCAAAGCCAGCCTTCTCCACCCCAGCTTTCTCCGGCATCCGCATATACAACCACCTTTGTGACCGGGGTGATGCCAAGGTCACCAAGGGCCTGACCAAGTATTTTTGAATCTTTAATCCGATAGGCAATTTGATCCTTGTCAACGGTTGTATATTGTTCCCAGCTAAAGGAAAATGCACCTTTAATGTGTTCTTCTTCCCATGCCTTGACAGGTCGGGCATCCAAAATCACCCAGGCGGTTTTGTCATTATTGAGGGCCTGAACATCCAGAAGTGCCAGGTCAGCGCCTTGACATGGATTTGGCATTCTGATAACAGCTGCCCATATCATGATCAAAAAAAACATCACCCTGGGGCCCCTGTCCAACCCTCTTGTCCTGATCGGGGCAGGGGTTGCCATCCTTTTTGGGCGCCTTGCCCTGGTGCCGGATTTATCGGCTTCAATCCCCCTGGTTGTAGGAATTTCAGGTATCATTGTTATTCTCCTTGCATTGGGACAGTATTGGGGCACCCATGGAAAACGTGCCGAATCCCCGATTTTTATTATTACCATGGCAGCCCTGTTCCGGATCATGTTTTTGTGGCAACCCCCGGTTCTTTCCGATGATATTTACCGGTATCTGTTTGACGGCCTGATGATGATCCAAGGCAACAATCCCTATGCAATCGCCCCCCTGGATGCCCAGAATATAGGCCCGGTAATGAAGGCATTGGTTCCCCTTATCAACCACAATCATATCCCAACCATCTATCCTCCCGGGGCCCAGGTAGTATTTGCCGCTGGTGCGGCCCTGGGGAGTGTTACAGGACCTGTTCTCGGAATGAAGCTGATGCTTTTTTCCATGGACATGGGCACCTGTGTCCTGATTCTAATTCTGCTGAGGACACTGGGTCGTCCCCTGTATCCGCTGATTCTCTATGCCTGGAATCCGCTGCCCGTTCTTGAAATTGCAGGTTCAGGTCACATTGATGGTGCGGCCCTTTTATTTTTTCTTGCATCCCTTGTCCTATCCATTCAAAACCGTTCCAGCTTTCTTTGCGGCCTCTTTATGGGGTTTTCCGTGGTGACCAAATGGGTGCCCCTGATTTTCTTTCCCACCTGGTTGCTCATGGTGGGCAAGGAACGAAGACTGACTGCCCTATTGTCTTTTTCTATCACCATTCTGGCCCTTAGTCTTCCCTTTTTTCCGGAAATGATCAATGGTTTCGTGACCCTGGGCAACTACCTCAGGCATTGGGAATTTTCAGGCTTTATCTTCAGAAGTATCAGGGAATTAACCGGATCAGGAATGGTCTCAAGACTTTTGGTTGCAACAGTATTTGCCGGAATTATTGGAACCCTTTTCATCAGACAGTCAGCAACAAAACGATCTTCTGAAGATGCCATGATTTTTCTGTTGATTATCTCTTCTGCCTACCTGGTGCTCAGCCCCACCGTATATCCCTGGTATGCGATCTATCTTGCAGGTTTTCTGCCATTTACTCCAACCCCTGGGGGCCTGGTTTTCACCTGGTCTTTGATGCTTTCCTATGGTGTTCTCATTACCCTTGCTGCCACGGGCCAGTGGGCTGAAAATGGGATGACCAGCCTGATGATCATTTCAGCTCCCGGGGCAGCAGTGCTGGCAACCACCCTTCTGGGAATGCTCAAAAGAACACCCCAAAGGTAAACCTTTTTAAAATTTCATCAGTATTCGAAAATCACTGCCAGACTTATATTTTTTCCAGCCGCGGTATTCTCGCCGTAGATTTCAGCCCGGTATCCCAGCTCAAAACACCATTTGGGTGATACATGAAGCCCCAGGGCCAGGTCCAGCTTTCCAAGATCATAATCCAGGGAAGTCGTTGGGTTGTTCGAAACATCCTGGGACAAGTCCCCATTACCCATTCCGATAATCCCATCAAGTTTTGCCCGGCCATAGACAGTTTTAGTCAAATCCATTCCAAATTCCACCAGATAACGGAACTCATCTGCAGGCGATTCAGCCCGGAATCGGTATCCAGCCTCCAGGTTAAAATAGCCCGGAATAAAGGGATACAGGGAATGGCCGTAGAGCAGTCTGAATTCAGTGTCGTATTGGCCATTGCCCAGGGGCACAGCATCGTCTGTGTCGTACATCTCCGGAATTTTGATAAGGCCCTGGATGGACATGACACCTGCCCTGTTTGAAAAAAGGCGATATTTCAACCCTAAATCCACATCGGAAAAGCCATCTGTCTTGGAAACGCTATAAAGGTCTTCTGATTCCAGCCATTTATAGGATAAAGAAGTAAGAACAGTCAAGGTGTCGGTGATCCCGTACTCCATATAATAATTTATGTTGGTATCGGAAAAATCACCATCATTGGCAAAGCCCGTCTTGTTTCCTGAATCATTATACTGCTGGTCTGCCGTATATATATTAACGCTTAATTTATTGTACATGCGACCTTTGGGCGCAGTCCATGCGCCTGCAAAACAGGTGGATGCAGAAACAACGACAGTAATCAGGCCCACAAGTATCCATTTGGCAGTACGTTCCATGGTCTCTCCTTTACTTTTGATAAATTAGAGCAATGTATGGGTTTTATTTCCTAGTGTCCAATTGATTGTCCATATCTGTTTGCCGTTAGATATCGACAATTACAATGGGCCACATTTCATTGATTTTACCACCCTTCCCATGGTATTGACCCTGTCATTATGGATAAATTCTTCTTTATTTTGACGGTGGCTCATTTTATGAGCATGGGTGGAATAGCCCTGTATGGGGTCCACAGATTATGGCTTCTGACCTGCTGGCACAGGCATGGGCAAAACAAACGATTCATGGTTAATCCTCCTGAATTGCCCCCAATGACCAGGATCCCCCGGGTAACGGTTCAGGTTCCCCTGTACAACGAACCCATGGTGGCTGCCCGCATCATTGATGCAGTTGCCGTACTTGCCTGGCCCCGGGAAAAACTGGATATCCAGATACTTGATGATTCCACGGACCAGACCCGGGAAATTGTTCAACAAAGGATTGATTATTGGGTATCCAGAAAGATTCCCATCTCAGCAATAACAAGGCGTTCCAGAACAGGTTATAAGGCTGGCGCACTTAAAAATGGAATGGCTGTGTGCAAGGGTGAATTTATTGCTCTCTTTGATGCCGATTTTATTCCTGATCCGGATTTTCTTGAGAAAACCATTCCCTGGTTCAATCATTCCAATATCGGCATGGTCCAGGCACGGTGGACCTTTCTCAATAAGGGTTACTCCTGGCTTACCCGACTCCAGGCCCTGCTTCTGACCCCCCATTTCAGAATTGAACATCAAATTCGATCGGCCCGGGGACTTTTCTTTAACTTTAACGGCACAGCAGGGGTCTGGCGGCGACGGGCCATTGAAACATCCGGGGGATGGCAGGATGATACTGTCACCGAAGATCTTGACCTGAGTTACCGTGCCCAGATGGCTGGCTGGAAATTCACCTACCTGGACCAGGTTGAAGTTCTGTCGGAACTTCCCGTGACACTTGCGGATTTCAGGACCCAGCAGGAACGCTGGGCAAAGGGCTCGATCCAGACAGCCAGAAAAATTCTTCCCCGGCTGATCGCCTCGCCCCTTCCCCTTGCCGTTAAGATCGAAGGTGTTGCCCACCTGATGACAAATCTATGCTGGGTATTTGGATTTATTCTGACCGTGACCCTCTATCCGGTTCTCATTTATCGCATGCACATTGGCATCTACCAGGTGATCTGGTTTGATCTGCCCCTGTTCTGCATCTCCACCGGAGCTATTCTTATCTATTACCTGATCCATGGCCTTAGATCAGGAAAGAAACGTTTTCCCTGGTCGCTTTTTGTGCTTCCAGCCTTAAGCATCGGTCTTGCGCCCTGCCTGGCCCTGTCCGTGTTAAAGGGGATGTGCCAGAAAGGCGGGGTCTTTGACCGAACACCCAAGTCTGGTGTTTCAGATCTCCGCAAACTCAAACCTGCCTTACAGGGTTCCCAACCCAGAAGCATCAGAGCATTGATGCTCAACCTGCCGATCATGCTCTATTCTCTGCTTCCTCTCTGGCTTACCTGGCACCAGGAAACCTGGGCAGCCCTTCCCCTTGTCTTTGTCTTCCCCCTGGGTTTCATGGTTGTGATAGGCACTGATCTCCATGGGTTGATGCAGGGGTACCTGTCAAGGCACCCCTGGATGAATAAACGCTTAAACTCGTAATTTATGGAAGGGTTAAATCATCGTCCACGATGGGGTTCAGCACCGGATCCGCTCCGGCATAGGCAGACCCTTCACCCATGCTCCACTCAAACCAGCCACTGTCAAAATTGCTGACCTGGGGATACCCCATCAGGTATGCATAGAACCATGCCAGGCTCGATCTCCAGCCCGTTCCGCAATAAAAACTAAGATGCTTGTCCGGGGTGAGCCCCTGGGAGACCCAGAATGTTTTGATCTCCTCATAAGATCTCAGGGTGGTGTCCTGATCATCGGTGTAGTCTTCCATGGTCCAGGGACTGGATCCTGCCAGCCCCCACACAGCCCCGGGGATACGGCCGTCCGTGGGGATATAGCCGTAGGGAGCACTTTTCCCCAGGTATTCATCCATACTACGGACATCAACGATGACGGCATCAGTAACATCACCGTTGACCACCTCCCGGACATGGGGAATCTCAGATTTGTATTCAGGATAAATGGCCGTTGTCCGGCCAGGGGTATCCGGATCAAATTCTTCCAGGGAAACCCTCTGGGCCGGTTCCGTTGAAAGGGAAAATCCCGCCGTAGTCCATGCTGTCTTTCCACCGTTGAGAAGCCTTACATCTTCCACACCGGCATACATCAGCGTCGAGATAATTCTGGCTGCAGCAGTAACATCCTCTCCGTAAACAATAACAGGGGTATCCTTCTGGATGCCCATGTAGGCAATGGCCGGCAACAGATACTGATCCGGATAGATGTTCCACCAGTTGCGCGGCAGGGCATCCCCAGGGGTCAGCCCCTTGGCAAGGTCCTCTTCCATGGTGGTGCTTCGATCCCAGCAGGGAGGATCACCGGCATCAACGGGCCAGTTGTCCCGGGGATTGAAACAGTCGTATTCAATTTCATCGGTGTTGACCCACACAGCTCCGGGAAGATGACCGCTGTTGTAATTATCACCCACAGGTCCCCAACCGGTTTCCACAATGACCAGGTCAGGCTCTTCTGCCATCATTTGGTTAACCAGGGCCGGATAAACAAGGCGTTCATAGTGGGCAAGTGCCTCCATGGGATAAACCGCAGAATTTGCAGCGGCCCAGTCCCACATGGAGGCGTCATAGTTGCTTACCCGGTCATACCCCATCAACCTGGCAAGGTAATAGAAAAAACCACTTCTGATACCAGCGGTGCAATAGGGAACAATCTCTTTATCATCGGAGATACCGTGGGAGTCAAAAAGATCCTGTAAATCAGCATAGCCAAGGATTGAATGATCACTGTTGAAATACCACTCATAGGGCAGATGAACCGCTCCAGAGATGTGTCCCCCCCGGGCTTCACCGTAGAGAGTCCACCCGTTGAACTCTGCATCTGTACGGGTATCCACCGTCACAAAATCACTGTCTCCCATTCGATCCAGAATGTGATCCTTATCCGGATTAATGTCGGTATTGAGTACGGCTGTAAAAACAGCCGGCGCCAAAACGTTTACAGATGTCTGGGCCGGCAGTTTATCTGCCTCCCATTTGTCCCATCCCCCGTTGAGGATTTTAACATGGGTACAGCCCAAATATTCAAGCATCCAGAAGATTCGGCCGGATGACCCCCAGGAGGCAAGGGTATCATCGTAGATAACAATGGTGGCTTCCCGGGTCAAACCAAGGCTTCCCAGGGTGGTTTCAAGATCCGCCACTGGTTGGAGAACGGCTTTTTCCGGCGGCTCATTCCAAACAACAAAATTTCCCCATTCGGTATTGATGGCTCCAGGGATGTGCCCCAGGGCATAGGCTGCAGCGGAACGGGTATCAATGATAATCGGTGTTGAATTTGCAGACGCATTCACATTGCTGGCACCATTGTCCAACAGATACTGGGCCGAGGCGATGAGATCATTGTTGGGAAACATTGAAGTGTCCCCGGTTAAATTATCGCTGGGGACTGCTTTGGAAGTAGTGCTGGAACTCCCGCACCCCCAAAGAGATATCATTAAAACCATACTGGTAACAATGACCAGACCATTAAAAATGCCTTTTTTCATGGCAATATTCTCCTGAGCTTAAGATTAAATTGGGGAATATTGCATACTCACGTTTTAAAGGCCAATCGGTAATTCTGATGGCGGATTTTATGTCCATAGAGCATCTATATACTCCCCCACCATCCGCCAGGGAGAGCCACCGGGGGTATCACATGGGCTCAGGTCCCCGGTCTGACATCCACCGATACGGAAAGCTGATGGGTACCCCCTCCCAGCACGGTGCCCTTCACCGGGGTCACATCACTGTAGTCCCGTCCCCATGCCAGGGTCAGGTGCTGATCCGTTGGGATAACATTGTTGGTGGGGTCCAGATCCACCCACCCCATGCCCGGAATATAAATGGAAAGCCAGGCGTGGGAGGCATCTGCACCAACAAGCTTTTCCTTGCCCGGAGGCGGCAAGGTGTGAAGATACCCGCTGACATAGCGGGCACAAAGCCCCAATGACCGCAGGCAGGCAATCTCAATGTGGGCAAAATCCTGGCACACACCCCGTTTCATTTCAAAGGAGGTATCCACCGCTGTGGTGGTGGTGGTTGCCCCGGGATCATATTTAAACTGGGTAAAAACCCGCTCAGTCAATGCCAGGGCCGCCTTTAAAATGGGTTCCCCGGGTTGAAAAAGATCCCGTGCCCATGCGGCAAATTTTTCACCCACCGGTATCATGGAAGAGGCAAACACAAATTGAAAGGCCTCCATGGTTTCGGGGGTGGCATGCTGCCACACCATCTTCTTTACCTGGTCCCAGGCCGGCGTCTGCTCCGGGGGTATGGGGTTTGCCGGAGTAAGAATGACTTGGCTTCCAGCGGTTATTTCCAGGGTTCTGTGGGGCCTCTGGATAGTAGTGGTGGTAACGGTGTTGCCAAAAAAGTCCATTCGCTGGGAAAAGGTGGATGGCTCCGGTGACAGGGTGATGGTATTTTTCACACAGTTCTGGGTGGGTGTCTGGCGGGGCGTCAAAAACAGCTCATTGTGGGATAAAGAGGCCACATCACCATGGTGATACCGGGTGATATGGGAAATATTATACTGCATAGGGCGCTCCGGTCAGTGAGAAATCATTTTTTAAGACAGAGGGCTTTCCGAGATTTCCCAGCTGTTTTTCCGTTTCAATGCGACTTAAATAGTGCTGGGAGATGTGGTTGGCAAGGGTGATAATTCCCTTATCCAGATGATCCAGCAGTTGGGTCAGTCGGTTCAGCTCCCCCTGTTCATTCTTTTCCAGGAGTTCCCGGATATCGATAAGGCGCAGCTGGGTGGTAAGATCCAGGGTGATCTTCTCCTCCCGGGTTTTAAAGGCCTTTGCTTCACTGCCGGGAAGGGTCTCCACATGGTCAAACAGGGCTGCCATCTGAAACCCTACGGCCCGGGGATTGAGTTCATCCAGCAGCAGCAGATCCACAATGGGTTCCACCTGGAGGGTGGTGCGATACCGGGTGTGGTAGGTGATGGTGCTGTCTGCCACCTCCAGCAGGGCCTCCAGTTCCTGGTTGATGGGTTCCCGGTCCGATGCAAACAGCGTCTGGAGCAGGGAAATCATATACGTCGCCCGTTCCAGCCGGCGTCCCATGTCCATGAACCGCCATCCCATGGCCCGGGTCATGCTTTCCAATGCCAGACCGGCAAAGGCAGACATGGTGAGAATCATTTCGTTGACCAGCTCCTGGGCCTCACTGATGCGGCTGTGACGGTGGGGAGAAAACAGTGCCATCTCCTTTTCCATGCGTCCCAGAACATGCCAGGAATCAATGGAAAGTCTGTCCCGGACACTGGCAGCCACCCGTTTGACATTGTAAAGGGAGCTGATGATGCTGCCGGGTCGCTTTACATCAAACAGACAGGCCAGAATTTCGGTTTCAATAATCTGCATGGAATAGGCATCACCAGGGGGAGAAAAATGGGCCCCTGTGATCTCAAGTGCGGCCATGGCCCGCAGCAGAAAGGGAAATTCTTCCATGATATCCAGACGGGTTTCACTGTTCAATCTTGTCAGCACACTGCGAATCACCCGGAGCATACCTTCAGTGCGCTCCACATAGCGACCCAGCCAGAGCATGTTGTCCGCCACCCGGCTTGGCAGATCACTTCCCCTGTGGATCTCCAGGGGTTCTGTGAACTGGGTCATCATGGTCTGATGGGCCACTATGCCATCGGTGAAACACCAGGTGTCCTTGCTTCCTCCCTGGAGGGTGCCTTCATGACTTTTCCTTCCGGCATCCCGGGCTACCCGGGTCAGAGCTCCCGGCATCACAACAACCCTGTCTTCCACAGACAACACCGTTTCAGGACCTGTGATGGCTCCACCGCCATGGGTGACCAGGCTGGAGAACAGCCGCATTGTGACACTGCCGTTTACCAGGGATCCCTTTTCCCAGACCGGAAAAGAGCATGGCGTCATGGGTTCCCGGGCCACATAGGCATAGGGCATGGCCTTTATTTTTGCCCCAAGATCTGCAATTTTTTCAGGCGTCATTTCCCGGGTATCAACCACAGGAACTTCCGGAGATGCAAAGGCCGAAGAAATGATCATGGAATGACCGGGATCCGTTATCCGGGAAAGGACCTTGTTCAAGGCATCTGGTTGACCACACCACAGCGTGGGTGCATCTTCAAGCACAAGATCCTCCCCCAGAAGCAGGCGGCACAGCCTCGGCAGAAAAGGAACCAGGGCCGGTGTCTCAAGAATCCCGCTGCCCAGTGGATTGGCCACGGCCACATTCCCCGACCGAACGGCCTGGACAAGGCCCGGCACACCGGTGAGCGAAGAATTGCCGAAGACCAGGGGATCACAGGCAGTATCCTGGAGACGCCGTAGGATCACATCCACCGGATGCAGTCCCTTCAGGGTCTTTAAAAACACCACATCATTGCGCACGGTAAGGTCACTGCATTCCACCAGGGTAAAGCCCATATACCGGGAGAGAAAGACATGCTCAAAATAGGTAGAACTGGAAGGGCCGGATGAGAGCATTACAATGCTGGGTTCCCGCTTCTTCAGACCTGAAATTTCCATGAGGGAATGGTTAAAAGATTTGAAAAATGGTGCCAGACGCATCACCTTGCCCGAATGAAACATCCGGGGCAGAATCCGGGAAAGAATAATTCGGTTTTCAAGGGCATATCCTGCACCTGAAGGCGACTGGGTCCGCTGGCCAACCACCCGCCATACATCGTCTGAAAAACGGCACAGGTCTGTTGCATGGAAGTGAAAGGCCGGAATTTCTTCCCGGTAAAGACCCTGGCACTGGCGCAAAAATTTCGGATTGGCAAAAAAAAGTTCCGGCGGCAGATGATTTTTATAAATCAAGGTCTGGGATCCATAGATATCTGCATGGATGGCACCCAGAAGCCGGGTTCTCTGGGCCACGCCCTTTTCCAGGGCCAACCATGTTTGGGCCGCTATGGGAAGGGGAATGGGGTCCAGCTCCCAGGGACGCTCCTGACGGGCATCATCTTTGAACATATTATAGGCTACCCCATGCTCATGCATGATCTGGCGGGCCTTTTTCCACCGGCGTTCCAGCTCCTGGTTGCCCAGACTGTTCAAATAGCTGAGTACCCCCTGCCAATGGGACTGGGGGGTACCGTCCGGGGTCAGGATTCCGCTGCAGCTGCCTGACATGGGAAACGACCCGGGAAATACCGGATCTGCAATAACGGTATCGTCCTCCATGGTTGCCTTGGCTAAAGAACTTCCGGTCTGTTGCTGAAAAAGTCCAGGGGCTTGCCGGAGAGGTTTTTCCAGAGAATCGGGGGGATCTGATGTCATGATGTTATCTTGAGTGTACCATAATTATAGTTAGTGGTTGACCGAAAACCTGTGTTTGATGAAAACTTGCCCATATGCAAGGCGCAAGCAAAGCTGAAACCGGAGTGTACTGGAGTACATGAGGATTTCAGGTTTGTGCAGCAACGCGTCAGATGGGTGAGTTTTCGTTCAAACACTAGTTATCTTTTTGCCTGGGTCCGCAGATCAAGGGTGTGGGGAAACGCGCTGTTCGGCGCTTCAGTGGGTATCTGATCCAGGGGCCCCGGGGTATGGCCGAAGCTGACAAACCGGGAAACACGACGGCCTTCGGCCTCATAGGCATTAACGGGGAACACCTCATAGCTGCGCCCCCCGGGGTGGGCCACGTGGTAAGTGCATCCGCCGATGGATCGTTTACTCCAGGTATCCACCAGATCAAAGGTAAGTGGCGCATGGCTGCCGATGGTGGGATGCAGACACGACGGAGGCTGCCAGGCCCGGTACCGGACTGCGGCCACAAATTCCCCCTTTGTACCCGTGGGCTGCAGGGGCAAGGGTCGTCCATTGCAGAGCACCTTATGCCGGGAATCGGTCATATTTTTCACCAGCACCTGCATTTTTTCCAGGGAAGAATCCACGTATCGAGCCGTGCCGCCACCGCCCGGCTCTTCACCCAGCACATGCCAGGGCTCCATGGCCACCCTCAATTCCATCTCGATCCCGGCATGGGTCACCTGGCCCACAAAGGGAAAGCGGAACTCAAAATGGGGATGAAAATGGTCAGCCGTCATGGGGTAACCATCCCGGGCAAGTTCATCAAGCACCTCACAAAAATCCTGCCATACATAATGGGGCAGCATGAACCGGTCGTGGAGGCTGGTGCCCCAGTGCACCAGTTTTTCTTCATAGGGCTTTTTCCAGAATTTCACCATACAGATGCGAAGCAGCAGCTGCTGGGCAAGGCTCATCCGGGCATGGGGGGGCATTTCAAACGATCGAAACTCCACAAGTCCCAGCCGGCCTGTGGCACTGTCCGGCGAATACAGTTTGTCAATGCAGAACTCGGCCCTATGGGTATTACCGGTAAGATCGGTGAGCAGATGCCTGAACAGCCGGTCCACCAGCCAGGGCGGACAGGGCAGCTCCGAATTCCCGGTCTGGGCCTTTAATTCATCAAAGGCGATCTCCAGCTCATACAGCGTATCATGACGGGCCTCATCAATACGGGGAGCCTGGCTGGTGGGCCCCATGAACAACCCTGAAAAGAGAAAGGAAAGACTGGGGTGGTTGTTCCAATAGGTCAGAAAACTTCTCAGCAGATCCGGGCGTTTCAACCAGGGACTCTCTGCAGGGGTGGCGCCTCCCATGATGATGTGATTGCCGCCACCGGTACCGCTGTGACGGCCGTCCAGCATGAACTTTTCCGTTCCAAGCCCCGTCAGCCGGGCGGCTTCATAAAGTTCCGTGGTGGTGTCCACCATCTCCTTCCAGGTGTGGGCCGGATGGATATTAACCTCCATGACCCCGGGGTCCGGGGTAATGCTGAACCGATTAAAACGATGATCAAAGGGAGGCGTATATCCTTCAATGATCACCGGCATTTTTGTGATGGCTGCGGCATCTTCAATGGCGGTGATGAGTTCAAAATAATCCACGGCCCGCTCCATGGGGGGCATGAACACATAAAGCCGTCCCCCCCGGGGCTGGATGCAAAGGGCCGTTCTGATAACCCAGGCCGCGGACTCTCCAACAACGGGTTTGGGCTCGGCAAAGGGCCGGGGCTGGGACACCACATCGGCCCGTATCTGAACTTCGGGTTCCCCTTCAAGGTGGGACTGGGATTGCCGTTCCGCAAGCAATTCCTTGATTTTTTCTTTGTCGGCATCCGAGGTCAACGGGTCCGGCAGGGGTTCTTTTCCCCCCATGGGATCTTCTTCCACCACATGGGGGTATTCCTTTTCCGCCACCCAGGGCAAGGAGTCCAGGGGCAGACGAAGCCCCATGGGGGAATCACCGGGAATGAGAAAAAGGGTGTCATTTCTCAGGTGCCAGGGACCGCTCTTCCACGAACCTTTTTGCAGGGGCAGAACAAAACCCGTAACCTCACCAATGCCCTTTTCAAACACCAGGGCCATGCGGGCACGGTCTTCGGCGTTTTTCAATTTCGAATCCCCTGGGGTTACATTGACGGGCAGGCGCTGCTCCTTCCACAGCCAGTGAAAGATATCCTCGTAGGCCGGCATGATATGTCGTGTGTTCACCCCCAGCACTCCGGCAATGGTCTTCATTAATTTTTGGGCCTGGTCCGGCCCAAACCCATAGTCTTTTTCTTCGTTGCCAACAAGGGCCTCATCCCGCCACACCGGTTTTCCATCCCTTCTCCACAGGCAGGTCAGGGCCCATCTGGGCAAAGATTCGCCAGGATACCACTTGCCCTGGCCAAAGTGGAGCAAACTGCCCGGAGCCCACTGGGAACGCAGTCGTTTGAGAAGGGCCACGGACAGGGGCTTTTTGGTGGGCCCCACGGCACCGGTGTTCCACTCATCGCCCTCCATATCCGTTACAGAGACAAAGGTGGGCTCCCCCCCCATGGTCAGGGTAATGTTTTCTCGAGCAATCTCCTCATCCACCCGGTATCCCAGGCTTTCAATCTGTTCCCAGATCTCCTCTGGATAGGGTTTGGTGGAACGGGGATCTTCGTGTATCCGGGTGATGTTCATGGTGTGGTTGAACGTCACCTCACATTCTTCAAGGCCACCGGTGACCGGGGCGGCCCCCCGGGGGTCAGGGGTACAGGCCAGGGGGATGTGCCCCTCTCCGGTGAGAAGACCAGATGTGGCATCAAGCCCTATCCATCCGGCTCCAGGCAGATACACCTCGGTCCAGGCATGGAGATCGGTGAAGTCTTTTTCCGGCCCGGACGGCCCTTCCAGGGATTTCACGTCCGGGGCCAGTTGAATGAGGTAGCCAGATACAAACCGGGCAGCAAGTCCCATGTGTCGGAGAACCTGAACCAGAAGCCAGGCCGAGTCCCGGCAGGAACCACTCAATTTGGTCAGGGTCTCTTCACTGCTCTGAACATTGGGTTCCATACGGATATTGTACCGAATGATCTTTTCCAGGCCCTGATTCACCATAACCAGGAAATCGTTGGTATCCATTTTACGACGGTCAATGGATGCCAGATACGCCTTTAATTTTTTTCCGGGGGGGGCCACCTCCAGAAAGGGCTTCAGATCCTTTGCCAGTTCTGGTTTGTAGGTAAAGGGAAATTGTTCCGCATGGGGTTCCAGGAAAAAATCAAATGGGTTGATGATGATCATCTCCGCCACCAGATCCACCTCAATGGAAAAATGATCGGTCTTTTCCTGAAAATTCAACCGGGAAAGGTAGTTGCTGAAGGGATCCTGCTGCCAGTTGATGAAATGATCGGCAGGTTTGATAATCTGGGAATAACTCAGAATAGGGGTGCGGCAGTGGGGGGCTGGTCTAAGCCTTACCACCTGGGGTCCCAGTTGAATTTTCCGGTCATAGATATAATCAGTTTTATGGTGTAACGCCACTTTAATGGCCATAGGAGGTTCTCCATGTTTACTTGCATTTTTTTATATAACGGCCATGTCGGCCTGCCGACACAACGAATAATGAAAATGATATTATGCCGCCCCCACCGGGCGATGGGACCGGCCCGGGACCGTCGGCGGCCCTTTTGCCCTGCCGGTCTAAAGCGCAGGAACTGCGGACAGGTGTGTCCTCAAACAGCCTGCGCTTCTTAACGCCCGGCAGGGCAAAAGGGCTCATCGCCTTTGGCTCCCAATGGGCCGGTCCCATCGCCCGCCGGGGGCTCTGCTGTCGACAATTTGAGGCTGCATTTTCTTATAAACCGGCACGGCCGGAGCGAGGTATCTTCACCGGCCACAACGAATGATGAAACGCCTCTGTTTACAGTGCTTCGGTGAGTGTTTCATATAAAAAACACCCACCAAGGCATCACCAGTGAAGATGTTTCAAATTTTGTTGTGACCAGGGCAAATATCATACTCCTGCCATGCCGGTCAATTACTGTGATGCCCCGCCATTGGTGGGGGATGCATTAACCTTAAAGAATGCCTCGTGAATATGGACTCCCACGGTGTTGATCTTGACCTGAAGATCATCCAGGTACTCGTGCATGCCCATGGCAATGGTTTCATCAATATCGGAATAATCCAGATCCGCGCACAACCGCCCCAGACTTTTTTCCGCCGGGTTGGACACCGTTCCCACCGGGGTGCCGGAAATTTTATGCAACGCCTGCTCCCCTTTTTTAAGGCAATAACGGATGGACCGGGGAAACTCACTGTCAAAGATCAGAAAATCACACACCTGTTTGGGGATAATTTGGTGGAAGCGCTTGCGGTACATTTCCAGGGCACTGGCGGATTTTAAGACCGCGGCCCACTGAATGGAATCATAGGGGGTGTTAACCTCCCCGGCCCGGGGCAGCAGCATGAAATACTTCACATCCAGGATTCGGGATGTCTTGTCCGCCCGTTCCAGCAAAAGCCCTGTGAGGGCAAACTGAAAGGCCTCACCATGGGACATGGTGGAATATAAAAGCCCGGTGAACATGTGACCACGCATGGTGATGATCTTGAAAAATTTGTGGGGATTTCGGCTGGCATAATCAGTGGTGCTGGCCTCCTTGAGTTCAAGGTAAAAACGGTTTACCTGCTCCCACATTTCAGACGAAATGATCTCCCTCACGGATCGGGCATTTTCCCTTGCCGCTCGAAGAGAAGAGATAATGGAGTTGCTGTACTCCTGATCCAGGGCAAGGAAATGAATCACGTTTTCTGACGAATAATCCTCTCCATATTTTTTTTCAAACAGCAGATGATCACCGGTGGCCATAACGATGGGCTGCCACTGCCGGGTGACTTCGGCAGGAAAATCAAGGGTCAGATTCAGGTTCACGGTAATAAACCTGGCAATATTTTCGGCCCGTTCTATGTACCTTGTCATCCAGTAAACAGAACTTGCAACACGACTAAGCATGGGGTCCTCCTGTGGTGTCACCGGGGGTTGAATCCTGAAATTGAGATTGAAAAACCTGGGTCGGTTGCGATGACGGGGATGACAGTTCATTTTCTTCGAAGCCCATGTCCGTAATCCAGGTATCCTTGGTGCCGCCTCCCTGGGAAGAGTTCACCACCAGAGACCCTTTTTTCAATGCCACCCGGGTGAGCCCCCCCGGCATCACATAGATCTCCTTACCATAGAGGATGTAGGGTCTTAAATCCACATGACGACCTTCAAAATGATCATCAACAATGGTGGGTACCCGGGAAAGTGAAAGGGTGGGCTGGGCAATGTAGTTCCGGGGATTTTTCTGAATCAACTCTGCAAATTTTTCCCGCTCCGCCTTACTGGCATGGGGCCCGATCATCATGCCATACCCCCCGGATTCGTTTGCCGCCTTGACCACCAGTTTATCCAGATTTTCAAGGACATGGGCCCTTTCCTTATCCTCCCGGCAGATGAAAGTGGGCACGTTGGGCAGAATGGCATCTTCACCCAGGTAGTATTTTATGATCTTTGGAACATAGGCATACACGGCCTTGTCATCGGCAATACCCGTCCCCGGGGCATTGGCCATGGCCACCCGGCCTGCACGATAGACATCCATGATGCCTGGAACCCCCAGCATGGAGTCGGCCCGGAAGGCTTTGGGATCTAGGAAATCATCATCCAGACGGCGATAAATCACATCGATTCTCTGGAGTCCCTTGGTGGTTTGCATATATACAAATCCGTCGGACACCACCAGATCCTGACCTTCCACCAGCTCCACCCCCATCTGCTGGGCCAGAAACGAATGCTCAAAATATGCGGAGTTGTACATGCCCGGGGTCAGCACACCGATCTTGGGTTGTGAAATACGCTGGGGTGCCAGGTTCTCCAGGGTGGCCAGAAGTTTGTTGGGATACTCATCCACCGGCCGGACTCTGGAATCGGTAAACACATGGGAAAAGGTACGTTTTAAGACCTGGCGGTTCTCCAGCACATAGGAAACCCCCGATGGACAGCGCATATTGTCTTCCAGAACATAAAACCGACCATCCTGGTCACGGACAAGATCCGTACCAGTGATGTGGCACCAGATGGATTTAGGAGGAGTCAGTCCCTCACACTGCTTCCGATAGGCGGCACAGGTCATGATGAGATCTTCTGGAACCACCTTGTCCTTTAAAATCTTGCGATCATGGTAAATGTCATTGATGAATTTATTCATGGCATAGATACGCTGTTTCAGGCCCAGTTCAATCTCTATCCAGTCTTTGTTTTCAATGATGCGGGGAATCACATCAAAGGGGAGTATTTTTTCAGTGCCTTCCTCACTGCCATAAACGGCAAAGGTGTTCCCCAGCTGGATCAGGGCTGTTTCAGCAGAACGCTGTTTGTGCATCAGATCATTTTCGGGCAGGGATTCAATCTTGTCTATGAGCAGCTTTGCACCTGGACGTGGGAGATTGTTTTCATCGAACAACTCATCATAAAAACCCTCGGTGTCATAGTTGGAAAATTTCATGTAAAAATCCTCTGGTGTGATGATTGATCATGTGTCGTGCCATGGCCCTGTTCTTTCCCTTGGCCTGTATCCGCTGTATCCAACAGGAGAAAAGACATGTATGCCGACATCTTTGTTGAATAGGACCCTCGGGACACACGCATAATACCATAAACCGGATTGTATCACAACAAGGGCATCTTCAACTATGGATGGATCAGGACTGCCTTCCTGGCATTATATTTATTGTTTGTTGAATTCCATTGTTTGTCAATTTCACCACACCCTGGTGGAGAACACCCGACTAAGGGCCATGGAAACAATAAAACCCACCATACAATTAGTCTTTTAATATTTCCATGGCCCTAACCAGAGGTGACCCTCAGGACCTCCTGAAAGGTTGTCTGGCCTGCAAGCATGGCCCTGACAGCATTCTCCTGCAGGGAGACCAGCCCCTCCATTCTGGCCCGCTTCCTCAACGAGGGGATATTGGCATCCTGGGCTGTCATTTTCTTCAATGCCTCTGAATAGGGCAGCACCTCAAAAACAGCCTGACGCCCCCTGTAACCGGTCTGGCGACATTTGGTACACCCCTTACCATACTTCAAAACAACCTCACCCTCAAGATTGACGGGCAGGCCCATCTCTTTTAGCTCCGCGGCATCCATGGTCAGATCACTGCTGCAATCGGGACAGATGCGTCGTACGAGTCTCTGGGCTGCCACGCCCACAAGGGATGACTGAATCAGAAAAGGCGGAATACCAAGGTCAAGGAGCCGGGTGACCGAGGTGACGGCATCATTGGTATGCAGGGTTGAGAGCACCAGATGGCCCGTGAGGGCGGCCTGGACGGCACTCTGGGCGGTTTCAAGATCCCGGATCTCACCCACCATGATGATATCAGGGTCCTGGCGGAGAATATTTCTCAAAATCGAGTCAAAGGTGACACCAATGGCGGGCTGGACCGAAATCTGGTTAAAATCCTCGTGGATCATCTCAATGGGTTCTTCAATGGTGACAATGTTAACCGCAGGGGTTGAGAGCATCCTCAGGGTCGAATAGAGAGTGGTGGACTTTCCACTTCCAGTGGGGCCGGTTACCAGCACAATGCCGTGGGGCCGGGAAACGATCCCCTTGAATCTTTCAAGGTCTTCGGGGAAAAACCCGAGCATGGAAAGGTCCTGGAACAGAACGTCCGGATCCATGATCCTCATGACCACCTTTTCGCCAAATGCCACGGGAATAGTGGAAACCCGGATCTCAACCTCCTTGCCCCCTTTTTCCGTTTTAATCCGTCCGTCCTGGGGTCTTCGTTTCTCGGCCATGTTGAGCCGGGACAGGGTCTTGATTCTTGAGATCACGGCATTGTGAACCTTTTTGGGAAGTTTGAACGCCGTGTGGAGCATGCCGTCAATGCGCATCCTCACAAGGCTTGTCTCCCTTTTGGGTTCGATGTGAATGTCGCTTGCCCGCTGGTCAAAGGCGTAGGAAAAAAGATGGTTGACCGCGTTAACGATATGCTGGTCGGTTGCAGGCAGTTCATCCATGGTCTGGAGGCGAACATACTGCTCAAGGTTTCCAAGATCCACCCCACTTCCTGTAAACTGGTGCTCTGCAGCAGTAATAGAATGGCGAAACCCGAAGAACTCGTCAATCAGACGAATGATGTCCGATTTTGAACTGATAACAGGTACTACCTTAAAATCAGAAACCCGCTCCACATCGTCGATGGCTTCATGGTTAAAAAAATCCGAGGTGGCCACCACAAGTCTTCCCTCATCCATCCCAAGGGGCAGAAGCAGATGTTTCATGGCAAAGGAACGTGGTATGGTCCGGGTCACAAGGTTGAGATCAAGGTTTAACGGATCTATTTTTTTGTAAACCAGGCCAAGCCCCCTGGAAATGGCCTCGTACAGTGTATCCTCATCAAGCTTCCTGTCTGGATCATCCCTTCGAGAGATCTTGAAGGCTACCAGAATATCAACAAAGCTGATGGGCGCCTCAATCAAGGTTTCGGAACGGTTTTTTTTCCTTTTTTCAGCCCTTTTTGCCTCAAGGGCAGCCGTGGCTGAAGCCTCCCGGGCAAGAATGCCTGTTGCCTGCTCCGAGGATATAAGCCGCTGGTCAACAAGAATCTTGCAGATCTGCCGGGAATCACCTTCGGGTCCATGAGCTATCATATGTCGTCCACCCTTAAAGTTCTGTTTTCAGTTGCTCCCAATAGCGCTCATAAATAAGAATGGCGTCACCCACATCTGTCTGAAATTCACCTTTTTCCACAATTGCAGGGTCAGGAAAGATCATGGGATTGTTCGTGAGTCCTTTGTCCATGAGCCCCATTGCCGTGCGATTGGCAGGAGCATACCCCACATATTCGCAGATAAGCTTTGCCATTTCAGGCTTGAGAATAAAATCCATAAATGTATGGGCCTCACCCTTGTTTTTGGAACCTTTGGGAATGCACATGGAATCGACCCAGAAGATGGCGCCCTCCTTTGGATACACATACTGGATAGCGGGAAACTCCTGGGATGCCATGTATGCCTCCCCATTCCAGATCATGCCGGCATAGGTCTCAAGGTTTAACAGCGGCTGTTTGGGGGAATCCCCGGAAAAAACCCGGATGTTGGGCATGAGCGTCTTAATCGACTCAAAGGCCGTCTTGATATGGGCAGGATCCGTATCGTTAACGGAAAAACCGTTGACAATAAGTCCAACGCCGAACACCTCCCTCAGGTCATCGTTCATCACCAGACGATTTTTAAACTCCGGCCGCCACAAATCCTTCCATGAGGTCATGTTCCCCGGATTCACATGGTCACGATTAAAGGCCATGGCCGTTGATCCCCACACATAGGGAATGCTGTAAAGATTGCCTGGATCATAGGCTTTGTCCAGGAGAAGGGGGTCAAGGTGGTTGAAATGGGTCAGCTTTGACCGGTCAATGGGGGCCAGCAGACCTTCTTTTCTCATTCGGTGGACAAAATAGGTGGAGGGAAACACCAGGTCATACCCCTTGCCCTTTAGCAGCTTAACCCTGGCATACATGGATTCGTTACTCTCATAGGTGGAGTACACCACCTTGATACCCGTTTCCTTTTGAAAGGCCGAGATCACCTCGTCGGGCATATATTCCGTCCAGTTGTACACATATACGCTTGGCCTTGCAGCAGACACAAGGGCCGGCACCAGAACTGCCAGTACAACAACCATCCATTTTTTCATTTTAACGCTCTCTCCTTTGTCAGAAGATGGGCCAAAGCCAGGGCCGCCAGGGTTATTAAAAAAAGAATGGAGCAAAGGGCGTTGACTTCCGGCTTTACCCCCAGACGCACCATGGAGTATATTTTCAGGGGAAGAATTTCAAATTCAGGCCCTGTCACAAAAAAACTGATGATAACATCATCCAGGGAAAGGGTAAAGCTCAACAGCCAGCCGGCCAGTACCGCAGGCAGGATCATGGGCAGAATGATCCTGAAAAAAGTCTCAAACTCCCCGGCACCCAGGTCCCGGGCCGCATCGACCACCGCGGGATCAAACCCGCTGATGCGGGCATGGACCGTTACAATGACAAAGGGAAGACAAAAGGTGACATGGGCCAGGAGCAGGGTCAAAAAACCGGTCTCTACCCCCATGAGTACAAAGAGCATAAGCAGGGAGATCCCCATGACAATGTCCGGGCTCATCATCACTGAATGGACCAACCCGAAAAAAACCTTACGCCCCACAAACCGATAGCGGTTCACGGCAAAAGCCCCAAGGGTGCCGATGGCTGTTGCAATGATGCTTGAAACCACAGCCACGGTCATTGAATTGAAAAAAGCGTCCAGAAGCTGTTGGTTTTCAAAGAGTTTAACATACCACTTAAGGGTAAACCCTTTCCACACGGTTGTGAACTTTGCACTGTTGAAAGAATAAACCATGAGGGTAAAAAGCGGGATATAGAGAAAGGCGTAAACAGCCGTCAGCCAGGATACCCCGATAAAACGCTTCATAATATTACCGAACGGTTAAAACGTTTCATAATTAGCAGATAGATGCTGATCATGAAAATCATGGCAACAATCAGAAACACGCTTGCCGCTGACCCAAAGGGCCAGTTGCCCGCTGTCAAAAACTGGTTTTTGATGAAATTCCCAACCAGCATGGATTTGGCACCACCCAGAAGATCGGGAATATAAAAAAGCCCCATGGAGGGAAGGAACACCATGATGCATCCGGCCATAACCCCGGGAATGGAGAGGGGCAGAACCACCCCCATGAAGGTTTGAAAATTATTGGCACCAAGATCGTGGGCCGCTTCAATCAGTCCGTGGTCAAGTTTTTCAAGGACCGCATAAAGGGGCAGGATCATGAACGGCAGCAGAGAATACACCAACCCCACATAAACGGCAACGTCCGTGTAAAGAATCGATACCGGTCCCTCTACCATGCCAAGGGCGATCAGCATCGAGTTGATCACGCCATTGGCCTTCATGAGAATAACAAGGGCGTAGGTCCTGATGAGTGAACTTGTCCAGAAGGGAACCATCACCATCATGAGCAGGAGCGAACGCCTGTGTGCACTGACCCGGGTGAGAAACCAGGCAAATGGGTAACCAACGGCAAGGGTCAGAATTGTGGTGACCGTGGAGTATTCAACGGAATTGACAAAGACCTTGACCGTTATGGGGTCAAACAGGCTGCGGTAGTTGGAAAGTGTCGGCACCCACCGGAAAAAAGAGACAGGGTCCCTCTCCACAAGGCTGATGGCAACCACCATGAGGTTGGGGACAAGCACAAAGAAAAAGATCCAGAGCATATTGACACTGATGGCCGTATGCTTAAAGCGCTTGGTTTCATTCATGGGCAAGTACTACCTCCCAGCCGTCGATCCACGACACAAAGACCTTTTCGCCCACATCGTAAAAGATGGTCTCGGCATCTTCGTTGAAAAATTCGAGAACAAACACCTTTTTGCCGCCATCAAGGACAATGATCAGGTCCACGGTGGTTCCCTTGTAGATCATCTCCTCAACCCTGCCGGGAAAAAAGCCGTCCGGGCAGATCGCTTCGCCCCTTTCAACGATCATGTCTTCAGGCCGGAGCAGGACCATGATGCCATCATCCTTGCCATGATTTTTTCTATTCCTGACCGTCTTTACAATCCCCTGGACCTCGATGTCCATGGTCTCCTCCCTGGCTGCGACCACCCGGGCATCAAACAGATTGCTCTCACCGACAAATTCTGCAACAAATCGGTTCACCGGCTCCTCATAAATATCCTTGGGCGGACCCTGCTGTTCAATAACCCCGTTGTTCATCACCACCACCCGGTCAGAAAGGATCAGGGCCTCTTCCTGGTCATGGGTGACAAAGATAAAGGTGATGCCAAGCTTTCTGTGAAGCTGCCGCAATTCAAGGCGCATCTCCTTTCTAAGCTTATAATCAAGGGCGCTCAAGGGTTCGTCCAGGAGCAGGATCAGGGGTTCGTTGACAATGGCACGGGCGATGGCCACCCGTTGCTGCTGGCCGCCGGAAAGATTTTGAATCCGCCGGTTGCCAAGCCCTGAAAGTTTTACAAGGGCCAGGGTCTCCTCGACCCGGGTCTTGATTTCCAGGAACGGTACTTTTTTAAGCTTCAACCCAAAGGCGATATTGTCAAACACCGTCATATGGGGGAAAAGAGCATAGCTCTGGAACACGGTGTTGACGTCCCGGTCACAGGCCGGGACATGGGTATGATCGCACCCGTCAATATAAATTTCACCCCGGGTACAGGTTTCAAGACCTGCAATGAGCCGTAAAACCGTTGTCTTTCCACAACCGGAAGGGCCGAGAAGGGTTAGAAATTCACCTTTGACAACATCCAGGGACAAATTATTTAATACCGTATGGGTATCATAGGTTTTGGAAATGTTTTGTAATGACACGACCGACATGGCAGGGGTACCTCCCGTATGAAAACTGAAGCTGGGAAATAAACAAAATAGGTTGGAAAGTCAATAATTTTTCACAGGGCCCGGGTACGGATGCCGGTGCCCACGAAATAGAAAAGGCCCCTTACCGGAAAAATCCGGCAAGGAGCCCTGGTATGTAAAATTCATTTAAATGATGGGAAGATACTCGGGATTCCAGCACATTTTTTCGATAAGCGTATTCAACCGTTCCAGATCATTATTGTGCTGATACCTGCTGTAAGCGCAATTACTTGAAACGCCTCCCCGGATCGATTCAGCACCCACAAACCGTGCCACCTTAAGGGAAACCTTTCTGAACTCATCCACGGGAGGAAACAATATCCCATCCTTGAGGTTCTCCTCTGTAACAGACTCAGCAACGGCATGGGCAGCAGCCGAAAAAAAGGTGGGAAGCACCTCCAGGGCACCTGAAGCCAGAATTCCCAGTCCCACGCCAGGAAAGATAAATGCGTTGTTCATCTGGCCGACCCGAATCTGCTTACCGCCATGGGTTACCGGTGCAAAGGGGCTTCCCGTGGCAACAAGGGCCTTGCCATCTGTCCAGTCGTAAACATCCTGGGGCAGGGCTTCGGCCTTTGTGGTGGGATTACTCAAGGGCAGAATAACAGGTTGGTCTGTATTGGCAGCCACAGCCAGGACCACCTCCCGGGTAAAGGTTCCGGGCTGGCCTGAAGTGCCGATGAGAACGGTCACCTTTTCATTTTTAATGACGTTGATAAGGGTATTGTCCCCGGGAGATGAAAGCCATGCAAGGCTGAGTGGATTCTTTGCAAACTTCTCCTTGTAGGGTTCAAGGGTGCGATCCGTGGTGACCACCCCTTTGCTGTCCATGGTAAAAATCCGTTTTCTTGCCTCGATCCCGTCAAGCCCCTCTTCAATGAGCTCAGTTTCGATCTGTTCGGCAATGCCAATACCACCTGCACCTGCGCCATTGATAAGGAACACCTGATCAACGAGCTTCTCTTTTTTAATCTTCATGGCAGCAAGAATACCCGCCAGGGCAACAGCGCCTGTGCCCTGGATATCATCGTTGAACGAAATGAGATCATTGAGGTAAACGTCCCGGATGGTAAAGGCATTCTGCTTTGAAAAATCCTCCCACTGGCACAGGGCCTTTGGGAAAACAGCCTTGAACGCCCGTGCAAACTTCTTAATAAAATCCAGGTAATCTTCCCCCTTTAAACGGGGCTTTCGCCAGCCAAGGTAGGTAACATCATCCAGAAGCGCCTTGTTGTCTGTCCCCACATCAAGGGAGATGGGTAGACAGTGCCAGGGTGCAATTCCTGCTCCCTGGGTGTAAAGCATCAGCTTGCCAAGGCAGATGGCAATTCCGCCTGCGCCCTGGTCACCGATACCGAGGATGCCCTGGTTGTCAGTGACAACTGCAACCCGTATGTCCCGGTCACTGTAACGTTTTAATATCTCCTCAGCCTGGTCAATGTTGCCCGGGTAGAGGTGAATCCCATTGGCCCTCCTAAACATGGACGAATAGTGTTGACAGGCCAGACCCACGGTGGGCGTGTAGATGATGCTCAAAAATCTTGAGATATCGCTTGCAATGACTGCATGGGCAAGGGTGACGTTTCTGTCATAAAGGCTTCGGATATAAACGAATCGTTCAAGGTCACTCTCTTTTTCGTCAATCACCTTAAGGGATGAGATGACCTGATCCTCGAGACTCTTTACCCGGGGGGGAAGGTATCCGCACAGATGGAGCTTTTGCCTCTCTTGTTCGGTAAAGGCTGTTCCCTTGCTGATGTTTTTGTATTGAAGGACATCGGAGCCGCTGGTGTGAATTCTAACCCCCGTGGTCTCACCATAATCGCCAAATTCAAAGGTGTAATTTGTCTCTTCCATGTTGATTTTCTAAATACCTTTCATTAAGTGTTGCAAGAAAATAGAAAACGGGCCATTTACCAATTAAATAAAAAACATAACACACCCGTTAATCAGACACAAAGCTAAACATTGTTTTTTTATGCATCTACAGTTCAACGATCCTGTTTTTAATGGCAAACCTGGAAAGATCTGCATTGTTTCTGAGGTTAAGTTTTTTCAAAACCCTTGCCCGATAGGTGTCAACGGTCTTGACACTGATGTTGTAACTTGCCGCAATTTCATGGTTGGTATGACCCAGGGCCAATTTTCGGAGCACCTGGAGTTCACGCATGGACAATGAATCCGTAGCTGAACGAAATTTATCTCCCCTGACCACCCGGAGGGCCAGGGCTTCGCTTGCCTTTTCAGTAAGATACCTCCCCCCTGAATGAAGTTTTTTAATGGCATCCACCAGTTGCTCCGGGGCAGACTGTTTTGTCACATATCCCATGGCGCCGGTTTCCACGGCCTTGATGACGTACTGATCTTCATCGTGCATTGTCAGGATCAACACGGGCAAGTCAGGCGCATTTCGCTTGAGGATATCGGTCACCTCCAGACCGTCAAGTCCTGGCATGGAGATATCAATGACGGCAACGTCTGGTTTTGCCTCCAGGGCCCCCTTGATGGCACCGGTACCGTCTTCAGCCTCAGCCACCACCTCCATCTCACCGCTCTCTTCAATGATCCGTCGAAGTCCCTCCCTTACAATCTTATGATCATCAGCCAGTAATACCCTGATCATGGTCTTCCTCCGTGGACCTGAACAAAGCAGCACACACTTGTACCCTGTTCCGGGCCTGATACAATCTCAAGGACGCCGCCGGCCAGGGTGGCCCTCTCCTGCATGCCAGCAAGCCCGAATCCCTGATTTTCATTAATGTCGTCAAAGGCAAAGCCCACACCATTGTCCTTGATTTTCAGCACAAGTTTTCCTTGATCCATGGCAAGGGTGAGTGCCACAATGGATGCCCTTGAATGTCGAATGGCATTGGTCAGGGCCTCCTGGGCAATCCTGTAAAGGGCCGTGGCAAGGGTTGAATCAATGTCCGGAAGGGCCGCAGCCTGGAACAAACAGGTGATATCCGAACGCTCTTCAAAATCCCCGGTAAGGGATTCCAGGGCTTCCACAAGCCCGAGATCATCGAGCACGCCAGGTCTCAAGCGAAAGGCCATTTTCCTGACATCCCCGATGGTGTCGTCAATCAGGGAAGAGATACGACCGGCCCTTACAGCGGCATCCGGGTCCCTTGGGGAGAGGAAGCGCTCGATCCACACGGCGTCAATTTTAAGGGCTGTCAGCACCTGCCCCAGGTGATCGTGGAGTTCCCGGGCAAGGGCGCCCCGTTCAATCTCATGGGCCTCCATGATACTTCCCGAGAGTTTTCGAAGTTTGTCCTGGACCTTTTCAAGTTCAACCGTCCGCTTCTGAACCTGCTGTTCAAGGTCCATGGAGTAGGTGGATAATTTACGGGTGGCCGCTTCAAGGGCTGTTTGCACCTCGTTCTTTTCCGTCACATCCACACTTACGGCAAGGGAACGAACCACCCGATCGCTGTCATCCCTGACCCCATGGCAGGAGAGCAGGATGTCAATCCTTCCGCCGTTTTTCTTTAAATAGGTATAGGGAACGTCCTTGCACACCCCGGTCCTAAAAAACTCAGGAAAGACAACCCCAAGGGCATGGCTCCGGGATTCCTTTGTATAAAATCGCGTAAGATCCCGGCCAATCACCTCGTTGCGGGTGTAGCCCATTTTTTCAAGCCAGTAGTCACTGACCCGGATGATCCTGCCCGTGGTGTCGATGGAGTGGAGCATGACAGGGGTCTTGTGATAGATGTCCCGGTAACGTTCTTCACTGAAGCGCAACTCCCTTTCCACCCGCTTTCGCCTCAGTATCTCCTGGAGTGCGATCCGGTACAAAATCAGTACTGAAATCCCGATGAGAATGGAAACAATCAAGGCTGCAGGTCCAACCGCCCTTAAAAAGGGATCGGCAAGTTGACGCCCAATCTCCCTGTAATCCCGGAGATGGATCACCTTCCATCCCGGGTAACTGTCAAGGTCAAGGGCTGAAAAAAGATAATCCACTCCATTGATGTCTGACACGTGGCCGTTTTCCCCGGGCCGGAAACCCGCCCAGAACCAGGGACCGTTGCCAAACTGCTTTGTCTCTTTAAATCCCTGAACAATTCTGGGATCAAGGGGCCACAGGAATTTGAAACAAAAGTCCTCCCTGTTCGAGATAAAAACCATACCGTCTGGATTTGTCACAAGAAGGATATCCTCAGATTTTGTAAAAAGTTCTGACTCGGCAGGCCCCACCGAGGATTTAATGACGGCCACACCAAGAATGTTTTTTTTTGCCCGGTCATACACGGGGTGGCTGTAGTACACCCCCCGTTTATTGGAGGTTGCGCCAAGGGCAAGATAGGTTGCAGGCCGGCCCAAAACGGCCTCCTTGAAATAGGGACGAAACGAAAAATCCTGACCCACAAAACTGTCTGCCCGGTTCCGGTTGGAACTGGCCACGGTTTTACCGTAACGATCCATGAGGTAGCAGGTATCAAGGCCCAGGGAAAAGGCAAAGTTATCCAGGATGGGGTTGAGCAGGGCCATGGAATGGTCATCTTTCATTTCAAGTGCCATTCTCAATTCCTTGAGGCCTGCCAGGGCCTTAACAGGTCGAATGTGCTCAGACAGAAAAAGGTTGACCTGCCGCCTCAAAAGCTCAAGCCTTGTTTCAGCATAATTTTCTGCGTCGTGGAAGACACTCTGCTTTAACGAGTAATAGTAGAGCCACCCCCCCGTTGATGCCGAAAGAAAGGCAAGAAGTGCAAGCACCAGGATGATCAGTCTCAATTTCATCCCATATACCTATCCCCGGGTTGTTTCTTTGTCAATGGGTTAGGTTTCAGACCCAATCAGGGCCTGGGCCAGTGAAGTCCTTGCAATTGATTCCAATCCGGTTTATTGTTTTAAGGGATTCAACACCATTGACAACCCAGAACGGCCCTGACCCCCTGTGATAACAAAATGGTGAAATTTATTTTAAAAAACACAATACTTACACTGATCTTTCTTGCAGCAATCACCGTCCCTGCAGGTGCAAACGAAAAACAGAAAATTAAACACCTGCCCCACCCCAACTGGGTCCATCCGGCAAAGAGAAATACCTATCCGGGTTATGAGCAACTGAAACAAAACAAAAAGACAGGCAACGACTGGCAATATTCAACAAACAGGGCTACGGGTAATATCAGGGGAGGAGGAACCACTGCTTATAAGGATTACCGGCCCCTTTACACCCCCCTGGTACCTCAACGAAAAAGATAGAGGCCATGGGAAAAAACGACCTTATTTTCGCAAAAGAAACGATAGGGCACAGATTCCACCACCCGTTGGGAATCCGTGAAGAATCATGACCATTATCAAAAAAAAGGGAAACCCGCACCCTGTTGATCAGAAGGAAAACACTCCTGACCGCATTTTTGACCCCAAAAAGATTAAAATCCTCGTTGCTGAGGACAATCTGGTAAACCAGAAGGTTTTCCAAATGATGCTCAACCGCCACGGCTTTTCAGCAACGATTGCAGACAACGGTACCCAATTGATCCAACGACTTAAACAGGCCCCCTATGATCTGATCCTCATGGACATCCAGATGCCGGAAATGGATGGAATTCAGGCAACACGAATCATCCGGAACGCTGAATCGGAAACCCGGTGTAAACAGGTTGCCATCATAGCCATGACAGCCCATGCCACCCACGAGGATGAACAGCGCTGCCTTAACGCCGGTATGGACGCCTACCTTGCCAAACCCGTTACAGACAAAGAACTCATCGCCATGATCAGGAAAGTCCTGGAGAACAAAGAAGAAACAACTGCCTGAATCTTCCTATTTTCTGAGATCTTTTTTCAAGACCTTGCCAACCGCAGATTTGGGAAGATCACTCCGGATCTCAACCTCCACAGGCCACTTGTACTTTGCAAGCCTTGTTGAACAAAAATCAAGGATTTCATCCCGAGTGGCGGTTTCGCCAGACTTTAACACGATGAACACCTTGGCCGCCTCCCCCCTTTTAGGATGGGGGATGCCGACACAGCAAGCCTCTTGAACCTTGGGATGCTCGTAAAGCACCTCTTCAATATCCCTTGGATAGACATTGTAACCGCCAGAAATAATCATATCCTTGATCCGGTCCACAATGTAAAAATAGCCATCCGCATCCATGGTCGCCACATCCCCGGTGTGGAGCCAGCCGTCATCGGTCAGGGTTTTTCGGGTTTCGTCGGGCCGGTTAAGGTACCCCTTCATCACCTGGGGGCCCCGGATGAACAGCTCGCCTGGTTTGCCTTGCTCAACGTCTGTCACGCCATCGTCCATGCTGACGATCCTGCACTCCACGTTGGGTAACGGAAGACCGATACTGCCGGGTTTCCTCGTCCCCTGAAAGGGATTGACATGGGTCACAGGAGAAGACTCTGTAAGGCCGAATCCTTCCACAATGACCGCCCCGGTCATTTTCTCAAAATCGTTGATAATCTCCACGGGAAGGGGAGCGCTTCCAGAAAAACAGCCCTCGATACTCGTCAAATCGCTTGTGCCGATATTCGGGTGGTTAAGCATGCCGATATACATGGTCGGGACAAGGGGTGCAAAGGTCGGTTTGAACCTTGAAATCGCTTCAAGCAGGGGTTCAGGCTGGGGCTTGGGAACAAGGATATTGGCCCAGCCCATGGCAATGGCAAAATTCATGGAGACGGAGAGCCCAAACACATGGAAAAAGGGAAGGGCTCCGAGCATGATGTCCGTTCCCATCCTGAACGTGGGAAACCACGCCTTGATCTGCTGAACCTGGTAGCTCAGGTTCCTGTGGGTCAGCATCACGCCCTTTGAAACCCCGGTTGTTCCCCCTGTGTACTGGTACATGGCAACATCGTCAAAATCAATTTCAACACCTGTTCTGTCCGGTTCGTTCTTGTCCAAAAGCTCCTTGAATGAATAAAGATCTGGTCCCGGCTGAACATCCGTTGCAAGCTTTCTTTTCTTGGCCACCAGGGGAAAAAGGAGGCGTTTTGCAAATGGCAGATAATCACCAAGGGAAGCGTATATGATGTTTTTTATTTGCGTTTTAGCCCGCAGCGCCTTCATTCTCTCGACCAGCAGATCAAGGGTTATCACCATGGTTGAACCAGAATCGTTAAACTGATACAAAAGCTCCCTGTCCGAATAGAGCGGATTGTTCATTACGGCAATGGCCCCCATCTTCAAAATGGCATAGTAGGCAACCACACAGGGAATAAGGTTGGGAAGAAGAATACTGACACTATTGCCCTTTTTAATGCCAAGCTGACGTAAAACGCCCACAAAGGTATCAACCATGTCATTGAGTTCCGTAAATGTTATCTTGTATCCTTCAAAAACCAGGGCTGTTTTTTCAGGAAAATCACGGGCCGATTGTTCCAGGTACCCGGGGATCAACACCTCTTTAAAATCAATGGTTTCAGGCACCCCCGACTCATAGGCGTTAATCCATACCTTTTCCTTTGATTGACCCTGTTCGCTCATTACTCTCCCCCTTTATATTTATATCTATTTATAATTTTTTAAGTTCAGTATCCGTGTAAATAGTGACAAAGGGTACGGCATGTCAAGTTAAAAACCATAATGGGAATTGCTGTCAGGCATTGACCTTTTTCAATCACTGACTTAGTATCAATTTTTTTCAGACAAAAAACGCCATGTTGGCCCAACTAACACCATCTGCCGGTCCGACCCAGGGGCCTGGAATCTTGCAAAAATGAAAAACCACATTTTGATCGTCAATCTCAACCGTTCATCTATTCCAGATTTAAAATTTTCAAGATTCCGCGCCCAGACAAGTTTTAAACAGCTTACCCCCTGTCAACCGTTCACCCTTGAACCCAACGAAATCGTGCCTGACCTCATGGTGGTGTCCATTGATCCAACAAAAGACGATCACCTGGCACTCATTGCTGCCATCAGGAAGAGTTTGCCGGAGACTGAAATCATTACGGCAATTAACCAGGACCACGCCCGCCTTGGCGTCCAGACCCTTAAAAACGGGGCATCTGATTTCATGATCCTGCCCGCTGATGCCGCTTGCTTTGACTTTTACATCACAAGGGCCCTTGAACGTGAATATCAGAAAAAGCACCTCTGCTTTAACAAAAGCTGCTACAAAAGCAGGTATGCATCCTCCGAGAAAAACTACAAGCAGCTCTTTGACGAGGTGCCCTGTTTTGTCTATGTCCAGGATAGGGATTACCACATTGTGGATTCCAATAAAAAATTCAAAGAATATTTTGGTAACCACATTGGAGAATATTGCTTCGGCATCTGCAAAAACAGGGACGACCCATGCAGGATATGCCCGGTGGACAAGACCTTCAAGGAAGGTAAAAACCACTCTTCAGAAACGCAGATCATCTCTTCGTTTGGCCTGAAGCACACGGTGCTGCACTGGACAGCCCCCATACGGGACGACCAGGGCAGGACAACCAAGGTCCTTGTCATGCTGACCGACATCACCGAGGTGAGGCACCTCGAAGACCACCTGACCTCACTGGGATTCATGATCGGCTCCATATCCCACGGCGTCAAGGGGCTTTTGACAGGTCTTGATAGCGGCATCTACGCCATGGGCTCAGGAATAAAGACCAAAAATTTTGAACGTATCCAGGAAGGGTATGAAATCTCAAGCCAGATGACCAAAAGAATCAAAAAACTGGTGCTGGACATCCTTTATTACACAAAAACCCGAAAGTTTAACGGGGAAAAGGTCTCTGCACAAAGCTTTGTCAAAGAGACCCTTACCATTGTAAAAGACAGTACAACGCTCAACGGAATTACCCTGAAATCCTTCATCGAGATTGATCGAAAGGAAGATCTGCTGGAGGTAGACAGAACGAGCCTCCAGTCAGCCCTTGTCAACATCCTTGAAAATGGTGTGGAGGCATGCATTGCAGATACTTCCCGTAAGGCTCATACCCTGGTATTCAACGCCAGTGCAGACAATGAAACCATCACCTTCCTGGTCCAGGACACGGGCCAGGGCATGAGCAAGACCACCCTTAAGAACATCTTCACCATCTTTTTCTCATCCAAGGGGGCCAATGGAACAGGCCTTGGGCTCTACATCGCCAACAAGGTCATTGAACAGCACCGGGGAACGATAAAGGTCCGGTCAAAACCCGGCAGGGGAACCCGATTTGTCATCACCATCCCACGACGGATCCCTGATGTCACCAAACAAAGCATGGGCCTCACTCCAGACTGAGGCCAACCACCCCGGTCACCAAATCCAGAATTTCCTCAAGGGTGAGGGCAACAGAATTTCCCTTCATGCTGCTTGCTCCCATGGCCTTTTCTGCAAGGATTCTACAACCTGGGGCATCCAGTCCCCTGCCCTTTAAACAGGGTATTTCCAGGGCATTGACAAGGTCTTTGATCATCTCCACCCCATCTTCAGGAAGGGCAGCCTGGTCGTGTGTCAAAATCACAGCAACCTCCCGATACTTTTCAAGCAGGGCAATGTCTGAATCAGTCTGCCCAAGTCGCTGGATATTAATCGCCGCCACAGGCGCCAGGAACCTGGCACAGATCTGACCGTGGGAGGCGTCGATCATCCCGCCAAGGGGTGCTGCAATCCCGTGAACCGCACCGAGCTTTGCATTGGCAAGGGCCATGCCCCCGAACAGACTTGCAATGCACATATCCTCCCTTGTCCCAGGATCCTGACCATCCATGACAGCCCGTTTCAACGAACGTGATACCCGGTACATCCCTTCCCTGCAGAGGGCATCGGTAACTGGAGAGGTAAAGGGGGTAACAAAAGCCTCTATAAGCTGGGTCAAGGCATCCATGCCCGTCTCCCCAGTGATCCGGGGCGGCAGGGACAGGGTGAGCATCGGATCGACAATGGCAAGGACCGGGTATAGAAAAGGACTCCTCAGGCTGACCTTGACCCCCTGCTCCCTTTTGCTGAGAACGGCATTACAAGTCACCTCGGCACCTGTCCCTGCCGTGGTCGGCAGGGCGATAAGGGGAAGGGGTTTTTGAACCAGGGGCTCCCCCCTGCCAATCACCTCAAGGTAGTCATGGATATCTCCTTTGTTGGTGACCAGGGCAGAGATAGCCTTTGCCGCATCCAGAACACTACCCCCGCCCACGGCAACAATAAAATCAACATCCAGACTCCCAGCCCTCTGGGCAGCAAGGGCGATCTCCTCCACACGGGGCTCTGTCCACTGGGAAAAAACCGTGCAGGAGATACCGGCCTGTTCCAGGTCAGCGATCACGACCGCAGCCCTCTGGGTTTGTTTGCCCGTTATAACAAGGGCGGAACGCCCAAGTTCCCTGGCATGGATGGCAATCTGTCTTGACCGTCCCTGTCCAAACACAATTTTTGTCGGTGAAAAAAAAGTAAACGCCATTGTATAATTATGGTCCTCCTGTTTTTGGAATAATGATGGATCTGTCAACTATATGAACCTAAAGAAGTCAACAAAAGTTAACATTCCGGCCGGGTTTACCCGAGCCTGCCCTCCCTGAAAAGCCCGTTAAAAAAGGCCATGGGGCTTTGTTCGTCTATTCTTAGAATGTGGCACATTCATTGCAATTTCAGCTATTACACCTTAGCCATGCCAAGCGTTGCTGATTGACCCCATCAACCCATTTAAAGGAGGCGCCCATGAAAACCTTTTTTAACCTCATCCAGGAAGTACAAAAACCAGGAAAATGCCACCACTGCGGCGGTTGCGTCACCTTTTGCTCGGCCATCAACTATGGGGCGCTTAAAACCGACCCCCAGGGAAAGCCCGTTTATGCGGACATTGAGCGCTGCATCGAATGCGGCATCTGCTACATGATCTGCCCTGAAACCGGTGTGCTTGACCAGGAGATAATCAAGGAGGCCGGATGGCAAGCACCTGACGGCAGGATCATCGGTACTTCCGTTGCAAAGGCAAGGGATCTCATCATCCAGGAGTCAGGAACCGATGGGGGTGTGATTACGGCCCTCCTTGCCCACCTGTTTGAAACGGGAAAGATAAACGGAGCTGTGGTTTCAAGAAACATGGAAACAGGCCGGACCCCCTGGCTTGCCACCTCAAAAGAAGAAATCCTCGACGCTGCCGGCAGCCACTTCAACCTCTCCCAGGGCATGGAAACATTTGGGGAACGATACTCCACCTTTTCTCCTTCCATAAAAGCCCTTGGTGAAATCAGGAGGGAAGGACTTGAGCGCATCGCCTTTGTAGGTACCCCCTGCCAGATAAACACCATCCGGAGAATGCAGGCCCTGGGTGTCGTTCCTGCTGATTCCATCGTTCTCTGCCTGGGACTTTTCTGCTCTGGAAACTTCACCCTGACAAAGGAAAACTTCCATGCCCTTGAAAGCAAGTATCAGTTCGATTACCACGACATTGAAAAAATAAACATCAAGGAAAATTTCATTCTCAGACTTGCCACAGGGGAGATCCGTGAAATTCCCATCAGCGAACTTGACCCCCTTAAACGAACCGCATGCCGCTACTGCAAAGATTTTTCTGCCGAATTTGCCGACATCTCTTTTGGCGGCATCGGTGCCGATGACGGCTACACAACGGTCATCACACGTACCCCCCTGGGCCGGGCCGTTTTTGCCCAGGGCGTGGAGAAGGTCCTTGATCAACACAGTTACAAGGAGAATCCAACCTATGCCAGCCATGCCGAAGCCATGGTTCTTGCCGCATCCAAGGCAAAAAAACTGGCCGCTGAAAAGAACCTCAGGGAACTTGAGCCAAGCCCGGTAACCGTAATGGGATAGCCCCCGGAGGGGCAGAATGATCCCTGCCCCTAGTAACGGGAACTTTTTCGACTGCTCCCGGTAATACGTCCAATGATCCATCCGACAATCAAAACCCCGGCACCGGCAAGGAACCACCTGACCATGGCGGTTTTCCAAACATCGGTGCCGGCCGTCTTAATGGTTGCAAGTTCCGAGGAAAGCATCTGGTTCTGAACCTTCAAGGATTTGTTCTCCTCGATTAGAGAAACACAATCCTTTGACCTTTCCAGAAACTGCTCATGGGTTTTTGTGAGATTTTCAAGGTCTGTGGCAATCCTTGATTTCTCCTTGACCACCTCATCCAGGGAAGATTCAAGGGCTGCAAGTTTTTCTCCTCCTGTATCTGCATCCTGGGAAGATCGTTCTCCGGCAGCCTCAAGCGCTTCTATTTTTTGTTCAAGCCCTTTAATCACCAGGTTTGGAGGAGGCTCATACGTGATATAGCGGCCTTTAACCCACCCCTCACCCCCGTCCCCGGTACGAACCTTGTAATAGGTTTCTCCCTTTTCCAAAATTTCAACGGCAGTGTTGCTGGGCAATGTTTTTAAAACAGGATCCCCATCCCCAGGACCACTCCTCATGGTGAGCAACAGCATATCTGTCACATATCCTGTTTCGGCGGACACTTGAACGGACGAACAGATGGCAAGCAAAACACACAAGGCCACAATACCCTGTCGGCAGGTCACTGCATATCTCATTTTTTCCCTTATTCCCATGGCAAAACAATCTCCTCATTTTTTCTCTGTCAATATCAACCCTGACACCATTTGACAACACCATTGTTGATTTAAGGGTTGCAAAGCGGTGTAGAGCGGTGTATCAATTTTTCATTATGATACTCTCCAACGAACGAAAAGCCATTGTCACCTTTGGCAACAAAATGCTGAACGCAGGACTTACCACGGGTTCAGGAGGCAATCTGAGCCTGTTTAACAGGCAGGAAAATCTAATCGCCATTACCCCCAGCGGGATTGAATACCCTGACTTGACACCCAGTGACATCCTTGTCCTTGAACCCGGTGGAAAAGTGGTGGACGGTACCAACAAACCCTCAAGCGAAACCGGTTTTCACCTGGCCCTTTACCGGAAACGGCCAGAGGTATGCGCCGTGGTCCACACCCATTCAACCTATGCCACCACCTTTGCCTGCCTTAACCGGGAGATCCCTGCCGTTCACTATCTTGTAGGCTTTTCGGGCAACAAAGTTCCCCTGGCTCCCTATGCCACCTTTGGCACCGAAGCCCTTGCCAAGGCAGTTACATCTGCCATCAAGGATTACAATGCCGTACTGCTGGCCAACCATGGCCTTGTGGCCGTTGGTACCACACTGGGCCGGGCATTTAACACAGCAGAAGAGATTGAACTGGTGGCACGCCTGTGCTATCAGGCCGAAACAATCGGCAAGCCCGTCATTCTTTCCGACGAGGAGATGGAACGGGTTATTGAAAAATTTGCCGATTACGGCCCAGGCTCTGGGGACAAAGATGCCAACTGAGGCATATAAAAACATTTGCATTATCAATATTTTCAACGGCCTTGTGGAGGGGTTGTCGCACTTTTCCCAGGCCAGCCGGGCAGCCCTTGTGTATCTGCCGGAACCGGAAAGTGAGGTGCTGATCTACGATCCCCAGGAACTGCTCAAGGGCCATGAACCAAGACTCAGGGAACTTTACCTGGATGATCCTGATTTTCGGACGATAGTATCTGAAACCCTTGCAAGGCAGCCCCGGGGTCTTTTCTTTAAACAGAAGAACCTCAACCTTGCCGGGTTAATCTCCCACGGGGGAAGCACCCATGACTTCTTCTACCAGATGTGGTTTACCGAACACCACCCGGACATGAGCTCCATTTATCCCACAGAACGGTGGATAGAGCATGCCGGCTGGCTTCTTTCCCAGGAGTTTGGAGCGGAGAATATCTCCATGGGCACATCGGGCCATGCCCTCCAGAACTACACCATCCATGCCATCACCGATCACATCATTGATGTCAGAAACAATCTGCTGGGCCTTGACAACATGATGCTCGTTCACCCGATTCTGGACACCATCCTTAACATCTCAAAAACCAAGGAAGAAGGATCCTGGGCCAGGGGGAAACTCATTTTTGTGGACCCCGAAAAGCTGACGGACATTCAATTTATTGCAAAAATTCAACGCCATGAACGGCCGTACATCGGCAATGTAAAGCACATCCGAAAACTGCTCCTGGCCGTTGAGCACTCAACCCGAAAGCTTGTCTCGGACGGAAAGACCATCATCGGCATCTCCAACTCAAAAACGCCGGAATTTGCCATCGCAGCCAATTTCCAGGGAGATCACGGTTTCCTTGAACTTTGCGGCCAGAACCTGTGCAGTTTTTTTGACGGCAATTTTCATTCAACAACAAGAAAAGCAAAACTGGTGGAGCTTGAAGAGATACTGCTGGACGCCTGCCTTGGAACGGAAAAACGTACAGATCTTTTCAAAACCATTGCCGACATCGTTCACACGGCCGAAAGCAGACAGCACGGCTGCACCCTGGTGGTTGATCTGAATCCGGAACCTGTGAATTTATCGGGCCACATCCTTGAACCATGCCTGAGCCTCAAGGCGTTGAACCACCTTGACCTTGCAAAATCCCTCATCAAGATAGACGGCGCCCTTCACATTATGGCCGACATCAGCCTCAGGGGATTCGGGTGCCTGCTTGATGGCAAAACAATCAAGGGAGAAAACATGGCAAGGGGGGCAAGGTACAACTCAGCCCTGCGTTTTACAGCTGAACACGACCGTGTCATTGTGGTTGTCGTGTCTGAGGACAGGCCCGTATCCATCATTCACCACGGCATCGAGATCAATGCCTCGTGTGAATGGAACCCCCTTCCAGGGTATCCATCCGAACCTAAAACCCTTCAACAATACCTTAATGGAGTCAATTAAATGAGCCACGATCACCACGACCACGACCATCACCATGACCATGCCCACGACCACAAACATGATGGGACTGAACACTCCCACAGCCATGGACATTCCCATGATCATACCCATGATCATGACCATGGGCATACCCACCCGGATAATGACGGAGAACTCACCTTTGACAAAAAACTTGACATCCTCATTAGCCACTGGATAGACCACAACAAGAGTCACCAGGAAACCTATGACTCCTGGGCAGACAAGGCGGCCGGGGAAAATCAGCCGGAAACGGCAGCCCTGCTCAAAGAAATTTCAAAAGAATCCCAAGGGATTTCACTCAAGCTTGAAAAAGCGCTCCACGCGATCAAGCACTAGGAATTTTACCCCATGGAACGGGTTTCGACTGTCTTTTTTTTAGGAATCAGATAGGTGTAGAGCTGGGAAACGAGCATTCCCGACATCATGAGCACACATCCTGCCAGGGCTCGACCGGAAAGAAACTCGTTCAGGATCAACCATCCGCCAATGGCGGCAATGACCGACTCCAGGCTCAAAAGAATGGCGGCATGGGCCGGAGGGCTGTCCTTTTGGCCGTAGATCTGAAGGGAATAGGCAATGCCGACGGAAAAAACACCCCCATAGAAAATGGGCAAGGCCCCACGCCATATGCCGGAGAGGGAAACCGTCTCAAAGGCAAATGCCACGGCAATGCTTACAACAGAGCAGAGCATGCACTGAACAAACGAGAGACTCACCGTATCGATTCGCTGGGAAAGCCGCCCGATAACAATGACATGGAGGGCAAAGAATACGGCTCCTATAAGCTCAAGGACGTCACCAAAACTGACGGTCATCTGCTCAGTAACGCTCAAGAAGTACAGACCCACTGCAGCCATCACAGCCCCAATCCAGGTGCCTGTTCCTGCCCGCTGTTTCCACAAAAGCCCGAGGACCGGTACAAGTATCACATAAAGGCCTGTGATGAATCCTGCTTTTCCAGCCGTTGTGTATACAAGCCCGACCTGCTGCAGGGATGAACCGCAAAAAAGGATCAACCCGGAAAGGATGCCGCCCCTTAAAATCTCCGGCAAATCAGGCCCTTCAACCACTGGAATCCGGCCTTTTTTCTTTGTCAATCCAACCAGAAGAAACGGCAGTAAAGACACCCCCCCAAGGGCAAATCGAACCCCGTTGTAGGTAAAAGGCCCCACATGGTCCATGCCCATTCTCTGGGCCACAAATGCAAAGCCCCAGATGGAGGCGGTGATGAGAAGAATAAAATCAGATTTAAATGTTTTTAATTCCATGGTAGTTGTCTTTATCTTTACGTTTAAAGGATAAACTATAATAAATATTCTCAGCAGCAGACCAAGTCAAGGAAATTAACGACATGAACCAGAAAAGGACCACGGACAGGGAACGTGCCGGCCAGAGGGTGGTGGCTGGTTTCAGGGGAACCGAATTTAACAGCGAGATTGAGCACCTGATATCAAATCTTAAAGTCGGGGGGCTGATTCTCTTTGCCATAAACATTGAAACACCGGCCCAGGTCAAGCATCTTTGCGACCGGGCCCAGGCCTGCGCTGCGTCACAAGGACTGCCCCCCCTGTTCATTGCCATCGACCAGGAAGGCGGCGTCGTGGCACGGCTCAAGGCCCCCCATTTTAAAACTTTTCCAGGCAATCCAACTATCACCACCCGGGATCAAGCAAGGGTCTTTGCCGTTTCCATGGCAGAGGAACTCGCCCTTGTGGGAGTCAACCTCAATCTTGCCCCTGTCCTGGATGTGGTTCCAGATGGTTTTGACAGCATCATGGCTTCCAGGGCCCTTCCAGGTGGTCCTGAACGGGTGGCAGACCTTGGTGCCTGTATCATCGAAACCCTTCAGGCAAAGGGCATCATGGCCTGTGCAAAGCACTTTCCAGGTATCGGAAGAACGGTACTTGACTCACACTTTGAACTGCCGGTTCTCCATGCCCATGGGACACTGCTTGAATCCAGCGATCTTGTGCCTTTTACCCGGGCCGTGGAGGCAGATGTGGCAACAATGATGCTCTCCCACATTCTCTATCCAGCCCTTGATCCAGTCTGGCCGGCAAGCCTCTCCCCTGCTATTGCAGACCAACTTCTCAGGAATATGATTGAATTCAGGGGCGTATCCATGACCGATGATCTCGACATGAAGGCGATCAAACAGGATATATCAACCTGCATCACCCAGATTCTCAAGGCAAATATAGACCTTGCCCTGATCTGTCACACAGGACCAGACATTGAGAAAGCAGTAATTGAAATCGAACAACAGACGGGCAGAGATGAGCGGCTTTTTGAAATGGCAGGCCAATCCCTTGAACGGATTGCCCGTCTCAAGGAACGATTTTTACCTAAAAGTTTCAGGTTTTAAAGGAAACGGGTTCTTGAAAAAACATCACTGTCGAGCTGGCAGAGATCGCCCTGGCTGATTAGCCGGTGCCCCCTTGCCGCAATCATTGCAGCATTGTCCCCGCAAAAGGAAGGTGGTGGAAGATAAAGGGCCATATTGTGTTTTGCGGCCTCTATCTTCATTCTTGAGGCAAGAAACCTGTTTGCAGAAACCCCGCCTGCAATGGCAATGCGGGAGCAACCCGTTGCCCGGGCTGCATGGATGAGTTTAAAGGCAAGAACATCCGTTACAGCGGACTGGAATCCAGCAGCAATGTGGGGCATCATCTCCCCAAGGTTCTCCCTGTTCAACTGAACATACCGGGCCACTGCCGATTTTAAACCGCTGAAGCTGAAATCAAACCCATCCTTGTCCAGAAAGGATCTTGGAAAGGGAATCAGGCAAGGATCACCCTTGGCTGCAAGGGCCTCCACAACAGCACCGCCCGGATACCCCAGGCCCAGCATTTTGGCAACCTTGTCAAAGGCCTCGCCGGCTGCGTCGTCCCGGGTCTGGCCCAGGAGTTCAAACCGATCCTGGGATACCACATGGAAAATACTGGTATGACCGCCCGATGCAAGCAGGGCAGTAAAGGGAAAGGCAGGCGGGTCATCGGATAGAAGCAGGGAATAGATATGGCCCTCAAGGTGGTTCACCCCGGCCCAGGGAATATTTTTCGCCCAGGCAAACGCCTTGGCAAAACTGAACCCCACAAGAAGAGCACCGATGAGTCCCGGCCCCCGGGTGACGGCCACGCCCTCTATCTGGTCAGGGGAAATACCGGCCTGGTCAACGGCCTGGGCAACCACCGGGGATATGGCCTCAATGTGCATGCGCGATGCAAGTTCCGGAACCACGCCGCCATACCTATGGTGAACGTCTACCTGGGAGGAGACAACGGACGAAAGGACAGTGTTGTGATCGGATACAACAGCGGCAGCTGTATCGTCACACGAAGATTCAATACCCAAAATTATCATAAAACTTGCTCGATCCGGCTATTTCCACTCGACCTGGGGTTCAGAATTTTCACGCCCGCAGATTTCGCCAATGAGGTAAGCGGGTTCCTCCATGGCAGAAAGCCGATCAAGGACATCCTGGGTCGACGCTTCCGGGACAACGGCAATCATACCGATCCCGTTGTTAAAGGTCCGGTGCATTTCATGGTCGGACACGGAGCCTGCTTTCTGAAGGAACTGGAATACAGGGGGAATTTCCCAGCTTGATTTTTCAATTACCACCTTGCAGGCATCGGGTATCACCCGAATGATATTTTCGTCAATGCCACCGCCGGTGATGTGGGCAAGCCCATGGATGGGAAGGTCACGCACAAGGTTCAAAAGGGGTTGAGAATAGATCCGGGTCGGTGTGATCAACTCCTCGCCTAGGGTTCGGCCAAACTCTGGAATGTGAGTTGACACACCATAACTGCATTTTTCAAAACAGATCTTTCTGACAAGGGAAAATCCATTGCTGTGCAGCCCGGTGGATGCAATGCCGATAAGCCGATGACCGTTGCGAATTCCTGAGCCGTCAATGATTTTGGCGTTGTCCACAAGCCCTACGGAGAAACCGGCCAGATCATACTCGCCATCAAGATACATCCCAGGCATTTCAGCGGTTTCACCGCCGATAAGAGCACACTGGGCCTCAGTGCAGCCATCGGCAATCCCCTTAATTACACTTGCCGCCACCTTGTTGTCAAGGTGCCCCATGGAAAGATAATCAAGGAAAAACAACGGGCGGGCGCCCTGGACAGCAATGTCGTTGACCACCATGCCGACAAGATCAATGCCGATGGTGTCGTGTTTGTCCATCATAAAGGCAATTTTTAGTTTTGTACCGACACCGTCGGTTGAACTTACGAGCACGGGGTTGGACACATTGGCCAGGTTCAACGAATAGAGTCCGCCAAAACCACCGATTTCGCCCATGACACCGGATCTAGGTGTACCCTTTGCAAGCTTTTTAATCGTATTCACAAGATCGTTTGCCTTGCTGATATCAACACCAGCTTCAGCATATGTCAAAGACTCACCCATTAAAACACCCCTTTTTTTAGCAACTCTATCTATATGAAACGACCCCGAAGCATCACAATCAGAGGCCTTTCAGCATTCGTTGTAACCGAAACCAATACCCCGCTCCGGCCATGCCAGCTATAAGGTCAATTGAATCTCGAAAGATAGCCCTATTCCCGTTAAAAGTCAAAACTTTTTTGACATGGCGGTCCGTCTACTGTATTTAGTAGTCTTAAATTTTATTTTAACATTTTTGATGACCTGCCGGGCAAAACGGCACAGGGTTTAGGGAGAACAATCAACAACCATGAAAACCATAAAAATCGGCATACTCGGATGCGGAATTGTAGGAAGCGGCGTCGCCAGGATTTTGATCGAAAAGCAAGCCCTCTTAGAATCACGTATCGGCGCCCGGCTTAACCTGAAATACGTTGCAGATTTAGACACGACAACGGACAGGGGCGTCGCCTTTGGTGAGGGTGTTTTCATCACCGATGCCAACACGGTACTCAACGACCCTGACATTGATATTGTGGTGGAAACCATTGGAGGCAAGGGCATTGCAAAACAATTCATGCTCAAGGCCCTTGAAAACGGCAAACATGTGGTAACGGCCAACAAGGCACTTCTGGCAAGCTTTGGGAACCTGCTGGTCAAGACGGCCATGGAGCACCAGGTGGACATCGGTTTTGAGGCAAGTACCGGCGGATGCATGCCTGTCATCAAAACCCTGCGGGAATCCCTGGTGGGAAACCGCATCGAAGGTATCACAGGTATCCTCAACGGGACCTGCAACTATATCCTGACCAAAATGTCCAACGAAAGCTGTTCGTTTGACAAGGCTTTGGCAGAGGCCCAGGCACTTGGCTTTGCCGAGGCTGATCCCTTTCTGGACGTGGAGGGGTTTGATTCAGCCCACAAGCTTGCCATCCTCAACGCCCTTGCCTATGGCATGGATATCAACCTTGACGACATCCATGTGGAGGGCATCACCAAAATTACCCCCATGGATATTGAATTTGCCAAGGAGTTCGGCTATACCATCAAGCTTCTTGCCATCAGCAAGAACAGCGCTACCGAAGTGGAGGCAAGGGTTCATCCTGCCATGATTCCCAACAGAAATCCTCTCTCCCACGTGGAAGGATCCATGAATGCCGTTACCATTGACGGGGATGCAACCGGTCAGACCATGCTCTACGGCCATGGCGCAGGCATGATGCCCACGGCCAGCGCCGTTATCAGCGACATTGCCGACATTGCCAGAAATATCATGACCGGCGCCAGACACCGGGTGCCGATCCTGGGCTGCCCTCAAACCAACATCCGACCCATCCCTGTTCTTCCCCTGAGCCAGATCAGCACCCCCTACTACTTCAGATTTGAAGCGGCCGACCAACCCGGCGTCTTGTCCAAGATATCAGGCATTCTCGGCGAATGCGGCATCAGCATCAAGATCGTCCACCAAAAGGGACGACGCACCAACGGCACCGTGCCAATAATCATGATCACCCACCTTGCAAAGGAAGAGAACGCCCAGAAGGCATTAAAAGAAATTTCCACCCTTGACTCGATCATGAACCAACCCGTGGTGATTCGAATCGAAGAAACGGACAATTAAACATTCAAACAAACAGAAGGAAACCCAATGGATCTCATTTGCTCTGACCTTGAGGGGGTTTTTATCCCTGAAATATGGATCAATGTTGCAGAAAAGACCGGTATTGAGGCGTTAAAACTCACCACCCGGGACATTACAGATTATGATGTACTCATGCAGAAAAGACTCAGCATCATGGACCAGCACGGCCTCAAGCTCAAGGACATCACCGATGTCATCGCTACCATCGACCCCATTGCAGGAGCCGCAGAAGCCCTCACCTGGATAAGGGAACGTGCCCAGATCATCATCCTCTCGGACACCTTTGAAGAGTTTGCACGCCCCTTGATGAAAAAGCTTGGATTCCCCGCCCTTTTCTGCCACAGCCTGGTTGTTGACGACTCCGGCAGGATCACAGACTACAACCTCAGGCAGCAGAACCAGAAAAAACATGCGGTAAAGGCGTTCAAGGGTCTCAACTACCGAGTGATCGCCTTTGGGGATTCTTACAATGACACAGCAATGCTTGGCGAGGCAGACCACGGATTCTTTTTCATGCCCCCTGACAATGTGGTCAAGGAATTTCCCCAGTTCAAAGTCACCCGAAACTACGAGGAACTCAAAACAATGATCGGATCTCTTATACAGTAATGACCATGGATCTCAACAAATTTAAAAAGATCCGGGCACTGGTCCTTGGGGATCTCATGATCGACGAGTACCTCTGGGGCGAAGTTGACCGCATCTCACCTGAGGCGCCGGTTCCCATTGTGTCCGTCATAAACGAAACCTACACCCTGGGCGGTGCCGGCAACGTCATCAACAACCTCGTGGCCATGGGCGCAGGGGTGAGTGTTGTTGGAACGGCCGGCACGGGAACGGCCGGACGGATGATGCTTGACAAGTTCAAGGAGCTCGGGGTTGATGCAGGGGGCATCATTGACGAACCAGACCGACCCACCACCAAGAAAACCCGGGTCATCGCCTCCAACCAGCAGGTATTGAGGATCGACAAGGAGACAAAGAAAGAGATCTCTTCCACCACATTGACACGCCTGATCTCATTTATCACCGGGGTGGCACCCCGTGTGGATCTGATCATAATCTCTGACTACGACAAGGGCCTTGTCACCCGGGAGCTTGTAAGGCAGACCGTTGCCATTGCAAAGTCCCACAACATCCTTGTCCTTGCCGACCCCAAAGGCCTTGATTTCACGAAATACAGCCAGGTTTCCGTTTTAACGCCCAACCAGAAGGAAGCCGGCATTGCCGCAGGTATTGACATTAAAACAGACCACGACCTGATCCAGGCCGGACTCAGGATCATGGCGTCCGCCTGCATTGAACGCCTTGTCATCACCTGTGGACGGGACGGAATGATGCTGCTTGAACAAGGTAAGACCCCTGTGCGGATAGCCTCCCAGGCCCGCCAGGTGTTTGACGTATCAGGCGCCGGAGACACAGTCATATCGATATTGGGCCTGGCCCTTGCCGCCGGGGCAGGCTTTGAAGAGAGCGCAGCCATAGCCAATGCAGCCGCCGGCATTGTTGTGGGAAAGGTGGGGACAGCAACAGCCAGCCCGGACGAGCTTGAACTTGCCCTTAAAAACGAATAAGAACTATTTTAAAATAGTTCTTGACTTGCCCCCCAACTTCTCCTATATTAGCCGGGTTGTTGCGGGGTGGAGCAGTCTGGTAGCTCGTCGGGCTCATAACCCGAAGGTCGTTGGTTCGAATCCAGCCCCCGCTACCACAAATTACAGATTATAAGGTTGATGCGGGGTGGAGCAGTCTGGTAGCTCGTCGGGCTCATAACCCGAAGGTCGTTGGTTCGAATCCAGCCCCCGCTACCATATAAGACAAAAAGGGATAACAGCTTTTGACTGTATCCCTTTTTTTGGTTCGAGCAAGGGCTAAACGTTGAACCTGAAGTGAAGCACGTCCCCGTCTTTGACCGTGTACTCTTTGCCTTCGACCCTTAACTTGCCCATCTCCCGAAGCTTTTGTTCCGACTCATGGACAAAAAGGTCCTCGCAGTGGTAGGCCTCGGCCCGGATAAACCCACGCTCAAAATCCGTATGAATCACCCCTGCTGCCTGGGGCGCCTTTGCCTCGGCAGGAAAGGTCCAGGCCCTGACTTCCTTCGGCCCTGCGGTGAAATAGGTCATCAACCCCAGCATATCGTACCCCATGCGGATCAGCTGATCAAGCCCGGACTCTTCAAGGCCTGCAGCCTCGAGAAACTCTGATTTTTCTGCCACGGAATCAAGGGCCGCAATCTCGGATTCAAGCTTTCCGCAGATCACCACCACACCAGAACCGTCAGACTCTGCAAAGGCTTTGACCTTTGCTACACGGTCATTTTCAGATTCCAGATCCTCTTCGCCCACATTGCAGCAGTAGAGCTGGGGCTTCATGGTGATCAGATGCAGATCCTGAACAAGCAGACGCTGGGCCGGGTCCAGGCCGATATTGCGTGCAGACGTTCCATTTTCAAGGGCCTCAACAAGCCGCTGCAGCAAAGGCTCCACAGCCCGGGCCTTGTCCCTCACAGCCTTGTCCTGGGATTTTAAAAGCTTGACCAGGTTTCCCTGCCGCTTCTGAACGGTTTCAAGATCAGCAAAGGCAAGCTCAATGCCAATAGTTTCAATATCGGCCAGGGGATCCACCCTGCCCTCCACATGGACCACATCCGGATCGTCAAAACACCTCACCACATGGATGATGGCCCCGACCTGGCGAATGTGACCCAAAAATTTATTGCCAAGCCCCTCACCCTTGGAAGCACCCTTGACAAGCCCTGCAATGTCCACAAATTCAACTACAGCAGGAATGACCTTTTTGGGATTGACGAAACCTGTTATTTTTGCGAGCCTCGAATCTGGAACGCTCACAATACCAACGTTTGGTTCAATGGTACAAAACGGATAATTGGCCACCTCGGCAGGCGCCGATGTCAGGGCCGAAAAAAGCGTTGATTTTCCCACATTGGGAAGTCCTACAATACCACAGTTGAGCTGCATACCTTGTTCTCCATACGTGACAATGCCCGACAGGTCTCCCGCCGGGCATTAGATATTAACAAAAGAACGACTTATACCCTATTTCCCAGATTTTACAATCTTTTTCAGGGAACCTTCATCCAATTACGGATTCCATTCAGTCTTTTTCTTTCCCTGAAATTACAGCAAATCAAGGTTTATTTTTTGCACTTGACAGGGTTAGTTCCTTGGCTAATGATGGTCAAGGATAATGGCGAATCCATAAAGGAGACAAGATGATAAAATCAGAACAGAAAAAAAAGATGGGAATCTGGCTTGACCACAGGGATGCCTTTTTGATTTTAATTAAAGACGACCAGACAACGGTTGAGCACATCAAATCAAATGCCGACAGCCACTTCCGGCCAAAAGGCGGGTGGAAGGCATCGGGGACGGCCATGGCCCAGTCCGTCTCAAAGGAGAAAACCGCGGACGAGCGCCGCAAACATGAACTCCACGATTTTTATCACACGCTTATTCAAAAATTCGCCAAAATGGATACACTCCTGATCTTTGGACCGGGTGAGGCGAAACACGAACTGACCAAGGAAATTGAAAAAATAAAAGTCCCCCACCCCAGGATTGCAGCAGTCAAATCCGCAGAAAAATTAACTGAAAACCAGCTGGTTGCTGAGGTAAAATCGTTTTTTTCAGTCCCTGAGGATCGGCAGCTGCCCTAAACCAAACATTCCCATGGCAGGTGCTTTATTTTTGAGTGAATCCTTGGTATTTCACCCGGGCGATTGACTGGACACATAACATCAAAGATTTTTTATTTAAAACACCCGTCAAAGCATTGTCAATGAAGGCGTTTTAAAATTCGTTGAGGCCGGAGCCATTCCTCGTTCCGGCCGTGCCGGTTTATATGAAACTCGCTTCGACCGGCCGGTGGAAACGGGTGTTGCCCTTCACTCATTCTCGCAGGCCGTCCATGGCCTGCTCCGAGGAAAATGGCAACTCCTTGGACCTCGTGTCCACCGTTGCCATTTAACCCGTTCAGGGCAACACCCGTTCCCGCCCGCCTACTACTGTCGAGTTTCATGCTTCGTTGTGCCCGCCAGGACATGTGGGTTTATAAGAAACTCTTGTCGAAACATCATTGTGAAAGTCTCGACTTTCGAGCCCTCTTTGATTTCCCTGATCGGAACATTGTAAACCAAAGGGGATAGGATTTTTGCCCTTCCAGGCGTTAAGAAGCGCAGGCTGTTTGAGGACTTTAGCCCGCAGTTCCTGCGCTTTAGTCTGGAAGGGCAGAAATTCCCCCGACGTTTACCGTTCCGGTCAGGGTAACCAAAGAGGGCGGAATGGTACTATCGCCTGCCCGGTATTATCGTGTTTCATGCTTCGTTGTGTCGGCAGGCCGACATGGCCGTTATATGAAACTCGCTTCGACCGGCCGGCGGAAACGGGTGTTGCCCTTCACTCATTCTCACAGGCCGTCCATGGCCTGCTCCGAGGAAAATGGCAACTCCTTGGACCTCGTGTCCACCGTTGCCATTTAACCCGTTCAGGGCAACACCCGTTCCCGCCCGCCTACTACTGTCGAGTTTCATGCTTCGTTGTGTCGGCCAGGACATGTGGGTTATATGAAACACCCACCAAATCATTGTCAATGACGGTGTTTCAAAATTCGTTGGGGCCGGAGCCATTCCTCGTTCCGGCCGTGCCGGTTATACAGACTGAGACTGAAGAATCACATGGCTTACACCCCGTATCTGCTTGAATGAACACCCCTCTTCTATTCCCTTTTTGACAAGGTCCCCGTCCTGGACGACCACCCCGGCCACATAGTCAAACCCAAGCGCAAAAAGGGCCGGGGTGACCGGGGTGCTCGGTCCGATGATCAGCTTGACGGCCGAGGGTTGACAGCAGGCGAGGATGCCGGCAAGGGTACCGTTGGAAAGGGTGGTTGCAGTGATGGCAACAATATCGGCCGACGGAAGGTGTTTGGGAATGAGCCCGGCCTCAAGATCCCCTGACTGGGGCTTTTTCTCAAACACCATGAGTTCCTTGAATTTTCCCTTCATGCGCTCCACAAACGGGAAATGGCCGATGACGGCAACCCGCTTTTTTCTGCCAAGCTCAAGAATAAGATCCCCGGCATTGACATCCACCATATCCCCAGGCAGGGGATCCGGCAGCAGGGAGTTGACTGCGGCAAGGCCAAGGGAACTCTTCATGGGATCCTTGTCATGGAGAAGCCCTGCAATGGTTTTTACCGAATGGGACGAACCGATTTCTGGCAGTGAATCAAGGGAAATCGGATGCTGTCCACAGGCCCAGGTGGCAATCCCCATGGAGCTGCTCTCCACTGAAACAATGTGTGCCCCATAGGTGAGGCAGGTGACATCCTGGTCTGGAATCGTCTCAAGCTGGCTTAAAATGTGGTCGATCACCTGTGTCTGGGTAATAGCTGTCTGGTTCATCATCTTTCTCCTTTTATGGGCTGTGGATTTATGGTCGGGTCCCCCTTTGCCTGGGGATTCCAGGTGACGGCAATAAAGCAGACCAGTGAAATGATCATGAATGCATACATGGCGAAAAAAAACGGTATAAACCCGTTTCTGGTGATGGTCAGATTAACGCCGATTTCACCCCTGTTCTCCTCCTTACCAGGGACAAACCGTGTGAGGGTCACCCTGAGGTTGCCGGAACAAAGGGGGGAAAGCATCATGATACGACCGGAAACAGGCGGCCGGTCTTTTTCAACAACAAGAAGATCTGCAAAATTGGCTGTTCGATGGAAAAGTTTTCGGGTCATCACCTCCCGGCTCTTTTTGGGTCCAAGCTTGAGAAAATCGCTATTGTCCGTAAAGGTAAGGGAGTTCAATCGTATGGTAAGTGTATCCGATTCATAGCTATCACCGGCAAACAGCTGTACATTGCTCACCTTTTCTCCTGAAACCAGGGTAATGCCATGGCAGAAGAGCACCATGAGAAAAAAGATATGAATCATGAAAAACGCCCATCGCCTCGGGGTTGAAACCTTAAGGGCCGTGACAAGTTGCTTTGAAACGCTGCACACAAGGGTGTTTAAAAAAAGCAGTCCAGAACAAACACAGATAACAAGAAACCAGATCGGTAAAAGCCAATGGGTGCGTAAGGCCTCAAAAAACCAAACTTGAATGAGGGATTCATTCATCAGCCGGATACCGTCCAGAAGATCAGGGAACAGGGAGAATACCGTTCCAAGACCCAGCAGCAGCACAAGGGACAAGAGCAGAATAAAGGTGAGCTTGGGCGAAGAAAAAAAACGGACCATGACGCCTCCTGTTAATGCTGAAACAGCATGAAAAGAATGTACCCCCCGGGGCAGGCAGCAAAAAGGGCTTTGACTCTGTCCGATCCTGCAAGGGACTTGGGCAGATGGCTTGCCACCATGACCAGCAAAAAGATAATCCCGGCCTTGAAAAAGCCCCGGCTCCACTGCCAGGAATCGCCAAACCAGTTAAGGCACCACAGAGACCCCGACCATTCACTGACAAGATAAACGGCAATACCCGTTAAAAGGAAATTACGCCCCCCGTACATGAGACGATCACGGGTTTCCCGGTCAAAACCTGCCCGCCCCGGTTGGGACCATGCGCCAACCATGGAAACAATGGCGGCCCAGACAAAGAGGGCCACAGCATTGAGCCGCAGATTAAAAAATAGATTAACCCAGAGATTGTCATACATGAAAAAATCAGCATTAAACGCCATGGGCCGTCCCGCCTGGACAACAAGCAGCAGACAGACCACCCCATGGGTCACAACCCGGAGCCTGTTTCTGCTTTTGGCTTGCACCGGGGGCGATGCAAAGTGTTGAACAAGGGTCAGAACAAACGAGACATAAATAATGGCTTCCAGGGAGCCGTACAGGGGAAGCCTCTTTTCAGTGGCCATCAGCCAGACAACACCTGCCCCACAGGCGACCGTGCCGGCAAGGCCAAGGCCCCGGCTCCATCGCGTCTGTTTAAACAGCCCCAGGACAAAGGCCGTTGAAAAAAGTCCTGCCATGCTACAATAAATTAAAAAGGGAATTTGAGCGTTCATTGTTGTTCCTTTACACACAATCGTTTAAGACGTTCAAGTGCAGCCGTGTCGCTGACATGGACGATTTCCACCCGGTCAAGATGCCAGTGACGACAAACCGCTTTAACAAGATTTTCCCGGACAATCCAGACATGAACGGCCCGCGGAATTAAAATAAGGCCTGTCAGAAATGGGGCCCATCCCTGATCCATGAGTTCAAGCTTGCCCACCTCATCCACCATGATCATCCGGGCATGGGCACAACTTTTGGCATCAAGGGCCCCTTTGCCTGCGGCCATACCTTGGTCAAAAAATTCAAACGGGGTTATGCCCCGGCTCTCCTGGCGACTCACCCGCCTTGCAAGGGGTGTTGTAATCCCTGTTTTCAGATCCGTCAGGTCAAAGCCGTGGCGCAGGTTATCCTTCCACAGCCCCGTGGCAAGAATGCCTGCAATGGGTAGCCCCCGATCCTTTAAAAATGAAACAAGGCCGGCTGCCAGGGTTGATTTTCCACTTTGAACCCCTCCTGTGATGATGACGTGCATGCTTACTCCTGTTTATTGATAGGTATCGGTTTCCAGGCCGTCCACTGCCGATTCCGGTAAAAAGAAACGTGTTCGTTCCAGGGTGGAGACTGCCACGGTTTTGGTTTCGTACAGACGGTCGAGGTTGGCCGTGGTCATGGTTTCGTCCAGACCGCCTGCGGCAATAATCCTGCCGTGCTTAAGCATGATGACCCTGTCTGCAAAGCACATGGCCATGTTGGGATCGTGCATGGAGGCGATCACACTTGTTTGCTGGGTGGCACAGAGGGTTTTGATCCTTCGAAGAAGGTGATATTGATTGTGGAAGTCAAGGTGGTTGGTGGGCTCATCCAGCAGCATGACCCGGCCTGCCTGGACAAGGGCCATGGCAAGGAGGACAATCTGGCGCTCGCCCCCTGAAATCCGGTTAAAGTTACACCCGGCAAGATGCTCGGAACCGAGCAATCTTAAGGCATCCATGGCAAGTCTGCGGTCCTCCTGGCCGGGTATTTTGGTCAACCCGATAAACGGCGCCCTTCCCATGACCACCACATCAATCACCCGGAAGGGAAAAATCTCCATGTGCTCCTGGGGTACAAAACTGATGTGCCGGGCGATTTCTCCCTGGGAAAAATCTGCCATATTCCGGCCCAGAATCCTGACAGTTCCGGCCGTCGGCTTTAAAATTTTATTGAGACAGTGGAGAAGGGTAGTCTTGCCTGAGCCGTTTTTTCCAAGGATGGCATAAAAAAGCCCGGGCTTGATTCCAAACGAAATGTCATCAAGGATCTGGGTCTGACCGTACCTGAACCCCAGCCCACAGCATTCAACGGTTAAATCCATCCGCTTCCCCTGTTCTTGTAGAGAAGAAATCCAAAAACCGGGGCACCGGTGAGTGCCGTAATGATGCCCACGGGAATTTCAGCTGCTGAAACAGACCTTGCCACATCGTCTGCCGCCAAAAGGAAAAGGGCGCCCAAAAGGGCGGTCACAGGCAACATCCGTTCATGCTCCGGTCCTGCAATGGTTCTTGCCATGTGGGGAATAATCAATCCGATCCAGGAAATTTGACCACAGGTGGCAACGGTCATGGCAACGATGAATGAGCTTGTGACAATAAATAGGAATCGAAACAGCCCCGGATTCATGCCCAGGGATTTTGACTGAACATCTCCCAGGGATAGAACATTGAGCCTGAAGCGCAGCAGCATGAAAAACAAGAGCCCCAGCACCGTAACCGGGGCAATGATGAAAATATCGTTCCAGGCAACCCGGGTGAGGCTGCCCATAATCCAGAAAACAATGCTTGGAAGCTCATCAAAGGGATCTGAAAAATATTTAAGCACCATTAAAAGGGCGTTGAAAAATGACATGACCACCATGCCGGAAAGAACAAGCACAATGATGGGCTTGACCGAAATTAGCCGGGCAATGGCAATGGCCAGACCAACGGCCCCAAGCCCGAACCCGAAGGACAGCAGGTGCACCAGGGAAAAATGATACCCCGGAAGCACCAGGCCGAGGGCCGCACCAAAGGTGCATCCGGCAGCAACCCCGAGGATGTCGGGGGAAACAAGGGGATTTCTGAACAAGGCCTGGTAAACAGCCCCTGAAACAGACAGCCCCATGCCCACCAGCACGGCCATGAGGCACCTGGGAAGACGAATCCAGAGGATTACAAGCTGTTTTGAGACAAGATCCGGTGAAAGGGAGGCCCCTGAAAAAAAAGCCGCAATCATCTCCCGGATATCACTTGGAAAGACCTCAAACCGCCCCACAAAAAGGGAGGCAAGAAAGAGAAGCAGTAAAACCGTACCCAGGAAAAGAATCAGACGCCTCCTGGTTGTTCCATAGGATTCAACACCAGGGGTCACAGGCCAGCTCCGTCAAGGACAAGGTCGTTGAGCGTGCCGCCCATTTCGGTCATTGTTCGTCCAAAGAGCTCAGCATGGAACCGGTCAACTTCAACACCAAGATCAATATCTGAAAAGAGATCGGGATAGGCCCTGTTGGCAAGCCACAGCGTACCAAGAACGGCCAGGGGCGATGGAAAATCCCAGGGGGCAAGGTTGGATGGGGATCGGTACACATCCCGGTTGGCAACGGCTTTCACCCGCCTTAAAACCGGATCATTCAGCCGTTTAGCAACAGGATTATGAAGGTGCTGTGAAATGACCATCAGGTCTGGATTCCAGCGTAAAAGCTGCTCAGGGGAAATATCCTGGAAATACCCCTGAAGATCATGGGCCACGTTGACCACCCCTGCCCGTTGAAAGATCTCATCCTGGAGCATGCTTCCCGTGGCTGTGCTGAACAGCCCCCTTGACGAGGCAAAATAGCCGGTCTTTTGCTCCTGGACACCCAGGGTGGCCACCCGATGGTCAACCATCAGGAGTACCCCATCCATGAGTTTCACAACCCGGTCTGCCCTTTCAGGCACGCCAGCGGCCAGGGCAATGATGTTGAGGCTGGTTTTAACGCTTTCAAAGCTTTCGGGCAGAATGATGATGCTAGGTATCTCCATGACACCCAGTCTCTGGGCAAGATCAAAACCGTCTTTCTGGGCGTAGAGGATAACCAGATCCGGTTTCAGGGAGGTCACTGTTTCAAAATTGATCCCGGTTGATTTACTTCCCACTGCCGTGAGTTTAGCCACGTCCGGCATCACAGCCAGGGTCAGGGGATCTTTCTTTGAACTGGTATCTATTCCCACCAGTTTATCCTGAAGGCCCATGGAAAAAAGGCACAGGGTGGTGGGCTTAAACGTTGTCACGATTCGGTTGACGGGTCGGGTCAGACTCACAGTACGACCAACCATATCCACCAATGTACGGGTCTGGCTCCAGCCGTTGCCCGGCAAAAGGACCGCAATTACGATCAGCGTGTAAATCAGATATTTTTTCATCTTTTTTCTCTCCTGTTTGTGAACAGATGTGGCATCTGCCGTTTAATCCGCTAGGGGCAAAACCTCTCCCCAGTCGCCTCTGCTGCGAAGGTTCAAATTTCCTTGTAATCAGATGCCATATCCCCGCTCCGGCCGTGCCGGTTATAAAAAAGGGAGTAATGGTTGTCAACATATTAGTTAAAACCCCTAAAAAATTGTCATCCATGGTTATCCATTGTCCTTCTTAGGAGAGATTCATAATATACTTGACAACACCAGGGTCAAAAAAAGAAAATGCCGACCTAAAAGAAGGAGTTGTATGCCTTATAACCATTTGGCATTATTTTTTAAAGGAAAATCAAAAAAGGAGAAGATGAATGAAATTTAGACGGTATGCCGTGGCAGCCATTTTATTGATGGCCATGGCAGGAGGAGATCTTTACGCAGCCACCCCGGACCCGGACGATACCTTTTCCCTGGGAGACATTGTTGTCAAAGGGGAAAAAACAGATGTGGCTGACATTGGTATCTCCCAGGTAATCACAGACGTTGAGATCAAGGCCACCAACAGCACCACCCTTGCTGAAGCCCTGAAATTTGCGCCGGGCATCACCATGACCCGGGGAAGTAAAAATGAACCCGAGGTTTCAATCCACGGATTTGGTTCGGAAAAGACCTTGTTTTTAATTGATGGCATTCCCTACTATGAAACATACTACGGCAAGCTCAACCTTGACCAGATACCCGTGGGCATCATCAGCAAGATTGAGATCACCAAAAACGCCCCTTCGGTTCTCTACGGCGCCAATGCCCAGATTGCCGTTATCAACGTCGTTACCAAAAAAGGGACCCAGAAACCCAGCCTCAGCCTCCAGGGAGAAATTGGAGAAAACGGCACTTACTCAGGGGGATTGTCCCACGGAAACCAGATTGGGGCCGTCAATTACTGGCTGAGTTATCTCCACGAGGAATCGGACGGCTGGCGGATGTCCGATGATTTTGAACCCACAGAGGTAAAAGGTAAAATTCTTGAAGACGGTGGTTTCCGGATCAATTCAGACTATAAAAAGGACAAATTCTGGGCAAGAATGGGCATTACTCCCACAACGGATTCCGAATACTTTGTCAGCTTTCACATCATGGATTCTGAATTTGGACATCCACTTGCCACGGATTATGCAAAGTATTTCCCGAAAGCCGGCGACAAACCGGCGTTTTCATCCTATTCACGGTTTGACGACTACAGGGACTGGGGAGTCGATTTAAGCGGGAAACATACCATTTCAAGTGCCCTGACCCTCAGGGGCAAGCTGTTTTACCATGACCACCAAGATGTCTATGTCTCCTATGATGGCCCAGATTTTGACACTGTGGTTGCAGAAAGCACATACAAAGACAACTTTGTCGGGGGATCTTTGTTTGGTGACTTTCAGTTTGCCGACATGCACAAAGGCCATGTCTCCCTGCATTTTAAGCAGGACACCCATGAAGGCAGGGATGATGACTACCTGCCCTACAACAAATATGAGGCATACACGGGATCCATTGGAACCGAGCATGAATTCTTCACCAATTTTGGTCTCGCCCTCTATGCCGGTGCATCCTATGACTGGTTTGATATCACCGAAGCCCAGGATTACGTTTATGAAAAACTATCCAGCTCAAACTACGTTTTTGAGGGGCAAACAGACATGGAAACACCTTCCACAATGTCTGAATTCAACCCCATGGCTGGATTCACCTGGGAAAAGGACCAGATTAAAGTTTACGGCTCCGTGGCCAAGAAAACCAGGTTCCCAACTTTGGGACAGCTCTACTCATCCTCCAGCGGAAATCCAGACTTAACCGCGGAAAAGAGCATCAACTACACCCTGGGGGTGACAAAGGCTTTTGGCAAACGCGTCACGGCCGATGTGTCAGGATTCTACCACGACATCTCAGGCTGGATCTCCAGGGACTATGTCCAGAACCTCGTGGGTGATGATGTATATTCCAATGTGGAAGACGTTTCCATGTTGGGATTTGAGACCTCAGTCAAGGTGGTCTTCTGCGACTATTTTTCCGTGAACGCCAACTATACCTACAATCATGCGAAAGATGAAAGCGACAACCGGGTCACAGACAAGGTGGCAGGGGTTCCTGAGAACAAGTATGGTTTGGGATGTGCGTTGACCATCCCAAAAGTACTCGTCAAGGTGGACCTCCAGGGAATCTATGTCGACACCATGTATGAGGATCTTCCAACACCCCTGGACCCCACCAATGAAACCACGAGAAGTGATGACTATTTCATCCTCAACACCCGGATTTCGAAAAAATTCCGTGACAGGATGAGCGTTTATGTGTCATTGAACAACCTGCTTGACGAAGATTATGAACAGGAAATCGGTTTTCCTGGAGAGGGAAGAAATTTCAGGGTAGGTTTCTCCCTTGACCTTTAGTCCTATAATCTGAATAAAATTTGTACCCCTGGGGACGGATCCATATCCGTCCCCATTCATGGCCCGGAAAAGGAGCCCCAAATGTTTTTCAATTCAAGGAAATGGGATTTAAAATCCATCCAGTCAAAACCATTGCTGCTCCTGGTGGCATTGCTCCTTACCGTGGGTTGTGCTACAACCCCTCTCAACACCCTGTCCGGGCAACCCCAGTTACAGCAGTCGCCAATACCCAGCCGAATTATTCTCAACCTCACCCAGACACCGGCCTCAAGTCAGGCCGTGACCTGGAGAACCCCTTCCATCGCCACAAATTCGAGGGCTGAAATCGCAAAGGCCACGGGATCTCCCGATTTTGCCACCAAAGCCTCAACCACACCGGCCCTCAATGAAACCGTTACCCTGGACGACAATTCAATTGTTTTCTCCCACTCCGTGGTGTTCAAAGAGCTGACACCCGGCACCCTCTATGCTTACCGGGTCGGGAACGGCACCGTCTGGAGCGAGTGGAATCAGTTCAGAACAGCCCAGAATACCTTCACCCCCTTTTCCTTTGTCTATTTTGGAGATCCCCAGGAACAGGTAAAATCCTTGTGTTCAAGGACTTTCAGGACGGCCTTTTCAACGGCCCCGGATGCCGCATTCTGGCATTTTGTGGGAGACCTTGTGGATAACGGTGACAAGGACCGGGAGTGGGAGGAGTTGTTTGACGCCATTGGTTTTATTCCACGCGTCACCCCCATGATCCTTGTGCCGGGCAACCACGAATATCCAGACCGCCGCAGGATCAAAGGGGATGCCTTCCGTATTTTTCCCCTGTGGCGGCCCCAGTTCACCCTGCCGGAGAATGGCCCAAAAGGCCTTGAAGAAACCGCCTATTTCCTGGATTACCAGGGGGTGAGATTCATCATGCTCAACGGCAATGAACAGCTTGAAGTCCAGGCCCAATGGCTGGAAACCATCCTTGCCGACAATCCCCAACCCTGGACGATTGCAGCGATTCACCAGCCTATTTATTCCACGGGCCACAGGGGAAGGGATCATCGTCGCCAGGAGTTGTTTGTGCCAATCTTTGATCGTTTTTCAGTGGATCTTGTTCTCCAGGGCCATGACCACACCTATGCCCGCACCAAAAGGCTTGTCAGTGGTCAAGCCATTGTCGGGCAGAACCGGGGAACGGTCTATGTCACTTCGGTAAGTGGTCCCAAATCCTACCCCGTCAACCATCGCTACGATCCTCTCATGGAAGTAACGGCAACGGGGCAACAGCTCTTTCAGGTCATCCGGGTGGACAACAACACCCTTACCTGTGAAGCCTTTGACAGCGCCGGAAACCGCCTGGACAAATTTCAACTTAAGAAATAGGGACAGCTGTATCTGCAACACCTGACACCTTAAAATTCCATTTGACAACCTGGTTTGCTTTACGCCATACTCAACATATCGCGATCAATGTGTTTCCTTAACTGAAAACAGACCGAAACCCACGGACTCCCATGGAAAAGCAAGGAACCATCGTAAGCATCAACGGCAGCATTGTTGACATCGAATTTCAAGCCCCCCTGCCCTGCATCAATACCCGGTTGACAGCCCTTAACAATACCGTCATCCTTGAAACGGCCCTCCATTTATGCGAAACCCTGGTGAGGGCCATTGCTTTATCACCCACAGCCGGACTTGCCCGGGGAAACAGGGTCCTCAACACGGAAAACCCCCTCATGGTGCCCGTGGGAGAAAACCTGCTCAGCCGCATGATCAACGTCTTTGGCCAACCCATTGACGGTGGCCCCCCCCTTGCCCCGGACACCCAATATCGGCCCGTCTATGCCAAACCCGTTCCTTTGATCCAGCGAACCGTGCAGAATGAAATCTTTGAAACCGGCATAAAAATCATTGACCTGCTATCGCCCCTTGAAAAAGGAGGGAAAGCCGGTCTTTTCGGGGGTGCAGGCGTTGGTAAAACAGTTATCATCACCGAGATGATCAACAACATGGTTGGCCGGTATGAGGGAGTGAGCCTGTTCTGCGGCATTGGCGAACGATGCCGGGAGGCTGAAGAGCTGTTTCGCGAAATGAAAGAAGCAGGGGTACTTGACAAGACCGCCATGGTATTTGCCCAGATGAACGAGGCGTCCGGGGCCCGGTTCCGGGTGGGCCACGGTGCCCTGACCCTGGCGGAATTCTTCCGGGACACCCTGAAAAAAGATGTCCTCCTGCTCATTGACAATATCTTCCGCTACATCCAGGCAGGCTCAGAGCTGTCCGGGCTCATGGGCCGAATTCCTTCCCATGTGGGATACCAGCCCACCTTGGCATCCGAGCTTGCCGAGCTTGAAGAACGCATCTGTTCCACCGCCAACGGGGCCATCACCTCGGTCCAGGCCGTGTATGTCCCTGCCGACGATTTTACCGATCCTGCAGCCTCCCACACCTTTTCCCATCTGTCAGCCGCCATCGTGCTTGCCCGAAAACGCGCCAGCCAGGGATTTTATCCGGCCGTCGATCCCCTGGCCTCAAACTCGAGCATGCTCACCCCGGCCATTGTTTCAAACGACCACTACCAGACGGTCCAGGCGGTAAGAAAGACCCTGTCCGATTATGAGGATTTAAAGGATATCATTGCCATGCTTGGCCTTGAAGAACTGTCGGAACAGGACCGTACCACCGTTGCCGTTGCAAGGCGTCTCGAACGATTCATGACCCAGCCCTTTTTTACCACCGGGCAGTTCACAGGCCTTAAAGGCAAACGGGTTCCCCTGGCAGACACCATCGCAGGATGCCAACGCATTCTCCAGGGGGAATTCAACGACACCCCGGAGCAGTCTCTGTACATGATCGGCACCATTGACGAGGTGAAAAAGCCCCATGCAGATTAGCATCAATCTTCCCACATCCCTGTATTTTTCAGCTGACAAGGTACTAAAAATAGTTGCTGAGGGCATGGAAGGATACTTTACCCTGCTGCCAAACCATATCGACTATGTGTCCATTCTGGTTCCCAGCATCCTGACGGTGGAAATCAAACCCGACACCCCGGTCTATTTTGCCGTTGACCACGCCACCCTGGTCAAAAAAGGGTCCAGGGTGTGGATTTCAACCCGGAATGTTGTCCGGGGAAAAGCCTATGAAACCCTTGCCCAGGTTGTCCTACACCAATTCAAGGAGATCTCTGAAATGGAGAAAAAATCACGCACGGCCCTTACAGGACTGGAGTACGGCCTGCTGCGCCGGTTTGCAGCGCTCAAGCACCCATGACACGGCCGTCCCACAATCCAGACAAGGAGCCCCTGCCTGGAATCGTTGCCCGAAAAACAGACCAGCACATCAAGGCCCAAAAACAGGAAAAACAATCCATCTATTTTGGCCTTGGCATGATTGGTACGGTTGGCTGGATGATCGTTCTGCCCCTGGTGGCAGGTGCCATGGTTGGCAGAGTCCTTGACCGGCTCTGGCCCTGCGCCGTATCCTTTACCCTGACCTTCATCTTTGCCGGGCTCTGCCTGGGCTGTTGGTTTGCCTGGCAATGGATCAATCGACAAGGAGAATAAATATGCCACCCCCTTTGCGCTACTTTCTTCTGTTTCTAACAGGAAGCCTTGCTGGGCTGTTCTATTTTGGAGGGCTGTGGCTCACCCTGAAACAGACCCTCAACAGACCCAGGGGGGCAGTTTGGATTTTCATCAGTTTTATCCTGCGCACTGCAGTTGTTGTGACCCTGTTTGTCATTTTAATGGAAAACGACTTTTACCGCATCCTTGTTCTGATGGCAGGCTTTATATGGGTGCGCTTTCTATTTACCTCAAGAATGAAAAAACCCAAGACCACCCTGCCGGGAGGAAGGAACAGTGATATACTCACCCGATCAGATCATCCTCTTTGAATGGGGATGGCTAAGGATCAACGCCACCCTTGCCGGCACCTGGGTCATTATGGTCCTGATCGTCGTCTTCTGCCGAAGGATCACACGGAACTTGACCTCAAATACAACCCTTTCAAAAGGTCAGAACCTGGTTGAGGTGATAGTCGAGGCAATGGGCGACCATATCAGGGAGATCACCCTGGAACGGCCCGAACCCTTTCTGCCCTTTGTGGGAACCTTGTTTATCTTTATTCTCTGCTCCAACCTGTTGTCGGTGGTTCCTTTTTTCATTCCACCCACCGGTTCTTTGTCCACCACAACTGCCCTTGCCCTTTGCGTGTTTGTGGCAGTACCTGTTTTCGGACTCTCCAACCAGAGCCTTAAAAGTTATCTGGGCCAGTATCTGAAACCCTCGCCCATCATGCTCCCCTTTAACATCATGGGGGAAATCACCCGGACCTTTGCCCTGGCCATGCGACTCTACGGCAATGTCATGAGCGGCACGGTCATCACCTTTGTCCTGCTCATTGTTACCCCGTTGTTTTTCCCCGTGGTCATGCAGGGACTGGGACTTCTCACCGGCACTATCCAGGCATACATATTCAGCCTGCTTGCCCTGGTCTATATTGCCTCGGCCCTGCAGAACGATAAAACCAAAGCCCTTAAACCAAAACCCAAAGACAGGAGAACCAACCATGGATAATATTGGATTGATCGGAATGGTGTCGGTATTCTCAGCCGCCCTCTGCATGGCCATAGGCTCAATCGGATCTGCAATTGGAGAGGGTCTTGCCGCAATGGCAGCCCTTCGATCCATTGCCCAGCAGCCAGACCACACAGCCGCATTAACCCGGACCCTTTTTGTCGCCATGGCCATGATCGAGTCAACGGCCATCTATGCCCTGGTGGTTTCCATGATTCTCATATTTGCCAACCCATTCTGGCAGTATGCCATCACAAAGGCTGGGGGCTGATGCAGATTGACTGGTTCACAACAGGGGCACAGGTGATCAATTTTCTCATCCTTGTGTGGCTGTTAAAAAAATTTCTCTACCGCCCCGTCATGGAAACCATGGATCGCAGGCAGCAAAGAATTGTTAGGACCCTGGACCAGGCCCAAAACAGCCAAATTCAGGCGGACCTGGAACGACAGCGGTATATAACCCTCCAGCAGGGGGTGGAAAAAGAAGCAAATTCCCAGATCCAACGGGCAAGAACGGAGGCTGAAAACCTTCGCATTGACCTTATTGCGGCGGCCAAAGCAGAGGCGGAACAGGCAAGGCAAAGGTGGCAGAAATCCCTTGCCTTGGAAAAACAAATCTTCCTTGAGCAGAGCACCCGGCTTTTCACCCGCCAGTTTCAAACCCTTGCCAGACAATCTTTTCAAACCCTTGCCCAGGGTTCCCTTGAACAGACCATCATTGAGGTTTTCTGGCAAAAGCTTGAACAGGACCACCAGAACCTCACGGCATTGACCGATCCGATCCAGGCAAACGAGCCCCTGACCGTCACCACGGCCTTTGCCCCGGACCCTGGGATCAAAGAAAAAATCCAGGCCCGGGTGATTGACCTGTTTGGGCCCGGTACAACCCTGGTTTTTGAACAGGACAAAGCACTGATCATGGGTATCACCCTGGAAGCAGGCGGAAAAAAAATTACCTGGGACCAGGGTCACTACCTGGACGAATTCACACGACGCCTTGACCTTGCCCTTGAACACGAGATTCACCTCAGCCTGAGGCAGGAAAAACCATGTTAAAACAGATCGTTAAACAGAATGAAAACGCGTTTGATCGGGCATTGGAGGCCTATCACCCAGAATTGCGGGCAGAGGATGTGGGCCGGGTAATAGAAATCAACGGACCGATCATCCAGGCCACCGGCCTTGCCAACGCCTTTTTTGAAGAGCTTGTGGAATGCCGGGACGGTACCCTGGGAATTGTGGCAAGCCTCATGCCCCGCACCACGGGCATCATCCTGCTGGGTAAAGGTCACACCCTGGGGGCGGGCATGGAGATCCGCCGCCTTGAAAGGCCGGTTGACGTTCCAGTGGGGCAAAGCCTTCTGGGCCGGGTAATTGATCCCACGGGCAAACCCATGGACAACAAAGGCCCCATGAATCATCTGGCCCGGTGGCCGGTGGAACGTCCGGCCCCGGAAATCATGGAGCGGGCCCCTGTGTCAGCCCCCCTTGAGACCGGCATAAAGGTAATCGACACCCTTATCCCCATTGGCAAGGGCCAGCGCCAGCTGATCCTGGGGGACAGGCAGACGGGAAAAACAGCCATTGCCGTTGACACCATCATCAACCAACGAGGAAAGAACGTGGTCTGCGTTTACGCAGCCATTGGCCAACGGGAATCGGCCGTGGCAAAGGTGCTGCAGACGCTGGAAGCCCACGACGCCCTCTCCCATACCATCCTTGTTGCGGCAGGCTGCCAGGACCCGCCCGGCCTGCAGTATATCGCCCCCTATGCGGCCTGCACCATTGGTGAATACTTCATGAACCAGGGCCGGGACGTCCTCATCGTATATGACGATCTGACCCGCCATGCCAGGGCCTACCGGGAGCTGTCGTTGCTCCTTGAAAGACCGCCGGGTCGGGAGGCGTTCCCCGGCGACATCTTTTACGTCCACTCAAGGCTTCTTGAGCGATCAACCCATTTAAGGGCTGAAAAGGGCAATGGATCTCTCACGGCCCTGCCCGTCATTGAAACAGAGGCCCAGAACCTTTCAGCCTATATTCCCACCAACCTGATCTCCATCACCGACGGCCAGATCTATCTCTCCCCTGATTTTTTTGCCAAGGGGGTGCTGCCTGCCGTAGACGTTGGAAAATCAGTCTCCCGGGTGGGGGGCAAGGCCCAGCCTTCGGCCTTCCATGCCATAACCGGCAGTCTTCGCCTCTCCTACTCCCAGTTTGAGGAACTGGAAAGCTTTGCCAGGTTTGCCTCCCGCCTGGACAACACAACAAAATCGGCCCTGGAGCGGGGAAAACGGGTGCGAAAGCTCCTGGAACAACCCAGATTTTCCCCCTTTTCAGACTTTCAACAGGTGACCGTAATGCTGGCCCTGACCCAGGGTTTTTTTGATTTCATTGCCATGGACAAAATCGAAGAGGCAGAGGCGCTTCTGGCCTTGCAGGTGAACAACAGACTTCCTGAAATCTGCCGGAACATTGCTAAAGGCGCTTGCCTGACCCAGGAGGAGACAGACGAACTTCTCGGCTTCTGCCGGGAAACCCTGGACCCGTTGACCAAAGGACAACCAGATGGAAACCCTGCAGACCCTGACCCGACGGATTAACACCACGGGCAAGCTCAAATCCATTGTCAAGAGTATGAAGACCCTTTCAGCCGTGAACATACGCCAGTATGAAAAGGCCGTGACCGCCCTTGAAATCTTTGAGCAGACCATCTTCATGGGTCTCCAGGTTTGCCTGACCGACTACAATCAGCCCCTTTCCAGCAGACCGTCCCTTTCCAGGGACAGAATCCTTGTGGCATTCGGGTCAGATCAGGGGTTGTGCGGCCAGTTCAACGAAAAGCTTGCCCGTTTCATAGGTTCTAGGACCAGCCAATGGCAGACAAAAACCCACACCATCGTTGTTGGTGCAAGACTTTATGCCCGCCTGGAATCCATGGGCATTACCCCCTGTGCCCTGTTCTGGACACCCGGCTCTGTGGGGGGAATCAACCACACGGTATTTCAGATTCTGCTCAAAATGGAAACACTCCAGACTGAAAACAGCATCAGTCATGTGGATTTTTGTTACAGCCGTCACGAACCGGGAACCGCTGAAGCCCCTGTTTGCCAGGCCCTGATCCCCCTTGACCATGGAGAGCTTGCAAGGATTGCCAAACAGCCCTGGGACGGTCCTTCCCTTGCCGAATTTTCCATCCCTGCAGAACAGCTGTTTTCAAGCCTCATACGCCAATATTTCTTTGTGGCCCTGTTCCGAGCCCAGGCCCATGCCATGGCAAGCGAGCAATCAAGCCGGCTGCGTTCACTCCAGAATGCGGAAAAAAACATTGAAGAGCACCAGGCAGGACTTCAGGCCCTTTTCAGGTCAAAACGCCAGGCCTCCATCACCGCAGAGATGCTGGACCTTGTCACAGGCTTTAAGACCATTCAGCGCAAAAAACAGTCCAAATCAGAATAATTTTTGGATGTAAAGCCTGCACCCCATGTACTTTGCAAGGGCTGAAACGGCCCTGTCTGAAGAACGAAACACGGGAACACCCCCCTGCTCGAGAAGGTCGACCATGGGATCAAACCTTCGGCCTGCATCCACGACCCCGAGGACAGGCTTTTCTATCGCTGCAACGGCCTTGGCCATGAGGGTCGCAATGCCCGTCTTTGCGGTCAAAGACTCCCCCTTTCTCACGCCTTCAGGAAGAGAATGGATGCAGGGGGAAAGGGGATCAAGACCAACCACAACGGCGTCTACTCCGGAATCTTGCGCAATGGCCCGTACCACGTCAACATGGAGTCTGTCATCGGCAGACGGGTTAATGTCCATGGGATTTTTCACATCCACCAGGGTGTCAAGCCCGCCCTCCCGGATCAGGCGGGTCAGCCGTTCCTGGGTTTCCGGGTTAAACCCTGCCATTACCATCCCATAATCCTCCCCCTGGATGCTGTCTGCCATTCCAACGGCTTCAAATCCTGCACCGCTCACGGCAGCGAGCCTATTGCCGTCGATCTTTTTGCCGTGTAGGGAGACGCTCAGGGTGAACAAATCCTCAAACTGGGTGAAGCTGTTCGCCACCATGGCACCTGCCTGACCGATGCAGCTGTGACAAACCATGTAATCACCGGCAAGGGAGGCGGTATGGCCTGAGGTGGCACTTTGTCCTTCGGGGGTGCGCCCGGCCTTGTAAAAAATCACCTCTTTGCCGTTTTTGACCGCAGCCCTGATCGCCCGGCAAAGGGCAAGTCCGTCCAGGTCGTTAAACCCCTCCATGTAGATGGCAATCACCTCAATTTCATCAAGGTCCTTGATGTGGTCCACAAGGTCTCCTGCCGTGAGATCATTCTGGTTGCCAATGGAGATGACATAGGCCGGATCAAAGACTGGCACCTTGCTCATGCGGGTGATGATAAAGGCGCCGCTCTGGCTGATAAAGGCAGCCTTTTTCCTGGAACCGCCTCGCTTTTTAGGCAGCTTTTCTTCGGGGATAAAAATCGTATCATACCTGCCCGGGTGGGAGACAACCCCCATGCAGTTGGCCCCAAGGAAAACCGGTCCCCCATTGCCGGACAGATGGGCTTTGCTGATCTTTTCCCGGATGAGCCGGGCCCGATGTTCACCGCCTTTTTTCTCGCCAAGGCCGCCGGGGATGAGCATGACACTGTTGGCACAGTCAAGGTCAAGAATCTGGTCAATCAGGTCTGGCAGGTGTTCTGCGGCAATTGCAACCACAAAGAGGTCCACCTTCCCAGGAAGGTCAGCCAGAGAGTCAACACATGGGACGCCGTCAATCTGATCTTCACCCGGCCGGACGATGGTGACCGCCTCCCGGTCAAATCCGCAGGAAAGGATGTTCCTGAGAATAATCCGTCCAAAATTCATCTTTGTTGCAGAGACGCCGATGAGGGCAATACGTTTTGGATGGAGCAGGTTATGGATCTTTTGCACCGGTCTTGAAACGGGACGATTGCATGGCTTTGAAAACCGGCACAGGCCGTCCAGGGGAACCATCTGGTAGTCGGTAAAGGCAAAGGGGTTGACCTCAAGCTCATCAATGACAAAGGGGGCATCAAGGTTTAAAGGAGAAAAATAACGGCCCATTTCAAGGAACGAGGAAAAACACTCAAGGAGCTGACTGTCTGAAACAATCCGGCTCTGGCCCCTTGTTTTGCCGGCAAGTTTTTCATAGGCTATGGTTTGTTTGAACAGTCCAAGGAAACCGTCCCCGTCAATCATTTCAGGAGATGCCGACACAACGGCCTTGCCGTTTTTAAACCGCCGGGCATAGAGTTCAGTATCGGTTCCGCCAAGCCCTGCTGTAAGGATCATGCCAAACTCCCGGGTGCGCCTTAAACTAACGATCAGCTCGTTACCAAAGGCGTCAGAGTCCGGGGGCATGAACTGGCACATGAGAACCCCCCGAATGTCGGCATCAATGGCAGCCACAAGACGGTCAGGGTCAAGATTCCCATAGGCGGAAGGGGCAATCGTTCGGTTCTTTTCAATCCACTGGGCATAATGCTCGGGCACCTCGTCCATCATTTTGCGCCAGGTGGACCTGATTTTACCCGGCTGCTTGTCAACGATCCTGACCCCCTTAACCTCGGTCTTGTGTACAATGGTCGGAGATACAATCTTTAACACCACCCTGTGACCGGGCATTGAATTCAACGCCTCGTTGGAGGGCCTGCTTCCTTTGGCAAGGAAATTCACCATGGGAATGCTCTCGGCTCCCGAATTTTTCAAAAGCCCATAGGTTTCATGCTCGTACAGAAAATCCCTTCCATCCCTGTGTGCCCGGGTAAAAAGATCCGTTATCTTCTGGAAATCAATATTCAGGATCATGGGTTGTATGTCCTCCTCATCATTCTTTTATATGAAACACTCACCGAAGCATTGTAAACAGAGGCGTTTCATCATTCGTTGTGGCCGGAGCCATACCTCGCTCCGGCCGTGCCGGTTTTATAAGAAACTCGCTTCGACCGACCGGCAGAAACGGGTGTTGCCCTTCACTCATTCTCACAGGCCGTCCATGGCCTGCTCCGAGGGAAATGGCAACTCCTTGGACCTCGTGTCCACCGTTGCCATTTAATCCGTTCAGTGCAACACCCGTTCCCACCGGCCTAATACTGTCGAGTTTCATGCTTCGTTGTGTCCGGCAGGACATGTGGGTTATATGAAACACCTACCGAAACATCATTGTAAAAGTCTCGACTTTCGAGCCCTCTTTGGTTTCCCTGACCGGAACATTGTAAACCAAAGGGGTAGGATTTTTGCCCTTCCAGGCGTTAAAAAGCGCAGGCTGTTTGAGGACTTTAGCCCGCAGTTCCTGCGCTTTAGTCTGGAAGGGCAAAAATCCCCCCGACGTTTACCGTTCCGGTCAGGGTAACCAAAGAGGGCGCAATGGTACGATCGCCTGGCCTGCATCATCGAGTTTCATGCTTCGTTGTGTCCGATAGGACATATGAATTTTTATATGAAACACTCACCGAAGCATTGTAAACAGAGGCGTTTCATCATTCGTTGAGGCCGGAGCCATAACGCGCTCCGGCCGTGCCGGTTATTTTCGAAATTTTTTATAGGGCCGATACAGGGGATCTCCCACCAGCACCATTTTCCACGAAACAAAGGGCAGGCTCACATAATAGCATTCCACCAGGGAGAGATAACCGTCGCAGAGCAGCCGGAAAAAAATCTCGGCATTGGGAAACGACTGGACATAGGGTTCACCCACGGGTCCCACGGTTGCGGCAATTCCCCTTTCAAGCATGCGCTTGCACCATACGTTGCTGGTTCCTGCCCTGAGGGTTGCACACTCGCTGCTTGCCACATGGAACCCCACGGCGCCCCGGTTCCAGGTAAAGGCGTCCACATAGTTGGCAAGGCTGTACCAGCCACAGTAAAGGGCTGCATTCGGGCATTCCCCGGGTTGAAACAGCCGTCCGGTGTCATCAATCACAACATTTTCGGCAAGTCCGCTTTGTTTAACGGCCCCTGCCGCAAGGTGGATCAACTTGTCGTTGAGGGCATAGCCGGACAAGGATTTGTCATTGGGAGGTTCTACCCACCTTGCATCAAAATAGCCGATACCGGCAAGACCGTTCGTTTCTGCATAAATCGAATCGGCAATCACCCGCTTCACGGTCCTAGCGTCCGGACCGTCCAATCGGCACACCATGGTGATGTCCGACTTTTTCAGTGGCATGGATTGATCCTTCAGGGGATAGTAAAAGGGGTTGGCGAGCCAGAATCCAAGGGGGTAGTCTTCCCTTGTTACCAGGGTGAGCTCTGAATCAAGGGCTGCCCATTTGTCATTTCGCTGATTAAACGACTTAAGCGACTGGTTGAGCTTTTTGAGCCTGGCAGTTAAACCGGTTTTCGACGGTTCATCGGTTTTCATGTCTGCCAGGCGTTCTTCAATACGTTTTTTCTCATTTTCAAACCGGTGAAGGGCAAGACTCTCTTCACCCACGGGGTCTGGCGGTGAAATTTTAAGGGGTATGCCGTACATGGTCACAAGGCATCGAATATTTTGCCCCTGTACACTGTCAAGGTAACGCCGAACAGGAACGGCCACCTTTTTAAGGTAAACCTCCCGTGTGCAGGTTTCTTTATCTGTCAGCCATAGGGTCAGCAGATTTTTTTTCGGAATCTTGCGCTGTTCCATGTAGTAGCGGGCAAGGCCCAGACTTTCAGAGGCGTTCTTATTGGCGATCACAAGAATTTCAGAAGGCTCAAGGGCCATTGCCGGGTAGACCAGAACAAACAGAGCCACAAGAAAAACAGATAAAAATACACAGACAGGAACGAACCGGTTCATGGAATTTTTCCCCTTTAAACGGCCATCCGGTCTGACTTCAGGGCATAGGAAAGTACGATTCCCACGATAAAGCCAACGGCAAGGTTGGATGCAAGGGTGATCCCCAGCATGATCAGAACCACAAACAGATCCTTGCGGTCGTTTATATCAAGGAGGGTGAGACTGAGCTGGCTTCCGGCAAAGATCAAAAGCACCCCGAGAACGGAAAAGGGAATCAGGTTGATCAGTCCAAGGATATGGGGACCAAGAAAAATGGCAAGCACAAGAAAAATCAGCCCGATCATGAGGTTGGAACCGGCCGTTCTGGCGCCGAACCGATAATGGGCCGCAAGCCCCCCTGCCCCGTGGCACAGGGGCATTCCCCCCACCATGAAACTCACAAGGTTGGCAAGACCCATGGAGATGCAAAGAGCCTTGTAGGTGACCCGTTTTGAGTTGTCGCCAAAATAATCCCGGGAGAGATCGGCATTGGCCACAACCGCGTTTCCAATGGTCATGGGCAACTGGGGAAGAACAAGGGCGATCAGAACAAACGAAAAATCAGCCCCCGAAGGAAAACCAAAGGGGAGGAGTTCAGGCATGAAGATTCCGGGTATAAACAGATTAAGACTGCCATGAATCCCCCAGACAAGCCCCAGGACAAAGCCGTATATGACCACCAGGATTCCTGCCGGGAACCTTTTATTATCAAGGAAAAAAAGGGTTATCACGGCACCGATGATCCCAATGACGATGCCCACGGGCATTCCAGCGAAGGCCTGTACGTTCAGATGGGGTTCAACCATTCCCTGGACAAGCTGGTACTTGGACGTACCGGCCATGAACCTCACCCCCTGGGCCATGAGAAGGGTTCCCGTGGCCATTTGAACTCCCCTGACCACGGATTTTGGAATATATTTACCCAGAAGCCCCATGGCACCCGTTCCCCCGAGCACCAGGAGAAAAAGACCGACCAAAAGCCCTGACGCCCCAATCTGGGAAGGGGTCAGGGAGGTGGCAACGGCATAGGCCCCGATAACCTTCATGGGCTGAACAGGAACCGTCACCCCATAGTAGACACCTGAAAAAAGATAAAAAAGACCCACTGAAAAGAACAGGCCGTGGGGGCTTAACCCATTGACCATTATCATGCCTATGGCAAGGGGAAGAATGGTTCCCAGATCCCCGAAGGACCCGGCAAGTTCCATGCGGTTGAACGAATAATGGTTTGCCATGGGGCTCCTTTCCTTTAAACTTGGTATTTAAACAGTCAAGGGATGATACCAGGGAGTCCCCGGGATTTCAATAGGAGAGACATTTCAAAGCGGTTCCCTGTTAGGGTCGTCAAAAGACCTCCCCACCCGACCCGACACGCTGCCTGGCACGAAATTTGAAGAGAAAATCATTATGCAGACCCAGGAAATAACCATTTACGGCATTGTCGTTCCAACGGACTGGGACGACCAGGGCAATATTCTCAAGATTGCCATTGCCACCTATGATGAGGGAAAAATCATCGTTGCCCCGGACGACAGGGGCCTTGCCCTCATGTCCTGCCTGAGAAAAACGGTGCAGGCCAGGGGAATACTCAGACAAAACAACGGCTCCCGGGAAATGGAAATCCACACATTTGCCATGGACCGTCGTCAACACTGACAGATGCTGATTCCCCGATTCCGGCCCAAGCCATACTGTGGAAGAAAGATTGGCGGCATGCACGCCATTTTTGATTGACAGTCAGGTCCCAGGACTGGTATTTCTTCACCCACCATGAAAAACATTCTGGTCCTATCAACCGACACAAATATTGTTCCTTCCATAGCTGAGGCGTTTTCCAAAGACGGCCGGGTCAGCCATGGGACTGATGTTGCATCCGGGGTAGCAGCCCATAACCGAAAGCCCTTTGACTATATCATTGTGGACATGGCGCTTCTTGCCGACTCCCCCGGGTCCAGGGATGTCAACCGGGTGACAAAGCCTTTTATGGCGACAAACCCACTGGTTCAGTTCATTGCCATGGCCCCCCGGGACCAGGTAAGACGTGTGGTAAAGGCCGTAAAAGAGTGGGCCGATGATTACATCACCACACCCGTGGATCCAGGGGAAATCAGGCTGGTTATCCAAGCGACAAACCACGCCATGGTCAAGGACCTGGAACTTGACTATCTCAGGGATCGGTTCTGGAAAACCGAATGGCTTGAGATCGTTCAATCCCGCAACGCCGCCATGCGAAAGGTGTATGATAACATCCGGTCCGTGGCACCGACCATTGCAACGGTGCTGTTGCTTGGGGACACGGGCACAGGCAAGGGGTTGTTTTCACGCCTCATCCATTGGCACAGCCTGAGATCAGAAAAACCGTTTATTGCGGTCCACTGCGGGGCCATTCCAGACACACTCCTGGAAAGCGAACTCTTTGGCCATGAACGAGGCGCCTTTACCGGTGCAGACCGCAGGAAACCCGGGAAATTTGAAATGGCCCAGGGCGGAACCATTTTTCTGGATGAAATCGGAACCATCACAGGTCCAGCCCAGATAAAACTGCTTCAGGTCCTCCAGGATGGCACCTTTTCCAGGGTGGGCGGAGAGCAGATCATGACGGCGGATGTGAGGATCATTGCCGCCACCAATGCAGACCTTGTCCAGATGGTCGAACAGGGAAAATTTCGAAAGGATCTTTATTACCGGCTCAACATATTCCCCATTGCACTGCCGTCCCTTAAGGATCGTCTGGAAGATCTGCCTTCCCTTGTGGACGTGCTGCTTGCCAAATTAAATGCCAAATATGGAAAAGGGATTTCCCGACTCCATCCCGCCGTGCACGAGGGATTCCAGGACTATGACTGGCCGGGTAATATCCGGGAACTTGAGAACCTCCTGGAACGGGCCTATATTCTTGAAACAGGACAGGTTCTGAGCCCTGAGAATTTCCCCCATGAAATGATGATGCACTCCTGGCAAACGGTTGCGCCGGCGTGTGACAACAAAGATCTCTGCCTTGCCGAAGCCCGTCACAGGGTCATCCATGAATTTGAACAGACCTATATCAAAAATCTTCTCAAACAGACCAGCGGCAAAATTACCCCGGCTGCAAAAAAAGCCGGCATCACCCCCAGGCAGCTCAACAGACTCATCCAGAGGTACAAAATCGATAAAAACGGGTTTAAATCCGATAAAAAAATGTCCACCACCCCCTGATCCTGAATCCATAAAAAAGGGACATCCCATGTCCTTTGCCTGCCTGTCCCGTCTTCAAAACCAGACTTTTTACTTCCAGTTGGACTGAAACCGAATCAGACCTTCCGTCCTTGATCGCAATATCAACCCAATAAAATAATTTATATGGGTTAACACTGAATAAAAACGCCTGTCCCGCCGGCATCCACAAATAAAATTATTCCCGGAAATAACAACAGGTATGATGTTTGCTATAGGAGCCCTTAAAAGAATCTTTTGAAAGATCCATTCACCCCAGGGGAAAGATTTTAAATCCATCCCCAGTAGACAAAGGAGACATCATGCATCAATCTGGTTATGCAACCCAGGAAACTCTTATTATGGAAGACGAAGAGCCTCCGAGCAGAGGTCATGTTCATACCCCCTCCCCGGCCCCTCCCCTGGCCAGCGCCTATGCTTTTAAACAAAACTTTCAAATACCTGCTGCAAGGATGCAACTGGTTCCCCAGAGCCCCAGAACCACACCGGCCACCCGGGCATTTCGGAAACAATTTTTTCCAAAGGTCCTGGACCGGGAGTGGAACGACTGGCAGTGGCAGATAGCCAACCGGGTCCGGACCCACGAACGACTCGGTCGGATGATATCCCTGTCCGAGGATGAGTTCATGGTCAACTCTGAATCCCAGCTGCCCTTGAGTATTACCCCCTATTATCTGAGCCTGATCTCACCCAACGATCCGGACCAGCCGTTGCGAAAATCAGTGGTACCCACGGTCCACGAATGGGTGAAGATGGGGTGTGAATCCGACGATCCTCTAGGTGAAGACCACCAGAGCCCGGTACCCGGCCTTGTTCACAGGTATCCGGACAGGGTGCTGTTTCTGCTGCTGGACTTCTGCTCGACCTATTGCCGTTACTGCACCCGGTCAAGGGTTGTGGGCCACGGTGGCATACTTGCCGGACGGGCACGTTGGGAAAAGGCCATTGAATATATTGCAAAAACGCCCACCATCCGGGACGTTCTTCTGTCCGGCGGAGATCCCCTGACCCTGAGCGACGACCGGCTGGAATGGGTTCTTTCCAGGCTGCGGAAAATCCCCCATGTTGAGATCATCCGCATCGGCACCAAGGTCACCACTGTTCTACCCCAGCGCATCACGCCGAAACTGGTCAAAATGCTCAAACGCTACCATCCCCTGTGGATGAGCCTTCATTTTACCCATCCCGACGAATGTACGCCGGAAGCTTACAAGGCCTGCACCATGCTCGCAGATGCAGGGATCCCGCTGGGCTCCCAGACGGTTCTGCTCAAGGGGATCAACGACAATGTCGAAACCATGGCCGACCTGATGCACCAGCTCATGAAAATGAGGGTCAGGCCCTACTATCTGTACCAGTGTGACCCCATCACAGGTTCGGGTCATTTTCGAACATCCATTGACAAGGGCCTTGAGATCATCCATGGCCTCAGGGGCTTCACATCAGGCTATGCCGTTCCGACCTATGTGGTGGATGCCCCCGGCGGCGGCGGCAAAATCCCCCTGATGCCCGATTATGTAAAGGAACACACCCGGGAAACGCTTGTTCTGACCAACTACGAGGACAAAACCTTTTGTTACCCGGACCCGGTATCAAGCCCCATTTTCTAACCGACACGGCCGGAGCCAAGTATAGCCCCGGCCACAATAAATGATGAACCCCCTCTGGTTACAATACGTCGGTGGGAGTGTCATATCTGAGGAGAAAAAAATGATCATCGGAATCACCTATGACCTGCGCCAGGATTATCTGGACATGGGATACACAGAGCTTGAAACGGCGGAGTTTGACTCGGTCGAAACCATTGAAGCCATTGAAACCACCCTTCAGGGTCTGGGCCATGAAACCCGGCGTATCGGTAACGCCATCAGACTCACGGAACGACTTGTCCAGGGTGAACGATGGGACCTTGTGTTTAACATTGCCGAAGGGCTCCATGGCATTGGCCGGGAAGCACAGATCCCTGCCATCCTTGACCTTTACAACATTCCCTACACCTTTTCTGACCCCATGGTCATGGCTGTGACCCTTCACAAGGGAATGACCAAGCACATTATCCGGGATGCAGGGCTTGCCACGGCTGATTTCAAGGTGGCAAACTCGGCCCGGGATGCCTGGAACCTCCCGTTTGATCCACCGTTTTTTGTCAAACCCGTGGCAGAAGGAACGGGAATGGGCATAACGGCTAAATCCCTAGTTAAAAATGCACTGGACCTTCCCGGGGTGTGCCAGGAATTGGTTGAGCAGTTCCACCAACCCGTGCTCATTGAAGAATTTCTCACCGGTCGTGAGTTCACCGTGGGCATTGTGGGAACGGGTACCAGGGCCCAGGTCATGGGAACCATGGAGATTATCGTGATTTCCAGCAAAAAAGATGAGGTGTACTCGTTTGAAAACAAGGAAGGGTGGAAATCCAAGGTTCAGTATCTGCCCCTCAGCCCTGGGACAGATCCCCTGATCCAGGCCGTTGAAGACCTGGCCCTTTCTGCCTGGAAAGTGCTGGGATGCAGGGATGGAGGACGAATTGACATCCGGTGCGACGCCGCTGGACGCCCCAGCTTTATCGAGGTGAACCCCCTGGCAGGACTTCGGCCTGAATATTCAGACCTTCCCATTGTATGCCAATTTTTTGGGACATCCTATGTCCAGCTGATTGAACTGATCCTGGAATCAGCCATGGAAAGGGTACCTGTCCTGGAGACAGCATGAACAAAACCATTGCCATTGTACACAACAGGATAAACAACGGCTCTTTACCCGATGAAATTGATGTCCTCGTACAGGTTGATGCCGTATCTCAGGCCCTCTCAGGCCTGGGATATGAACCCATTGCTGTACCCTGCGACCTTGACCTTAACGCCCTGAAGCAGACCCTGACAGCCATGAAACCAGCTGTTGTGTTTAACCTTGTGGAATCCCTGGACGGTCATGGACGGCTGATTCAGGTGGTTCCAGCCCTTGTGGAAGCTTTGGGGTATGCCTGTACCGGATGCCCGGCTGAGGCGATTTATCTCACCTCCCACAAGGTCATGGCCAAAGAACGAATGCGCAGTCTTGGACTGCCCACTGCCGACTGGATAAATCCCGTGCCCCTTGACATTCCCTGGCAGGGGGCAGCAGACCTTGGACCGACCGGCACCTGGATCATCAAATCCCTTTGGGAGCATGCCTCCCTGGGGCTTGAACTGGAGAACCTGGTGAAGGGCAACAGCCGTGAAATTGCAGCCCTTCTGCCAGACAGGGCCAGCGCCCTTGGTGGGGCATGTTTTGCCGAACAATTCATACAGGGAAGGGAGTTCAACCTCTCGTTGATGGATACGGACAAGGGCGTGAGGGTGCTTCCCCCTGCTGAAATCATATTCAAGGGGTTTGACCACGACCAGCCAAAAATTGTAGGATACCGGGCCAAGTGGGTCCAGGATGCGGCTGAATATCACAACACCCCAAGAAGCTTTGACTTTTCGCCCAAGGATGCACCCCTTATTGCAAACCTTGAACGTCTATCCCTTGGGTGCTGGCACGGCTTTGGCCTCAGGGGATACGCCCGGGTGGATTTCAGGGTGGACGACCTTGGCAATCCCTTTATACTTGAGGTGAACACCAACCCCTGCATATCACCGGATGCGGGATTCTGCGCAGCCCTTGAACAGGCCGGAATCTCCCATGGGCAAGGTATCCATATGATATTAAAACAAAGCTCCCAGCCAATCCCGGCCATGGGATGACCTGAAAGGGGGACCTTTTGATGTTCCCTTAAAAGAGGAAAATGTTTAGAATAAGACGAATTTTTGACGATGTGATTCCCGTAAACCGGGACGCCCTTGTCCAGGTGAGGGAAATCCTAAAGAGACGCTTTTCACAGGCATCTGAAACAGAGATTGACCATATTGGAGACAAGCTTAGAAACCCCTTTACCTTAAGATTCAGACCCATTCTCTTTGTGGCGGAGAATATGCGCCACAAGGTGATGGGCTTTGCCATGGTTCTCCATGAACCTGAAATCGACTTCTGCTATCTGGACTGGATCGCAACGGCAAACGCGAGCCTCAGGGGCGGGCTTGGCAGCGCCCTTTATGAACGGGTCAGAAGCGAGTGTTCCGCCCTGGGCGTGGGTGGTCTTTTTTTCGAATGCCTTCCCGACACGGACATCACCTGTGATCAAGATTCGCCAAAAGAAAACATTGCCCGACTTCGATTCTACGAACGTTACGGAGCAAGACCCCTGGTGGGAACCGCATATGAAACGCCGGTCAAGGAGGGTGACACCTGCATGCCGTTCCTGGTCTATGACGGCCTGGGCCGGGATAAACCACTGGGCAGGGACTATGCCCGCCGGGTGGTCCGGGCCATCCTGGAGCGCAAATATAAAGATGTGTGTCCCCAGGAATATGTGGAGCTTGTGGTGACATCCATCCGGGACAATCCTGTTAAACTTCGGCCGTTCTGCCATGTCAAACCGGAAAAGGCCCAGAACACGGTCAACCCAAGCTTTACAGAAAAAATTGCCCTGGTAATTAACGAACGCCATGAAATCCTCCACATCCACGAGCGGGGGTATGTGGAATCCCCGGTCCGGGTGAGGAGTATTTTAACCCACCTGGAAAAAAGCGGTCTGTTTGAATCCATGGCAACACAAGATTTTCCAGATACCCATATCCTTGCGGTCCATGACGCCGATTTTATCGCCTACCTTGCCCGGGCATGCGAAGAGGTCAGCCCGGGGAAATCCCTTTACCCCTATGTGTTCCCCATCCGAAACAAGACCCGGCCCCCAAGGGAAACCACCGTACTTCCGGGCTATTATTGCATTGACACCTTTACGCCGATCAACCGCAATGCCTTTCCAACGGCCAGGAACGGCGTGAATGCGGCCCTGACCGCAGCCCATGCCCTTGTGGACGGCCGCAGGATCGCCTATGCCCTGGTGCGACCGCCCGGACATCATGCCGAAAAAAGGGCCTTTGGCGGATTCTGCTACATGAACAACACAGCCATTGCAGCCCAGTATCTGAGGGGGCACGGCCGTGTTGCCATCCTGGACATTGACTACCACCATGGAAACGGTCAGCAGGATATCTTCTACAACCGGTCTGACATCCTCACCGTCTCCATCCATGGTCATCCAAGCTTTGCCTACCCCTATTTCACAGGTTTTGAAGACGAAACAGGTGAAGGGGAAGGGGCAGGATTCAACCTCAATTTTCCCCTTGAAGAGAAGATCACCCCAAAAGAGTACCGTATCACCCTGGCAAAGGCCCTGAGGCGTGTTGCACAGTTTGAGCCCGATTTCCTGGTAATTGCCCTTGGGCTGGATACGGCCCGGAATGACCCCACCGGCACCTGGTCGTTGACCCCGGCGGACTTTAAGGCAAACGGGCGGATGATTGGTGAAACCGGACTGCCCATCCTGGTGGTCCAGGAGGGCGGATACAAAACCCGAAGCCTTGGCATCAATGCCCGAAATTTCTTCCAGGGAATGGCTGAAGTGATCTTCAGGGTCACCGGCCGAAAGACCCTGTACGATCTAAGGCATAAGGGTCTGACGTTGCGGTATGAACCCCTGCCCGAAGACAGAATCCAGATTGAACAGCTGGTGGAAGCAACCGGTTTTTTCAGACCCGACGAGGTAAAAATTGCCGGCGAGCTGGTGGGGGAACGCCTTGAACAGGGCGCGGCAAGCGGGTATTACTTTGTCATTGCCCTCAAGGCAGGCAAAGTCATTGGATACGGCTGCTACGGCCCCATCCCCTGCACCCTCAAAAGCTACGATATATACTGGATTGCCGTGTCACCGGACCTCCAGGGTCAGGGGCTTGGAAAAATTCTCCTGCTTGAGATGGAACGTCTCATTGCCGAAGCAGGGGGTGGTGGAATTTATGTGGAAACCTCCATGCAGCCTGGATATGCAACCACCCGATCGTTTTACGAACGATTCGGTTACTCCTGCAAGGCCGTGCTCGATAATTTTTACGGACCAGGGGATGGAAAGGGAATTTATTGCAAATAAACAGCCCCCCGCCGGCCCAAACCGGTGGGGGAAAATACCCCCCCACGGAAAAGAATTCTGACCAAAGAATACAACATAAAAGCGACCTAGGATTATATCTTGACACAGCAATAAAAACTCAATAGACTTAATAAACTTCTATAATTTAGAATAAATTTTGAAACGATATCGGCTTTTCATTCAATCCATTAGCCCAGGATCACCCAGGATTCGCATTACCGATGACTATGGGAGTTTTTAAGGCATGATCGATAAGTCATTAGAGATACTTAAAAAAGCCGTACACAATTATCTGACAGGCCTTCCCCAACTGAACATCACCAGTGAATCCACCATCCATTTAACCCATGTGGCAAACCCTGACGGAACCTTGGCTATTAACGACGATTCACTGGCAATGACCCTTGTTAACATTGAAGAAGAACGGACAATCAAATCCCAGATCCCTTTCATCAAAACCCCGGATGGCAGAATTATCCATGTGAACCCGGAAATCAAGCTCAATCTCTCTGTGCTTGTCAGTGCAAATTTCACCAATTACAAAACCGGCCTTGAATACCTATCCGGGGCCATCCATTTTTTCCAGAGTAAAAATGTTTTCACCCCCCAGGACACGCCAGACCTCGATCCGTCCATTGAAAAACTGATCGTAGAAATGGATTCCCTGAATCTGGAACAGCAGCATCATTTGTGGGGCCTGCTGGGTGCCAAGTACCTTCCCTCTGTGCTGTACAAAATAAGACTGATTGTAATCCAGGAAGCCCAGGCCTTTGACGAGACCGGGCCGATTTCAGGTATTGACATCATTGAAACACCGTAATCTGTACCGAGATATTTTTTTCGACATTTGATACACCGATTGTAGCAATTGAGAGTTAAAGAATCCGTTTAAATAGAGGTGATAACATGCAGATCGCCTATGATAACCTGTTTCATGTAAAGATCTCCCACAGCTACTACCCGAAGAATGGTCCCCACTGCCTGGCCGCGGATCTTTGCATATTTCCGTCGTCCTCCTGCCTTGAAAAAATGAAAGATCTCGGGCTGCTATTCAAACCCACCCCCCATGGATTTACGGTAATCTATGAAGCAGACAAAACCCCTGAAGGAAAGTTCAGCCCCCGCAGACCCATTACAGACCCGATGAAATTCACCTTTTACCTGGTTCAGAAAAATCCTTGTCTGCTGAATTTCTCAGACCTTCCCCTGCCCTCTCCCAAATCCCAGGTGATCTACCGGATGCACAACCGCCAGGACAGTGTCCGCCACAACCAGTTGCTATTAACCGCCCATGGGGACAGTCAATTTTTAACGGCCGAGGATCAAATCCAGCAAAAACCCGGGAGGTTTACACTCTCCTTTGAGACCAACAAGGCCTCCGTTTATATGGAACTCAAAAATGAACTGGGAGATCATGTGAAAGGAGAAAGGATTTTTCCACAAAAAAACAGGGTCAATCTTCCAGTGATGCTGCAGGCCCATCCTCCCGGAACATATACGCTCTTTTTGGATGGGGAGAAAAACAGCACCTTTTATGTGGATGATGAAATCAAAGGGCGGAATATTTTTGGTGTTGTTGAAATTTTCCATTCCAGTGGCGTTATTGAGCCTTACCGGTTCATGGACGCAAACAACCTTGCGACCACAAAAGACTATACGATCAACATCAACCAACGCAGGGTGTTCTGGAAATATTATGTGGTTAAAAAGCACCAAAAGACAATTGATTCAAAGGATCTTGCCATCACATCTCCCACAACAGACTTAGGCTTTACCCGACTCCCGGATATAACCCTTTCCAACGGTTTGACGGCGGCACCGTTTGTTTCTGATTCCAGCTATCAAATGTCTGCCACCCCCAGAAAAGGCATCACATTGACCAAAACCAATGGAAACGGCGATGGCGCTTTTGAAATTGAAAACCTGGCAAACGCAACCCCCATGAACCTTAAGCCGGATAAGGACAATGATTCGTATTATTCGGAAATTTTCATATATATTTAATCTCAAACAGGGAGGAATACCCCATGGCAACGTACAAGACCCCCGATGTTTATATCAAAGAGATATCCCTGTTTCCGCCCTCAGTTGCAGAGGTGGAAACAGCCGTGCCGGCCTTTATCGGCTACACGGAAAAAGCACAGAAGCTAGTGCCTGAAGATCTCCTGAACCAGCCCACCAAGGTGACCTCACTGCTTGACTTTCAGGAACTTTTCGGTGGTCCTCCCCCGGTGGATATACAGGAGGTTGTCCTTGATGAAAACAATGTGGTGGCTTCAAAAACATTAAATGCCGAATTTTACATGTACGACAGCCTGCGCCTGTTTTTTAAAAATGGCGGTGGCAAATGCTACATCATTTCCATCGGCTCCTATACGGCCACCATCACTAAATCACATTTTGAAACCGGACTTGAAAAGCTTAAAAAAAAGGATGAACCCACACTTATTTTATTTCCGGATGCGGTCCTGTTTGGAAACGACAATCTGTACACCATCCAGCAGCTTGCCCTGGAGCAGTGCAATACCCTGCAAGACAGGTTTTGCATTTTTGATCTGCTTGAATCAAAATCCGGGGATCCTGGATTTGACTGGGAAAAGGGCCGGGATGAATTCCGCGATAAAATCGGAATCAACTATTTAAAATATGGGGCGGCCTATACCCCCTGGCTGAAAACCAACCTGGGAATCACCATCAATTACCGTGATATCAAGGGAAAAATCATGCGAGGCGGTCAGGCCGTGAGCCTGGATGTTTTAACCAATGACACCGATGTTCAGCAAACCGTCACCAACCTGGACAATGCCGTTGCAGACCTGGACCAGATCACCTTGGATATAAGCGGGTTGAAAGGGGGAGAAAATTCCATCAAGGCCCGATATGCAAGCCTCAAGGATGCATTTAAACTCGCACCCGGGGATGTGACATTTAAAGCCTTGTTTAACCTAATCTACGACATGGTCGATAAAATCGACGAGTGGGCGGCCAAGGCAAACCTTATCAAGGGAAGCAAGCTGATCACGGACATTGAAAGCCTGATCTCCAATGCCCTAAAAGCCTCAATGGAAACCCTGATTGGCTACGACAAAAGTGCGGACGACCAGTTGACCGGAGCCTATGACCTTTACAGTGCCTATGATCCAGTGGAGACAGCCCAATGGGGAAACATTTTCACCGCTGCCAACACCGTGGCTGCGGTGAATATCTACGGTACGGGCACAGATGCCGCAAAAATGAAAACTGCAGAACCTTCCATCACCTTGATTTTTCACCAGGTCAATGCGGCTGTCAGCAAAGTCATGGAGACGGCCAGTACCTATGAGACCACCTACGGAAAAAACCTTTACGACACCCACACGATTTACAAAACCACCATTACCACATTGAGCGACACCATGACCGTGCTGCCCCCCAGTGGTGCCATAGCCGGCATTTATGCCATGGTGGATACAAACAGGGGGGTCTGGAAAGCACCTGCAAACGTCAGCCTATCCAACGTTCTTGAACTCACCGAAACCATTGACAACAAGGAACAGGAGGATTTAAACGTTGACGTTACCGCCGGAAAATCCATCAACGCCATCCGGGGATTTACCGGCAAAGGCATTCTGGTATGGGGAGCAAGAACCCTGGCCGGCAACGACAACGAGTGGCGCTATATTTCCGTCCGCCGTTTCTTCAACATGGTCGAAGAATCCATCAAAAAATCAACCTACTGGGCCGTGTTCGAGCCCAACGACGCCAACACCTGGATCAAGGTCAAGGCCATGATCGAAAATTATCTGGTTCAAAAATGGCGTGACGGTGCCCTGGCAGGAGCAAAACCCGGGCACGCTTTTTTCGTCAATGTGGGGCTGGGAGTCACAATGACGGCCCAGGACATTCTGGAAGGCCGGATGAACGTGGAAATAGGCATGGCCGTAGTTCGCCCGGCTGAATTTATTATTCTCAAATTCGCCCATAAGATGCAGGAGTCATAACCCTTCCTCCGGGAATGGTGACATGGCAGATACAGGTTAAAACAACAAACAGCAGACATAAGAGACTATAACCGAAAATTTGATTATAAGGTGGTTAACATGGCAGATTATCCTTTACCGGTTTTTCATTTTCAGGTGGAATGGGGCGGAACCCTTCTGGGTTTTTCCGAGGTATCGGGCTTAAATATCGAAACCCAGGTAATCGAATACCGGGACGGATTGAGTCCCGAATATTCGGTCAGGAAAATGCCCGGCATTCCAAAATTCGGCAATATCACTCTGAAACGGGGCATTTTACCCAATGACAATGAGTTTTTCACATGGGTGAATGCCACCGCCCTGAACAAGGCTGAACGAAGGGATCTGATCATCAGCCTGCTCAATGAAAAACATGAACCGGTCATGACGTGGAAAGCGGTCAATGCCTTTCCCGTTAAAATTGAAGGCCCGGGATTGAAAGCTACGGGCAACGAGGTGGCCATCGAATCTCTGGAGGTTGCCCATGAGGGGCTGACCATTGAAAACGGTTGATAAACAACAGGATAAATGACCATGGCAACCGACTACCCACCCGTGGGATTTCATTTTAATGTGGCGTTCGGGTTTCTTCCTGGGGACAGTAAGGATGCCCGGTTTCAGGAAGTCGGTGGCCTCACCTCCGAGCTGGGCATTGAAGAGGTTGTGGAGGGTGGAGAGAACAGATTCTCCCACCGCCTCCCTACCCGGGGAAAATTTGGAAACCTGATACTGAAACGAGGGTTGCTGTCCGACTCTCAACTGATCAGCTGGTGCAAAAACGCCATTGAAAATTTTTTATTTGCACCGGCCACGGTCAACGTGACCTTACAGAATGAAAATCACGAACCCCTGGCAGACACCTACAGTTTTGTGAAAGCCTGGCCGGTCAAGTGGTCCGTGTCCGATTTCAAGGCCTCGGATAACGCCATCGTGGTGGAGACCCTGGAGCTGGCCTACACGTACTTTACACGAATCAAACGCTAACCCAATGGATTGGAATGTGAGGATATGCCTTTAGAGATCAGAGAGCTTTTCATTAAAGCCACCATACGTGAAACCACCAAGACGGATCGATCCCCACAGGTCAGTGATGTCCTTGACAAACAGGAGGTGATCGCCGATTGTGTGGAGGAGGTCATGCGGATTTTAAGGGAAGAAAAAGAACGGTAATACAATCAGACGGAGATGGGCGACCATGGAAGGTGAACTGAAAAAATTAAAAATCGAAGCCTACGCAAGTATTGATTACGGAGAATCTGACAAGATCGGGGAATTCCAGGTGATGTTTAATCCATCCACCTACTCGAGAAAGTATGAAATAAAGTATGACTCAGCCTCGGGCAAGGGAACCACAGGCAGCAACCAGAAGTTTGAGTTGATCCCCCCCCAGGAATACAGCTTTGATTTCCTGTTCGATGGCACAGGAGCCTCCGCCGGACTTCAGGACGTCACCGAAACCATTGAAAGGTTTCTGGAGCTGGCAGCCAAAATAAACAGCGACACCCACCGGCCCAACTATCTTAAAATCTCCTGGGGAAGCCTGATCTCCGAATGCATCCTCAAATCCGCCGAAATCAGCTACACCCTTTTTAAGCCGGATGGATATCCCCTCCGGGCCAAGTTAAAGGCCATATTTGCCGAAAATGTGGACGATCAAAAACGGGCGGCAGAAGAGGGAAAAAACTCTCCGGACCTGACCCACTACCGGCAGGTCAAAAAGGGAGATACCCTTCCCCTCATGGCCTATCGCATCTATGGAAACCCCGCCTATTATCTGGAAGTGGCCAAGGCGAATCACCTGACAAACTTTAGAAGACTAAAGGTAGGGGACACCCTGCGGTTTCCCCCCATTAACCAACGGGCAGGTTTATGACCGACAAAAGAATCATACCCACACCGGCACCGTCGGATCTTTCCACCATCAAGATCCTCACCAACGGTCAGGAAATCACGGGGGAATACCATGTGGTTTCAGTGGTGGTTACCAAGGAAATCAACCGAATTCCCCACGCACGACTGGTCCTTCTTGATGGCGATGCAGCCAGTGAAGATTTTGCCATAAGCAACGCCGAGGCATTTGAACCGGGAAAAGAAATAGAGATTCTGGCCGGCTACCACTCGGACGAAGAGACCATTTTCAAGGGAATTGTCACCCGGCACGCCATCAAAGCGCGTCACAAAAAATCATCGGTTCTGGAAATCGAATGCCGGGACCTTGCCTCCAAAATGGCCATAACCAGGAAAAACGGCTATTACACCGACGTCACAGACGCTGAAATTATAGTGGAAATTATCGAAGAATTCGGCCTTGAAGCCGATGTGGAGGAAACCGAGACCCAGCACAAGGAAATGGTCAAGTTCAACGCCATGGATTGGGATTTTGTTCTTGCCCGGGCCCGGGCCAATGGTCTCCTGGTGATAACCGATGATGGCAAGATCAGTGTGAAAGCTCCGGATGCCGAACAGGAGCCCATTCTGAATCTGGTTTACGGATCAACCCTGATGGCGTTTGAAGCGGAAATGGATGCCAGGAGTCAGTTTTCCCAAATAAATACCCAGGCATGGGATTACGCGGGCCAGGAGATGATTGAAGAGAAGAGTGATCCCCCTTCCCTGCCGGACCAGGGAAATCTGGATGCAGACGCCCTTGCCAAAGTGATGGCCATTTCAACCTTTCCCATGCGCCATGGGGGAAAAAGGACCGATGCTGAACTCAAAACCCTGGCCGATGCCTGCCTTCTTCAAAGCAGGCTTTCAAAAATCATCGGACGGCTAAAGTGTCAGGGATTTGCGGGGGTCAAACCCGGTCATCTGGTCAGCCTGAACGGCGTGGGAGACCGTTTCAACGGCACCGCATTTATCACCGCCGTAAGGCAGGTGGTCCACACCGATAATTGGGAGACGGACTTGCAATTCGGACTTTCTCCTGAATGGTTTACCCCCCGGAGGGATATTGCTGAGCCGCCGGCGGCAGGCCTGGTGCCGGGGGTCAATGGGCTTCAAATCGGGGTGGTCACACAGTTGTCAGAAGACCCGGACGGTGAGGACCGGGTAATGGTCCGCATGCCCATGGTTGACCCCGAGGCCGAGGGCATCTGGTGTCGCGTGGCAAGCCTGGACGCAGGGGAAAACAGAGGGGCCTTTTTCAGGCCCGAAATCAATGACGAGGTGGTGTTGGGATTTATCAATGACGACCCCCGGGATCCAGTGATTCTGGGGATGCTCAACAGCAGCGCAAAACCCGCTCCCATAACCGCCTCCGATGACAACCATGAAAAGGGGTTTGTTACCCGCGAAGGGCTGAAATTCATCTTTAACGATGAGAAAAGAAGCATCACCTGTGAAACACCCAACGGAAACATGATGGTGCTCAGCGACGACGAGGGCACTATTGTCATGGCAGATGAAACCGGCAACAAAATCAAAATGAGTGCCGACGGCATACTTATGGAGAGTGCCGTGGATATCACCATCAAGGCCACCGGGGATATCAACCTGCAAGGCCTTAATTTAAAACTGGCCGCGGACGCAGAATTCAAGGCCGAAGGTGCCGCCGGTGCCGAAGTCAGCACAGGAGCAGTGGCCATTTTAAAGGGGTCTTTGGTAAAAATCAATTAAAACGGAGCAGATATGCCATCCGCAGTCAGAGTAGGAGACACGACCACCCACGGCGGAACCGTTATAGGTCCTGGAGAAGCAACAGTCCTGATTGGTGGAATGCCCGCGGCCGTGCTTCTTGACAATCATGTGTGCTCACTGCCTCCCAATGTGCATCAGCCCACAGTCAGCCCGTTTCCATCGGGAAGCGCCACGGTGATGATCGGAGGAAAACCTGCCATACGCCAGACAGATACCTGCCTGTGCGGGGCCATGGCAGCCGTGGGGGAACCAACGGTGCAAATGGGTTAGCTTGTAAAAAAAGGAGGCGGCAGTTCTCTGCCGGAAATCAGATGAACACATCGGATTCATTTTTGGGGACAGGGTGGGGATTCCCACCCACCTTTATCAAGGGAAAAAACACCGTGGAAACCACCGTAAATCAGGCCGATATCCAGAGCAGCCTTGAAATCCTTCTTTCCACAGGCAGGGGAGAACGCTTTCTGCAACCCAACTACGGCTGCGATTTACGAAAACTGCTTTTCGAACCCCTGGACACCTCCCTTAAGGCATATATGAAGGACCTGATAAAAACTGCGATCCTCTACCATGAACCCAGAATTAAACTGGATGAAATCCAGCTTATGGACGATCCGGTGCAGGGGCTGATCGAAATTTCTTTGGCATACACCATCAGGAGTACTAATTCCAGGTACAACTTTGTGTATCCATTTTACCTGAATGAAGGGACCAATCTTTCCCCATGAAACGAGCATGTAAAAACAAACATCCCCTGATCCGGGACGGGTCGGCACAAAAGGCCCGACTTCCAGAGGCTTTGGATCCTGAAAACCAGGCCTTTCCCAAAATCGATGACCGGACCATGGCCGATCTCCTGGCCTTTGCCCATGACTATGCCGAAACCATTCAGTACTTTAACATGGGCAACGAGCCGGCCGGTGACTGGAAAAGCTTTTTTGATTCAGACATCTCCTTTGTCATTGCACGGATTTCCCTGAAAGAGCTTGCGCCGTTAAAAACCCTGGCGGACAGGGCCATGGGTATCCTCTCGACGGGTGGATCAATGCACCAGGCCCAGGTTAAGGAGGCGGTTCAAACCCTGTTTGATCTTATATTCACCATGGCAGCCAATGTTGACGAATGGTACCAAAAGAGTGTTCCCGGGCTGAAATTTGAACAAGAACTCCACAGAATCATCAGGGCCCAACTCAAACAGGCCCTGACCCTGGCTGTGGGGTATTTCAAATGCGCAGACGTCAAAAACTATTTGTCCGGCCACCCTCTTGACACAACATTGGTTGTACTGGAGGATTCCCGGACGGTCCTGTTAAGACCCTTTGATCCCATCTGGTATTCTGAAAAATCTTTTAAAAATCTGGTGGATGCCATTGAGAAGGACTGCACCATCTTCCAGGATACGCCATCCGCAGCTAACGGCCTCGGTTTGATTTTTGAAACCTTTTACAATGCCCAAGCCCAGCTCATCCATCTCGCACCCTCGTTTTTAGAAGAAACAATGGAAAAATATTCTTCCCACGAGCCCCACACTGCTCTTTTTTTAACCTTTATAAAGCTATTCGAATACGCCCGCACCCACCTGAACACCATCACCCAGCGACGCCTGGACTATTTTTATAAACAAATTTTAGGTTTTAAGGAAAAACCCGCAACCCCTGACCGGGTTCATCTACTTTTTGAACTTGCCCGTCAGGTCAATTCCCACACGGTAAAGGCAGGGACCCTTGTTAAAGCCGGAAAGGATGCCTCAGACAAGGCAGTTATTTATAAAATTGATCAGGAACTTTCGGTGAACAGGGCCAAGGTGACATCGTTAAAAACGGTTTTTATCGACAGGGATGACAACCATAGGATTTACATGGCCGCCATGGCCAATTCCCAGGACGGACAGGGTGCAGCATTTGAATCCGACGAACCCAAGTGGAAAACCCTTGGCCAGAGCCAGAAGAATCTGCCCGCCCCGGCCCAGACCATGGCCCGGGCAGACATGGGGTTTGCCGTGGCAGCCCCGGTTCTTTTATTAAACGAAGGGTCAAGGGATATTTACATCACCATTGAAACCAAGACCGACCTGCCATCGAATATTCCAGTGGGCGACAAGGCAATCAAGGCCCTGACCATCCAGTTGAGCGGGGTCAAGGAATGGATTCAAACCATACCGGCCAATGTGACAAAGGAAGCCGCGAGAGAACTAAAAATAAAAATATCCTTAGACCCCTCGGACCCGCCAGTGGTTGCCTACGACGACAAAACTCTTGGCAATGGCTTTTCCACCCCATTTCCCGTGCTCAAAGTTTTACTTAAAAACCAGAACAACCCCAATTATTTATACGGTGCATTAAAGGATCTGCTAATCCATAGGCTCCACCTGGAAGTGCATGTGACAGGGGTATCCAATCTGATTCTTCAAAACGACGATGGGCTTAACGCAAAATTTCCCCTGGGAAACCGCCCGGCCATTGGCTCTACTTTTTATGTGGGAAACAGGGAGGTCTTTCAAAAGAGGATCACCTTTTTAAATCTCCATTACCAATGGAAGGACGTTCCCGCTTCAGATCTTGGGGCCTACTATGCAAACTATTTTGACAAGGCTTCAGGGGCACGGGTTCAGGATCTTTCCAATACCAGTTTCAAGGGACAATACAGCATTCTTCTGGGACGAACCTGGGAACTCCTGGGGCCTCAAAAAAATTTATTTAACGACAAGAATGCTTCAGACAAAACTGAAATCAGTTTCAGCGCTTCTGATTTTAACAGCATTCAAAATTATACCCCCGCCCATACAAACAAGGATCTTGTCCGTTACCAGTCGGGAACGGAACGCGGATTTATTAAATTACAGTTGGAACAACCATCCATGGCTTTCGGCCACCAGGCTTTTCGGGATCTTTACACCAAACGCATTATTGCCTATGCCTCTTCACCCGGGGATGCCAATGAAGAAAAAATCCCCAACGAGCCCTATACCCCTCTGCTGAACTCCCTCTCCCTTGATTATCACGCACAAGAGACCATTGATTGCAGTGTCAAACCAGGGATCGAAGATCCGATGTTGGTTCATATTCACCCCTTTGGCCACAGCACGGTGTATGATCTTCCGGACACACCCTCTTATCTATTGGGCAGATTCACCTATGGTAATAATAATCCCAAGGAAACTAAAGGAGAGCTTTATATCGGCATTAGCGGCCTTGTACCCCGCCAACACCTCAGCCTTCTGTTTCAAATGGCCGAGGGAAGCGCCGACCCGGAACTGTCCAAGGAAGAGGTGAACTGGTCCTATCTTTCCAATAACCAGTGGCAGGAATTTTCATCCAAAGAGATTCTCAGGGATGCCACCAACGGCCTGCGGACCTCGGGTATCATCCTCTTTGATGTGCCCAAGGCTGCAACCAGCGACAATACCCGCCTACCCCCGGGATACCATTGGATCTGCGTCTCAGTCCAGGATAACACCGCCGCAGTCTGTGACACCATAGACATTGCAGCCCAGGCCGTGGAGGCGACCTTCGAGGACCAGGAAAACCATCCCTCGTTTCTGGCAACCCCCCTGGCCACCGACACCATATCCAAACTGAAGATCAAACAGTCAGCCATCAAAAAGGTCAAACAACCCTATGCATCCCTGGGCGGCAAGGTCCAAGAACAACACCGGGAGTTTTACACCCGGGCGAGCGAACGGCTGCGGCATAAAAACCGCGGCATCACGGCCTGGGACTATGAACGTTTGGTATTGGAACATTTTCCCGGCATTTACAAGGTCAGGTGTATCCCCCACAGCACCTACCATTACACCGATGCCCAAAAAGAGATTGAGATCCCTGCGTCGGAATTTGCTCCCGGCCATGTAGCCTTGATCGTGATCCCCAACCTGAACAACCAAAATGCAGTCAATCCCCTGGAACCGAGGGTCAGCCTGGACGAACTGGACAAAATCAAAGCTTTTTTAAAAAAAATGATCTCGCCCTTTGCCGCCCAGCGACTCACCGTCATCAACCCCCTCTACGAGCAGGTGCAGGCTTGCTTCGGGGTTAAATTTTCCGCAATGGCAGATCCGGGCGTTTACAAAGTACAGCTGAACCAGGCAATCAAACAATTTCTCTCGCCATGGGCCTATGGCAGCAAGGGAAATCTGGCATTTGGTGGAAAGATCCACCGATCGGTCATTTTAGACTTTGTGGAGGAACGTTCCTATGTGGACCATGTGGTTGATTTTAAAATAAATCAGATCATCGACTCTCAAAACCAGAAAACTGACCTGGAGCAGGCCATGCCCAGCACGGCCAGATCCATTATCGTGTCCCACACGGACCATGAAATTTTACCGGTGACAATATGACCCTGAATTCAAACAAGACCGGCCCAGAATATATCCCCAAGGTCCCGGAACGGGATAAAAGTGAAGATTACGAATTTCTGCGAAAAACAGGCATTGAACATATTGAACAGCTGGCCAGCAGACTCTGGACCGATTATAACATCCACGATCCCGGCATCACCACCCTGGAACTGCTGTGCTACACCATTACCGATTTGGGGATGCGCACCAACTATCCCATGGCAGATATCCTGGCCCAGGAAACCCTGGGAGAAAAAACCGATACCCCCCATTTTTTTACGGCCCGGGAAATTCTACCCTGCAACCCGGTTACGGAAAATGACTTCCGGAAACTGATGATAGACGTTCCAGGGGTTCGAAACAGCTGGCTGGACATTTTGGAAAATCCCAAACCCGAATTTTTTATCAACTGCAAAAAGAGCAGGCTCACCTTTAAAAAAGAATCCGGGTTCCTGCCCGTCAACCTTATGGGTCTCTACAAGGTGGTTCTGGATCTGGAAGAGCACCCTGAACTGGGAAATTTAAACCGGATTTATTTCAACCGCAAAGTCACCGGCCAGGTTGAGAACCCAGACCCCATAGAGATCAAGATAACTCAGATGCCTACCTGGGACTATTTCTGGAACAAGACCATTGACCCGGCCACCATCAAGAGCATGACCTTTGGTCCACTTTTGCCCGAATCCGGTTCAAACAACTACAACACCCAGCTGATCATCCAAACCAACTCCGGGAAAATCCATCTCCACCCCCTGGAGATTGTTACTGACAAGGCCCAGACCCCAGAAAACATCCTGGTCATTGGGTCCGAAATTGCCCGCTCGGACAAGGATGCTGTTTTATCCATCTACACCCGAATGATCGAAACCAGTTACGCCATCGTAAAAGAAGTGTATGAAACCCTCCATCGGCACCGGAACCTCTGCGAAGACTTCCATTGTTTTGAAAGTATCGACATGGAAGAGGTGGGGATCTGCATGGATATTGAAATCGCTCCGGATGCAGACCAGGAGGAAATACTGGCTCATATTTTTCATCAGGCCGCCAATTATTTCTCTCCTCCTGTGGTATTTAAAACCCTTATGGAGCTGATGGAAACCGGCACCCCGGATGAAATTTTCCAGGGCCCGGTGCTGGATCACGGGTTTATCGATGATCAGGATCTTGCCGCTTCACGATTTGTTAAAACCATCTATGCATCGGACATTATCAACATTGTCATGGATATTTCCGGGGTGGTGGCCGTTAAGAATTTTCTTATGGCAAGCTTTTACAACGGCCAGTCCTTACCCCCCAGCCAGAAATGGGTACTTGAAATCAAAGAGGGCCGGACCGTAAAATTCAGCCAGGACTTTTCCAAAATTGTTTTTTACAAGGGACAGGTCCCCTCCCATGCGGATCAGGAGGTCGTTGGGGAACACCTCCTGGCATTAAAAGCCCTGGAGCGCCATAACAGACTGGGCAAAGATCAGTACAATCTATATCCACCCGGTGGCAGTCACATGGATATTGAACATTATTTCTCCCTGCAGAATGATTTCCCCCTCTGCTACAGCATCGGACCTGAAGGACTCCCCCCCTCGGCCGCCCCCGAAAGAAAAGCCCAGGCTAAACAGTTCAAGGCATTTCTCCTTTTCTTTGAACAACTTCTGGCCGATTATCTGTCCCAGCTGGCCCATGTGAAAGACCTGTTCTCCATGGACCCGGAAATTAAAAAGACCTACTTCTGGCAGCCCCTGTTTGACATTACAGGTCTTCCGACCCCCGACCTTCCCAACGTCGCAACGCTCCTGAAGGCATTTGTCAACACCCTGGATCTGGCAAACAACAAGGCTATAGATCTGGACGATCCACAAACCTACAAGGCCCACTGGGATTCGTTTGTTCAGGCCAGAACAGAGGCGTACCTGGCAGCCATCCACACCCCGGACACGCTTCGGGAAAACCAACAGACCTATATCAATAGAAAGAACCGGTTTTTGAACCATCTGCTGGCTCAATTTTGCGAATCCTTTTCCGAATACGCCGTGGTCATGTACACAACCCACCGGAAACAGGCATCCACGGATCTTGAGATCATCTCTGACAAACTCTCTTTTTTAAACGATTACCCCCGGATCGGCAAAGACCGCGGCAAAGCCTTCAACTACAAAGATCCCCAGGTTTATTATTCCGAAAATATCAGCGGCATGGAAAGACGCATTTCAAGACTTCTGGGGATCAACGATTTAAAAAGAAAGTATCTGTCCCATTGCGCCATGGAACATTTTGAAATCTACATGGAAGAGAACCAGATACTCCCGGAAGGCTTCAGATGGCGCCTGAAGGACAATGATGGCAAGATTCTCCTCAGCGCCTCGGTGTCGTATCCAAACAAAGAAAAAGCCCTTGGGGAAATTCTGGCCGTTTCCCGGTTCGGAAAGGAAAAAAAGTATTACGCAAAAAAACAGGACCTGAACGGAGATTATTTCTTCAATGTTGTGGACAACACCGGCCAGGTGATCGGAAGGCGGATTCAATTTTTTAAAACCAAAGCCGAAATGGACACAGCCGTTGACGAGACATGGACATTCGTCCATACCCTTCAACCCGATTGTGAGGGGTTTCACCTGGTGGAACATATCCTGTTACGCCCCTTGCCCCAGGAAAGCACGGACGATGCATTTCTGGGCATCTGCGTAAACGAATCCTGCAACGACTGCTCCGGTGCCATGGACCCATACTCGTTCAGGGCCACAGCCATCGTCCCCTACTGGCCGGAACGGTTTCAACATATGGATTTTCGCAACTTTTTTGAAACAACCATCCGCATGGAAGCTCCGGCCAACGTGCATGTAAAGGTCTGCTGGGTGGACGAGGAGGACATGGCCTTTTTTGAATCTAAATATTTTCCGTGGCTCAGGCAAATGGCCCAGTTTAATCCCTCCCCCATGGAATTGATCCAGGCCCGGAACGAACTGATAAACGCCATGAACGCCCTCAGGAGCGTATATCCTGAATCCAGGCTATACGATTGCGCGTCCCGGAAGGACCGGTTGCCTGTTTTGCTTGACCATTCTGTTTTAGGATCAACTTGATCAACGTGACCAACCAAAAGGATTTATAATTATGGCGCCTTGTGATTCATATCCGAAATTTGAAGAGAACCAGGTTCTCACCGCGAACCAGTTAAACGACCTGGCAAAGCACTTTTTGAATGCCGATCGCCAGGGCCTGAGAAATTTAACGGGCGTGGGCATCGCCTGCGGGTTAGAACTCATTCCACCCCAGGGGGACAAAAACCAGATTCAATTAACCCGTGGTTGCGGTGTTACCTCGGAAGGATACCTTGTCCTTTTAGATGAGGTTCCCCCCCTCACCCGCTACCGCCCCTACGTGGATCCTTCGGGTTACTCCCTGTTCAAAACAGAGGGTAGCCAGATTGATTTATGGGAACTATTGCCCGAAACCGTGGATGATGAGGACTCCACCATCGAAAACCTGACCCTTGCATTTTTGATGAAGATGGCCGTATTGCTCTATATTGAATACCGGGAGGAGGATTTAAAAACCTGCACAGGTGAGGATTGCGACGAGGAAGGTATCCGGGTGGATCTGTGTGTAAAAAAACTTCTCATCGAAAAGGACAGACTCAGAGAGATCATCATCAAAACCCATGACCTCGAACCAGATGCCGATCTTGACCAGGTAATCAATGCCCGGTTTAAACTGGTGGATATCCACATCCCCCGATTTTATAATCTTTTGTCCCTGGAATCGAATGCTGCATTTAAAGATATAAATGCCATATTCAAGGAGATGATTAAAACCGTGGGTGAAGACATTCAAAATGGATTCAAGAATGCCTATGAAAAGTGCTTCCTCCTCTTAAAGGATGAGTTTCCAGTCAACCCCTTTGCCGGAGACTTTTTACAAAAGGCACTGGACAGGGCCCCCGTAAATATGAATGAAGGGATCCAATATACCTACGACTTTATTAAAGACCTGGTACTGGCCTATGACGAATTTAAAACAGCAGCCTTTGATCTGGTGCAGCACTGCTGCCCGGACAAGACCCTGTTTCCCCGACATCTTATGGTGGGTGAAGCCTTTGATTCCGGTTCCTGCCATCCTTCGGTTTTTCGCCAGGGATTTATGCCCTCACCCATCCATTCCAGAAATCCGGAGGGATATCGGCAACTGATCCTGCTGTTTAAACGCATGACCCTGCTGGTGGATAATTTTTTTATCCCCCCTTTTACCGCAGACATCAGAATCACGCCCAGCAGGGAAAAGGGCTACCCCCTTGGCCAGAGAGCGATTCCTTACTATTACTCACCTACGGTTGCCCCTGCCCCCCTGTACAGACACTGGAACCATGATCTGACCAGAAAATGTACTCCGGAAAAAATTTTCTCCTATCACGCCAAGCAATACGCAACCCTGCCGGATTTAAACGCCATACGGACACCACTTCTTTTTGATATGGATCCCTATCCCTTCTTCCGCATTGAAGGAGGAGTGCGGCAGTCCTTTGTCGATGTTCTGGAATTCCTGCAGAAAAAAATTACTGAAAACAACCTTCCTTTAAGGGTCATGGGGTTAAGACTGTCGGAAAAGGCAGAAGGACTGGATGTCCTCGGCTGTCAGCTCTATGATCTTGAGGCGGTATACACCTCCCTTCGAAGTGAATACCTGTGCATATTCAAAACGGCCATGGACTTTTTCGCCACAATTGATATTGGTACGACCGATCCGGTTTACGAATCAGCGGAGGAAGAGACCGGCATCAATGGCACGTTAACCCTGTTCAACAGCTTACAAAAACTGGGCAGGCAGCCCATTGAAGACGCCCTTGTGATCCTCATGGGCGCCTTTTCTAAAAATGCAGCCGCCTCCACGCGAACAGATGCCAAGGGTTACTATGCCATCACCGGGGTGACTCCCGGCCAATACGATCTTATCATCAGCTTTAGCAAGATGGAACTCAAACGCCAGCGGGTAAAAATCGTTAAAAACAGTATGCTTGTGGTCAACATTCAAATAGATCCTGAATCGGTGAAAGACCCGGTTATCAAAGAAACCGCCAGGGCAACTGTTTTTGAGAAATTCCAAAGTGATAAAAGTATAAACGCAACCCCCCAATATACGGTATCCGTGGAAACGGTCCATTCCACCAATAAGGTAGGCGGGTTCTACACATATTTTCAAGAATCAGGGGCCATTGGGGATATGCTTGATACCACCTACAGCTATTTTAAACTGCACCCCTTTCTGGAGCAAAAAGACATTCCCAAAACGTTCACCAACGATATTTATTTCCCCGTTAATTTAATCAAGACCCTGGATTCGATCTCAGCCAAACTCACAGATGATTTTAAAACCTTTGTCCTGATTGATTTTGAAACCCAATACACCCAAATGATCGATATTGCCAGGCAATACAGGGACCAGGTTCTGGAAAACCTGAAAGACCCGAAGTACAACCCTAAGGGTAACGAGCAAGAGATCCTCGACCATCTGGATGCTTTGGTCCAAGGGTGTCGGGTCAACCGGTTAAACGCCCTGTACTCCACGTTAGAGGCCCGAAGGAAAGAGCTCCAGGCCTTGACCCTTTTTTCCAATTTTGCAGCCAAACATCCAGGCATGGAACACATGGCTGGAACCCCCCGGGGCGGCACATTTATCCTTGTCTACGATGAACAAGGGCTGGTGGTTGCAGACTTTTCCCTTCCCTATATCTGCTGTTCAGACTGCCCGCCCATGAATTTCACGATCATGCCCGAACCACCCCAGCTGGTTTTATCCCAGACACTTTTCTGCGACCAGGCCATTGTAAACCCGCCCAAATTCAGTTACACCCCCCCTGGCGGAATGGTCAAGGGCGAAGGCGTGCGTAAAATAGGTGATGCCTTCCATTTCTTTCCGGATCTTGCCAAAGCCGGGGTGCATACCCTCACCTACGAGATAAATGGAAGCCTCAAAGCCTCAATCCAGGTCACAGTACTGGCCACCCCCAGTGCCAGTTTCAGGGTAACACCCGGAGAGAGAACCGATGAATTTATAATCGTCACCTTGACCAACGACACCCAGGACAAGGGCTATACCTACCTGTGGCAATATACCTACAAAGGCGGTTCAACCGAGGAAATTTCCAGGCAAAAAGACCCAGACAAACAAAAGTTAGCCCTTCCCTCAAATTTAACCCAGTTCAAAATCCTGCTGACGGCAAAAAATGCCAAGGATGCCCTGGTCTGCGCGGATCTGGTTGAGCAGGATATCACAGTGGTTCCAGAAGTGACGGCCACCATTGACCTGGGAGATGATACGATTTTCTGCAGCCAACCCACGGAGAAACCGCCAATATTCAACCTGACACCCGCAAGCCCGGACGGGGTTGTGGTCGGCCCCGGCGTGGTTAAGAGTGCCCCTGGCATATTTGTATTTATGGCTGACATGGCCGGTGCAGGCACGCATACCATTTCGTATCAGATCAAAGAAAAAACCGTGGCCACCATGGCAGTCCAGGTCATTGCCACCCCTGTTCCCGATTTCCAATTCACAGTACTCGACAAAACAACAGAAAAAACAACCATTGAATTTAAAAACCTGACCGGGGATCTGACTTACGCCTATCTCTGGGAATACAGTATTTTACCGGAGCCCTTCAAAGCGTTTTCCTCAAAAATGGATCCTGAAAAAGTCTCTTTACCGACCCTGCCGGAAACAGAAGCCATCCAAATCCGTCTCACAGCCAGGGATAAGGCCTCGGGCATTGCCTGTGACGGGACTGTCATAAAAACAATTCCCCTGGGCAGCGAGGAGGAACCCAATATGGACATGGGTGGTCAGCAGGAATTTTGCATGGACCCGAAAACTTCTCCCGTTCAAATCAATGTGACCCCCAGGGGCGACCGGGGCAAGGTGGTCGGATCCGGTGTGGTACAATCTGAAAATGGGGACTGGTTTTTCATTCCAGATCAGGCCGGACCCGGTGTCCATACAATTACCTTTTTTCTCGAGGATAAAAACGTGGACTCCCTTAGCGTTCGTGTAATTGAAATTCCCGAACCAGACTTTAAGGTAGAAACCATAAATCGAACCGATACGAGCGTTGTTCTCCAGTTTTTCAACACAACAGAACCTGGGGCATCCGATTACCAATGGCTCTATCAATTGAACGATCAACCGCACCAGGTGTTTTTCTCGGGTGAAAATCCTGAAAAACAGGAGATTCCCATAAAAGATGAAATACTTACCGTCTTCCTGAAGGCCTTCAACAGGGGCAAGAAAATCACCTGCGAAAAAACCTTGGGCAAAAAGATTTTATAGTTTCCTATGATAAACGATGACACCCATATGGTTCAAAAACTAACCCTGGACCTCACCATACCTGATCGAACCTCGGCATGGGAAATTCAAAACCGATTCAGCCAGTTTTGCCACCTGCGTCTGGGTCACATCATGGACAAAGTAATCCATGATGTGGCCCAAACGGAAGAACACCTGCACATCGACCGGATGGAAATTAATTTAAAAGAGCTCTCGTCCCATGGAATGGAAGAGGATTTTCAGGAAAAATTTGAACAAAAATTCTCTGAATTGCTGAAACAGCACATTTCCGAGGCACGGCACAAGGCATCCTGTAAAGAAAAAACCTTTGACCACCCAGACAACTCATTTTTAAACCACTCAGATTCAGACTCCTCCCTGGCAAAGGATCACTTTTTATCCCATGACGACCACTGGTTGACGATTCTGCAGTTATTTTTAGAAACCGGAACCCTACCCTGGTTTGCCATAAGACTCCAGGCAGAGGGCCTAGAAACAATCATTACCGGTCTGGTGAACAAACAACCGGATAAAACACGATCCTTTTTTCAAAAACAGCTGAAAAAACCCACACCCAGACGTCGATTTGTCCTTCAGTTTGAATGGACTCTGCTTAAAAAAGTTATTTTCCTTGTGGCCACCCCAAAACCGTCGTTCCTGTCAGAGGATCTCGACAGTTATCTTGAAGCCATAGAAAAAATCACACCCCTGTTTTTTCCCCAGGCATCGGTTGGAAAACTTTTCTGGGAAGCTGCCGTTGAGACGGCCATGGAAGGGACCCCCGGGGAGACATTTTTCCAGCAGGTTCTCTTGAAAACAATCCATGGGCTGTCCCCTGACGACATCTCCCAAAAAATCCAGATTCTTACCGCCATTGAACGCGAGGTCACATCAGCATCGGCAAAGGACAAGGTCCTTCAAGAAAGGCTGCTCAGCCCTTTTCCCCCTGTTAGAAACAACATCCGTCCAGATGCCAGGACCTGGGAGAATACTGAATTTCTGGAACAAAAATCACCATTCTCCCGTCCAATTTCAAAAGAAGGAACCCTTTACCCGGGGTTAGAAAAAGATAAACAGCGATACAACGCCAGGGTTGAAAAGGCCCACCCCATGGACCCTTTGCCCGGCAGCAAACCATTCGCCCCGGAAAAAAACGATCAAACCCAGACAACACCCGATATGGGTCCCAGGCCCGGAACAATGGTGGAAAATCTCACCACGGTCCAAGGAGACGGGCTTCACGCAATCGGCCAGACAACCGAAGGCCATGGGCCCGTCCTTGATACTATTTATATAGAAAATGCAGGCCTGGTAATTATCTGGCCTTACCTGGGCCGTTTTTTTGAAACCATCGGTTTCACCGAAGATGGCAAATTTAAAACCGAAGCCCAACGGGCAAAAGCGGTGATCCTGCTCCAATATCTGGCCAGCGGACAAAGAACCGCTCCCGAATTTCATCTTCCCCTGAACAAACTGCTTTGCGGTTGGGACCTGGCCTCTCCGATCCAAAAAGAAATAACCATCCCAAACAGGGCCAGGCAGGAATCCCAAACCCTCATTAAAACGGTGATCAAACATTGGGATGCCCTGAAAAGCACCTCCCCTGAAACATTTCAGACCTCTTTTTTCCAAAGGAACGGGGTGCTCGAAAGAACTGACCATAACTGGCGGCTTCGCGTGGAAAAAAAGCCCTATGACATGCTCCTGGAAAGACTTCCCTGGTCTATTTCCATGATCCGTCTTTCCTGGATGACAACACTTTTACAGGTAGAATGGTAACTCTTTGATAAAGGGGTAATTGGCAAATAAGGCCAACCAGGTGACTCCTTCCATCTTTTTGGGAATTTATAACCATGGCTCAGCAGGAACCGAACATCATCATCGCAAATAATGCCAGGGCGCTGGACGCTGAACTGAAATGGTTTCAGAAAGTGTTGGATGCCCGGCTGAAACTTCAGATGGACAATGGGGAAAAAATTCCGGATATATCTGCCATCCTTCCTCCCCGCCATGATTCAGATACATCCATGTATGCAAGTCTCACGGTCCACTATGGCATGAATTACGCCGAAAGACTTGCATTTATCCTGGCCTTGATTCCCCATATCAAACCCCAGCTGCTGGACATTTTTTTAACCCAGAATGCCGAAACCAACCGGTGTTACACCCAGTTTGGTGGGAAAAATGCTTTAGGAGACTTCAAGGGCTTTCTTCCCACCGGTGAAACCCTTTTGTATATTTTAGCCGGAGACAGCCTGGAAAAACGATTCGCCTTTAGCTATCTGTTTGCTGCAGACCATTTCTTTTCAGTACATGGGGTATTGACCCTTGAAAAAGCGACCCAGGGCACCCCCTGGCTCAGCGGTGCCCTGGTTCTGTCTCCTGAGATGGTGGATCTGGTCACCACCGGCGTTGTTCGCAAACCGGTCTATGGGGCTGATTTCCCGGCCAAACAGATCAGGACCCAACAGGAGCCAGACGAGTTGTTTCTTCCGCCCCACACCATGGAACAGGTCCTTGAAATCAAGTCATGGGTCCAACATGGAGGCACCCTTCTGGAAGAACTCGGGCTGGGGGAAAAAATCAAACCTGGTTACCGGGCTCTGTTTTACGGACCACCGGGTACCGGCAAAACATTTACGGCCTCACTGCTAGGACGTCTGACCGGTTGCGATGTGTACCGGATTGATCTATCCGCCGTGGTGTCCAAATACATCGGGGAAACCGAAAAAAACCTTGAAAAAATATTCTCCAGGGCAGAGCATAAAAACTGGATCCTCTTTTTCGACGAAGCCGACGCCCTTTTTGGTAAACGAACCAGTATCAAAGACGCCCATGACCGGTTTGCAAACCAGGAGGTTTCTTATCTGCTCCAGCGTTTGGAAGACTTCAATGGGGTAGTGATACTCTCCACCAATTTTAAATCTAATATGGACGATGCCTTCACCCGAAGATTTCAATCTATTATTCATTTTCCATTGCCCAAACAGGGAGATCGGCTGCGCATCTGGAAAAACGCTTTCTCGGAGAAAACCTTACTGGAAGATCAGGTGAGCCTGCCTGAATTGGCGGAGAAATACGAATTATCCGGGGGTGCAATCATGAATGTCGTCAGATACGTGACCCTGATGGCATTGAAAAATCAGCGGCGTACGATCACCGGCACCGATATCCTGGACGGTGTACGCAAAGAATTTCAAAAAGAGGGCAGGACCGTTTAAGGATCTGCAAAGGTGTAAATCATGTTTACAACAGCATCCGCCGCAAAAAGCACCATAGCAAAATCCACGCCCTCCATATCCAGCAAAACCGTCCCCAGCACCGCCGTTAAAATCAAATCCACCAATGGAGACGCCGTCAACCGTTTAAAAAAGGGGTCCCCCGGAACCAAGGCCTCAAACATTCTTGTCCAGATGCTCAGAAGTGGCCGCCTTCAAACCAGGCTGACCATGGGTACACCCCAGGACCGATCCAAGGGGGAAGGCGATCAGATGGCCGATCAGGTCATGGCCAGACCGGCTACAGTCATGCCTGAATTGACGGGCATCAAAAACAACAAAAAAGTACAACCCCAGGAAGAAGAGGAACTCCAGGCACAGGAAAAAGAAAAAAATGAAGGGGAAGGGGAATTTCAGGCACAGGAAGAGGAAGGGGAATTCCAGACACAGGAAGAGGAGGAAAAACTCCAACCCCAGGAAGAGGAAGCAGTCCAGGCCCCCAAAGGAGAGAACCGAAAAACATCTGCCACAACATCCACGGCCAGGCTTAAAACGGATTTAAACGCCGCCAAATACGATGACGAGCCCCTATCAGAAAGCCCTGCCCCGGCACCCCCAGGCGTGTCCGACCCAGCCACAGACACTGCACCCAAAAGCGCCAAAGAATCCTTGGCAACGCCAGCCCCCATACCCCAACCAACACCCCCTATTTCCCCAGGACCGCCGGAAAAAACCAGCCGAACTGCCAGTGCCGCATTTCCAGCCACTGCTGCCCCTCCAGGCAAAAACGATGGTGAAAAAACAACCGTGGCCCCCCCTTCATCAGACGCCCTTTCCCTGGTGGGTAAATCCGATGAAATAATGGCAACCATGGCCGGGTCCAGCCCATCCCAGGTCGCTGCCTCCTATCCCTCCATGGGAACCGCTATAAAGGACAGTCTGGACAAGGAACAAAAAGAGACCGCCGGTCAAGTCGCCCCCCTGGAAGCCAGAACCGACGGTGTCACAAATATTCCAGGGGTTAAAATCCAGGAGGTTACCCCAGGTAAAAATGCCAAGATTTCCAAGGGAGATACGGAAGGAGAACCCCTGGCACCCAAAATCGGACCCCACAAAAATTCAACCCAGCCCACGGGCAACAAAGACAAAACTCAACTGTTGGATAAAAAAGCCGCTGGGGAAGGATTTCTCTCCTGGTTAAAAACCAATCTGTCCGGTTTCATGTCGAAAATTTCCACCAGGGACCCGGCCCTTCGCACTGATGCCGGTGAAAGGCCCCAGATAGATACCAGGGGCCAGGCCAACCCCAACCGGGCTGAAAACCAGCGCAATGACGGCCAGACCCAAGTGGATGGTCTGGGGGAAATGACCACCGAACAACTCAACACCCATCCAGGCAAACAAAAAATCCAGCCCGTCAAGGTTGATGAAAAAGCCCCGATTCCCATTGCCAAACAGACCGGTGTTTCCCTGGAAACAAAGGGTTCAGACGATATGGCCCGGTTTGCGGCCATGGCAATCCCCGCAAACGTTCGTGGGGCTGCTGACGTAAAAATGGCACCCCAGCTTCAAAAAAGCCTTTCCAAGCCAAAAGCGGATGTTTCTTCTGCTGCAAAAAAACGGGATGAGGACAAAGATCAAGCCATTAAAAAGGGCCAGGCAGAAGCTGACCAGCAAAGTACTGAAGCCCGCAGGGAGCAGGACGAAATTGTGGAGGCCTCCCGCAAGACAGTTTCCCATGAACAGGAAAAAGGCATCAAAGAGGCCAGAGAACAGATAAACAGCTTCAATAAAGAGGCTGACACCGAACAGACCACGCTGAAAAAAGGAGTGGACAACCGGATCAAAACCGACGAAGACCAGGCCAGCAAGCAACTTTCAGATGCCGAAAAAGAGGCAGAAGAAAAAAAGAGAAAAGGAGAAGCAGAGGCCCAGAAAAAGAAAAAAGAAATGGAAAAAGAAAGCAAAAACGACAGCTGGTGGGACAGGGCTAAAAGCGCCATAAAAAGCGCTGTCACGGCCATCACCGATGCCATTGACGCTGTCTTTACCGCCGTGCGCAATGCGGTGAAGTTTCTTATTGAAAAGGCCAAAGCAGCGGCCCTGGCCGTGATCGAAGCCGGGCGAAAATGGATCGTGGCCCAGCTGGATAAATTCGGCAAATGGCTTAAAGATAAGGTTAATAAATATCTCAGTGCCTTTCCGGCCCTTCAAAAACGAATCAATGCAGCCATTGACAATACGGTCAACAAGGCCAAAAATGCGGTCAATGCTGTGGCCAAAAAGCTGAAAGCCGGGGTCAACGCCCTGGCCAACGCCCTGGGCAAATTCGTCGACGCCATTCTGTCCAAATTCCAGGCAGCAATGAAAGCCGCCGTCCAGATTGCCGGCGCCCTGCTCACGGGTGATTTTGCTGCAGCTGCAAGGATCGCGTTCATGGCCGTCATGGAAATTGCCGGAATCAACCCCAAGCCCATCATGGATTTTCTCAACCGTGCCGGGGACACCCTGTCCACCATTTTCAAGGACCCGGTCGCCTTTTTTATGAACGTGGTCAATGGCGTAAAAAAAGGCATACAGCAGTTTCAGAAAAACATCAAAAAGCATCTGATTGCAGGCTTGATCGGATGGCTGACAGGGGCACTTTCCGAGGTGGAAATAACCCTTCCCGACAAGTTCGACCTTAAGGGGATCTTCTCCCTGGTGATGCAGATCCTGGGGTTGACCTGGCAGAATATCCGGGGAAAAATTGTCAAGAAACTGGGCCCCAGGGGCGAAACCATTGTATCGACCATTGAAAAATCCGTCACCTTTGTAAAGGATCTCATCACCAAAGGCCCCATTGCCCTGTGGGAGAGGGTCAAATCCTCACTGGCCAACATCAAGGAGACGGTCATCGGCGGCATCAGGGACTGGGTGGTTGTCACGGTTATCAAAGAGGGGATTGTCTGGCTGCTCAGCCTGTTAAACCCGGCCGCCGCCATTGTTAAGGCCGTCAAACTCCTCTATGATCTGGTCATGTTTTTTGTGGAAAGGTGGGGTCAGATTGTGGATTTTGCCAAATCCGTGTTTGACTCAGTGGGCGCACTGGCCCGGGGGGCCATTGGCAAAGCGGCCAACACTGTTGAATCCGCCCTGGGCAAAAGCGTTCCCGTGATCATCAGTCTTTTAGCCTCGCTCATTGGACTGGGCGGCATCGGCAAGGCAGTCAAAAAAATCATTTTAAAAATCAGAGCCCCCATTGACAAAGCGCTGGACAAAACCATCGGATGGCTCGTCAAAAAGGGAAAAGCCTTGTTTGCCAAGGGCAAGGCAACCGTCAAAAAAGGAGTGGAAAAGGGCAAGGCCACAGTCAAGAAATTTTTCGAGTGGTGGAAGTTCAAGGAAAAATTCACATCCAAGGACGGCAAGTCCCACAGTTTTGCCATCCAGGGCGGTGAGGAAAATCCAAAAATCATGGTTGCATCAACCCCCAGGGAATATAAGCAGTTTCTGGATGATGCCCAAAAGAAACTCGACGAAACCAAGTCCCAGAAGGGCCAGCGGGATGAAACCGTGGTAAAATTGATCAACAAGGCCCGCAAACAGTACACGGAAATACGAACAGAACTGGACCGCCAAAAAAGAGCAAAGGGAAAAGCAGGTGCAGACAAGGCTGCCATCGATGCTTTAACGGCCAAGCTTCGGGACTTGGCCAGCACCACCAAAGTTCTGATCAGGGACCTCATGCTTGAGGACGGCTCCACGGATATCCCGGTCTCCGATGACCCCGGTTTCGGTGGATCAAATGGAGGCTTTGGAAAGGGTATGACCATTAACCGATTGACCCTCAAGGGAAAAGCCGGATCCCCACCCAATCCATCGGTCATGGGGGATAATTGGAAATCTTTGAACCTGCGACGCACGGGAGACAAGAATTCGAGCTATTATGTTTTGGGGCATTTACTCAACGAACAGGTACATGGACCGGGAAATAAACCGGAAAACCTGACCCCCCTGACCAGAAAAGGCAACAAAAAACATGAGCAGGATGTAGAAGCAGATGTCAAAAAAGCCGTTTTCAAAGGCGGAGTGATTCGATATGAGGTCACCCCGAATTACAAATCATGGAAAAGCGAGGGATTGAAAAGCAAATTGTCCCAGGAGCCGGATGAAAAGACACGAAATGACAAGGCAAAAATCATAGAGGCTGAAAAATTCGTCCCCGACTCCCTGACCTGCACCGCCTATAATGTCCACCCGGTCACTGGGAAAAAGCTAAAAGACGCAGATTTAAAGGCGGTCAGCAAGGAGAAACAGGTGGTCGGCATCAACAACAAAACAGTGAACAACACGATTGATGCCGGGGCCCTGAGTCAGTATCAACTGACAGACAGTGAAAAAGTGACATACGAACTCAAATCCATTGATTTGAACTCCCCCTATCCAGAGAAAATAAAAAATGAAGCCCGCCGTAAAGAAGTCGCCGTCAAAGGACTGTTGCAATTGGGCGGTGTGGGTAAGAACGTTGCAGAAAATATTTACAAAAACCGGACCGCTTTAACATCATGGAGCGACGTGGTAAAAATAAAACAGGTTGGGAAAGCAACAGTTGAAAAATTGCAGAATCAGAATGTTGCCGTCACGGTCAATTCCGGCCAGACCGTCTGGGATCCGCCATTGCCTGGGGAATAGGCATTGCACTGGGCAAGAAACATTAACAGTATGAGCGCCATTTAGAGCACCAGAAACAAAACCTTTGATAACCGCAAATAAACCTTGTCAAACGGTTCTGCTGTGGTAAAAAGAGACCCTATGAACCTCTATTTTTTAAAATTGCTTCTGGCCCCAGTGCTGATTTACCAGGGAAAACAGGTGAAACGACAAACACCACGGCTTCCCGAGGCAAGGGGGTTGCGCAAGGGAACACAGGGTACAGGGCAAAAACAGGTTCGCCTGCTGATCCTTGGGGACTCTGCCGCAGCAGGCGTGGGTGTTCCCCACCAAAACCAGGCAATTACAGGTCAGATTCTGGCCTGCTTTGGACCTGAATACACCGTTGACTGGGAACTGATGGCAAAAACCGGATCCACCACGGCCGGAACCATTGGGTATATAAAATCCCATCCCCCGTCAGCATTTGATGTGGCTGTCACCTCCCTGGGTGTCAATGATGTCAAAGCAGGTGTCACAACAAAAAAATGGGTGGCACAGCAGAAAGAACTGATTACACTGATGCGTGAGAAATTCAAGATTCACCATTTTATTATCTCAGCCGTGCCACCCATGGCGCTGTTCCCAGCCCTGCCCTGGCCGTTAAACCGGTATCTTGGCCTGTGCGCGGCACAGATGAACCAAGCCGTCATGAAATGGCTCAAAACCCAAGCAGACTGTGAATTCATGGAATTTAACCTGCCCATGGATTCGTCCCTGATGGCTGACGACGGCTTTCATCCCGGTCCTGCGCTCCATACCATCTGGGGGCAGGAAGCGTTTCACCGGATTGCACGACAGTGGCAGGACCATCCTTCAGCACACACACAGCAGGGGAAACAATCGTAAATATGAACGGGAAGCAAAAATGATACTGATACTCAATATTCTATGGTTTATAATAGGTGGTGGTTTTATCTCTTGGCTGCTCTGGATTCTGCTGGGCGGGTTGCTGTTCATTACCATCGCAGGGATCCCTTTTGCCTTTGCTGCCTTCAGGATAGCCGGGTTTGCAGCATTCCCCTTTGGCAGAGAGCTTGTGGATGCCCGGGCCCTGGGCGAAAAAAGAATCGTCGGCACCGCCCTCGCCAATTTTCTGTGGATCATCCTGGCCGGAATCTGGCTCGCCATTTCCCATATCATTGCCGGAATAAGCCTTTGCCTGACCATCATCGGCATCCCCTTCGGGTTTGCCCACTTCAGGCTGGCCGGCGTCTGCTTTGCCCCCCTGGGAAAAATCCCTGTCTCCAAATAGCCTGGATTAAGGAGGAGAAGCAGAGATTCAGGAAGGCCGCCGGGTATTTCATGCAAAATTCAATATCATACTGTCATTTGCCGTGTAATTTTTAAAATAGATGTTCGCATTCCTGGCAATATATTCAGGAACGGCAAATCCACTGGCGTATTCGGCGTAATTGACAAAGGTTCGACCATCAATACGCACCTTCATTCCAGGCAGGGGTTTTTTCAACACAACCACCACTTCCCGGTCCAGGTATTTGTCGTGGAGCTCTTTGAATCCCAGTTTCAAGGCAACCTTGCCGATGTCCACGTTTATATAATTGCGTTCACCAGCCATGGCCTTTTCCTGGTATTTCTCTTTGATATGCTCAAGAACCGTCATTAATTGTTCGTTCATTGTTTCACCTAAAAGTTGCATTCTCTGTTTTCCCCCGTATCCAAACATCTTGAATTACCGGTTGTTTTAAAGCTCAAGGATATGGCAACGCCTCAAGGAGGCGCTGCCTTTGAAGACCATTATCCGGCAACATCAATTCCAGGATCACAACCCAGATTCTCATCCGGTGTTTCACATTCAAAGTTCTTCTGCCTGGTGTCCACATGCCCTTCGTTCTGTTCTTTTTCACTTTCAACATAATTATCAACTTTTTCGTTAGTCATGAAATCACCCCGTCTATTAATATTTTTTTATTGCTGTGGAGGGTTCTCCTGTTCGTCCTGTGTTAGGTTAAAACTATGAACGAAACAGAGACATTACAATACAGGACAAATAGGGGTTTAATGATGGTAAAAACCCATCATTTTCCACGGGTCCAATTGCAAGGGTGTCCCGCCCTGCAACGATCCGCTCACCAGGACCCGATCTGCCCGGACCTGACATTTATCGTAAAGGAACGCGGTCTTCAGTCTTGGAAAAAACCCGATGCAGGGTTTAAAGAGCATATGGAAAACCGTAAGAATCAGTTGAGTTTCAAAAAATTTTGAATTCCGGTAAAGATAATCTGGGCAGCAATGGCAGAGACAAAGAGGCCTGTAATCTTTGGCAGGAGAACCAACCCCTGCTCACCGATCAGGCGCTTTACAACAGCTGAAAGGTAAAGCATTATTCCCAGGGTCACGACAGCAAGAAAGAGTGCCCCACCAATGATGATTTTTTCCATGACTGAACCGGCTTCAGCCCCCATGACCAAAAGCACACCAATTACACCGGGGCCGACCGTCATGGGCATTGCCAGGGGAACAACGGCAATATCCTGATTGCTTGCCTCACTTGCCGTGTCGTTTTTCTCCGATAACATGGAAAGGGCGGAAAGAAACAAGATCGTGCCGGCACCTATGCGGAAAGCGTCAAGGGTGATGCCGAACAATTCAAAAATATATCGACCAAAGAGATAAATCATAAACGAGCTGATCATCACAGCAATGGTTAATTTTATGGCAATCCGCTTCTTTTCAAAATCCTGGAACTCCCTTGTGAGGGAAAGAAATGCAGACAAGACAAAGAACGGGGTAAGAATAAAGAAAATCTTCAAATAATAATTAACAAACGTCTCTAATTCCACTATTCATTTCCATAAATTTCAGGTTTGCGTTATATTCGGGGGCAGATATAACCAACAACCCCTTGGCGGTCAAGGCAAAAGTTTCTAATACCAGTACCTAACCGCATGAAACCATTTGATTCCCCCCATCCCAAAAGTACCGGATACGCCCTTAAATCCTGGGACTAACTCGGAGGAACAATTTTCCAAAATTATTTCAAGAGGCCCGATATGAGTAAATCAGTCCCTTCATGGGAAAGGCTTAGAGAGCTGATTGTTTCCCAAAACGCCAACCAATTAACCCCATTCATAGAAACACTCAGTCCATCTGAAACAGCAAGGGCCATTTCCCGTCTGGATGAAAAGGAGCAGCAGATCCTCTTCAGTCTTCTCAGCCCTGAAGATGCCGCAGACGCAATCGAGGATATGCCCGATGCCCAGGCTGCAGACCTGGTGGAGGATATGCCGTCGGCCCAGGCAGCAGCTATTCTGGAAGAACTGTCCAGTGATCACCTGGTCGATGTACTCGGTGAAATGGATGAACAGGCCAGCCATGCAATCCTTGCTGAAATGGACAAAGAAGATGCCAAAGAAGCCAGGATGCTGTTGGAGTACGATCCAAACTGCGCCGGCGGATTGATGATTTCTGAATTTCTTGTGTATAAAACAGACCAGACCATCAACGATGTCCTCAACGACCTCCAGATCAATCGGGATGAATATGTCGATTACCATGTACAATATTTTTATGTTGTTGATCAAGCGGACAAACTGGTTGGCGTGCTACGGATGCATGATATGCTGTTTCCCACCCGGGGTGCCCGCCTGGAACAGATAATGCTGTCTTCCCCCCTCAGTGTTTTCCACAATGCTTCACTCATGGAACTGGACGATTTTTTCGAAGAGCATAACCTGCTCGGTGTACCCGTTGTTGACGACGACGGACGACTGGTCGGCGTGGTTCTGCCCAATGCGATTGAAGAGGCGATTAATAAAAGAAAGACCAAAACGTTTCTGAGGCTGAGCGGGATCATCGGGGGTGAGGAATTTCGAACAATGCCCCTGCTCTCCCGGTCTGGACGCCGTCTTTCCTGGTTGAGCATGAATATTGTACTCAATATCATTGCGGCAAGCGTCATTGCCCTGTATCAAGACACCCTTGCGGCAGTGATCACCCTGGCTGTTTTTCTACCCATGGTCAGCGACATGAGTGGCTGTTCCGGTAATCAGGCAATAGCTGTTTCCATGCGCGAATTATCCCTTGGCCTGGTTCGCCCCACGGAACTAATCTGGGTGCTGGCAAAGGAGATCAAAATCGGGATCATCAATGGCCTGGTGCTTGGACTGCTGTTGGGTGGGGTCGCCTTTTTCTGGAAGGGGAATCCATGGCTGGGCATGGTTATCGGCGGTGCACTGGCCGCTAACACAGTGGTTTCAGTCACCCTTGGTGGAATGCTGCCCCTGGTGCTCAAAAAATTAAAAGTGGATCCGGCCCTGGTCTCCAGCCCCCTGCTCACAACGGTCACCGATATGTGCGGTTTCTTTTTTGTGTTGAGTTTTGCCGCGGCTGTCTTGCCAAAACTTGGGGGAATGTAGCTATCGTTTGAACAAAGGATCAGTCTTTTAGCAGGTGTTGAATTTTATCTGCCAGCTTATGAATTGAAAAGGGTTTGTTGATAATTGAACAAACCCCGGTTTTAAGAATTTTTACCCGGGTTGCCTCATCATTGTATCCAGTACACAGGATAATGGGAATGTCCTTGCGAATGGCCAGAATTTTTTCTGCCAGCATCACCCCGGTCATTTTTTTCATGGCCAGATCTGTGATAATCAGATCAAAAGAATCCGGACTTTTTTGAAAGAGTTCCAGGGCTTTTTGGGGACAATTTTCTGCAATAACCTCATATCCCAGATTCTCAAGTAATTTTTGTCCGGTTTCCACCAGTGCATCCTGGTCATCCACAAACAACAGCCGCCCATGGTGTCGTTCAGGGAGTTGCCTGTTGCCCAAAGAGAAATTCTTATCTGGGGTTTCAACCTGTGGCAGATAGACATGGAAGGTGGTTCCCTTATTTACCTGGGATTCAAATCGGATATCCCCTCCATATTTTTTGATGATACCATGGGTCGTCGCAAGGCCCAAGCCTGTGCCCGTGTTTTTGGCCTTGGTGGTGAAATAAGGCTCAAATATCCGTTTTTTTATGTCCTCAGGGATTCCGCTGCCCGTATCGGCCACACTGATTTTAACATACTGGCCCTTGGGAAGATCAAAATAACCTTCACCGACAGAGGGGTCAATATCAACACTTTCCAGTGTCACCTCAATCATGCCCGGACATTGGCCCAGGGCTTGAGACGCATTGGTACATAAATTTAAAATAATCTGATAAATTTGACCAGGATCTGCATTGACCTTTTGTTTACCTGTAAGATTCTCTTTGATTTCAATGGTCGGTGGCAAGGTGGCCCGCAGTAATTTCAAAACTTCTTTCACAATTGGCCTCAAGAACACGGTACTTTTCTTCTGCTCTGTCTGCCGGCTGAAACTGAGGATCTGCATGATGAGATTTGCTGCACGACTGCTCGCTTTAAGCACTTCTTCAAGTTTACCCTGGGCTTTATTGTCCTTGGGTATCAATACCGCGGCAAGCTGTGTGTAGCCCATTATGGCAGAGAGGATATTATTAAAATCGTGGGCAATTCCGCCTGCCAGGATACCGATGGCTTCCATTTTCTGGGATTGAATAAGCTGAGCTTGAAGCATGATCTGTTCATTTTTAATGTTTTTACTTTCTGTAATGTCCCTGAAGACATGAACCATTCCATTTCTGTGATTTTTTTCATTTACCCTTGGAAATCGATGAATCTCAAAATACCGGTTAAGGGAAGTGTCAAATATTTCAACGTAGTTCTCCGTGTCATCACAGAGGGATATCCCCATGGTTGATGGGTCCATGGAAGGATTGGCATAGAGTTTAAAATACCTGGTAAAAAACTCACTGGGTCCGGTATCTGCAAAACGGTTGCTTAAAATCGTATGGTTGGTCTGGTCCTGAATGATAATGGCGTCGGTTATGGAATCAAACGAAATTTCCCAGTCTTTTTTAGCCTGGGCAAGCAATGCCCCCATTCGTTCCAGGTTAAAAATATGGGCCACCACCAGAGCGGTTGTGAGTGACACATAAAAAACAACCGGCGGTATCCAGACATGAAAAACGCTTAAAAAGAAAAATGTCGCAACAGATACAATCACCAAACAAGCCGCCCAAATCAAGATGGCCCTGTTGCTGCCCACTTGAACAAACAGTAGAAAGATAAGAAGATACAGCAGAAAAACGCCCGGCCACAGGAACCAGCCACTGACCGTTTTGATATCTGTGCCATCCATAAGATTGTTCAATATATTTGCCTGCACTTCCACACCAGGCATTCGGTTTCTATCATAATTAAAGGTCGTTAAATGATCCTGATCAATACCGGAAGTTGTCAATCCCAATAGAACAATTTTGTTATCAAAGATCGATTCGGGAAATTTATTCTCGATGATATCAGAAAAAGACAGGTAGGGAAAAGTCCCCCTGGGGCCATAGAAATTAATCCGCATCCGGTCCTTCTGGAGGATACTGTCCGGGTTTTGTGGATCTGTTCCTGGATTTTGTGAACAAACCCCTTCTTTGTCAGAAGAAGCTAAAAAGCCATAAACCACGGAAGAGATAGACGATAGCTGTTTGCCGTCATGTCTAAGGGTATGAAAAACATCTCTCAATACGCCGTCCACAGATGGTTCCAGATGGACATGCCCCACGGGTGCCTTCCTAAATATTGGGCTGGGCAGGACCAGATGCAGCCGGTAATCAATATAAATTGGTAAAAAGGTTACCCCGTTTTTCTCAATGGCATCTGCCAGTTGGGAATCCTCTGAAGAAGGTTCTGCCAGGATGATATCAAAAACAATGGCAGAAGCCTTAACGACCCGATCCAGAAAGGTCGAATAATGACTGCGTGAAATGGGCCATTTCCCCAGCTTTTCAAGTGTTTTTTCGTCAATGGCTGCAATTACTATGCGATCGGATGGTGTTTCAGGACCTCGAAGTCTGAAACAAAAATCATATACGTAAAGATTCATCCCGTGGAAAAAACCGACATAATTGAATGTCCCGATGACAAAAAGGCAGCTCATACCAATCAGAAAATGACGAATTTGATCTCTTTTCTTGGTGCGAAAGGCCTTATCTGCCATCCGGTCTCTCCATAGTAGATTTATTAAAAAACAATGATCAAAGCAATCACTGCCCAGGAAACAACAGCACCTATTTTCCAATATGGAGAACCTTTTATTTGAAAATTCTGGGGGGATGTAAATTGCCCTTCATACCCCTGGCTATCAATTGCGCTGATCCGGACATGGTATACGCCTGATTTTTCGGGTCTTTCAAAAACGATGTATGATTCTTTGGTTATGCTGTCCCTAATGATTTCTTTGAACAGGGGATCTGTTGCCATCTGAAAATGGTAGAAAATCTCCGGCCCAAGATTTTGCCATCGAATGTTAACCTTTGATTCGTCCATTTGCGGTGTATCCACCGGCGGAGCCTTGGGTGGCTCAAGAAAAACAAACCCAATGGTATCGGACCAGACACCCTTGAACTGATCCCGGGCAATGGATCTTACTCTGAAATAGTAGTCAGCAAAATCATCCAAATAAATTTTTTTCCGGGTTTCTGAGATTCCATCAACATCCATAAAAAGGTCCTTGAACCCTGGGTCTTTTGCCACTTGAATTTCATAGGCCACTGCATCAGTAACACTCAACCACTCCAGGGAGACACTGCCCTGTCTGAATTCCTGGCCATCCAATGGCTTTTGAATGAAGGGCGGCAGGGGATTTACCCGGATTTCAAAGGCCTTTGGCTGTGATGGAAGTCCTTCCAGGCCGACACCGTCTATACTCAGGGCCTGGCAATAGTAGATGCCATCTTCCAGATTCTCCAGGAAAACGGCCCTGGATATCCCAACCTTTGCCATGGCTACAACATTTTTAGAAACAGAATCGGTTGACAGCATCACCCGATACGAGGTTGCATTGTCAACGGGCGTTAATGTAAATTGGGATGGCAGGACTTGATAAAGAGCTTTTAAAGTTACAAGAGATGGTGGTGGAAGCAGCGCGATGGGCGCCCTCGGGACCTCTCCTTTTTTTACCCAGGTTCCCTCTCCCCTATCCAGCCGGACGTCCCGTCCCATTGCCTCTACACCGACAATCCCTCCCAGCACCTCTGTCCGAGTAACCTCATCATCATCAGCCGACACCCGGAACTGGGTCCCCCGGGCTGCTGAGACCGCCGAAGGCGTGCGAATCTCAATGCGGGACTCTGTGCCGGTGCTTTTTTTGATATTCAGCAATGTTCTTCCCGCCGGCATGAAAAGTTTCCGGATAAAACAACTGGGGTCTTTTTTGCGGGCAGTCTCGAGGCTGATGGTTGTTTCAGGCCTGAGAAAGAAAGAAGCGCCATCTTCAAATGTAATCTCAACGGCACTGTCCATGAAGGTTTTAAGCTGCGTGCCCTGGCTTACTGGATCACCCATGTGAAGTTGGGTCCAATCCGTTCCACCGGGCGGTTGAAACATTGCCCTTCCCTTTAAAAAGGTCACCATCCCGTCAATGGGTATCCCTTTCAATAAAACAGAAGGAATCCGTAAGGTTTCACCGGGAAAAATCAGGTGGGGATTAACCAAACCATTGATCCTGGCAATTGTTTTCCACCCATTGGGCTGTTCAAGGTATTTTTTACAAATAGAAACCAGGGTGTCATTTTTTATAATTGTAACCGTAATGTTTTTTTCGTTGAATGGATTTGCACAGACAATGACGGGTGCCATGGAAAAAAGGACAAGAATGGCAAACCAGAACGATCGGATCCTTTGTTTTTGTTTGATCGGGTTATCCACAAGAAATTGAATAAAAAGCATGCTTGAGTCCTTTACCAATTCAGACCAGATGTCTTACCTGTTTTTTTGCCGGTCAATTCGCGTCAAATCCCATATGGATGCTGTTAAACAGAAGCCTCTCCTTGTTGGCTGGGCATCGTTTCCACCTTGTTTTCAGGGCAGCATCCCCTGGGAACGACCTAGGTACACTCTTGCTATTTTTACATCTTTTTCAGAGTATCAAGCGCGTAACTCTAAGGCAAGAATATATTTAAAGACATCCTTGCATTCGTTTTGTTTTGGAATATCCCGGAGCGATCAGCATTTTTTATGTCAAATCCCCTGGTCAGTTTTATGTAAAACGCCCACCAAAGGACCGCAGATGAAATAAAAATTGCATCATTGGTTGCGGGCAAAAGCCCATACCTCGTTCCGGCTGTGCCGATTCTTCTGCCTTTTTCAGGCCATCCAGATAGGAGGGAATGCCGTATCAATGGGGGATAGGACGTTTTACAGCAAGGGTTCCCAGGCTTGACAGTGGTGCTGAAATAGCGGATGATATACTCAAAAACAAACATCTCCAGGCCTGTTAAAACAGTTCGCGGGTCATAACGTTACAAAGGCTGACATCACACGTGATTAAAAAGGTTCTTCATCGAATAACTCCTTTTATCGGTCTGTTGCTGTTCCTGGCAGCCATGGGTATTGTTCACCATGAACTCAAGCCCCACACCATTGCTGAACTAATCAATGATCTGCAAGAAATGCCGCTGTCTGTGATCCTGCTGGGATTATTGCTCACCGTTGTAAATTACCTTGTCCTGACAGGATATGATTTCCTGGCGCTTCATTATCTGGGCAAGACCCTGCCGCGCCGGAACGTTATCCTGGCCTCCCTGATCTCTTTTTCCATCAGCAACAATACCGGTCAGGCACTGATCAGCGGCTCATCAATGCGATATCGATTTTACAGCCGATTAGGGTTGTCGGGCATGGATATCATAAAATTTTCCCTGTTTGTCAGCCTGACATACGCACTGGGTGCAACAACCCTTTTTGGCATCACCACGGTGACATCCATCCAGCTGATCCAGACCCCGGCATCCATGGTCAAAGCTGTGAGGCTCCTCTTCTGGATTGTTCCGGCAGCCCTTGCGGCTTACTGGTCCATGGTGGTATTACGAAAAACCCCCTTTATCGTCCGGAATATGGAAATCACCCTGCCCGGCCCGGGTCTTTCCCTTGGACAGACCGTCGTTGCCATGGTGGATCTCATCCTGAGCGCCTTGATTCTGTACCTCTTTGTCAGGGTTCACGTTGATCTTTCACTCCACACCTTTCTGGCCGCCTATATCGCTGCGCAGATCCTGGGTTTGTTCAGTCAGATTCCCGGAGGGCTCGGCGTATTTGAAGGGACCTTTCTCTATTTCCTGGGGGAAAACATTCCTGCATCACCTGTATTTGCAGCCTTACTGGTATTCAGACTGGTCTATTATTTTATTCCCCTTCTGCTTTCTGGAGCTGGGCTGCTGGCCTATGAACTAAATCAACATCGGGCCCGGGTCCATGACAATGCCAAAATAGCCCTGGGATACCTTTCCCATATTATACCCCATATCTTCTCAATTCTGCTGGTCCTGTCAGGCGGATTGCTGCTGGTTTCAGGATCAACACCCACTGACCCGACCGCCTTGAAAATGCTGTATAAAACGCTGCCCCTGTCCGTGGTTGAGGCTTCCCATCTCATGGGCAGCATCGCGGGTGTGCTCGTCCTGTTAATGGCCCGGGCCGTGCGACTGCGCATTGATGCGGCCTATTTCGGCGTACTGATCCTGCTGGCCACGGGCGTGATTGCCTCTCTTTTCAAGGGGTTTGACTGGCAGGAAGCTTTGGTTCTGGGTGTCATGCTGATTTTGTTTCTGCCGTCCCATCGATTTTTCTATCGTAAATCCTCGTTGCTGGCCATGCCGTTTTCCTGGTCATGGATTGGTTTAGTGGGAATTATTCTCGTGGGTTCTACCTGGATAGGATTGTTTTCCTACCGCCATGTGGAATACACCAGTGATCTGTGGTGGCAGTTTGCCTATAAGGGTGATGCCCCGCGTTTCCTGCGATCCTCACTGGTTGTTGCCGTTATTGTACTCTCATTGTCAGCTTACCGTCTGTTGCGGGTACGACCGGTGCCGGGCCAACTGCCGGGCAAGGATGAAATTGAAGAGCTGACACCTATTGTTTTTCATGCCCGGGAAACACAGAGTCATCTTGCCCTTTTAGGGGATAAAACCATTTTGTGGGGCCAAAACAGGGAATCCTTTCTGATGTACGGCAGAACATCCAAATACTGGATTGCCATGGGAGATCCCGTGGGTGCCGTCCAGGACCAGGAAACACTGGTGTGGCAGTTCCGGGAACTTGCAGACCAGAACGGTGCCAAAATTGCATTTTATCAGGTTTCCAAAAACAATCTTCCCCTGTATCTTGATCTTGGGTTGGTCCTTATCAAACTTGGGGAGGAGGGGCGTGTGCCACTTCAGGAATTTGATCTGAAAGGCGGCAAACGCTCCGGGCTTCGCCAGACAAACAACAAATTCACCAAGCTTAACCTGAATTTCAACATCCTGGAACCGGATGGGGTTAAAAACCGCATGGCTGAGCTGCAACAGGTATCCGAAGCCTGGCTGAACACAAAGAACACCGAAGAAAAAGGCTTTTCCCTTGGATTCTTTTCTGAAGACTACCTGTGCCGTACCCGGTGCGGGGTGATCACCAGGGACGATGAAATTATTGCCTTTGCCAACCTGTGGGAAACCAGCGGCAAGGAAGAAATCTCCATTGACCTGATGCGCTATACGCCGGATTCACCCGGGGGAATCATGGAGTACCTTTTTATTCAGCTTATGTTATGGGGCAAGACCCAGGATTACCAGTGGTTCAACCTTGGCATGTCTCCCCTTTCCGGTCTTGAGAAACACCCCCTGGCACCCCTGTGGCACAAAATCGGTAATGCAATTTTCAAATATGGTGATAACTTCTATAATTTTGAAGGTCTCCACGCCTACAAGGAAAAATTCGACCCGGTCTGGCAGCCGCGTTACCTGGCAGCCCCGGCCTTAAAGACACCGTCCGTTCTGTTGAATGTCACCGGGATGATTGCCGGTGGATGGAAAGGGGTGTTCGTAAAATAAACCGGTCCAGGTGATCCATTCCGCCCTACCCCTTGGTCAACAATCCATAATATGGAATATTTTTTTACAAAAACGTTTTATTTTTAACTGCAAAATTACATTTTTGAATTTACACCCATGGATTGTTCTGGATTCAAATACAATTAAAAGCCCTGCCCATTCCAAAAGCATATTAAAATAAATGACTTAAAAAAAGGACAGCAGACAACTGCTTACCCTGGTACGGAAGATGCAGAACCTGACACTGACAGATACAGCAGACCAGAGGATTTGAAAACAAACCGTCGGGCAGGCAAAACACCCTCTACTAAAGAGTTAAAGCCCTTGACAAAACCTTAATACCCGGATAGCAATATTTACATTGTGGAATATTAAATTCCACTATATGGAATGTTTTATCCCCAAGGTCAAGGCCCCAGATTATGACAAAAACCGATTCATTGGAACAACCAGTAAAAACCGTCAGACCCCAGGGCGGCGCCCAGAGCGTCCGCCGGACCCTTTCAATTCTGCGCTCAATTTCCACATACAATGACGACGGGGCCAGGCTGTCAAAGATTGCCCGGCATGTGGATCTTCCACCACCCACCGTTCACCGTATCCTGTCTGTGCTCATTGAAGAGGACTTTGTCTCATTTGACCCGGTGAGCAAGCTCTACCATATGGGGGCAGAGCTTTACGCCATGGGAGAGGACTCCCGGCTGTGTTCCATCCGGGACAGGTACCAGACGGCTGTCAGGCGCATCACCGAACAGACCGGGGATGCCACCTACCTTGTGATTCGATCCGGATATGACGGGGTCTGCATTGACCGGGTACTTGGATCTGCCAGGGTTCAGGTCCTGGGATATAACATCGGGGAAAGACACCCCCTTGGAATGGGAGCGGCAGGCCAGGCCCTGCTGGCTTTTCTACCCGAACACGAGTGCGCAGCAATCCTTGAGGCCAATAGCCCCAGGTACTTGAAATATTACAACATCCACGTTGATGAGGTCAGAACATGGATTCAACAGGGCCAGGATAGAAAACACACCTACAGCTCCTGTAAGATCACCCAGGACGCCGTTGGAGTGGGTGCGCCTATTTTCAACAAGGCAGGTTGTGTGGTTGCAGCCATCAGCACCGCAGGAATCTGCGCCAGGATGACACCGGACCGGTGCAGAAAGAATTCAGAAATCATCATCGCTGAAATCGCAGCCATTGAACCCCCTGATTAGACAAAGGATAGAACAATGAAAAAACCAACGGGCCAGACCCCGGATGAAACAGAGGTATTCAGACAGTGGGTGGCAGATATCAGAACCGATTTTCACCGCCACCCGGAATTGTCCGGTCAGGAAATCCGGACCACCCAAAAGATACGAAAAATTCTCACGGATCTGGGCATCCAGGCGACGATTTTTGATGATATAACCGGTGCCGTGGGCCTGATCCGTGGAAAAGCACCCGGGCCATGCCTGGCCATCCGGGCCGACATCGATGCCCTGCCCCTGGACGAGGTGGGCGGAAGACCCCATGGGTCAACAATCCCCGGTGCCATGCATGCCTGTGGCCACGATGCCAACACGGCCATTGTTCTTGGCCTTGCCCGAAAATTAAAGGACACCGGCCTGGACCAGCAGATCAACGGCAGTGTCAAGCTGATTTTCCAGCCCTCGGAAGAAAAACTGGGGGGTGCTTTGAACATGATCAACCAGGGGGTCCTGGACAATCCAAAAGTGAACCGGATCATTGCCGGCCATATGGACCCCAATTTTCCCGTAGGCCAGGTCGCCGTGTTCAGCCGCCTGGGACACGCTGCTTCCCTTTCCTTCACATTGAAGGTTCAGGGAAAGGGAGCCCACGGTGCCCGGCCCCACATGGGCATCAACCCTATTACCGTGGGAGCCGCCTTTGTGTCGGGCCTTGATGGCCTGATCCAGCGCCAGGTTCCCCCATCCCAGTCTGCCGTGATCAGCGTGGGCAGCTTTAATTCCGGCCAGGCAGGAAACGTGATCCCTGAAATTGCAATGCTTGCGGGAAGTATACGCACCCATAACCTGGAAATTGAGAACAAACTCAAACAGGCATTAACAGACCTGGCAGCAGGCGTTGGGACTGTATTCAATGCACATTGTAACCTGGTTTTCAAGGAAGGCGCTCCCCTGGGCCTCAATGATCCTGACGTCTGCAATGATCTTAAAGTGGCAGCCTGGCAGGTGGTGGGCAAAGAAAACGTCCATGTACTTCCCTTTATCATGGGAAGTGAAGATTTTTATTATTTCACCCAGAAATGCCCCGGCGCCATGATGCGGTTCGGGTGTGCCTGTGAAAACGACGGGATTATCCACCCCCTCCATTCCCCGAAATTTGATCTCCACAAGGATGCACTGGCCGTGGGGGTAGATACCATGCTCGCCGCAGTCAAGGCGTACTTTAAACTCGAATAAAGCAGACAGCCGGCCAAGAGATCCGGACCTGATATATCAACAGATATCCATAAACCCTTAAACTTTTAGGAGCGCTTAGATGAAAAAAATTGTTGGTAAATGCCTTGCCGTCACATTGCTGACCCTGGCCCTGGGCATTGGATCCATGACCGATGCCCAGGCTGGGAAAAAAGATGACACCCTGAACATTGCCTTTAGCAAGGAGCTTGAAAACCTTGACCGTTATTTCAACACGGCCCGGGAAGGCGTTATTATCGCCCGCCACGCCTATGACAATCTTTTATACCGGGATCCTGTCACCTACGAGTACAAGGGACTGGTTGCTGAAACATTTAAGTGGAATACACCCACGGAGCTTGACATCAAGGTCCGCAAGGGAATACGTTTCCACAACGGCCAGGAACTGACTGCCGAAGACGTGGCATACACCCTGAACTTTGCCGCCAACCCGGACAACAAGGTCAAAACCCAGCGCTACTCCTCCTGGATTGACCATGTGGAGAAAACCGGCCCATACGAGGTGAAAATCATTCTCAAACAGCCCTTTCCTGCGGCATTTGAGTTCCTGTCCGGCGCCAACCCCATCTATCCCAAGGCCTATTATGAAAAGGTCGGCCCCAACGGATTTGGCATGGCCCCCATTGGCAGCGGCCCCTACAAGATCATTGAGGTGGTGCCGGGCAAAAAGATCGTGATGGTCAAAAATGAAGATTATTTCAAGGACAGTCCCAAGGGACAGCCCACCATCGGCAAAATCGTATGGCGGACCCTGCCCGAGATCAACACCCAGATGGGTGAACTCATGACCGGGGCCCTTGACTGGATTTACCTGGTGCCCCCGGACCAGGCCGAGATGCTCAAATCCAATCCAGACCTGGTGGTGACCCCGGCAGAAACCATGCGCATCGGTTTTCTCCAGTTTGACGCAGCTGACCGGTCCGGCAAGGAACACAACATGGACAACCCCTTTGCCAAACTGGAAGTCCGCCAGGCCATCAACCATGCCATCAATCGGGAAGCCATTGCCAAAAACCTTATAGGCGGTCAGTCCCGGGCCATTTATTCTGCCTGCTTTCCCTCCCAGTTCGGATGTGAACAGGACCTGAAAACCTACGAGTACAACCCTGGCAAGGCCAAGGAACTCCTGGCCAAGGCCGGTTTTCCCGACGGATTTGAAACTGTTCTCTACGGATACCGGGACCGTCCCTTTGCCGAAGCCATGGTGGGCGACCTTGCCGCCGTGGGCATCAAGGCCAAACTCATGATGATGAAGTACTCCGCCCTGAGGGAAAAAGCCCGGGCCGGCAAAATTCAGATGCAGTTCCTCACCTGGGGTTCCTATTCCATCAACGACATCTCCGCCATCACCTCCCATTATTTTGAATTTGAGGCCGATGACACGTCCCGGGATTCTGTGGTGCGGGATCTGCTCGTTGAAGGGGATACCTCCATTGACGAGGCCCGCCGAAAAGCGGTCTACGCCGAAGCCCTGAAACGCATCGCAGACCAGGCCTACTGGTGCCCCATGTTCACCTATGTGTCCAACAACTGCTATTCAAAGGACCTTGATTTCACCCCCTATCCCGATGCCGTACCCAGGTTCTTCCAGTCCAAATGGAAATAATGCTGCCATAACCAAAGAACGGGGAAACAAAGGTTCATCCCTTTTTCCCCGTCTATATTTTTCAATCAATTGGATTTAACTATGCTCATTTACACATTAAAACGCCTGGGCCTTGCCCTGCTGGTGACCGTCACCGTTTCCCTGATCAGCTTCATGCTGCTGCGGGTGTCAGGAGATCCGGCCATCTCCCTGGCAGGGGAAGGGGCCAGCAATGAAGAAATTGAGTTTGTCCGGGCCGAATACGGATTTGACCGACCCATTATCATCCAGTACTTTGAGTGGGCCGGCCGGGCGATCCAGGGGGATTTCGGCAAATCCCCCTACCTGAACCAGCCCGTATCCCATATGCTCAAGGAGCGCATGGGCGTCACCCTGATCCTGGGCCTGTGCTCCCTGACCTTTGCCCTGGTGTTGTCAGTCCCTTTGGGCATACTGGCAGCCACCCGACCCAACACCTGGATCGACCGCATTGCCCTGACCATATCGGTCATGGGCCAGGCCATGCCTTCGTTCTGGTTCGGCCTGATCCTGATCATCTTTTTCGGGGTAAAGCTGCGATGGCTCCCCATTTCCGGTTCCGACACCTGGCAACACTTTGTCCTGCCCACCATTGCCCTGGGGTACTATGCAACCCCTGCCATCATGCGCCTGGTCCGGTCCGGCATGCTGGAGGTCCTGGCCTCTGACCATATCCGGACCGCCCGGGCCAAGGGGCTGAAATGGCCCAAAATTTTATTCAAGCACGCCCTGAGGAACGCCATCATACCCGTGGTGGCCCTGGCAGCGGTTCAGCTGGGGTTCATGCTTGGCGGCTCCATTGTCATTGAGTCGATCTTTGCCCTCAACGGCCTGGGCAACCTGGCATGGGTATCCATTGCCCGGTCTGACCTGCCCGTGGTCCAGGCCATTGTTCTTTTTCTTTCCACCACCTATATTTTTCTTACCTTTCTGGGGGATCTGCTCAACGCATTTTTAGATCCCAGAATCAGGAGCAATTAAACCATGACAGCAGTACGCACCCAAGCCCTTCCCGGGCCAGACTTCAACAAGGGGCTCGGCCTGGATGTGATCTTTCCCTCCCCGGGCCAGATCATGCGGCAGAGAATGACCACGCACAAGGGTTTTATCATCGGCGGCCTCATGATCCTCACGGTATTTGCAGCAGCCCTGTTTGCCCCCTATATTTCACACCATGACCCCTATGAGCAGAACCTGTCCCAGCGAATGATCCCCCCGGTCTGGGCAGAACGGGGCACCTGGGACCATCCCCTGGGCACGGATTCCATGGGCCGGGAATACCTTTGCCGCCTGGTCTACGGGGCCAGAATCTCCATTCTCATCGGTCTCGCCTGCATGTCAATTGCCGCTGTCATCGGGATTTCCCTGGGGCTTGCCGCAGGCTACTTTGGGGGGACAATTGACATGATCGTCAGTTTTATCATCACGGTCCGCCTGGCCCTTCCGGCGGTGCTGGTGGCAGTGGCCGTGGTGGCCCTGATCGGGGGGTCCATGACCGTGGTCATCATGGTCCTGGGCTGCCTGATCTGGGACCGGTTTGCCGTTGTCATGCGGGCCACCACCCAGCAGATCCGGTCCATGGACTATGTCCAGGCAGCCAGGGCTGCCGGGTGCTCGGTACCCTGGCTTCTGATCCGGGAAATCATGCCCAATCTGCTCAACTCAATTGTTATTGTGGCCACACTTGAAATCGGCCGTGCCATCCTGCTGGAAGCGGCCCTGTCTTTCCTGGGCATGGGCGTCCAACCCCCCACCCCCTCTTGGGGACTTATGATATCAGAAGGCAAAGACATGATGCTGTTCAGCCCCTATCTGGTGACCATCCCGGGTGTGGCCCTGTTTTTCATGGTGTTGGGCATGAACCTCTTTGGCGATGGATTAAGGGATGTCACATCCCCGGAGGGACGCTCATGACACCTCTGCTGGAAGTAAAAAATCTCAACGTTGACCTGGAACTGCCTGCCGGCGACCTCCATGCTGTGCGCCATGTCTCGTTCAAGCTGGAGAAAGGAAAAACCCTGAGCCTGGTTGGAGAATCGGGTTGCGGCAAATCCATGACTGCCATGGCCATCATGGGCCTGCTCCCCCCGTCGGCCCGGTGCACGGCTGATAAAATTGAGTTTGAAGGCAAAGACCTTCTGGATCTCAAGGAATCCCAGATGGCAGCCATCCGTGGATCCCACATGGCCATGATCTTCCAGGAGCCCATGACCTCACTGGACCCCTGCTACACCATCGGCGACCAGCTCACCGAGGCCCTTACCGAACACCAGAATGCCTCAAGAAAAGAGGCCCGGGACCGGGCCGTGTTCCTGCTTGAAAAGGTAGGCATCACCGGATCCGCCTCAAGGCTCAAGCAATACCCCCATCAGCTGTCAGGGGGGCTTCGCCAGCGGATTATGATTGCCATGGGGCTGATGTGCGGACCGTCCCTGATCATTGCCGACGAACCCACTACGGCCCTGGACGTCACCATCCAGGCCCAGATCATGGCGCTGCTGGCCGCCATCCAGAAGGAATTCAACATGGGCATGATCCTGATCACCCATGACTTAGGGGTGGTGGCCCGGGTGGCGGATAATGTGGCCATCATGTACTGCGGCCAGATCGTGGAAACCGGCACCATCGACGAGATTTTTACCCACCCGGTCCACCCCTACACCCGGGGACTCATGGACTGTATCCCGGTGCCAGGAAAAACCCTGCCCGGCGAGAAACTGGGTTCCATACCGGGAATGGTACCCACCCCCATCGGCGACCTGTGGGGCTGCTCGTTCAGAAACCGGTGCAACCGGGCAATTGAGGCCTGTGCCCGCCCGTACCTTGAACAGACCGTTCTCTCCTCCACCCAGGCATTTACCTGCGTCAACCCCGGAGTAGACATGGACAAGCAACCGGTCGGACCGGCCCAAACGGAGGGGAAATAATGGCTGAACCTGCATTAAAAACCGAAGACATAACCAAAACATACAGGGTCAACGCTGGCATGTTCAAGGGCAAAAAAGACCTCAAGGCCGTGAACGGGGTGAGCCTGTCCATTCCCAAGGGCTCCATCCTGGGACTTGTGGGAGAATCGGGCTGCGGAAAGACCACCATCGCCAAAATGATTCTGGGCCTGGAACGCCCCACCACAGGCAAGCTTTTCATCGCCGGCAAAGATGTCTCGGTCATGCCCCAGAAGCAAATCGCCCGGATCATCCAGCCCGTTTTCCAGGACCCATACTCTTCGTTGAACCCGAGAAAATCCATTGCCAAAATCATCTCCCTTCCCCTGAGGGCCCAGGGCCTGACCAACGGTAAACAAGACCTCGAACAAAAGGTGGACGAGATCATGGAAATTGTCGGACTGCAGCCAAGGCTCAAACATAATTATCCCAACCAGCTGTCCGGGGGCCAACGCCAGCGGGTGGCCGTGGCAAGGGCTTTGATCATGCGGCCCGATGTGGTACTTTGTGACGAACCTACTTCAGCCCTGGATGTATCGGTCCAGGCCCAGATCCTGAACATGCTCATGGAATTGAGAACAGAGCTGGATCTAACCTACCTGTTCATCAGCCACGACCTGGCCGTGGTCGAGCACATCGCCTCCCACGTGGCTGTCATGTATCTTGGACGGATCGTGGAGCAGGGAGAGGCCCGGACCATATTTGCCAGCCCCTGCCACCCCTATACCCAGGCACTTTTAGGGTCGGTGCTCACCCCGGATCCAGGTATGGGGCTGCCAGATCTTCATCTGGGAATTGAATATCCCAACCCCATTGACCCGCCTTCAGGCTGCACCTTCCATCCCCGATGTATCAAATGCCAGGACCTATGCAGGCAGACCCGGCCAGAACTCCGGCTCAAATCGGAGAAACTTGTGGCCTGCCACTATCCCGATAATTTTTAAGGAGCACAGGATGACGCGAGAAACCGCCATAAAACGGGTCCGGGCCCAGTTTGACACAGACATTTTTTTTGACTGCCTTGCAGCCCTTGTAGCCCAGGACACTGGATCCAGGGCTTTGGACCGAAAACCCCAGATGGTTGCCTACCTTAAAGACCACATGGTTCCCTGGCTGGAACGTATGGATTTTGACTGCCGCATGGTCGAAAACCCCGTGGAGGTCAATGCCCCCTTTCTCATTGCCCGGCGCATGGAGGACAAGGATCGGCCCACGGTGCTGATTTACGGCCACGGGGACACAGTTCCGGCCATGGCCGACAAGTGGCAGGCTGGACTTGATCCCCTGGCCCTGACCCGGCAAACAGACCCGGAAACAGGACAGGTCCGTTGGTATGGCCGGGGCGCCGCAGACAACAAGGGGCAGCACGCCATCAACCTTATGGCCCTGGAATGTGTGCTCAAAGAAAAGGGATGCCTGGGGTTTAATGTGGTTGTCCTTGTGGAAACCGGCGAGGAATCAGGTTCCCCGGGATTGCACAAGATCTGCGAACAGGAAAGGGAAGCCCTGAAGGCCGATGTCCTCTTTGCATCTGACGGCCCAAGGATCGATCCTGACACCCCCACCATTTTCGGAGGATCACGGGCCGTGTTCAACTTTGACCTGGAGATCAACCCCAGGGAAGTCGGCCACCATTCCGGTAACTGGGGTGGACTCCTGGCCAATCCCGGAATCCAACTTGCCCATGCCATCGCCTCCATGGTGGATGCCAGGGGAAAAATTCTGGTGGAGGCCCTTCGCCCTGAACCCGTTCCCGCCGCCATTCAGGCTGCCGTGGACATTCTCACCGTGGCAGGCAAAGGCGGACCGGCCATTGACCCTGAATGGGGAGAGCCCGGACTGACAGCTGCCCAGAAGGTCTATGCCTGGAACACCCTGGATGTCCTGGCCTTTGAATGCGGGGATCCGGCCCAGCCGGTCAACGCCATCCCCCCCAGGGCCTGGGCCCGGTGCCATGTCCGGTTCCTTGCCGGGGTTGATCCCACAACCTTTATCCCGGCCATCCGGGCCCACCTGGACATCAACGGTTTTTCCATGGTCAACATCACCGAAGCCCCCAACAACTACGGCCTTGCCACCCGCATGACCCCGGACAATCCCTGGGTCAAGTTTGCCAGGGCATCCATTGAACAGACTCTTGGAAAAACCGTGGCCTTTCTGCCCAACCTGGGGGGCACCCTGCCCAACGACGCCTTCAGCCATGTCATCGGCATGGACACCATCTGGATTCCCCACTCCTATGGCGGCTGCTGTCAGCACGCCCCCAACGAACATGTACTGGCATCCATCACCCGGGAAGGGCTGTGCCTCATGACCGGATTATTCTGGGATATAGGAGAAAAATAGATATGGCGGCCACACTTAAACGCCAGTGGTTCCTGGTGGGAATCGTGCTCATCTTTGCCCTGGTCATCCTGGACCAGAGCGCCAGCCTGGCCCGGGCAGGGATTTTCCTCAAGAACCACCAGGGCCCCCGGTTCATGATATTTATTATTTTCCTGTTCTCGGGCCTTATTATTGAACCTGACCAGATCCGGGCCGGAATCCGGGATGTCAAGGCAACGGCTGGCGCCATATGGGTCATTCTCATTGTCGCTCCCCTGGTGGCAGGAATTTTTCTCATGCTGCCCCTGGAAACCGGAACCGCCCTGGGGCTCGTCCTGGTGGCGGCCATGCCCACCACCCTGTCTTCGGGGGTGGTCATGACCGGTCAGGCCGGCGGCAGCATGGCCCATGCGTTGTTCACCACCATTTTATCCAACTGCCTGGCCGTTGTGTCCATTCCCCTGGTCCTGCCCCTGCTGCTTATTCCCCTCCACCTTGAGGCCGGTATCACCCTGGACCGCACCGCCATTTTCATTAAACTGCTCGTCCTGGTCCTCCTCCCCCTGCTCCTGGGGCTTGGCGCCAAACGAATGGGGCTTGTCGTGCCCCAGTCCCTGAAAAAACGACTGGCCATGGCCAATCAGTGCATTGTGCTGTGCATCGTTTTCATGTCCCTGTCCGGAGCCAGGGATGTCCTGCTGACCCAGGGCCATACCCCGTTGTTCATCGTTCCCCTGGCTGTGGGTTTTCACTTGACCCTGCTTGGGGCCTCCTTTGGGACGGCCCAAGTGTTGAAGCTTGAAAGGGGCAGGAAAGAGAGCGTTATCTTCATGGGTGCCCAGAAAACCCTTCCCCTGGCTGTAATGCTCCAGATCACCTGCTTTCCGCAATTTGGCACCGCCCTTCTGGTCTGTGTGCTTCACCACATTCTCCATCTGATGATGGACAGCTATCTTGCTGCCAGGATGCAGGCAAACAACATTTAAACACAAACGAACATCACCCGGGAACGGATCAGCCATTGATGGGATAAAACAGATCCCCTGCGCTGAAATCCCGGGCGCTTTTCACATAGTGATCAGACATTTTTTTCAAGTACTGCTCAATTTCTTCTCTGTTTTCATATCTCTTTTTAACCTTGCCTGGCAAACCGGTCACAAGGGAATACGGCGGTATAATTGTTTGTTCGAGCACAACAGCACCGGCAGCGATCACAGATCCTGTTCCAACAACCGCACGATTCATCACTATGGCACCCATCCCGATCAAACAATTATCTTCAATGGTACATCCATGGACAACACAATTATGACCAATGGTCACACCGTTTCCAATGTTTAAAGGAATATTTTCATCCGCATGGCAGATGCTCAGGTCCTGGATATTTGTCCTCTCACCAATACTGATCCGGTCCATATCACCTCGAATGACCGTCTGGAACCACACGGACGAATGTTTCCCGATGTGGACGTTTCCAATTATTTGAGCGGTAGGAGCAATAAAAACGGTTTCATGAATTTCAGGACGGGTCTTTTTGTATGCATACAGGGTCATGGGTTGCCTTTTTCTATAAGTTCAACTTCATGTTTCCATCTCACCTAATTTGCGGTAGGCGATTACAGCCTCATGCCCGGCGTCTTGCATATCCAGCCAACTACCGCTTGCAACTTTTAGGTCTCATATAAACGGGAAAAATCAGATCACCAGCCCTGATTATCCTCATGTCATGGCTTCGACACAGCAGCATTCTTCTTGTTTCTGATCATCATGCATCAAGTCTCCTGCCATTATTTACCAGCCGTTAATAGGTTCAACTTTTCAAGTAACAGATCATATTCATCTTCATATTCTAACAGATCCAGCATGACAGGCGGTTTTGGTGAATGGGCCGGAAGTCTCTTCTTTGTATCTGCGATAAGCACTTCAAGTTCAGCCATTCTTTTTTTTATTTTTTCACACGCTTCTCGATCCATGGAAGTTTTTCCTCTTGGTTTTGCGTTAGAATCAGTCTGCTTCATCAAAGTGACAGAGCAATTGTGATGGGGACCCACATTTTTGTGTAAGCCATTACACCGTGGGGTTCTCATTTTGTCTCATTTCGGGTCATGGAAATTTTAAAATGTGCCAGACCAACGCCGGATTTTTGCCTGGTTTCAAGGCGCGTCAATGGAAGCATATTGAAAGATGTGCGCATTGACGTAACGCAGAAAACAGGAAAAAAGACAAGTTAAATGGCACATTTTATTGTTTCCATGGCCCTTACTACTTTTAAATTAATTTATATTTTTCCCGTAAAGATTCTGAAAGTTTCTTTGTCATTTGAAATGCTTTTTCAACTGTCTTATCCCCATCTTGATTGACCAGGCAACAAGTGGCGGGAGATATCAACCCCTGGGCCAGGAGTTGATCCATTGGAATCCCTTTTTTATCAAGCGCCTTCCAGATTGTTTCCAGTTTAAAGGCCAGCAGATCAATGTTTTCTCGTTCAAATGTTTCGAAACCGGTGGGAACGATCCCCCAGACAAGGATTCCACCCCTGTTGAGGAATTTTTTTATTGAACTGGTTGATAAACCAAAAATTTGTGCATTTGAATGAATGTCCAGAGACAGAATATCTGTATCAAGGTTTAAAAGAAAATCCCAATCCGGATTCCCGCATAGATGTACACCTTTGGGACTATCAATCATTGAGAAAAATTCATCCAGGTCCTGTTTTGCTTTCTGGTCGCTGTAACCAGACATCGCAGAGAAAATAAACTGCATACCGGGCTCATCAATAAACATGAAGGCGTTGGAATTTTTCTGTTTGAGTTTTTTTAATTGAATATTGATCCGCTTGGCCATAAATTCAAACATAAATGGTCGTATATTATCATCAAAGAGAATGGGACGTTCATCCTGATCAAGGATATTGAAACCAAAGCTGACAGGACCCTCAAGTTGACCACGAATTGCAGGTTTGTCCGACAGATCCAGATCCAGAAAACGATGATACACCGCGGAATATGTAGCGCTGACATCGAAATATTCAAGCTCATCAAAATGGGCCATGGTCTCTTCGAATTCCATGATAAATTTATCCATTGAAAACCGTAATGTTTTTTTATCCGTATCCAGAAGAATACCTGGAAAATGCTCTGCCGCCTGAACATACATGTCTTCATAGTAGCTGTAATTAGGCAATTGTGGCCAGAATGGAACGTCCAGGCTTAACGCTGTCTCCAGGGCCTTATCAATATTGGTATGGGGCATGACTGCCATTGCAGTCGTCAATAAATTTCCCGGGATAGGCATTTTTTTAATCCCCCTGTTTTTTTAAGAAACCTGCTTGCGAAACTGTTTTATCATCAGCTATCTATTAAACGGATAAAGGAATATGCAGACCAACTCCATCATTATAAATTTTGATTCAATGCTGCAGATGGGCCCAAAGGCAAACAATCTCATTCAAGCCATAAAATTTGCGGCCCTTAATATTTTTTTCCCATTCCATTACAACCGTTCTGAATGATTTTTATGACCTGACCACTTAGGTAATTCATCGTTCATATCAAACACCCGCATACCGTAGAATATATGGCAACTGGGCTTGAAGCTGGCCGGAATTTTCGAAACCTGCCCGAAATCAAAAAGAGATGGAAAGGCAAGCCACATTCTACGCCCTTCATCGGCAATCAGGGATCCACAGATATCACAGCTGACTTTGCAGGGAAGAATGCGTTCGTGCTTATTTAGCTCGTTATTGTAAAAATGCAGATGATCAATACCGGTGGTTATCCTGACGTCACGCTTGTGGAATATGGCCGCCCACTGCATGGGAGCACCGTGCAATTTTTTGCAAACCAGACAATGGCATATCTTTGCGTCCACAGGATCCGCGCACACTTCGTATTGGACTGCCTTGCAGTAGCAGCTCGCCCGGTATTTGACTTTAAACGTGTCATCCTCAACAGATGCATAATCAGGGCCGAATTCGTTTGTCTTTTGAATCATATTGTACTCTCATGTTGGGTGTTAAAGGGTTTGCAAACCCGGTTAAAGAATCGGTTACAGAGAGCTCCTCAAGTTTGCTGTTCACTATCGCCAATTCTTGCACTTTTTGTCAAGCGATCCGCAGATCTTCTCAACTTTTTGATTGCTGAGGCGCAAATCAGCTTCCCGCCGGTCTGCCTCAACCCCTGTTTTCCAAAATTGACGGGCTGCAAAACCCCGACGGGACATAATAGCTGCTGCACCCTAAAAGAGGGATAAGTGTAAAACCTGAAAATTGCATTCCTGCAAAAAAAATACTGCAAAAGAATGGTTCCAAGACAACAGGCATTGACACGGTATTGACCATTTCTATCCCGTTCATCACAGTTATAAAAACTAACGATTTGCCATAATGAGTCCATCCCTTGTACTGTGCACACTCAAATCAGGTTGTGACAGGCCTGCAAACAAGAACAAAAACAAGGAAACAGGCATCAAGTAATGGCCTCACACAAACGACTCATGACAGGAAAAGGGCTCGTTGTCCTCCTGATCATCGGGCTGATCATCGTATTTTTTTCCACAGGAATGCACCACTATTTAACTCTGGACTTCATCAAAGATTCCCGGCTACGCTTCCAGGAAATTTATAGTCAAAATCCGGTTGGCGTCATCGCTGCCTTTGTTGCCTTTTATATCCCGGCAATTGCCCTGAACCTCCCCGGTGCAGCGGTATTTGGACTGGCTGCCGGGGCTCTGTTCGGAACCCTGGCCGGTACAATCATCATTTCCTTTGCCAGCAGTATCGGTGCCGTCCTGGCCTGCCTGCTGTCACGGTATCTGTTGCGGGACTGGATTCAAAACAGATTCGGGGCAAGCCTTAAAACCATCAATGAAGGCATCAGCAAAGAGGGCGTATTTTACCTCTTTTCCCTGCGTCTCATCCCGGTGATTCCTTTTTTCCTCATTAATATGGCCATGGGACTTATGCCCATACGGTTGTGGACATTTTACTGGGTCTCCCAACTGGGTATGCTGCCTGGCACGGCCATCTTTGTCAATGCCGGCAGTCAACTGTCCCAGATCAAATCCATGGATAACATTGTTTCCCCAGGTTTCCTCGTTTCTCTGGCCTTGCTTGGGCTGTTCCCGCTGATCATAAAAAAAATAATTACCCGCTACCGCAGCCATACCCACAAAAACGCTCTGAAAATTCCAGAGACCGGGAACATAACGGTGGAACTGCCTGCTTCTCTCCAGAAAGAGATAGAAACCATGGCCAACGCGTGCACGAACTGTGGAGCCTGCAAAAGGAAATGCGCGTTTCTTCAGGAGCACGGAACGCCCAAAGAGATCCTGGAAACGGTCGATTTTACAAAGCCGGAAAATCTGGCCCTGGCCTTTGAGTGCAGTCTGTGCAACCTGTGTGGTGCCATCTGCCCGGAAAATCTGGACCCGCGAAAACTATTTTTTACCCTCCGACAACAGGCAATAAAGGCTGGAACGGTTGACCTGTCAACCTACCGAAGAATCCTGGGCTACGAGGCGCGTGGCAGCTCTCCCCTGTTCGCTTACCATGGCCTGCCCAATGGGTGTGACACTGTATTTTTCCCGGGCTGTACCCTGCCCGGGACTCGGCCGGAAACCACCTGGCAGATATTTACCACCCTGCAGCAACGGTACCCTGCCCTGGGTGTGGTTCTGGACTGCTGCACAAAGCCAAGCCATGACCTTGGCCGCCAGGATTACTTTAACCACAGTTTTGGAAAACTAAACAACTACCTTGTGGAAAATAATATCAAAAAGGTGGTGGTTGCCTGCCCCAACTGTTATGCCATTTTCAAACACAATGCCAAAAATTTAGTTGTAGAGACCGTTTACGAAGTGATCAACAGTGGTGATCTGCCCATCGGTGCAGCGGTAACCGGTGAGGTAGCCGTACATGATCCCTGCCCGTTGCGTGGGGAAAAGGCCGTGCAGGATTCGGTACGCGCCATCCTGACCCGCATGGGGCTGACCCTGTCAGAAATGAAACACCATGGAAAAAGAACGCTGTGCTGCGGAGAAGGGGGAAGTGTTGGCCTGGTACGCCCGGACCTGGCCAAAAAATGGGGGCAGATGCGCCGTGATGAAACCAATGGCCGCAAAATCGTAACCTATTGCGCAGGATGTGCTGGCTTTTTGAACCGGGTCACCCCGACCGTCCACCTGGCAGATGTTGTATTTGCACCCCAAAAAGTTTTTCAGGGAAATCTGAGGGTTGCAAAAAGTCCATTCACCTACTTGAATCGAATTCGACTGAAACGACGGTTTAAAAAAGCCCTGGAACCGGTTATGATCCCTGTTGATCCGAATCCCATCTCTGACATTCCGATCCAACAGGAAACGGATGGTACCCAACACTTCTCGTGATCAAACGGTCACACGATCAAAGAGGGAGAATCCTGATGAACAAAAAACAACGGATAGTCCTGGCAGGGGCTGTCATGCTGATACTATCGACCCTGTTCATGGCCTGCAGCAGTTCCAGTGTCACCGAGAAAAAATATCCCAATGCGAACCTCCTGGCAAACTCAGACGATCTGACCCAGGCCGAAGTCGTCATCCTTGACACAAGGTCAGCCGAGGCCTATTCCCAGGGCCATATCAACGGCTCAATCAGCATTCCCTGGCAGCAGTTCCTGGACGCAGACAGCAATCTGCTTGCCACGGATCAGCTTGAGCAGGATTTGAGTCAGATGGGTCTGACCCGGACCTTATCCATGATCATATATGATGACACCACCGCTTCCTTTGGCGGTGCTGGACGACTGTTCTGGATGCTGGAAGTCCTGGGTTGCCCGTCGGTCAGAATACTCAACGGCGGCTGGGACAAATGGCTGGCTGACGGCAACACCCCCCAGATAACGGAAAACACACGGCCCGTGTCTGTGTTTACAGCCCAGGTAAATACGGGCATTACCTCGGACAAGGAATACATTGCCGCGCGCATGGACAACAGTGATTTTGCCATCGTGGACACCCGTGAGGATGAAGAATTCACAGGGTGGCAGCGGTATGGAGAAGCCAGGGGTGGTCATATTACCGGTGCGGTTCAGATCCCTTACCCCTGGTATTTCAGCAAGGACAAAACCGTTCTGCCCTATGAAAATCTAAAAAATCTGTTCGAATCCAGGGGGATTACCCAAGACAAGGAAGTGACTGCGTACTGCACCATAGGCATTCGCAGTGGCTTTGCCTATTTCCTGTTCCGCCTCCTGGGATATGACAGGGCCAGCAATTACGACGGCTCCATCAGGGACTGGTCCGAATCCGATCCCGCTGCCTTTCCCATGGAAAAACTGGCCCAGTACAGTAAACTGGTCTATCCCACCTGGGTAAAACAGGTGATAGACTACCATGCTCCGGGCAGCACCACCCCTGCACCTGCCGGTTATGACCATGACAGGGACCACAAATTCATGGTCGTTGAAACCCAGTGGGGCACCCTGGAATGGGCGGAGGCCTACAAGAACGGTCATATTCCCGGAGCTGTCCATTCCAATTCCGATATCTATGAAAACGACTATCCGCGCTGGTTCCTGCTTCCTGACGACCAGCTGCATGCCGCCTTGGCAGACATGGGAATCACCGAAGATACCACCGTTGTCGTTTACAGCGATTCCAATATTTTTGCCGCACGCCTGTGGTGGATCCTGACCTATGCCGGGGTCAAGGATGTCCGTTACCTGAACGGCGGTTACGCCGCCTGGATCAATGCCGGCTACGAAGGCGAAACCCAGGTCAACAACCCGGTCTCCACAACAGCATTTACCGGAACGGCCTGCCCCGAGCTCCTGGCAACTGTGGCCGAGATGGTCCAGATATACGATGATACAGACACTGTTGTGGTCGCCGATGTACGCAGCGCCCCCGAATATAAGGGAAAAATTTCAGGCTATAGTTACGTGGTCCAGAAAGGCCGCATACCCAATGCCGTGTGGGCCCATGACGCCGATGACTCCTCACTGGAATACACCGATTCCGATGGGAGTCTCCGGAGTTTTCCTGAAATAAAATCCCTGTGGGAGTCTGCTGGGATAAGCTCAGGAATGACTGCTGGCCAGTTTGACAGGGATGTCTATTTCTACTGTGGCAGCGGCTACCGATCTTCGTTAAGCTTCCTCCATGCCTACCTTATGGGATTTTCCAATATAAAGAACTTTTCCGATGGTTGGGAAGGATGGAGCACCGAGTACACCCATGACGAAGACGCCTGTGCCGACAGTCTCACACCCGGTTGGTGTCAGGATCCCTCCGGCCGACCAGTGGCGACCGGTGAATTCTGACATCAAAATTGCCCGGTATGGGAGGTCTGCAGGTTTTATTAGGCACAAAATCAAAGTAAGATCTCCCAGAATCAATCTGAAGAACTTTTCCATACTGATTTTCTCTGTTGCCGTTTAGTAATCCGAGCCGGTTTCGGAGGTATTTCTAACTCAGGGTCATGGAAATTTTAAAATACACCAGACCAACGCCGGATTTTTATCTGATTTCAAGACGCGTCAATGGGAGCATATTGAAATATGTGCCCATTGACGCAACGCTGAAAGCAGGTAAAAAGACAAGTTGGGTGGTGTATTTTATTTTTTCCATGGCCCTGAGTAACTTGCACACGGATAATTGGGTCTAATTCCCGTCTTGCTCTTGTACATGGAAAAGATATTGGCCAAAAGAAAAGGGGTTTACAGCTAAAAGCTGTAAACCCCTTTAAAAAATGGTGCCCAGGAACAGAATCGAACTGCTGACACGGGGATTTTCAGTCCCCTGCTCTACCGACTGAGCTACCTGGGCTCAAGTGAAGCCTGTTTTATATATGTAATTTACCGATTGATGTCAAGGATAAGTTGGGCATCTCCGGGACAGGACTCATTTTTTTTCTGTCTGCCCCCTTTGATACCGACTTTCCCCGTATGCAACGATCCGATCGATAACCCCCTTGACAATGCCGGTCTCTCCTGCCTGAATCTTGATGCGGCTTAGAAACTGGCGTACCCGGTTGAGCCAGAAATCCGGATTTTCCGGATTGACATACCCGATCTCAGCAAGAACAAGGGAGAGCCTTTGGTACATGATTTCAAGCTCACTGACCGTTGCCAGGCGGGGGACCACCTGTTTTTTCTCCAGGGGAAGCCCCTGCTGGTGTTCCACTGCCACAAGGAGCTCATAGCAGACGATCACCACGGCCTGGGCAAGGTTAAGGGAGGAAAACCCAAGGGTGGGGATGTTGATCAAGGCGTGGCAAAAACAGATTTCCCCGTTGGTGAGCCCCCGGTCTTCGGGTCCAAAAAGCAAAGCCACCCGGTTATTTTCGCAAAGGGTTGCTACCCTTAGGGCCACTGTTCGGGGAGATTCCACCAACCGTTGCCCCCCAAGTCGGGCCGTGGTTCCCACCACATACTCAAACGGGGCAAGGGCCTGGCTAAGGGTGCTGCAGATCTCCATCCGGTCGAGAATGGATGCGGCTGAATGGGTTGCGGTTTTTTCAGCCCTAGTTCTATCAAAATCGTCTGGTGCCACCACCACAAGTTGATCAAGACCCATGTTCATCATGGCCCTTGCAGCCGAGCCTATGTTTTCAGACACCCGTGGCCGGTTAAGGACAACGGTAACACGGGCAGAATCGGGAAAAGGGTTCATGGGATCCGACAGATGCCGCAATCCCTGCAGTCGATCATGGGGCAGTCCGGGGAGACCTTTCCGGTCTTTGAACGCTGGTACTCTTTCCAGAGAAATTCTCGCTTTACACAGGTATCAACGATCTCCCAGGGAAAGGGCTCATCTTTTTCCCGCTCGGTGTGGACAACGGCCTCACAATAGGCATCGGCATTCCTCACGGCCTTTGACCACCCATTCTTTGCGGCATCCTCAAGAATTCCGGCCGTTTGCCGCCCTCCCCGGGAAAGAAGGGCGTTGATCCTTGCCATGCGAAAGGATTCCCATTTAAGCTGGATGTTGGGAACCCGTTTTAACCCCTCCTGGATGATCTTGAGCCGATGTTTAAGCAGCCCGATCTTTGCCATGGGTGCCCATTGAAACGGGGTTGCAGGTTTGGGAATAAAAGGATTGATGCTGAGCGTGATGGTTCCGATCTTCTTTTTTTTCCGGCTGGCCGATAAAAACACCTCCCTTATCTTCTGGGTGAGGCTGACAATGGCCGCCACATCCCCATCCTCTTCAAAGGGAAGCCCGATCATGTAGTAAAGCTTAAGATTAATAATTCCGGCCTTTACCAGACGGTCGGCGGCCGAGACAATCTCAGTTTCACTGATCTTTTTATTGATGATGGCCCGCATTCGTTCAGACCCTGCTTCAGGTGCAATGGTGGCGGTCTTGACACCGGACCGCTGGAGGGTTGCGATCAGTTCATCGGTCAGGGCATCGGCCCGGAGGGAGCTGAAGGAGATGGAGAGATCCTCTGCGATTCCCCTGGCACAGATGGAGTTGATGGCTGGATGGTCCGACACGGCAGCACTCACAAGCCCTACCCTGGAGGTGAGCGCCTTTGCAGCGTCAAGGGCCCGGGTCACCACATCCTCGGGATAGAATCTGGGAGGCCGGTAGATAAAACCTGCACTGCAGAACCTGCAGCCATGTGGACACCCCCTGCCTGTTTCAATCAAAAAGGTATTTTTAAAGGCAGTATCAGCGGTGATAACCCGGGTGGCGCAGGTCTCTTTGAGGGTAGTGACACGCCTGACCCGCACCCGATCCGGGGCCTGGTCATTGCGTTTTTCCATACCGATAAATTCACCGCCGCTGTTGTGGACCGGCGAATACCATGACGGGACATAGACCCCGCCAACGGTGGAGGCCAACCGCTCAAACAACGTCTGCCTCGACATCAGGGGGGTGTAAACATCAAAAAAGGGAGGGATCAACAGCTCTGCCTCCCCGAGGAGCAGAAGGTCCATGAACTCAGCCAGGGGCTCAGGATTCAAAAATGAAGCCACTCCCCCTGCGACCACAAGAGGGTGGCTTTCATTCCGGCCGGCCCCACGCATGGGGATGTTGGACCGTTCCAGCATGGAAATCAGGTTCAGGTAATCATTCTCAAACGAGATGGAGAAAAAAAGAATGTCAAACCAGGAGAGGTTTTTGCCGCTCTCCACACTCAGTACCTCAGCCTCCGGGTCATCGGGCATAAATACCCGCTCTGCCACCACGTGGTCAAGGTCGTTGATCAACCCGTAAACTGTCTGAAATCCAAGGCTGGACATGCCAGCCTGATAGGTGTTCGGATAAACCAGGGCGGTTCGGATCAGCCCCTTCTGGCCTTTGACTATACTTCCCCGCTCAAGGTGAACACCCTCTTTTCTGCCGTGTCTGACACTTTTTGCCATATATCAGTCTGCCTGGCGTCGTAAAAACGTGGGGATCTCCAGGTTTTCACCGTCCATGGGCATACCCCGATAGGCATTTCTACCGTCATGTCCCACCACCTTTTTTGTTCTGACCCGAACCGGTTCATCCACTTCGTTCCAGTTTTCAAGCTCTTCGGCTGTGGGCTCCCGGAGTTTTCCCCTGACAATGGTCTCTTCCTGGACAGCTGTTCTGACCTTTGGCCGGGCAGATTCAATGCTGTGGACGTTCTTTGCCTGCCGCTCGTGGTTGCCGATACCCGTTGCAATTACGGTCACGCGCATCTCATCCCCCAGGCTCTCGTCAATGGCCTGACCCCAGATGATCTCTGCATCATCACCGACTTCCTGGTGGATGCGGTCCGACGCCTGGGTCATTTCGTCAAGGGTGAGGTCGCTTGAGCAGGTGATGTTCATGAGAACACCCCTTGCGCCGGAGATCGAAATATCTTCAAGCAGCGGATGGGAGATGGCCCTTTCTGCAGCCTCAACAGCCCTGTTCTCTCCAGAGGCAATACCAATCCCCATGAGGGCCATGCCGGCCTTGGACATGGTGGTTCTGACATCTGCAAAGTCAAGGTTCACAAGACCAGGCAGCATGATAAGATCCGTGATGCCCTTAACCGAGTGGTGAAGCACCTCGTCGGCCTTAATGAACATTTCCACCATTTTTGCACCCTTGCCTGCGATTCCCCTGAGCCGGTCGTTGGGAATGGTGATGACCGTATCTGTAATGTCCCTTAACCGATTGATGCCATCTTCGGCCTGGGCAGCCCGTTTTTTACCCTCAAACGAAAAGGGCTTTGATACAACCGCCACGGTCAGGATACCAAGCTCCTGACAGATTTCGGCAATCACGGGTGCCGCGCCCGTACCCGTACCGCCGCCAAAGCCTGCAGTGATAAACACCATGTGGCTGCCTTCAAGGGCGGCCCGGATCTCATCAATGTTCTCCTGGGCTGCCTCCCGGCCTGTGGTGGGATTGGCACCTGCCCCAAGTCCTTCGGTCAGATTAACGCCTAACTGGATCTTGAGCTCTGCCCTTGAGATTTCAAGGGCCTGAGCATCTGTATTTGCAACAATGAACTTAACACCCTGAAGGTTTGCATCGATCATGTTATTGACCGCATTTCCACCGGCTCCACCCACACCGATAACCTTGATCAATGCATTCTTTTCACTCTCCACATAGGAAAAATTCATACTCCCCCCTCCTTTTATATTAGATAACATCCTTAAACCATTGTTTCATTCGTTTCAAAAGCCGTGCAAACAACCCGTTTTCAATATCACCAAGCGGAGTTCCACTATGTTTACTGCCATAGATCACAAGCCCCACCCCTGTTGAAAAACCCGGGTTTTTAACCACATCCTTGAGTCCTCCGATTTTCATGGGAACCCCCAACCGTACCGGCACTGAAAAAACCCCCTCGACCACATCTGTAATTCCGTGCAGGTATGCACTTCCCCCCGTGATCACAACTCCAGACGGGAATGAATTTTCAAGGCCGTTGCTGTAAATATCCTGCTTGAGTATGGAAAACATCTCCTCCACCCTGGGCTCCAGGATTTCGGCCAGAATATCCTTTGGAAGACTCTTTGTGCCGCGCCCCCCAATTCCGGCGACATCAATGGTCTCGCCCTTACGGATGCTTCCGGCAAGGCAGGTCCCGTGGTCAATTTTTATCTTTTCAGCCTCTGCCAGGGGGGTTCTCAATCCAATGGAAATATCGTTGGTCAGGTTATGCCCCCCCAGGGCAAGTTCAAAGGTGTGCTTGATATTGTTACCCTTGAAGATGGCAAGGTCCGTGGTGCCACCCCCCACATCGGCAAGGGCACACCCAAGTTCTTTTTCCTCACGGGACAGCACCGCCTCCCCCGAAGCCAGGGATTCAAGCACAATGTCACACACGTCAAGGCCAGCCTTGTTGCAGCATTTTACAATATTCCTTGCGGACGACACAGCGCCTGTGACAATGTGAATCTTTGTCTCAAGCCTCACCCCGGTCATGCCCACGGGATTTTGAATCGCCTCCTGGTCATCCACAATAAACTCCTGGGGAATGACATGGATGGTTTCCCGATCCGTTGGAATGGCAACGGCGCTTGCCGCCTCAATCACCCTTTCAACATCGTCCTGGGTTATCTCCTGGCCCTTGATGGCAATGATGCCGTGACTGTTCAGCCCCCGGATATGGCCGCCCGCAATTCCCACGTAAACCGATGAAATATTGCACCCGGCCATGACTTCGGCCTCTTCCACGGCCTTTTTAATCGACTCCACCGTGGACTCGATATTGACCACAGCGCCCTTTCTCAATCCCCTGGAAGGGGCGGTGCCCAGACCGATGATATTAATTTCACCCCCGGCGACCTCTCCGACAACGGCACAAATCTTTGTGGTTCCGATGTCGAGTCCCACGATAATCTTCCCCTCTTCCTGCAAATCAAACCCTCCTTAAGTCGTACCCGGCAGAATATCTTTATCTTCAAGCGTTATTGTGACGCTTCTGATATTAAAAAAGTCAATGAGACGCACTCTTTTTTCAACGGCAAAGCCGTCCATGTAATCGAGAATCTTTGAAGTCCCTGCAAATTTTTCCTTAAACCCGTCAAACCCGAGCTTCAGGGTAACAGGTATCTCCCCCACGGCCTTGTGTGCCTTGAAAAAATCAGTTGTAAAATCAATCCCCAGATCTTTGTCAGCTGTTATTTTTCGAACCAGGGAACGGGTATCAAGGGCCAACAGCTCCATTACCCCCTGGTGAAGTTTTCCCTTAAACCCAAACCTGGACGCCGGGGACAATGGGTCCAGGGATTCAAGCCTGAGACCTTTGATCTCCGGCAAACCGGCAGTCTGGGGTTCTGTTTCAGGCTCATAGGGCTTAAACGGCTGGCCCTGTAAATCCACCAGCACCTGGAAGTCTTCGGCCATGGCCGCCCTTGCAACGGCCGTTTGTTCAAAAACAGTAATGGCCAGGGTCGACGGAATCCGGCGCTGGATTGCCGCATCACGGATCCAGGGATGGGCAACAAGGCGGGCCCTGGCCGTTTTAAGATTAACGGCCAGAATATTATCCCCCATCTTGATCCCAGCCTGGGATAGCAGCGCTGAATCGCTGAGGGATGCAGCACCGGAAATATGAATGGTCTTGATGCCGAAATAGGGGCTCTGGGTAATAAAATCATGGACAAAGATCAGCCCAAGGCTCGACAGCGCCAGGACCAGCACCACCAGGATAAACTTCAAGACAAGATCAAGGCTGCCCATGAAATCGAACCCCAGGGCAGACACGTCGCCGTCAATCGGCCGTAGACTGTTTTTCCTCACCTTTTTATTCGCCTTCAATTTTCACCTCGGGTTTGAGATCAACATTGAATTTCATTTTCACCTCATCCTCCACCATCTGCTTGAGGGTGAGAATCTCCAGGGCTGTTGCCCCGCCGCAGTTAACAATAAAGTTACCGTGGATGGTCGAAACCATGGCATTGCCGAATTGTTTTCCCTTGAGGCCTGCCCGGTCAATTAGCTGACCTGCAGGCATCCCGTTGTCCGGGTTCTTGAAAAAACAGCCTGCACTGGCCATTGACCCGGGTTGGCTTGACCGTCGGTTTTCAAGCAGACAGAGCCAGCGGTCCCGTATCTTTTGTTTATCTCCCGGCTTGACTCGAAACCGTGCTCCCAGAACATACACGCAGGGCCCGAGGCCGTTAAACGATGTCCTTCGATGGAAAAAATCAAGCTCAGATCGATCAACCCCCATAACCCTGCCATCAGCGGCAACAAGTTCAAGGGAAACAAGGACGTCGGAGATGGTACCAAGGTTTGTTCCGGCATTCATCATGATTGCTCCACCCACCGTCCCGGGAATGCCTGCGCAAAAGGTAAACCCTTCAAACCCCCGGTCCATGACAAACCGTGCAAGGGCTGCCAGAATTACACCTGAAGATGCCGTTACAAACTGTTGGCCATCATCTGCCACAGTGATGGTAAGGGTTTTGTTCATCCGTTTGGTTGTGACCACAAGCCCCCGGATGCCGCCGTCTTTAACCAGAAGATTTGTACCGCACCCCATGAGGGTAACAGGTACGCCAAGGCACTTAGCACGGGCAATGCCCCGGACAAGTTCCTCTTTGGTCTCAGGTGCAAAAAACAGATCTGCGGGCCCGCCCACCTTGAATGAGGTATGGCAGGCCATGGGTTCGTCAACCAGGAGGCAGAACTCCCGCTTCAACGCCCCATAGGCCCCTGAAAGGTCTTCAGACATAACCGGTTTCACGCCAGGATCTCCAAAAGTGTTTCCCCCAGGTTGTAAACATCTCCTGCCCCAAGGGTCAAAACAAGATCCCCGGGTTCTAAGGTATCGGAAAGAATCGAAAGACAGGATTCAAAATCCTTGACACAGATTACATTTTTATGGCCGTGCTCTTGGATGCCGTTGCACAGTTTCAGCGAGTCAATCCCGTCAATGGGCTGTTCACTTGCCGCATAGATGGGCAGCACAAACAGCAGGTCAGACTGGTAAAAGGCCCGGGTAAACTCATCAAACAAAGCCTTGGTTCTTGAATACCGATGGGGTTGGAACACCACCACAACCCTTTTATCTGGCCAGCCTTCCCGTACTGCTGCAAGGGTGGTCTTTACTTCGGTGGGGTGGTGACCATAATCATCAACAACGGTAATGCTGTTCCGTTCACCCTTGATTTCAAGCCGTCGTTTGACTCCCTCTATCTGCTCAAGGGCCTCCTTGATGACGCTGAAATCAACCTTGAGTTCAAGGGCCACGGCAATGGCGGCCAGGGCATTTGAGATATTGTGCTTTCCAGAAAGATTGAGGGTGATGTCGCCCAGAACCTCTTTCCCATGAACCACGGTAAAATAGCCCCTTCTGCCCTCAAAACGTATCCCCCTTGCGGCAAGGTCTGCCTGGGCGCTCAGGCCAAAGGTGGTGTACCGGGCCGTTATCCTTGGCAGGATGGCCTGGATGTGCTCGTTGTCAAGGCAGAGCACGGCAAGCCCGTAAAAGGGCACAGAGTTGATGAACTTGACAAAATTATCCTTGATATCTTCGATATCCTTATAAAAATCGAGGTGCTCAAGGTCGATGTTGGTAACGGCCGCAATGGCGGGCGCATACTTTAGAAACGAGCCATCACTCTCGTCGGCCTCGGCCACAATGTAGTCACCCTTGCCGTGGTGGGCATTGGTTCCAATGCTCTTTAGCAGACCACCCACCACCACCGTGGGGTCAAGGCCTGCCTGGTTTAAAATGGTGGCAATCATGGCGGTGGTGCTGGTCTTGCCATGGGCACCGGACACGGCAATGGCATATTTAATACGCATGAGTTCGGCCAGCATCTCGGCCCTGGGAATGGTGCGAATGGATCTTTCTGCCGCCTCAATCACCTCTGGATTGTTCTTGGAGATGGCCGTTGAAGTGACCAGCACATCCACATCCTTTACCTGGTCCGCCCTGTGCCCATTGAATATGGTGGCCCCGCAGGAGGCCAGGCGTTGGGTAATGGCCGAAAGCTTGAGGTCTGATCCTGAAACCCTGTAACCAAGACTCAGGAGAAGCTCTGCAATGGCGCTCATACCAATGCCACCGATGCCGACAAAATATATGTGATAGTTCTTTTGATACATCTATTTTCCTTTTTTTCCTGCCATGGATAGGCAGATATCAACAATGGCCCGGGCCGGGTCCGAAAGAGCCATACCCTTTGCCGCCCGTCCCATGGAAAGCCGGTGTTCAGGATTGTTATGAAGGTCCTCAATGATGGTTTTGAGCCGTTCCGGGGTAAGATCCCTATCCAGAATCAAGACGGCCCCGCCCTGATCCTTCACGGCCTGGGCGTTGAAACGCTGGTGATCGTCCGCGGCATGGGGATAGGGAACAAGAATCGACGGTTTACCCAAATGGGTGATCTCGGAGATGGCTCCAGCCCCGGCCCTTGAAACAATGAGATCGGCCCCAGCCATGCGCTGGGGAAGATCGTCAAAAAAGGCCCTGGCCACCCCGTTCACCCCCAGGGTGTGGTATGCATCAGCCACCTCAGCTGCATCTGCCTTACCCGTCTGGTGAACAAGAAAAACAGCGGCTGGATCCTTCAGGAGCGTCATTGCACCCACCATGGCCTGGTTGATAGAGTGGGCACCCTGACTTCCCCCCGTGACAAGGAGATTAAAGCATCCGCTGCCCTGCCCAAAGTCGGATTGCACTGACCCGGACGATTGAATGTCGGACTTGCGAACCGGATTGCCCGTGTGATGGATCACGGCGTTTTTTGATAATCCCCGGGTTGACTTGAACGAGGTAAACACCACATGGCAGATTCTGGACAGGATTCGGTTGGTGATGCCGGGAATGGTGTTCTGCTCCTGGATGGCCGTCAGGATGTTTAACAACCTGGCCACAAGGACAACGGGGCCGGACGAATAACCGCCAACCCCCATGACAATGTCCGGCTTGAATCCACGGATGATGGTGAAGGTCTGGACCAGGGAAACGGGCAGACGCAGGGCTGTGGACAATTTTCCCATAAGCCCTTTGCCCTTGATGCCGGAGATTGAAATGGCTGTGTGATCAAAGCCATACCGGTCAAGGGTGGTGGTCTCAAAAGTTTCCCCGGTTCCGACGAACAGGATGCGGGTTCCGGGCACTGCTGCTGAAAACGCCTGGGCAATGGCGATGCCCGGGAAAAGGTGCCCCCCTGTCTTGCCGCCTGCAATGATGATCTTTAAGGGTTTATCCATTTTCCACCGTTGCTCCAATGTTCATCAATATTCCCATAAAAGCCATATTTATAATTAAAGAAGTGCCACCATAGCTCAAAAATGGCAGGGTCAATCCCTTGGTCGGCAGAACACCCATGGCAACGCCCGTGTTGATGACAACCTGCAGTCCCAGGGTGATGATAATCCCTGCAGCAACCAGCGACCCAAAGAGATCCGGGGCTTTTCTGGCAATGGCGGACCCCCGCCACAGAATGATACAAAAGAGGACCAGAATGGCAAGAACACCCACAAGCCCCAGCTCTTCCCCGATGACCGAAAGGATAAAATCCGTGTGGGGTTCGGGAAGATAATGAAGCTTCTGCATTCCAAGGCCAATGCCCTTGCCAAAGATTCCACCCGATCCAAACGCCTTGAGGGAATGGGTAATCTGGTAACCGGTGTTCAGAGGATCATCCCAGGGGTTCATGAAGGCCAGAATTCGATCCATGCGGTAATCCACTCGATAGACCAGAAAATAGGCCACCGGCGCAAGGAAAGGAAGGGGCAGCAGCAAATGTACAAGTCTGACCCCGGCCACAAACATCATCCCCCAGGTGATGCAACCCAGGATCATGACCGTTCCAAAGTCGGGCTGCAAGAGGATGAGGATCGAAAGTACCACCAGCAGAATGACATGGGGCATAAACCCGACTGAAAAATCCTTGATCATCTCCTGGTCGTCCTTCTTTGAAAGGGAGTAGGCCAGAAACAGAACCAGGGCAAGCTTGGTAAATTCCGATGGCTGAAAGGTAAATCCGGCAAGGGCAATCCATCGACAGGCACCGCCCGCTGAATGACCGATTCCCGGCACCTGAACCGCCACCAAAAGCACAACGGCAAGCCCCATGAAGAAATAGGCAAACACCTTGAAAATTCGATAGGGCAGCAAGGCTGTTGTGAACATCACCCCAAGGCTCAGGAGGGCAAAGGATGCCTGGCGCTGCATGTAAAAAAGATTGTTATCAAACCGTGTCACGGCCAGGGCAGCGCTTGCACTGTACACCATGACAATCCCCATGCCAACGAGCAGGAGCACCGGAAAAAGGATGGCCGACTCCCCTAAACAACCATGTATTTTTTGGGCTGCTTTGTTCACGGCGTGTTTCCTTTGAGTTTCATCACCTGGTCTTTAAAATCCCTGCCCCTCTGGGCGTAATTGTCGTACATGTCAAAACTTGAACACCCCGGGGAAAGAAGGACCGTGTCGCCATGGGTTGCAATGCGGTTTGCAACGGACACGACATCGGCCATGGACCCAGCTTCCAGAATTTCGACTGTTGAACCCAAGACCGCCTTGATCTCCCGGGCAGCTTCTCCCATGAGAATGACGGTCTTGACCCGCTGGTTGATTAGGGGCACCAGGCAGGAAAAGTCGGTTCCCTTGGATCGACCCCCCAGGATCAGAATCACCCGGTCAAACCCCCTTAAGGCTCCTTCAACAGCATGGGGATTGGTTCCCTTGGAGTCGTTATAATAATCCACCCCATTGATGGCTGTCACATACTCGGTTCGATGGGCAAGTCCTGAAAAGTCGTCCAAAGCGCCTTGAATTCCTGCCTGGCAGGCCCCGGCCAGAAGGGCTGCAAGGGCAGCGGCGGCGATGTTTTCCCGGTTGTGGGCACCCCTTAAGCGGGTCACGGACAGATCCAGGACAAATTTTTGGTCCTGGGTGCTGATGGCAATAGACCGGGTGTCAATGGCGGCGTTGCAGGCCTTGTCTTCACCAAAGGTCAGAAGAACTGCCTTGATTGTTCGTTTCCGGTCGGAATCAATGGGAAGGGTTTGGTTGACAACGGCAATATCATTTTCCGACTGGTTGCCCAGGAGCGCCCACTTGGAATCGGCATAGGCAGAAAAAGCTGTGTACCGGTCCATGTGGTCCTCGGCAATGTTGAGCAACACAGCCACCCGGGGAGCGAACATTGTTGCCGCATCCAACTGAAAGCTGCTCACCTCTGCAACAACTACATCTTCCGTTTGTCCTGATTCAAGAAACTCAACCAGGGGGGTTCCGATGTTTCCGCCGGTAAACACGCTTAAACCCGACCTTTTCAACATCTCACTGACAAGGGTGGTTACCGTAGTCTTGCCGTTGGTGCCGGTGATGGCCACAAGGGGACGTTCAAGGAAATAAAAAAACAGGTCAAGCTCGCCCGTTACGCTTATTTTCTTGGCCCTTGCCCGTTCAAAAAAAGCCATGTCAAGGGGAATGCCAGGGCTGGTCACCACCAGGGCCGCACCTTCAAATGTTTCAACCCTGTGGCCGTTGGTTTCACATCTTACGCCAAGGGCTTCAAGGGGTGCTGTCACATCCTGGCCCAGGGGCCGGCTGTCCGTTGCAACCACATCAATATTTTTTGACCGCAGAAACCGGGCAATGGCAACCCCGGAGACGCCAAGGCCGGCCACAAGCACGTATCCCTCGTCCGGGTGTTTTAACAGGGATGCCATGACAGTTGAAAGGGTCATTGTCGGTTTCCTAACGAATCTTAAGGGTTGAAAGGGAAATCAGGGCCAGGGTAATGGCAATGATCCAGAACCGCACGATCACCTTGGACTCGGGCCACCCCTTGAGCTCAAAATGGTGGTGCAGCGGTGCCATGCGAAACACCCTTTTCCCCTTGGAAAGTTTGAAATAACCCACCTGGATGATCACGGAAAGGGCCTCGATGACAAACAGTCCGCCCACAACCAGGAGCAGAATTTCCTGCTTGGTAATCACTGCAATGGTTCCAAGAATCGCCCCCAGGGGAATGGACCCGGTATCGCCCATAAAGACCTGGGCCGGGTGGGCGTTAAACCAGAGGAACCCGAGTCCTGCCCCGGCAAGGATGCCACAGACAATGGTGATCTCGCCGCAGGAGGCAATGTGTTTCACCTGGAGATAGGAGGCTATGGTGATGTGGCTTGCCACATAGGCAAAAATCATATAGGTCACCCCTGCAATGATGATGGGTCCGATGGCAAGGCCGTCAAGGCCGTCGGTGAGATTTACGGCATTGGAGGTCCCGACAATCACAAGGGTTGCAAAGGGGATGTACCAGATGCCAAGATCCGGGGTGAAGTTCTTTAAAAAAGGGATGGACAGACTGGTATCAAAATCCGGACAGAGATACACCAGGTAGGAGATCACAAGCCCGGCCATGATCTGAACCAGGAACTTACCCCTTGCCGTGAACCCCATGTTTCTTTTTTTAACCTGCATCAGATAGTCGTCAATGAACCCAATGGCACCAAAAAGCAGCATGGATAAAAGGGTTATCAGGATGTAGTGGTTGGTGAGATCAGCCCAGAGAAGGGTAGAGACCCCAAGGGAAAAAAGGATGAGAATTCCGCCCATGGTGGGTGTACCCTCTTTTTCAAAATGGGTTTCAGGCCCGTCATTTTGAATGAACTGACCGATCTGCATCCTTGAGAGTCTATTGATCACCCAGGGTCCGAGCAGAAAACAGATCAAAAAGGCGGTAAGCCCCCCATAGATGGTACGAAAGGTGATATACCGAAACAGGTTGAAAAATGAAATTTCGGTGTGCAAGGGATAAAGGTAGTGAAACAGCATATTCTAATTCCCGTCGGAGGGGTCCATCTTTCCCCCCCCGGCAATGGTTGTGGTTCGTTTGAGTTGAGAGACGATCTTTTCAAGCCGCATTCCCCTGGAACCCTTGACCAGGATCCAGGCGTTTTCAGGTGTATGTGCCAGCAGGTCCGCGGCAATCTCATCCCGGGTGCCGGTCATGGCCGCCGATCCTGGGAAACCGGCCTTTACGGCCCCGTGGATCACATGGTCAGCCATGGGACCATGGGCGTATAGCCTGGATATTCCCGATGCTGCAGCAAGGGCACCCATCTCCCGGTGAAATTGTTCAGTCCCCGGCCCAAGCTCGAGCATGTCGCCAAGAACGGCAATGCCGACCCCGTTTTGCGTAACCCGCTCAAGGGTTTCAAGGGCAGCCCCCACAGAACCTGGATTTGCATTATAGGTGTCGTCGATGATGGTGGTGTGGTTAAAGCCAGGCTCAAGGTGCATGCGTCCCGGTTCCGGTTCAAAGGCTTCAAGACCCTGTTTAATCACGTCCATGGAGATGCCGGCAGCAAGGGCCGCACCAGCGGCAGCAAGGGCATTGCTGACCATGAAACGGGCCGGCGTGTGAAGAAAAACTTCCCGCGTCCCTTCCGAGGGTGAGACAAGGGTAAACCCCATGCCTTCTTCCCTGTCTGCTATTGCCGATGCCCCCACACAGTCCATGTTCAAACGGTCCATGGAAAAACAGACAATATTTTCAATGGCGGTATTGGCCCGGACCGCTGCGGAAAAAATGGGAAAACGTGGGTCGTCCAGGTTCAAGACCGCACTCCCATGGACTCGGACATGGGGCAGGAGTTCTGCCTTGGCCCGGGCCACGCCTTCCACCGTTCCCAGCCCCTCAAGGTGACAATGACTGGTGTTTGTGATTACGCCGATGTCGGGCAGGGCAATTGATCCCAGGCGGTGAATCTCACCTCCATGGTTCATGCCCATTTCCACCACGGCCCATTCATGGTCCAGGGAGAGTCCCAGGAGTGTCAGGGGAAGTCCAATCTCGTTGTTGAGGTTTCCCCGGGTCGTAAGGGTATTGAATTTGCGGCCGAAAATTTCCCCGGTCATCTTCCGGGTGGAGGTCTTTCCATTGGATCCGGTGATGGCAACCACTCTGACCCCGGCCCTCAACCTCTGGAATCGGGCAAGGTCACCCAGGGCCGTGAGGGTGTTGTCCACGGAAAAAAACAGGCAGCCCGGGACATCCTTGGGAATCTTTTGCCCCTTTTTAACCACAAACCCCCGGACGCCCCTTTTCACAAGGTCGGCAATAAAGGTGTGGCCGTCAAACCGTTCTCCTTCCAGGGCCACAAACAGGTCCTGGACGCCAATGGTGCGCGAATCGGTTGAAACGCCTGAAAAAACAATCTCAGTTACCGTATGCGTGGGCCCTTGTCCCAGGGCCTTTGCGATGTCAGCCACCCGCCAGGGTATGGGCCGGTTCATAACGTTTCTCCCAGCCCTTGCACACCTGCAAGGGCACTGGATAAAATTTCCCTGTCGTCAAAATGAATAGTGCCACCCTTTAAGATCTGATAGGTTTCGTGGCCCTTGCCTGCAGCAACAAGGATATCACCCGGGGTTGATGCAGCAACGGCCAGTTCAAGGGCTTTTCTTCTGTCAGGCTCCACAAAAAAACCGTTCCCGGTTTTCAACTGATCAGGTTTGAGCTCAGGACAGAGGGCCGTATCAATCCCCTTAAGGATCTCCTGGATAATCCCATGGGGATCTTCGCTCCTTGGATTGTCAGAGGTGATGATGGCAACATCACTCAAGGTTGCAGCAATCTGGCCCATGATCGGCCGCTTTGAACGGTCCCGGTCCCCGCCGCAACCAACAACGGTGATAATCCGTTTCGGGGCCTGGGCCTTAAGTGTTTCAAGGATGGACATCAGGGCGTCCGGGGTATGGGCATAGTCCACAAATACATGGCGACCATTGTCGGGCTCAACCCTCTCAAGGCGGCCGGGAACACCCTTGCAGCCTTCAATCCCCCTGACAATGACCTGGGGATCGATGCCAATGGCGTGTGCAGCCCCGGCAGCCGACAGTATATTTTCCACATTGAACGCCCCCACAAGGGCCGAGGAAAACGGGTATGGGGCCCCATCTATTTTCAGGATTCCGGTTGTGCCGGTTATGGTTTCAGCAAGGTCAAGGGCACAGACATCGGCACGGGAATCTCTTCCCGTGGTCACCACCTTTGTGGCTGCGGCGTCCCTGAGGGCCTGCCCCTTTTCATCATCCAGGTTGATAACGGCCATGGCTGTCAGAGCCTTGGGACCGCTTGGCAGTATCCGTGTAAAAAATCTTCGTTTGCAGGCAAAATAGCGGCCCATGGTCCGGTGGTAGTCCAGATGGTCCTGGGTAAGGTTGGTGAACACTCCGGCATCAAACCTGCAGTTTCTCACACGGTGAAGGTCAATGCTGTGGGATGAAACTTCCATGACAACATGGCTAACTTGAGCAGCCTTCATCTGGGCCAGGATCCGCTGAAGATCTATGGATTCAGGAGTGGTTACGGGGTTGTTAAAGAGTTTTCCCCGGTACCGGAAGTTTACCGTTCCAATCACCCCCACACAATGGCCGGCCTGGGCAAAAATACTCTCAAGGATAAAGGAGGTAGTGGTCTTACCATTGGTCCCGGTAATTCCCACAAGACACATTGATTCCGAGGGGTTGTCGTAAAAACGTGCAGCAATGGAAGCCATGGCCTTTCGGGTGTCAGCCACCTCAACCATCCGTTGTTTACCCGGAACTCGTTGCTGGACAACAACGGCTGCGGCCCCCCGCTCAAGGGCGTCTTCAACGTAGTCGTGACCATCGATCTTGAATCCTCGGACAGCAATGAATAGCCCTCCTGGCTTTACATCCCTTGAGTCGTTGTGGATGGACGTAATTTCAGGGTCAGAACCAGGATCAGAGGCCGGGTCCAGGCTGCGACGCCACAGGGGGGTACATTCTTTTAATAAATATGATAATTTCAACGGTTATACTCCATCTGACACCCTTGCAACCACCTGTTTCGGACCTAAGTCCGGACCAATATCCGGGGGGATGTTAAGATAATGAAAGGATTCTGCAACAATACTTTTAAATGCCGGTGCAGCCACAACACCGCCATAATGATTTCCCCGGGGTTCATCAACCACCACAACAACGGCTATCTCGGGACTATTTTCCGGGGCAAACCCTGCAAATACCGCTGTATAGCGGTTTTTGGCGTAGCCCCTGCCGTTCTGTGCAACCTTTTGGGCCGTTCCCGTCTTGCCACACACAGAATAGCCCTCGATTGCGGCATTGGTGCCTGTGCCGTCTTCCGTCACAACAGACCGCATCATCTGGCGAACCGTTTGTGCCGTCCGGGCAGAGATGACCCGCCGGACCCGTTGGGGTTCAAAGGTCTGATCGACCTCACCGGTATTGAAAAGCGTTTTTTGAACCAGAAGCGGGCGCATGAGCACCCCGTCGTTGGCAATGGCGGCGATGGCGGCCACAAGCTGAACTGCTGAAACCGACATGCCCTGGCCAAAGGATATGGCCGCAGCATCTATGGCGGACCACCTCTGGTAGAAGGACAAAGAACCAGGGGTTTCCCCCGGAGACGATACACCTGTTCGACTGCCGAACCCGAATCCGGAAAGGCCCTCGTAAAGGGCCTGTTCACCTGTTGTTTCTGAAATTTTCACAGCGCCTATATTGCTCGAATACTTAATAATCTGTGCCAGGGTCAGCCAGCCGTGTTCATGGGTATCATGGACGGTATAGGACCCGACCCTGTAACTGCCGTTCTCGCAGAAAAAAATAGATTTAGGGGTACAATACCCTTTGTCCATGGCAGACGCTGCCAGAAACACCTTCATGACGGACCCCGGCTCAAAGGGATCTGTCACGGATCGATTTCTCCAGCGCTCCCGTGTAAATTCAGAAAAGGCATTGGGATTAAATTCAGGATAGAGTGCCATGGAAAGGATTTCACCGGTTTTCGGCCGCATGGCAATTGCCATGGCAGATTTGGCCTTAAAACGGGTCACCACGTTCTTCAGCGCCCCTTCGGTGATATACTGGATATTTCTGTCAATGGTCAGGACCAAGCCGCCGCCGCTGAGTACCTCGCTTAAATTTTTGTCCGCATCAAGCCTTCTTCCCGCAGCATCCTTGGTGATGGTGAACTTGCTCTGCTTTCCCTTCAGTACATCCTCATAACCATACTCCAGCCCCTCCAACCCCTTTGAATCAGACCCTGTAAACCCAATCACCTGGGCTGCAAGGGTCCTGTTGGGGTAGAAACGGACCACATCTTTTTGAAACGACAAACCTGTAAGGTTAAGGCCCTTGAGCGCCTCTACCTCTGCAGGGGAAATTTTACGCTTAACCCAGACAAAATTTTTACTCGAAGATATTTTCCCCGCAAGTTTCACCGGGTCCATCCCCAGAACAGCTGCAATTGATCGGGCATCCTTTGCCGGGTTCCCAAGACGTTTTGGGAAAACAGCAACGGAAAGCGCATCAATGGTCGTACACAGCCGTTTGAGGTTTCTATCCAGAATCTCTCCCCTTTTTCCCTGGATCTGGACGGTATCTGTATACTCGTTTTCCGCCTTTTTAGCAAGATCATCACTGTCAAAGATCTGAATTTTAACGGCCTTTGCCCCAAGAAGACTCATGAACAGAAAAAAAAACAGCTCTACCAAAAGAATTCGAACCTGCATTCCGCTGTCTTTTTTCTGGCCCATTTGTGCCCTTTCCTCGTCATCTGGTTTTATGAAACTCCCACCGAAATCTCATAATCAGAGGTGTTTCATCATTTATTGTGGCAGGGGCCGATACCCTGCTCCGGCCAGGCCGGTGAGTTCATTGTGGGTCCATGTAAACGACCTGATCCTGTTCCGGCATCTCAAGGCCAAGTCTTGTTCTTGCTATTTTTGCGATTCTCTCGGGCGCTCCCAACCGATCCAGCTCGATGATCAACTCTTTCTGGTAAGTCCGTGCCCTTTTTCCCGCCTCTTGGGCCCGGGAGATCTGAAATCGGTTCCGTGTACAATCCACCCGGATACCGGTATAAATAAAAAGTTCACAGATAAAAAGGAGCAGAAACACCAGCCAGGGGCCTTGAATCTTTTTAATCTCCGACTTTACGGCGTTCCTACGTAATCTGCCGAATTCGTCTCCCATGGAATCATACCCTCCAGGCAACCCTGAGCCTTGCACTTCTTGCCATGGGATTTATCTCAATTTCCTCGGGTGTCGGCATGACGGCCCTTTTGGTCACGGATTTGAGCCTGGGCTTAAACCCGCACACGCACTCTGGAAAATCCCGGGGGCAGGTACAGCCCTGCTCAAGGGCCCTGAACCGCCGCTTGACCATCCTATCCTCAAGGGAATGGAACGAAATGATGCAGATCCTGCCCCCTGGGTTTAAAAAATCCACAAAGGTCTCCAAAAACCGCTCCAGCTGCTCAAGTTCCCGGTTAACACTGATCCGGAGGGCCTGGAACACCCGGGTTGCCGGATGAATCTTCTGCTGGTGAACAATTTTAGCAGGAATGGCAGCCCTTACAATTTCGGCAAGTTCACAGTTCCGGGTTATCGGAGCAGACGCCCTTTGTCTGACAATGGCCCGGGCAATCTTTCTTGACATTTTCTCTTCACCATACTTGAAAAAAATGTCTACAAGGGCCCTTTCTTCAAGGGTGTTCACAAGATCGGCGGCCGTTAAAGCTGTACGCATGTCCATGCGCATGTCCAGGGGTTCGTCTCCCTTGAAGCTGAATCCCCTTTGCCCCTTCCGGAGCTGATGGAGCGACAGTCCAAGGTCCAGCAGGATGCCGTCCACCCCCTTTATGCCAAGACTGTCAAGAATGGCGGGAAGATGGGAAAAATTGTCGTGAAAAATAGATACGTTGGCCATGTCATCTGCAAAGACCCTGTGGGCATTCTCAATGGCATCCAGGTCCTGATCAATCCCTATGAGCCTGCCGTTGGGCAGCACGGCCGCCAGGCTTGTTACGGCATGGCCGGAACCGCCAAGGGTACAGTCAACGCAGGTTTCTCCAGGCTTGAGATCCAGGCCGTCTCGGACCTCCCGGGGCATGACGGATCTATGTTCAAATTTCATTGATTAAAGCCCATATTAAAAGCCCCATAATTAAAGACCAAGGGATGCGATTGCTTCTCGTACTTCCTTTTTTTCCAGCTCTTCTTCCATCAAGTTGTTTTCCCTGTCCCACTGCTCCCTGGACCAGATTTCAAAATGATCCAACATCCCCACAAGTACGATTTCCTTCTCTAACCCGGCATAAGCCCTAATGCTCGGAGGAATCAGTATACGGCCCTGCTTATCACAGAGGCATTCACAGGCATTCCCAAGGAAAAACCGCTTGAATCGCCGCATGGGCTCACTCTTTGCGGAAAGAATCTTCTTTTCGATGGCCTGCCACTCGTTAAAGGTATAAGCGTAAAGTGCCTTGTCCAGGATCGAGACCATAACCCCATCTGCGCCACCGGCCCGAATATCATCCCGGAACCGTGCCGGAACAATGATTCTGCCCTTGGGGTCAATGGTATGGAAAGAGCTCGCTCTGAACATTTGGTTCTACATCCGTTTTTTTTTTGGATTTTCCTGGAACTACATCCACCTTACTCCACCTGAACGCTATAAGATTACGAAAACTGATATTTATGTCAAGATAAAAAAAATTTTTAAAAATAAAATGCAAGCATATCAGGAATATATATTTTTGTGGATAATAGTGGAAATTAATCCCATACCTTGATTATTTTTTAGCCCAAATCTGCCTGGCAGACATTTATGGTGGACCTTACCCAAGGGATATGCTACCCCAATCTGCGTATTTAATGTTTGAATCAGGAGTTCTGAATGTGGGGACAATGACAAACGGTTAAAAAACGGAGCAGAACGTGGAAGACCTTCAAAAAAATATTAATTTTGGGCGGCAACGGCAATGATTGTGGGCGTTGTCTTTGGTTCGGGTCTATTTTGCAAGGCAGATGGTGTACTCAAGGCTTCGGAAGTTAACATCACCAGAACCCCATGACATCAATTTTTGCATCCATAGAATACACCGCATCCATAGTACTTCCCATGGGCGGGGTCATGTTTTTGAGCCTTTTCGGCATTGAGTTTTTCATGCAGATGGGGCTGATGAAACACCTCAAGCCCCTGGGAAAGCCAATAGCAGGGTTTGCCAATCTGCCATCGGAAAGCGCGGTAAGCTTTCTTGCTGCCATCGGATCCATGATTGCGGCCCACACCATGGCGGCAGGATTCCATGCTGACCAACGGCTCACGGACCGGGAACTGATCCTCACGGGGGTCCTCAACACGGTGCCCTTTCACTTCAAGGAAACCCTCACCTTTCAGCTCCCCGTTATTCTGCCCCTCCTCGGCCTGAAACTCTGCCTTGTCTACATTACCGCATTCTGGTTGACAGGATTCATCAAAATCGGATTTGTTGTTCTGGGGGGCCGTTTTTTTATTTCTAAAAGGAAACAAACCAGGGACGCCTTCAGCACCTTTGAGTGCGACCCCCTGGACCCCGGATGTGGGCCGCGGCCATGGAAGCGACTGGTTTCAGACACCTGGAACACCCGGAAAAAAATGTTTTCCCGCATGATGACAACCCTTACCGCGGTGACCCTGGCCATTCAACTCCTCACAAATTTTGGAATGCTCAAATGGTTTGAACAAATCATCATTCCCATGACGGCCCTGTTTGATCTTCCCCCCGGGGTTGTGGGGCCGATCAGCACCTATGTGTTCAGCCCAACCGTGGGAATCACTTATATGTCGAACCTTCTCAACCAGGGAACGGTCACCCCGTTCCAGGCCATTGTAGCCCTCCTTGCCGGAAGCCTTTTAATGATCCCGGTCACCCGGCTGAGAAGGACCCTGCCAAGGTACACCTCCATCTACGGCATCCGGAACGGGTTTTCCATCTGCGCATGGACCACTTTTTTAAGCATGCTCTCAAGGGTAATGATTCTTACCTGGGTGCTCGTATTCTTCTGACTCAAGAACCACCGTTGTCCAGATTTTTCCCAGGGTGTTGAAAAGAGCCTCAGTGACAGGGATGTCTTTCCTGGAAGGACAAGAGGCTTTCAATGAAATCTGCCATCAGCTCTGGATCCTGGAGCCGTTGGGATTCCTCCACAGGAATGGTGGGAAACCGCCGGGTAAAGGCCCGTGCAAACAGCCCCCTTCCCGTGGGCGTAACCCCACCTTCTGCATCAAACACCTTGACCCGAAACAGACCGCAGCTCGGGGATTTATTCTTAAATATAAAACCGCAGAGATTCTCTTGTTCAAGGGCCTTTGACCGATTCTGTGCCCAGTCAACCATCTGATCTGTCCGATCAACCCCGGTATCCCTTGTGACCAGCCTCGGGTTTTCAGGATCCCCCATGAGGATTATGGGCTCCCGGGGAGTGGTCATGCCGCATTCAACCTCGGGACACACGGCAACATAATCAACAAAAGGCCCCAGGGTCTGAAGCAACAAGGGATCGTGGCTGTGGTTGCCATCATAGCGCACATAGTTGCCAAGCAGGCAGGCGCTGATTCCAATCCGTATGGGTTTTACCATCTGCGTTTCCTCTTTCCATGTTCCATATTGACTTTCCATGGTTGACTATATAAACTTTATAAACCAACCTTGAAAAGGGAAAAAATATGTCCCCTTCCGATCCAGACAATCAAACAGTGCAAAAACCCGTCCTTGTGACCGGGGCCACCGGATATGTTGCTGGCAGGCTTATTCCGCTGCTGCTGGATTCCGGCTACACCGTCAGGGCCATGGGCCGATCCCTTGAGAAAATGGCATCCCGGCCATGGGCCGTCCATCCCCGTATTCAACTTGCCCGGGGAGACATCGGCGACATCGCATCCCTGGGAAAGGCCGTCAGGGGATGCGGCGCCGTCTATTACCTGGTTCACTCCATGATTTCACAAAAGGGAAAATACCGCCATGCCGACATGATCGGGGCCAGGAATATGGCTGCGGCAGCGGCTGCTGAAAAAGCGGATCACATCATCTACCTTGGGGGGCTTGGGGATATCAACCACAGGAACATAAGCCGCCATCTCATATCCCGAAATGAGGTGGGAAAAATACTGGCCCAGGGTTCTGTTCCGGTGACCGTGCTGCGGGCAGCCATGATCCTTGGATCGGGAAGTGCCAGCTTTGAAATATTGAGATATCTTGCAGAACGCCTGCCGATGATGATCACCCCCAAATGGGTGAACATGCCCACCCAGCCCATTGCCATCACCAACGTGCTCGGCTATCTCAAGGGGTGTCTCGAACATCCTGAAACCCGTGGAAGGACCTTTGATATCGGGGGACCCGACGTGGTCTCCTACCGGGATCTTTTCTACATTTTTGCACAAACGGCCGGGCTGCCCAAACCATTACTCATCCCCGTGCCTGTGCTGAGCCCTAAATTTTCCGCCCTGTGGATCCATCTGATCACCCCAGTCCCGGCAGCCATTGCAGGCCCCCTGACCCAGGGTCTCAGTATCCCCACCGTGTGCAGGGAAAATACCATCACGACCATCATTGCCCAGGACCTCATCACCTGCTCCGAAGCCATCAAAAGAGCCCTTGACCGTATCAACCACCAGGAGGTGACCACCTGCTGGGCAGATGCCGGCGCCATGGCCTTTCCAGAGTGGACCCACTGCGGGGATTCGTCCTACTCCGGGGGAACGCTTTTAGAATGCGGATTCAGGGCAACGGTAAATGGCACTCCCCAGGCCCTGTGGCCTGCCATGGAACCGCTGTTCAAGGGAAACGGCTGCTACACGACAAGTGGCCCCTGGCGATTAAGGGGGCTCCTGGACCGATTTGCCGGAGGGCCTGGCCTTAAGCGGGGAAGGCGGCCAGACAAACACCTTCAACCTGGGGACACCCTCGATTTCTGGCGGGTGCTCAAGGTAAATCCACTGGCCATGGTCCTGCTGGCAGATGAGATGAAAATGCCCGGCCAGGCCCTGCTGGAGATAAAAATCACCCCCCTTGACAACCAGTGCTGCGAGCTGACCATCCTGTCACGTTTTCGCCCAAAAGGACTTGCCGGGATCGCATACTGGTACCTGTTCTACCCGTTCCAGCAATACGTTTACGCCCGAATGCTCAGGGATATGGTACGGATTACGGGCCTTGAAATGCCATCGGGCCCTGCAAGGTTCACCTCCATCATACAGCGGGCATGCATGGTCAAAGGGAAATAAACCGTTATCCCAGGGCAAAGCACCATTGAACCCCCAGAAAAACCGCCATGCTCACCACAATGGTTAACAACAGGTTTTTAAACAGCCCGCCAATAACGCAGGCGGCAAGGGCACCAATGAGATAGGGGTTGCTCAGTTTGAGGTTGAGTGCCTGCCCATCGGGCATGAGCACGGAAGGCACAATAATGGCTGAAAGCACCACGGGGGGGACATATCTCAACCCACGCGCAAACAGGTTAGGAAATCGGAATCGTCCTGAAAGGGGAAACATGATATAGCGAATACCAAAAGTCACCAGGGCCATACCCGCAACCATGTAAACCTCAGAAAGACCAATACCCGGGTCAAACATCTTGAACCACCTCTTTTTTCACTGAAACGAACAACTCCCATGCGAGGCCGGCCGCAACACCGGCAAGGGCGGCAACCATCAGGCCAAGCTTGTGGGGAAGCCCACTGGCCATAATTGATACCGTTCCTGCGGTGAGCACCGAAGCCCACATGGGTTTTGAAACAAGATAGGGAATAACAATGCCGATAAAGGTGGCAGGCATGGCAAAATCAAGCCCCCATTGGGATATTTCAGGAAAGGCCTTACCGGCCGTAAGTCCAATGATGGTGCACAGGTTCCAGTTTAAATACATAAACACCATTGAACCCAGGTTGTAGTAATGCTTGTCCAGAGCCCCGTCCCGCCGGCTGTAACGGCTGACAGCCACGGCAAAGGTTTCATCGGTCAGACCAAAGGAGAGCACAATTTTCCACAGCGGATTCAAATTTTTATAAAAAGGCACCATGGTGGCTCCGTAGAGCATATGCCGCAGATTGACCACAAAGGTGGTCAAAACGATCATGGGCCAAGCTGTCCCCGCGGCCACAAGGCCCACACAGACGAACTGTGAGGCTCCGGCAAAGACAAACATGGACAACCCTATGGTTGCACCAAACGATATGCCTGCCGTGGCCGCAAGGGTTCCAAAAATAATACCAAATGGAATGGCTCCGACAATCAAGGGAAAAGTATCTTTTGCCCCCTCAAAGAACATGGACAAACGACCTTGTGAAAAATGGGTAACGGATTGACTCATCTGAGTATAAACGCCTCTCTTTTTGTCATTTTATCAAAAGATTAAATCATCATGATTAAAACCAAATTTATTATCATGGTTTTTATAGAAATTAAACCCGCATTTACAATCGCCATCCGATTCAGCCTCTTTATCCATTGTCAAAACCACCCTTTCAGACAAACAATCACCCGGGAAAAGCCATTGACAGATCAAACGCCATATGACAATACTTTCTCAAACTTTAGGGGCCGATTCTCAATGCCCCCCCTTGCTGGAGAGGCAGGAACCATGACTGACAAACCAACCTATCAAGCCCTTGAAGCCAGGATAGGTCAACTTGAAAAAGAGGTCGCGGAAAAAGAAACACTTTCCGCACAGTTGCAACAGGCCCAGAGAATGGAGGCCGTGGGGACCCTTGCCGGAGAAATTGCCAATGATTTTAACAACATTCTCCAGGGCATCAGCGGGTACACGGAAATTTTGCTCCAGGGAAAAGAACCCGACAATCCTGATTTTCCAAATCTCACCGCCATATATAAAGCCGCAGAACGGGGTACCCGACTCATCCGGCAGCTTCTTTCGTTCAGCCACGGGGTAACCGCCCGAAAAGAACAAACGGCAAAGGCGGATGCCCTCCTGGAGAAGAACACCTCTCCCCTGGGCGGACGAGAAACCATTTTGGTGGTGGATGATGAAAAAAGCATCATAGACATGGTCGGCACGATCCTGAATCAATTTGGATATCAGGTTCTCACGGCAGCAAATGGACGAGAAGCCCTTGAACGCCATCGACAGCTTTCCCGAAAAATTGATCTTGTTATTCTTGATATTGGAATGCCGGAAATGGGCGGCCAGGAATGCCTCCAGGAACTTCTCAAACTCGACCCCCACACCCGGGTTGTCTTTACCAGTGGTTATTTAAACGACGCATCCATTGCAGAGCTTATGAAATCAGGAGCCATGGGTTATATCGGTAAGCCTTACAAGGTAACGGATTTTCTGCAAAGCATCAGAACCGTTCTGGACAAAGAACGGCCCTATTTCCAGGAGTCATAATAATCTGCATTAAACCCAATGACAAAGCAATCCTTTGTCTGAAAAGCAGGCGCCCTTAAATTACCGCTGGGCCCCATGACCTGCTTTAAGATTTTCTCCCTATCATCCAGGGCAGGATTCCAGACTTGAACCTTTTTCCCCTTTGCCGTAACAATGGCCGGTGAATGTTGAATCATTTCCCAGGCAGAACCCGCATCAAATCGGTCTTTTCGGGCGTCCACAACGATCTTTATGACCACATTTTTTGCATCAAGAGCCTCTTGTGCCTTTTTACACGAGGCTCAGCCCCTACGAAGGTATGCCCATTCTATCTCCATAATCCCTCCCTGATTTTTTTATATGAAACTCGTTTCGACCGGCAGACGGAAACGGGTGTTACCCTTCTCTCATTCTCGCAGGCCGTCCATGGCCTGCTCCGAGGGAAATGGCAACTCCTTGGACCTCGTGTCCACCGTTGCCATTTAATCCGTTCAGGGCAACACCCGTTCCCGCCTGCCTACTACTGTCGAGTTTCGTGATTCGTTGTGTCCGCAGGACATAATGGTTATATGAAACTCGTTCCGAAGCATTACCATTAGCAGAGTTTCAATATTCGTTGTGGCCGGAAGCCATCCCTCGCTCCGGCCACGCCGGTTTTATAAGAAACTCCCGTCGAAACATCATTGTGAAAGTCTCGACTTTCGAGCCCCCTTTGGTTTCCCTGACCGGAACATTGTAAACCCAAGGGGATAGGATTTTTGCCCTTCCAGACGTTAAGAAGCGCAGGTTGTTTGAGGACTTTAGCCCGCAGTTCCTGCGCTTTAGTCTGGAAGGGCAAAAATCCCCCCGACGTTTACCGTTCCGGTCAGGGTAACCAAAGGGGGCGGAATGGTACTATCGCCTGCTCAGTACCATCGTATTTCATTCTTCGTTGTGGCCTGGGCAGATACCCTGCACCGGACATGCCGGTTTATAGAAATTGTAATCGCTGCAATTTTTTGTTGGACGAAGCCGCTACGCGGAGACTGCAAGTCCCACCTTTTTTAAAAATCAACACATTTTAATTTTGCCTTCTTATAGTGATATACCGGAAAAGGCGATGCCAACGCATCCGCCATTGACCAGTTACTTCAAAAAGGAGGTTTACAATGGACACCAGCATGCCCAATGATCCAAAATTCAACAAGTATTACCATAAGCATCTTCAATGCTTGAAACTGGCAGGCCTGCAACCTAAGACCATCGAGGCCTACTCACGGGCGATCAGGCGGATCGGCAACTATTTCGACTGCCGGGTCGAAAACCTGACCACCGACCAACTCCTTGATTACTTCAACGACCTGCTCGAGAACCGTTCCTGGAGTGCAGTCAAGCTCGACCTTTATGGCCTGAAGTTTTTTTACACCAGAGTGCTGGGCAAGACCTGGGAGGACATCCCCCTGATCAAACCACCGAAGACCACCAGGATTCCGGATATTCTTTCGGTAGAACAACTCCAACAACTGGTCTGCGCTACACGACAGTTGAGTTACCGGGTTTTCTTCTTCACAGCCTATTCACTGGGCTTGCGTCTTGGAGAAGGAATCAGGTTGAAGGCCGGCGATATCGATTCTGTCAATATGCGGGTCCACATCCGCGACGCCAAGGGAAACAAGGACAGGTTGGTTCCCCTGCCGGAGAAGACCTTGCAGACCCTGAGAAATTTCTGGTCTGTCCATCGACACTCAGAGTTCCTCTTTCCCAATCGGAAGCGGGGGCTGAAAAATGCACATCTGGTAGATACGCCCTTGGACAGAGGCGGAATTCAGACTGCCATGAAGGCCGTGGTCACGCAACTCGGTATTAAAAAAAAATTTCATGCCACTCGCTTCGCCACAGTTATGCCACCCATATGCTGGAATCCGGCGTAGATCTTGTCGAACTCCAGCAGATCCTGGGACATGTCAGCATCCTGACTACCTCCAGATATACTCACCTGACGACCGTCACTAAAAACAACGCCCGCCAGGCCGTCAATTCCTTGACCGACACCTTTGATATTACCTGGGGAGGTGTCAAATGATTCTAATCTCCACAATAATCAACAAATTCAAGCATGGCTTTCTGGAGCAATACAAAGATTCAATCCTACCCAGTCACCAAAAGGCCCTCTGGGCTATGGAGCAGTGCAGGCAGGAGCATGGCCCGCACATGCTGGCACAATGCACAGATCATGACTGCGGCGAAAAAAGATATATTCCCCACTCCTGTGGTCACAGAAACTGCCCCCATTGCCAGAACCATGAAAACCAGCAGTGGATCGAAAATCAACTGGACAAGCGACTCCCGGCCGAATACTACCTGGCCACCTTCACCCTCCCCAGGCAACTTCGGGCCTTGACATGGAGGCACCAGAAAATCGTCTATTCCCTGATGTTTGATTGTGTCCAGGAGACCCTGAAAACCTTCACCCGGAACGACAAAAAACTTGGTGGAGCAGCCGGGTTCACCGCCATACTCCACACGCATTCACGAGAGCTCGAGTATCATCCCCATATTCATGTCGTCATGCCCGCGGCAAGCATCAACATGCTAACCCGTTTATGGAAGAAAAAGGCCGGATACCTCTTCAACGAAAGGGCCCTGGCAAAGGTCTTCCGGGCAAAAATGCTGGAAGCCTTGGTCGATCAGGGCCTGAAACTGCCCGGGGATTGCCCCGAAAAGTGGATTGTTCATTGCAAAAACGTCGGCAACGGCGACAAGGCCATCATCTATCTTGGAAAATATCTTTACCGGGGAGTCATTCAGGAAAAGGACATCTTGCGATGCGAAGACGGCATGGTGACCTTCCGTTACCTGCACGCAAAGTCTAAAAAATACAAAACCCGGACCGTGACCGGAGAAAAATTTCTTTATCTGCTCATGCTCCATATCCTGCCCAAGGGTTTTCGTAGAATCCGGTGTTATGGATTCCTTCATCCCTGCAGCAAGAAACTCATTAAACTCCTTCAGCTAATATTGCGAGTCATTCCATTCCGTATGCTTGCAAGCAGACAGAAAAAACGACCCGCCATCACCTGTCCCATTTGTGGAGCAAAGATGAAAATCATCCAAACACAAATTCTTCTGCCGCTGGTTGCCTGACCAGCATGAACGAGCTGAAAAGGAGGTGTTGACTAATCCAAATTCCGCACATCACTAAGCGTGAAAGGAAACTGGTTCTCCCGGCAACGCATACTTGCGCGCAGAAAACAGCCTTTTTGGGTTCGAACGGCCTCGATAATTTGATGAATTTATTTCAAAGATCAATTTTTCGAAAAAAGAACCGGTCCTGCCCCACATCCGTCTGATCAGGCGGCCTTGCTCCGAAAAAGCTATTTTCTATATAAGGTGTGACCGGGCTTGTCCAACAAACGGTTCAGATTGTGGTTCGCTGCGCTCACACAATCTAACCTTATTCGTTAGGTTTAAACCATGACAAAAAACAACGCGCTTCTACTTGTGTCCCTATTTTTAGTGTTCATCAACGGCTGTGCCGCTCTTCAGCCCGGTTACGAAACACCGGTGGTCACCATATCTTCCTTTGAAGCCATCCCGGCCCAGGGCATGGTCCCCCAGTTTCAGATCGGGCTCCATATCGTCAACCCCAATCGATCTGCACTTAATTTAAAAGGAGTCTCATATACCATCTCCCTTGAGGGACATCAACTCATGACAGGTGTATCCAATCAACTGCCCAAGATCGAGCCCTATGGTGAAGGAGATGTGGTTCTCAATGCAACCGTTAGCCTGTTCAACGGGATACTTTTTTTAAAAGACCTCGTGGGCAATCAACAAAGGAAAGAGATCGCCTACACCCTCAAGGCAAAACTGGATGCCGGGAATTTACATCCATTAATCCGCGTCACACAAAAAGGCAGCCTATCGTTTAAACAGCCCATCTAAAACCCTCTCCTACCGGATATATTTATTCCTGGAGTCCCTACCCCGCTGGAGCACCTGCTCTTGTTCCAGGGCGGTTGTTGAATGATGACTCAGGCACAGGGGGACCTGGACCTTGACCGGGGGGGTATACACTTGTGTTGAAAAATAAAAATGCCCCCTTTTAAGGGTGGGGATCTCCTTACCGCTGCCTCCTTTTTGTTGAATCTGTCGTCTTACCGCTTCAATGGATGAAATGGCATTCACCCTGCCGTAAAACCGGTTGGAACAGCCGGCCATGATCCCATGGTCAATACGCCCGGGTTCCTGGGTGGCAAAGACAAGCCCGAGGCCATATTGCCCTGCCTGGGCGCACAGTCGCAAAAGAATCCGACTGCAAAGGGCTTTCCCCATGGCCGGGATGAACTCCTTGACCTCATCAATGACCAGGAGTCCCCGGACGGGGGCTGAATTTTTTTTCGTCCAGTTATAGAGATTGATGGCCAGCTGGTTGATGAATTGCTGCCTCTCCTTAAGCTCGGATATGCCAGCCAGGCTGAATACCGATATCCTGGTTCTGCCAGAAGGTTTGTCCAGTCCAAACAGCACGGATGGATCAAGGGGCGTCCGCCTTTCCAGGCCTGGAGTCCACACCACCACTTCTGTCCCGGCATGATACGCCGCGGCCCGAGGAGTGTCATCGGGATTCCACTTGTCGGGAACCACGGGCCATGGGTCGGAAAGCCTTACAAAATCGTTGGTACAATCAATGACAATGGCTGGGATTCCCTTAAGGGCAGCCTCTTCAACAAGCCGCTTCACAAGAACAGTCCTGCCTGAACCGCTTCCGGCAAGGACCATTGTATGGGCGGTCAACGACGGTATCGCCATTGAAATCTTTCTGGAAAATTCTTTGCCTGTAATCTCAATACCAACGGGAATATTTCCGGTCCTTTCAGGGGATGATGCCTGTCCAGGTTCCCGAATTAATGATTCTTTGGGCCTGGTGTCGTCGGTAAGCCAGGTCGTGAGCCGCCGAAAATACCCCAGCTTTGACACGATCTTTTCCCGGATCAGCCAGCCCTCAAAATCAGAGTCTTTTAATTTCTCCATTTCAGACAGGGCCCACAAGGATCTGACGCCCTCAAAAGAGAGGGGTTCCAGAATACCACCGGAACCTTTAAACCGGCCCAGAAGCGCAAGGGTTTCACCCCCCGAAGGGATTTCTCCCTGGCGCAGGATCACCAGGTGCCTGGACCTGAGACCTGAATCCATGCCAGACGCTGTCATGGCGGCCCTCAGCCTTGCCTGAAACGCCCGGCTGTTGTTCTTCTGTATCCCCCGGGCGCAGAAATGTTTTTCCCGGTTATTCTGATCCCTGTAGGTTACACAGACCCTGGCATGCAGGGTACGATAGGCCGCACCACCGGGAAACTGCGTCTCAACGGTCACATCCAGACGGTCAGACATGGGTATCTCTTTGACAAGGCATCTGCAGGCCGTCTGAACAAGGGTTTTCAACAGATCGTCCTCGTTCTCCGGGTTAAGAATATCATTGACAGGAGCCTGGTCATAGATGGTTTTAAACATTTCCCCGAGCCCTTCCCAGCGCTCAGGGGAAGTGGTCTCCTCCCCCGGGTTGGGCGCTTCAACCCCACCAAAGGATTCCAGCTCAACAATGTTTTTTGTGTTTAAACAGCGCTGGCGAAAATGGTCACACCTTTTGAGTATCTCCCTGGGAAAAAGTGTCTTTGCCGTATCAAAGGCAAGGGGTTTAATGGGCCAGGTGGGATAGGGAGGAATAAATCCAAGCCGTTCATAGGCATGGGCAATCCGTGGACCAATGATTTGCTCGGCAATGTCACCCCTGGAGATCGGCCCCAGCAGAAGGGGGGGCTTAAACCGGTCCATGCTCGATTTCAACGCCCTGGCTTGAAAAAACGCCCAGGTGGCCTCCAGGCAGGCCGCAACGGTTATGGTCCTGGAGGTCATGTCCCTCAGGGCCATGAGACCGGCTGCAATTTTTTCGACCACGGCAAGGGATCTCTTTTCCTGATCACTGGCAGGCCCATCCAAAGGATTTCCGCACTTGACAGAATGCTCAGCAACAATGGCGTCAAACTGATCCAAGGCCAGAACAACGGGAAATTTAAGACTCATCAGCCAGGATAACCCTCGGATAATGTCTGTATGTCTCCCCCTGGCCTGATTGAATCCATGGGTGCGCCGATGGGATTCCTCAATGGGTTGTCCCTGAAGCCACAGATATCCAAGGTCTCTTTCCCTGAAATCTTCGGCATTAAACAGCAAAAAGGCCCTGATTACATCCTGAAAAGGCGGTGACGCCTGCCGGGGAAAGCGCCTGCGCAGCAGGGTGATTATTTTGTCCCTGAGTTGCTGCACCTGGTGTTTGCTTAAACTGGACATTTTTTCGACCAGCCGTTCCCTGGTCAACCTTTTTTTGTCAAGGGTCACATTGACCATGCCCAGAAGATGGTAAAAGACAACCTGACTCTGGGTCTTTCCCTGGGCACAGGGCTCTTGAAGGGACCCCAGGTAACCGAGCACAACCGTTTCATAAAAATCGCTCACATCGGTCATATCAACCAGAACAAACCCGGCAGACCGGTTGAATATCTCCCTCCGGAGTTCCCCCAGAAAATGGGTTTTCCCTGCACCGGCAGGTCCCAGAATCACCCGGCCAAGCAGTGAGAAAACCTCTTTTGAATCCACCAGCCGGCTGAAATCTCCAAGGATCTCGTCCCGGATCTCCTTGTTCAGCCCGGCTGCGTTAAACCTTACATCCGTCCAGATACCCTTGACGTGCATGGTCCAGTCAAAATCAATCTGCCGCAGCACATCAAGTTCTTCCATTTCTAGGCTCCCATATAAATGATATGATTATCCCGTCCGGCCGCATGAACGGCAGCAGCATCGTCTTCTGGGGTGATTTCCCGGGGATCATCATGGGGATACATCACAAGGGTGTAATCCCCACTGAACTGCATTCGGCAAAGAAGTGCACTTAAATCATCCCTGTTAATGTCTGAAAGAACCTTGCGCAGGGCGGCAATGGACACCCGAACATTCCACTGGTTGCCTGCAAGCCGATGGTAGGCGGAGCAGATTCGTCTTTCAAGGTTTTTTGTATGCCGGGCGTCACCCCCATCAGGCCCTCTTTTATCAATTCCAGGAGCATTAGGCCCGGATTCATAACTTACAGGGTTTTCTCCGGCTAACAGGTCACCAAGCCCAACCTTATTCTTTACCATGTAGACGCTCAATCGTCCCAACAGTCCTTCAAGGGCAGCGGCATTGAGTTTCAACAGGGGGGGCACCGACTGGTTAAAAGCGTCAGATGCCCAGGCCCAGGCCTTGTCAGTCAGGATCAGGTGTGAAGCCCTCCCCCTTTTTTCAAGCTCAATAAAACCCGCATCCACCAGCTCCTTTCGCTGCTTAACATTAAGAACAGGGATGGTTTTTGACATGGCCGGCTCCTCACCTGTAAACAGCAGGGAGAACAGCAGATGCCTCTGTGTTACACCAGGATGATAATCCATAAAGTTCCTCTTCAGTCGGTAAACAGGTGCCAGGCCCAGACACGGCCCGGTTCAGCCCCCATATCCTAACCATCCCTTGTCCCAAGGTCAAGGCAGTGTTTAAAACCTGTGTAATCAACAGGGTCGACCCTGATTCGAATCTTTTTGATGTTGTCTCTTTTTTTAAAAACATCTATTGTTGATACCAATAACCGGAATGGTTGGAGTATGGTATCTGCTTCAGCCACAACGATATTTGAACGACACCCACTGATGATGCCTCGGTGGGAAATTCAAAAGGAGGCCTTCCAATGAATCAGGCGATGAATCAAGCGGAGTATAAAGCGCTGGTAGTTGAAGAGTTGTCCCCCAGAGCCTTTACACGAACGGTCAAGACAAAATCAATTGATACGCTTCCCCCCGGTGATCTCCTGATCCGGGTCAGTTACTCGTCCCTAAATTATAAGGACGCACTTTCGGCAAGCGGCAACCGGGGGGTCACACGCACCTTTCCCCACACCCCGGGAATTGATGCCACAGGCGTTGTGATGGAAAGCGCCACCCAGGAATTTAAACAGGGGGACGAGGTGATCGTCACAAGTTATGACCTTGGCATGAACACCCCTGGAGGTTTTGGCCAATACATCCGGGTACCCGCCCAATGGGCCGTGAAATTACCTCCAGGGTTGACCCAAAAGGAGAGCATGATTTTCGGGACGGCAGGATTTACCGCCGGCATGTCTGTTGCCCACATCACCAAGACCTTGACGCCTTCCATGGGAGAAATTCTGGTTACAGGGGCCACCGGGGGTGTCGGCAGCCTGAGTGTTGCCATCCTCGCCAAACTCGGGTTTGAAGTGGTCGGCGTCACAGGCAAAAAAACAGGCAGTGATTTTTTAAAGAGCCTTGGGGCTAAACGAACCATAACCCGGGAAGAGGCCATGGACACCTCGGGCAGACCCCTTTTAAAGGCCCAATGGGCCGGCGCCATTGACACCGTGGGTGGAGAAATCCTGGCAACGGCCATCAAATCCACAAATTCCTGGGGCGTTGTCACCTGCTGCGGCAATGTGGCATCCCCGGATCTTGCCATCAATGTTTTTCCCTTTATTCTAAGGGGGGTTACACTGGCCGGCATTGATTCCCAGAATTGTCCCATGCCCCTTCGAGAATCCATTTGGAAAAAGCTTGCAGGTGACTGGAAATTCAACTCCCTTGACACCCTTCACAAGGAGGTCACCCTTGCAGGCCTTGAACGTGAAATCATTCTGATCCTGGCCGGCAAACAGCAGGGACGAGTGCTTGTCAACCTTTCTGAAAACCGTTGACCCTGACATTAAATGGGGGTAAGACATCTGCTTACAATCACGAAACCCACAAAGAGGTGATATGAAATCAATCCATGAAAACGCCAGACAATTAATGAGGGGATATTGCCGGGTCTGCCCCAGATGCGATGGCAAAGCCTGCGCAGGAGAGGTGCCAGGCATGGGCGGCGTTGGAACGGCCGCCGCGTTCAAGGCCAACCTCACGGCCCTTGACAACCTGACCTTCAACATGCGGCTCATCCACGATGTTACAGACCCTGACACAACTGCCTCGTTTCTCGGCATGGACCTTGCTCTACCCGTACTTGCGGCCCCCATTGGCGGGGTCAGTTTTAACATGGGCGGAAAAATCACCGAACAGGCCTACATCGAGGCCATTGTCCATGGTTGTCAGGCAAAAGGCATTCTGGGATGCACAGGAGACGGGGTTCCTGACTTTATCCATGAATCAGGATTTGAGGCCATCCGACAGGCCCAGGGAAGGGGCATCCCCTTTATCAAACCCTGGGAGGACCACGAACTGTTTGACAAGCTTCAAAAGGCCGAACAGACAGGAGCCAAAATTGTGGGCATGGACATTGATGCAGCAGGACTGATCACGCTTAGAAAAATGGGACGGCCCGTGGCCCCAAAAACCCTTGATGCCCTGAAAGAAATCATCAACTCAACCCCCATGAAGTTCATACTCAAGGGAGTGATGACTCCGGATGAGGCCATGCTGGCCGTTGAAGCCGGGGCCGACGCCATTGTGGTTTCCAACCACGGGGGACGTGTCCTTGACCACACCCCGGGAGCGGCCCGGGTGCTGCCCGGCATTGTTGAACAGGTCAAGGGCAAAATTGCCATCCTCGTGGACGGCGGTGTGAGAACAGGCGGTGATGTCCTCAAACTTGTGGCCCTTGGGGCCGATGCCGTGATGATTGGCCGGCCCTTTTCCATTGCCTGTGTGGGTGGGCTCCAACAGGGGGTTGAGACCTATATAGACACCATCCATGGAGAGCTCAAGCAGACCATGGTGCTCACAGGAACCGCCAGTATGGCCAAGGCAACCCCGGCCATACTTAACTCCCAGGAGGCCCCATGTTAAATTCGCTTATGGCAAAACTGATCCCCTTTTTCCCTGAAAAACTGGTGTGGATTTTTTCAAAACGCTATATTGCCGGCATTGATGTAAACGATGCCCTTGCGGCATCCAGGGATCTCAACAACCAAGGCGCCATGGTGACCCTTGACCTGCTGGGGGAATTCATCTCCACAATGGATGAGGCAAAAAAAAACACCCAGGACTACCTTGACCTCATGGACGCCCTCCATGGATCCGGCATCAACGGCAACCTGTCGGTCAAGCCCACCATGTTCGGACTCCTCCTTGACAAGGAGGCGTGCTTCAGCCATGTAAGGGAAATTGTCCAACGGGCAGCAGGTTACAACAGCTTCATCCGCATAGACATGGAAGACGCTTCTTGCACCTCCATGGAGATAGAGATTTTCAGACGGCTCAAGGTCGAATTTCCAGGCCATGTGGGCCTTGTGCTCCAGGCATATTTGAAAAGAACCCCCGAGGATATAACCGGTCTCATGGACCTTCACACCCCGGAGGCACCCCTGAACTTTCGCCTCTGCAAGGGCATCTATGTGGAGCCGGCAACCATTGCCTTTAAGCAGTACGATCAGATCAACAGGGCCTATGTTGAGAATCTTGAGTTCATGTTCAAGAATAAAATCCATGCGGCCGTTGCAACCCACGATGCCCTGCTTGTGGAAAAAGCCTTTGAACTCATTGAGCAATACAAGGTTCCAAAGGCCTTGGTTGAATTTCAAATGCTGTTCGGGGTAACGCCGAAATTGAGGCAAACCATCATTGACCGGGGATTTCCCATGCGGGTTTACGTACCATTTGGCAAAGAGTGGTTCGGCTACTCCACGCGAAGACTCAAGGAAAACCCGGCCATGGTCCAGCACATTATCAAAGCCCTTTTCATGCGAGGGTAAAACGATCCCAAGGAACAGCCATGATCGATCTTAGAAGCGATACAGTAACAAAGCCCTGTCCGGCAATGCGGGCCAGGATGGCCGAGGCCGAGGTGGGTGACGATGTCTACGGAGAAGACCCCACGGTCAACCGCCTGGAAGCCCTGACAGCCGAAATCATGGGCAAGGAAGCGGCCCTGTTCTGCTCGTCTGGAACCCAGTCCAACCTTCTGGCCCTGATGAGCCACTGTGCCAGGGGAGACGAATATATTGTGGGTCAGCAGGCCCACACCTATAAGTACGAGGCCGGCGGAGCCGCTGTTCTGGGTAGCATCCAGCCCCAGCCCCTGCCCCTTGAACCCGACGGCACCCTTGATCTTGAAGGGGTCAAAAAAGCCATCAAACCCGATGATTTCCATTTTGCCAGGACCCGGCTTTTCTGCCTTGAAAATACCCAGGCAGGCAAGGTACTGCCCATGGACTATATCAAAACTGCCGGTGAATTTGCCCGGGCCAGGGGACTGAAATTCCACCTGGACGGGGCAAGGATATTCAATGCGGCCGTCAAGCTCGGCATAGATGCCAGAATCATTGCTGAACCCTTTGACTCGGTCTCGGTCTGTATTTCCAAAGGCCTTGGTGCCCCTGTGGGCTCTCTTCTGTGTGCAGACCGGGCCCAGATCAGCCAGGCCAGACGATGGCGTAAAATGGTCGGCGGGGGCATGCGCCAGGCAGGCATCCTGGCTGCCGCCTGCATCTTTGCCCTTGAGAACAACATTGACCGGCTGAACCTTGACCATGAAAATGCAGCCCGCATGGCCCAGGAGCTTGCCCGGGTGGATGAACTTGAGATCGCGCCCGAATCCGGCCAGACCAACATGGTCTTTGTCCGGGTCCGACACCGGGCAAACGAACTTCAGGATTTTATGGCACAGAAAAAAATTGCCATCCCAGGCGGTGATTCCCTGAGGCTTGTCACCCACCTGAACATCTCTTCAGCCGACATTGACACAGTGGTATCGGCTTTCAAGGATTTTTACCGTTGAAAAAGGGGCATCCCGCCATGAAATTTACAACTGTCGATCAGGTCCAGCAAAGCCTTGCACAGGCAAACTACATTGCCTCAAAGGAGATCGCCACGGTGATATTCCTGGCCCTTGCAACGGACAAGCCGGTTCTCATTGAAGGACCGGCCGGGGTCGGCAAGACAGAACTTGCCAAGGCCGTTGCCACAAGCCTTGAAAGGCGTCTCATAAGACTCCAGTGCTACGAGGGCCTTGACGAGGCAAAGGCCCTGTACGAATGGGAGTATGCCAAACAGCTCCTCTACACCCAGATGATCAAGGAACGAATCAACACGGTAATCAAGGATGCCGACACTCTGTCCGAAGCAGTGGAAAGAATTGCAAGCCAGGAAGATGCTTTTTTTTCAGAACGGTTCATCCAGCCCCGACCCCTTCTCCAGGCCATTCTCTCGCCGGATCCAGTGGTGCTTCTCATTGACGAGGTGGACAAGTCCGACCCCGAGTTTGAGGCATTTCTCCTTGAACTGCTCAGCGATTTCCAGGTCACCATTCCAGAAATCGGAACCCGTAAACCCGTCACCATCCCCATTGTCCTGCTCACCTCAAACAACTACAGGGACATGAGCGATGCCTTGAAGCGGCGGTGCATCCACCTTTACATCGACTACCCAACCCAGGAACGGGAAATGGAAATTGTCCGGATGAAGCTTCCCGGCATTGAAGAAAGGCTTGCCCGGCAGATGATCGATGCCGTCACCCGGATCCGTAATCTTGATCTCAAGAAAAAGCCCTGCATCTCGGAATCCCTGGACTGGGCAAGGGCGCTCATGGCGTTGAAGACTGAAGAACTCACACCTGACAGGGTGAAGGACACCCTCAACATCGTGCTCAAATACCACGAGGATACGGCCCTTGCCAGACAGGCCGTCAACGAGATCGTGGGTTAGGGATGCTCACCCGTTTGACTGGATTTGCCGCCTGCTGCAGGGCCTTTGACCTCAGGGTCTCCACGGGGGAAGTAATCGATGCCGCACGCCATCTTGAACTGGTCAACCCCCTAGATCCGGTTGCGTTCAGGCTTGTCATGGGGGCAAACTTTGTCAAAAGCCGCAGGGACCAGACCCGGTTCGACTATATCTTTGACCTTTTCTTCAACAATGCAAAGGATCAGACAAACGACGCCCCTGCCCCGGGCGCACAGCAAATCATTGATACCCTTGCCCAGGATCTCAGGAACAGGCCCGACCCCCATCCCATGGAGCAGGCCCTGGTCGATTTCCTTGACAACAATCCCCTGACCCTCATCGACCTGGTTCACAGGATGCACACCATGGAAGAACCACCCCAGCGGTTCTTTAAATCCAACATGGGACAGCTTTCAAGCAAGCTTGGCATCATGCTCCAAATCAACGCCCTGCGAGACAGGATCAACACCCTCGTCAAACAGACCCGTCAGGAAGCAGATACGGTATCCTTGAAAAAGCTGTTCATGGATCGCCTGGACCGGGCCATGACCATGGTCACTCAAGAGCCCAGGGAACTCAACGACCTCCAGGGAAAAAAAGGGGTATCCGGCCCGGGCAATGAACTTATTTCAGACAAACCCTTTTCAAACCTCACCGCCCTTGAGGTGAACCAGATGAAGGCCGTTATGGAACAGCTGGTTCGAAGACTTAAAGACCAGGTTTCACGAAGGTTTGCCGCCAAAAACAGGGGAGCCGTTGACATCAAAAAAACCCTGCGGAACTCGGGAAAATTCCAGGGGGTACCCCTTGATATCGCCTTTAAGAACAAACCACCCCGAAAGAGCAGCATCGTTGCCCTGTGCGATGTATCAGGCTCAGTCTGGTCCGGTGCACGTTTCATGCTCACCCTTCTCTACTCCCTCCACGACTGCTTTGCCAGGGTCAAAAGCTTTGTATTTGTGGCAGACCTCGTTGAAGTGACCGATCTGTTTGACCGATTTTCCGTCAACCAAGCCATTGACAAGACTCTGGACGACGACACCATCAACCGCAACCTCCCCACGGATTACGGAAGCATGTTCCTGTCGTTTAAACACAACCACATGAACGATCTCAACCAGAAAACCACCCTCATCATCCTGGGGGACGCCCGTTCCAACTTTCTCAACCCCCAGGCAACCATCCTGGCGCAAATGCGGGAACGCTGCCGCAGGGTCATCTGGCTCACCCCGGAACAGGTCCGCACCTGGACAACAGGGGACTGCGAAATTTCAACCTACAAGACCCACTGCCACGAGGTGAGAACCGTGATGAACCTCACCCACCTCATTACATTCATCAAGGAGCTTGTGCTGTAAATTATGGATGGCGAATTCAAAGAATTGCAGGCAAAGGTCACAGCCCTCTGCCAGGGCCGTCAGAATTTCGAACAAACACGCTCAACCCATGATTTTCCCATGGATTTATGGCAGGATCTTGGCCAGGAAAGCCTCATGGGAATTCTTGTTCCAGCAGAATACGGGGGGCTGGGACATGGGCTGGACGCCCTTGCCTGTGTAACCGAACATCTTGCGGTTTGTGGTGCCCCCATGGGGTTTGCCCTGGCGTTTGTGATCCACCATCTTGTGTGCCACCATTTCATACACATCCACGGGAGCAGACACCTCTGGGACAACTATCTGCCGGCCATGGCCCGGGGCAAATTCACGGCCGCGGTTGCCGTATCTGAACCCGGGGTTGGAGCCCATCCAAAACATCTTAAAACCCGTGCCGTAAAAGACAAGGAAGCCTTTATCATTGACGGGGAAAAAAGCTTTGTCACCAACGCCCCCCTGGCAGACCTCTTCATCGTTATCGCCGTCACAGGGGTTAAGGAAGGACGCAACCTTTTTTCAGCCCTTGCGGTTCCCCGGACAACCACCGGCCTTACACCGGGAAACCCCATGGATACAAAATTTCTGCGCCCCTGCCCCCACAGCACCCTCACCCTTGAAAGGTGCAGGGTTGGATCAAATCAGATCATGGGCAAACCCGGCCTTGCCTACGAAACCATGGTCGTCCCCTTCAGACGGCTGGAACAGCTCCTGGTGCCGATCATCATTTCAGGCGCAACAGCCAACCAGGCCAGACACCTTGCGGTATCCCTGAAAATCGATCTGGGAAACGAAAAAATTTCAGCCATAAACGCCATGGTCTGCCGCCTGTCGCAACTGTCACACAAAAATGTCAAAGCACATATAAACAGCAGAAGTGATGGCGTTTTTTCCCCTGCAACCCAGGCCTTTACAGAAACTGCAAGACAATACCAGCAATCTGTCCGGCAGCTCATGGAACAAACAGGAACACCACAGTCTCTATACCAGGGGGAATTTGACAAGGATCTTTCCGTGCTGCTGGGACTGTTTGCCGGCCCAGGGCAAGTTTAATTTTAACCCCTATCAGGGGTATTATTTTATAAATGCCTTGCTTCTTATCCCTGTTTTTTACTAAAAATGGTGGAAAAGTGAAAACCAATTTTTTTTACCAATGTTTAAAGGGATTCTAAAAAAAATGACGTCACGCGCCCTTGAGGTTAACCTGGCCGATTACCATGTTGATGTAACCATTGACGAGAGATACCAACCGCTCCAGGAAATCATGGCAGACTACTATGGTATTTTAAAAAGGCTCAACGTCTTTTTAAAGGAACTGTCCCACCCCTACAAGAACTGGGACTTCATCGTCAAAGAGGCCAGAAGTTTCTCCCTTGGCTATTTTCACCTGCTACGCCCCCATCCCGAAGGTCCTGCAGCTGTACAGATTTTTGCCGATATTTTCCTCAGGGCCATTGCTGAAAATGAAAACCAAACCATCCAGGAGGATGCCGCTGAAGACCTGCTGCTCTTTCTGCACCATGTCCTGACCGATGCTACGGATGAAACGCCAAGATTTCTACCTGTTTTTAAATCCATTCTTGCCCAGACCCTTGACCTTTCGGGCGTGAAATTTCATCTTTTTGTTACAAGTTATTTTCAGCCGGACAAGCTTGCCAGGCTTTTCATCAAGATCGGAACGGAGGAGACCGGGGACAATGAAACCCTGAACCGGTTTCTGGTCCGATTTTACGATCACTCCCTTTCCTACTGGCTGGAACTGGAAGACCCCCTGGTCTGGATTCAGCGGGAGGCAAGCCACACGGATTACAAAAACCTGGCCGAGCAATTCATCAATGAAACCTCCCACCAGAAATTTTTCGCCTGGAAAGAGACCCTTCTCACCATGGCAAGGGAGGAACCCATAGGTTCCATTGAGCTGACAAAACGACTGGTCACCCTTCCCGGATACAAGGACATCGTCTCCCTTTTCAGGCAGATGCCCAAAAAAATCAGCCGGACCATGCCCGACGAGATAACGAGCAAACGCCTGGAGGTGATGTTTTTGTTTTATATCATCAACACACCTGGCCTTGCCATGATCCACAAGGACGCCCTGGGGGACATCAACCGGGCACTGACCTGGCTCATCGGACATGAGGACTTTAAGAACAACCTGGCCATCATCGATAAAACCTTTGGCGTTTTAAGGGCCCTTGACGGCAGGTTCCCCCAGACGGTTCTCAACTGCGTATTAAAGTCAGGCGAGGCTGTCTACCGCACAGAAGAGGTTGAGGTGATCAACTACTTCATCGACCAGGTGGTTGACCTTGGATTCCACGCACCGACCATCAAGGGCATGGGTAACGACTGGCAAGTGATCAGCAACAACACCCATATTCAAAACATCCGCAACTGGCTGGAACTGATTGGACAGAAGCCCAAAAGTTCGGTTCGCCTGATGTCGGCCTTGATCATCTTTCTCTCCTGCGGCGGGGTTTTCATCAAGGACACGGACCTCTTTGCAAGGGATATTTCGGCCTTTCTGGCCAAAGATATTGCCCCGGTCTATAATCTTGTAAAGCAGCTTGCACGACTCCTGCCTGCATTTTTCAACGAAATAGGTGCCGAAGGAAAACTCCGGGATATTTCAACACGCCTTGACGAGGTGTGCATGCGTAAGGATACCCTGGTTCATTTCCTTCGGAAACAAAGCCATGTGGAAAGCAGCAGTCGGGTGGTAACCTTTATTGAGGAGGTACTGCAATTCTGGCAACGGGCGGACAAACACGGTCTTCAACCCTTCATCCCCCCTTTGATCTATGATGAAATAGAAGAGAATGGAATCTACAGCCATGGCATGACCATTATCTTTTCAGCCCTTGCAGACCAGGGGGTCGCCATTCCGGCAGATCTTTTGACAATGGATGACACAACACTTGTCTCCATGATCAACCGTGTTGACAAGGCGTCTGATCAGGACCGGGAACGGGCCGTTCTGACCCTGGAATTTTACCGGCTCCTCAACCAGAAATACAACTTCAACAACATTGAGTTTGACAGCTACCTTAGCCTTCTCAAATCCGAAGATCTTCCCGACACGGGCAGGCTTAAACAGGCCCTGGCCCAGACTGACCTCAAGCAAAAGATTGCCGGTCTGCTCAGCTTCCTTGAGGAACTCAAGGCCGTGATCCTGTCGGACCAGACCTTTGAGATCAGGGAAAACATGTACCACAAGCGCCACATTGCCGTGGACATCCCGTCGGTGTATGGCAGCTACCATGAAGCAAGATTTGACGCCCTGGGGCTGACGCTTCGCATCGAGGCCATTGTGAACGTATTGTTCGAGGAGCTGATCAACGCCATTGATTTAAGCCTTATCACCAAGGTGACCTTTTCCCAGATACTTGAGATCCTGGAGCTTTTTGCCAAGGCCCTGGGGGTGGACGGGATTTCGTCAAACAAGATGAAGATGCAGCTTGAACTTCTGACCCATTCCATAGGCATCAGAGAATTTTCCTTTACCCAGTACATTGACATATTCAAGGGCTTTTCCCGGGCCGTTAAAAACATCATTGACGACAACTTCCACACCATCCACGGCAGGAACATCCTCCAGATCATGGCAAAAATGCCCGAAGATCAAATCCTTGAAAAATTTCTACCCAAGGAAGAGGATATGGAAAGGAAAAAGTTAGCCCACATGGTGGCAGACCTCTTCTTCCGGGACAAAATCGTCACCTCCCTGGGTCTCCAGCAGCTGGATGTATTTCTCAACCGGATCATGAATACCCTGTTCCGCCAGAGTGAAAAGCTCTCGGAAACCATGCTCAACAAACTTTTCAACTATGATCCTGACAATGCCATGACCGAAATCGGGGAAGACAAGCGAAACAACCACCACATCATCCACCTTGGCAACAAAGGACTCAACCTGGTGGAACTCAAGCGCATGGGGTGGCCCGTACCCCCTGGATTTATTATCACCACCGAGGCCTTCCGATGCCAGGAACTGATCAACACCTATGAACCGGCCGAAAACAACTTCAGAAAGCATGTGGAAGAAAACCTTACCTTCCTTGAACGAAGTACAGGAAAATGCTTTGGCAACCCCAAAAATCCACTGCTGCTGTCGGTCAGAAGCGGCTCATCCATCTCCCAGCCCGGCATGCTTGAATCCTACATGAATGTGGGGATCAACGAAGAGATTGCCGAAAGCATTGCCAACATTTCGGGCAATGCCTGGTTTGCCTGGGACTGTTACCGTCGGTTTCTCCAGGGGTACGGCATGTCCTTTGGCCTGAACCGCAATGACTTTGACTCGATCATGTACAAGTTTAAGAAAAAAAACGGTGTCCCCCTGAAACGCGAATTCACCGGAGAACAGATGAAGCTGCTCTCCATAACCTACAAAAACATGATCCGGGATTCAGGCATCAAAGTCGTTGAAAGCCCCATCGGCCAGCTCTACCTTGCCATCAACAAGGTGTTCAGTTCCTGGGATTCCCCCCGGGCCAGGGCCTATCGAAGAATCATGGGCATCTCCGACGATTGGGGCACGGCTGTCACAGTCCAGGCCATGGTGTTCGGCAATGTTTCAAGCCAATCAGGCTCCGGGGTGTTTTTTACCCACAGCCCAAGGCTTCCCGGTGATACCTTAAGGCTCTGGGGTGACTTCACCATCGGCAACCAGGGGGAGGATGTGGTGTCAGGACTTGTCAGGACCCTTGCCATCTCCGAGATGCAGAGGGAAATTGAACAGCGGGGCAGCGGCATCAGCCTGGAATCAGGCTTCCCTGTCCTGTACAACAATCTCAAAGCCATTGCCCATGCCATCATCTATGACAATAAGTGGGATCCCCAGGAGATGGAGTTCACCTTTGAAAGTCCCAACTACAAGGACCTTTACCTGCTCCAGACCCGGGACATGTCCGTTCGCGAGCGAAGCGTCATCCGATCCTTTGACATGGATGACCTGAACGCCATGGAATACCTTGGCAGGGGGATCGGCGTGTCAGGCGGTCCCATGAGTGGAAGAATCGTTTTTACCCTGGAGGAGATCAAACAGTGGCGAAAGGATGAGCCCCACATGAACTTGATTCTCATCCGGGGAGACACGGTGGCCGACGACATCAGGGAAATCTATGCAGCCGACGGCATCCTCACGGCCAGGGGTGGCGTCACCTCCCACGCCTCGGTGGTGGCCCACAGCCTTAAAAAGACCTGCGTAGTCGGCTGTGAGAACCTCATGAGCAACGAAAAAAAACGGCAATGCAAATTCGCTAACACCCTCATGAAGTCCGGTGACTTTATCAGCATGGACGGCAGGGAGGGATTAATATACAAGGGTTACCTAAAGGTAAATGAGCTATAGGAGAGGCAGATGAGTGAAGACAATTCTAGAATACTTGGTATTAACGGACTCGGCAGAATCGGCAAACTCACCGTATGGCACCATGTGGGACGGGGCTATTTTGACGAACTTGTGGTTAATCTCGGCCGGGAGGCAGGCAGATCCCTTGGAGACATTGCCCATTATATTGAACGGGACACCACCTATGGACGCCTGAATGCATTTCTCCACGGCCATGGTGCCCCGCCCGTCATCACTGATATTGACGAGGCAAAGGGAACCATGCAGATCAACAATGTCAAGGTGACCCTGCTGCGTGAAAAACGCAACCCCCGTGAAATAGGATGGGGCGATCACGGTGCACGTCTTGTGGTTGACACCACCGGCCAGTTCCTGGATCCCAATCTCTCGTTTGAGGCATCTGCAGGATCGGTCCGGGGCCACCTTGAGTGCGGGGCGCAAAAGGTGGTGGTCAGCGCACCCTTCAAAGTCCAGGAGGGTTCCCCCATGCCCGATGACGCCGTTACAACGGTAATGGGGATCAACGACAAAAGCTATGATCCAAGGATTCACAGCCTGATCTCCAACGCCTCGTGCACCACCAACTGCCTTGCCCACATGATCAAACCGCTGCTTGACTACTTTGGCGCTGACAGAATTCTGTCCGCATCCATGGCCACTGTCCATGCGGCCACAGGCTCCCAGCAGGTCCTTGACCGCCTGCCCAAAAAGGGAGCAACGGATCTCAGGAAGAGCCGCAGCGTCATGAACAACATCATTCTCACCTCAACGGGTGCGGCAAGGGCCCTTGCCCTGGTAATCCCGGAAATGGAGACCATCGGCTTTATTGCAGAATCGGTCAGGATTCCCACAGCTTCAGGATCATTGATCATCCTGGTGCTCAACATCCAGGACGCCCCCAAGGGGGGTCCCATCAACAAGGCCCTGATCAACGAACTTTACCGAAAAACCGCCACAGAAAAGAACGACGGGTACCTGGTGTTCACGGAAAAACAGAACGTATCGGCCGATATTGTTGGCACCCCCAGGGCCGCCACCATCATCGAAGGCCATGAAACCCATACAAGAACGGCGGAAATCAGCATTGATCTGGGTCAAGTCAAGGGCCTTGACCCCGCCCTTCTCAAGAGCCTTGACAAAACCATTGCCCGCATCCCGGTCACCAATGCCGTGATCTATGGCTGGTACGACAATGAAATGGCAAGCTATGTCAACACCCTGGGGGATCGAACCGTCTCCATTGCCGAAACCATATGACTTGACACCTGTCAGGGGATTGTATAGAAAAGTGTTTTAACTATTGATGTTCAGGAGAAAAATGATGGCTGACAAATTTGGAGACAATGGATCTGACAACCAGGAAGAAGCAAGCTTTGCAGAGATGTTTGCCTCCTATGACGCAGAAATTAACCACGATATCCGCCAGGGAGACAAAATAGATGGAAAAATTATCTCCATTGGTCAGAATGCCGTATATATCAGCACAGGCGCCAAGAGCGACGGAGTCGTGGACAAGGCAGAACTTTTAGACAAAAACGGAGAATTTCACCATGCCGTGGGCGATGAGATCTCTCTCTACGTGGTATCCATGAATGAAAGTGAAATCACCCTGTCTAAATCACTGTCAGGCGCCGGCACCGCAACCATGCTCGAAGAAGCATCCTTTACCGGCACCCCGGTCGAAGGCAAGGTAGCAGGAACCATCAAGGGCGGATTCAGCGTTACCATCATGGGAAAAAGGGCCTTCTGCCCGGTAAGCCAGATGGACATAAAGTATATTGAAGACACCGAATCCTATGTGGGTTCGACCTTTAACTTCATCATTACCCGGTTTGAAGAGGGGGGCCGCAACATTGTCGTCTCCCGCCGGGATCTCTTGAATCTGGAAAACAAAGACCGGCAGGATGCGTTCTTCAAGGAGGCCAAAGAGGGCGACATCCTCACCGGCAGCGTCACCAAACTCATGCCCTATGGGGCGTTCATCGAACTTGTTCCGGGTGTTGAAGGCATGGCCCATATTTCAGAACTCAGCTGGTCAAGGGTGGACAAGGCAGAAGAGGTGGTAAAGCAGGGAGAGACGGTCAAGGTCAAGCTGCTTAAAATCGAAACAAAGGAGGGAGCGGATATGCCCAAAATCTCCCTTTCCATCAAGCAGGCCCTGTCCGAAGACCCCTGGGATTCCCAGGCAGGCACCATTGCCCCGGGGGATCAACTCACGGGCAAGGTGGTTCGCCTTGCCCCCTTTGGCGCCTTTGTTGAAATCGCTCCGGGCATGGACGGACTGGTTCATTTGAGTGAAATGAGCCACACACGAAGAATCGTCAAGGCCGATGACGTGGTAACCCTGGGTGAAATGGTCCAGGTGGTGGTCAAGGATATCGACATTGAAAAACGGCGCATCTCCCTGAGTATCAAGGATGCCCTGGGGGATCCCTGGGCCGGCATTGCAGAAAAATACGCCCCGGGCACCATTGTGGAAACCACCATGGAAAAAAGAGAGCAGTTCGGCATTTTCCTCAGTCTTGAGCCGGGCGTCACAGGTCTTCTACCGGCATCTGTTGCTTCCAAGGCGTCCAAACCGTCGGATTATGACTCACTCAAACCCGGAGACAAGGTCACTGTAATGGTGGAGTCGGCCGACGAGGAGAAACGGCGTATCTCCCTTGCCCCTCCCGAAATGAAGGATTCCGATGACTGGCGCAAATTTGCCCCTGCCCAGAAGGCGCCCATGGGCGATATGGGAGCCCTTCTCATGGAGGCACTTAAAAAGAAAAAATAAAACAACGGGGGACGTTCCATTGAAACGTCCCCCAATTCCGGCAGATGACACTAAACTGTTAAACATCGTAATAATGATCCATGAACCGTTTAGGCGATACTGGGATAAACGGAAACCAGACGATCTCCGAGCATTCCTGCAACCCGTTTGAAAAAAAGCGCTTCACTTTGAGGATCCTTTGCAAGATTCTCAAGAAAGCTTTTTTTGCCGACTTTTAGCATTTTTGACGCTTCAACACAGATAGCCGTGGCCGAATAGTGCTCCCTGCCGAGCAGGGTGGACCACCCAATAACCTGGCCCGGCTCCTTTGCCATGTAGACAACAGGCCCCTTATCGCCAATGGTGAGTTTGACCCTCCCCTTGATCAGGATATAAAAATCGTCTGCAACATCACCTGCTTGAAAAAGGGTGACACCCTCATCAACATTTTTTTTCTCGGTTGCGTCCATGACCTTTATGACAAAATCATTGTCCATTCCCCAGAAAAGATCTCCCTGTTTAAGTTCCATAATATCCTCCCCTTTTTAAACTAAAATCTGCCGGATAATAAAAGGCGGTAAAAAAAGAATGCAGGGCAAGAAAAAAAGAAAATGCAGGGCAAGAACAGGAGGGCAAAAATAGAAGGTTCAGCAAATACGCCTCCATGTGATCTATTATAAATGAAAACACAACTATGTAAAGGAAAATAGTGGGTTAGAATTGAGCGAGCCCCGGGGAAGAACAGTTGAACCCATGAACTTTCCCAAAAAAGACTTGCAAAAATAGTCAATCAACGAAAACATAGGGTGCCTGACACCGTGGGGGCTGACCCCACCGGCGGGACACCCTGGAACCCTTAGGATAAAAGATCAAACATGAAACAAAACATATACCTTGTTGATGGAAGCGCCTATCTTTACCGTGCCTTCCACGCCATACGAAGCCTGTCTACATCCACGGGCATCCCCACAAATGCCACCTTTGGATTCACAAGAATTCTCCTGAAATTGATCAAGGAGAAACAGCCTGAATACGTGGCCGTATTTTTTGATGTGAAGGGGCCCACCTTTCGCAATGCCATGTTTGACGCATACAAGGCCAACCGACCGCCAATGCCCGATGACCTGAGGCTGCAAATTCCCTATATCAAGGAGGTTGTCAAGGCCCTGAACATTCCCATTGTGGAGAAGACCGGGTTTGAGGCAGACGACCTCATCGGCACCTATGCCCGACTGGCGGAAGAGAAGGGATTCGCCGTGGTCATGGTAACAGGGGACAAGGATTTCATGCAACTTGTAACGGACAATGCCGTGATCTGGGACCCCATGAAAGAAGAGATCATCGACAAACGAGCGATTTCGGACAAGCTGGGACTGACCCCCATCCAGGTGATCGACATGTTAGGCCTTGCCGGAGACACCGCTGACAACATCCCGGGCGTTCCAGGGGTCGGTCCCAAAACGGCCCAGAAGCTCATTGCTGAACATGGAAACATGAAAACCATCTATGATAACCTGGAAAGCCTGAAATCCAAAAAAAGCCTGTATGCAAAACTTACCGACAACCGGGACCAGGCATTCCTGAGCCGGGACCTGGTTACCATTGACAGAAACGTTGCCGTTGAAATCCCCCTGGACGAATTCATCCTCTCGCCCTTTGACCACGGGCGGCTGGCAGAAATCTTCAAGGAACTTGAGTTTACAAAGCTCTACCAGGAGTTCAAGCCCACACAGGCGCCTGCAGAAAAAGAGTATATCCTTGTAACAGGGCTGGATCAATTAAAGAAACTGATAGAGACCTTTAAACAGGCAGACATTCTGAGTGTTGATACGGAAACCACTTCAAAACACCCAATGCTGGCCAAACTTGTGGGTATCTCCTTTGCCGTGGAGCCCCACAGGGCCTATTATATCCCCGTGGGCCACACGGGAATGGACGCCAAGAAACAGCCTGATTTATCCCGGGTGATTGCCCTAATACGTCCCCTTCTTGAAAACCCCGAAGTTAAAAAGGTCGGCCAGAACATCAAGTACGACTACATTGTGCTTACTCGCCACGGCATCAGAATGCAGGGTCTCGGGTTTGACACCATGATCGCCTCCCACCTGTTAAACCCATCCCAAAGGGGCCACAGCCTGGACAAAATTGCCATGGACCTTCTGGACCATAAAACCATCCGCTACAAGGAGGTAACGGGCAGTGGCAAGACCCAGATCGGATTTAACGAGGTTGAGATCCAAACGGCCCTGGACTATGCAGCAGAAGATGCGGATATAACCCTTCTCTGCCATGGAATCCTTAAGCAAAAGCTTCAGGAGAGCAACCTTCTGGACCTGATGAACCAGGTGGAGATGCCCCTTATCACTGTCCTTGCAGATATGGAAATGCACGGCATCAAGGTGGACCGAAAAAAACTCGGGGAGCTTTCAAAAACCTTTGAACAGGAGATGATGACCCTTGAGACACAAATTTACGCCCTTGCAGGCGAAACTTTTAACATCAACTCGTCACAACAACTCGGCACTATTCTGTTTGAAAAACTGCAACTGCCTGCCAAGAAAAAAACCAAGAAAAAAACCGGTTATTCAACAGATGTGGAGGTGCTCAATGAACTGGCAGAACACCATGAACTGCCGGAAAAGATCCTGAGATACCGCTCCCTTGGAAAACTTAAATCCACCTATTCAGACGCCCTCCAGGAACTTATCCATCCAGAGACGGGCAGAATCCACACCTCGTTCAACCAGGCCATCACAGCAACGGGCAGGCTCTCAAGCTCGGACCCCAACCTTCAGAACATCCCCATCCGTACGAACGAAGGTAAAATGATCAGAGAGGCCTTCGTTCCCGAACCGGGCCACATCCTTGTTGCGGCCGACTACTCCCAGATTGAACTCAGGCTCCTTGCCCACTTTGCCGAGGACGAAATCCTGATTCAGTCGTTTAGAAACGACGAAGATATCCATACAAGAACGGCGGCCGAGGTGTTCCAGGCATTTCCCGAGTTCATCACCGAGGATTTAAGGCGCCAGGCAAAGGCCATCAACTTTGGTATCATGTACGGAATGAGCGCCTTTAAACTTGCAAAGGAGATCAACGTCACACGGAAAACAGCCCAGACCTATATTGATTCCTACTTTGCAAGGTATGCAGGGGTAAAAAGATTCATTGACAAAACCATCGAACAGGCAAAAACAACCGGAGAGGTGACAACCATTCTTGGCAGGAAAAGGCGGCTCAACGACATCAACGCCTCCAACGTGAACCTAAGGAAACTTGCCGAAAGGGCCGCCATTAACACGCCGGTTCAGGGCAGTGCCGCAGATCTGATCAAGCTTGCCATGATCAACATGGACAGGGAACTAAAAAAAACACCGCTAAAATCACGGATGCTCCTGTCCGTCCACGATGAAATTATCTTTGAAACGCCCCTGGCGGAAAAAGAGGCCCTCATGGATCTTGCCCGACAGGTCATGGAAGGGGTGTTTGCCCTCAAGGTACCCTTGAAGGTCAACATAGCGGCAGGAATAAACTGGGCCAGGGCCCATTAAAGAAAAACTACTCCTGGTCCTTCGTGTCTGTGTCCATGCTGCCCTTGACCGTTTCCCTGATGGTGGCATGGATATCCCGGATGGATTCATGCACGGTTGCAGGGGAAAGCCTTCCTAACTCGATAAACTTCACCACGATCTCTTTTGTTGCCCGCAGTATTTGTTCGTCCATTGATTTCATGACCCAGCAGATATCACACATCCAGACACAAGGTCAATGGGTGACGTTTTATTTCTTGCCATTGTCCTTGAAATGATTATAATTATTGCTTTGCTGAACCAACAGACAACCTTTAGGACAATTTAAGGACACCATGGGCGTATGGACAACATAGCAACTGCAGACCTTGAAGGGGTAGACCGCATCTTCTGCAACGGAAAAGAGATCATTTTAATCGGAACGGCCCACGTCTCCAAAGAGAGCGCCCTCCTTGTCACCCGGGTCATTGAGTCTGAACGTCCGGACACCGTGTGTGTGGAGCTCTGCGAGACCCGGCTTCAATCCATACGGGACAAGGACGCCTGGCGCAACATGGACATCATCAAGGTAATCCGGGAAAAAAAGGCCATGTTCCTTCTCATGAACCTGATGCTTGCCTCGTTCCAGAAACGAATTGCAGAAAAATTTGAAATCAAACCCGGCCAGGAGATGATCAACGCCATTGAGGCAGGCGAAAAAATTGACGCCCGAATTTTTCCAGCGGACAGGGCAATCCAGACCACCCTTACCCGGGTATGGAGAAGCATGGGCCTGTGGGAACGACTCAAGCTGATGTTCCAGATGGTTTTCTCCCTTGGCAACACCGACGAGATCACTGAAGAGGAAATCGAACGTATGAAGCAGGAGGACATCCTGCAAACCCTGCTTGCGGACATGAAACGCTCCCACCCCATCCTTGAAAGAATACTGATTGACGAACGGGACCAGTTTCTTGCAGAAACCATCCGAACCGCCCCGGGTGACAGGATCGTTGCCGTTGCAGGTGCAGGTCACGTTCCCGGCATCAAACGCTACCTGGCAGACAGCACCGCTGTGGACATGGATGAGTTGACCCGGATACCCAGGGGTGGCAATTTCGGAAAGATCATGAAGTGGCTCATTCCCCTTGCCATTCTTGTCCTGTTTGGTGCAGGATTCTTCATAAAGGGCAAGGGCGGTGGCACAGACATGATCTGGATGTGGATTGCAGCCAATGGTCTCTTTGCGGGACTTGGCGCCGTTGCAGCCCTGGCACACCCCTGGACAATCCTCACCTCGATCCTTGCGGCCCCGTTGACATCCCTCAACCCCATGATTGCCGCAGGATGGGTGTCGGGCCTTGTGGAGGCAATCTCAAGAAAACCCAAGGTAAAGGACCTTGAATCCATACCCGTTGACATCCTCACAGTACGGGGATTCTGGAGAAACAATGTCACCCGGATTCTGCTGGTGGTTGTATTTACAAATCTTGGCAGCTCCATCGGCACCATGGCAGCCATCCCGTTGATGCTCAAGGTAATCGGATAACACCCCTATCCCAGAATCCTTCGTGCAAACTTCTGGATACACTCGGGATAGAGTTCCCACTCAAGGGCAAGCCCCTTTTTCTTGATGGTTTCAAGGGTGTCGTTCTCGTCAATGTCAAAGGCCCGCTGACCAAGTATGGGGCCAGTATCCTCACCATAGTCGATGAAGTGAACCGTGCATCCGCCCACCCTGCACCCATACCTGAAGGTGTCTCCATACCCGTCGGTTCCGGGAAATGCCGGAAGAAGGGCCGGATGGATATTCATGATCCGTTTACGGTCCGTGTTGATGCGATCGATGAAATAGGGGGTAAGGGTGCGCATGAAGCCTGCCAGGATCAGAAGATCAACCTTGTGGGGCAGGATATGGTCGAGCATTGCCCGTTCAGCAACGGCCCTTGAGGTCAAAAACTGCTCAACCTTTGACGCACCCGCAGATTCCGGAACAAGGCTCTGTTTTCCTCGAATCTCTTCCAGGTTGAAATCATCAGGAATATCAACGCTTTCGGGTGAATTTTTTACCTGTTCGATAATGGCCCGGTAGTCAACCACAAAGGTTTCAATCCCTGCTTTTTGGGCCCGTTCAAGGCCCTTGGCCTCAAAATTGTCCGCCCCCACAAACACCAGATCCACATCAATCTCTCCCT